>OZ245933.1:0-1719171 GCA_965229995.1 Thermodesulfobacteriota bacterium | reverse complement strand
CTTCAGCGGCAACTCATCGGGTACATAAGTGTTCATATTTATTGCTCCCAGAAACTACGCATAATTGGGGTAATCTCATTTCGTTCCATGTCGGTTCTTGGTTTATTACCCGGCAAAAATAGGGTAGAAATCAAATCTTAAGCGCAACCTAGCCGGTCAAAACCAAAACAGACTCTTGACGTATAGAAAAGACCTGACCCTCAAAAAACCCCTCTTTCGGAAAAAACCGCGGTCGTGTATTCTTAAAGGCGCGTGAAGATTCTCCTTTACTACGACTATATCTGTCCTTTCTGCTTTCTGGCCACCGAAAGAGTACTCGGCCTTGCAAAGGAGTTCGACCTCGAAGCGACGTGGCTGGGGGTGGAGATCCACCCGAAATACCCGCCCGAGGGAAAAAGGCGGAGAAAAACGGAGAGAACCCTGCGCATCTCGAAGACCCTCGAGAACGTAGCCGCCGAGGCCGGGGTGGAAATAAGGCTCCCGGGATTCGTCACCAACTCGAGGCTGTGCCTTGAAGGAGCCGAGTTCGCGAAGGAAAAAAACAGGTTCATGGAGTTTCACAAGGCCTGCTACGCGGCTTACTTCGAGGAGGGAAAGAACATAGGTCTCCTCGAAACCGTCCTTGAGGCGGGGAAAAAGGCTGGGCTCTGCCCCGAGGAGCTTTCGGATTCTCTTCGGAAAAGGAGTTTTTCCGAAACAATAGAAAAAAACATGGAAAGCGCCAAGGAAAACGAGGTTTTCGGCGTCCCTACCCTCTACCTGGGAGGGCTAAGGATACACGGAATCCAGCCGGTCGAATCATACAGAAAGCTTATAGAAAAGGAACTCAGACGGGAGAAGTCTCTGCACTGACCGCGGCGGGGGAGTTTCTCTTCATCATTTTTCCGGAGGGGCAAGTTTCCCGGCGCGGCGCAGGTGTCTCTCCGCCTCGCCGTGGCGACCCATTTTCCGCAAGGCCTTTCCTATAAGAAAATGTAATCTGGGCGCCATCGGCAGATCGGGCTTGAGCGAGAGAGCCTGTTTCATGCTCGAAACGGCTGCTTCGTATCGCTTAAGTCCGAAAAGCACATAGCCCATTCCGACATAGGGAAGTGGGTAACCGCGATCTATCCTGGTCGCGGCTAGATACGCTTCAAGCGCCTCTTTGTAACGCTCCTGCCTCCTCAAACTCTCTCCGAGGTTCAAAAAAGCCGGCGCGTAGCGGGGATTGAGCTCAACGGCCCTGCGCAAGTGCTTCTCCGCTTCCCCGTGTCGACCCAGCCCCGACAACGCCGCTCCCAAAACGTTATGGGAGCTGTGATAAAGAGGGCGCCTTTTCACGGCAATGCGGGCGGCAGTGAGGGCTTCCTCCGATGCTCCCTCGCTATGCAGAAGCGCATACGCAAGATTGAGGTGAGCAGTATGAGCCTGCGGGTTAAGAGAAATAATGTGCCTGAACAAGGTGACCTCGTCCTTGTAAACGCCCGCCTGATTCCATGTCGCCGCGCCCAGCAGGAAAAGCAGCGCCAAAGCGGCACCCTTTGCGGCTTTTCTTAGCACATCCGGCAATTTATACGAACCATAGGCGGCGGCTCCGGCGAAAAACACAATTACGCCGATACCCGCGAGATACTGGTAGCGGTCGGCGACGAACGAATACCGCATGTAGCCGTAGTCAACGAAGCCAAGCGTTGGTAAGAGAATGACCGCGAAAAACAGGGCGCAGGCCAAGGGTCCCCGTCCGACCCTTCCCCGCAGGAACCATAGCGCCGCGGCCACGGCAACCGCCGCGATGACATACCCCCAGACCAACGGATCCGCCACATTAACGTCCCAATGCGGATAGATAACCGCCAGTCCTCCCATGGGCCATAGAAGCTTGCCCACGTAGAACCAGAGCGCATGCGCAGCGATAAGCGCCCTCTCAGCCGCAGAGAAGCCCAGAGAGAGAGGCTGCACGTTCTGGTAAAACAGCATGTCGCCAACCGCTATGGCAAATCCCACGAGGAAAAACGGTGCCACCCGAAGCAGGTCCGCCCGGGTGAGGCGACCCTCTTTCCACCACTGCAGGATCAGCAAGGTCGCGGGGAAGACAACCACGACCGACTTACAGAGCATGGCGGCCGCGAACAGCAAAAGCGCCGCCGCGTAGCGCCGCCGCCCAGGCGACTCAACGAAGCGAAGCCAGATCGCAAGTGAGGCGAGACAGAACAGGGTTGCCAGCATGTCCTTTCTCGCCATTATCCATGCGACGGATTCTGCGTGCAACGGATGTACGGCGAACACAGCCGCCACGAACCACGCGCCGGGAACCGCAAGGCGCACAAGCAGACGCCAAAGCAGAACGGTGTTTGCAAAGTGAATCAGGATATTGACTATGTGATAGCCCGCGGGGGAAAACCCCCAGAGCTTGTGCTCAATCCAGAAGGTTGTATAAAGAAGCGGCCAGTAATGCCCTTCCTTCCGTGTGCCTCCCTCAAGATAGGCGTTTACGGGATCAAACCAGAGTTCCCAGATTCCTCCCCATGTCGAAACGGCGCGGAGCTCCCTCATTATGGAATCGTCCCAGACGAATCCCGCCAGGGCAGCAGGAAAGTAAACGACGGCTATAAGCACGCCGAGAGCCAGAAAGGAGAAAGCGTCCCGCCGCGAGACCCCAAGACCCAGAACCACTGTCCTTGGCTGTGAAGCCTGGTCTTGGGCCTTTTTTTTCTTTCCAGTCGTCATTAACCCGCCTTCATTCCCCGCGGTCCTCCTCGCGAAACGTCCAGCGGGAGTTCAGATAATAGTTAAGCAAAGCCCCGGGAACAATCCCGCACGCCTGAAGCAACACGGGGAAGACCCGGGGAAACAGCATCGAGAGAGCGACAAAGATCGAGTAGCTGAGCAAAAACGTCACAAAGGAAACCAGGGCGAACTTAACCCCCCTTACGGACTCGCGGCCGACCATGGCGCGGTCGCCGAAAGTCCAGTAGTTATTCATCAGGAAGTTCGAAAAAATGGAAATCATTATGGCTGCGGGCGACGCGACAAACTTGTGAATGCCAAGCTTCAGTATCAGGTAAAAGAAACCTAGGTTGATAACCACTCCGCAAAGACCCGTTACGCAGAACTTAATGAAGGTAATGTGGTCGCTCAGGCGAAGCCACAGAACGCTGAGGAAAAACTCAAGCATGTTCGCCATGCCGAGCTTTGTTTCTCCGCGCTCGCGCTCGCGGAAATGGATCGGCTCCTCGACCACCCGTGCCCCGCAGCGGATCAGCCGGTGCAAAAGCTCAACCTGGAACACGTAGCCACGCACCCGCATATCTCGCAGCCCCGCGGCCCGCAGCTTCTCCGCTCTTATGGCCTTAAAACCCGCCGTGCAGTCTGAAACTCCCCTCAAGCCCCCGATCCATCTTGCAAGACGATTTCCCCACCGCGAGAGCAGCCGCCGCCTGAGGTGCCACCGCTCATCAATCGAACCCCCCGCGACGTAACGGCTCCCGATAGCCACGTCCGCCCCGTCCGCGACGCGCTCAAGAAGCCTTCCCGCGTCGGCCGGGTCATGGGAGAAATCGGCGTCCATCTGCACCACAACTTCGGCGCCGAGAACATCCATAGCGTGAGTGATCCCGCGCACGTAAGCGTCTCCAAGCCCGCGCCGCTCTCCCTCAAGCAGGTGCACCCGTCCGTCCCCCCCTGCGGCAAACTCCCGGACCAGGCGCGCCGTGCCGTCAGGGCTTTTGTCGTCAACAACAAGAAACCCCACGTCCGCGTCCCCGTAGAGCTGGGTGAGGCGCGCCAGAAGCGAAGTGATGTTAAGCGCCTCGTTGTACGTGGGGATAACGAAGCACACTCTTGCCTTGCCGGGGTTCAATCAGAAGCCCTCCGCAGTGCAAAAGCAGCTAAAAAGACAAAATGAACTAAGCATGTTTTTTCCGTCTAGTGTCAGCACTCTGCGCAATTATTTTACCGAACCCGGGAAAAAGAGTTATTTTTCTAGCCGCAGGCGGACTTCGCTGATCATCCTCGCCGTTGAGGAGACTACGGTGAAAGTTTTTCTCCCGAAAACTATCACGGTTCCCGGAGAGGGGATCGACCCGTACCTGTAAAGAAGAAATCCTCCGAGCGTCTCGTAATCCTCGCCCTCGGGAATGGCGAGCCCGAGTCCGTCGTTAAGCCGCCCTATCTCAACCGTGGGATCTATTAAATACTGCCCGCCGCCGAGCTTTCTCCACGGGGTCTGCCCAGTGTCGTACTCATCCTCTATTTCCCCCACCACCTCCTCAATTATGTCCTCAAGGGTGATGATTCCGACCGATCCTCCGTACTCATCGACCACGACGGCCATTCCCGCGCGTCCCCCTTTCATCTCGTCCATAAGCTCGTTTACAAGCTTTGACTCCGGAACGTAGAGGGGAGGAAGGGCGTACCGTTCCACGCTCTGATCAAGGTCCTGCTCGCCGAGAACGTAAAACGAGTTGAGTATGCCGGTTATGTTGTCGACCCGGTCGCTGAAAATCGGGATTCTCGAATGGCTTTTTTCCGCTATAAGACTCTTTACATCCCGAAGCGTGGACTTTCTCTCAAGCGCGTCCACCCTCACGAGAGGAATCATTATTTCTCCGACGGTGGTCTCGGAGTACCCGAAGATTCTGCGAAGAACCCTTCTTTTGTAATCAGCGCTCGGCTTGTTCTCGTCCTCCTCCATCACGTCCTCAAGTTCCTCGCGGGTTATGGAACTCATCTTTTTGCCGGGGCGCCTCAATATCCCCCGGGTAAAGAAGTTGACGAAGAAAAGCACAGGGGAAAGAAGCTTGGAGAAGACCCAGAGCGGATAGATAATCCAGAGCACTATTGAGTTTCGCCTGCTCTCGAAAACCGCCTTCGGAACCACCTGGCCGAAAATAATGATGAGCGGGGAGAGCATGGCCACCGTGTAGATGCCGCTTCGCTGCCCGAAGATATCCTCTAAATAAAAGGTGAGCACCAGGGTGTTTATTATGAGCGAAAGGTTGACCCCTATAAGCGTGGTGCCTATGAAGCTTTCGATCTTCGAGTGTGCGTCAAGAACGAGCCCCGCGGCAGCGGAACCGTCCTCGGCAAGAGACCTCATCTTTATCTTGTCGCAGGAGATAAGGGCTATCTCCGAACCGGCGAAAAAGGCCTGCAGAACCAAAAACAGAAAAATCAGGAGAATCACAAGTTCAATGGACATCGCCACTGGCCTCCCTCCGAACGTCAACTCTTATCTTGGAAATCCTTTTCCCCTCCTTGCCCTCCACCGTGAAAACCAGCCCGCCGAAATCTATTTTCTCCCCTTCGGCCGGCAGCCTCCCGAAAAGATCGAATACGAAACCGCCCATCGTTTCGTTTTCCATTCGAAGCGGAATCGCGGCCCCTTCCAGTATTTCTCCCAGGTTCTCAAGCCCCGCTGTGCGGGCAACCGAAAAAAGATAGTCGCCGTTGAACTCCTCTATTCTCATTCCCCCGGGAATAGTAATAGCTCCCCCGCGGACCGCGGGAGCGGCCTTCTTGAGCACCGACCTCTCATCCTCTATGTCTCCGAAAAGTTCCTCCAGTATGTCCTCCATGGTTAGGAGCCCGTCGAATCTTCCGTACTCGTCAACCACTATCGCTATGTGGATCCTTCGCATCTGGAGTTCGCGCAAAAGCGCCCCCGCGGGCTTGGAGCGGGGAATGAAATAGGGCTTTCTGAGACACTCGCTTACCGCGGCGGCGGAGTTCTGCTCGGTAAAATTCCACTTCAAAAGATCCTTGCCGTAGAGAACGCCGGCTATGTTGTCCCTCTCCTCCTCGTAAACCGGTATCCGGGAGTGGCCCATCTGGCGGACCCTCCCGACGGCCGCTTTGACTTCAATGTCGTGGGGAAGCGTGAAGCAGTCTATGGCGGGAGTCATTATCTTGTGGGCAGGCAGGTCCTCAAGCTTGAAAAAACCGTCCGCGAGATATTTTTCCACCTCGTTAAGCACTCCCTCGTCCCTCCCCATTCCCACGAGAATTTCAAGCTCGTCCGAGGAGATGTTGTTTCCTTCCGCGCGGTGGCCCAAGTCCGCCCCGAAGGCCCTTATGAAAAAACCGGAGATAAACATGATCCCCCACCTAAGCGGGGTCACCGCAACGTGGAAGAAATAAAGGGGAAGCGCGACTGCCTTCGAGATGGTTCTCGGAAACTTCACCCCGGCGGTTTTGGGAACGATCTCACCGAACACAAGAAGCGTCGGAGACGCTATGGCCAGAGAAATAAGAGCGACTGTCTGCTCGGGGGTGTCCTGAAGATATTTTCTCGCCGTAAGGGCTATGACGCTCGAGTAGGCTATGTTGAAGACCTCGTCCGCCAAAAGAACCGTAGCTATAAGCTTGTGGGAATTGGACAGAAGCTTTCCTATGGCCGCAGAAACATTGCCCCGCTGCTTAGATATGCTCTCTCTCTGTGGACGGCTAAGGGAAAAAAGCGCCCCCTCGCTGAAGCAGAAAAACGCGGAGCAGGCAAGAAAAAAAAGAATCAGAATTAAATTTTCGCCCAAAAAAATCTTACCCCCGTGGAGAAGTCAGCAGAAATGCTCAAACCCCCCGGTATCGTAAAAAACTTCCTCTCCCCCCTCGTCAAAAAACCTGATCTTCCGACCTCCGGTGACCAACCCGATTTTCGAGATCGCGACCCCGCAAAGACGGGAAACCTCCTCTATCGCGGCATGGTTCTCCGCAGGAGAGGTGAAAAGAAGTTCGTAATCCTCTCCCCCTGAAACCGCGAGGCGGTAGACATCCTCGGAAAATCTGCGGGAGAGGGAAAGAAAACCGGGGGAAAGCGGAAGATCCCCGAGGCTGACTTCACCACCCAGTCCGTGCTCCGAGGTGAGCTTCTCAAGATCGCTTAGGAGCCCGTCGCTCACGTCTATCATCGACGAGGCAATCCCGCGCTCTGCGACCATCCTGCCTACGGCGAGCCGCGGCGTCGGCTCAATATGTCTTAAAACCAAATCCTCGCATCCGTCAATCCCAGGGTCGCTTGACAGTATCCTGAGGCCGAGGGCGGAATCCCCCAAGGTTCCGGTCACGTATATGTCCTCTCCCTGCGTTGCGCCCGAGCGGCGGAGGATGCTGTCCCTTGAGACCTCTCCAAGTGCCGTCATGCTTATAAAAACGGTCTGCGATTCCGAGAGGTTTCCCCCGACCAGGCAGACCTCGAACTCCCGGCAGCCATCTCCCACCCCCTGCGAGAGACCCTCGATTAACCCCATTGCGTCCGCGCTCCGACAGCCAAGGGAACAGAGCAGGTACCTCGGCACCGCTCCCATAGCCCCGATGTCGCTTACGGCGACGCAGACCGCCTTTTTACCGAGCTGCCTTGGGGTCTGCGTTTGAAGACGGAAGTGAACACCTTCAACCAGAGTGTCGGTCGAAGCGACAAGGCAGGAGTTGTCTCTGAGTTCTAAAACAGCGGAATCGTCCCCTATCCCCATCAAAACTTCTTTCTTAGTAACCTTGAACCTTTCGGCTAAGAATCTCAAGGCTTCTGTTTCGCTCATTTGCGGTTAGAAATTGTATTGTAAACGCGGTTGAGTGTCAATTGAGCCGGGGTGCCTGAAAAATTTCTTTCTTCCCTAGCCACGGTCGCAAAAACCGGTTTTAGGGCAGGGGAAAAACCGGTTTTTCTTGACACGAAAAGCCGATGTAATTAGAATTAATTTTACTTTCCGGAGGGTGGGTTGGATTTTTTTCTGAAGTACCTGTTTTTGGGCAGGTTTTTGCTTTTCAGGAGAATTGCTGTTGAAAAAAGCAGAGGTGGTTGCGCACGGCAACCTAGCTACTGAAACTAACAGATCAGAACAAAAAATAGAATTTGACTGGGACGTGGTTCTTGACCACGTGAAGAAAGACCTTTACTTTCCCCCGTCCTGGCTGTTTTCCATAAAAGTCTCAAAGACAGAAGACAAGCTGGTCACTCTTGAGGCCAAAACCCAATTCCAGGCCCTCTGGGTGAAAAACCACTACCTTCAACTGATAAACGAAACCGCCCGCAGCCTCTACGGAAAAGAAGGTTTCGAGATAACCATAGATGCGGGCGAGGAGAATTCCTCGGCGGGAGAACCGAGAAAAAGCAAAACCGCCGGCAGGCCGGAGCGCGCGGGATTCCATGACCCAGAGGCGGCAAGCTTTTTCAGCTCAACCAACACGTTTGAGAACTTCGTCGTCGGACCAAGCAATCAATTCGCTCACGCAGCCTCGTTCGCGATAGCCGAGAACCCCGGGATGGCTTATAACCCGCTTTTCATACACAGTGGCGTGGGCCTCGGGAAAACCCATCTTCTCCACTCGATAGGAAACCACATACTCAAACGGAACGGAAACCGCCTGAACACCTTCTGTATATCCGCCGAGCACTTCACAAACGGGGTGGTGCAGAGCATAAAAACAGGTTCGATGGACAAGTTCAGGAATCTCTACAGGTTCAACTGCGACGTCCTTCTGATAGACGACATCCAGTTCATCGCCGGAAAAGACAGCACCCAAGAGGAGTTTTTCCATACCTTCAACTCCCTCTACGCGGCGAAAAAACAGATAGTTATAACCAGCGACAAGCCCCCGAGCGTGATGAAAAACTTCGAGGAACGCCTGAAGTCAAGATTTGAGTGGGGACTCACTGCAGACATACAGCCTCCGGAGGTGGAAACCAAGATAGCCATTATAGAGAAAAAGGCGGAGGAAGAACGAATAGAGATCCCGGGCGACGTGGCCTCTTTCATAGCGCAGAACGTTCTCTTGAACATAAGGGAGCTTGAGGGCTCGGTGAACAAGCTGTTTGCCTACTCAAAAATGTTTGGAGAGAAGATAACCCTGACGCTGGCGAAGGAGCTCCTGAAAAACCTGGCGAAAAAAGAAAACCCGAAAATAATAACCATAGAGCTTATTCAAAAAGAGGTGGGCTCATTTTTCGATCTAACGGTAAAGGACCTCAAATCGGGCCAGAAACAGAAAAAAGTCTCAGAACCCAGGCAGATAGCAATGTTCCTCTCGAGAAAATACACGTCATCCTCGTTCCCCGAAATAGGGAGGAGGTTCGGTGGCAAAAATCACTCCACCGTGGTCCACGCGGTAAAAAACGTCGAAAAAAAGATTGTCAAGGACCCCAACATCTCAAACGCCGTGACGGCGCTTTCGGCGACCCTTGAGAAGTTTATTACCTCCTAGGCGCCCCAAAGCCCTGTTAAGAAAAACTGAAAAAGCTGTTCAAAGATTTTGACTTCCTCGCCCCCTCGCCCGGAAGAAGAAAAAAACTGTTAGTACCTGTCAACAGACAGAGAAGTTATGAACATGTTTATGAATCAGAAAATCTCATGGTTTCAGACAATTCCGCCAATTTCAC
Organism: Thermodesulfobacteriota bacterium; assembly: GCA_965229995.1. Lineage (GTDB taxonomy): Bacteria > Desulfobacterota_D > UBA1144 > Nemesobacterales > Nemesobacteraceae > Nemesobacter. The sequence goes on along the minus strand of OZ245933.1, from coordinate 1,709,822 downwards.
TTTTTTCACAACTACTACTATTACTACTACGAAGAAATATATTAAATATTTAAGTAGAAACAACAGCAGTAGAGCGTTGGTGTTTGCGGGTTATAGTTTTGTCGAGGAAAACTGGTTATCATTTCCTGATAAAATATTTTCATATGACAGGAAAAGAAACGTTTTTTGGTTTCTTCCCTGAACTGGAGGCTTTTTTCTCAGATGATGTTTAAAATCAAAGGCAGGGATTTTTCAAGAAAGCTTGGAATGATTCAGGGAGTTGTCGAGAAAAGAACGACAATGCCAATTCTCTCCCATGTTCTCATGAGCTCTACAGAAAAGGGCCTGCTTCTGGAAGCTACGGATCTTGAAAACACGGCTACCGTTTTCTGCGACGCGCAGACGGAGGGAGAGTTTAAGGTGGCGGTTCCCGCCGGAATCCTAGCTGACCTCGTCAGGGAGATTCGTGAGGAAGAGGAAATTTCGGTTACCGCTACCAAGAACAACTGGATCGAAGTTGTCACCAGCTCGGGTTCTTTTAAGATCGCGGGGCTTGCGGCCGAGGATTTTCCCAGGATTCCGGAAGTTTCTTCGGGGGATCTTTTCCAGGTTTCCTCAGAGAGACTTGAGGAAATGATATCCAAGACGGTTTTTTCCGTATCCGAAGATGAAATGAGAAGAAGTCTCTCAGGGGTGTTCTTCGAAAAAAGAGGGGAGCAGACCCTGAGAATGGTTGCTACCGACGGACACAGGCTGAGCTTTGTTGATCAGAAAATAGAGGGCCTTAACCTGTTAAAAGACATTCTGGTTCCCAAAAAAGCGGTTGTGGAGGTAAAAAGGCTCCTTCGCCTTTCAAAGGAAGTTAGAATCGGCAGCAGCGGCAATTTCTTCGTTTTTGAACTCAAGGATGAAAACTTAGTTTTTATCTCAAGGGTAATTGATGCCGAGTTTCCGGACTACATGCAGGTGGTCCCGGCCTCGACGAAAAACACAGTCAAGGTGGATACCGCCAGTTTGTTGCTTGCACTTCGGACAGTTTCTCTTTTTTCCGCCGACAACGTAAGGGGTGGGGGCAGGTTTGTGGAGATGGCTTTCGCAGAGGGGCGGTTGCTTCTCGGTGCCTACCTCAATACCGGCGAGGGGAAGGAGAGCATACCGGTTGAGTTTTCAGGGGAAGAAGTCCGGCTCGGTTTTAATTTCACGTATTTTCAGGATGTTCTCGACGCGGTGGGGTCGCCTGAGGTTATCGTTGGTTTTTCCGGCCACAAAAACCCAGTGTATGTGGTTCCCTGCAAGAAAGGAGAGAAACAAGACGGCTACGTGAACGTGATAATGCCAATGGAGCTTGACGCCAAAGCGGCGGAAGGGCAGGCGGGGGGATAATTCTCATACCTTTAAGATGCTAGGTAGATTCATCGGGGTTGATTTTTCCGATGGAGAAGTCAGAACCGCAACCATAAAAAGGGGACTAAAGGGAACCGAAATTCTCAAATCCTCTTTCCCCGGGGAGCTTGGAAACAGCGATACGGCAGGGTTTCTCCAAGGAGAAATTTCTCTTGGAACTCGGGCGATCGCCGGGATCAGCTTTTCTCCGCTTCTTCTCAGGGTTCTTAGATTTCCATTCTCGGATTCTAAAAAGATCAGAAAAGTTTATCGCTTTGAGCTTGAGAACTCGACCGGGTTCACCCTGGGAGAGGATGTTCTGTCCGACTACCACGAGGTAAAAAGACCGGAAGGAGCCGAGATCTTAGTTCCGGCCTTCAAGAAGGAAGTATTCGAAAGCTATCTTGGTTCCCTGAGAGAGACCGGCGTGGATCCGGACCAGGTGACTTTTTCCCCCGTTGCGTTTTCCTCGTTGGAGAAATTTCTGGGAGAGCAGAGACCGCTTCTTCTGATAGATATTGACCAGGACCACCTTAATTTCTCATTTTTTGACGAAGGGGGGCTGAGAAGGGTCAGAAACTGCGACGACGCACTGGAAAGAATGAAAAGGGCCCTTGCCGTAAGCGCTCTTGATTTTAGGCAGATCAATGGCGATGAGGGGAGAAAAAAGGCGTTTTTTGAAAGCTGCCGCTTCATCACAGACGAGATAGAAACCACCGCGCGCTTCTTCGAGAGCGAAACCGGGGATGGAATAAAGAGCCTAGTTCTTACTGGCGGAATCTACGAGGTTGAGGGAATCGCGGGGAAACTCGCAGAGCAGCTCGGCCGGGAAGTGGAAACTATTTTCATACCGGAGCTTGGACAGAAGGACTCTCCCTTTTTTGCCAGGGCGTACTCCCTGGCGCTTTACGGTAGCTCTTCGGGCGGGGGCGGAAGACTCAACCTGAGAAGAGACGTGTACAGGCCGCGCGGAGTTGCAAGGGGTCTGCTCAAAGAGTTTAAGGTTCCCGTCGCCTTGTGCGCAGCCCTGCTTCTGATAGCGGTTTTCGGGCGTGCAACTGAAGTCGTCTCTGCAAAGAGCAAGATAAATTCCATACGCTCCGAGATGGAAATGGATCTTAGGAAGGAGTTTCCTGAGGCCGCCGGGACCCAGGATCCGGTCGCTTTTTTCAGGGGGAAACTTGAAATCATCAACCGTAAACTGGACATACTGAAGCAGGTAAGAGGAGCCCACAGCCCGCTTGAGGTGCTGACGGCGGTTTCGGCTGCCGTTCCGAAAGATATAAGTTTCTCGATTAACGAGATAAGAATCGAAGACGGAGGCAAAGCCAAGATATGGGGCAAGTGCGACTCCTACGAGGAAATAGCGGCTATAGAGAAGGCCTTTTCTGAGTCAGGGAGCTTCACTCAGGTGAAAATGGGACAGGTCGGAAAGTCGGTTAACAACAGTTTGAAATTCGAGATTTCGATGGTCGTCAGGTGAAAATGCAGAGACTTATACAGAGACTGAAATCCATAACAGGGGTTGTTCTTGAAAAAACCGAGCCCCTGACGAGAAGGATCAGGGGTCTTATAGAAAGAAGGGAATTTTCCGAAAGGGATGTCCGCGCCATGAAGATAGCTGCTACGGTTCTCGTCCTGTTCCTCGTATTTTCGATCTACAGGGCCGTTTTCCCCGCGGGTTCGGTCATTAGAAGCGAAGTCGGTTTGATGCGGGGGCAGTTAAACGAGATAAGGGCCATTAAGGAAGAGTACCGTTACTCAAGGGATATTCTCGCCAAGGTGAGCGGCTCTATGAAAGAGGAAAAGGAAGCGCTGATTTCTGTAGCGGAGAAGACGCTTATCAGAAACGGCATAGACCGCCGCTCTTTTTCAATAAGGGGAACCAACCCGTCGGTGAGGGGCAAGGGGATAGAGCGGGAAAAGGCCGTTCTGGTCAGTATAAACAAAGTGCCGATCCCCAGGGTGATGAACATTCTGTATTCCTTTCAGAAAACCAAGACCATACTTAAGGTTTCAGACCTGAGAATAAAAACCAGATTCGACAACCCGAACCTGACGGACGTTTCCTTCCGCCTGTCGACTTTTTCTTTCAGCGAATCGTGAGCTAGGGAAAAATGAAGATAAAGACCAGGATCAAAATACCGGAAAAAATCTCTACCCCTCTCTACGTCGGGGTTTTCTTTGTGTTCCTTGTGATTTTTTTTCTCCTGGGATTTCCGTGGGACTCCGTTGAAAAAAGGGTCGTTTTCGAGATACAGAGCAACTCCCCTGTTCCGGTTCTCATAGGCGACGCGGATATTCGGGGTATTTCCTCGATCGAGCTTAAAGACGTCCGGGTGATCCTGGGGGACAGGGAGCCGCTTGTGATTGACAGGGCCAGGGTGGGCGCCGGACTTTTCTCCGTTGTTTTTTCAGATGACGCCCGGGTTTCCTTTTCGGTGAACGCCTACGGAGGAAAGATAGAGGGCAGGGTTTCGCAGAACAAGAAGGAAAACAAGGTCACAAGTGCCGAAGTGGATATAAATTCCGTCGAATCTTCGATCGTTTCCCGTCTTTTTCTCGGGGGCGAGGGGATTTCGGTGGGCGGCAAGGTTGACGGGAGCATAAAGTTCCTTGGAGAGGGGGAAAGCGGCGGGATTTCCAAGATGGAGTACCTGATATCTTCTCCTTCTCTTTCGATTGCGGTGGAGAAGGTGCGGGGTTTTGAGGTGAAGGAGGAATACAAAAACCTAAGCGCGGTGCTTCGCGGCACCGCGAACCGATTTGAATCGCGCGTCGATAGGTTTTCCCTCTCGAACAAGCAGCTGTCTTTGGAGGCTGAGGGAAAAGCCCCGTCTTTGCTTCGGTTCAGAAAGGGAGCGGCCTTGGATCTCTCCGTTACCTTCAGGCCTTCTCCGGAGGACGCGAAGCTTGTTCTTCTCGGCAGTTTTCTGGGCTCTCGCAGAGACGGCAGTTTCTCCGGGAAAATTCAGGGCACATTGTCGAAACCCAAGATAGTAAGGGCGGATGGGGGCAGCTGAGAGGCCCGTTTTTACCGCCGTAGGCTATTTGACTTTGCCCTGCCCCCTTGCTACTCTTCTCAGAATATTCTCCTCAAGGCTGGATAATGGCTCCCAACAAAGAACTTGCCTCCGTAAGAAGGGAAATAGACGCCCTTGATTCCAAGTTGCTCGAACTTATAAACAGGCGGGCCGAGCTTGCTATAGAGGTAAGCGGGCTCAAGAAAAAAGATTCTCTGGGAGTTTACGACCCGGGAAGGGAAAGGGAGATAGAAGCCAAGATAACGGGAAGCAACCCCGGCCCCCTTTCGAGCGAGGACATCCTTTTCGTTTTCAGGGAGATAATTTCGCGCTGCAGGTCCCTTCAGCACGACGAGAAAGTCGCCTACCTCGGACCCGAGGGCAGTTTTTCAAACCAGGCCGCATTTCGAAAATTCGGCATATCCTCCGAGTTTTTTCCCGTACCGAGCTTCGAGGGAGTGTTCGAGGAGGTGCACGGCAAAAGGGCTGATTTCGGCATAGTTCCCGTAGAGAATTCGGTTGAGGGCTCGGTGGGAGACGTGCTTGACATGCTCCTTGAGTGGGACCTGAGTATTTCTGCCGAGTGTTTTGAGCGCATTGAGCACTCCCTGCTTTCCCTAAGCGGGGAGATTAAGGAAGTAAAAACGGTAGCTTCGCATCCCCAGGCGCTTGGGCAGTGCAGGAAGTGGATTGCCGCGAACCTCTACGGCATCGGGCTTCTTGAAACCCCGAGCACCGCGACGGCGGCGAAAATGGCCGCGAGAGACAAAGATGTGGCCGCGATAGCGAGCGAGTTTTCGGGATCGATATACAACCTCACGACAATACGGAGCCACATAGAAGACAGCCCGCGCAACACGACCCGGTTCGTAGTGGTGGGCAGGGAAAACCCGCCCCCGAGCGGAGAGGACAAGACCTCGATCGCCTTTTCCGTAAAGGATGAGCCGGGAGCGCTTCACAAAACGTTTTTTCTTCCTTTTTCCGAAGCCGACATAAACCTCACCAAGATTGAGTCGAGGCCCTCGCGGGACGGGCAGTGGGAGTATGTGTTTTTCGCCGACTTCTCGGGACATTGCGAGGAGAAGGCGGTAAGGGATGCTCTTGAGAAGGTGGAAGCCAACTGCGTTTTTCTCAAGGTGCTCGGATCCTACCCTGCCGGAGCGTCGGGCTGACGGCGGTTTGCCTGACAAAATCCCCATGGAACCGAAAGCAAGCGTAAAGAACCTTATTCCCTATGTTCCGGGAAAGCCGATCGAGGAGCTCGAGCGGGAGCTCGGAATCCGGGGCGCGGCCAAGATGGCCTCTAACGAAAACCCCCTCGGCCCTTCCCCTCTCGCGAAAAAGGCGCTCGTGGAACACATCCCGAAAGTCAATCTTTATCCCGACGCGGACTGTTTTGAGCTCAGGCGGAAACTTTCTGAAAAACTCGGGGTTCCCGAAGACACGATAATAATTGGCAACGGTTCAAACGAGGTGATAGAGATCGTCGCCAGGACCTTTCTTGAGCCCGGAGACGAGGCCATATACGGCCGCCACGCGTTTATCGTCTACCCGATCGTCACCCAGTCGCTCGGATGCTCGCACGTCGTTTCCCGGATGCCCGATCTCACCCACGATCTCGAGGACATGCTTTCCCTCGTTACGGAGAAAACGAAAATCATTTATATTGCAAACCCGAACAATCCCACGGGGACCATGGTCAGAAGGGACGAGTTCGAGTGGTTTTTGGAGCGGGTCCCGGAGAACGTGATAATACTCGTGGATGAGGCCTATTTCGAGTACGTTGACGACCCGGAATATCCCGACACCCTGCGTTACCACTCGGTTCGCGAGTCGCTTGTGACCGTGAGGACCTTCTCCAAGATTTACGGGCTTGCGGGACTCAGGGTCGGCTACGGGGTGGCGTCAAGCGGCGCTGTTTCCTACATGAACAGGGTACGGGAGCCGTTTAACGTGAACTCGGCCGCGCAGGCAGCCGCCTGCGCCGCTCTTGACGACGAGAGGCACGTTAACCGCTCAAGAAAACTTAACCGCGAGGGAAAGGAATATTTCCGCGGGAAGCTAACCGAGCTTGGGGTCGGGTACACTGAGTCTCACGCGAATTTTTTTCTTGTGGACCTGGAAGTGGATCCGATGCCGGTTTACGAAGCGCTCCTTCGTGACGGGGTGATAACCAGGCCGGTGGGCGTCTACGGGCTGAAAACGCACCTCAGGGTAAGCTTCGGCCTTGCGCGGGAGAACGAAAGGTTCATCGAATCGCTAAGGAGAATTCTCGGAAGATGACTTTTGAAAAAGTGGCGGTGGTAGGTCTCGGGCTCATAGGCGGCTCTCTCGCGGCCGCCCTTCGGAACTCAGGAGAAGTGGGAGAGGTCTTCGGGGTGGAAAGGGACAGCGAATCCCTTCGCTTCGCCCTTGAAAACGGAATCGCGGACACGGGCTCTTCTGAAATCGGCCCAGGGATATCCGGATCCGAAATCGTCGTCGTAGCGACTTACGTCGACACTATAGCGCGGGTGGCCGAGGAAGTTTCCGGCTTCGTTTCCCCGGACACGGTCGTATGCGATACGGGGAGCGTGAAGGCTCCGGCAGTCAGGGAGATGGAAAAGGGCCCCCGGAATATCCGCTTCGTGGGAGCCCACCCTATTGCGGGAAAGGAAACTTCGGGAGTGAGGGAATCAGACCCCGGCCTTTTCTCAGGGAAAAAATGCGTTGTTACCCCCGTGGAGAGCACCTGCCCGGAAGCCCTCTCGATGGTCAAAACGCTGTTTTCGCTTGCAGGAAGCGAGATAGTCGAGATGGACCCCGAATCCCACGACGAGATTTTCTCCCTGGTAAGCCACCTTCCCCACGCGGTCGCCTATTCGCTTGTAAGCGCTGTGGCTTCTTCGGGGGGAGAGAGAAACCTTTTTGATTTTTCAGGCGGAGGCCTGGCCAACTTTACCAGGGTCTCTGAGAGCTCCCCCGAGATGTGGGCCGGGATTTTCATCGAGAACCGAGAGGCTGTCCTGAGAGCCATCCGCAGTTTCGCCGGCAGGCTCGGGGAGATTGAAAAAGCCATCACCTCCGGTAATGTAGAATATCTTGAGACCCTTTTGAGGGATGCCCGGGATTCCAAGAGGGATCTTGGGGTGTGAGGAGAGAATGTCTGATAAGGTAAAGAAAACCGATGAGCAGTGGGAACAGCAGCTCTCCCGCGAGCAGTTTGCGGTTGCGAGAAAAAAGGGCACCGAGGGGGCCTTTACCGGCAAGTACCACAACCATCATGAAAAAGGCATGTATGTCTGCATCTGCTGCGGACAGGAGCTTTTCCGTTTTTCCGAGAAATTCGATTCCGGCACGGGATGGCCGAGCTTCTGGGAACCCGTTTCGCAGGAGAGCGTAGCGGAGAAAACCGACAGTTCACACGGGATGACCAGAACCGAAGCGCTGTGCTCAAAGTGCGACGCTCATCTGGGCCATGTTTTCCCTGACGGTCCCGAGCCCACGGGGATGAGGTACTGCATAAACTCCGCCTCTTTAGATTTTGAAGAACAGAAAGAGGAATAGGGAAGTGGCGACGGGTGGATTTGAACCACCGACACAGGCCTTATGAGAGCCCCGCTCTACCCCTGAGCTACGCCGCCTCAGGAAAAACCAAGTAAATCGAGAAACAGCAATTATACCGAGAGTCCACTAGGATTCAACGCATTAATCCGGGAAACGCGTTATGTCTCCGGCCGTTTCCGAAGACAAGCTGGTGCGCCGACTCTAGGTACCGCATGATTTCGTCTGGGTGCAGAACGAAATCACCCGACAGCGCCACGGCAGCACGGGCGATGAAACCGAGTGCGAGCACAAGCGGCAGGTATTTCCGGTGGGGCTCGTCAGGGTCTTTGGGGTGAAGCAGGGAGTCTAGGGGATACGTTTGCCCCTGTGGGTCTTTTCCGTTTTCTTTTGCCAGTGCGGTGAGTTCTCTCTTCGGGGCTAGCCGGGCGTTTGAGAGCGGAGGGTTTTAACGGAAATCGCCGTGGTCTCGGTTTTTCCCCGAATCAGCCGGCGGCCGCACCGTTTTTCTTCGTTTCTTCCCCGATGAGTCCGAGTTCCAGAAGTTTTCTGTAGGTCTTGGTGTGAGAACCGTGGAGGGAGAAGGTCTCTATGTCTTCGGGTTCGTCAATATCTATGCTGATATTGAAATTTTTGTAGATGTCGTAGGGCACGTATCTTCTCTCCGCTTCCTCCTGGTGTTTTCTGAAACTGTCGTCCCCGAACATCGAGGGTATGCTGTCGGGCGGCTTTCTGAGTATGGCGTTTGTGCCGAGTTCGTCTTCTGAAGGTATGAGGATCACGGACTTGCCCTTTTTTTCCTTTTCCAGGACGAAGTCGAGATCCTCGCCGGTTATGAGAGGAGCGTCGCCCGGAATTACGAGCACCGACTTCGCGCCCATTTTCCTGCAGACCTGCATCGCCAGGTCAACCGAGGAGCTTTCCCCGAGCTGGGTTTCCTCCCTTATGACGTCAAACCCTTCCTCAAGAGCCATTTTTTCCGCTTTACGATCAAGCGTTACCACGACCCTGTTATCAGCAAGCTTTGACTCTCCGACCGCGGAGAACACGTCTTCGAGCATCACGTAGGCAAGCTCGGTCCTCTGTTTTTTGCTGAGCACCGAGGCAAGCCTTTCGTTTGCCTTGGAAAGATCTTTTACTGGAATCAATATGAACTTCAAAACCGCTACCTCGCCAGTGGGAACCCCAACCCGGACACTATTCTATCACAAGTTCGTTGGGGTTCCCATATTTCTAAATGCAACTTCGTTTGAGGGGTTGCACTTTTCGGATACTTTTGCAAGATGGAACGGATCGAAGGACTGACATCTGAACTCTAAAGTTGAATCATCCAGAAAGACATATGGGAAACTTGGATTGAGTCAGGCTTTGCAGTAGATTACAATGCGGTAGCACATTCGCAGTTTTGAGAGAACAAATCAATGATAAGTTCCTATGTTCGGTATTCAATTCCTGTGGAACTTGAAGCATTATTGAAAAAAGGGCATTCAATAGAACCTTCCGCACGATGTTGTTTATAAAGTAGAGCCGTGTTTCCTTCGTGCGGCAATCGAGAGTAGATATGAGTGAAGAGCCGAAAAATCTTAAACGCATTCGGGTTGAAGGGTTTAAGTCTATAAAAAAACTCGATTTACCTATGGAAGATATCAACATATTGATTGGTGCAAATGGGGCCGGAAAAACCAACCTGATTTCGTTGTTCACTTTTCTAGGCTGTTTGTCCCAGGGGAAGCTGCAGCAATATGTTAAAACGGAAGGGGGAGCGGAAAACTTTTTCCATTTTGGTACCAAAAATACCGAAAGAATAAAGCTAGACTTGGAAGTTGGACAGAACGGGTACAATGTGGAGTTCTTGCCGAATCTAGCCGAAGATTCTCTGGTGTTTGACATTGAAAGCTGTCGCGTAGTTGATTCACCGGGGAGCGTGCCTTGGAATCTTTATTCGAGAAAAGGTGAAAGTGGTTTAGCAACAGAAAACCTCGCAGATCAACCCGTAAAATACTATACGAAAAACTATCTTGACCGATGCAGGGTTTACCATTTTCACGATACAAGCAGCCAGGCCAGATTCAAGAAAAGATCCGGCTTGGACAATGATTATTATCTTGAAGAAGATGCGGCTAACATTGCTCCTTTTCTTTATGATCTCAAAACCAGTCGGGATGATAAGGACCAGCAATCATACAAGCAGATCGTTTGCGCAGTTCAAAGTGTGGCACCGTTTTTTCAAGATTTCTACTTGGAACCGACGGGAAAGCGAGGAGATGAAAATATTTTGTTGCGCTGGGTGCATGCTAATTACGGGTCACCGTTCAGCGCTAATGCCCTATCGGACGGAACGGCCAGATTTGTCTGTCTCGCAACTCTTTTGCTGCAGCCTAGATACAGAAGGCCTAGCATAATAATACTTGATGAACCGGAACTCGGATTGCATCCCGCGGCACTTTGCGTGCTTGCCGATATTATCCGCTCGATATCAGTGGAAACGCAGGTGATTTGTTCTACGCAATCCGTAGTTTTTGCTAACTTTTTTAGTCCTGAGGACTTTATTGTAACAGAGTTAAAAGACGGCGTCTCAGTGTTCAGGCGGTTTGAGAGAGAGCAGGTCGAACGGTGGTTGGATGAATACGGAATGGGCGATATCTGGTCCAAGAATCTTATTGGCGGTCGTCCGGAATGGTAAGACTTGCTGTATCCGTGGAGGGCCAGACGGAGGAGCGTTTTATAAAGGAAGTGGTAGCTCCGCACCTACAAAGTCGGGAGATTTACGCCCAGCCAATCTTGCTTGGGCACAGAGGGGGCGATGTTTCTATATTGCGCGTCAGAAAAGATTTGACGCAGTTGCTTAGAAGCTTTGACAAGGTAACGACGTTTTATGATTTTTACGGGTTCCGGGGAAAAGACGAGGCGGAGAGCAAGGAATCGTTGGAGCAAAAAATCCTTGATTGCGTTGAAGATTACTCGCACGATCAGCTCATTCCGTATGTTCAGATGTACGAGTTTGAGGGTTTGCTGTTTTCATCGCCTGAAGCTATAGAAAACAATATTCCTCCTTACAGCGGCTTGTCAGATTGGGCACGGCGAGTGGTCGGGGAATTTGGAGGAAACCCCGAGACAATAAACGACTCGGAACAGTTTGCCCCTTCAAAAAGGCTGAGCGGCAAAGCAAGATACATAAAAACTATTCATGGGCCCGGCATAGCGGGTGAAATCGGGCTTGATGTGTTAAGGGGAAAATGCCGGGGTTTTGGAAAATGGCTTTCCGAACTGGAAAAGTTAAGAGCGTAGTTCTGCATTCAAAGCAACTATGTCTTAGAGCCGGGTGGAAAATGTACTATTCATCCGATATTACGGCTGTCAGATCTTGCGGTTTAAGGTTCCGGTCGTGTGTTTCTCCGCATAATCGTTTGCACGAGAAGGGACTTGCTTTTATGTTTGGTGGAAAGTTCCTGTGTAAGAGCGTTGCCTGAAAAACAAAGAGAATCGGTGGTCCTTATCCTATCCGGTTTATTGACAATAAAACACGCCTCTATATAGAATGATTACCAGAAATTCGCCGAAAGGCTGCAAAAAAAAGGAGCCCAGTTTAACCAATGACCCGCCAAGCGGTTTTGAAAAGAAAGACATCCGAAGTCAGCGCCAGCGTTGAGCTTGATCTTGATGGAACCGGGAAATTCGATATCTCAACTGGAATACCGTTTTTCGATCACATGCTGAGCCAGTTCGCAAAACACGGCTACTTTGACCTAACGGTGAAGGCCGAAGGAGACATTGACGTCGATTTCCACCACACCGTGGAGGATGTCGGGATAGCGATCGGAGAAGCTTTCTCAGAAGCCCTCGGAGACAAGAGGGGAATCACGAGGTACGGACACGCCGTAATCCCCTTTGACGACACGCTGGTTGTGGCGGCGGTCGATCTGAGCGACAGGCCCTGTTTTGTTTTCAAAGCGGACATTCCCAGGGGCAAGGCCGGGGACTTTGACGCGGAACTCGCCGAAGAGTTTTTCAAGTCTCTTACCAACTCGCTTCGCTGCAACCTGCACATCGAGTTTCGCCACGGAACGAACCTGCACCACATAATAGAGGCCATGTTCAAGGCGCTGGGAAGATCCATGGACACCGCCTCGGCCCTTGACGGCCGCCGTGATGATATTCCCTCGACCAAAGGGACGCTATAGTGATTTCCATCGTAGATTACGGAATGGGAAACCTAAGGAGCGTTGAGAAGAGTTTTACTTCTCAGGGCATAGACGTTCGCGTGACCGCGGACCCGGGCGACATAGAGAGTTCAAGCGGTGTCGTGCTTCCCGGAGTCGGGGCTTTCGGCGACTGCGTGAGGAACCTGCGCGAGCGCTCCATGACCGGACCCATAAAGGATTTTATCGGAAGCGGCCGGCCCTTTCTGGGAATATGCCTCGGTTTCCAGGTCCTGTTCGAATCGAGCGAGGAGGCTCCCGGGGAAAGGGGGCTTGAGGTCTTCAGGGGAAAGGTAGTGCGGTTCCGCCCCGAGGAGAAGGAAATAAAGGTGCCCCACATGGGCTGGAACAAGGTGAGCGTGCCTGCGCGAAGCCCCATACTTGAGGGAATACCGCAGCGAAGCTGGTTTTATTTCGTTCACTCCTACCACGTGGTCTCGGAGGAGCCGGGGATTGAAGTTCTGGTTTCTGATTACGGGGGCGAGTTCGAGGCGGGGGTCATATCGGGGAATCTCTCCGCTTTTCAGTTCCACCCTGAAAAAAGCTCTGACTACGGGCTCATGATCTTAAGGAATTTCTCGAAGCTCTGTCTTGAGAACTGATCTTTTTCCCCTCCGTAAACCGCTTCGTACGCCGCATAGCTCCTTAGGATTTTCTTCACGTAGTTTCTTGACTGCTCGAAGGGGATTTCCTCTATGAATTCGTCGACGGCGAGCGAGGCGTTTTTCTCGTACCATATCTTGGCGCTAGTGGGGCCGCCGTTATACCCGGCGAGGCTTACTGCGAAGTTACCCTCGAAGATCTCAAGCAGCCAGCTTAGGTAATAGCATCCGAGATCGAGATTGACGTCGGGGGAGAAAAGCTGCGGGGTCTCGAAATTCGAAAGCCCCGCCTTCCCTGCCGTCTCAAGCGCCGTTGAGGGCAGAAGCTGCATGAGCCCCCTCGCGTCTGAAACCGAAACCGCTTCCTTGTCGAAATGGCTTTCCTCCCTTATGACGGAATAGACCAGGAACTCATCAAGGGCATATTTCCGGGAAAAAATCCTCACCCGCTCCTCAAAGCCCTTCGGAAAAGAGAAACGAAGCGCCTCGGGGAACCCGAGACCGGTTGCCATGTTTATGGAGCTTTTGTAGTCTTGTGCCTGCAGGTAAAGCGAGGCGAGATATAGCCGCTGCCCGACCGTTTTCGCCTGGGGCCGGAGCAGTTCGGCTTCCCGGAGAGCAAGGTCGTATATCCCGACTTTTGCGAAGAAAAGGAATTTCTCAAGCACGGGGTTTTTCCCGAAGGGATTCTCTGCGTGAGCCGTAGCGGGTCTAACGGGCAAAAACAGGTTTTTTTTGAGCCTCAGCTTCGCGAGAGTGGAGTAATAGGTGATTTTCGGGGAGTCGATGAGCTTTCTCAGCGCGTAAATCGCTCCGGGTTTGTCTCCCGTTTTCTCGGCCGCCCTTGCGTACCAGTAAAGAAAGCGCTGCCGCTCGCCCCAGTTTGCCCAGGCGCGATTGGAGAAAATCTCAAGGGCCTTTTCGTACTCCTTGTTCCTGTAGTGAAGCCACCCCAGGTTCCAGGCGCTTTTCGAAGCTTCTTTTCTTCTGGGGTATTTTTCAATGATAAGGCTGTAGAGCCGCCTTGCTTCTTCGGGTTCTCCGCCCAGGTGGCGAAGCCTCGCGGCCTTAAGAAGCGATTTCCGTGTCCAGGAGCTCTGGGGGTTAAGCTTATGGAGAAGCTCGAAGGTGCCTATGGCTTCTTTTTCCCTTCCCATGCTCATAAGGGTCACCCCCCTCCAGTAAAGCGCCTTTGGGGAGTCGATCCCCGAGAAAACCTTGAGGGCTTCCGGAAATCTAGAGAGCCTGTAGAGGGAGATGCCGGTTTTCATTTTAACCGCGGGCGTCTGTGAAGCCCCGGAGTAAGCCCGAAGCGCGCCCTCCCAGTTTCCGGTCTTGAACATGACGCTTCCTCTTCTTGCGAACTGCTGCGGGGAGGGAGTGAAGACTTTTTCGTTTTTCTGGTGAAGGTCAAACACGTAACCAGAAAAGCTCACTTCCGGGTGCTCCGCCCATATTCTCTCGAACACCCCCGTGGCAGCAGGAAACAATCCCTGTTTTTCCTTTATTTCACCGAGGTTTTTTAGGTAAACGGCTTTTTTCCATTTGCTGTCAGTTTTTCGGGCAAGGCGGGAGTATATTTTTTCCGCATCCGCGTGCCTTTTGTTTTCAAGGTGGATTTCGGCGAGCCGCTCGTGCGCGTCATGGCCGATTGCCGAGTTCGGGTGGTGTTTCAGGATTTTAAGGAAAAGCGCCTCGGCTTTTTCCTTCTGCCCGAGACCAAGCGCCGCCTCGGCTTCGTAGTAAAGCAGATAATCCTCTATAACGATAAGCTTGTCCTTTATCTCGGCGAGGATCTCCTGCACCTCCGCGTGCTGTTCGTTCCGGGCGTGGCAGTGAAGCTTCAAAAACCGCGCTTCAAGGGTTCTCTCTGGAGAGAGCAGAGCTTTTTCACAGTTTACCTCCTCGGCGCGCGCGCCCTGCGCCGCGGCGGCAAGAAGAAGCAAAGCGAAGACAAAAACGCTGAGAGCAGCCTTTTTCACTCCCATTACCTCGCAGTCTCCGAAGCTAGAAGGTCTCTTATCCCTTCTCCGAAAAGATTAAACGAAAGCGCCGTCACGAAAATCGCGAGGCTCGGAAACACTATGAGATGCGGAAATGTCCTTATTCCCTGCCACCCGGTGCTCGCCAGGGTGCCCCAGCTCGCATCCGGCGGGGAGACCCCAAGGCCGAGAAAACTCAGCGTGGATTCCGTAAGAATCGCGTAGGGAACAGAAAACGTGACGGTGACTATAAGGGGACTGAGCGTGTTCGGAAGAATGTGTCTTACCAGAATGGTCCGGGGCGAGGCTCCAAGCGCCCTTGCCGACTCGACGTACTCAAAGGACTTTACCTGAAGCACGCTTCCCCTCACTACCCTCGCCACCCTCATCCATGACATCACCCCGAGAGATATGACGATGCCCGTCACCCCGCTTCCGATAACGAGAGTGAGCAGGACGATCAGCAAAAGATCGGGAACGGCGTAGAACACGTCCACCGTGCGCATTATCAGCTCGTCGGTTTTTCCTCCCGCGTATCCGGAGACCGCCCCCAGGAGCGTTCCGATGACAAGGGCCATAGCCGCGGTCCCGACGGCGACGGCGATCGATATCCTCGAGCCGTGAATGACCCTGCTCAGAAGATCGCGGCCCTCCTGATCCGTTCCCATCAGGTGCACGGAGTCAGGGGCGCGAAGCGCGTTTGGGAAGTTCGTCTTGTCGTACTCGTAGGGGGAGAGCGCGGGCGCGAAAATCGCGACCAGAATTATAAGGCATATTATCGTTCCCGTGATTATTATCTGGGTTTTTACGTACATGCTGCCGTGGGCCCGGGAAGTTCAGGCGTCTTTTCGGTGCGCGGCCCGGACGACCGTCTTTATTCCTCCGCGGACGTTAAAATCTCCCGTGACCTCAACCGACCTGGGGTCACACACGTAAACGAAGTCGTTAAGAATCCTGTTTGTCACGTGCTCGTGAAACTCTCCGGTGTTTCTGTAGGAAAACATGTAAAGCTTAAGGGACTTCAGTTCCACGCAGAGTTTGTCGGGGACGTATTTTATCGTGATGGTCGCAAAGTCCGGCTGCCCTGTTTTGGGGCACACGCAGGTGAACTCCGGGCAGGATATCTCGATTTCGTAATCCCTCTCCGGGTTTTTGTTCTCAAAAGTTTCTAGAATTTCCGGTTTCGGTTCGTCCATGGGCCAAGAAGTGCTCCGGTGGCTGCTTCACCGCACTTGCCTAATTTATCAGATGTAAGCCGGTAATCAACCCCGGCGGAGGGAATTTCCCCTGCCGTTTAGCGAAACTTCTTGGCAAGGGCATGGATTATCGAGCAGGGATTTTGACGAGACAGGTAGTTGCTCTTTCCGCGAGCGGAATTATTCTTTGGGTTTTATTGGACAGGCTTCCTTGCAAAACTCTCTGTGCTCTGGACGAGAAAAACGGGATTCTTTAAGGCCTTTGCAGATGTGTTTTACGACTTCGGGAGAGGCTGTGCTTTTCAATACGAATTTTTTGTCTCTATCAGTTGTGCCAAGGTTCTGTTTTATCTTTTCTACAGGCAGGATTTGAGCATCACGGTAATTGATATAGCTTTTATGTGTGATGAATTCGTGGTCTCCTCGGTCAAGCGCAAAGTCACGGTCAACTACAGAAGATGTTATTCCTATCACGAGTACTTCTTCCGATTCATTCCTGCTTATAGGTTTGGTAATAATGAAGTGCAGGTGATGTCCTCCAGGAGATGGAATTAGGAATGCCACGCCTGGATACGGGATAAACATTTTTAATCTGCTGGGTGTCTTTCTGAGAAAGGATTTGGATTAAGACAACAAAACCGTTCTGACCTGCCGCTGAGCTTCAAGTTCAGCGGCCATTTCCGCGGATTTGTCTCCGTATCCCAATATATCAAGAAGATACTTGTATGTAATGGGAGTAGAAGAACCCTGCGGGTCTTTCCATTCGGGACAGTAATTATGAGTATAATCTCTGATGTCCCACTTTTCCATATGACCGAATTGACTCCACACTTCCTGCAGCACTTCTATGTCCACTTCGCTGAGAAGGTCTAACTCTTCCGATTTGTATTTCCTCACAAGCGAGACCTCGTGGTCTTTTATGGGAGATACCCATTTGCTCCATCCGTTTTCTGGACATCCAACTCCTCGCATATAGTTTAGTGTTGTGCTGAGAACCGGACCGTGTGGCATGGAGACCAGATAGTCTCCCAGTGCGGGGAAGCCGTATCGCTTAATGCAGGTTCTCTCGGCCAGGTACAGTAATTTCATTAACTTCAAGTGAGGCATTGAACCCTTATTTCTGTGTAAAAACCAAGCTGCCATCTGGGCTGCGATTTCTATTCGAAACATTTTAGTTTTACTCCTGGGGTGCAGACATGAATCGCAAAATACTGTCATTATTATATATATGGGAGCCGGTTAAATCAAGTATGCTCAGAGTATTTGCAGGTCAAACCATATCAGTAAATTGTTCCTGACAGAAAGTTGGTTGTTTTGGAAGACCATATGAAGTTAAGAAATCAATGTTTAAACCTAGTGTGTACTTTTATGAACCTGTTACCGTGCAAGTTTCTCAGAAAAAACCGTGTTAACAACGAGAAGCTTCTTTTCGTTTGACACTGTCTGGTTTAAAGTAAATAATCTTTCCTCCGCACTCTGGGGCATCGTATAACGGCAGTACAGCGGACTCTGAATCCGCTAGTCTAGGTTCGAATCCTAGTGCCCCAGCCACTTTCCGGTTCCGACGAATTTCACGACTATCAAAAAATATGGGATTTAGCCGTTCCCGTTTACCTCCAATTCATGTTGAAGCGTATTGGGAAACCAAACTCAAATTGGGTCACCACCTGCGTATGCCACGTTTTTGAAATGCATGTTCGTTTCCTTGCGGTCATCCCGTTGATTCCCCGCCCGCCGGTAACTATGAGGAAATTTAGGGTCGGTACCGATCCGAACTGGATGGCTCATTCGTGCATCCCAACCGTATAGTATCTTCAGAACCGGAATTAACTTCTCGCAAATGTTATGTTCCATGTCATACAGCACCATCCTGTTCTATCACTTAGCAGTCCTCTTTTAACATTGTTAGTACGAGTCTATCTCCTTAACTTCCTCAACTGTAAGGTCGGCAACAAACAAACCCTTTCTCCGCATAGAGAGTTCAGGTTCCATATCCCCGAAGTCGGCAATGTATCCGGTAAGGTCATGTTCAGTAACAACCCTTACAAGTCCGGTTCCTGCCCTCTTGTGCTGCAATGGACGTACCCATATATTCAGCTTCTTAAATCTTAGGATGCTTGAAATTTTCAGGGTACAGACTGTTTCCCATCCTAACCCACGTTACACCGGCAAGGTCTATGGTGTTCAAGTCTACATCCTGTTCATCGAAAACTTCCGTTACTTGGGTAACGGTTTCATGCGGACCTTCAAGATTTCTGGTAACTATTACCGGTTTGTCATCTGCCGGTATCGGAACAACCTTTACATCCTGCGGCAGTTCTTCCCCGGGAAAAGGTATGGGTTTGGTTCTGTCGGCATATCTACCTAGTTCCATCCTGAATTCATTTAATACAGACTCTCAGGTTGAAATTAACTCACTAAAAAACTGACGGGCTGTGGAAGGTCTTGGAGCATTTTTCAATTCTTCCTTATACCCGGCAATACCCTTTTTCAATTCCTGATAGCCTAGGAGTCTGTCGGACTTTAGCGTGTTGTTTTGGGTAAAATAATAACATTAAAAATACCGGAAGGAGAAGATGGGGAAGAAGCCTGAAGGGGTCCACTTCTAACATCCCTCCCTTGCTGTTGTTTCTTCTATGCTAAAAGTGTATCTGTAAGGATAACACTCGTCAGGTGCACTTCTTTGGTCGGCTATGAAAAAATGAACTTCCTCCGGCTCTGTTCTGAAGAGTTCCGTATTCTTTTCATAGTACGGTGGTACATACAATCTAGACCTTTCGGTGTCCTCATCTATATAGGAATTGGTACGGGGAACCCTTGTGTCGCTAGTCTCAGAATCGTTGATGTACAGGACTGGTTCAAAGCAGTTTGTTCCCGTGTCTATTCTATACAATTCCACGCAGTACAGTTGTATATCGTAGTATTCGCCACCTGGAACAGTAAAGGGGGGATCTTCCATCATGAGTACAGCTGGCGGGAAATCTCTAACCACTTCGTTGATCTGATTCCTTATGTCAATCTGATCCACAGTTGGTGTTTCAGGAAGGTCTGATGGTATCAGGGCTGGCGGTTGTGGGGCTGGTTCAAAAATCTCTGGTTCCATGGGTTCTACGACTTCTTCTTCCATTTCTTCTGGATCCACAGGTGCTATAATTCCTTCTTCTTCCATCATTTCTGGATCCACAGGTGCTATAATTCCTTCTTCTTCCATCATTTCAATCATGGCTTCTTCTTCTGTGCCAGTGCAACTAGCTACTAAAAACAAAATTACTAGGAATATTTTCATTGCCCCACCGCCGCTGGTATGGTGATCGTTAAAGTTCTCGGGTTGCCTACAAGGTAAGTTCCCCCTGGTGGCGTGTAATAACATTGGGGAGGACCACCACACGACTCCCCATAACGAAGCATAGAGCGTTTTTGAAGCCTAGTAACAGTTACCGTAAGGGTTTTATCAAAATCAGCAGGCCACCAACGCATATCATGCCACCATTCATAGGTATTGTCCTCTCCATCAGTTGGAAACTCCATCCTAGTATAATTGCCATTACTGTAACGCCAATCTCCGTTTACATGCCTGTATAAACCCCGAAAACCCCCTGCTGGTGGTTCTCTCTCGGCTGGGACATCGTGATACACGATAGCCCAGTACCACCAATAATTCACTGCTGTCGGTGGTTCCTTGTCTATAACAAAGTCAAAGTAATGCCGTGAACCTTCTACTTGCAGGTTAGCAATGGTAAGAGTGTAAACACCATCGTCAATTTCCTCTCCCGTTGACCCTGCTGTAGTTATCTGTACCACTGCTTGGTGATTGCCGTTGTTTCTATCTATTTCGTAGCGTATGCCCTCACGGTCAAGGTCAGGGAGATTGCAACTAAGAATTGATACCGATGCAGTCCGCCCGTCGTCATCGTGATTATCATGAGTAGTGGCGAAAGTCTGGCTGTTTAACACATTCCCGTGCGTGATATTGTAGCCATGGTTGTCGTGCATGAAGAGGGTACAACCACCGTCAACTATCTCTACGCCTCCAAGGTTCTGCCCTTCCATATCAAGACGCACTCTGAATATCCCGCCTTCCTGAACAGTGCTGTGGTATCCAGTAAAGCTTGATTTAGCAGTTCCGGACTTCACAGTATATCTTTGGGCAATACCGCGTGCCTGGGCTTCACTGGCTGTATCTGTATTCAAGCTAATTAGAACTGTGCCGGGCGGGTAATTGTAAGAGACGGGGGGGTCAGGCTCGACTATCCCAATCTCCTCGACAGGAGGATCGGAAACCAGCGGAGGCACAACGGGAGTTTCAGAAACAACAGTTGATGTTACAGGAAGGTCTGATGGTATCACGGCCGGCGGTTGTGGGGCTGGTTCCATAGGTACAATTACTTCATCTTCCACCCGTTGCTGCAACTGTTCTTCCGTACCTGTGCAAGCTGTAAATGCAAATATGGTAAATACTAAAAACAGAACATACGTTCTATTCACATCCAACCCCCAATAATCCATAATAGTACCAACCGTCAATAATCTATAATAGTACCAACCATACTATGCTATGTCTAATTTCCTAAACTTTTTCAGCAAATTTTTGCGACCGTCCTTCAGGCGGCTGGATCCGTGCTGTCCGCACCTCACTTGGCATGAGCGTTCGCCAGATGGGAAAACGTATCGGCATCACTCAGCAATCCGCCGCTCGTCTAGAAAAAAACGAGGCAATGATGCGATTACGCTTAAGTCGCTTCGTAAAGAGGCTGAAGCGTTAGATTGCAGACTTGTTTATGCTCTTGTTCCAAATGAGGGCGGTTTGCGTGACATCGTACGCAAACAGGCGCTTAGAAAGGACAGAGACATTGTTGATCCTGTGGATCACAGCATGATGCTGGAAGCACAAGATGTAGGCAACAAGCAGGAGAAAACCGACCAGCTAGCCGATGAGTTGGCACGGAACCCCAATCCCAACTGTGGGACTGAAGAGAAGGGGGCGGGAAAGCGCGTTGGAGACTGATTGGGCCTCGGATGAACAGGGCAGCAATATAAAACAGGTACTAACGGGGCAATGCGCGGGAACACGCGGACTTGGTGCCGGTAGAAAATATTGGCTATATTTTTGACCGGCAACCAATCGGGGTTATTGATCATGTCCATCGTAAACGTTCACTAGGCAAAAAACCACCTGTCTCGCCTGCTGGCGAAAGTTGAAGCAGGAGAGGAAATCGTGATTGCCCGCAGGGGGAAACCGGTCGCACGGCTCGTCGCCTGCAAGTCCTTGGGCAAACGACAGCCCGATGTCCTCAAGGGAAAGATTGTCCTTCCCGAGGGCTTTTTCGACCCGCTGTCGGAAGACGAACTATGGGTATGGGAGGGAAAATAGCTTTGAGGGTGTCCCGGCACCCATGCGTTTTTCTGATGCCTAGCAAACAGTGGATGTCTGTCCGGTCCGACAGCGGTGGGTTCGGGCGATTCAGCACTAAACACGTACATTTAAATTTTTTTATTGGGCCAAGAATCTCGCTTTTAATCCGTTATCTTGAAGCGGAAATGACGGGCCGCAAAAAGTGTCCCAACGCAACCTATAAAGCATTTCGTCTTTATTTTTCGGTTTTGTTTTCCGCTTGACAATAAGTGTGTGTTTGTTTAACATAAACAACACTAACTATAAAAGGAGCTTTAAATGTCTAAATATGAATCTTTGACGACGTATTTGCGTGGACAGAGACAGACATCAATACCTATGACATTTGAAAAAATCGAAAGAGTCATCGGAGTTAAACTACCACCGTCGGCATCTAAACACCGGGCATGGTGGTCTAACAATCCGACAAACAACGTTATGACCCATGCCTGGCTCAAAGCGGGTTACAAGACTGGGGGTGTTGATATGGAGGGCCGTAAACTGGTGTTCAAAAAATCCAGGCAAGCCGAGCCATTGCTCGACACCGGAGATAAAGGGCCAGCTTATGGCGAGAGTTTCAATAAAGCTGACCCCGGTTTTTTCTTGCGTATTTCTGGCTCGCTGAAGGGTACGGTTACAATCTCCCCGGGCGTTCCTGACCTCGCCTGTCGGCGAGCAGTGGGACGTCACGGGGTGAAACCCATGTTGATTTTCTGCTTGATACCTGTGCGGTCATCTGGGTCGCAAATAATGAAGATTTACAGGAACCGGCTCAAGCGAGCACCCAAGGCTTGCGCTCGTGGCAGCCGACTATTTGTTTCACCCATGACCATGGGAAATCGCCGTGCTTGTGGCAAAAGGAAGAATTGCTCTCACCAACAGCCCCGATATCTGGTTCGAGCGATTCTGCGAACGACCGGAAATGGCGCTGGCGGAAATGGGCCGTCAGTTCTGGTTGCATCCACCATCCTTCCCGGAATGCCGCCGTCCGACCCGGTGGACCGCATTTGCAGCCGGCGGGAGTTCGGATACACTTTAGTAACACGCGACAAGCATCTGCTAGAGTATGGCACCAAAGGTCAATCAAAGTGACGGTGTTGAAGTCGCTTTACGTGAAGCAAGTGGATTGACTCAAGCAATGTTACTTTCGAACCGGAATATGTCGGGCCTTGAGAAGTGCCCCACGGAGTCTATAACGGTCTTGGCCCTTATTATCTGGTCAAGATCGATCTCCGCGTAGAGGATCTCTTCCTTTCCGTATACGGGCCCGACGATGTACTGTCCCCTGGGGTTTATTATGCCGCTTCCCCCGGGATAGTCCCAGATTGTCTGCTTTTTAAGGGGAAAGGAGTCGGGAATCATATTCTCTTCTATGAATCCGGATGAGATTATGACGAACACCTGCCCCTCAAACGCGTACTGGCGGCTTGCAAAGTCCATCGTGTCCTTGGCAAAGCCGTGCCCTCCCCAGAGACCGACGTGCACCTGCTCGCCCTTGGTGAACATCGCGTATTTCTCAAGGGTCATGTGGTGCTCGTAGCAGAAAAGCCCCCCTATTTTTCCGACGGAGGTGTCGAATACCCTCACGTCCTCGGCGGTTCCGTTAGCCCAGACGCATTTTTCGCTGTCAATCGACATGAGCTTTCTGTGTTTGCCCAAAAGAGCGCCGTCCTTGCCGAAGTACAGGATGGTGTTGTATAGCGTTCCCCCCTTTTTTTCGTTAACCCCTATCACGACGCATGTTTTTTCCTTCCTTGCCGCTGAAGGATTCTTTTCGTGTCCTCCCCTGGAACCTCGATCGAGTTTCTGTGAAGCTCGACGTGGGCGTCCATCGTGAGCTTTCTCTCGGGACCGAACCCGAGATCCTTGGGCCAGTAGGGATAGGTGGGTATGAAAGCCTCGGGAAAAACCACTAGCTCCGCGCCGTTTCCCGCAGCTTCCTTTATAAGCCTTATGACTTTTTCGACCGTCCCCTTTCTGTCAAGAAAAACGGGAGCTGCCTGCACCGTCGCCGCCGTGAAAGATTTTCCGTTGCTCATAATGATATTATAGAGCATTATATACAACCCTGCTATAATCAGGTATAACATACTGCAATACCTAAAGAAATACGTTCCGTGGAGTTCGTTGTTCTGCCCGTTACGAAGATTAAGGCAAAAAAAATGTTCCAGATAGCGGGGGCTTGTAGGTATGGCTGGAACATTTTCACATCAAAGAACCTTAGCGACTACCAGAAGTTCAGGGAGGGGAAGTGGAAGAAGCCGCAGACCAGCTTTTTCAGCTTTTCGCCCTGGAGTTCACCAAGCTGAGACATGAGACGGACTGGCTTCAGGAACTTCCCTTTGCTCCGGTCAGGTACTCCCTCAAGTATCTTCGCGGGTACCTTGAAGGAGGCGATGCAGGGCAACAAGGGTTTTCCGAAGCCGAAAAGCAGAGCAAGAACCACCCCCAGTTTTACGCTTCCCAGCAAGGAGCGATTCAGGATAAAGAAGCTTGACGGGAAATACTCTCTGCTTCGAATTCCCTCGGTCGGCTGGGTGAAACTTACTCGCAGGCGGAGGAAACCATTACGAGGATGGCAAACCGAAGCAGGTGGTGCTTCGCCATGATGGGCACAGATGGCGGGCATTCGTATTTCTACGAAGTGGAATGTGGAGGAAAGACCGGACGATGGTGTGGTTCCGACGGCGTTCGACATGAACATACGACAGGTAGCCACTTCGGACGGGCGTTTCTATTTCCTGCCTGATTTTTCGAAGAAAAAGGAAGCACGGCGGAAAAAGTACCAGAGGAGGATGGCAAGACAGGTTAAAGAATCAAACAGGCGGAAAGACACAAAAAAGAAATTTGCGAAGGTAAGCAGGAAGACAGCCAACATCCGCAGGAACTGGATTCACCAAACTACCCAGGAAATTGGCGTTTGAAGCGTCCCGTGGTTGTAGAGGATTTGAATGTTAAAGGCATGACCGCTTCTGCCAAGGGGACGCTAGAGAACCCAGGAAAGAGTGTAAAACAGAAATCCGGGCTTAATCGGGCAATACTGGATACTGCCTTTGCCAAACTTAGAAGGAGTTTCTGGAATACAAGTGTGGGAGGCTGATCAAAGTTCACCCCGCGTATACAACCCAGAGATCCTTCGGAATGCGGGATGCGGAGTATGAGAACCTCAAAACCCAAGAGCGGTTTCAATGCGTTTGCCTTTGCGTCCCGCGGACACCAATCCGCAATAAACCTTACGACTTCTGGGAATGTCCCGGCTGCACGAAAAGGGTTCTGCCTTAGCACAGTCCCCGCCGTAAAGGATTTGTCCGTTGCTCATAATGGGTTATTATATAATGAAAGTTAAAAAAAAAAGCAGGGTTTTAACCCGAAGCAAGGGAGATAAAAATGGGAAGACTCACTGGAAAGACGGCGCTCATAACGGGCGGGGGAGAGGGAATAGGAAAAGCTACGGCGCTTCTGTTCTCCGCTGAGGGGGCCAATGTGGGCATCATGTCTAGAACGGCCGCGAGGCTTTCGGAGGTGGTAGCCGAGAACCCGGGTCCCGGGGAGATAAGGGCTATCCCGGGGACGTTTCAAAGGAAGAGGACGTAAAGAGGGTGGTCGAGGCCTTCTACGGCGATTTCGGAAAGATTGACATACTGTTTAATAACGCCGGGATTTTCGAGGGCGGCACCGTCGTCACCACCTCGGATGATGTCTGGGAAAGGACGATCAATATAAACGTTAAAGGGGTTTTCCTGGTGAGCAAGTACGTGGTTCCGCTTATGGCCGAGGGCGGCGGGGGTTCCGTAATCAACAACTCAAGCGTGCTCGGCATCGTGGGGATGGAAGGCTGCGTCGCCTACAACGCCTCAAAAGGGGCGGTGAGGCAGATAACGAGAAGCATGGCCCTTGATCACGCGAAGGAGAACATAAGGACAAATTCCGTCTGCCCCGGCTACATAAAGACCAAGATGGACCCCGAGTTCATGGGAAACCCTCCTGACGCCGAGGAGCAGCTTGACGCGATAGCGGCCGAGATGGTTCCCCTGGTGAGAAGGGCCGAGGCCGAGGAAGTCGCTCACTCGGTGCTCTACCTGGCTTCTGACGAGGCCCGGTACGTAACGGGTTCCGATCTCGTGATAGACGGCGGCTGGACAACGCTTTAGGCGCGGAGCGGGGAAGAAACTTGAAAAAACAAACTAGAGACAAAGGAGGAATTTCACATGGAAGTTTTTGAAGCGATGGGCACGAGAAGGAGTTTCCGGTTCTTTAAGCCGTGGAAAGAGGTTGAGGACTGGAAGATACAGAAGATGCTCCAGGCGGCGCGGTACTGCTCCTGCCAGGGCAACTGCAACTCGACCGAGGCGATAGTGATAGACAAAAAAACCTATCCCCCCGAGAAGTTCGAGCAGATAGTCGAGTGCGGATCCCCGTTTAACGAGATTCACCTGCGCCAGGCCCCGATTATTGTGGCGTGGCTTATAAACATGGACGCCTGGTACAAGGAGCTGATACAGACCTTCCAGGTGCTGTTTCCCGCAAGGGCCATAACCGCGGCCCACGGCTGGACTTACAAGATACTGACCGAGAGCACCTACCCGAGGCTCATGAGCTTTCCCAGGGACAGGGCTGAAGACCTCCTGAGAGTCGAGGCGGGCCAGGCCATAGCAAACGCCATGCTCGCGGCGACGGATCTGGGCCTCGGGTGCTGTCTTATCGCCACGGGGAGAAAGCCGGCCGAGTTCCCCAAAGTTTTAGGGACTCCCGAGAATATAGTTCCCATCTGGCTCATGGCGGTTGGATACCCGGCCGAGGACCCCGGGCAGAGACCGAGGAAGAGGTTTGACAGGCTCTATCACTACAACCAGTACGGAACTCCGCTTGCGGAGGATCAGGACGTGCGAGCTGAGCTTGAGTGCCAGAAGCTCATACAGCCCATGGATCCGCTCCCCGGAAGGGAGGAGGAGCTTCGCCACATATGCAGGATGTTCGGTTTCACAGAAGACATGCCGGATATGCCGAAGGAGAGAATCCTCGAGATGTACGAGGAGGAATCTCCCTATTACGGAGAACTTCCCCCGGGTCTTGAGAAAAAGGGAGTCTGAAAAAGGCTTATATATATAATAAGGAAGAGGGCGCGGCTGCCTGCGGGACTTTCCCGCGGCTTCCGCGCTTTTTTTGTCTTTACTTCTTATATTCGCACTTGCAGAGATTCTGCCTTATGTGCGCCACCAAGTTTTCTATGTCCTCGGGACTTATTATCCCGCCCCAGGCCATCATCACCGAGGATTTCCCGACCGCCGCTCCGCCGTTTGTTATCACGTTAACGAGGTACTCGTCTGTGTAGGTCTCAAGGATGGTGGCGCTTGAGAGGTCCCTCGGCTTCGGGTCAAGCGCTGCGGCCGCCACTCCGTCGCCAAGCCCCGTCGGGCCGTGGCAAAGGGCGCAGTAGGTGTTGTAGACTTCCTGACCTTTTGCGCTGTCGGCCGCCTCTGAGGGCTGGGCGGACAGAAAAAGCGCGCACGCAAAAACAAGGGCTAGGAGAAAAATTCCGTTTTTCATCTTTTTGTTCTCTCCCCGGGAAAAAGTTTGATTCAGAGAAAAGCTTCCTTGGCTTTTGAGTATATCCCTTTTACCTTTTATAATCAAACGTATGAGGCGGCTTAATGTAGGCGCCTTCGGGCGAAGAATTTAAGGGGTAAAGGCGAAATGGTAGAGATAAAATACTGTACGCAATGCGGCTGGCTTGCGCGCTCCGCGTGGATGGCGCAGGAGCTCCTCGGCACTTTCGGGGAAACACTCGGCGGGGTGTCGCTTGTTCCCTCAAGCGGAGGGGTGTTTGAGGTGCGGGCTGGCGAAACACTTATATGGTCGCGCGCGCGGATGGGAAGGTTCCCCGAGATAAAGGAGCTTAAGCGCGCGGTGCGCGATATTGTCTGTCCCGACATGGATCTGGGTCATACGGATTCTGTTTGAGAATTAAGCGCGCCTGCGGCGAACTTGTTTTTGACAAGCCCGCCCGGCGCGTGTAAATACCTGCCTTTACGGTGGTTAAAAGAGAAGGTTCTAAGATGTCAAACGACTACATACACATATTCGACACCACGCTTCGAGACGGCGAGCAGGCCCCGGGCTGCAGCATGACCTCCGAGGAGAAGCTCAGGGTCGCCTTTCAGCTTGAGCGCCTGGGAGTGGACATAATAGAGGCGGGGTTCCCCATATCCTCTGAAGAGGACTTCGAGTCGGTAAAGAAAATAGCGCAGAGAATAAAGGGCTGCCAGATAGCCGGCCTCTGCAGGGCAAGCTTAAAGGACATAGACCGCGGCTGGGATGCCGTGCGGCATTCTGAGAGCCCGAGGATACACACCTTCATCGCCACCTCTGAAATACACCTTAAGTACAAGTTAAGAAAAACGAGGGAACAGATCCTTGAGATGATAAGCGGCGCCGTAAAGCACGCGAGGAACTACACGGACAACGTCGAGTTCTCCTGCGAGGACGCGACGCGCACCGATATCGACTATCTCTGCACCGCGGTCGACGTGGCCGTGCGCTCCGGAGCCACGACGATCAACATCCCCGACACCGTCGGGTACACGATTCCCGAGGAATTCGCTTACATAATTCATACGCTTGTGAAAAACGTCCCGAACCTTGACGACGTGATCCTGAGCGTCCACTGCCATAACGATCTCGGCCTGGCTGTCGCGAATTCCCACGCGGCCATAAGCGAGGGGGCAAGGCAGGTTGAGTGCACGGTTAACGGCCTGGGGGAGAGGGCGGGCAACGCCTCGCTTGAGGAAATAGTTATGGGCCTAAGCGTAAGAAGCGACAAAAAGCCCTACAGTTTCGGGGTAAACACGACCCAGATCTATCCCACTAGCAGGCTCGTTTCCCAGGTCACGGGGGTTAACGTGCAGCCGAACAAGGCGATTGTCGGCGCGAACGCGTTTGCCCACGAGGCGGGCATACACCAGGACGGGGTGCTTAAGGAAAGCATCACCTACGAGATAATGACCCCGCAGGAAGTCGGGATCCCTTCTAACAAGATAGTGCTCGGCAAGCACTCGGGACGCCACGCGTTTCGGGACCGCCTCGAGGAATATGGCTACTCCTTGGAACAGAAGGCGTTTGAAAACGCCTTCACGAAGTTCAAGGCCCTTGCCGACAAGAAGAAGTACGTTTTTGACGAGGACATAGAGGCCCTTATAAACCAGGAGTTTTTGCGTTCCTCTGATTACTACGAGTTTGTGGCGACGAGCTACTCTGGCGGAACGGACACGTCGCCCGAGGCAAGCGTGACTATTATCGCGGGCGAAGAGGAGATTTCGGTTTCCGAGACGGGCTCCGGGCCGGTAGACGCGATTTTCAAGGCCGTGAAGAAAGCGACGGGGCTTGACCCGAGGCTTGAGAATTTTTCTGTTTCCTCTATAACGGGCGGAACCGACGCCCAGGGCGAGGTTACGGTCAGGATATCGGACGAGGGAGTAATATCGCAGGGCCAAGGGAGTCGATACGGATATTTCCGTCGCAAGCGCTAAGGCTTTCGTGAGCGCGCTCAACAGGCTTCGCTGGAGAAAGGAGCATCCGCGCAGAAGTTCTGAGCTTAAGGGAATTTAGCGCGGTAGGGACTGTTCGGGCTTCCTTGGGAACGGTCGGCTGGACGCCTGTAAAATGCGACTTGCTAGTTATGGTTTTAGCTTGAGTTTATGGAGCGCTGGTGAAGGGTCGGAACGGAGCGTGGCGGCACTTGATTTGCTATTAAGTTTCAGTTTTTATTAAATGAGTTGAAATTCGGTTTCGTTAGTGTTATTGTTTGAGTTAGGCGGGAGGTTTCTTATTCCCCGTGTCGTTATTTTCCTAGGTGGTTATATTTAATGAAGTTGAAAAAATGTGTTGACACTTCAGTGTGTTTTCATGTAAATTTGTTAGCGATGATATTAAATTTTGCTTAAAATACGGAAATAATTCATAAAGGAGGTTGTAAGATTATGAAGTTACGTAACTTGTTTTTAATGCTGTTCCTGTGCATGGGGATAGTAGCATTGACAGTCAGTTGCACGGGGGAAGATGGTGAAATGGGTATTCAAGGTGAGGCAGGTGAAATGGGTGCTCCAGGTGACAGACGGTACTTTCAGTGTAGACGGTGCTTCCTGAGGTAAAGCACGGTACAGACGGTGATAGACACGGTACATGACCGGTGTCGGGGATAATCTGACCGGTGGGGAATGCAGATAAAGGGTGCCCGGGCAGGACACAGGTACGGTGCCCGGTAGAGCCCGATCGATGTAGCGCCTAACCCTGAAGAGTGCAACATCCAGGCTTCCGCGAGTTCGATGAGGCGACCCTTTTACAGGTACAAATACCGGTGACGTTATCTGCGGAACTGATGGGGCTGACTGGATAAACGGTGACGATGGCGATGACACCATTTTTGGGCGTGACGGAAATGATACGCTTATGGGGGATGGTGATGGATGATGATGGCGATGACATCCTCCATGGCGGAGCCGGAAACGACACCCTCATGGGCGGAGAAGGTAGAGACACCTTGAACGGCGATGCCGGAAACGACACCCTCACTGGCGGAGAAGGCGACGATACGTTCTTAACGGTGGAGACGATTCTGATACGGCCGATTACGACAGCGCCGCCATCTACGGCGGTAACGGTAAATCTTGCCACTGGCGGAGAGGTAGAAGACTCCCATGGAGATGATGACACCCTTATAAGCATAGAGAATGTTACTGGTAGTGATGAGGTGAATGACACCTTGACTGGCGATGATGGTAACAATGTGCTTACAGGTGGTGCTGGCGATGATACCATCAACGGCGGCAGAAGGTGATGATACCATCAACGGCGGCGGTTCTGGTGATTACCGATATAAATCTGCACGGCGGTCATGGGCAGTGACACGCTGGTTTCCGAGGACACTGCTACCGTCATCTTAATTCTGCAAACCATCGGGACTTCGGCGAAACGGTAGCCATTGACGGTGTAGGCAGACCTCCTCCGGGTTTGAGAATTTACGTGGCGGCGACTACCTTGACAGGAAATGCCGGAGACAACGTGCTTGACGGTGAAAGTGGCACGAATATACTCGTAGGAGACCCCGCAGGTGACGACGACAGGCCGAGAGGCGAAGATACCTTTGTTGTCTGGATAAGGAACGGAGGCGTTGATACCATCAGCGATTTTCAGTTCTCGCCTGCCGGGACCACCACTGTGATTGACAAGATTGTCGTCAAGAGGATGGCTGATGTTGAGGGCGAGTCGACGGCTGAGGATGTTGACGGCGAAGAAGGTGAAATCAGCATAACGACGGGTTCCCGTACCCAGACGATTACGGTCACCGGCGCTGATGATGATACCATCGACGCCATTATTGGTACCACTGGAAAAGGATCGGTGTATCTGGAATTTGAATAAAACCCAAGGAGAGATTCATTTGCCTCTAGAGTTGTTTCCCTTGAGTAGTAAGGAAACTAACATCATCGTTAACTAGTGGACATCTGATCTCCTTCTGAATTCCCGGGCTTGAGAAATCAAGTCCGGGTTTTTTATATCTGATACCGGAAAGAGCTTGACTTCGGGAACGGGGATGACGGAACAGGCATGGATACCTTGGTGAACATTGAGAATGTTAAGGGTACCCATGGCAACGACATAATAAATGGTGATGGCAATGCGAACCTGCTCAAGGGTCTTGACGGCATGGATGTGATCAACGGCCACGCCGGCGACGATACTTTCGTGGTTGGAGTTAGTGACACTGTTACGATTACAGAGGGTACGAATGGAGGCATGGGTATTCTGCGCTAGAAGTGGTTCCCTTTTTTAAACAGCTTTTTGCTTTTTTAAGTGTGTTTCTACCAACGCGAGATGAACTCTCAGGCAGTCAGAAACGAAAGCAGGGCGTAGCCCGAAGAGGCTGATGTGAAACTGCGGGGACCCCCTATCCGGGTTCTCGGTCTGCTCTTTCCTCCTTTGTTTTTTAACCTGCCTTCCTTGTCATATCTACCCAATCTGCGCTTCCCATGGCATACGGACACCCTCTCGTCCCCATGCTCGTGCACCATTACCCTGGCCCTCACGAAATGATAACGATCCTCAACCGGCGGGATCTGCAAACTCATACCCTTGTACCTCACGCAGTTGTCATTGCCCACTACCCCTGGGTACTTCAAACACAGTATGTCGTCGAGCCTCGCATCGAACAGCGGCACAAACGCTTCTCTTTCCTCCGCGGGAGCCACCATGAAACGCCTGTTGAAATCCTCGATGAAGCTTTCGGCAAGAAACCTGTTCGCCTCCTCCATCTCCACTATACCACGCTCAGCCAGTTCCGCGGGAAGCCTTCCCTGCAAAGTACCAGTACCTTTCTCAAGCAAAAAGACTAAAATCGAATTTATAGTTAATTCACGGGTTGCCTGACCGAGAGCTGCCTTCTTCACCCTGCGCCAAAGAGCGCCTCAGCTGGACACGCGCCTCGGTCAAGCGCCGTGATATTAACAGGTGGTTCTGACGCTTCCTCGGAATTCAGTATAATAGTTCTTTCATGAGTTCGCGGACCCCACTTATGATTCAGTATCTCAGCATAAAAAGGGAGTATCCGGATGCCATACTTCTTTTCAGGCTTGGGGATTTCTACGAGATGTTCTACGACGACGCGAAAACCGCGTCGGAAATACTGGGTATAGCCCTCACCTCGAGAGACCGCTCGAAGAAAGAACCCCGTGCCTCTCTGCGGCGTTCCCTTCCACAGCGTTGAGCCCCACATATCAAAACTTCTCGCAAGCGGAAAGAAAGTGGCCATCTGCGAACAGATAGGCGACCCTAAGGAAACGAGGGGGCTTGTCGAGAGAAAGGTGGTGAGGGTACTCACCCCAGGGGCTCTCCTCGATTCGGAGAACCTTGAGTCAAAAAGCAACAATTTTCTCGCGTGCGTCGCGGAAGAAGAAAACGGATTCGCGACTTTGCTTTCTGCGACATCTCAACAGGAGAGTTTCGGACCTCTTTTTTCCTCTCCCCGCAGGATCTTCTCTCCGAGCTTGCGCACGTCGGTCCCAAGGGAGATTCTCATTCCGGATTCCGATTCTGACCCTTCTTGGCTTAAATCCCTGCTCGACGCAAATTCCCGCACGCTCGTAACGAAAGTTGATTCCTGGAAATGTGAGTTCGAGAGGTGCAGGGAAATCTTAAAAGACGGTTTTACGGTGCTTACCCTGGAAGCCCTCGAGATCGAAAAAAACCCCGGATGCGTACGGGCCTGTGGCGTGCTTTTCGATTACCTCAGGGAAACGCAGCGGGATTTCCTGCCGCAAATAGAGTTCCCAAAGTACTACGACACTGTCGACTACATGAAAATAGACGAGTGGACCGCGAGGAACCTTGAGCTAAGAACCTCGAGCGAAGGATCCCTTAAGCACTCCCTGCTAGGAGTAATGGACGAGACCCGCTCGCCAATGGGCGCGAGGCTTCTTCGCCGCTGGATGAGCTACCCGTTACTTGATGTCAAAAGAATAAAAAAAAGACAGGAGGCCGCGGCGGAACTGCTTGAGAACCTCTCAGCGAGAGAAGACCTGATGGATGCGCTCCGGCAGACAGGGGATCTTGAGAGGCTCATACACAGAATCGAAACCCCGTCGGCAAGGCCCAGGGATATCGCCTCGCTTCGGGATTCCTCATTTTACGTAGAAAGACTCCGCGACGCCATGTGGGATCTTCACTCGGAGACTCTCGTCTCGCTTCGCGAGAGGATGGATGATTTCAGGGATCTCCGCGATTATCTGGAGGGCGCCCTGGTTGAGGCGCCTCCCGTTTTCGCGCGGGAGGGAGGGGTGATAAGGGAAGGATTCTCCCCTGAGCTTGACCGGCTTCGAAAGATCCAGAGCGACGGGCGGAAATGGATATCGGAGCTTGAGGGCAGTGAGAGGAAGCGAACGGGCATAACCAACCTTAAAATCGGCTACAACAGGGTGTTTGGCTATTACATTGAGATAACGAACTCAAGGCTCTCGCTTGTCCCGGAGGGCTACTCTAGAAGACAGACCCTTGCGGGAAGCGAACGTTTCATCTCGCCCGAGCTAAAGGAGTACGAAGAGCAGATACTCACGGCCGCAGAGAAAATAACCGGGCTTGAAGCCTCGCTTTTCGAGGAGGTGCGCAAAAAAGCGGCCGCGGAGGCCCGCCGCGTAAAGGCGACGGCAACGGTGGTTGCGGAGACCGATGTTTTCTGCTCAATGGGCGAGATAGCCTCGCGATACGGCTACTGCCGCCCGGAGTTCGTCTCCCATCCTCTTTTAGAACTTAGGGACTGCCGCCACCCCGTGGTAGAGAGGATAAGCCTTGAGAGGAGCTTCGTTCCAAACGACGTCACCCTCGATTCGGAAGAGAAGCGCTTCATGATCATCACGGGACCCAACATGTCGGGCAAGTCGACTCTCATAAGGCAGGTGGCGCTTATATCGCTCATGGCCCAGATGGGAAGCTTCGTTCCGGCCCGGGCGGCGCGCCTGGGGATAGTCGACCGTATATTCTCAAGGGTCGGGGCGTCAGATAACCTCACGGCCGGACAGTCAACCTTCATGGTGGAGATGGTCGAGACGGCGCACATCCTGCAAAACGCCACCCCCAGGAGCCTTGTCATACTGGATGAGATCGGCAGAGGCACGAGCACCTTTGACGGGATGAGCATAGCGTGGGCGGTTTCTGAGTATCTCTACGACATGGGCCCACTCACCCTTTTCGCTACCCACTACCACGAGCTCTCAAACCTGGCAGACGTAAAGCCCGGGGTCACTAACTCTAACGTGGCGGTAAAGGAGCAGGGGGGAGAGATACTGTTTCTAAGGAAGCTTCTCCCAGGAGCCACGAGCCACAGCTACGGCATACAGGTGGCACGCCTCGCCGGGGTTCCCCCCAAGGTTCTTACCTCGGCTAAAAAGGTTCTTTTCTCACTTGAGAAATTCAAGGCCTCCCTCTCCCAGTCGATGCTAGGCGGGCAGCTTCTTCTTTTCGACGCGGAGCCGGACGGAGAATCGGAGACCGCGTTTCAAAAGGAGGAGCTTTTCACGAAGGACCTCGCGGCCCTTGATCCCATGAACATGACCCCCATGGAGGCGCTAGAGAAGCTGATCGAGCTCTCGGAGAAGGCGAAGAAATAAGATGCGCGCTTTCCGGGCGAAGAGATGCTTCTGCGGTGAGGATGAGACTTAAGTTGAATGGGTCTCTCAGTCCGGCCTCTTTATCATTCATGACGGGCGTTCCCGTCACTTGCCGGATTTGGGAGAGGTGCCGGAGAGAGGGCCGAATGATTTTTAGCGGGGGGAAAACATCATCCCTGGTTCCGGGTTCCGGCAAAAAAATTGCTTTGCTCATAAAATCGTGGAACTCGTGTTATAAAAATTGCGGGGTTCCTGCCGGTAAAATTGCGGGGTCGTTCGGCGAAGTGCTCTTGCCGGTTCCCTTCGAAGCGATGTGGGTCTGAGAGGCGCTCCGGGGCCCGGTCTCGACATTCGGTCCTGCAGACGGTATTATTTACCTTAGCTCGTCTGCCATGTGTAGAAGGAGTAACGAGGTCGTCGCGGCCAGCCCGCGGGCGGCCTCAGCTTTTTTAACCCCCTTACCGGCCGCCTTCGGGCCCTGTTTTTTCCCCCCATCCCTTGACACCCGCAAAAACGTGCTTATTTTATAATTGGCACTTGGCAGACAGAAGTGCCAATCCAGCTTTAAAAAGTTAAAAAGGAGGTATATAAGATGGGAATAAGACCGCTACATGACAAGGTCTTGATAAAGCGTCTTGATATGTCTGAGACGACAGAAGGGGGAATCATAATCCCCGACACCGTGGCTGAGAAACCCCAGGAGGCAGAGGTTGTTGCCGTTGGCAGGGGAAGGCTTCTCGAAAACGGAGATCTTCTTCCGCTTGACGTTGAGCCCGGCGACAAGATTATTTTCGGAAAATACGGTGGAAGCGAAGTTTCGTTCGGCGGCGAGGATTACCTGATTATCCCCGAACACGAAATACTCGCGGTGATAGATTAACTAAGGAGGAAACAATAAGATGGCAAAGGATCTGTTATTTGACACTGAGGCCAGAGAGAAGATTCTCGAGGGCGTTAACAAGCTCGCGGCCGCGGTAAGGGCGACGCTGGGTCCCAGGGGACGCAACGTGCTTATAGAGAAAACGTTCGGAGCTCCGGTAGTAACGAAAGACGGGGTTACGGTTGCAAAGGAAATAGAGCTTGAGGATAGGTTCGAGAACATGGGAGCCCAGATGGTAAAGGAAGTCGCTTCAAAGACTAGCGACGTGGCCGGAGACGGCACCACGACCGCCACCATACTGGCCCAGGCGATATACCGCGAAGGCATAAAGCTTGTCGCCGCGGGACACGACCCCATGAAGCTTAAAAGGGGAATAGACCAGACGGTCGAGGTAGTGACCGCCAGCATAAGGAAACTCAGCAAGCAGGTTAAGGGACGCACGGAGATAGCCCAGGTGGCCACGGTTTCGGCTAACGGGGACAAAAACATCGGAAGCATCATAGCCGACGCCATGGAGAAGGTCGGAAAGGACGGGGTAATAACCGTCGAAGA
The DNA here is from genome assembly GCA_965229995.1 of Thermodesulfobacteriota bacterium. Taxonomy (GTDB): domain Bacteria; phylum Desulfobacterota_D; class UBA1144; order Nemesobacterales; family Nemesobacteraceae; genus Nemesobacter. The sequence goes on along the minus strand of OZ245933.1, from coordinate 1,673,937 downwards.
AGGCAGAAGCCTGGACACCGAGCTTGAAGTGGTCGAGGGAATGCAGTTTGACAGGGGTTACCTTAGCCCTTACTTCGTCACCGAGCCCGAGAGGATGACGGTTGAGCTTGAGGATCCGCTCATCCTGCTTTACGATAAGAAAATAGCTAACATGAAGGACCTTCTCCCGCTTCTTGAGGAAGTGGCGAGAAGCACCTCGCCCCTTTTGATAGTCGCAGAGGACGTCGAGGGAGAGGCTCTCGCGACGCTCGTTGTGAACAAGATCAGGGGAACGCTCAAGGTCGCGGCCATAAAGGCTCCAGGGTTCGGGGACCGCAGAAAGGCCATGATCGAGGACATAGCGTTTCTCACGGGCGGACAGGTGATATCCGAAGAAGCCGGCATGAAGCTTGAAAACGCGAAGGTAACCGATCTCGGAAAGGCGAAGAGAATCGTCATAGACCGTGACGACACCACCCTGATCGGAGGCGCCGGAACCAAGAGTTCCATAACGGGCCGCATAAACCAGATCAAAAGCCAGATACAGATGGCAAGCGGAGAGTACGACCGGGAGAAGCTCCAGGAACGCCTCGCTAAGCTCGCCGGAGGCGTGGCAGTGATCAGGGTTGGAGCCGCTACCGAAACCGAGATGAAAGAGAAAAAAGACAGGGTGGAAGACGCCCTTAACGCCACAAGAGCTGCGGTAGAGGAAGGAATAGTTGCAGGCGGAGGCGTGGCCTTCATAAGAGCCGTAGACACGGTCAACAAGTATGACGGCGCGGATCCAGAGGAGCAGGCGGGAGTGAACATCGTCAAAAAAGCGCTTGAGGAGCCCCTCAGGGGAATAGCCGCAAACGCCGGATGGGACGGTTCCATAGTGGTCGATAAGGTAAGAAACCAGAAGGGCTCAATCGGTTTTGACGCAGCTAAGCTTGAGTACACGGACCTCATAAAGGCCGGCATTCTCGATCCAGCGAAAGTGACTAGGACCGCAATGCAGAACGCGGCAAGCGTCGCGGGCCTTCTGCTCACCACCGAAGCGCTCGTCGTCGAGATTGTAAAAGAAGACGGCGGCGGTGCCGGCGCCCCGGGCGGACCGATGGGCATGGGCGGCGGCATGGGCGGCATGATGTAATAGCCCCCTGCTTTCCAGGAAGCATATTTAAGCGGGTACGGTGCTCAGGCGCCTTGCCCGCTTTTTTTTTGCCGTTTCAATTTTTTTTAATTTTCCCTTGACAGTTTAAGTAAATTACTTATATTTTATAGCGTTGATTAAAAATATTGATCAATATCATCCTTCATCCTCCTTTTTACAATAGAGAGCGTCTCGGCCCCCCTGAGACGCTCTTTTTTTATTTAGGTGTTGGCTAGTTTGACTTAAGATGGAATCAGACTCTCATCATAGAAGAGTTAATAGTCGCAATCTTGCCCCAAGTCCGTGGTTGCTTGTGAGGGTAAAGCTTAAGAACCGAGATTTAGACTTCTTTTTTATCCGGCTGTTTGTCTACTAGTTGTTCAGCTGAAAACAGAGTTCTGGCAAACCTGTCGATATGAGCCTTTAAAGGGGGGTAATTCACCAGCTGGTAAGCTATGAGATCAACTTTGTAGGGTAAGTTGCTTTCATTAAAACATGTCCATAGACGGTCAACTGTATCCTCTTTAATATCTCCGTAAAGAACCATGTCTATATCCGAATAGTTTTTGTGGGAATTTGTTGCCCTGGAACCAAACAGCGATACGGACTCAACGTCGGGCGCAAATTCCCTTATGAGATCTTTGATCAAATTCAGGTGCCTTTCACTTAAACCATGGTCAATCATCGCTGGGGTGTTCATACTCTCTGGATAGTTTTTCATGTAACTCGCCGAGGCAATGAAGATAGCTGCTCCGTATTTTCTCCAGCACGATTTCAAACTCCCTGAAATCGTAGATATGACTCATTTTATTACGCGCGTCAAGGGCGTTCATCCAGCCTTCTCCGTCAGATACAAGTTTCGTCGCAACCGATTCTTTCAGCACGGTTCTCGGGGTGATTTGACTGAATACGACGTTCTGGCTCTCCAGATAATCCTTCATCGTTTTCCAAGCCAATTCCATGCAAATCTCGAACCGTTGAATCATGCCTTCTTTTCCCAGTTGATCCAACTCTCCGGCCTCATCTCTCTGCGCCGCTTCTCGCAGGAGAAAGTAGGCTCTGCTGAAATTATCAAATCGGTATTGCCATCGTTTCTTTTCTCGTGTCATGGTGAATTCGGTTTTTTAACAGTTGGTGAATTTGTCCCCTATACTGAAGGTTGCGGAGAAACTGATTCCGAAACCGGAGAAGTTTTAAACGTATCGGTAAAAAACAGTTGTATATACCCCTGCCCATTCATTTTTCAAGATACTTTATTATAATCGACGGAAAATACTTTCACAGACTCAGCCGTTGAAATCAACCAGGCTTCTTTTTTGTTCGGTTGTATTCCCTGAGAAAAAAACGGGTGCTGTTAACTTAAATCCCTACTCCCTCTTTTTTGTCTAATCGGAAAGGTGGTGTATAGTTTTTGCCCTAATGCGTTGCGGAGGCGTTTGAAATGAAACGATACTACGGTCTTTTAACTGCTTTGGTGCTGATCGCTCTTGTGTGGCTTGCGGTCCTGGGGGTTCTTCGCACGGGCGAAGCGGAGCTCCACGGGGATGAATTTCGCCGCCCTGCCTTTGATTTTTCGCTTACAGACCACAAAAACCGCAAATTCACTCTTTCCGATCACTCAGGCAAGGTCATACTGCTTAACTTCGGCTTTACCAACTGTCCCGACATATGTCCCACCACCTTGGGAATTCTGGGCGCGGTGCTCGATCTCGTGGGAGACGAGAGGGTCGAGGCGCTTTTCATAACCGTTGATCCCTCGCGCGACACCACAGAGAAGCTCGGGGCCTACATACCCTTTTTCCACGACCGCATAGTCGGACTTACGGGCTCTGAGGAGGCCATAAAGCGGGTAAGCGACGCCTGCGGGGGTTTTTACTCAAAGGAGCAGGAGGTCTCTGAGGACGACTATCTGGTTAGCCACTCGCCCGCTGTTTACCTGATAGGCCCGGGCGGGGAGATCGTGCTTCGCTACCCCACGGACAAACTTGACCCGAAGAAAATGGCTGATGACATAAAACGCCTTCTTCTGTGAGCGCCCATGACCGTGAGAAAACCCCTTCTTGTTTTCCTTGTTTTCCTGCTTGCCGCCCCCTTCGCGCGGGGCGAGAGTGGAATATCGGTTAAGGATCCGTGGGTGAGGCAGAATCCCCCGGGCACTTCCGTTACCGCCGCCTACATGGTTATAGAGAACCCCGCCGGGGCCGACGAGCTTCTGGAAGTGAGCTGCGGCTGCTCCGCAGAGGGCTCGCTTCACGTTATCGAGATGAAGAAGGGCTCTGATTCCATGGTGATGAAGGAGGTTCCTTCAATCGCGGTTCCCCCCGGCGCTTCCGTGGCGCTTTCCCCCGGAGGCTCCCACGTGATGCTCATGGGTCTCTCGGGCGACATGGGAGAGAGCGTGGTTTTGGAGTTAAGGTTCCGCTCGGGCGCGCGGATATCGGTTACGGCCCCTGTTCTTGATCCTTCGGCCGCACAGAAGCGCAGCCACCACTAGGGGCCTTTCATTTCGCACTTGGCTCTCATAGAGCCCCCGACCTCGGTTACCAAGGTTTCAACCAGGATTTCTCCGGTTATTCTGCCGGTGCTTTTGATCTCAAGCGCCTTGGCGTCTATCTTCCCGTTTACTTCTCCGAATATGAAGACCCTTCCGGCGTTAATGTCGCCGGTGACCGAGCCGTTAGGGCCGACCACCAAGGTGTGGTCGACTTTCACGTCTCCCTTGAGAGTTCCCTCGACCTTCATCGATCCCTCGCACGAGACATTTCCCTCGAACACGGCGCCCGCGCCGATAATCGCCTCGACGGCGTCCGAGCTCTTTTTACTACCTTTCTGATTCTTGTACATGTTACAGCCCCTCCCCTTATCTTATGAATTTGCTGGGGTTGATTCTTCTTCCGTGCTTTATTATCTCGTAGTGAAGATGGGGCCCGCTTGAGCGGCCTGTCGATCCGATCTCCCCTATTTTCTCTCCCGCAACGACCCTCTGGCCCTTGGTGACCCCTATCTTGGAGAGGTGCCCGTAGAGAGTTTTGTAGCCTTTTTTGTGCTTGATGAGAACATGCTTGCCGTAGCCCTTCACGCTCTTGGCCTTGTCGACCACGCCGTCGGCCGTGGCGACGACCTCGGTACCTATCTTCCCCCTGAAGTCGATTCCGCCGTGAAATTGCCTCGCCTCCGAGAATGGGCTTTTCCTGTAGCCGTAGCGCGAGGATATCCCACTTGAGACGGGCTTTCCGAAGGGAATGACCACGAGGGTGTAGGCAAGGCGGTCTATGTCCTTCTCGACCGCGTTGAAGTAATCATCTCCGATGTCGTTTGTCCGGAACCCGCGCCCGCCTATCTGGGGAGTCCTTCTCTGCTTTTTAGTCGAGAACTTCGTCTCCATGGAGACGAGCTTTTTCTCAAGCCTGAGAACCCTTTTTATGAACTTATCCTCAAGCTTCTTGTCCACGATTATGTCGTGCGACATCCCCGCGACGGCGTCGAGCAGTTCGTTTATCTCCTCTTGCTTCTCCGCCCGTACCGTTTCCACTTCTCCGTAGAACTTGTAGGAAAAGAAAAAGGAGAGCACCGCGCCGAGCACGAATGTCCCCACAATTCCCAAGCTGAGATGAAGGCGTCTCCTGCTGATGCCCCAGGATTTGGTCCAGCCGAACTTGTTGCAGGATACTATAAATGATAATCCGTCAAATGATAATCCGTCAAATGATAATCCGTCGTTTCCTCTTTTCACCCTTCACCTCTCCGCCGCTTCGGCGGCGGCATGTGATTCATAATACAAACATTCAGATAAGAATAATCAATAAAAGTCCTCTGTCAAAGAACCGCAAGTGATCGTAAAGCCTTGGCGCAGGACGGGGGAGTTCTCACTCGTCCGAGTAGCCAGAGATCCGCCCGAGCTGCTCAAGCGTCCTTACCCCCTCGTAAAGATCCCCCCCGATCTCCCAGGTGGGGTAGCTCCTTATGTTCTTAGTCGCGCAGAGCGCGGGATTGGGGTCGGGGCCGGTGCGGCTGCATTCAACGTAGGCGACGTAGCCGAAGGCGCTTCCGAAAAGCTCCTTCTGCGTCTGGCAGTGACCGCAGTTGTAAGCGCCGTACATGGTCGCTCCCCGGTCCGAGAGGTATTTCGCGAGGCTCACCTGGTAAAAGGTGGCGTAGGACGGGGGATTCTCGCCGGGAGAAGGGGAGTGAATCGAGTAGGAGACGGCAAACACCAGGGCTAATACCGCGGCCGCCCCGGCAAGGGACCGGAAGGCCGACGCCCCCTCGGCCGTCCTGCTCCTCCCAAGCCCCGAGAGCGCAAGCAGCGCCACCGCGATTGCGGCTGAGGCGACGCACCAGGAGCAAATCGCCTCTATTATGAAAAGCTCAAGGTAGGTGAGATAGGCCGAAAAACCCACGGCGGCTGCAGAGAGCGGAAAAAGAAGGCTCCATTTCGTCCTGCGCCCAAGGGGTGAGAGCACCGCGGCTGCCATAGCCGCGTAACCCAGAACGCCGAGCAGCGCGACCGGAACGCCGCCCATTTGCGAGTACCGGCTCTCCCTCACCACGTCGCAGCCCTGCCCCGTGAGGCAGAACTCAGCGCCCCCGAGCAAAAAGTCTGCCACCAGCAGGTACGCCGAGATAAGCGCTCCGAGCACGCAAAGCGTAAGTGCCGCTGCACCCGCGCGATCGCGAAGAAAGCTGTTTTTCCATGTGGCCATAATCAAAACCGCCCGTGGGGGTTAGTATACAGATTATTCCCGGGTTTTAGAAACACGGCCGCCCGGTAAATTTAAGACAGTGTTAACGATTTTTAAAAAGGTGATTAAAAAACGCAAAACCTTTGGGTTTTCACTTGTTTTTTCCGCTCCCTGCGGTTTAATAGATTTTAAGAGAAGATGATTAACAACGACAACATAGCTCACAAGATCATATTTCCGAGCCCCGCCGAGGGCGGCAGGGTTGCGGGCGCCGCAAACCTTATCTCCACGGTTTTTTCCCCCGCCCTTGTGGTTTTCTACGCGATGATTCTCTGTTCCTATTCGATCGACCACTCCTCCAAGTTTCTCTGGACCTCCTTTTTCGCGCTTCTTTTCGTGCTCGTCCCGACGGCTTACATACTCTATCTCATAGGCCGGGGGAAGGTGACGGATTTTCACATAAGCGTGAGGGAGGAGCGGATAAAGCCTCTTTGCATTATTTTTATCTACTCGGTCTTCTCGCTTCTTCTCTACAGTTTCGTTGGCGGACCTGACGCCCTGGTCACGTTCGGCTATTTGTGCCTCGCGCTCACGGGGCTCTGGATTCTGGTTTCGCTTTACTGGAAAATAAGCGGTCACTGCGCCGCCATGGGCAGCCTCGTGGCGATGGTGTTTGTCTACCAGCACGAGAGTCTGGTTTTCGTTCTCCCGCCCCTGGTCCTGCTGGTTGCGTGGTCGAGGGTAAAACTCGGGTGCCACAGCTTCGCCCAGACCCTCGCGGGATTCGTCCTGGGAGCCGCGGTTTTCTGGTTTTTCCTTTCCTGATTTTTCCCTGGTACCGCTTTTGGATCAGAGAAAAAGGTCAAGCAGGCCTTTTTTCTCGGCGTCTTCTATGGGGGAGCCGCTTGGGTGTCGGAACTCCTTTTCGCCCCTGTAGCGCTCGGCAAGCGCCAGTATGGTTTCCGATATGTCGGGAACGACGTCCCGGTAGGGTTCGGGCTCTGCGCGGGGAAGGTCTATCCACCTCTTTAGGGTATCTTCGAAGTCTCCGTCCACCTTGTATATCACCTCGAACCCCATCTGCTCAAGCGCCACGCCGTTGCATTCCTGCTCGTACTGTCCCTTCATCGGCACTGCAAGCACTTTCTTGCCCAAAAAAAGCGCCTCGGACGGCGTCTCGAATCCGGCGTTTGTGAGTATCCCCTCGCTTCCCGTGAAGCTTTCTATGAACCTCTCGTAGCTTACCGGGTACACGGTGACGTTTCCCTCGGTGTAGGGCTCTCCCTTGTAGTGCTTCGAGAAAAGCTCCCAGGGCACGTCGATATTCTTCAGGTGCCCGATCAGGTGGCGCACGTCGAAGCTCGGGAGGTAGACGGTGTAGTGGCCTCTCTGGCGCACGTCGAAGCGGCGAAGCTCCTTTCTTATGATGGGGGTTTTTATGAAACTGTCGTACTCGCGGAAATGAAGCCCAAGCGGTATGCACACGGGAGCATACCACTTTATTATGAACTCCATTATCTTGTTAGGTTTCTCGGGCCTAGGGGTCTTGGGAGACACAAAGGAGGTCTGGTGGGAGAGCGACACGCAGGGCTTTTTCTTGAGGCGGCACGCCCACGAGGATATGGGCTCAAAGTCGCTTACCACCATGTCGTAATCCCCCACGGGAAGATCGTTGACGTCCCCTAGCAGCTTGTCGAAGCGGGCTTTCTTTAAGGAGGTGTAGTAGTCGATCCCGCCGTTTTTCCCGAAAACAAAGCCCAGTCCCCGAAGGTTGTACTTCACCTCAAAGCCGAGGCCTATCTCGTGCTGGCGCTCGCTTACCAGTATGTCGATCTCGGCTGACTTCTGAAGCTCGGCTATTACGTCTCTTGAGCGGCTTATGTGACCGTTTCCGGTTCCCTGTATTGCGTAGAGTATCTTCATTCGCTTCACCTGCGTGCGCGCAAGTAAGTGTAATCCTTTTTGCGGGCGTTGTTAAACCGCGCTTAACGAAAAAACCCGCTCAGGATAATATTTATCCACGGTCTTTGTCAAAGGGCGGTTAACGCCGCGAACCGGCGGCTCTTTCCCTCGCTTGCGCACTTGCCCATTTGGTGCCGTTTAGTTAACCTAAATGCTCCGTCAGGACCCATCTATCCCCTGGAGGACTTTACATGGAAATCAAATGGGCAAAGAGAATCGAGGAGCTTCCTCCATACCTTTTTGCCGAGATCGACAGGAAAAAGAACGAGCTTATCGAGAAGGGGGTCGACGTGATCGACCTCGGGGTCGGAGATCCCGACATACCCACGCCTGATCATATAATAGAGTCGCTTCGCGAGGCCTGCGGGAATCCGGAGAACCACCGCTACCCCTCTTACGTCGGTATGCCGGCTTTCAGGGAGGCGGCGGCCGAGTGGTACTCGGAGCGCTTCGGAGTCAGCCTCGATCCGGCAAAGGAGATAGTCGCGCTGATAGGCTCGAAGGAAGGAATAGCCCACGCGCCCCTGGCGTTTCTTGACCCGGGAGAGATAGCGCTTGTGCCCGACCCGGGGTACCCCGTGTATCCGGTCTCAACGACGTTTGCGGGAGGAGTTCCCTACCCGATGCCGCTTCTTAAGGAAAACGGCTTTTTCCCCGATCTTGACGCCATTCCCTCTCAGGTGGCGCAGCGTGCCGTCATGATGTTTCTTAACTATCCCAACAATCCGACCACTGTTCTTGCGAACGAAGGGTTTTTCAGAGAGGTGGTCGATTTCGCACAGAAAAACAACATACTCGTCTGCCACGACGCGGCCTACACGGAGATAGCGTTTTACGGGAAAAACCCCCTGAGCTTCCTCGAGATACCGGGGGCGATGGAGGTCGGCATGGAATTTCACTCGCTCTCAAAGACCTTCAGCATGACCGGGTGGCGCATCGCGTTTGCGGCCGGCAACGAAAAGGCGATCGGGGGTCTCGGGAAGATAAAGACGAACATAGATTCCGGGGCATTTCAGGCAGTTCAGGTGGCGGGAATAACGGCGCTTAAAAACAGCTCGGTGGGACTTGAGGAGAGAAAGGAAGTTTACAGGGAGCGCCTCGAGATATTCTGCCGCGGCCTCGAGGAAGCCGGCATAAAGTACACCCGTCCCGATGCAACCTTCTACGTGTGGTTTGAGGTTCCCGAAGGGATGACCTCTTCTGAGTTCTCCGCCAGGATGCTTTCAGAAGCAGGCGTGGTTGTCACTCCCGGAAACGGTTTTGGGGACTGCGGCGAGGGGTACGCGAGGGTATCGGTTACGTTCGATACACAGAGAATAGAGCAGGCGGCCGAGAGGATAGCTAATTTTAAGCCGTAGAGGCGAGCGGGTTTTTCTACCGATAAGAGGTTTTAAGAGTGTTTGATCTTCTGAAGTATTTTTGCACCCTACTTTACGTTATATCTTCTGTTTTTCTCTGCGTGTTCGGTCTTCACCGCTACTACCTGGTCCATCTCTACTCCAAGGGTAAGGCGCGCCGTCGCCCCGCTCCCGTGGCGACGGGGCCGCTTCCGCGCGTGACGGTGCAGCTTCCCGTCTATAACGAGATGTACGTGACGGAGAGGCTCATACGGGCGGTCTGCGAGATCGACTACCCGAGGGATCTTCTCGAGGTGCAGGTGCTTGACGACTCAACGGACGATACGAGCCGGATAGCGGAGCGCTGCACGGCGGAGCTCCGGGCCACGGGCGTTGATATAAAGCATATCCGCAGGGAAACAAGGGAAGGGTACAAGGCGGGGGCGCTTGCCGCGGGCTGCGCTCGGGCAAGCGGGGAGTTCCTCGCGATTTTCGACGCGGACTTTGTTCCCCCCCGGGATTTTCTCCGCAAGACCATTCCCTCCTTCGAGGACCCCCATGTCGGGATAGTGCAGACCAGGTGGGGACACCTAAACCGCGACTACTCGCTTCTGACCAAGGCCCAGTCGGTGCTTCTTGACGGACATTTCGTCATCGAGCAGACCGCGCGCCATTCAAACGGCCTTTTTCTTAACTTTAACGGCACCGCGGGGGTGATCCGCAAAAAATGCATCGAGCTTTCGGGAGGGTGGCAGCACGACACCCTGACCGAGGATCTTGATCTCAGCTACAGGGCGCAGATAAACGGGTGGAAGGCGGTCTACCTGCCCGACGTCGTATCAGACGCCGAGCTTCCCGTGGACATGAACGCCTTTAAGATACAGCAGCACAGGTGGGTCAAGGGAGGAATCCAGACGGCCGGCAAGCTTCTGCCCTCGGTGCTTCGCGACGCGCGCATTCCGTTTAAGGTAAAGGTGGAGAGCATATTTCACCTTCTCGGCAATTTCAGCTACCTGTTTCTGCTCGCCACGATCATTTTCATAATACCCATGAACTTCTTCTGGGAGCGCATCTGGCTGAACGACTTTTTCATCGCGAGCGTCACGGGGGTCGCGATCGGCACTTTCGCCATAATAAGGTTCTATATACTGGCCGTTAGCGAAGCTCACGGTCCCCGGGCGGGGGAATTTTACAAGTACATACCCGTTGCGCTAAGCGTCGGGGCGGGCATAGCCGTTAACAACGCCAAGGCTGTTTTGGAAGCGGTTTTCGGCAGAAAGTCAGGTTTCGCGAGAACGCCCAAGTATGCTGTTGTGAACGGGAAGGACCGGTGGAAAACCTCGGCTTACGTTTCTTCAAAAGGGATGACGACTTTTATCGAGGTCGTCCTTTCGCTTTTTTTCACGTTCCAGGTGGTGTATGTCGTGTACATGGGTTTTTTCATCTGGATTCCCTTTCTTCTTCTCATGCAGTTCGGCTTCACCTACACCGCTTTTCTTTCCATATATCACGGTTCCTGAGCTGCTTTCGCTTCGCCTGGGGACAACCTCTTTTTTAGCCGTTTTCGGGGTGTTACGCTTGAGCGGGATAGCGTTTCTCTACCGATTTAAGCAAAACAATTTTAGCGGCAAACAACCCTGAAGGTATTGTTGCCTGTGCCGGTTGGTAAGGATTGCCGGTTCTGCGGGAATCAGTGCCGCATTCTGTCTGAATCAGGCAACATGGCTGTCGGATTGCTGAAATACGGGCTGATGCCGCACAGACCCCATTTAAGGCCGCCCCTTCCGCTCACTGCAGTCCCTGGCCGGGGGATTACTGGTGATTTTCCCCTGCTATCCCGGCATGCCTGATGCTCGCCTATGTGAATTGCCCGATAAAAAAACGAGTGCGATATTAGCACTTACCGTATTATAGTTACCAAACGGTACGTTTTCTATGTTACAATCTCGATATCTGAGAGAAAGGAAGGTTTCGCAAAGGTTTCACAGACGATGAATACCAAATCGCCATCAAATAGCGTATTAAACGTCTTTTCACAAAAAATTATAAAACTCTTTCTACCCCCCCCCCTTATCTGAAATACTGCGGCATTGCGCGCTATGGGCGCAGGACAAGCCCTGTTCTTTTCTTCCTGCTTTTGTTAGCGTTCAGCGTTCAAGCCCAGGCGCAGTCAACCGATACGACCCTGAGCGATCTGACCATAAGCGACGGGACGCTCAATCCAGTCTTTGCTTCGAACACCAGAAACTATGCTGCAGGGGTGGCGAACAGTGTCACCCGGATTACGGTAGAGCCGACGACTAATAACCCAGACGCCGCCGTCTCGTACACGATTAGGGTCGGAAACTCAGGGTCGTTCACGGCTCTCACCGACGCGGATAGTAACACCGTTGGCTTTCAGGCCGATCTCTCGGTAGGCGTCAACCACATTCATATAATAGTCACGGCGGAGGACGGATCTACGATGGAGACCCACAGACTGAGGATGTACCGGGATTCAACGGAAACCTGCACGCCCACGCTCGCGACCGGTCGAATGTTCATCTGGACCGAAAGGCTGGTGATGGGAGTAGTGACAACCTACTCAGGTCCGACAACTCTTGTCAATTCTCGCTATGGACGGTTTAAGATTTCCGGCGATGGACCGTACGGGGCACTTATCGAAACAGATTTAACTTTCAATATAAGAGGGGAGGGTAAGTTCAAATACGAAGGACATGCTTTAGATGATTATGTAGATAATAGCGAAGCTCACGACGGCAGGCTTCTCCTTGGCCTCAATAAAGAACTTTCCGCAGCGAATGCTGATGACCTGAAGTTCCATGCCTGTGGCGACACACTTGCTTTTAGCGCTGCCGCAGTGTCCGGCTCTAGTCCCACTGTTTACACCTGGACCGACACTACCCTCGACTGGACAACCACGATCGCGCACGACCTGTACCTGAGCATAACAAACGCTGCTCCTGAATTCTCAAGCGCGTCCGAGACGCGGAGTTTCATGGAGACAGTAGACGATACGACAGTGATGATCGGGGAAGAGGAAGACCTGGGGGCCGCTATAACGGCAACCGATGACGACAGCGACACTCTTACCTACAGCCTTGAGGGAACGGGCGCGGAGAAGTTCACGATAGATTCTTCCGGTCAGATCAGTACCAAGGTGGGAGAGAGTTATGATCACGAAAAGAATTCAAGCTATTCATTGATGGTCACGGCGGACGATGGATTAGGGGGTACGGACACGGTGGCGGTAACCATAAACGTAACTGACGTCCCTGAGATGCTCAACCTGCCAAGTCTGAGTTCCGACACGACCAACGTATATGTGAGCTGGAATCCACCCTCCACCACGCCTCCTATAACAAGTTACGACATTCAGTACCGGGAGGGACCAGCCGGAATGTGGATAAATGGTCCGCAGGGAGTACCGTCCACGAGGATGGATACGACGATCATTAACCTCATGCCGGATACGGAATACCACGTGCAGGTTAGAGCAAGGAATTCAGATGGGGCCACGGGCTTGACCCAACCACCGCAAATTATCAGGACACTGGCAGATGACATGTCAAATAATCTGCCGCCATCATCTCCCCCGGTAGAAGACTCTGTTGAATCGGAACCAGGACCGGAAGAGACCATGCCGGAACCAGGACCGGAAGAGACCATGCCGGAACCAGGACCGGAAGAGACCATGCCGGAACCAGGACCGGAAGAGATCATCGCTGGCAGCAGAGATTCCGGAGGCTGTTCTATCGCTTCCTCCGATAGTGACGACAGCGCGTTCGACCTGTTTCTGATGGTGTTAACGGTGCTGATACCTGTCTGGTGGAAAATTCCCCTGTCGGAGAGCTTGCAGGGTCTAGGTTTTTTAGGTTTGAAGAAAAGTTATAAGATGAAGTTGTGCAACAAAGTTCAGGAGGATTGAAAATTGCAAACTAAACAGAAAAGGATAATCGAGAAAACAATTAGCGGAAACTTCGATCTAGAATTCAGGGTAACTGAGGAAGGAAGAATAAGGAGAAAAAAATATGACAACAACAAATGATTGCAAGAGCAAAAGCGGACAACTAATTAATTCAAAAACCGGACAACTTAATTGACTCCCTACAATGACATAAAAAGTACTTGACAAATCAGCATTTTATCATCACAATCGACATATAGCCCGGCCCCGGTTCGGGTGTTACTCCAGAAAGTTTATTATTGTAAACTAACTAGCTATCTGTTACAATCGGCGCGCATATGAACCTGTTTTTGGTCTTTCCCCGAGAAGGCTTTACCGGAAGTCAGAAGCCGCAGAAACTTTTAAATACCCTTAATGTCTCCGTTTAGTTTGTGGAAAACGAATGGATAGTAACAGGGACAAACTAAAGCAAATTCTGAAAGACAAGTCAGTTCTGCGTGGAAATTTCACGTTGGCTTCACGGGAGTCGAGTGATTCTTATATTGATGCTAGAATTACTGCATTACATCCCGAAGGAATAAACCTAATATCAAAAATATTTTTTGATGAGATTACAAAGGACAAGGAAATAGAAGCCGTAGGATGCCCTTCGTCCGTTGGGGGAAACCTCATTGTAGGCGCAACTGTCCTTAGAAGTTGCGTGGAGAACACACCGCTTCGCGGATTCATAGTAAGAAAAGAAAGGAAAGATCACGGAACTAAAAAGATCGTAGAGGGTGAACCAATAAATGGAGCCAAGGTTGTTATGGTCGAGGATGTGATTAACACGGGAGGATCTGTACTAATGGCTATCGAGCGAGCAAAAGAAGAAGGCGCAAAGGTTGATCGTGTTCTTTGCGTTATTGACAGAGGGGAAAATACGGAGAAGATCTTCGAGAAAAAAGGGTATAAGTTCTTTTCTATTTTTAAGTCCTCGGAACTTCTTTAAGGAATTAAGGAATTATGGATAACACCCCCCAAATCCCTGACATGTCTGAGGTTGGTTTTGACGACCGGCTTAGGATACTACGTAGGTATGCCTCCATCAGGAGAGGGGCAAGAAGAAGAGGCTGAGGAAATCCTCCCTCTTTCTACGCAATCAGATCCCGATAAGTAAGCCTTTTCCCCACCAGTCCCGAGATAATAAGGTTTATCTGGTCTATGGTATGCATAGGACGGACGTTTGCCCTCTGGGAAAACTCGTTGATATAGCGTTGAAGGTGCTTAACGGACATCTTGTGGTAAACGCCGTAGTAGCCGCGCTTGAGTGAAGCCCAGAAGGATTCCACGCCGTTTGTGTGCGCTTCTCCCTTAACGTACTCTCCGTTTCTGTGATGTGCCGGATTCATGACCGTATCCTGGGTGCTTAAGAGCTGTGTATCCTGAATGCTCATCGGTGTATATCTGGGCTCCCTTGGAGACATTCCTGATTATCTCTCTCAAAATAGTTCCGTAATTCTAATATGCCAAGAAAGACTTGTTAACTTAAGTATATAACTTCCTTTAGAAACGCCCTTGAAGAGCTTAAGCCCGAGCGGTCCTTTGTCGTCACCGCCGGTGCCGACCGCTACCCGGTTGCAAAGGAAGTCGAGGCGATTGGTCTTCGGGACATGGTGTTTTTTCTCGGGGAGCAGTAACCGACATTCGTGAATTTCTCCAGACGTATCGGCCAAGCCCCTTCCGATGTCTGCGTGACGCTATGCGCCTTCACGGCGAAGCGACCGGCTTACGCCCGGTTCCAGATTATTCCGAAAGGAATCGCCCACAGATCCTTTCCCATCGAACCCGCGATATTTCCTGAATACAGCACGACCCCCGTAAATTGCCTGTCATCCGCGATATTGTCCCCGAACCACCTGAGGTTCCTGAAATCGTTCGTTCCGATGGCTGAGCCCGCCTTGATCTCGATGCCCAGAAGCGCTCCGTCCTCCCGTTCAATCAGAAAATCGATCTCGCGCTTCCCGCGGTCCCGGTAATGAAATAGGCTGTATTTTCCTCCGTGGGCGTCTGCCTGAGCGGCTATTTCATTGAACATGAAGGTTTCAATCAGCTTGCCCGAGCGATCCGCGTCCATGTGAACCTGATCCCTGCTCCAGCCGAGAACCGAGGACATAAGCCCCGAGTCCGTCATAAACAGCTTGGAGCGGCGGCCTACCCGCGCGTAATCAGTGCGTTTCCATGGTCTGACACGCTCAACAATGTACAGCGCTTCCAGGGCGTTTATATAGGTTTCGACGGTGGGACGGGTAATGGAAAGCCCCGAACCGATGGCGGAAACGTCCATAAATTTTCCGGACCAGGCCGCCAGCGACCATACAAGATCCCTCATGGCTTCGCGACGCCGGATATGGCCGAGTTCCCTCAGGTCGCGTTCTATGATCGCGCCCATATAGTCCTGGTACCACTCTCTGCGCTCCGTTCCGCTCAGCAGGATCGCTTCGGGGTAGCCGCCTCCGAAAGAGATGTCCAAAATGGCGTCGCGGTCATAAGCGCGGAAGGGTTGCCCAAAATCCCGCTTGAATGCCCGGTCCAGAAAATCTGGAGATGCTCCAAGTATCTCTCCCCGCGTAAGCGGACGCAGCCGTATCTTTCTTATGCGCCCCGCGAGAGATTCCCGCGCCCCGGGCGAAGACTGAATATCGGCGGAACCCGTCAGCAGGTATTGTCCCGCCCGGGTATCTTCATCCACCTTCATCTTGATCGCGGAAAGCAGTGCGGGCGCCCGCTGCACTTCATCGATAATCAGGGTTTTTCCGGTGTGTTTTACGAAACCGTGCGGGTCGGTTTCAGCGATTTGCCGCGCGGACAGATCATCCAGCGTGCGATAAGCGACATCTTCGCAAACCAGCCCCTTGGCCAGAGTCGTTTTGCCGCATTGCCTCGCTCCGACGAGCAGGGCTACTCGGCGTGTTTTCAGGGCCTGTTCTATGGTGTGCCGCTGCCAGCGGTTGTAGAGACGTGACATGATTCTGAGCTTTCCGTATAGTTATTTCGGCATGCGCGATTTTATAAATAACATACCTGCGATTTTATAAATAACATACCTGCGATTTTATAGAAAATAGTGTGTCCAAAGCGTATTGTCCGGCTGAAGACCGGCTTTCAGGGGCTTCCTCCGCTCCGCTTACAGTACGCCACGGCACCTCAGGCTGCTCTGCATCTCCGGGAACGCTCACATAGGTTGCCGTGCCTGCGCCGACCGCTGCCTGGCCGCAAAGGACATCTGGGCGATCGATTTTCGGGACATGGCGTCTTTTCTAAGGGAGCAATAGCCGCTGCCCCCGCCTTTCTCCAGGCGTTCCGGCCGTATCAGCCGGGCCCGTTTTTCCGCTGCTGCGCCCGGCTGCTCTCAATCGTCTTTTTGATTTCGGACGTTTTCTGTTCACGGGAAACGCTTTCTGATTTCGCATTGTCAAGACGCCCCCGCACCCCTTTAGTGGAGCGCTGAAGATGCTCCCTGCCTTCCTGTATCTCCGCCCGTCCCGCTCCGAAGCCTTCCGCTGTCTTTGTCTCTCCTGCCTCGATTCCTCCCCGGGACCGCTCCCGCGCCTGGGTTACCTGCCCCCTCACCGCCGCGGAATTTTCCTCTATCGAGCTTCGTGTCTGCGCGATTCCCCCGCCGCCCGCTTCCCCGGCGGACTTTCTGTATTCCCCGAAAGCCTGCTCCGCGTCAACCTCGAATCGCTGAACGTTCCCCAGTCCGTAGCCGTCTGCGGGCATCGCGGCGACCGATTCCCTGTGCCCGCTTCCCGCGCCGACCAGTTCCGAAAGGCCCGTGACCCTGTGTATCGATCCCGAAACGGCTTCGGCCTGCTCCGTGTCGTATCTTCCGTCGCGAAGGTCTGTAAGCCCCCCGGCGGTATAGCTATCTGAATATCCCCGCCCCCTCATGTCGGAGAACACCGTCTGTGTGTACTCCCTCTCAAGACCGGCGCCGAAGGAACTTTCCCCCGAGAGCACTTCCGAATACGCCCTGGCTTTTTCCCGGTGGGAGGAATAGTCCTGAAGGGAACTTCTGGCGGAGCGAAGTTCGGTCCTTGCTTCTTCAGAGCCCTGCGCGGTGAACTGGAGGCTCCCTTGTGCCTGTTTCGAGGTAAACGCGCTTTCAAGCTCGGAAAAAGCCCTTGAGAAATTCACCCGGGAGTTAGAACTCGAGGCAAACTCCCGGGCCTCCTCGTACCTCTCGGAGGCGCCTACGTCGGTCTCCCGCTTGCCCCTCGCCTTTATTCCCGCTCCGAGGGAAGGACCCCCGGATCCCCCGCCCGGAAGACCGACGGAAGTCCCCGCCTTGGCTCCCGCCTCGTAGACCATTGCCGTGTCCCACGACATCTTAAGCGACTCCTGGCGGGAGAGGCCGAACTTCTCCTGGAGTCCCTCGGCCGTCTCGAGCACGGTCGAGAGATCCTTTTTCTCCCCGGTGGAGCTCGACAGGCCCAGGGTCTCGGAGTAGCTTTTCTCATCCGTCGCCGCCCGCGAGGTCCCGACGACCCGTGCGGACGCCGCCGCCGCGGAATCCGTGACCGTCTCCCTGCTCGCCTCCATGTTCCGCGCGGTGTCGGCAAGCTCCTCCCTTGCCGCGAACCTCACCCCCTCGTTCCCCGTTATCCGCATCCCGCCCACGCTTGAGGCCGCCTGCTCGTAGACGTTGTCGTAGCGCCTTGCCAGGTTTCCCGTCACCGTTTCGCGCGCGACATTGGATTTGTTAGCGGTCAGGGTGTCGTAGCGTCCTGTTGCGGCCGACACGTTTCCAAGCGATATGTTCCCAGCGGCATGGGCCCCTGCCGTCTGGGTCGAGATTGACTGGGTGGGTCCCATGAACTGCTGCACGGCTCCGACTACGGCGTGCTGGCTTGCGGAGACGACGTAGTAGGCGATCATGGGAACTATGGTGGCGGCAAGCCCCGCGACCGCCATGGCCATGTCGGATTCGTGGACGACTGATCCCCTGGAGATCACGGTGAGGGCGCCGTCTGTGTAGGGCTCAAGCGCTCTTCTGAGCTTCAGGTTTGAGAACAGGTTCACTATGGCGTATATGGGGTTCCATAGCTCCGTCCATAGCATCGCGATCAGGTAGGCGGGGATTATACGCGCCGCAAGGGGCGTCATCGCGAGGAAGATCACTGCGGGGAATATGCCGTAGAGCATCCCTTGGAGGAGCCCCCTTATGTAGGGAAGGGTGTGGCGTGCCATCTCTCCCAGGACGAGAAACGAGTTTTTCTGCCTCGCCCGCGCCTCGGCGATCGAGAGGCTTAGAAGCGAGGCCTCGGAACCTCCGGCGACCGCGAGCGACTTAACCGAGCGGGAGTAGCTGTTTATCATGGCGTTTTGGATGATTATGTTCTTTGCCGACATCGAGATTCCGGCAAGCTCCCTGTACGATTCCCGAAGCACCTCGGTAAAGTCGGCGGCGTTGACCGTGTTTGTCTGGCGGTTGACGAAACCCGATTCCTCCGCAAGCTCCTCCGCCCATCCGGGATAGTAGGCGTTTACGCAGGAATTTATTCCCGCGTGCGCCTCCCCGCAGTAGGCAAGTATGGGTCTCGGGGCCGCGGAGCAGTCCCCCGCGCTCGGCGGGGAGGCGTATGCGCCCGGGGGGAGGGAGACGTTTGTGTGGAGCTCGACGAAGCGGTAGTTCGAAACGCCCATGGAGGAGAGAAGGTCGGCTGACTTCTCAAGGCCGTCTGGGGATATAAGGCCCGAGGTTACGCCTTTCAGACCGCACTCCCTGACAAAAGAACTTATGGTGTTTGCTAGGTGGGGCTCTGCGACCGTAAACGCGGTGGAGCGTTTTATAAGTTCCGCGCCCCGAAGCAGGCCGTTTTTCGAGTAGCGAAGCGCATCGGGCAGGGAAAACGCGGTTTCCATAACCCGCGTGAGGCCGCTTCCTACCCCTGAGGTTGCCCAGGCGAACACGCCGACTCCCGCCGGTACCGCGGATATCACCCGGGTGTACGACGTTACCCTGTCGAAAACCGCCACGTCGACCCTTACCCCGAAAAGCATCATGTAGATCAGTATGGAGAGCGCGAACTGGTGGCCCGGCATCATCCTTCCGCCGAAAAGC
Source organism: Thermodesulfobacteriota bacterium (assembly GCA_965229995.1). Lineage (GTDB taxonomy): Bacteria > Desulfobacterota_D > UBA1144 > Nemesobacterales > Nemesobacteraceae > Nemesobacter. Next base: position 1,654,832 of record OZ245933.1, on the reverse strand, counting down.
GAGGACAAAACGGCAAGCAGTATCCCCGCGACGAGTCCCAGGCGTATCAGGCCCAGAAGCCCCGAGCCCGTGAGAATCGCTATGGAGTTTAGCACCTCGGCTATGAACTGCCCGTTTCCGTAGGTGTCTATCTGGAAGGTTCCCTGTGCTCCCGCCGCCTCCGGGAAACAGAAAAATACTGCCGCAAGGACAATTGCGCGCCGCGTGGTTTTTTCAGTCGGCACCCTGGATCACCTCATCACCCGCTTTCTTTCGGGTTTTTCTCTCGAACACTACCGGGGAGCGGGAGTCAAGGTGCTCTATTATTGAAATCGCGTATACAAGTTTTTCTATCTTGGTGTTTTCCTGCTCCAGCATGAGCGAGATCTCTTCCCGAAGAATCCTCATCCGCTCGGCGATCTTTTTGCGGTCCATGGCCGAGAGGATCCCCTTTCTCTCCGAGCTTCCGACGCCGCTCCAGAGGTTGCGCGTCGCCCGCTCAAGCCACGCCGCCGTGGAGAACACGGCTATCGGCCTTGCGAGGGCGGATACGTAAGTTCCGCCTATCTCGGGATCAACCGCCCCGGCCGAGGAGAGAAGCTTCCATGCGGGAAAGGGAAGGGCGTCGAGAAATCTTACCGTCTCGTCCCGCGGACGGCGGTTATTGACTATAGCCGCGTGGGCCTCGAGGAGTTTCTCCGAGACAAGCTCCGAGAACGGCTTGAAACCAGCCCCGACGGGCATCGCCGCGGGCGCTGTGCAGTCGGGGTCTGTCCCGCAATGATAGACCCTTGCCGCGCCACCACCGCCGGCCAGGTAGTCAAGGCTTATGGTCGGGGGCTTGTACTCCGATGTGGTCTGGGTTGTGACGAAGGTTCCCGTGACGCTCATTATCTGCTCTTTCTGTTCTTTTGAGAGGCTTGTTGAGGGGATTGTCCGAAGGGCTTCCCACACGGTGTTTCTTACGGGCTTTACCAGTTCTTTGTCCCCCGCTACGGAACCTGCGTTTATGTCCGCCACGGTGCTTGTTATTCCGCTCTGGGTGCGGCACTCGGAAAGCCCTTGCGCGGGATCGGTGAAAAGAGACTGCTTTACTCCCACAAACGCGCATCGCCCCGCCTGCTCTCCCCTGATTATTCCCCCTTGCCCGAATATCCCCTCGGCCAGGCTCTCCCCCGCCCTGCAGGTATTGACGCTCAGGGAGTTTGCGGCCCGGGATGCGGCCTCGAGCTTTTCCATTATGTTCTCGCACGGGGAGCATAGCGTCTTAAGCGCCATCATGAACGCGTAGCTTGCGAAGGAGGTCCCTATGGTTTTCATTTTCCGTATGAGGTCGTCTGCGCTTATGTAGGAGATCGCCCCCAGGAAAAGATCCACCCCGCCGCACCCGGAGCGAAGGTGGGGGAGGCTCACGGAAAGGGGCTGCACGGTTTCGTTTGGAAGCCTGACAGAAACCGAACCCCCGGTTATAAACCCCCTTGACTGCCCTTCGTAAACTCCGGAGGGGGTGGCGGTTCCCGAGAGCCCGAGGCGGTCGAACATGCCGCTGACCTCGCTCCCCAGGTCGGCGAAGCAGACCCCGGGAGAAAAAGTAAGGAAGAAAAAAAGGACTGCGGCTGAAAATGCTTTTTTCATTCTCCTTCCCCATTTAGCGAGAAAAGCTTTTCGCCGGTGCTTCGCCCTGTTCCGAGGACCTCTTCTCCCACGACGTGAAGTCTCTGTCTTATTTCGCCAAGCGTCAGGTAGCCCGTGCCTATCCGGACGATCTTCGCGCGTGAGGGAACGAAGAGGAAAAGCGCGGGCACCTGCTCGACGCCGAGACGAGCGGCCTGCGCCGCTCCGTCAACGAAGCGGGGGTAGAGGGGGTGGAGGCCCCTTCCGTCAAGCGACGCCGCGAGGACCCCGATTCCGTGTCTTCTCTCAAGCGTTTTTATTATCTCTGCCTGTCCGCGGCAAAACGGGCAGTCCGAGCGGAAAAAGAAAACGAGCTTTCCTACGCGGGATATTCTTTCGATCACCGCGTCACGCGCGCTTCTTCTAAGGCTCCTCGATATCTCTGCCCCCGCCGTGCTTATGGGATGATCTACCGTTGTGTCAAGCGCCGGGCTCTCCCAGAGAACCCTCTTCCAAACCTGCGCAAACTCCTCGCTTCGCTCGAGCACCTGTTTCTGATGCTTCATATACGCTTTCACGTTTTCTCTGGTAGGAGATAAAAGGGCGCTCTCAAAAAGCCTCTCTCCCCTTTTTCTTATTTGCTCTACCGTCATCTGTTTTTCGGGTTTTCGGTGCCGCGACGCATCCTCGTGCGTGGGAAAAGGCTCGTACCAGAACCACCCCCTCTCCTTCTGGTCAAAATAGGGCTCGCCAAGCGCCGCAGGTCCGACGGAGAAAACGAAAAAGGCAAGCGTTGCTAGGGCCACTTTCACTGCTCCTCCTCCCCGCCGCAGCTAAGCGACTCTGAGTCCTCCGGGCATAGATCCTCGATGCCCTCTTCTGTGCCCTGGGTCGAGCCGGCAAGATCCGGGATGTCCGCCCCGTCGAGAAGCTCTGAGTAGATCTCCGAGAAATCCACCGCGTCAAAGTCTATTTCCTGGAGCTGCTCTGCGGTCATGCCTCCGCAAAAAGGACTCTTGGCTCGTCCCCAGCCGCCGTTATCGGTCACGTCCCAGAGCCCTTTTTCTATTAGCTGTCCCCTCGCCTGTTCGTGGACTACCCTCGCCATCTTGGAATTAAAGCAGCAGTACACCTTTCTTTTCTTAAGGGTCACCCCCAACACTTTTTTCTTGTGAATTCCGACGTAATGGCATGCCCGGGCCTCGTCCCTCCTCGCGCGAAGCTCCTTCGTGGCGGCGGGGCAGGCGCCCGAGAAAAGCCCTTTTTTCCGGCAGCAGTTCTGGATGAATCCCGCAAGATTTAGATCGCAGCGGTAGCGCTTCCCCTTGAATATGGTTACTTCCCCGCCCGAAGCGTCCGCGCAGTCAATCGGCCCCGCGGTCGTCCCCGTGGTGCCGTCAACTTCGATAGGGCCGTACCCCTCGGCGGAACTCTCGCCGTCCCTGGTCGTCGCGAGGCACCTCTCCATGTCCGCGAGCATGGTCATGTGCGAGGCTACTTTGGGGAAATCGACGCTCTGCTCCGTAGAAGTGTCGAAACAGTCGTCCCCCGAAGCGCATCGGATTTCGCCGTCGCAGTCAAACGCGACGCTTTTTCGCCGGCAGAGGCTTACGTTTTTCGGACAGGCGTAGATGTTCTCATGGATAAGGCACGCTCCCAGGTTGGCTCCCGGCGGATCCGGAAGTTCGGGGTGTTCGCGAAACCGCATGACGCAGCGCGCCCCGGTCTGGTAGCAGCCGTCTCTGCGCAGCCCGGCGCAGTCGGGACCTTCAACCAGGGGACCGGCGCAGAGATAGGTCCGCTCCATGTTCGTGCAGACGGTTTCTCCCTCCGGAGTCCGGGAGGTTTCAAGGCAGCGGCTTGCCCCGGGTTCGCAGTTTCTGTTCCCTTCGTAGTTCCCGCAGCGGTCATCGGTCTCTATCTCCGTTACGTAGGTGGTTCTCGTGGCCGTGTACGAAACTCTCCACCCGTTTCCGTCGCCGTCTCCCTCGCGGCATCGCCTTGCCCTTCCCCATCTGGCCTCGACCGTCCCGCTCACGCGTGAACCCGGAGGCGGAGGAAACTTCGCCCTTAAGGCTCCCGAGAGGACGCTCTGGAGGCTCTGGTTCTGGCTGTCTCCGAGCGGAAGCCTTCCCGAGGCGGCCACCTGCCCGAAAGCCGATACGCATGTTGCCGCGGGCGCCGGGGTGAAACTTCCCGAGCCGTCGAGAGTGAAGCATCCTCTCCAGTGGGGCCCGCCCAGGGTGAATCCTCCGAAATCGCCCCACACGTCGCCGCTTCGCCTGTCAAGGCATCCGGGGGCGTAGAGGCTTACGTCCGCGGAGCCGTCGCCGTCTGTGTCTATGCTTGCGGAGAACCCGACGCCCCCGTCGTTTCGGTCAAGCTCAAGGGTCATGTACCTCCAGGTTTCTGTGTTCTCGGTTACGGTTACGGTTTTTCTCACACTGCAGGAGACCCTCTCGAGCGCCGCTTGGTCATAGCACTCCTCCCGCTCGTTCCAGGAACTCTCGGCGTACTCGGTGCACACCTCTTCTTTTTCACATTGGGAGAGGGGGTTCTCAATCGCCTCCGTCGAGTTTGCGATCATGGGATCTGTTTCTGGGTCTATAGTGAATACGGGTCTTTGCGCGGAACTGCGTTTAAGAAACCCGGGGGCGTCCGAGGTGGCCGGATCCCCGTCCCGTATCGTGCCTTCCGCCTCCGTTCTCATCCCCTCGGGGTTTTCCGTCCACCGGGATCCCTCGCGGCGAAGCTCCTGCCGGGTCTCCGTCCCGTAGCCCGGAACCGCCTCGGGCGTGGCGGCCGAAGGGCGAAGCGCGCCTGAGTGGCGGGAGAGAATTTCCGTCCCGTGGCGGCGCCCCTCTTCAAGTCCCGCCTCGAAATCCTCCCCCGCCCGTGCCGCAAGAGCCGGCAGAAGCAGGAGGCTAATCGTTATAAAAGCCGTTTTTTTCAAGGCGTTTGATAAATACCCCGGCATTTCCGTCCTCCTTTTCCATGATCCCTAGGGCGTAGGGAAGTGATATGTCTCCAGAAACCTTTACGCGGCGCAGTCCTTCGCAGTCCGCTCCCGGCAAGTGGCCGTAGGCAAGCACAAGCTGCGGCACCGCCTCGACCGAGAAGCATTCGAAAAGAGGGGGATCTATCCATACCTGCGCCCCAGTCCTCCCGATGACCTCCGATATCCGCGAGGCGGTTTCCCCGAAGTTTTCCCCGGAAAGACCCCGAAGAACCATCACCGCGCCGGCGGCCGCGCTCTCCCGTGCCGCCTCGCGAAGCGAGGGGTGGGGCATCGAGAATGAAAAAAAGTAAAAAAGTCCGGGTTCTTCTTTTTCAGGGGCGACGCTTTTTTCAGGGAAACCTGTTGCGGCAGGGGGCCTGACCGACAGGAGTTCCATTATTTCTTCCGTCACCTTTTTTTCTCCGGAGGAATTTCCTTTTATCTCCGAAAGCGTTTTCTGCGCTTGTGCCATGTCGGGTTCCTTAAGTTTGCCGAGAAGCTCCCTCGCGCGGGCAAGTTCCGCTTCACCGGGTTCAGTTCTTACGCTCCGAAGGGAAGCGGTATCTTCGGCGAGCGCCGTACCCATTCCCGAGACGGCCAGCGCCGCCGCGATCAGAGCAGGCAGCAGTCTTTTTTTCTCCATAGCACCCATACCCAGTCTTCTCCCCGCGCGGGATACCACTTGCCGGGAGCCCAGCGCGCCGTAGTCCTTCCTATCGGAAACGCCCGCGTGTTTTTAGGAAACGCAAGCTGAAGCTTATACTGGTCTTTCACTATGACCCTGTGGGGCCGGGCCGCGCACAAAGAGCCCTCTCCCGTGGTCTTAAACGCCAGAAATTCGTTATGCAGCTTCGCGAGCAGCTTTACGGCCGATAGCGCGTAGACGGCCGGAAGGTCCCCCGTTGCCCCGTTGTTTCCCGTAAGCGGGTAAACGCTTCCCCACGACCCGGCGCACCAGAAAAGCTCGTTCAAAGCGAAGCCTCCCGCGGCCGCCACGGCATCCGCGGCGCAAGAGGCCTGGGCCTCGGGATTTGCCACGAGCGCTATTTCGGGATGGAGCAGAAACGAAAGCTCGTCGTTACTCCACAGAGGATCAAATGCCGTCAGGTAGGCGAGATCAAACCCTCCCTGGGTCATGCACCCGAAACTTGAAAAAAGGTTGAGCACCGAGAACACCGGGTAGAGAAAGTGGTGGACGTGAAGAAAGGAAGTCCTGTCCCCCCGCTGCCCGCTTCCCTCTCCGTACGCCCCGGCCATCGCGAAGGACGGAAGGGGAAGCTTCCGGCCCCCGAGCGAAGGAAAGCACCCCGGATGTCTTACGACCTCAACGAGCTTCACCGGCTCCCAGAACGAAACCTTTATTCCCGCGCGGGGAACCGGAGACCCGCAGAAACAAAGCGGAAAATGGTTCACCGTGTCGGTCCCCTCCCCTGGCGTTATCTTTATTCCCCCTATTTTTATCGGGAACATAGCACCCCAGTCGACGTCGGAGACGGGGTTAAAGAACCTTCCGCCGCATTTAGCCGATGCCGCGGCGTCCCTTGCGGGGCCGAAGAGCAGGGCACTGAGGAGAAGCGCGAGGAACATCCTTTTTCGGGACATAACAGTTATAATGTAATACAAGATGGGAAAAATGGCAAGGAAGGCGTGATCAGCGGGGTTAGGGGCGGTTTTTCAGGCTGAGTAGCGAAAACGCCGCGAATACAGCCGGAAGCAGATTAAGCAGCGTACTTGCGGTATGGTCCGCTCCCTCGCCCGAAGCAATGGCGCATCCTCCACCCCCGCCCGCTTCTTCCGCGCTTGGCGGGCGAGGGGCGGCTGGCGGCTGCCCCTCTGGCTGCTGCGGATTTTCCGCGGGCTGCCGTTCCACGGACGGCGTTGTGTCGGTTGACGGCGGTTGCTGGTTGGACCCAGCTTGGGTATCCGGTGGCGGTGGTGGTGGAGGTGGCGGCTGGTCGTTATCCCTTATCGTACCGGTCGCTGTATCGCCGTTTTGTGCCAGCACGGCGTTTTGCGGATTGCTCAGGGTAATCGTAAGAGTCTCGTTTGCTTCCCGCTCGTCGTCGTCGATCAGGGTGACGCTTATTGTCGTTTCCTTCTCCCCAGGGGCAAGCGTAACGGTGGCGTTTGGAAGCGTCGCTGCGTAATCGGTACCCTCCTGCGCCGTGCCGCCGGTTATCGCGTATTGGGCCGTTACCGTGCCGGCGGTCGTGTCACTCAGCTCGACGATGAAATTCAGGATGCCTTTTCCTTCCTCCGCGTCTGCGTTGTAAATGGAGAGTTCCGGGAGCAAATCATCGTCTTCGTTCCTGAGGGACACGAGCTTGGGCCTTATGACCGCGTAGAACCTGTCGTCGCTGTCCGTCTTTAGTTCCACGGAATAGTCCTGGGGACCGTCTTGCAATCCGTCGTCGACTCCCATTATCGCCACTTCCTGCGGCGTATTCCAGGTCGAGGGAGTGAACGTAAGCTCAAGCGGGTTCGGGTCGGGGACTCCCTCGGATTCATCGTTGCTTGTTATCGAGACCGTCACGTCTTCTGCGGGTTTTGAATCGAGCCTTACCTCGAACCTGGCTTCCCCGCCCGATTCCGTGGTAACGAGTCCCGCCTCCGGCGTGACCGTGATCCCCGACGGTTCGCAGTCAGACGGGAAACCGTCAGCGCTTACTCCCCAGCCCATGTCCTTCAGTATCCCCAAGGTAAGGTCCATGTTCCTCGGACTGGGGTAGAAGGCTTCCATGAGATCCGCCGCGTCCTCGTGAACATGCGTAATGGATCCGCCAAGGTCGTAAGGGGAAGGAGCGTGGAGTTTCGGTTTTCCGTCCGCCTTGGCGAGATCAGTTTTGAGTTCGGCCATACGCTGCCCGTAACTGCAGGGGTTTCTCCCGCCGTCGGTTCCTTCCCAGAGAAGGCCGTCTTCGGAAATGATAGCCGCCGCTCTGCGGCTGGCGGAGAGGTCTATGAGAAGGTCGCCGTCAGCCTCCGAGTACAGTCTGCTCGTCGTAAATCGTCCGCGATTCTATGGTGGCTTGCCGCGTGAAAGGTATGCCGTTTTGCGTCCCGGTAACCGTAATCGTCCGCACGGGGAAATCGCCGTTCTCCCTGACCTGCTCCAAAAATCCGAGCCCGTGGATGATCTCGTGCAGGGCGATATTCACAAAATCTATGTGGTTCGCCGGCACCGATCCCGTGAATCCGTAATAAAACTGAACGCACTTGCTGAAACTTATGGAGATATCGGCTTCCTGGCCGTTGAGTTCTCTTCCGAGGAGGGCCTCTGCGAGCGCGTAGGGATAGGCGGTCCCAAGCCCCGTGCGGTTCGTGTCCCCTTCGTCAAGCCTGGACCCCGGATAGCCGTAGCCTCTCGGCCCCGCGGTGGCGACCGTTGTAGAGCCCAGATTGCTCCGGCACCCGGGAGGGTCGCTCGAATCCTCCTGGCCGGAAAAAATGACGAACTTCGCGCTTATCCTTATCGTGCTTGACTGGGCCAGCGCTCTCTCGAGAATGGAAGCGGCGTGCTCGAAGGCCTTTGTTCTCGCTTCCCCTAGGGTCTCCGCGTCGTTTCCGCTCGGGGAGATGAGGTCCTTTTGGGCCTGGGTAAGATCGGTTTCGTCCTTGAGCCCTTCCCCGTCGTCGTCTGAATATATCTCTTCAATCGTGACCGCTGCGCAGGGGAGTGGCGGAGCGAAGGCGGCCAGCAGGAGGAGCAGAATTCCCGGGAGAAGCTTGTTCGCGACGCTTAGTGGTTGCATTTAATATGGGCTTTTCCCTCCTCGTCGAACCACGCCTTGGTTTCTACCATTTCCGAGTCGGGAGTGTCTACCACTATTACGTAATCTCCGTTTCCAAGATCGATCTGCCTGCCTTGGAGCACAGTCGGGGTGTTCTCCGTCTCGGGGGCGTCGGATGAGGATCGGGCCGCGGCGGCTTCGTTGTTTTCGATACCCAGGTCCTGCCACTGCTCACGGGTCAGAATTTCTCCCGTTTCGGGATGGATGAACGCCTTTGATTTGGCGCCGGGCGCGTCTGCGGACTGCGCGACCGCCTCTGTTCTACCTGGATGTTTTTTGGAATCGTCAGGCGACTGGTCGCCTGCGAAAGCGCCTGAGGGCCAGATGCAGGCCAAAAGAGCGACGATTAGCAGAACCCTTTTCATGACAATAACAATTATAAGCGAGTTTTACCTCGAAATGCAACAGGGTTAAGTACCGAAAGATTGTTGCGAACCGGGTGGGGGATGCGTCCTGCCCGTTTGCGCTAGGGAATAGCGTGCGGGGAATATTTCGATGTCTGCGAGGAGTGTGTCGGCGACGGGTCATCCAGTCGATATCCGGTATTGATATATAATAATATATTAAATATGATATATGATATAGATTGATGTATTAAACCTTGACCCTTTTTCTCCGATATGATATACTAAACTATATTAAAAACTGGTTTCGATATAGAATTAGATATTAACATGAAATATGCGACCGAACATATTGCCCTTGCGCTGAGAAAGGCTCGTGAGGCAAAAGGGCTCAGCCAGCGCGAGTTGGGCAGGAAAGCGGGTGTGCCGCAGGGTCATATCTCGAAGATAGAGAATGGTACTGTCGACCTCAGGCTCTCAAGCCTGGTAGCGCTTGCCCGCGCTCTTGATCTGGAACTCGTGCTTGTTCCGCGCAAGGTTTTGTCCCCCGTAAAATCGCTTGTGCGCAGCAGCCTCGCGGACGCGTTGGGGGATAGTAGAATCCCACGGCCGCTCTACAGCCTTGGTGAGGAAGATCATGACTGACGTGTATGTCCTGAATGTCCTCCTTCACGGCGACCCCATTGGCACGCTGACCCGCGTCGGCGGCGACCGTACTTTATTCGCCTTCAATGACTCCTATGTCCGGGATGCCGCAAGGCCCGTGATCAGTTTGGGATTCAAGGACCGGTTCGGGGAACTGATTACCGAGTTTCGGCCCACGCAGACGCGGGCGATACCGTTTTTTTCGAACTTGCTGCCGGAAGGGCGCATGCGTACCTATCTGGCAGATCGTGCCGACGTAAAACCCGTCCGTGAATTTTTCCTGCTCTGGGCGCTTGGCCTGGACTTGCCGGGGGCGGTCACTGTGAGAGCCTCAGGCGGCGAAACATGGCCGTCAGATGTCCCCGGTGATAGCGACCGTGGCGATGATCAGGGTGAGAACGCGCTGCGGTTTTCCCTGGCGGGCGTGCAACTTAAATTTTCAGCTGTCGAGGAAGCTCGCGGCGGTCTCACTCTCCCGGCCAGGGGCGTTGGGGGTTCATGGATAGTCAAGCTGCCCTCGCTTCATTTTGCAGGCGTGCCCGAGAACGAATTCTCGATGATGACTCTTGCACGGCTCATCGGCATGGATGTGCCCGAAACGCGCCTTGTTAACATCGATGAGGTTGGAAATCTGCCTGAGGATATAGGCAATTTAAGCGGCCAGGCGCTTGCCGTCAAACGCTTTGATCGCTCGGATGACGGCAGTGCGGTTCACATTGAGGACTTCGCGCAGGTGTTCGGTGTCTATCCGGAAGACAAATATAAAAGGGCGAGTGCGCGCAACATTGCCGCAGTAATCGGGGCCGAAGGCAGCGAGGAGGATATCGCCGAGTTTATCAGGCGCCTGACCTTCAACGTGCTTATCGGCAATGCCGACATGCATCTTAAAAACTGGTCGCTGATTTATCCTGACAAGCGCAACGCCGCATTAGCGCCGGCCTATGATTTTCTTTCGACAATTGCCTACATACCGGATGATAAAGCCGCTTTGAAGTTCAGCCGGACCAAGCGGTTTGACGGCTATTCAGAGGACGAGCTTGTCCATCTTGCCGCCAAAGCCCTGCTGCCGGAGAAGCTTGTTCTGGATACTGCGCGTGAAACCGTTGCGTTGTTTCATCAGCACTGGCACGCGGAAAAATCAAACCTTCCATTGTCGGGTGATGTGATCAAAGCCATTGAGGATCATCTCAAGACAGTTCCCTTGGGGGTGTGACCCTAGTACATCCGTTTCGGGGCGGATAAGAGTCTTTGCTTTAATCCCAGATGAGTCACCTGCTACGAAACTGCCGTTGTCTCTGCTAAAGATTCCTACAGACATCGACGGGCGGAGCCTTACTGTATTTTCTCCGGTTTAGTCAATATTTTGCCGGGAGTCTTATAAGTGGTCGATGATCCAAAAGTCATATGTCGGGGTTTTCTTCTTTTTTCTTCCGTCCTTCGGTTTTTTCCGTAATCTCTTCTATCAGTGCCAGCAGATTATCCGAAGCGCCGGAGCGAACAGGGTCTTTGCCATGTTTCCGCCGCGCGCCGATCATAGCCGCGTAGTAAACTTCTCCCTTGGGATTGACGCTGACTGAAATCACTTTTTCAGGGGACCGGTACCATTCAAAGGAGATCGCTCCGTCAGGTTCGGCGGCTATTTGCGGCTGTTCGACGCCTGGGGGAAAGGACTCAAGAAAGGTTCTGGCGTTTTGCAGAACCTCTTTTGAGATCGTTTTCGCTCTCTCGCCGTCCCAGCCCTCAGATGAGCATTCTTCGAAGATTTTTTCCAGTTCCCGAAAGATAGATTCAACGGCCATACTGAATTAAAACATAATTCAAAGAAACAGGAAATCACCTTGATTATTCTAAGGTTAACTCTTCCACTCTGAGTTTTCGTCCATCCTGTGTTACAAGTGAAGGCACTTTTTCAATTTGAAGTCTCCTGAGCATGAAAGGACTTGCCTTGTATACAATTTGACCCGCAAGCGAGGAGGCTCTCTGAATATCGCCATCAGTAAGTATCAGAATCGGCTTTTCTCCGTTTCCGCTTATTTTCTTAAGCGCTCTTTTTAGCTGGTCTTCTCTCAGGACAATGATGCTTTTTGAAAGCGAAATGTGATCAAGCGGATTTACTATGCCCGCCGGAGAAATCATTTTTCCGGTGTGGTCGTAAAGCGGATTCCGCACCACCACCGAAGGGTCGACGTAACGCACCCTCTCCTCCGTAGCTGACGGTACGTCAAGGGAAACCAAAGAGTGCTCCGCGTAAGATTCCTCGAACTTTTTCTCCATACTTTCCCGAAGGGCCTGCATGTCAATTGCCCCAGCCTTCCTCCGTACGTAGGAAAGCATGTCCTCTTCCTTTATCTCGTAGAGTTTCCCGTGAATCCCGAGATCCTTTCCTGGGGACTGTGCCCATGCCACCGGCGACGCAAAAAGAAAGACCAGGGCTAAAGCAAAGGAAATCCACGTCCGACTACCCATGATTTTCTGACGAACCCCCAGTATCTTGAATCATAGCTTTTCTCACCGTCGCCCAAAACGAAATAGCTGCTGGCGGGAATCGTCCCGTCAAACCGAAAGCTCGCTACGGCGACTCCCTTGGAATCGTGTCCGCTTGCTACGGCGATTTTCTCGCCGTTTAAGTAGAACTCGGCCCCTTCCGTCCGAAGCGTATCGCCCGGGCAGCCGACAAACCTCTTCGCGAAAATCGCTCCGTAATCCCAGTAGGGGTTTTGTACGTTAAGGCGGAAAAGCCCAATGCTCCCCGCCCCGCAGGAGATCTCCTTGGTTCTGACCGTAACAAACACGCTCGAGGGAAGAGACCCTGAGATGTTAAACGAAAGACGGACCCCGCACAGATAGGCCGCCGAGAGGATTAAGCAGAGACATAAAACCAGAACGGCTCCCCGCGTTCCCCGCCCCGCTCGCAAAAACTTACTCATCCTCCTCTCCCCGAGCGGATATATCCTCGAGTATTTCGCCGGTTATGTCCCTCCCGCCTCCGAGAACCGATTTTGAGTCAAGCACTATGTATCCTTGCTCCTCGTAGTCGACGAGAACCTCGCCGAAGCGTATGAAAAACCGCCCGACCCGCTCCTCTGCCTCCTCCCGCGAGAGTTCCCCGCGAAGCACCCTTGAGAATATTCTTTTCTTCTCCTCGGAGATCACGGTCTCAAGGTCTATGAAAACCACTTTTTCCTCCCTTTTGTCCGCCGCGCATGAGAGAATCGCGAAGGGTACCAGGACCAGGAAAACCGCAAGCAGAACCGAAACCCTGATTTTTCTCATCTTTTCCCCCGGGAGGTCTCGACGCATCGCTCTATGGCCTCGTGCACTTCCATGCCTTGGGAGATAAAGCCGTTTAGCAGAGAAACGTCGTCGGGATTCGTGGTGTAGGTCCAGTAGGAAAAAGGATCCACGACAAGGCGGCCGAGGCCCATACCGCATTCGCTGTTGTATATAAACACCTCTGAGAACTCCCCGGGGCGCGTGGAAAGCGTGGAGACAAGCTCCCCGAAGTAATCCCCCAGAAGAAGCTTTCCTCCCTTCTTTATCTCCTCTACGCTCTCTCCCTTCTGGCGAAGCATGAACATCCAGGCGGAGTTCTCAAGCACAGATTCCCCGAGGTCTCCCGCCCTGTAGAAATCAAGCAGGCTCTGGGTGACGGAAACAAAAGCGCCGTTATACTTCCGGGCCCTGCGGTATCCGTGCGCTATGAACTCTCCTGAGAATCCCCCGCCGAGAAGGTCCCACGCCTCATCTATTATCGCGAGCTTGCGCCGCTCCCTGCTCCCGAGATACATCTCCCTTTCTATGTGCCATATGATCATGAGCACCACCACCGTCTGAAGCTCGGGCTTTGCCTTAAGTTCCTCAAGCTCGAGTACGTTAAGGTCGTTTTCAAACGAGAGGTTGGACGGGCCCTCGAAAAACCGCCCGTACTGCCCCCGGGAGGAATAGGCGTAGAGCATGTGCGCGAGGTCCTCTGATCTTCGGTGCGGATCCGAGATGCCCGAGAGCGCCTCCACAACGTCGTCTATCCGCGCCTCGGGGCCGCGCTTCTCCCAGGCTTTCTTTATCGCCTCCTCGAGAAGTGATTTCCCGAGGTCCCCTATTTTCTCAGAAGGAGAGGCCATCTGGGCGAAAAGGGGTTTTAAAAGCTCCATGTCCTCGTCTATGTCCGTCACGCGCGAGAATGGGTTAAGCGAGATCCCGCTTTTCTCGTCAAACACCACGAACTCCCCTCCCATGAGGCCGCAGAGCTTCTCGTAGGAGCGGCCTATGTCTATTACGAATACCTGCGCCCCCTCGGAGAGATACCCGGTGATCATGTCCGAGGTGAGAAAGGACTTGCCCGAGCCCGACTGGGCGAACACTGCGCAGTTGTAATTGGAAGCCGAGCTGAAAAGGTCAAGTTTCATTATCTGTCCTCTCCTCGATATGAAGGTAAGCGGTCCCGAACCTGTTCCCTTCCAGTCCGACATGACGGGAAGTATGGAGGCCCCGGCCGAGGTCTGCATGGTTGAGTTCCGCCGAAGAAGGCGGGTAAGAGCGGGTTCTGCGCCGAGTGGAAGGCTTTCAAGGAAAAGGGGAAGCAGTATGTATTTCTCCTCGCGAAGATCGAAGTTCCGGGCCCTCCATATTCCCGTCACCATCTCCTTTACCCGCTCTGCCTCCTCCTCGCTTCGGGTCTTAAGAAAAAGGCTGAGCGACCCCATTACAAGCCCCTCGTCCTCAAGCGCGTTTATCAGGAAATCGAAGTTTTCCGCTTTTTTCCTTAGCCTCGGTATGAACCTCGTAATGAGCCCGAAACTCTGCTGCTTCACCATGACGGCCTTTGCCCTGACTTCGGAGGTCTTTTTCCGCTCAGGGATTACAAACCCCGCCTGAAGGAAAAAATACGCCGGAACCTGCGAGAGTCCACGAAGCGGATCTCCCAGCAGTTCGTGGAACTCGTTAAGCGAGAAGTACTCGGGCATGGATGCGGGGGAGTATCCCCGAAGCCGCACATCCCCAAGCGTTATCTCTCCCTCCCGCACCTCTACCATCGTCTCGCGGTCTATTATCTGGTTTCTTATCTCCTCGCTTCGGTCGTAAAGGCCGCCGGGCCGCCCCAGATAGTAAGGGTCGTCGTACCAGCGCGCATCGGGATTAAGCGTTTCCCGAAGGAGGAGGATAAGTTCTTCGGGAGGGAAGTCGCGCGGGTAAAGCTGGGCCGAGTTAAGGACGCCCGTAACGTTTGCCCCGAGCTTCCGGGCGCTTTCTGTATGCTTGTCCCACACTGATTCGGTTACTTTGCCTTTCCCGAAACCGGGCGGAATCCTTACCGATACAAGGAACCGGAAATCCCTTGCGGGAACCCCGACTCTCTCTCGCATATCCCGGGTGTAAAGCCGCTTTCTCTCGGCGGCGATCTCCCGGCAGACTCTGTTCTCCGCCGACCCTTCCTCAGGGAAAAACGGGGAAATGAGCTCCGAGGCGAACACATGGAACTTGACCGAAGTTCCCGGGGGAAGCACCCGGTCGCCGAGCAGTCCGCCAAGTATCCTTTTTGCGTCCTCCCCGGCGAAAAGAAGCGGGTTTATCTCCCACATGAAGCCGAGGGACGCATCGGCGAGCACGTACATCCCTTCCTCCCAGGCAACGTAGGGGAGGTAGCAGGAAAGCGAATCCCTCGCGGCAAGCTCCCGCAGCCGCTCTTTCGTCACGCCCATCAGGGGGCCCTCTCCGTTCCCCGAAGGCGTATTTCCCCGGGATACTCTTCTCCGGGCTCCCCGATGGGAACCGTTTTCCCCCGAAGCGCCCACCGTCCCTTGCCTGCGAGCAGGTACACGTATTTTTCAGAGTGAAAGACGCCGCTGGTATCCTGCCACGGAGCTATCCAAAGGCGTATCACGCGCGGGGGAAGATAAACGGGCATCGTTTTCTCCTCCTCGGCCTCTGTCCCCGGGGCTTCCCCGTTGTCTCGCCGGTTCCTCTTATCCT
This sequence comes from Thermodesulfobacteriota bacterium, assembly GCA_965229995.1. Taxonomy (GTDB): domain Bacteria; phylum Desulfobacterota_D; class UBA1144; order Nemesobacterales; family Nemesobacteraceae; genus Nemesobacter. The sequence goes on along the minus strand of OZ245933.1, from coordinate 1,639,491 downwards.
TCCCCGAGCGGAACCGTTTGCCCTTCGTAGGATTTTTCCTTGTGTCCCCGGCTATTCGTGCGCTTTTTTTATTCCCTGGGAATTCGTAGAAAGGATCCTCTCCGCTCCTGCGCCCCGAAGTTACCTCGGCGTAAACTTCGGAGACGCTTTTGCACGAATAGCCGGATTTCGCCGGGCAGCCGTAGCGCGACGAGCCGCCGGCGCAGGCGACCGCGAACAGGGCAAGAAACAAGAGGAGCAGGCCAAATCCCCTCATCCTTTTCCCTCCCTTTTGCCGTAACCGTAGGTGGTTTTTCTCGGAGCAAGTTCCGTTCCCTCGGTTATGATCACGTCGACGCGGCGCCCGGCGTCTATCTCTATTACCGGAAACACTTCTTCGGCGAGCTTGAGGTAATATTCCGCAAGGAGTTTTCCGGCTTCCCCCGCTCCTCCACCGATACCCGTTTTCACAAGATCCCGCGAGCTCCTGGAACTCACGGTAAACGTTCCGCCCGCAACCACCCCTGCGGTAGAGTTCGAGCTTTCGACGGCCCCGCCGAAACCGGAGGCAAAGCCGGCCAGAATCCCGCGCGAGAGTATTTTTCCCTGTTTTGAAACGAGTCTTCCCCGGATACCCGTCTTTCCGTCCTCTCCGGCCACATATCCTTTTATCTTGGTGTCTATCACGTCCCCCGAGCGCAGAACGCAGGCTATTCTCTCAAGCCTAACGTGGGCGCGTTCGCTTGCGAGCTGCCCGTACCCGGCTCCCGTCACGTGGCAGCGGGCTATGTCCATCCGCCGCAGGTTGGGTATGCGGGACGTCTCCACAAGGTGTATAAGCACGGGGTGGGGGTTTCGCGAGGAGGCGGTTCCGGTGGGGGCGTCAAGGCCGCTTACGAGCACCCCCGGGACGAAGCTTCCCGAGGGAATCCAGTTAAGAAGGGCGGGCTCTCCCGCAGGCCCCTCGGCCGGGGCGCCCCCGAGAGGGGTGAAAACCCGTATCGGGCTTTGCGTTTTCGGGGGCTCGGGCGGTAGTGCCGCCACGCCCGGCTGGGGTGAGGCGGGAGGGAACTGCGCTTCGGGGAAGGTTCCGTCCCCGACTTGGGGAGGTGGATACGGATACGATTCGGAAGATTTCTGCTCAAGCGCCCCGAGCGCGGCAGAGACAGCCTCAAGTCCCTCTCTTATTTCCCTCTGCTCGGTCTCTATCATCCCGAGGCGCTTTTCTCCCTCTATGCGCCATTTCTCCCGGGCAAGGTCTATTCCCCGCAGGATCTTTATGCTTCCCCGTGGTTTTTTCTCCCCGAGAATACCTTTTTCCTCTCCGCCGAGGAGGAGGAGAACAAAAGCCACAATGGCGAATCCCGACACTATGACGGCTAGGGCGAGGGTCTGCCGTTTTCTCCCGGCGTAGATTTTCCTTAGCCTCCCGATCATCGCGACGGCTCCTTTTTAGTGACTATGAAAACCTGCGAGGATTCCCCCGGCAAAAGCTCGTTCCGATCAATGCCTACCGCCACGGTTCCGGGGTCGGCGGAGAACATGCTCTCCGTGAGCGCGGCGCTTCGGGAACCGGCGTTTCTCACCACGTAGAGCGAGGCGAAAAAGGGTGGCGAGGCAGCATCTCTCAGGTGCGCCAGGAAAAGGGAATCCGCAAGCTCGCGCCGCTCTCCTGGGATTTTCTCCGCAGGGGCGAGGCCCGAAGCAAGAGAGACCACCAGATCCGTTATGATTTTTTCATAGGGAAGGGGCTCCATGCCCCCGGTACTCTCAGCCCGGTTGCCCGGGTCGGCGGGCGGCGTGTCTCCCGCCGTCATGATTACGGTCCGCGAAGGTACGTCCTCGGGTGCGAGCAGCAGGGTCAGCCTTCTTTTTTCTGTAAGGATTATAAGTTCCGCGGGGTTCTCGGTTCGTACGAGCGCCGAGCGGTCGATTATCTTTACGTCCATCAATTCGTTTGAACTGAACGCGTTTATTATTGTTTCGGGAAGCTCGATCCTGTTTGTGTCGGTGCGCGACACCGTAAGCGATATGGGTCGGGAGTCCTGGTTTTTATCAAGATCTATTGTGAGTCCGGCCGCGCCCCGGGCGAGAATAAAAAGTGCCGCGGCGACAAGGGAGAAGACGCGCGCCGGGGAATCAGGGTTCATCTGCGCTTCCCCCTCCCTCGTCTTCTATAAGCTCGGTTACGAGCGGGCGGTTGTTCGCCCCGAGCTCGAAGCGAATCCTGTAGACAACTTCCCTCTGGTCGGTCACCACGTTTCCGACCATCCTTGTGCGCCTTCCGCTTACCTCCACTAAAGCCCCTTCCTCCTCCACGGCCACGGTCTTCGGGAAAAACGCCTGGGCGACCCCGCTTGTTTTTATCTCCTTTGATTTTTCAATCAGGAATCCCGATATGGGGTGGTAGCTCTCGGGGTGGACGTAGAGAAGGAACTGCCTTATGTTGAAATCGACGGTTTCGGCCGTGAAGGACGCTATGAAGGGAAGGAGGCTTAGCGCCCACTGCTCCGTGTAGGAAAGAGAGGCTGTTCCCGCGGCGGCGAGGGTGAAGTCCTTTTGCATGTACTCGGGAACGTGAACGTGGACGGTCGTGCGCTCGGAGAGTTTTTTCATGTGGCAGCCCTGAAGGATGACCGTGACGCAAAGCGCCCCGACGGCGAAGCGAAGAAGTCCGTTTTCCCGGGCGAGGTTAAGCCATCTCTCTCGGAATGTGCGTATCAGCATCACTCAAAGAACCTCTCTTTGTGACTCTCGGGCCTTACCCCCGAAAGACCGTACCAGTAGGCAAGATGCAGGAGAAACGCGCTTCCCCGCCCGGATTTGAGTCGCTCAAGCAGCCAGGAGAGCGCAAAGCCCCCGAGCAGTCCCCCGAGCACCTGGCCTCCCAGCGCGCCCACAACGAACGCCCCGCTGAAAACCGCCACCTCGTCAATCTCCCACCAGAATATCTGGGGAGGGTCGTCTATGTACCTCGGGATCCTCGTTCTCATCTAGAACGTCCCCGTGGCTATTCCCTCTATGAGCGCCGGGCCGAGCGAGACCACAAGCGCCACCCCTATCCCCGTAAGCGCAGGGAAAAGCGTCTGGCGCATTATGGAAGCCCCGAGTCCTATTACGAACGTGCAGAGCGCAAGGAGCCTTCCCAGGTAGCCCGTGGACCATCCCTTAATCTTGGTGTAGATGCTCTGGAACTCGGTGCCCGTGGTTCCCCCAAGCGCCGTGTCGGGGAAAAACAGCGCCAGCACTACTGCGACCGCAAGCACAAGCGTCGCGACGCGGGAAAAATTTGCTGAGTATGTTTTCATCTTAGCCTGCCTCCTTTAAGTGGTTTTCGAGTGTCGTAAAATCTTGCTGTCCGTTTGATTGCAAATGCGGCATATGTCCGTCTGTTTTATTCCGTCATGCCAATTTTGTCTCTAAGCCTCTTCGGGGAAACAGAAAGTTCCCCGTCTCTTCCGTCCCTAGGACGAAGGCTTCTTAAGAGAGTTTCCGCGCTGCTGCGCATTTTCCTGTTCCCCTTCGCTCGGGAGATCGACACCTCCCCACGCTTCCACCACGGCGTCAAACGTTTCCCTTGAAAGCGGTCTCTCCGGAAGGGCCTCCGCCGAGAGCCCTATTATCATCTCGGCGCTCTTCCCCGCCCCGCGACCGCTCTCTACCGCCTCCTGGCAGAGAATGGAGTAGTGTCTCTCCGAGATGGACACGGACACTACATTCCCCGGGTCACATCCGGTGTTAACGATGTAGTCCATCTCTATCAGCATCTCGAGATAGTCTCCCGGAGCAAGCGCTCTCTTGCGGGCTTCCTGCTCAAGCTGTCTGTACGGTATCTGGTCAATGGTCAGTGTAATGTTTCCTGTCTTTTTACTTTTCATTTGGGTTCCTCCAGCAATGTGTTTTTTTTTCGGACGGACACATACCGCCCGGTTGAGTTTAGTTTATTTTTTCCTCCCCCGCGCAAGACACGGCTCAACGGAGGTGATCCGGCGAAGCTCCGCGTTCTTTCTTTTTTCGAGTTCCGAAAGCGAAATCTCAAACGCTTCCGCGAAAACAGGTATCCAGAAGCCGCCTTTTTTTACCTTCTTCCCCTCGTACTCGTAGTTCCAGAAGGCGGCGTAGTAGCCGTCGCGCACCCCGTCGCCCACCCAGTTGCGGGATTTAAGGGAGTTTGTGACCAGAAGCTTGGCCCGAAGCTCTGCGGGACGGGATGAGTCAAAAAACCTCATGTCGGCTATATCCTCCCGCTCGATGTGCTCCCTGACGCCCTCGAAAAGGTAGTGGGGGTCGACGTAGACAACCCCGTTTGTGGCGGAGATGGCCCGGGCGAAAGGTTTTTTCTCAAGCGTGGCCGCGTTTATCGCGGGCCCTACGTGGTCGTTCAGTATCCGGGGGATGTCGCGAAGCAGCCACTCGGGCGGCTCGGCGTCCTCTTCCTCGGAGGGTGCGGTCGCCGCGCGCGGGTTTTTCCGTCTGCCTGAGAACTCCTCCTCCCGTGCCGCCGTATCCGCTCTTTTAAGGTTCCCGAGAAGGGAGTCTGGTTCGTTTACGCTTCTGTGATGGTTCCTGACGGCGTCGACCACGGCGTGGAACTCAAGTGTGGCTTTTTCTCCCCCGCACTCCATTATCCACCCGTTAAGCGCCCGCGCCGAGGCCACGGCGTGATCATCCTTAACGTAGCGCCCTTCCTCAGGGCGCAGGTGCTCCATTTTTCCGACGTCGTGGGCAAGGGCGGCGATAAGATGCTTTCCGTAGAGGATTTTTTCCGTGTAGACCGCATCGTGGATTTCTTTCATGTGGCGCGCGACGCGAAGCGAGTGATCAAGCAGGGTAACGCGCGAGAAGCGCCTGGCCGTGGGCTTGAAGGCGCTTTTCCCGTCCCCGGCCACGACGCTTGAGCAGATGCCGTGGCGGTCAAGGGTGAGGAGAACCTTCTCGATTACCGCAAGTTCGCGGCGCCGCTCGAGGTGGCGGCGGTGAGGTTCTATCTCCTCCGCCCAGAAGGCCCGGGTCTGGAGATGCTCAAAGGCGGGCCCGGCTTCGGGCCCGGAATCCGAAAGCACCAAAACCTCGGGCGGGGGATCTCTCCTTAGCCAGAGGCTCTCGGCCAGGGCTCCTATAGTTTCGGGCTCCGCGCCGTTTTGCTTTTCCGAGGATCCTTTTCCTTTGGCCGTCGTAAACTCTATTACTGCGGATGTGGCCTGCTTTTCTCTTGTGCGTCTTAGCGCGAGTGCGCAAAGCGCCGCGCCGAGGCAGAGGCACGAAAGGGAGAACACGGCGGCTGTCTCCCAGCTGATTGCCATTTGGGGAAGGTATTTCATTTTTCCTGTCTTTCTCCCTCTCATTCGTTTTTTATCTCCGGGAACCGTATTTCCTCGCACGCCCGCACGTCAAGCGTTCTTCCCCTGTATATGCCGTCGAAGGTGAAGGCGTAGAACTCCCTGCGGGCAAGCCTCATGAAGCTCTCGGGCGGCACCATGCTTTCCTCTATCTCCCTTACGCTGAGCCCTCCCCCGAGGCTCATTATGGGGGAGAACCTTTTTCTCATCCCCGCCATTCGGGAGGCGTAGGCCGCCGTGTCGGGGTCATTCACGCGGAAAACTATCTTGGTGTTCGTGTTGTCAAGGATCTTCCCGGCGTAGGCAGTGCCGAGCTCGGCCACGAGGTCCTGCTTGCTCTGCGTCAGCATGTGAAGCCACACCCCGGCTCCCCCCGCCTTGTTGAAAAGATCGTCTATTCCGAAGTAAAGGACGTTTGATGCTTCATCGGCGTATATCGCTAGGGGAGGATCGATCTTCCCGTGGGAGCCGAGCACCCTTCCGACGAAGCTTTGCACCATGGAGAGAAGAACCCGCGCCATTATGTGAGCCGTTTTTCTCGTGAGAAGCGAACCCGTCTGCACGACGAGTATCACTCCCTTGCCGGCTTCGAGGCGCTCTATGAAGCGGTTTGCGGGATCCTTGCCCATGATTTCTCCCACGGACCCCGAACTAAGCGACGTTATCACGGCGCGAAGGCTCGAGGAAACCTTAGAGAAGTAGTCCTGGGGAGAGGAGAGTATCTGGTCGAGGTCCATTAGAGTCTCTTCAGCTTCGGGGCCCTCTATCTCCGCTACCTGGGCGCGTAGCGACTCAAGCTCCCTGTACCCTATGTTCTCCTTTATCCTTCGAAACGTGAACACCGGCCGCTCGCCCATGGATCTTGATATGAGCATGAGGCTCTGCACCACCACAAGCGTCACCTCGTAGGCTATGTTGAAGTAGAATTCCTCGCGGACCCGGATGCCCGAGACGACGTGGTTTACGACCTCCTCGGGCATGAAGTAGTGCGACAGGGGGTCTATCCTGACCGAGTAGCGGGGAAAAACGGGAGAGAAAAACAGAAGATCGTCTTCTCTCCCCGCTTCCCTGGCCACAGTCACTATCTTCGAGAAGATGCCGTTATCCCCCTTGGGGTCTATCCAGAGGATGCTCCGCCCCGCCCTTATGTCATGCTCTATCATCGCCTCCGCAAGGCGGGTCTTTCCGCTTCGCGTGGCGCCCATGGTGAATATGTGTCCCTCCCTGTCTGAGTCGGGGACGATTATCGGGGCGGGCTTCGCCTCGGGGTCGCGGTCAAGCGCGACGCCCGCGCCTATCGTGACCCCCTCGGGCGGGGCTATCTCCCGAAGTTTCTCTGCGCCGAGTCCGATCATGAGGTTTTTCTCTCTGGCGTTCTCTCGAAATTTTCTTCATCGGCGTCTTTTTATTTTTCTGTCCATTTTTCGACATTTGAAATACAATGTATTACATTTAGGACGGAATGTCCATAACTTTTTTCAAAGAATTTTCCGGGAAGGCGGATCCGGCGGGTTGCGGGGGCGGAAAAATCCCCGGTTTTCTTCGCCTTATATATAGAGGAGGAGACCTGTGAGCGGCGGGAGGGGAGGGTTCGTTCCGGTATCGTCTTCGCCCCACGCGTCCCCGCACAACATGATAGACGCGATATCTGAGATACAGCAGTACCATATAATAGAGCGCACGGGGCAGGACATACCTTCTGACTTCCTAACGATGAGGGGGACGCTCACTTTTTTCCTGGTGGGGGCAAGAAGCGGTTTCTGGGAGGGGGCGTTTCTTGCGCTGCTGCTTCCCCTTGCCTGGGGAGTGTGGGAGGAGGTCATCCCGGCTTTCGGCGGGGCTTCGGATCTTTTCGGAAAGTGCCTGGTTTTTCTTTTCGGTTTCGGGATAAGTCTCATGATGACGGTAGTTTTTGGAGGGATACTTGCCAAGTACTACGGGGGGAACCTCACGAGAAAGGCCGTTAACTCGCTTGTGTGGGGAAGGACGCTTAGCTTGGTGGCGAAGGGGGTTCTTGTATTTTTGGTGTTTAACCTGCTAGTGTTTCTCTGCAGTCCCCAAAACGTATTTTTCTTCTGCGAGGCCATGAGGGGTTTTATCGACGATCCGGCTTCGCTTTATTCGGGGATAATGGGGATGAAAGAGCCTCTTAGGAAAAGCGCCGCTACGCAGCTTATCCTCTCGCCCGCGCTAAGCCTGATCCCTTTTATCACCCTTAGGTTGTTCGGGCGGAGGCGATAGTGAAACGGGGTTTCGGCCGGGATTTTGCCAGTCACGGTCAGGGTGCGGTAATGCGGGGATTTTTGTGCCGCTTGCGGTTCTGACCAGAGATAAATCGGTAATGCTTAGAAAAACCCTTGCGATTATTGGGTATTCGGGTTTTTCAGTCAAAAAATTCTTGACATATCCGCCTTTGTACTTTATCGTTAAGGACGTATGAAGGAAGGGGAAGGATTTTAGTTAAGGGAAAAAATGCTTGAACTAGGCTTGCTTTTGTAGTAAGCTTATAAGGAATTTGATCATATTCTGCGTCCGTTTAAGGGGGATCAGGGCATGATCGTTTACTTTGGAATATAAATTTTACAGGAGGTAAGGAGAGATGATTCAAGCCAGATGGCTTATAATATTTTTTGCCGTTCTAGGTATGTCGATCCCGTCATTTGCCCTAGATTGGTCGCTTGGCGGATTTCCGAGTTACTTGAGAACGAGAGCGCGTGTCATTGACAATGCCGTTGTCGGTGATAACGGCAGGATTAGTGTTGTTGATACGACGCTCAGGCTCACTCCGCAGTTAGGTTTGAGCGATGCGGTTACAGTGAGGGCCCAGGTTGATGTTGCTAGCAACATGATATGGGGTGGGCAGACTGCCCACTTTTTCGGTGGTACCTTTGGCGAGGATGACAGTGTTGTGCTGTCTGATCTCAGGCCGAGCGACCGTTTCAACGGTGCGATTCTGACAGGCAATAAGGCGGTAGACGATGATTACGGGTTTTTCACCGTACGCATGCTTCACGCCGATATAGTTCTTCCGAACAACCTCGGTTTCGTAAGGATAGGGCGCCAGCCTTTTGACTGGGGTCTTGGAATTCTCGCAAACGGCGGACACGATCCCCATTCGGATCTTGGTTTTGTAGTTGACAGGGCTCTTTGGTTAAAGTCCTTCCCGGCTGGAGCTGGAACTTTCACCTTGGTTCTCGTATCTGACGTATTCAGCAACGGTAGTTCGCTGTTCGCCGGAGAAAGCGGCGTAGGTTACGACATACTTGCCGCGGCGGGTATCTACAACCAGCAGATGGGAGACGTTAATGTCACTGTTGGAGCTTACGGGTTCCCGTACCTGCATCAGAATGACATATTCAACGATATAGGCTTTACAGATTTTAATGTTGACCGCACTGGGCTTTACTCCGGTCTTCTCGTTCTTAAGGCCGCTAGCTGGAGCTTAACCTACGAAGTACAGATGTTCGGAGGGGGAGAAATAACCAATCCTGCGTTAGGTCCTCTTCCGGCTGGACAGTTTGACTTTGAGTACGCTTTTGACATGGCTGGCCGCTTAGAGCTTTATCCTTCGATGATGGCTCAGGTAAGCACGGTAGGTGTTGAAGCCGGTTGGGCGCAGGGTGACGATGGTTCTACTGCTTTGACAATTGAGGGGAACGCTCTTCCTTTCAGCCCGGCGTATAACGTTGACAATCTCCTCTTCAAGCATGTCATCCCGACTGTTTACCAGATAGAGGGAAGCGTTATAAATGCTATCTACGTCAAGGCGTACGCGAACATGAAGCTTAGTGATAACCTAGCGTTCACTCCTCAGGTTCTGTTTGCTTGGAACGATCAGACGAATGCAGTTTCAGCATTTGACTCAAATTATGAAACTATTGCGGATTTCGGTAATGGTGTGGGTAATCGGGGTATTTCTAACACTCCGGTTGATAAATACCTTGGTACCGAGATTGAGGGAACACTCAGCTGGACACTTCATCCGGGCGTAAACCTTGACTTCATCGGAAGCTTGGTGCTTGCCGGAGACGGTCTTACCCAGCTTATGGAGTCTCATGCAGCTACTAATGAAGTTGAAGGTACCGCCGAGGATACGATCTGGGCGTTTCAGTCAAGGCTGATGGTTTACATTGATCAGTTCGTGAAATAAAAACAAATCAAAGCTCACAAAGCTTGAATGAAGCGGGCTCCCTAACAAAGGTTGCCCGCTTTTTTTTGCCCTTTTGCTGGAAGAGGGAAATTTCCCCGGCTCAAATTAGTCTTTTTCGTCATTGTTCCCAATAAACCCAAGAGAAAGAAAAAACGATGAGCGTTTCAGTAGAAATAAAGACGCGTCCGATCAGGCTTGCTTTTCTGGTTGACCCGAATAATTCTGAACAGGTTGGAGAAGCGATACGCCTAAGTTCAACTCTTTGGGGAGGAGTTTATTTTCCGATCATCGAGCTTCACAAGAGGATTCCGGCGACCTGGAATGTTCCATCGCCTCTTAGTCGCCGCGCGCTGTTCGCGGCACCATTGCCCGCAAATAGCTAATTTCATCTTCTGACAGCGGTTCTTTGCGCAACCCTTGTGTGAGCCAGAGGCCGCTTTCTCGAATTTTGCTTTTTGGAGAACATCTGCCCAGCCATTGCTCCGACGGTCGACAGCCGCCGCATAGTGACAAGGTGGATATAATCCTCGATTTGAGTTCGAACCGGGCATCCTTGTCTTCTACGGGGAATGCGACAAATACGGGGAATGCGACAAAGGGAAAAGTTCTCCGAATCCGGTCCGTCACGGCCTCCTCAATTACCCTCTGTCGTTTGAAGTCGACGAGCGGGCCATGTTTCCGTCTCGCTTCCCTTGAGGTGAGGTCAAGCTTCCATTTTTCCAGAAATGTATCATTGCTTTCGCGCAAAAGGGCCAGGCCGATATTCTTCCTCAATATGCTCCGGTCCTTGTTGGGACTATCGTGTTCCCGGAGCCTTGACCTGAGCCGCCGCTTTCCAGAGTGCGTTCCGACCTGAACGATTCGGTCGGTTCCGTGGGCGGTTTCCCCTGCCTCAAAGAGCAGATATATTCCGCTTTCGGGAATTCGTTCGGGTTCGAAAGGAAATTTATACCTATCAAAATTCCCCGCAAGATTATGTATGAATCGGCATGCGTCACTCATAAAGCACGCGCCTCAACGTTCCCAGGAAGTTTGTCGATACTTCCCCGTTTCAGAAAGTCTTCCAATAGTTCGCCGTGTGTCTGCGGTGTCAGCCTTGTGCTGCCGCCAATGACGTGATACTGGATCGCTTTTTTAATCAGTTTCTCTTTTAACAGGGGCCCCACGGCGCCTTGAGCCGCTTTCAGATAGTACGTGCTGCTTCCGAAAAAGAGGTGAACCTCCTCAATGCCGTTCGAAAGAGCGTAGTTCCGAAGAAAACCCGGAAGGCGCTTCTTCCATGTTCTGTAAGCAGGCTTATCGCTCATCTGCAGGTTGTAGTCCTGAATGCGGCTGAGGGGGTGCAACGGTCCGTAGAGTGCCGACAGGATGAGAATCTGGCCATCCCGGTTCCAGTCTCCTGTTCTTTTCGTATTTTCCGGACAGGTATCTCTTGTCCTGGCGAATGCCCGAGAGCCCCTCCCTCCTGGTTTCCAGAATGCCGGAGTAAATAGCCTCCGAAACCAAACGGCTTAGGGGCTCGGGCACGGCGGAGCGGGAATGACCATTATGTTTTTTGGAAGCGCAGCATGGTATTAGAAAGAGTTTTTTTTCAGGCATCGGTTCTTTGCTGACTCTTTGTGGTTTGGGTAAACAGAAGGTGCGTACCGGCTTTTAAGACGAGAAGCTTGTTTTTTTAACCACGCCTATAGTTTAGCCTGAAAAAGTAACATATCAGGCTTAGCCGGTAAAGAAGTCTCTCGGTTTCCGAAGGTGAGCAATTATTCTGTATTTCCTGCCAGAATCGTTTAAGATGATTTATTTTATCAAGAACATGTTTAGGAGTGCTTCATGAAACTGATTAAATTCCGAATCCAGAATTATAAGTCCATTAGAGACTCCGGCTGGTGTTACCTCGCTTCCGACATCACCATACTTGCGGGGCAAAACGAGTCTGGAAAAAGTGCGGTTCTTGAAGCTATTCGGGACTTTGATAGACAGGCGGGGATTCCTGCCGATTCATTTCCTGTTGATAGCAACGATTCTCCTGTGCTTGAGATGTGCTTTAAAATTGATGAGAAGCTTCAGGATGAGCTTGACTTTGAAAGCATTGGCGAGGATGTATGGGAACATATCTCCGAACACGATGTAACAATTATCAAATATCACGACGGACGTTACGCCTTAGGTGGCGAAATCAACCGGCTTTTTGATAAGCAACGAGATAAATGCGGGCTGGCTTTGCAAGAAGTCGAGAAAATCTTAAGAGATTTATCTAAAATTGAGAAACTCTCAAAAATCGCAATACCCGAAATTTCTGGAGAGGACTTAGCAGGCACACATAGAAGACTGGTTCAATATGTTAACAGAATCCAGCCCTTGTTCCCGAAATTTCCCTTTGATTTGCTGCGTGGAAAAATCAAAGCTTCGGTTAAGGGAAGTCAACCGGATGAACTTCTAGGCAGGATTAATGGGCGCATACCCAATTTTATATTTTTCAGCGACAGAGGAGTTTTGCCTTATGAGATCCCTTTTCAAGAAGCGAAAGACAATCCTCCACTCTCCGTGCAAGATTTTGTGGAAATTACCAATCTTGACCTGGATGAAGTAATAAATGCACCTGATTCGCATAGACGCAGGATGATATTACGTCAACATTCTACAGAAATCCCTCACGAGTTTTTGCATTGCTGGAAGCAAAGCGAGCTTAAGCTTTCCCTGAGTCAGGATTCAGGGAATCTGGTCTTTGATATAACCGAATCTGGGCATGCTTCGTTATTCAAGCCAGAACAACGAAGTAAGGGATTGCAGTGGTTTCTGTCCTTTTATCTTCATCTCAAGGCAAGGCAAGACGGGAAAAACATACTTCTCATTGACGAACCCGGCTTGTATCTCCATGCCAGTGCGCAGAAAGATGTGCTGGAACTCCTTGAGGAGGTTTCATGCGAATCACAAGTTATTTTCAGTACTCATTCACCTTATCTGATGGATGTTCAGCGTCTGGATAGAGTACGTCTTGTCTCGAAAAGCGATAAAGACGGAACGCGGATAGAAAAGATTCATAAGGGTGCCACTGGGGCGGCGGCGCTGACCCCGGTTGTTACTGCGATAGGGCTTGATTTGTCGAATTCCTTTTCAATCGTGGGCAAAAAGAATGTTTTACTGGAAGGGATTTCCGATTATTACTTTCTGCAGGCTTTTCGTCATTGCTCAGAAACAAACGACGTTAACCTTATTCCCAGTACTGGGGCTACAAATATCCCGCAACTTGTTTCCTTGTTAATTGGATGGGGCTTGGAATTTCTGGTGGTTTTGGACAACGATAAAAAAGGGATTGGGGTTGCGGACAACCTTAAGGGTAAATTAATGGTGCGGGAGAGCCGTATTGTATTTGTATCCGAGCAGAAAGAATGTTCCATTGAGGATTTGTTTACGCATGAAGATTTTAACGAGTTCGTGCTTGATGAAACAACAGCCAACAAAGACCCTGAAATTAAGAACTCAAAATTTTTGAAGAACGAAGATCTGGACAAAGTTTTACTGGCGAAGAAGTTTTTTGAAAAAATCGACAAGACTAGGAAGGATGGAAAAGAGATAGAATTGTCGAGTCCTACGCTTAATAACTTTCAACGAGTGTTTGAGAAAATTGACAAGGAATTTAATCAAGCTTGAATGGAGGACGACATAAAGATTGCTCAGCATAGTTCCGCCATTGGAACAGGACAGCTTTATTTCAAGCGCATGGTCAGACGGTCGCACGAATAACGAAACCGGGGCGGGGTATGGGTTAAGGATCAAAATTCGTGACCGTAGAAATAAATGCGCTTGATACACATACTTGTTGGGGGAAAATGATATATTAAGACGATAAAGTCACGTGCGTGTAGCTTAACAGGTAAAGTCCCGCCTTCATAAAGCTTTTGCTTCTTCAAAGCGGGGTTGTGCGTTCGAGTCGCGCCATGCACACATTTTTGGTTCATTAAATAATGCCCTTCTACCTCACAACAAGCCCTGCACGACGCGAATTCAAAAAGCATTTGGGAAATGCCAATCATCTGATTATAACCGCATTGGTTGGTCTCGATGCAGTTGAGAAAGGTTACGTTACCGAAGTTCCAAAAGAACTTCGGGCAGCATGGTCGCCAAAGGATCCCCGTGTTTCATCTAAACGCAGCAGACGCTTGGTATTGGATATGGTTCTAGTCCGTTCCGTGGATGCCTTGGACCTTTACATTCGCCGCGCAAACAGAAAACCCTTCCTGATTCAATCATCCGGGGTTCGGTCAGAATTAGACAAGAACGGGCGGAGCGTTTACAGAAGATTTAAAATTTTAGAAAATCATTTTACTGCGATAGACAAGAAACTTTCAGCCTTGGTCGCTTTGATGATAACTTGGAGGAACCGCGCCGTACACAGCGACGAAGACAAAGAACTTTCTGAATGTTACAGAAATTGCATTAAAGATAATATTGAAACGATTCAGGAAAAGTTCAGAGGTCTTGACGGTCTAGTTCTTCTTGACCATTATGACAAATGCGAAAATCCTCGGTTTAAAGAAGTCGCTTCATTTATTAATTCGACTCATCATTATGTAAAGGAGCTGGAACAGTTTTTATTCCGGAGCATGTGCCCGGAACGTTTTTTGAAAGAGGTTGTTTGGAAAGGTGTGCCCGAGTACGACATGTCCGGCAAAGTGGATGAACACCGCCGTAAAAAACTTTTACAAGGCATTTGGGGGAAAAGCGGTGACAAGAAAGAGCGCGCAATCAAAAACTTTTTCGAACATTGGGGTTTATCTTCCGTCAAGCCAAAAGATGAGGAGAATTTCTTGCTTTTCGAGGATTGTTTTCTTGAAGAAACAATTTCGAAAACTCCTAAAGAAATATTCAATTGGGCAAGCACTGTTGAGTGAAAACAACTGATATGTTTTGACAAAAAGTGTTTCGAGTGCATTTAAACCACCTAACACATGGAACTCGCGGGTGTCTTGAACGCCAAGCTTCTATAATCGACTGAAATTGCAATGAAGCTATCGGACATCGATTTTCCCAAGAAATTACTGGATGCTTTGAGCGACGGCAGCTTGGTTATTTTCGCCGGTGCGGGAGTTTCAATGGGGGAACCGGCAAATCTCCCGAATTTCAAAAATCTGGCAAAGAAAATTGCTTCTGGAACCGGAAAAGAACTAACCAAGGGTAAGCCCGAAGACCGATTCCTGGGTGAGCTCAAGCAAAGAGGTGTGGATATTTATAACCGTGCTTCAGAAGTACTTAACCGGCCCGGTTTGGAACCGACCGAACTGCACTGCAACCTGCTGCGGCTTTTTTTAACTCCTGAATCGGTTCGCATTGTAACTACCAATTTCGACCTGCTGTTTGAACAGGAGGCGAAAAAAGTGTTTGATTTAGGCCCCGAGGTGTTTCGGGCTCCCGCACTACCTATGGGGAACAAGTTCAATGGAATTGTCCATGTTCACGGGTCTGTTTACAGCCCCGAAGACATGATACTTACGGATGAAGACTTCGGGCGTGCCTACCTTGTTGAAGGGTGGGCTCGACGTTTTCTGGTTGAGCTGTTTCGTTCCTTCACCGTTCTTTTTGTCGGCTACAGTCACAACGACACGATTATGAACTATCTGGCCCGGGCGCTGTCAGGGCACGGAAAGCCACGCTTTGCGCTGGATAAGGATGTGCGGGGGAAATGGGAAATACTGGGAATCGAACCGGTTATCTATCCTTCGCCTGATGGAAGTCATAGTGCTCTTTACGAAGGTATAGACAGACTCGCCAAGCATTTTAAGCGCGGCGTACTGGACTGGCGACGCATGATAAATGAACTCGTCGGCAACCCCCCTTCTTTACTAAATGAAGAGGAGAGAGATACCATTGACCAAGCGTTGATGGATGTGAGCAAGATGCGTTTTTTTACGGAGGCGGCATCATCGCCCGAGTGGATTGACTGGCTTGACAGGAACAAGAATCTGAACTGTCTTTTTTCTGATGGTGCTCTTTCCGAACGAGACGCTCAACTGGCGCATTGGCTGACTGTAAAATTTTCATGCGGTCATGCCGACCGGCTTTTCAGCCTTATCGGCAGACATGGCATGCATATGAATCCTGATTTCTGGCACAGACTTGCGAGGTTTGTAGGACTGGATAGGGAAAACTCGTGGGACAAAGAGACCTTGTCATGCTGGATATCCCTGCTGCTGGCCACAGCCCCACCGTATCCGCAGGCTATCATGTTGCTATGGTTGGGAGAACGATGTGTCAAGCACGAGCTGTTTGACAGCATGATTGAAGTCTTTGGCGTAATGGCGGCGAACCGCTTGACATTGTTTGCCGGGCCAACCATTAAAGACGATAAGGATTCATCAATAACCGCGGATTTAAAACCAGTAAGCGACCACCACGCCATCAGCAGCCTTTGGGAAGATTCCCTGAAGCCGAACCTTGACCACGTGGCCGAGCCATTTATCACGAATGTTATCGGTCATCTGGAAAGACAGCATTTCACTCTTAGCACTTGGGGAGCCGCCGACCGGAAGCGGAGTCCGGCAAGCATGAACCGTAGCGCTATTGAACCCAATGAACAGGACAAATATCCAAAAGCCTTTGATGTCTTGATTGATGCGGCGCGCGACTGCATGGAATGGCTTGCGTTGAACCGGATGAAAACGGCGGCCCAGCTATGTGACAAGCTCGCGTTGTCGGAAACCCCAATTGCACGCCGACTGGCGGTGCATATGCTGCCCGCTCGCAAAGACCTGACCGCGGACGGAAAAATTGACTGGCTGCTGTCGAAAATGGACCTGCATGATGATTCCGCGTACCACGAATTGTTTCTGGCAGTGAGGAAAATCTATCCGGACGCCAAGCCGAAGCGGCGGCGGAATATCATAAAGGCAGTCCTGTCATACCGCTTTCCAGATGAAGAAAACGAAGAGAAAGACAAGTATGCAGCTGGCGAGCATTTTAATTGGCTCTATTCACTTCATGAAGCGAAACCTGACTGTGCCTTTGCCAAGAAAGCTCTGGACAAGGTTTGGAAACAGTTTCCAGATTTTCGTCCGAGAGAACACCCTGATCACCAAGTGTGGTTTGAGGATGTTGGATGGGTTGGTCTGGAAAGTCCTTGGACAACCGAGGAACTGCTTTCGCAGCCTGCTGACAAATGGTTAAAGAAGCTGTTAACATTCCGACAAACGGAAATTCTCGGACCTGACCGCAGAGGGCTTCTAGTGAATGTCGAGGAAGCGGCGAAACAGAATTTCGAATGGGGACTGGCTCTGGCCAGCCTGCTTGCTGACGAACAAAAGTGGGATGCCGATATCTGGTCGGCGCTGTTAGGCGCTTGGTCGAAAACAAGCATAGACCAGAGTCAACATCAGGAAATTCTCCAATTCTTGAACAGGAGCGAGCTGCACGGTAAAAACACTCTGCGGATTGCCGAAATCCTCCGCGCGCTGGTGAAGAGCTTCGGCGATTTTTATCCACCTGATTTGCTTGCCCAAGCCAACAAGATTGCCGGAGCGCTATGGGACAATCTTGATCAGCATGAAACTCTGTCAGAAGATTCTGAGTGGTACTTAAGAGCGATCAACCATCCCGCAGGTGTTCTGACTCAGTTCTGGCTGATTAGCCTTTATTTATGGCGAAAGCGGCAAGACCCAGCCCCCCGAGTCCTTGACGACGAATATCTCTCTGTGCTATCAGCAATAATTCAAGACGGAACCATGACCGGAAGATTGGGCAGATGCATTCTTGCGGGCGAGTTTTCTTTTCTTCTGGATGCTGATGAAAAATGGACAAAAGAGAATTTGCTCCCGCTTTTCAGTGAAGACTTCAAGGATGGTGATTACCATGCGGTATGGAGCGGGTTTTTGACTTGGCAAAGGGTTGCCTCCCCCTCCATTGCGGAGCTTTTGGAACAGGCATTTCTTAACGCTGTTAAACACGTTAAGAGGGATTTTTCTCAAAGACGGATGCGGAGTAAATTTATTGAAGTGTACACAACCATATTGATATATTTCGCCACAAACCCTCTTGATACGTTCATTCCCGAATTTTTCGATAATGCCGATAGGGAAGATAAGATTGATTTTGGATTTCAGTTGCGGAAGCATCTCAAGCATATGGATGAGACACGAAGACAGGAGTGGTGGAGGAGTTGGCTGAAATCCTATTGGGAAAACCGATTGAAAGGAATTCCGTCAAAGTTCGATTCCTATGAAACCAGCCGCATGCTTAGCTGCTTACTACATATGAACGGGTTGTTTCCTGAGGCAGTTGAACTGGCGATCCAGATACCGCCGGCAGAGCTAAGCCAACTTTATATCGTCCGCGAGATAAACAAATCCGACTTGTGGCGGATCCATCCCGAAGCGGTCGCGAAACTTTTGATTTATCTGGGAACCTGCAAACTGCCTTGTTACGAATGGTATGAAGGAATAGAGTTAATTGAGAAACTTTTCGAATCAGACATTTCCGAAGAACTCAAGGTAAAACTGAAAGAACTTGTCGCGCGACTAGCGATATGAAATAAAATATTTTCCACCTTCCACGTAACTAAGAACTCTGTGAAGGGGGACTACACGATTTGTAGTTGTTCTTGAATTTACAATAATTCCTTTCAGTTTCAGGAAACATCATATACAATTTCCCATGCTCTGATGGTAAAACAATCTCCTCCGAAAAGAAACCTGTTCCACCCAGAAGACTTAAAGTGCATAAAATCCTTTCTAAGCAACGTCGGAAATAACGTATCCTTCTCTCCCGATCAATCAAATACTTATTCCGGGTGGTGGATTATAAAGGGTAAATTCATATCTCTGAATTCAGAAGGACGTGAGAAATACCGATGCGTACTCGAAAAAATATTGGATAAATTCCCCGGAGAAGATATCTCGGAATCAGCCATTAGTTGGGCACTTTAAACCGCCATTTTTGAGTCCATTAATATTTCAGAAAGCGGAGATGAAAATTTACCTGCTCGCGTACAAAAAGCCTTAGAGAAGTTGCGGGAATTCCTTGAGGCTTCACCTGAAGAATACAAATGTTGGATTGAGGTTAGCGGTTTGGACATCTCTTCCCTTCCAGAGAGTTTTGGGGACGTTCGTTTTGTTGTGTTTGATGAGGAGCAGATATATAGCATTGAAGCGAAAAATGCGGCAAATCGGCAAGTTAAACCCGAGACCGTTAATCACGGATTAACCAAGTCTCTATTGGGTAAGCCAACTGCAGTTGTGGAAGTCAAAGCTCATGACAGGAGAGCGGCGGAAAAACTTGCCAAACGAAAAGTCCGCACTACCCTAGAATGCATGAACTTCTTCTCAGATTTGAGGCCAGCCAATGATGTCGCTTGGCAATTTTTGTCTGTCGGGAGAAAACCGCCCAGTACAAGCGGACGCTTGGTTGTATCTTCTTCCAGTGAACCGCCATACATGTCGAAGATACTTAACGATGAACCTGCGTCCCCTTTTTCTATAGCACAGCTTCGCAGCAGTGCCGACAGCAGAATTAGCAAAGCAATCAGCCGTATAGAAGAATTGCTAAAAAAACAGAGGAGAAACGCAGTGGAAGACTTGTTGCTGATATCCGTTTGCTTGGGAGGAAGAGCAGGGGTGAAAAGAACACGGGAAGAGGCTTTCCTAATGTTCATGATTGCTCTGGAATGCCTAATCTTACCGAAGCAGAACATGGAGTTAAGTTATCGTCTGTCTCAACGTGCTGCTTGGTTTCTCGGCAATACCCCTGATAAGCGACAAGACATTAAAGCACTGATCAAAAAATTATATAATATACGGTCAAAGATTGTTCACAGCGGTGGTTACGAAGTACCGGAAGAAAAATACCATCAAGCTTACAAAGTAGCCAAAATTTCAACTCTCAAGATGTTGACGAATCAAAACATTAGCGGATTCTCTAGTTTGGATAAGTTAGATGATTGGTTTGAGAAACTGACTCTAGATACCCAAGAGTAAATCTCGGACTTAAAAAACTCCTATACAACTCTTAATATCACACACTGAACATTCTGGAACAGGTGCCACTTGAGAGACGACTTCAAATCATCCACTAAACGCATTCTTGCCGAGCGCGTAGGTTTTTTCTGTTCAAATCCCGATTGCCGGAAGCCAACAGTCGGGCCTGCCCGCGGAGACTGTGAAAAATCGGTGAATACCGGCATCGCTGCGCATATCACCGCAGCTTCGCCCGGCGGCCCTCGATACGACCCTGCTCTTTCTTCCGATGAGCGATGTGATATCTCTAACGGCATTTGGCTCTGTTCCAACTGTGCCAGGCTTGTTGACAGCGATATAGAACACTACACGGTTAAGCTGCTGCGCCGCTGGAAACCGGAAGCCGAGAAAAAAGCCTTCGAGGCGCTTGCCGCCGGGGAGGCGGAACTCCCGCCGACTGATCCGCTTGATTCTCACTTCGGGGAGCTTGTCTCGCGTCTTCAGGATGCCGCCGGAGCCGATGTTGAACGCTTTAAAACCCTCAATACCTGGCCCCTGCACGCGGTCACTCTGGATATGCGTATGGAGGATAACAGCGGGGGCATGCGCATTGACGTTCATGGCTGTGCGGCCGCAATCAATGCAAGTCGCGAGCTTCGCATAGTTGCTTCACCGGGAACTGGCAAGACGACAACCCTTGTTCAGTTGGCAGAAGCCATTCTCAAACTGGATGGGCGCATCCCGGTGCTGGTGCCTCTCGGTGAATGGTCGACTCAGGGCATGGGCATTTTTGAATCCCTTTGTCATCGGGTGGCCTTCTCCGACTTTGATCAGCAACATTTCGGTTTGCTCGCCCGCAAAGGGCTGCTGGTGTTGCTGCTGGACGGATGGAACGAACTTGATACGGATTCTGAAAGACGCGCCGTGGCGCAACTCAGGCAGCTGCGGCGTGATTATGAGCTTCTGCAGATTGCCGTTAGTACTCGACGGCAGGCCCTTGATGTCCCGGTCTTGGGTCCAACCCTGAAAATCGAACCGCTCTCAAAAGACAAGCAGATTGAAATAGCGCACGGGGTCTCTGGAATTGATGGAGAGACGCTTTTAGAACGGGCTCGGCGTACACCGGGCATCCGCGAGCTTGTTTCGGTCCCGCTTTATCTGAACGTGCTGCTCGCCGCATCTTCCGAAGAAGCGTTTGTCGCAGAAACCAAGGATGAAATTTTTCGTCTCTCCGTGGACAGGCACGAAAAGCGGCCGGAAAACGCGCAGATCCTGCGTTACGATCTCTACGGTACGCATAAGGATATGCTCGTAGCGCTTGCCGTTGGGTGCGTGAGCAGGGCCGCTACGGCGATTCCCGAACACTCGGCACGGACCATTGTCAGCGGGGCCGGACGCCGTCTGCAGGAAGAGGGGCAGCTTACGCAGTCGCCTCAACCGGCCGTCATTCTGGATGTGCTCGTCAGTCATCATATTCTCGTCCGAGCGGGTTCACAAGGCGGCGTCTCTTTTCAGCATCATCAGTTTCAGGAGTGGTATGCGTCATTTCATGTGGAGAAACTGATGCGGAAAGCGGCCGCGGGAGACGAGGAGTCCGCAAAAAAGCTGAAGATGGAGATACTCAATATGCCCGAATGGGAAGAGGCGGTTTTTTTCGCGTGCGAGAGGCTTTCCCGAGACGGCTCCCTAGGCGCTGAAGCCGCAGCCGTAGCGGTTCTGCTCGCGCTGTCAGTTGACCCCATGCTAGCCGCCGAAATGATCCGTCGGTCCTCTCCGGCTGTCTGGGAAATGGTAAGGGACGAAGCGGTAGACTTTGCCGACAGGTGGTACGGAGAAGGCACGGTGGACCGTGCCGTGCGATTTATGATCATCACGGGAAAAAAAGAGTTTGCGCGTTATCTGTGGCCTTTAATTGAAAATGCCGATTATCGAGCTTGTTTACGTGTAAGAAATACGGCAGGCCGGTTCAGACCATCCGTTCTGGGCGACGGCGCGCTCGACCGTTTCTCTAGGATTCCGTACCAAAACCGCAGAATTCTGGCGATAGAGATAGCGATGGAAGGCGACTTGGACGGAATCGAGTTCGCCGCAAACTTGGCGAAGACCGATCCCGATCCTGAATTTAAGGCCTCGGTTATTCAGGCGCTGTATTTCAGGCAGGCTGACCGGCTTGTGCGGGAAGTGCTGCGGACAGCGGGTTCAGAAATGTGGTCCATGCTTGCCCGCAGGGGATATATGCGTGAAATTCCTGATCCCGAGATCGCGAAACGGCTTCGACGTGAGGAGCGGAATCTGATTCAAAGTGAATCGAATCACTTGGACCGCCTGGCGTTACTTCTCCGTCCGGGTCTTGAGGACAGAACTTTAGAAACGGAAATTGAAGCCGTTATTGTGTCGCCAGGTTTTCCTGCGGTACACGAACAGTCTGCAGGAATTGTGGCGCAAGCGTCAAGGCTTTATCCTCAGGCGACGGCTCAGGCACTGGTGAGACGCCTTGAGGAGCGGCTAGAGCTTCCGTATAGAAACATCGAACTGCTGGCTGGTATGATTCCTGTGGATGAAGGACCAATCAGTCAGCTTGTAACTGATCCCAGCAGCTCAAGCCGCGTTGCGAAACAGGCGATGAAGGTTGTCGGGCCAAAAATCGTGGGAACCTTGCTTGACCGCTATTTAATCTTGGATGAAAAAAGAGGTGATAATGAACCATGGAGCGCAGAGATGCGAGAGATACATAGCAGGATCGTGCAAGCGCGACCGGAGATTCTTGTGAAGGCATGTTTTGACCGAAGCGGGACTGACAGGCCTGAAACAATTTCTGCTATGTCATATCTCATTGCCTGCGCGAACACGGAAACTTATGGGGAATGTCCGTTGAAATCGGACGAAGATTTGGCACGGGACTTGGTCGACGTCTTCCGGCGCTGGACGAATGCGTTATGTTCTTCTTCAGAATCCAAGCGTATGGATTTAATGCATCTGGCGATGGCAATAGGTTGGCTATTAAAACCGGAACTGACCGAATCTCTGCAGAGACTTTTCAAAAAAGAAACGGAAATGTGGGAACTTAAGTACAAGCAATGGGAAGAAGCCCGAAATCAAGGTGGGGCAACGAGTATACCCAGTATCCTTACTTCAATTTACGCTCAGGCTTTTATAGCCATCGGAGATGAACGCATCATCCGGCTGATGGAAGAATATCTGTCTCATCCTGACTTCGGACGGGATGCCGCTACCGTGCTGAAGGGACTTCATGACAAAAAGCACGGATTGTCCGAAAAGAATTATCTTTCTGATTTGTTTGGGTTTTCTCAGATAGACGCCCGTCGCCTACAAAAAGACGAAGGCTCGATGCAATCATCTCCGTTCGGGGAACCTATTTTCGCAGTTATAGAACAACTTACAAGAGCGGAGAGTTCTATAGCTGAAAAACGCCACGCACTAGAGCTTGCGGAAATCGCATTCAGCATGCCATACGCTAACAAGGCAGGGCTTGTAGAAACGCTCCTGAATTTGCCCCTGCCGATTGCTTCAAAACGGGGGCTTTGCACCGCTCTTGTCCTAGCCGGCGAAAAAATCAGTTCGAGATTAGTTCTGGAAGGCATAAGGGACTTTCTTAACTCTGCGACTGAAGACCCGTGGATGTTTGACGAGCAAAAATGGAAGCTCTATGAGTGGCTGGCGCTTTTACCTTTTACGGACCGTCCCTTGGCAACTCTGGATGCTCTGAAGATTATTCCCGCGCAACACCAGAAGTGTTGGGATCTGGGAAAACTATTGTCCGCATTGGGACACTCTCCCGGAGCAGATGCAGAAGATGTTCTAAGCGAGATGGCTAGACGCGACCCGGCTTTCATGGAAGAGTATCATTGGCAAAGAGCAATGCTCTGTCGGGGAACTCATTCCTGCCTTCGGGCTTTAGAACTTTCATGCGACGCGGAAGGCTCGGCGAAAGTAGCAATTTCCCATCAACTAGCTGAATTGGCGAAAAAGAATTCTGATCTTCGAACCGAGTTGGTGCGTCGCTATGAAGATGAGTCTTATAGGTTCTGCCATTCGATGATTGAAAAAATTCTCGTCGAAAATCCTGACACCCGTGTGGTACTTGCCATGGTAAGAAGCTATGCCTTAAGAAAGAAAAAATTCGATGGATTGCTTGGGAATGCGATAAGGGGTGTAGCTCTTAAGGAATTTAAAGTTTCTTATAGGCGGTCTGTATTTGAAATTCATAGCTCGGCTGTTCCAGATTTACGCAGGCAACTTTTTGGGATGCTCGGCGGTGACTCAGAGCGAACGGGTTTGGCGGAGGTGTGTCTGACCATGATAGACCGATTGCGAGACGAGTATGGAGTTGCCAAGTCTGAACCTCGACACCCGGATATTGAATCCGGGCGACCGTGGCCTTTGGTAGCTGGCAAAAACCCAAATACGATGACCTGAAGTGGTTAAATATATTGTTATGGAGAATTTGAGTTAAGCTCAGAACCAGCTTGAAATGTCCATGAAGTTCGGAATGGGCACGAACCACACCACCATCTGTTCCGCGACTTCCGTATCAGATCCGACCCGACCAAGTGCGGATTGCATCAAGCGCACAGCCGTTTTTCAAGACGTACAGAGGTCGTGCCAGTTTCTTGGGACTGTTGTAATTTCAGGGCTATTTCTCGGAGGCTGGCGGCCCCTTGTCCGGCAAAACGTAAAGACGCCGCCGCGTTTGCTTTCCCCGTTTTCAAATCCGCGAAGAAGCAAGTAATCTACATTGCGGTATGACGGTCTACGCGAAAACGCGCTCCCGGCTGGCGGCCGTGGTGCTGCGTCGGGATACCAAAGCTGGCGTCGCATTCGATTACGTCGTCCAGATTCTGGTTCTGACGGCTCTTGCGGTTTTTTCCGTCGGAACGCTGCCGGATCTGGATCCCGCCGACCGTCGGTGGCTGGAAATGGCGGAAACGGCGATTCTGGCTGTTTTCACCTTTGAATACGCGCTTCGTATCTGGGTCAGCGAAAACAGATGGAGCTACGTGTTCAGCTTCTTCGGTATCGTGGACCTTATCGCCATTCTGCCCGTTTTCTGGTTCGCGAAAGGGACGGACCTAGTGTTCGTGCGTTCCTTTCGCCTACTGCGCCTGCTGCTGATAATCAAGGCGGTGCAGTCCTCAGAGGCGGTGTCCAGGCTGAAGCAGGCATGGGAACAGATCAGGGACGAACTGATGCTCTACGGAACGGCAAGCGTCATAGTCCTGTTCACGTCGGCGGCCGGCATTCACCACTTTGAGCACAAGGCCCAGCCCGAAGCGTTCAAAAGCGTGTTCCACAGCCTCTGGTGGGCGATTACGACCCTTGCCTCGGTTGAGTACGGAGACGTGTACCCGATTACCACGGGCGGGAAAATCTTCACTTTCTTCGTCGCGGTGACGGGGCTCGGAGTGGTGGCGGTTCCTACCGCCCTGCTGGCCTCGGCGCTCACGAAAACAAAAAGACCGGAAGATCCATAGCCGGTTTCCGGTTCCGCCGGATTCATCGCGCCGGAAATCGTCTGTTTCTCCAGACGTCAGCCGCTTGCTTCTCCCGTTCGGAACAGCAGGCATGACTCTTGTGCGCGGCTTGATGCTGGCAGGCAGGTTCGTCGCACGCTTTTGGAGAGAATGCCAACGCATGGTAAGATTATCAGCGGTTTATGAGCAGTTTGCCTGAATATCTTAAACGTGGAGAAAAAGCGCGTCTTTTCCCGGTGCTGGCGGACACTTCAAAGGAGGGCCGTAGCACTTCAATTCTTCTTTCCTGCCTTGTGCATGTGCGCGAATTCGGCCAGGCGATGCTGGGTTCCGTCAACCAGCGTGTCGGGAAACTCGCGAGTCTCGCAGCGTACACCGAAGTCACCTTCGCGGACCGGGGAGAGGAAAAAGCGCACAGGCCGGACGGGCTGATCGTGCTCAGGGTCGGCAGGCGCCGGTGGAAAGCGCTGGTCGAAACGAAGGTCGGCAACGCCAGGCTCGATGAGGAGCAGCTCGCCGCCTACACGCGCCTTGCCAGGGAACATAACATTGATGCCGTGATAACCGTCTCAAATCAGTTCACCTCGAGACCGGATCATCACCCGGTCAAGCTCTCCGCCAAAACGCGCTCAAGGGTGAAAATCTATCACTGGTCATGGATGTACATCATTACGCAGGCCGACCTGCTGATTTCCAATGACGGCATTGAAGACGAGGACCAGCATTTTGTTCTCTCCGAGATGCTGAGGTTCCTGACGCATGCGAGCACGGGGGTAAAAAGCTTTGACCGCATGCCCGAGGCATGGACCGGCATCGTGCAGAAAGTCGCCGACGGCGCTTCGCTCCAGACAAAAAGCGAGGAGGTGCGGGATATAGTGGCCGCCTGGCATCAGGAAGTCAGAGACATCTCTCTTCTGCTGACGCGCAAGGTCAATGTGAAAGTTGAAGTCAGGCTGTCGCGTTCCCACGTTCTGGATCCGGCGGCGCGCGCAAAGAAAGACGCCTATGAACTTGCCGAAGAACAGACGCTTTCGGCCGGACTTAAGATTCAGGATGCGGCGGCGCCGATTGAATTGGTCGTCGATATCGGAAAACGGACGATCAGCGCGTCAATGACGCTTGAAGCTCCCGGCAACAGAAAGACCACCCCGGCCCGTCTCAACTGGCTGCTTCGCCAGCTGCGGAAAACCTCCGAAACGGATATCCATATCAAGCTGATCTGGCCCGGACGAAGGCCCCGCACGCAGCATACGCTTGGGGAACTGAGAGAAAATTCCGCGATGGCTTCCGCGGGCAGTCAGGATCTTCCCGTCGCCAGATTCGAAGTATGCATGATTCGTCAGCTGGGCAGACGTTTCAGTCAGCGCAAAAGCTTCATCGACGAGCTGGAACGGATGGTGTCAGGGTTTTACGAAACCGCTGGCCAGCGCCTGCGCGCGTATCAGCCGCCCGCTCCCAAGGTCAGCGAAGACAGGACTGCCCCGCAAAGCGTTACTCCCGAAGGATTGCAGCGCACTGAAGAATAGAAACACGGTCGCTTTGAACTTCACGCTGCCGGAATTGTCAAACGCGATACGGAAAAAAACAGGGATTTTTCTGCGTGACGAGAAATCTTGGTATTTTCAAAAATCGAGGGGATTTGAAGAAGATTAAGTAATATGTAGATAGCAAATGTTCACAGAAACAATATGTCATACACTGTCGCTTCATTTTTCGATGAATTTCTAGAAAATATTGAATTGCCGGGTGAACACCGCGCTAGGTCAATTAGAAGAACGGACAGCATTGTATCGCTGCTGGAAAACGATTTCACAATACTGGAAGCATTTCCATCTGGATCTATACCTCGCTACACGGCATTAAGGGGCTACGCGGACCTTGATGTAATTGTGGTTTTGGACTACGTCAAGCATATCAAAAACAAGAAGCCTTCTCTGGTTCTTCAGGCCACCCGAGATGTTTTGGGAAAACATAGGACAAATGTCCGCAAGAACGGACAGGCGGTAACGCTTTATTATAAAACGTGGCCCAATGTGGACATAGTGCCGGCACGATGCATCGGAAACAGCCCAATTTACCGTATCCCAGACATGAACAGTGAAAGATGGATTAACTCAAAACCTGAAAAACACTCCGAAGCGATGGATTGTAGAAACATGATATGCGGAGAATTGTTCAAAAGAATTGTGAAAATGATAAAGTGGTGGAATCATCAACACAGTGCTTTCCTCCAGTCGTTTCATATAGAAGTTATCGCATTGAAGACTTTCAATAGTCAAATTTCCCACTATTCGCGAGCTGTTTACGTCTATTTTGCGAGTGCTGCTCAAAGGGTAAAATCGCCGCTCTGGTACGATGGAAGCCAAGTCGACTCTTATCTTGATAATCAAAAAAGAAAAGAAGCTGTCATAAGGTTAGAAACTGCGAGAAGAAAGGCACTTGAAGCGTGGAAGTGTACACTCGGAAGGAACAACGATTACGAAAGAGCTGTAAATTTGTGGAGGCAAATTTTTGGAGATAGATTTCCAAGATATGGAAGATAAGGAAAAAATCATAAAGGAAGCGAGGAGAATAGAAGAAGATTCGCTTTATTCATCCAAGGGTCATTTTTACGCAGCACAGTTCTGGTCAAAATTTCATCTAGTTGTAGGAGTTTTCATTTCGGCGATTGTGGCAACAGCTGGGACATTTGTTTTATGGAAGTTTGAACCCTATCGTATTGTTGTTGGAAGTTTGACAATTCTGGTCTCTGCTCTCAATGCAGTCTTGACTTTTACAAACTCCAGCAAGAGAGCGGCAACGCACGTTAGTGCGGGAAATTGTTATAATGATTTAAGAAACCGGTCCCGTCTTTTTAGCGAGATAGAAGTTAATTCAGAACCATATGAGAAATCGCTGGAAAAGTTGAGATGCCTGTGTATTGAACGGAATGAGTTAAATTCCCGGTTTCCACAAATTCCTAAATGGGCTTTTAATAAAGCTAGGAAAGGCATTGAGGAAGGAGAAGCTAGGTATAAAGTGGACTCCTAGCCAGAGAATTTCTTGTCTCGGAATTAAGGAGGCGGATTTTTCAGGGTCTCGAATACGGGAGAGACAAAAAACCGCGTGACGGGTTCTGCGTGGTTGGAAAGAGGGAGACTCTTCCTTTGGAAAAAAGCGTAGCGGTAGACAAAGCTTTCTGAAAAATATTCATTGAACTGACTGGCACAATTCTTTGTCGAACTCATGATCATTATGCTTACATTATAACTTTAAGGGAAGAATTTCTGATTGAATCGGGTACGTATATTTCTTCCGGTGCTTACTGAAGGAGTTGCGTCTGATGATTGAAGTGCTTTCTGTTTCCGCCAACCGTATCAACGAATCCCACATTGAATCCCTGATCGCCTCGAAAGTTCCCGAGGGCGAACAGATAGAGTTCAAAGAAGGTCTTCCGGCAAAAAGCGGTGAAAAAGATTCATGGATGTCAGGCGGGAACAGAATTGGTGACCGGGCCAAAAACGCTATACTTGAGGAGGTCGTCGCCTTCGCAAACGCTTACGGAGGAGTTTTGTTTCTGGGCATCAAGGAATCTGATGCGAAACCTGCCGCCGCAGATAGGATTTTGCCGGTTCCGCGTTGCGGGAATTTGGCGGAACGCCTGAAACTGGTCTTTCGTGACTGCGTGGAGCCGCAGCTTCCCGTGCTTGAGATTTTTGCGGTGCCGGTTGAGGGCGCGGATGATGGCGGTGTGGTGATAATCCGTGTCGGGCGGTCCCGGCGTGCTCCCCACCGTGTTACGAAGACTTTGGTGTGCCCGATCCGTGTGAAAAAATGACTATTGATTAATACTGCTGGACGAAATGCGTGGCTAGCGAGCAGCTTGAACGTCTGGGCAAACGGTTTATAGCTTTTGCGGGGAGTTTCGTGATATTCAGTGGTGCTGGCCGGTACAAAGCGTTCGGGATCCTGCTATCACGGCACATGTCGGTTGGAACGAATGTTAGCGTCTAGGAGATTATAGTTAAGTCCGCACAGTCGGATCTTAATCAAGCTAGAGTCAGAAGCGCCGCCGATTGCGGACCAGGTTGCTTTCCGGAAAGCGGCCGAGGCACTCTGGATCTCGGAGGAAACCCGCAAGGGGCACCGTATGTCTGGCGGAGCTGCATGCCGCAAGGAACTCGACTTAGTCCCTCTTTGGCAATGAAAGGCAGCTCAGTCCAACGGCCACGTGCTGAAACGCAGGGTGAACTGTTCTACTGACGGGCTTATTACGCCCGAGCGGGAACTTGGCAGTCTGTTTCATGCGGCTTAATGCCGAGTTCGAGAGCAGGATACGTGAAGTTGTTGAGGAACAGCGATCGGTCGGATTTGCCCGACTGCATTCTTATAATCTCAAGCCAAGATGCATCGGATCCTGGGCCAACCGAATCAGGACCTCCCGGAAACTTCGGAAAAACAACTTGAGGTGGAGATTCATCGCCGAAGCTCAGGCCTAGAAGCGTGGAAACATGTATCCTTTGATCGTCCCGGCTCCGCTACGAATCGTTGCATCCGGCAGTTACCTGGGAAAACCGCTGGGCGCGGGCGCCTTAAATGAAGATTCTTGAATACTGCTAGCGTATTCTGGCGAGATGCGTACTGGAATTCTCTTGGCAGGGATTTGAATCCGAAACCTTGTTTTTACTGGGGAAAGAACGCGGCGATACCCGCGAGAACCGGAGAAATAAAACGCATCGTCAGATTCGCTGCTGAAGCTGACAGACCGTCCTGCTGCCGGATTATCCGGTGTTCGTGGCGGCAAGCAACGCACCTCCGATCATTGCATCAAGTTGACAGGGCTCCACCGGTTCTGGCGCACGGGATCCGATCAGACTTCCATTGAACGGCCCCTAGCCGATGTTGACCACAAGCAGTTGTGCGCGCTAAACAGATAACTCCCGTGTCGCTGAGAAACGCTGCGAAACCAAGCTTGGCTACGGCACGTTTTCCGAATACCGGAGTCGCCAAAGCATTGCGCTGTGCATTGCTCCCTTCGGGACCGACGCCAGAGCAGTTCTGTCTGGATAACTCGCGCCTTTTACGTCGCGTAACATTTCTCGAGTTCAAGGTTTACGGGATTCCCGAATTGTGCGGGCGGCTGGATGAAGACTAGCCCCGACGCCCACAACTTGAGACGTGCGTTCAATCGACGGGAATTTGATCGTCAAAGGTAAAACCGCTGGGGCAAACGCTTCATCAAGGCCTGGAAGTACCTCAACAACGTCCCGGTTTCTTCATTTTAGGCTTGAGTTAAGAGTCGCAAAGTACGCATCGAAGAAAAGTTCCATTCTTTACTCGGCCGACATTCGCGGGTATTTTCCGATTTCTTCATGATTCGGAGTTGGCCAAGGTTCGAGACCCCATGGGGATTTCAGGAAATATCTCGCCGTGCCGGACCGAGCCCGAGCTTAGAATGACTAGATCAAGGGTTACGACCGCGCGAACTAGGGCGCTTAAGGCCTGTGAGGCGGAAATACGCGGTGAAATACGAGGGAAGCGTTTGACTGGTGGAACAAGCTCTTTGCCCGCAAGTTCCCGGGTTATTACCGATGAGCATTCAGGAAAAACAGAATCTTCCTGAATCTTTGGAGAAGCTGGCCGGACAGCGTTTTCTTTACGGCTGCGCCAAGAAGATGCGCAATATCAGCTTATTCCTGATTCTTCTGGTTGCGATCTTGGGACTTATAGCTTCGGTGTCGGAAAAGCAAAATTTTCTTCAGTATATTCCCGTTTTAACTCTCCTGATATGGTTTCTTGATCAGCAGTTCTTCAAAAGGAGGGAAAGCAGATACAAGACCGAGGCTGCAGACAGATTCAAGAGGACTTTGACTGCTTCGTTCTTGATTTGCCGTGGCCTTCGCACAAAGGGTTGCAACGCCCGACACCTGACCGTGTCAGACAGCTTGCCGCCGCGGTCGCGGGCAAGCCGGAAGTTCTTGAAAAATTGAAGAACTGGTATGTGCCTGAAGCGATTTCCCGGGATCCGATTCTTTCCAGAGTTCGTTGCCAGCGGATGAGCATGCTGGTGGGATGTGAATCTTCGACGCAGATGGAGTGCTGTTCTCAAGTGGTCTTTCTGGGTTTTTGCGGTTCTGGTTCTGTCTTTATCGGTTGTAACCGGGATTACGGTTCTCAAACTTATTGCCGTAATTGCATCTAATATACGAATTCTGGCTTGGGGTCTCGGCGAAGTTAATGATCAGGATGAGGCAGTCGCACGTACAGACAGAATTCATCGTTATATCTCGAATCTTTGTGGAGAGAAAGAGATTTCACTGAACGATGTCCGCAGGATACAGGATGAGATTTTCGAGCACCGACGTTTGAACTCACCCGTTCCCGATTGGTTCTATTGGTTCGGGCGGGACAGGCAGGAATCGGAAGCGATCAAGTCATAGCTCGATAATTCCGGGCAATCATTTTTGCTTTATGAACAAGGCTTACTTTCCGCAGACCTTTTGTTGCTACGCACTTACGTCGTGCGTCGCATGCTGGAAAAAGACGGAGAAATTGAAGCGCAAGCTCCCTACGGTCAAGATTACCGAAAAGCTTTGGACAGCTGGGTGATTCAACCCGTCCGTTCCTCCATACTCTGGAGTCCATGGGCAAGATTGCTGGACTGGCTTCGTCATGGAAGTATCGCGTGCTGTCTCTGCGTGAGTGCGAAGTGGATATACAACTACGATCTGGGCGGATTATGTAGCTGGAGGTACTTTCTTACTCAGAATATGAATCGAAGAACAAAGAAGAGAAAGCCGCACCGATCGCTGCTTGAAATCCATGCAGGATTCTCGGTGTTCTTTCAAGGCGATTGGACTTAAGCGAACTGACTGGGAGAGGTCGATAAGGACTCGCTGACGTACGTAGGATGTATAACTGAAAGCTTACGGCTGGGATGAAAGTGGCGATGACTACGGGATATGGTGAATGGATAGAGTTTTATAACAAGCTTCCGCGGCATCATGACCTTGCCAAGTCCGATATCACGCCTAGGATCACGGATTACTATGGCGTTCGGATTAAACCCGAAATTTACTTCCCAGGCGGACGGCAGCGGCTATAAAAGACCATTTTTGAGAGGAGAAATCTACGATTTTCTGACTGCCTGAATGATCATCTAATGCGCTCCGTAGGACAAAAAACCAGTCTCTGAGAGACAGTGACTCTGAAACAAGGAGCATTTGATCCAAGGATGTATTTAACAGGACCGAACAATGCAATGCTGCTTCGTATTTTTAGCAACGCGAGTGTGCAAGTGTGCGGATTCGCCGATGAAAGTTCTGAGTTGAACTGAACGATCAGAACTCGGGCGTTGTCCTGATGAGGAGGTTATTCGCTGTGCTTATGTAAAACTCTGCTGGATGTTCACGGCAGTATCCAGAACAGCGAATCCAACGATAGCGGTAGAACATTTAAGAAATCATGGCAACGGTCGAGATATCTATGTCAAAGCTGATTCTGGCGCGTTACTACGAAACCGAGGTTATGGATGGCGTGTCTCCGAATGTAGAGAGAGTGTTGACCGCTTGTACCGAAACGGGAACGCGGCACGGTAATCGGCTTTCCTGAAAGGAGTGGATGAACAAGACCGAAGAAATACACGAATATCGCTTCCCCGTTCCCAATCCGCAGTTTGGCGGTCAGGCTGATCTGATTCCGTCGCATGCGTGGTTAACACTTCCGAAGCACTGGTTCTCACCGATTCAACGCCGCGTTGGCATCGAGTATTTCAGGGAAGCAAAACTGGAAATAAAACCTTCTTCAAAATGGGTTTGAAACTACCCCTTGCGCAAACTCGAGCTATGCACCGATCAGCGATCATAATCAAGAGGATAAACCGATTTGACCGTTCAGCATGAAGTTTTAGACAGGAAAAAGCTGAATTGAAACATGTTTCCGGCAGAAGGAATTGCTTTTGAGCATCTGAACCTGCTAAACGACGGGCGGCTGACAAATGCCGCTGTTTTGCTGTTCGGAAAGTCGCCGCAACGGTTTCTGATCTGTTCTGAGATCAGATGCGCACACTTTCATGGGACTGAGGTCGGCAAGCCGATTCCGTCCTATCAGGTTTACAAGGGCACGGCCTTTGATCTGGTCGACCAGGCGGTGGACTTCGTTCTCAGCAAGGTCAACCGCTCGATCGGAACCCGGGCGCAAGATGTCAGGGCCCCCACAACCTATGAAATTCCCAAAGAGGTTGTGAGCGAGGCTATAGTAAACGCGGTGGTTCACCGGGACTATACGGACAACGCCAGCGTTCAGGTCATGCTCTTTGCGGACCGCCTGGAGATTCGCAATCCCGGCAGGCTTCCTCCGCCGCTTACTCTTGAAAAACTGCGAACTGCCCACAGCTCAGTACCTGGCAACCCTCTGCTTGCGGAGTCTCTGTATCTCGCCGAATATATTGAGCGGATGGGACCAAGAAATGCTGGACAGTTATCTCGGACGAAGGCGGGTCTGCCGGAACATGAGTTTGCCGTTGCTGACGGGTTTGTCGCGACGATTCAGAAGCGCTCGACTATCACGGCCAGAGTCGTGACTTCATTAGTCAGCCAGAGTCACGGCCAGAGTCCGAGAGTCACAGCCAGAGTCACAACCAGAGTCGCTTGAGGGGAAAGTGCTAAGTCTGCTCGCTGCCGGCCGGCCGATGTCAAGGCTTGAACTTTCCAGGAAGCTGGGGCAGAAGAAAATCTCGGGCCAGCTCAACAAGGTCATCCGGCTGCTTATGCGTGAGCGGAGCATTGAGTATACTCTGCCCGACAAGCCTCAAAGCCGTTTCCAGAAGTACAGGTTGACAGACAAGGGCCGGGCCGCAGCATCGGCCTTGGGCGCGGGGAATATCGGGAAGATGAGCCCTGGAGGCGAACAGAAAATTCTTGACGCGGCTTGACATAATACCCTAAATATCCAAAGACCAAATCACGTAAATTAAAGGCAAACCATGGCAACCGCTTCGGGGTCTTGGTTGCTTTTCTCTTGAGAGAGGCTGACAATTCAGTTATTTAAACCCATAAATAATGGAGTTTCAATACCTGATATGTCGGATAAAGAGTTTCCAAGAGAAATAGCCGCGTCAGTCAGGCGCATGGCAATGCACTTTCCCGCCGTTGTCGTTACGGGTGCTCGTCAGACGGGCAAGACAACGCTGCTGACAAAACTGTTCGGGGATTATAACTACGTAAGCCTCGACCTTCCGGCAGAAGCGCAATTGGCTGAAGAGGATCCCCAATCATTTCTGTCACGTCATCCCGCGCCGCTGCTTGTGGATGAGGTTCAGTACGCGCCCAAGCTGTTTCGCTACCTGAAGGTTGAAATAGACAGGGACAGGGAGATGAACGGACGCTTCATTCTGACCGGGTCACAGAAATTCGGCCTGATGCAGGGAGTCTCGGAGTCTTTGGCGGGACGTTGCGGAGTGCTGGAGCTTGAAGGTCTTACGATTCAGGAACTGGGACCTGTATTTTCCCGCCTGGAAGAGAGGGAAGGAATAGCCGGGATTCTGGGTCGTGGGTTTATGCCGCAGCTCTGGAAGGATCCGGCGATGAGGCCCGCGGACTATTTCAGCAGCTATCAGGCGACTTATCTTGAGCGCGATGTGAGGCAGCTTTTAAATGTTTCGTCGTTGCGGGACTTTGACCGCTTCATGCGCGCCTTGGCTCTTCGTAGCGGGCAACTGCTTAACAAGTCAGAAGTTGCCAAGGAAACGGGAATAAACAGCAAAACCGCCGACAAGTGGCTGAACGTGCTTGTGGCCTCCAATCAGGTTACGCTGCTTGAACCCTGGTTTGCGAATCCGGGGAAACGTCTTGCAAAGACACCCAAGCTTTTTTTCAATGATGTCGGATTGCTGTGTTTCCTCTTGGGGCTTAGCGGACAAGCGGTGACCGAAAGCTACTTGGTCGGAGCGATATGGGAGACTTTTATTTTTGGCGAACTGCGAAAATATTTGTCTCTGGCGGCGCCGGAAGCGACCATATGGTACTATCGGGACCAATCACGTGAAACGGATTTCATTATTGAGAAGGATGGCTTTCTGACTCTGGCGGAAGCGAAGTGGAAGGAACTTCCGACGCCACGTGATTTTGCTCAAGCTCTCAAGGTTCATGAACTGCTTGGACGGCGGGCAAGATGGCCCGTTATGGTGCTTTGCCGCACCCGTCAGAGTTTTCCGGTTGCAGAAAAGCTGCTTGCCGTAAATGCGTTCAGACTTCGGGAACACTTGGCATGAAGTTGTCCTGTCTTGTTTATGAGCGGCAAGATTTTACCCTGTGAAGTTCGGTTTACGATCAACTGGGGTTTGACAGGGCATGGATTGCCTTTAATTATGTGATTAGGCCTTTGGATATTTAGGCTATTGAGTCTAAGCATATTTAGGGTATTACGTCGAGATATTTTCAGGTTATTATGTCTGTTTATTTAAATCTCTCGCTTTCGGAGATCAGGCGGTCCAATAATGAACAGTTGCGGTTTTGCTTTCCTGACTTCCGGTCTTAACCGGTAAAGTCCTTCGGAAACTGTTTGCTTTCGTAGCCGGCGCGCAGTTCGGCGACCGCAATAACGTCTTGCTGATTCTGCGATAGCCGACCGCGGTCCCCATGCCACCACATTCATCGCTTCAGACTGTCCCAGTGCTCTTCAGGGAGCACCGGTTCCATAACATCGCCGGTTATGACGACCGTCCCCTCCAGTTCGGTTTGGGGATACCGGTTTCCCTCGCTGACCACACGTGATAGCTCGGCAACTGGCTTACCACGCTTCAGGATCACCACCCGTTCACCGGTCTCATGAACGTGATCGAGGATGGCTAGGCACCGCGCCTTGAAATCGGATGCGTTGATTCTCGTCTCATGTTGTGTCAAAGTACTTGTTCTTTGCTGTCGACATAAACCACGCAGGTTTAAGTGAAAGGCTTTCATCTGCTGAACGTTAGCGTCCATCATGGAGTTATCCAGCCACCAGTCCGCTCCAGGCCTCAGCTGCTTTCTGGGACTGTAGTCCGGGTCTTTTGTAATTGACCGGAAAGTTGCGATGCCTGTGTCCGTATTCACGATCAGGACTTTCTTCCAGTTATCGTTCGGATCCGAATTGACTACGAAGAAAGGAGCGGGACCCCAGTCTTCGTCAGGAAACGTAAAGTTGGCCAATTCGCGTTTCCTCTCCTCGGGATCCATCCTGGTCGAAACCGACGTGTTGCAGACAAATTCCTCCACGCGCCGGTCCAGGTACTCCTGTCCCAGGGCTCCCCTGGATATCAGCTCTTCCATCATTTCCAGCGCTTTCTCCACCGGAATGGTCCAGATGTCTTTTTCGGTACGATAAAAACGCCGGTTCGTACCGTTCGGCGAATATCTGGTCCTCCAGCTGAGTACCCACCAGGGAGCGTCGACAGTCCCACTCGTCCGTTCCTGCAGCGCGAGTTTCACTGGTATGCCGTCTATCTCCCTTGCTGCCTCCATCACCCGAGAGTAACTCGTAGTGTGGCCATGGGAACGCTTGGTCTGATTTTTCTTTTTCATAGTCCTAATCCCCCTCCCCATAGATCTTTTCGTAAATATCTTTCCAATGGGAGTAATCATAAACTTCCCGGGTTGCCTGCTCGACAATCTTTCTCCATTTCTCCGGATGCTCTTCTAGGGCATATTCGTTTTTAAGCCAGGCTTCGTCGGGAAAATGTGCGGAGAATATCTTTCTGATGCACTCACCTGGACCCGGTACCCGGTCTTTTTTCCTAACGACAAGGACATTGAGCGGAGGAGCGTTGCTGTCTTGTTTGCGAATCTCTGCTTGCATTGGTTCCGCAACGGCCTTTCCAATTCTTCTTGGGCCGGAATTCCCCATCGAGGAGAAATTACACTCTTGTTCCAGTCTATCTTTTACTTCACCGTAAGTGAGTGTGGTTTCGTTTTCGGCGGCGGCAATTAGCCACTTCATCAGCAACTCAACGCCGAAGCGACGCAGATTTTCATCAGTAGGTCTAGTCTTCTTCATGACTCGTGTATAATCGTGCATTGTACACAGAGACCTTCAAGTTTTAAAATAGAGCCTGTCTAGTTATAGTCCCCCTCGTCATGGATGTTTGTACCATGAAAATTGGAAGCCTGACATCCAATTTTCATGGTTATTGGAAACCGCGGAAGAAAATAAAAATCCCTCTTGGCATGCGGAGAAACAGTTTCTGTTTTCAAGCTTGAAAACAGGGTCGATAAAGCCATGTGTGTTTAGGTAGAATCATGAGGGTGACGAAACCCGGAAATTCGTTTTGCGGGGAATGGCCGGTACTTTCAGTCGAGAAGACTGTTCCGATCTTGTGTAGCGGAGGGTTTCAGCATGCCCGTGAGCACCAACCCGTTATTCCGGTTGCTTGCGATGCGAAAGCGTGGTCGCAAAGAATTCTTCCCGGACCGAAATTAGGCTTTTCCCTGTTTCTTCAGTAAATTTTTACCCCGGATTCTGGGAGGATGATGAGGAATCCGGATCGAAACGTAAAACGCTGGGTCCGGTTCCAGCGTAACGGAGTATCTCGATGTCAAAACGCTTTAAGATCTTTTTTCTTTTCACCGCGTGTTTTTTCTTTGCCTCAGGTGGGGCTACTGCCCTTAC
Source organism: Thermodesulfobacteriota bacterium (assembly GCA_965229995.1). GTDB lineage: Bacteria > Desulfobacterota_D > UBA1144 > Nemesobacterales > Nemesobacteraceae > Nemesobacter. The sequence goes on along the minus strand of OZ245933.1, from coordinate 1,601,969 downwards.
CCTCACGCAGGCAAAGATAATGGCCCTTGAGAAAAATCACGACATAAGGGTCTGGATGCTCGGCGTCGAAGCGGCCCGCGGGGAGCACAAGAGCAGATCGGGCGTCTACGATCCCGAGGTAAGCTTCAAGGCCTCTTACGTGGACACTAAAAACCCCACCTCGAGTTCTCTCATAGAAGACGGAATAATAAACGCGGAGATCTTCTCCTTCGGAAGCGAACTCTCGGGGATGCTTCCCACCGGAACCTTCTACAAGCTCTACGACCTCGAGGTATCAAGAACCGAGACCGATTCCCCGCTTGGGAGCCTGAGCCCTTCATGGGCCACAAGCCTCGGTTTCAGCGTGGGACAGGAGCTGCTTCGCGGCTTCGATATCGCCTCTAACAGGGTATCGGTGGTGCTCTCGAGAAAAGACAGAGATATATCGGTATATGAATTCGAACGCGTGGTGTCAAAGACGCTTTTTGATCTTGAGAGAAGCTACTGGGGAGTCGTGGCAGCGGCCCACGACTTCGACCTTGAGAAAAAAGCCTACGAGCTTGCCCTTGACCTTGAGAGAAGAACCGGCGTAAAGGTCGAGGTGGGGGTTCTGCCCAGGGTGGCGCTCACCCAGGCGCGCTCTGAGAGCGCCGCCAGGAAGGTGAGGATGATAAACTCGGAGAACGCTTATGAGGCGTCTGTGGACGCGCTTAAGAACCTACTTGCCATTCCCATGGAGGAGAGCGTTAGTCTGCTTGAGATAGTCGATCCCATGCCGACTGCGTACGAACCGGTGGCGGAGCTAGGAGCCGTGGTGCAGGCCTTTGAGAAACGCCCCGAGATGCGCAGGGCGGAGCGGGAAATGGAAAAGGCCAGTGCGCTTAAGACTTTTCACTCCCGCCAGAGGCTTCCCCGTCTCACCGTGGAGGGCCGACTCGAGTACCTGGGCCTTGGCAGAACGACAGGCTGTTTTCGTTGGCAGCGTGTCCCCGCGCTTTACCGATTCCTCAAATGCCTATGACAGCATCGTCGACCGCGATTTTCCAAGCTGGAGCGTTACGGGGAAGGCTCAGTTTTCCCGTTTTCGGAAGAAAGGCCGGGGGAGCCTACGCGAAGGCCCGCGCTGACTATGACCGAAGCGTGATAAACTACCAGAAGCAGAAAGACGCGGTACGCCTAGACGTTAGAAACGCCATAAGGGAGATCGCAAGCAGCCAGAAGAGAATGGAAGCTACCATGCTTTCTGCCGACCTCGCCAGGGAAGTGCTGCGAAACGAAGAGGAGAAGTTCAAGGCGGGTCTTTCCACCACGAGGGAGATCCTCGAGGCGCAAAGGGATCTCATAAGCGCCGAGGCCAATGACATAAGAGCCTTTGTGAGCCACCGGATCGCCCTGGCCGACCTTGAGCGCGCGAGGGGAACTATGATAGAGAGCAACTCCTTTCTCATAGAGAACCACTCGGATATCGCGCCTTATCTTGAGGTTGACTGAAGTCAAGAAAGATGACCATGGAGTTACCGAGGTCACAGACTTAAAAACTTTGATGGTTTCCGCGTTGTTTTAAGTGGATTTAAGGAGCCTGGTTTCAGTGGTTTTAAACGACATAAAATACGAACATGTGCTTCAGGCGGTTGAGGAGTTAGACGAGCTCGGGCGAGACAGATTTCTTGAGAAATACAGTTTTGGCAAGGCCAGAACCACTTGGCTTATCTACAATGGGCAGCAATATGATTCCAAGGCGATTGTCGGCGTCGCACATGGTTTCGCTCGGCGTGATTTAGGCCCTTTGACTCCGGTAGATTTCTCTGGAGGCGAATCGGTCAGGCGTAAGCTTTCTAGGCTTGGTTTTAAGTGTGAGTGGCAAACGGATGGGTAAAACCTTCAGGAGTTCAATAGAATGGAGAAGGGTCAAGTCAATACGGGTTGTATTTATAGGAGACTACCATGACTGAGGATCTTGATCGGTTTGAGCCGAAATGGCCATTGCCGCCCCCTGGAGATACAATTCTTGACATTTTGAAAGAAAAGAACTGGACGCAGTGTGAATTTGCCGACCGCATCGGTTATACGACAAAGCAAGTAAACCAGCTTATACACGGCAAAGCGGCAATTACGGAAGAGACTGCGCTTCGGTTGGAACGAGCGCTCGGTAGCAGTGCGGAGTTCTGGTTGTCAAGAGAGGCGAAATATCGTGAGGCCATATGTCGAGGATGACGCGGTTATGATTAGATATCCAGCATTGATTGATGGAGAGAAGGGAGCCTACGGCGTTTCGTTTCCGGATATTCCCGGCGTCGTGGCAATGGGAGTGACGATGGACGAGGCGTTGTTAAACGCCGAAGAGGCGCTTCGGGACTACGTGATTGAAACGGAAAAAACTGGAGATAAGCCTGTTTCTCCAAGTTTAATTGAGGAAATCCAGACTCCTGCTGGCAGCGCACTCGTTTCAGTCTCACTTATCCGTCTTTCAGGACGTAGCGTACGAGCTAACCTTACGCTTGATGAGGAAGTTGTGACCTATATTGACGGCGAGGCACGTCGCCGTGGTATGACGCGGACGAAGTTTGTTGAGTGGATGACACGGCGTATTGCACAGATGGGTGGCTGATTTCTGGTTGTGCGGGGGGTTGTTTTATAGACCCAGCGAACTCTGTCTGGAAAACGGCGTTTCCACTGGATTTCCTAAGCTGACGGGTCGGATTTGAAATGCATTTTTAGAGAATTATCCCTTTAAGTTGAATTCAGAGGTGCTCCTCAAAACCGTTTGCAGGAATTACGGCCGCTTGTCCCCAGAGTGGTTGCTATTGTTTCCGGCAATCTGCGAAAGCGGATTTATCTTGTTCCGGGTTAAGTTGATCCGCATATGTACGTCAAGGCGAATGCGCGCCTTCTGTCTGTATCGCTCCGGCCAGTGCTTTTGCATCGACGATAAAGCTTGGCAGGAGTTCAAGCGTGCTCTCGGCCAAAACCTCTCCGCAGTCGTGCGTGATACCGTTGAGGTTATCGCGGTATGAAAGCCAGCGCTCACATGCCTTCGAATCAATCAAGTCGTGCTTCGCGGCGTGGCGGAAAAGATCCTTAAAAACCAAGCGATCAGCTTGGCGGTTGTCAGCAAGATAACCACCTAAAATCTTTCTCAGCAGCCTGCCGCTTTGCTCTAGAACGGTTTCAAATTCTTTTAAGCAGGCAGCGCCCCATACATGTCGTGGGAGACCTCGTCCGGGCCGGTGAGGTTCAGCTCTCCCAGAGCGTATTCCAGAACGTCTGTATGGTGTCTTAGAAATTGCGTGTCAATGCTCATGGTCTTCGGTCTCCAGATCCAGACTCCTCGGGTTTAGCAATTGTTCAGGGAGTTTTTAACCTTCGGAAAGCTTCTCACAAAAGATGAGGATTGCAATCCGTTCAGATTATCCCGACTTCCGGTGTCGCATCATATCGACTGATGCTCTATGGGTTCCGTTCCTTCGCTGAGTATGTCCAGGTAATCTTCATATACGAATATCTGCCCGCGCCCCTTTCCGGTGACCTCCTTCAGAATGCCGAGCGCCTGCAGATGCTTTAAAGCTTTCCTTATTGTCGGCTGGGAAAGCTCGAGACTTCTGTGTGCGTCCGGGACGGATATGACGGGCATTTTCTGCAGGAACCGGTAGACCTGAAACACCGATGACGCCGGACGGCCCAGCTGTTCGATCCGGGCGTGGTCGCGTTTGTAGAGATCCAGTATTTTGTGGGCTGTGTTCGAGGCCTGTAGCGAGGTGTGTACTATGGCGTCCAGGAAAAACTCGAGCCAAGATTCCCAGTCGCCGGTTTCGCGAACATGCTGCAGCAGGTTGTAATAGAGGTAACGATGGGTCTTGAAGTACAGGCTGAGGTACAGGAGAGGTTCCGACAGAATGCCCCGTGCGCAGAGCAGAAAAGTTATCAGTAGCCTTCCGAGACGGCCGTTGCCGTTTAAAAACGGATGAATCGTCTCAAACTGCACGTGAATAAGTCCCGCCTTGATAAGCGTTGGGATATCAGGCGTGTCGGTGTGAATGAAGTTCTCAAGGTCTGACATCAAGTTACGCACGCGCTCCTGCGGTGGTGGAACGAAAACGGCGGTTGCGGGATGCGGACCCCCGACCCAGTTCTGCCGGTCGCGGAATTCCCCGGGGCTTTTTTCTCCGCCGCGCACGCCAGACAGCAGGATTCGGTGAATGTCACAGATGAGATCAAGAGAAATCGGAGAGCCTTTTCCCCTGATCTGCTCAAGACCATGGTTCATGGCCTTTACGTAGTTTGAAACTTCGAGAACGTCATGGCTTGGGGTTCTGTTCCGCTCCTCCTTGCTTTCAAAGAGCAGCAGGTCGAAGAAGGAAGACTGGGTTCCCTCTATCTGCGATGAAAGCAGCGCCTCCTTTCGGATGTACATGTAGATGAAGAAATGAGGGTCCGGCAGTATTGAGGTGATTCCGTCCAGGCGGCCCAGATTTTGGTTCGCTTTTTCCAGGAGCCCGTAGAACCTGTCAACCCGCACGGGCGGAACGGGGGGAAGAGGCGGGGGTACGAAGGTCTTGATTTTCTGTTCGCGAAACGGAGTCTCTACTAAACTCCCCAAACGTGACGGTTCAGGCTTGAAGTCCATTTTTATTAAATATCCTTTCTTTACAATTTTTCTTAAGAAAGGATAACCGGAAAAACTTTTTTAGTAAACTTTCTTAAGAAAGGATATCCCGGAATCTTTTCCTTAGATGTGTTTTAAAGAAAGTTTTCTTGCTTTAAAGGTTTCCTTAGGAAAGGAAACCCCGAAAACCTTTCTTTAGCCGAGTTCTTAAGAAAGCTTCCTTGCTTTAGAGTTTCCGTAAAGAAAGGATATCCCAGAATCTTTTCCTTAGCAGGGCGGCGCTCAGTGCTTAAAGTGCCTTTTCCCGGTAAAGACCATTGCCATTGAGTGCTCGTCCGCTGCGGCGATGACCTCGGCGTCTCTTACCGACCCCCCGGGCTGCGCTATGGCCGTGATTCCCGCCTGTGCCGCTTCGTCAACTCCGTCTCTGAAAGGGAAAAATGCGTCAGAAGCAAGTACCGAGCCCTCAGTCGGCGTTTGTGCTTTCATTCCCGCTATCCTGACGGAATCGACCCTGCTCATCTGGCCAGCTCCCACTCCCACCGTCCGGAGATCTCTCACGTAGACAATCGCGTTTGACTTGGTGTGCTGACAGACAGCCCAGGCAAACCGAAGGTCGGCCATCTCTTCCTCGGTGGGCTTTCTCTTGGTCGGGATCTGCAGATCTGAGAAATCATCTCCCCATCCCCTGTCGCTTTGCTGTATGAGCGCCCCGCCCGTCACTTTCTTTATGTCGTAGGAGCCCGCCCCGCCTATGTCCATGCCGCCCGAGAGAAGCACCCGGAGGTTTTTTCTGGCCGATAGCAGCATGAGCGCTTTTTCTGAAAAACCAGGCGCTATCACGACCTCAGTGAACATGCCGGCTATCTCCTCGGCAGCGGTCTCGTCAACCTCCCTGTTAAAAGCGATTATACCGCCGAAAGCGCTTTCGGGGTCACACTCCCTAGCCCTTGAGAACGCCTCGGCGGGAGTGTTTCCAAGCGCCGCCCCGCAGGGGTTGTTATGCTTCACTATTACGCAGGCGGTCTCCTCAAACTCTCTTACGAGCTCAAAGGCGGAATCGGTGTCGTATATGTTGTTAAGTGAAAGTTCCTTTCCCTGAAGCTGCTTTGCGTTTGCTACGCAGCATGAGCCGGCGATGCCGCTTTCCGTGTAGAAAGCCCCCTTCTGGTGGGGGTTTTCCCCGTAGCGAAGATCAAGCTTTTTTTCAAGGTAGAGGGTGTAGGTGGCGGGAAGCGGGTTTCTTCCGCCGTCCGGTTCCAGAGATGAAAGGTAATTGGATATCGCCGCGTCATATCTCGAAACGCAGGAGAAGGCCTTTACCGAGAGGCGGAAATTGGTCTCGGGGGATATTTTCCCCTTGTTCTTTTTGAGTTCCCGAAGCACCGCCCCGTAATCCGCTGGATCGGTAAGCACGGTTACAGACGCGTGGTTTTTGGCCGCGGCCCGAAGCATGGCCGGCCCTCCTATGTCTATGTTCTCTATAGCTTCTCGAAACGTGGTTTCCTCTTTTGCGACAACTTCCTCAAACGGGTAGAAATTGACCACGAGCATGTCTATCGGCTCAATGGAATTTTCCTCCATTTCCTCCAGGTGGCGCTCATCGTCCCTTATCCCCAGAAGCCCCCCGTGAATTCTTGGGTGAAGCGTCTTCACCCTTCCTCCGAGTATTTCGGGAAACCCGGTGTAATCCGATATGTCAGTTACCTTCGCGCCGCCGTCTCGAAGCCTCCTGGCGGTACCCCCGGTTGAGAGCATCTCCACTCCCAGCTCCCCGAGGCCCTTTGCGAGCGCGGCTATCCCCTTTTTGTCGTAAACGCTTATTACCGCTCTTTTTATCTTTGTCACGAATGAAAACTCCTTTTTGGAATCGGAGGCGACCGCGCGGGCCGCGCCGGTCGGGCGAGACTTTTTTCGCCCCGGGCGGAATCAAAATATTAAAACTATCACAGCCGCGCGGATTTTCAATTCTCCGCTTACAAACAATCCTGTTTTTCGGTACAATATCAGGGGTAAACCGTGGCACTCGTGCCGGGGGAACGCAGATGGAAAAAGAAAGGTCCGCTCAGCTCAAGGTAGGGATTTTCGTCCTGGTATCGATCGCTATTTTCGTTTACGGAGTTTTTACGATAAGCGGTCAGGAAGAGCTGTTCGAGAAGGAGTACGTCGTGAAGACCTACTTTGACAACACGGCGGGGCTCCTTGAGGGTGCCTACGTGCGCCTCTCGGGCGTGGGCGTGGGGTCGGTTTCCTCAATCCGCTTCTCTGACGATCCCTCCTTGGGGAAGGTTCAGGTCGTAATGGAAGTCAACAAGCGGGCGCTTGTCAGGGTCACCAAGGACTCTTTAGCCACGATCAAGACCGAAGGGCTCTTGGGAGCGAAATTCGTCGAGATCATTCCCGGCCAAGGAGAGAGGATAGGGAAGGTACGCGACGGGATCGTGATCAGGGGCTACACGTCGCCCGAGATGCAGGAGATAATAAGCCAGTCAGAGGAGTTCGTCTCGCACCTCACGACCATCTCCAAGAACCTCGACAAGATAGTGGCGTCGTTTGCGGACGAAACCAACCCGGGAAACGCGAGAAATACCCTGCTTGCCATGCAGGAGAGCTTCCAGACGATCTCGAAAACCATGAAGGCCATTGAGAAACAGGAGGGTTTCCTGCATACTCTCATCTACGACGAGCAGTTCGCGACCGACATGCGAAGCTTCTCCTCCAACCTGGCCGAGGTTTCCCGGATGATCAGGGGCGGGGAAGGCTCGCTTGGGGCGCTTGTAGTCGACCCCTCGGTTCACGACGCATTAAAGGGTGTGCTGGGGGAAGCGGAGAGAAACAGGTTCGTGCGCTCCGCGGTCAGGTATATGATTGAAGAAAAAGAGAAAAGGGCGTCGGAGCAGCCTTAGTGTTTCCGCGGAAACGTGCTTTGCTTCCTCAGGCGGCCGGGATATTAGGAGAAACAGTTTCAAGGAGGACATAGATTATGTCAGCTAGAAGATTCACCATTTTTTTAATTGCTTTGATTTTCTGCGCCGTTCCGCTCACGACCAAGGCAGTCGGGCAGTTCCACTTCGCTTCCGGGCCCGCAGCTCGTAACCGGCGCGTGGATGTTCATCGCGGCCTACAAGGCCGACCCGGAGGTCTTGAAGTCGATGCTTCCGGCGGGTCTTAAACCTCATCCGAACAATCACGTGGTCATAAACATGTACACGGTTCCGGACACGAACCAGACCTCGGGACTCGGTGCGTACACGCTCACTTATCTTACGGTCGAGCTTGAAGGAAACGATTCGTACGTGATGGATTCCGACATAACCTACCCGGGAAGGTATTTCGTCCACTACCACAACAGTTCCCCCAAGATGAGGGAATTCACAAAGGCAGCCGGCATTCCCGCACAGGAGGGAATGACTACCACGGTGGTAAAGGATGGAGTGCTTAAGACAAAGCTTGAAATCGGCGGGGTGGCAATGATTGAAGCCACGGCCGAGGTTGGAAACGAACTCGGAGGATTCAGCGGAGGACACCTTAACTACTTCGGGTTTCTGAAGGAGAAGGGAAAGGTGGTTAAGTACCCGATTCCCTGGAACGGAGGAACAGTGTCTTTGGCTAACCCGAAAATAATGTTCAAGGCTCCCGAGGGCCATCCGCTTAACAAGCTTAAGCCGCTTGCGGATCCCACATGGGCGATCTGGACCAAGGGAAGCTTCGTCTATCCCCAGTACCAGATAGTCAACTGAACGTAAGGTAAATACAGTCTTTAGGGGTTGTATCCCGAAGCTTCCAGCTTCGGGATACAACCCTTTTTTCCCATAACCGGCTATGAGCAGATCGGATTACCCTGTTTTATTCGTAATAAGCGAGATAAACGCGCTTTTCATACTGTTTCTTTTCTTCACGCTTCGCGCCGAGATACCCGATGTCCACTCCTCGCTTGCGGGGGTGCAGTGGGGGATTTTCATACTGAGTCCCGTGGCCACTTTTCTTTTTCTCCGGTTCTTTACCCGGTGGTCTTCGCTGGTCCAGTTCTCAAAGTTCTGCGTTATAAGCTTCTCCAACCTCATGATCGACTTCGGAATACTCAATCTGCTCATTTATTATTCCGGGGTAGCTGAAGGGGTTCTGTACTCGGTTTTCAAGGCGGCCTCCTTTCTTCTGGCAAACGTTAACGGCTACGCGTGGAACAAGTTCTGGACGTTTCGCAGCAGGGAGGTTGAGGGGTGGCTCAAGCAGTTCATAAGGTTCTTTGCCGTTGTGGGCGTGGGCCTGGTAATAAACGTTACGGTTGCTTCATACGTGGTCGCCGAGTTCGGCGGTTCCGGGGGTTCAATCTCGTCCACGTTGTGGGCGAACATAGGAGCCGCGGTGTCTTTGGTGTTTACGCTTTTCTGGAATTTTTTCGGCCTTAAGTATCTGGTTTTCGAGAAAAGGTCATGATCAGGCCGTGGTTTTTCAATTGGAAAAACCTCTTGATTTTATAGAGTCACCTATTATTAAATAGTATTCAGGATTTATAATCCGTTGCATTTCCATGTCTATGCCTCTAAAAAAGGAGAGGATGATGAGTGATAAAAACAAAGAGTTTAACCCTGTTAAGCAGAATGAGAGCTTGCCTGTTCTAGAGTGGGAAGACTTTGACAGAATTGGAAAAGAGAAAGATAGGTGTATCAAGAAACAGGGAGCAGAGGATGGGTCCTTTGGCATTCCTTCGGGTGAAACTTTCTCTGACACGGAAAACGAAATTTTGGCTGATGCGCATGAATATCAGCACAGATTGGCTCATAAAGGTGGTGAATACTTTGAGAAACTGGAGAGCAGAATCAATTCCTACAAAGATTTTTTGAATCAGGAAAAGTTTTCCAATCGGTTTTTGAAAAGCCATTGAAGTCTAATTATAGCTTAATATATAAGACGGTTGTTAGCATCTTTAAAATCCTTAAATTTGATTTTGAGAAAAATTATCAAAAAAGGAATTTAGTCATCGTCTCCGACATGATGCAGCACTCTGACAGAATGTCTTCTTACAATTTCTGCAGAACGAAAAATTCAGAAAAGCCGGATTCATGCCCGGCATTTGATCAGTTGATGAGCAATTCTTCAACCAGAGATTACATTGACTCAACTTCTCCGAGCAATGAAGATGTTGATATAAAAATCATTTTTTTGAACAATCGTTATGAAACCAGCCGAAGTCTCGACCCCAGTTTGATCAGACTGTGGATTGAATATTTCGAGAAAGCAGGATTTAAAACTCCCGAAATTGAATACCAACTGGATGTGGATTAATTTGTAGTAGGGGTGATTTTTGTCATTTTGCTGGTTAAACTGCTTTAATAAGTATAAAAAAGAAAGATTATGAATCGGACCGGACCGATTACGTGTTGAGCGGTATGAATACAAACTTAATCTGGATTATAACTAATACCACAGAAACAGGCCTAAAAATGCAGAATAGTTAATGTTTGTGTCTACTTTTTATTGCCTTCAAAGCCGAATTTGCGTTGGATGAACGCCTTGTTTGTTGCCGTGTAAAATATTTTTGAGGGAGCAATGACAATAAAATTCCAGAATCCTCCAATAAATGAACTTATTATAACGACATACTTCAATCCACCAATTTCTAATCTGAGAAATGAGCATGTCGGTATTTTCTGGTCTCGGATAAATGACGATTTTCCCAAGTCATCACAGCAAATTCCAATAGGTGGTGCTGAACGAATTATGGATGTAAAAAATGAGATGTCTCCTATGCCTCGTTACTGGTTCATTTCAAAGGATGAAATCAATCTAATCCAAGTTCAAAAGAATGCCTTTATGCTTAATTGGCGTAGACACGAGGCTGACTACCCACGCTTCAGCACATATTTAAAACCTACTTTTGACAAATATTTTTCAATGTTTTCTGAGTTTATTCGTAAACATACAGATACCTCTGAACTGACTATAGACCTCTGTCAGCTTACCTATATCAACGTGATAAAGCGTTGCGAATTCTGGTCTGGCCCAGAAGATACTCGAAATGTTATTCCATCATTCTCCGTGCCGGATCCTGGCGTCGTTTTTCAGAATGCACCTGCTTTTGATTGTAACTATATATTTGACTTGCCACCCGATCTGCAACTTTTGGTTAAAGTAAGAAATGTTGTTGTATCACCGAAGTCGGACGAAGCTGAACCCGTTTTGATCATGGAGATTCAGGCAAATGGTCGCCTTGGAAAAGCAAGCAAGCTGGAAACCGATCCATGGTTTGACCGTGCGCACGAAGCGATCAACAAATGCTTTATAGGAATAACAAATACGGAAATCCAACAACAACACTGGAAGCTAATGGAGGAAAACCAATGAATTCATCCATACCCCCAGACATGATAACCTTTGATCCTAGTTATTCGCAGAATATCTTAAACGAAGTTATGTCCGCATCTGCTTTTGGACCCGAAAGGAAAGAGGAACAATCGATTGAAATTTCTCCTGTGAAGTTTGCCAACTTAAATATGCACGAAACCAGTAATGTTATACATATAGCTGCTTTTAAGTCGCGGACGAAGGTAGAAGCGACCAAAGGAATGGATCGTTATTATGATACGTCTTATACAGAAAAGACGTATAGCCATTTTGGTGCAGGCAGTCTCAATTCAGAGCTTGCTACAAGCTTAATCGTTTCCCCGATTGATTTGGAAAGCGTAGTTGTTTGGGAGGATGATGCAAAAGGTAAAGCGACCAAGGAGGTTCGTCATTCCTACGCTTCCCGAATCGAATTTCTTCAAGAAGAAGCAGTTATAGAAGGCGTAACTTTCAACAAAAATTCCGAACGGGATTTCTGGGAGTTTATCGAGTCAATCCCATTTGTTCGGAGGGGTGGTCTGTTCCTGATGGACAATGGTGACCTTCGAGTTGTTTGGGATGACGAAGAAGATAACCTTGTCGGCCTTCAGTTCTTGGGAAATTTCCTAGCCCGGTACGTTATTTTCAAGCGTCGTGCAAAGGATGAGCTTGTCTCGCGTGTTGCCGGAAGGGACACACTACGAGGCATAAACGACCAGATTCGAGCATTCGAACTAGGAGCCCTCCTGTCTCTATGAACGGTAGTGACCTCCCGGAAAATGATCATATCGTCCGCTATGTGAGACCGAGAAACCTTGAGTTTGAGAAGGTGAATATTGCTGAATTTCGGTTACGAGAAGACAGACCAGACGAGAAAGGAGTTTCGGTTAATTGGCTTGAATACTATAAAAATCTCTCAAAAGAAGAACAGCTAGCAGAAGTACGTAGAGTATCTCGTCTTGAACTGCGAAAGAACGGCAAGTTTGCTGAATTAAATGTGGAAAAAATTAAGAAACTTCTTTCTGGAGAGTTACCCGAGTTGCGGATCATTCATACTCCACTTGATGCCGAGGGGAAATTCCTAGCAGACCCATCTCATAGTGAAATTGTCGGTCTTCCATCCAGTGATTCTGAACAATCAGACTTGGTTGCACAGATAATTGTGAGGGAATGCGTCTGCGATTTGCATCCTGCTATCATTGAATGACTACACAGGCATGATGAAAATCTGACCACTCTACGGACAAGTCTTTTAATTCGAAGATTCTAACTGACCAATTTCCCAGATTGAGCAAGGCAGAATTATCAATACAAGTCGGATGGATTTTATATTACCGCAGCAGCCGGAATTGAAATACGACCTGTGGAAAGTGAGAGCGGGCGACGGGATTCGAACCCGCGACCCTTGGCTTGGGAAGCCAATGCTCTGGCCAGCTGAGCTACACCCGCAATATCCAGAGGACTCTATACGGATATTGCCTACAAATCAAACCTGCCGCCGCGAATGGTTCCCCAAATAACCGCCGCGCGTTTCAGATATAATGTTCTTCGTGGACAAGACTCGCCGGACAGGACACCTGCTCACAGAAAAAGTAAACCCGAGAACGGTCAATATAGATGAACTTTCATGTTCGGAAATCATTGAGCTTATAAGCGGGGAAGACCGGGAGGCCTTTAACGCCGTCTCCAGGGAAAAAGATTCTATCTCCCGGGCGGCGGACATGGTTTTCCGATCCCTTGAGAGCGGCGGCAGGGTTTTTTTCGTCGGGGCTGGGACAAGCGGCCGGCTCGGTGTAATGGAAGCCACCGAGTGTCCGCCGACTTTCGGAACGGATCCAGAGACGGTGCAAGCGGTTATGGCGGGGGGGCGAGACGCGGTATGGAACTCGGTCGAGGGCGCGGAGGATTCCGCTACGGCTTCGGTGGAAGACCTTCGTGGCAAAAAACTCTCAAAAGACGATATGGTTGTGGGAATCGCGGCAAGCTCCGGGACCCCGTTTGTGATATCGGCCCTTGAGTACGCCCGGGCAGTCGGCTGCGCGAGCATACTTATAAGCTGCAGCGAGCCGGAGAACTCCCCCGCCGACTTGGTAATAACCCTGCTTGTTGGTCCGGAAGTGATAGTGGGTTCAACAAGACTGAAGGCCGCGACCGCGACCAAGATGGTCCTTAACATGATTACGACGACTGCCTTGGTGCTTCTGGGGAAAACTTACGGAAACCTGATGGTTGATCTTAAGCCCAGATCCTCAAAGCTTGTTGACAGGGCAAGGAGAATCATCATGGACATATGCGGCGTGGGAGAAGAGGAAGCCGCCTCGCTTTTCCAGGAAGCCAACGGGAACCTTAAGGTCGCCGTGGTCATGAAACTCAGTGATCTTTCGCTTGCAGAATCTGTCGAGCTGCTGAGGGAGAACGGCGGATCACTCAAGAAGACTCTTGGGAACATATCCCCCAGAACGGGGAATCCGCAACCGCAGCAACTGGAGCCTTAGTCACAGTTGAGTGGAACGAGTGCGGACTTTAGGCGAGTAAAAACGCAACTTCGGTACTGTATAAGGTAGGTAGGGTCCTTGTGCCGGAGCGCTTTTTACTTGGGGATTGGGGAATTTTAACTCATCAATATCTCCCGTAGAAACTAAGACGCTTGCGAAACCGTAAATTGGACGCTCATAAAACCGTAAATTGGACGCTAAAATAATTCGTGGTTTCTGGACAGCAATTTATTCTAAGGTTACTGCTCCGGCTATCCAGATTGCTCCTTGATCAGGTAGCTTTTTCCCCGTGAACTGGCTTCATCCGATAATTTCTAAGAAGGAAAAACTGGTTGTCGGTCTCATTTCCGGGACTTCGATGGACGGTATTGACGCGGTGCTGGTAAGAGTTTGCGGCTCGGGAGAGGATACCGAGGTGCGGATTGAGGAATTTATCTGCCGTGAATACTCAGACGCCGCAAGGAAGCTTCTTCTCTCACCCGGTTCTCTCAATGTGGAGCTGGTCTCCGATCTCAATTTCCTGCTCGGCCAGGAGTTTTCAGCCGCGGTCTTCGATCTTCTCAGAAAAGCTGCCCTGAAAACGACTGACGTGGATTTGGTGGGCACCCACGGCCAGACAGTTTTTCACAATCCTCCCTCATTCGGAGGAACCCTTTCCTCGACCCTTCAGCTCGGCGAAGCGGATGTTATCTGCGAGACCACGGGAATCACTACCGTGGGGGATTTCAGAACCAGAGACATAGCGGCGGGCGGAGAAGGCGCCCCCCTTATCCCCTATGTGGATCATCTGCTGTTCTCCAAAACGGGGAAAAACGTAATCGCCCAGAACATAGGGGGCATTTCCAACTGCACTCTGGTTACAGGGAAACTCGAGGAGCTTCTGGCGTTCGATACGGGTCCCGGCAATTCCCTGATTGATTCTGTGGCACGTCTTGCCTCGGGGGGCGAGAAGAGTTTCGATGAGGACGGAGCAATAGCTGAAGAGGGTTCGGTTAAGAAGGATCTTCTGCGCAAGCTGATGAAAAACCCTTACTTTGATATAGAACCTCCTAAATCGACCGGCAGAGAACTTTTCGGAGAGGAAATGATCGTAAGGCTTTTTTCGCTTACCGAAAAAAAGCACCTATCCCTGCCCGATCTTCTCCGCACTCTTGTCGAATTTACCGTCTGCTCCATAGTCTCCGCATACGAAAGATTCGTTTACCCCTGTGCTGACATAGAGGAGGTAATACTGAGCGGGGGCGGCGCCCGAAACCCCGTCATGGTCTCAAGGCTTCGCGAAAAACTCGCTCCGGTGCGGCTTTGTCTCTCGGATGATTACGGAATTCCTTTAGATGCAAAGGAGGCTGTGGGATTTGCGGTGCTCGCAAATGAAACAGTGTGCGGAAACCGGGCAAATGTGCCTGGAGTCACGGGAGCCCGTGACTCCACGGTTCTCGGAAAAATTTCAATCGGGAAGAACATCTTATAAAAATGTATGAGAATCCGGCCGTATTTTCATCAAAAGATCTCTCCGCACCCCGGCGCGCGGCGCAGTTTCTTATGCCGAGAATCGATTTTTCCGACCCCGGCTCAGTGGAGCGGGCGGAGCGCCTCGCGCGGGATTTCTGCGTCTGCGGTTTTATAATATTCAACGGGGACGTTCGGCGGGTAAGGGAAACCACGCGGAGGCTTGCTTCTATCTCCGAGTTCCCGCTTTTTTTCGGCTGCGACGTTGAAAGGGGTCTTGGTCAGCGGGTTTCTGGAGGAACCCTTTTTCCTTTCGCGATGGCCCAGGGGGCGATAGACGACGAGGAGCTTCTGAGACGCCAGGCCGTTATAACGGCCCGCGAGATGAAGTACTGCGGGCTTAATCTTGCTTTCGCGCCGGTTCTTGACGTTAATACGGAACCGCGGAACCCGATTATAAACGTAAGGGCGTTCTCCGATAACCCCGCCCTCGTTTCAAGACTTGGAGGGGTCTTCGCGGAAACCATGCAGAAAGAGGGGGTGCTTGCCTGCGCGAAGCATTTTCCCGGTCACGGCGCAACCCTTGAGGATTCCCACGCGTGCCTCCCTAGCGTCAGGAAATCCCTCAAGGGGCTTATGGAATCCGATATTGCGCCTTTTCGGGAAGCGATTGCAAAAAGGCTTCATTGCGTGATGCCCGCCCATGTAAGCTTTCCCGCACTTGACCCGCTCGGCCTCCCGGCCACCCTCTCAGAGCCGATTCTACGCGGTCTTTTACGGGGGAAACTCGGATTCAGCGGCCTGGTAGTCTCGGACTCTTTTATGATGGATGCCTTGGGGGGAGAGGAGCGTGAAGAGGAAAACATACTTGCGGCGCTTGCAAGCGGGGTGGATATCGTTTTGGATCCCAGGGACCCCGAGGGGTTTCTCGCAAGACACGGAGAGGAAGACTTTTTTCAGGATCCCGCGCGGGGAGAGTCTCTTAGCAGGATATTTTACGCGAAAAAGCTTTTCGCCTCTGGCGGGGAAAAAGCCCCCGCGCCTGATTTTGAGAAAAACGCCGAGGAGGCCGAGGAAATTTCCCGCCGCTCGGCCTGCGTTTTGAGAGGAGGCGCTCTTTGCGGCAGGAAAGTCTCGGTTTTCCATTTCGGCGCTGAATCCGATGAAGAACTTCTGCGCGGGCTTACAGAAGGGCTCTCCCAAGGAGCAATAGAGATAGAGAAGCGCTTCTGCTGGCCCGAGACACCCTCGCTTCGCGACGGCTCCTCGCTTCTCTGCGTTTTGTCCGCAGGTCCCGCTGCATGGACGGAGAACAGTCTTGTTCCCCCCGCGGTAACCGATTACGTAAACGGTTTCTCCTCTTTTCCGGGTGAAAAAATTCTGCTTACCTTCGGTTCCCCATATCCCGCCTCCGAGTTTTCCTTTTTCGATACTGTAGTCTCGCTTTTCGATTCCTCGCGCGTTGCGGGCCGCGCGGCCGCGGAAATTCTTACGGCGAAGCGGACGGCCACCGCCAGGCTTCCGGTGAAAATAAGGCGATGAAACTTTACGCGGTAGACTGGATACTCGTTGGCTGCTACCTGGCTTTTTCCCTGGGCGTGGGCTTTTATTTTTCAAGAAGAGCGTCGGGGAGCCTTTCAGACTATTTCGTTTCGGGGCGCGGGCTTCCCTGGTGGCTTCTCGGAACCTCTATGGTTGCCACTACTTTCGCCGCCGACACCCCCCTTGCCATAACCGGATGGATAAGAACCGAAGGGATATGGAAGAACTGGTTCTGGTGGAACTACATCTTCAGCCACGCACTTGTGATAGTGGTTTTCTCAAGGCTCTGGAGAAGGGCGGAGGTAATAACCGACAACGAACTCGTAGAGCTTCGCTACGGGGGCCGGCCCGCCGCGTTCCTGCGGGGATTCAAGGCGTTTTATTTCTCGACGATTTTCAATTTTATAGTCATGGGCTGGGTGATTACCGCGATGACCAAGGTTTTTGAGGTCTTTTTCGGAGTGGGGCAGATATACGCCGTTTCGCTCTGCGTCGGAATCGTGCTTGTCTATACTGTCTTCTCGGGGCTCTGGGGAGTGGTGATAACCGATTTCGTACAGTACATAATAGCGCTCGGAGGAACCATTGTGCTCGCGGTCGTGGTGATAAACTCCGATGCTGTCGGAGGGTACAGCCAGTTTATAAGCAAAATTGCCGAACTCCCCGTTGAGCAGACGTCCATGTTCATCACGCAACCCACAGGGGGCGAAGAGTTTTTCTCCTCCGATTTTTTCACCTTCCTTGTCTTTATGACCGTTGTTTGGTGGTCCTCCCACAACGCCGACGGGGGAGGGTATTTCATACAGCGCCTCTCTTCCGCGAAAAACGAGAGACACGCGCTTGCCGGCACTGCGTGGTTTGCAATTAACCATTACGTGCTTCGCCTGTGGCCGTGGGTGCTCATCGCTCTTGCCTCGGTCGTAATCTTTCCGGAGGCTGCGAGTGTAGCCGGCGGAGACGATGAGTCGGTTTACCTGGTGATGATAAGAGATTTTCTCCCGCCGGGTCTTCGGGGCCTTCTTCTGGTTTCCTTTCTCGCGGCGTTTATGTCCACGGTCTCAACACACCTTAACTGGGGCGCCTCATACATTGTTAATGACCTTTACAGAAGATTCCTCCGCCCAAGTGCCCCGCAGCGCCATTACGTGCGGGTCTCGAGGATCGCGACCGTGGCGCTTGCCGTTATAGCGGGCGTGGTTGCGCTTCAGATAAAGAATATAGGGGACGCCTGGGTATTTCTCTGGGCCATGAGTTCGGGAGTGGGGCTCGTCCTGATACTCAGGTGGTTCTGGTGGAGGATAAACGCCTGGAGCGAGATAGTAGCGCTTGCCTCCTCGCTTGTGACCATACTGGTTCTCATTCTCTACACCGGGGCGAAGGGCATTCCGCTTGAACTAAAACACCAGATACTGGTCGTTCCCATCTCGATAGCCTGCTGGGTCACAGCCACTTTCGTTACCGTCCCCGAGTCATGGGAAAAACTTTCGGATTTCTATGAGAGGGTGAGACCCCCGGGTTTCTGGTCACCGGTTCGCAAAAGGCTTGGGGTGGCGCGGGCATGGGGAGGCTTTTCCTCGGTTCTTCTTAACTGGTCCCTTGTCGTGTCTTTTCTGCTCTGTCTTATGATCGGGACGGGGAAGCTCGTTTTGGGAGACGGCGCGACTGCGCTCTGGCTTCTTTTAGCCTCGGCGATTGCGTTTGCTCTTATTCTGCGCCGCCGCGGCAGTTTTTTCCGCTAGCGGTTTCGGTATTTCCCTTTTCTGTGGTATATAGATGGTTGCTATGGCGATTAACGTAAAAGTGCTGGAACGGCCGCAGCTTTCCTTCTGGGAGAAACTTTACTTTCCCCAGGTGCTGAGGGGTCTTATGATTACCCTGAGTCACATCACGCATTTTCAGCCCATAACCGTGAAATACCCCGAGGAGGTAAAGGCCCTTCCAGAGAACTACCGGGGACTTCACATTTTGCCTGCCGATGACGAGGGCGAGATAAGGTGTGTTGCGTGCAAGCTCTGCGAGATCGCGTGTCCCACCCAGGCTATCTCCATAGTTTCAGAACCCGCGGATGACTACGGAATCGAGAGAAGGCCCAAGGTCTACAACATAGATTTCATGCGCTGCGTTTTCTGCGGCTTCTGCGTTGAGGCCTGCCCATGCGACGCGCTCAGGATGGGAATGAAGTACGAATTGTCCTCCTATAACCGCGCGGGCCTTGTTCATACCAAAGAGGTTTTCTTCGACCCTAACGTAAAAAGCGATGCCCCGAGGGACAACGCGAATTTTCTTTACAAGATGCACAAAGGGGAGATACTCGATTCTCCCGAAGAAATTTCAAAAATAATCGGGATGGACGGCACCTACTCCGAAAAGTCAGACCCGCCGGCAGCCACGTGACACACGTTCCGCTGCCAAGTTTCTGATCAACCGTATTTTCTTTTATCGTACGCTATTCTTAAGGAAATCTCCCGCCAAATGCGGAAATCGTGTGTTTTTGGCCGTATTTTTGCCTATTTCGCGACGTAAAGATTCGAATTTACATGAATATCTTGACATTACTATGTTCATTTAACTACAATATGTTGTGTAGGAACAGGCGATCAGGCTTAATTTTCGCCTTGAGAGATTAAATCGGAAGGATTCTCTGGTCTTGAGTATGCGTATATGCGTGCCCTGAGGCTTGAGTTTTAATCATAATTGAAAGAAGAGTCAGGTTGTCTTTTTTCTGATTTCCTGAGCTTCTTTATATAAGACCGGCTAATATGGTGGAACATAAGCGGCTTGTCTCTCGGGTAAAGCGTCAGCGGAAATCTCTCTCGTCCTCGTATCGGGATGAGAAAATAGTTGAGCCGATCCCGAACCGGGCAAGTTCCCAGATCAGGGTTCTTGGAGTCTTATTGGTCCTCTTCTGCCTAAGGGGATTACGTACGGTATGTCCCCCATCCTTTCTCACTGCTAGGAGAAAAGTAAATCTGAAAAGCAGGATCTGCGTTCTGATAGCGGTGCTTTTGCCGTTAATGTTTTTCTCCGTGACCGCGCAGGCGGCTGACGACGGGGATCTTCAATTGTGCGATATCACGGTGACGGATAGATGTACGGATACGACTGATATAGGCCGACTTGAAGTTCATTATGACAATGAGTGGAGAGGAGTGTGCGATGATTATTTCACGGATGACGACGCGGAAATCGCGTGCGAGCAGTTAAGAGCTACAGGTGGTCAGCATTCGGATTATATGCCTGAATTCGCGAAGACGCTGCTAAAGCTGGACGGGCCTTCCTTGATAGATCCTTCCCAGAGCGACAACAAGACTAATAATAAATTCTGGCTGGACGACCTTCTCTGCACGGGTAATGAAGATAAGCTGATTGACTGTCCTAGAAACGGTAATAATCTTGGTCAACATAACTGCAGAAGCTCTGAACATGCGGGCGTTATCTGTTCCATCACTGCTCCGGATGCGCCTTGGGACCTGGAAGCGGAGCCTGGAGGGCAGAGCATGATAGTGCTTACGTGGCGCGCTCCCAACTCCTACGTAGAAGGCTACAAAATCGAGGTCTCAGAGGACGGCGTCGATAACTGGACGGATCTTGAAGACGACACTGAGAATACAGACACGACATATACCCATAGCGGTCTCTCTCCCGGAGACACGCGGCATTACCGGGTCTCGGCTATTAACACCGAGGGCACAAGCGATCCTTCAAATATAGCAGACGCCACAATCCCCGGCCCGATCGGCAACAGGGCGCCCGGGTTCTCCGCTGCCTCGGCCACGCGTTCCGTGGCTGAGAATACTCTGGCCGGAGTGAACATCGGGGTTCCGGTCACTGCTACGGACCCGGATAACGACACGCTTAGCTATTCGCTCGAGGGCCTAGACGCGGCCTCGTTTGATATTGTTAGTTCTTCCGGGCAACTGAAGACCAAGGTGGTGCCTAACTACGAGACCAAAAGTTCTTACTCGGTCACGGTTAAGGCCACGGACCCGTCCAATGCGAGCGATACTATTACGGTGACCATCAGCGTAACCAACGTGGATGAATCGGGAACGGTAACCTTTTCTTATCCGGCGCCGTTTCAGGTAAATGAAGTGTTGACCGCGACTTTGAGTGATCCTGACGGTTCCGCGACGAGCGAAACATGGATTTGGGAGAGATCCTTCAACCAGAACAGCGGTTGGACTGTAATCCCGGGTGCCACAAGCGCGAGCTACACGCTGGTTGTTGCAGACGAAGATCATTACCTGAGAGCGACGGCGACCTATACGGATGCCGTTTTCGGTTCCGGCAAAACTGCGCAGGCGGTTTCTAACAAGGTGCCGAATCTGAACTGGCCGCCTATGTTCGAAATTGCACCACCCACGTTTTCTGTGCCCGAGAACACCGCGGCCGGAGTTGAGATCGGGACGCCGGTTACGGCTGCAGACCAGGAGATGGACCCGCTTACCTATTCGCTTGATGATACAGATGGCGCCTCGTTTGATATTGTTAGTTCTACAGGACAAATAAAGACCAAGGCCCCGCTTGATTTTGAGACCAAAAGTTCTTACTCGGTCACGGTTACCGCCCGGGACCGGCCCGTGGACGACCCGGAAGTTCAGAGTGATACAATCACCGTGACCATTAACGTAACCAACGAGGATGACCCGGGAGAGGTAACCCTGTCTTCCGTGCAGCCGCAGGTGGACACGGAGCTTGAAGCGAATTTGACCGACTCCGACGGTTCCGTATCGGGTGAAACTTGGGTGTGGGAGAAGTCAACCAGCCGGACAAACGGCTGGAGCACGATAAGCGGTGCAACGAGCGCGAGCTACACGCCGGTTGCGGGCGACGTGGACAATTACCTGCGGGCGAAGGTGACCTATACGGATGGGCATGGTTCTGGGAAAATGGCGTACGTAGTTTCTGACCTCGTGGTGCGTGTCGAGCCGCCATCAAACAATGCGCCTTCCTTCCAGTCCAGCACGGCCACGCGTTCTGTGAACGAGAACACGCCACCCGGAAGAAATGTTGGTGCGTCGGTTATTGCTACGGACCCGGATACTAACGATACACTTACCTATTCGCTCGAGGGCACGGATGCGGCTTCTTTTGCCCTTGCTGATCCGACTTCAGGGCAGATAAAAACCAAGGCCCCGCTTGACTATGAGGGGTCCAAAAATTCTTACTCGGTCACGGTTAAGGCAACGGATCCTTCCGGTTTGTATGATACGATCGAGGTGACCATCAACGTGCGGGACGTGAACGAATCCGTATCTCCGCCTTCAAACATGAAAAACCCAAGCCAGGTGACGACAGTTCCACATGCGCCTTCGGGTCTGATGGCTACACGGGGCGACGGTGAGGTAACGCTTAACTGGAGAGCGCCCAATAACGGCGGTAGCGCCATCAAGTACTACGAATACAATGTTGATGGCGGCGCATGGATCTCTACCGGAGGAAAATCCACCTCTTACACCGTTACCGGGCTTACGAATGGAGAGACCTACAGGTTCAGGGTGCGGGCCGTAAACAGCGTCGGCCCCGGCGCGGAATCCAAGCCGGCAAGAGCCACGCCCGCCACCGTGCCGGGCGCCCCCCGGAATCTTACCCTAACGTCGGGCAGCCAATATATGATGCTCATATGGGAGCGCCCGGCGGATAACGGCGGTCTTCCGATCACGGGCTACGAGTACATCCAGAAGGAAGAAGACGGGTCGTTTGGCACCTGGACCGCCATAGATAACAGCGCTCCCGGGGAGGCAAACGAGACAAGCTACGCGGTCACGGGCCTTAAAAACGGCACCATATATTCCTTCATGGTGCGCGCGGTGAACGCGCTAGGTCCGGGAGATCCCTCAGCCGAAGCCACGGCCGAGGTGAACACTCCCTCTTTCCGGCGCGCGAGGCGCGCCAGCCTTAACATTCTTCCGACATTCGGGCGAACTATGCTTAGGAATTCGGTTGACGCGCTTACCTGGCGTCTTGACAGCGTACTTTCGGGATCCTTTGAGCGGACGGGAATGTTCAGACTCATGGATCAGCACGCGGGGCTTCACGAAGTCATTGGAGATAATATATGGGATGATCCTGACCAGTGGGAAGATCTAAGCCTCGAGGAACTGCTTTACGGGTCTTCGTTCATAATAGAAGCCGGAGTGATGCTCAGGAAACCGAAAGAGCATCCGAAAGAAGCTCCGAAGGAATACAAGGGATATACGGAAGAAGACTCGAGGGAACATATAAGAGAGTATCCGGAGGAAGATTCCGCGGATAAAAACATGTGGATTGACGAGGATGAGAAGCCTATGGTTGCCGAGAGAAGAGGCGGCATCGGATTCTGGGGGAAGGCGGATTACAACAACCTTTCGGTCTCAAGCGACGAATGGTTTGCGTGGGACGGGCGGATAGTGAGCGGCTACATGGGGGTTGACAGGTGGCTTAACGAGAAAGTGCTGACGGGACTTTCCGTGTCCTTGACGAAGGGAGATTTCGACTATACGGACACGACGCCGGGAGAAGGGGGAAGAGGCGATTACTACGTCAAAATGCTGAGCGTGTCTCCGTATGTCTCCTGGTTCCTCTCCGATGATGCTTACCTGTGGGGCTCGGTTGGCTACGGTCGCGGGCAGGTAGACATAGACGACGAAGATGTGCAGAGCGTCGCCACAAGCGACCTGAGCTACAAGTCGGTGGCAGCGGGAGGAAGCGGCAGGCTGTTTGACGTGGGAGACACGACGTTCTCACTTAAGAGCGAAGCCTTTAAGGTTTGGATGGATGTGGAAGGAGACGACTACCTGATTGACGAATTATCGATAGGCGTGCACCAGCTGCGCCTCAGCATGGAGGGAAGCTACGAGTACAGGTTCGCGTCTGGAACTTGGTTCAATCCGCTGGTTGAGGTTGCGCTTCGCCACGACGGAGGAGACGGGGAGACGGGTACGGGAGTCGAACTCGGAGGGGGCTTCCTCTACGAAGACCCGAACCTTGGTCTTAGCGTCTCGGGCAGAGGTCGCTGGCTTGCGGCGCACAGCTCGGATGAGTTTAGCCAGTGGGGAGTTGGAGGAGCCGTGATCTTTGATACCGGAGCGGACAAGCAGGGCGCGCTGTTCAGCGTGTCTCCTGAATGGGGGGACACCTCAAGCGGCGTTGACAGTCTTTGGGAGCGGGGTGTGGAAGGACTGTCGTCAGAGGATGGTGGGGCCAACGACATGCATCTTGATGCGGAATTCGGGTATGGACTCTCGGCTCTCGGTGGAGACGGACTCTTTACGCCTTACAGCGGACTCAGGGTTGGAGGGGACGGGTGGCGGCAGTACCGTCTCGGCAGTCGTCTTGATCTCGGGCGCTCGACGAGCCTGAGTCTTGAGACCGATCGCAGGCAGAGCGATACGACAAAGCCTGAGCATGGAATTATGCTGAGAGGAAAGCTTAACTTCTGATTGGTTGCGCAGGAGCGTTTGGAGCGCCGATCGGTTCCCTTTTTCACAAAATGAACTTCAGGTAAGGATCTGCGTCTTTACGACGGCTAGAGCCAGTCGTCTTCAGACATACCGGCGGGACGGTTGTGAAAATCTCCCGTATCCAGGTTGTTTTTAAAACCCCGGAACTGAAGCAGCCCCGAGATTGCGGGTTTTATCTGGCTTCTTTCGATCACGAGGTGCACCCCGCCGTTTTCCTCGTAGAACTCAGAGGACATTATTTTCGGGTCGACCCCACGCCCGCCGCTTGTGAGTTTTACGACGCGGTCCCCGGCAAAGGCGATGGTTGCTTTTTTCTCCGCTATTAGGAAATCTCCCTGCACCGCGTAGCTCGCAAGAGCCCCTCCCGTTGTCGGGTGAGCGAGTATGGAGATGTTCGGAAGCCCGTGTTCTTTCAGTCTCATGATCGCGGCTATGGTTTTCGCCATCTGGTAAAGCGCCACGGTTCCTTCCTGCATCCGGGCTCCTCCGCTTACCGTTACCGTTACCAGGGGAAGCCTGTTTTCTATGGCGTAGCTCACTACTATGTTCATCTTCTCGCCGAAAACGGAGCTCATCGATCCGCCCATGAACCGGAAATCGCAGACCGCCACCGCCACGGGTATGCCGAACATGGTACCGTAGCCAGTTACGAGGGAATCTTTCGAGTCGGTTTTCCCGGCGAGTTTCTGCCTTGAAGACGAGTAATTGAAAAACTTGAAGACCGGGTCTACATCTTCTAAGGAGAGAGTGGGTTCTATTTCGTGGAAAGACGCCTCGTCGAGGAGAAAGTCCAGATAATCATCGGAACTCAGCGCTTCGGGCCTGTTGCAGTAAGGACACGAGGAGTGGTGCGCGTGGAGCTCTTTTTTCGTCAGCTGTTTTTTGCAGCCCGGGCGTATGATTTTTCCCTGGCCGTCCTTTTCGTCGTTGCAGAAATGAGGTTCCGATCCGTAGATGGCTATCTGCATTTCTGAGATGTCGGGATTCTCTTTTTTTCCGCTGAAGTAGTAAGGGAGCCAGGCTCTTATTTTCTTTGAAATTCCCCCGTAGATTTTCTGTTGTTTTTTCACCCTTCCGCACTTTTCGATTTTCCTTCGCAGTTCCTCGCGCAGGTGCCTTACGTCGAAGCGGTCAAGTTCCTTTGAGGCGGCGGTAAGCGACACCTGCAGGTTCTTGAGGGTCGAGGGGATATAATTGCTTCTTCCTAGAGGGGCTTCTTTTACCACTTCGTCTATTATTCCGTACTTCTTCATGTGAGTCGCTGTAGGCTGCAGCACCTCAAGTGCTTCTGCGACCTTGTCCGCGCTTCTGAAAAGAATCGCGGAGCATCCTTCGGCCGTTATTACGGAATATTCGGCACGCGAGAGCATCAATCTTCTGTGTCCTAGCTGTATCGCGATCGCGCCGCCGCTTCCCCCGAGCCCGAGTACGGTGGTTATCGTTTTCGTTTTTATGGAAATCATTTTTGACTGGCAGTAGGAGATCAGCCAGGACTGAAGTTTTTCGGCAGAGTACTCGTAGGGATCTCCGCCGATGGTGTCGATGAACGTGTAGAGCTTGAGGCGGTGCTGTTCGGCGTATGCCATCATGCACAAAGAGAGTCCGTAACCGTCGGCCTTTACCATTCCGTAGTTAAGTTTCGTTCTTTCTTTTTCGCTCGAAGGGGTCTGCTGGGCTATTACGGCAACTTCCTCTCTGGTGCCCTTGAACACGGCGGTGCCTACTATTACGGCGGGGTCGTTAACGAACTCGATCTTCTTGCCCGAAGGGCCATGGATAAAGTTTTTGAACCCGTAGAGCTTGTTCCAGGGAGTAAAATCGGTAAAGAGGGTTCCGATCAGGTGCTTTGACTTGATCCTGTCGTAGCTCTTTGCCTCCTCGTGGGCCTGAAGTATTTTTGCCGTTGATGCCATGGTGCACTCTGCGCGACTGCTTCGCGAATCCGCTAGGTGTATAAGTATATAAGTTAAATTTGTTTACGCGAAAAGGAATTTGTTTTTCCGGGAATCGCCTTTCATCTCCCGCGGGATTCCCGCGATTGCCGCCCGCACATCCGATTCCCGCGCCCCAAAGTCCGTTCTCGCTCAACTGAACCGCGCAGATATGCTGCGGGATTTGAAAACGGTTTTGTGGGGGGAATCTGAATACTCCGGATTTTTGCTTTTTACGCCGTGAAAGACTGTCCGCAACCGCAGGAACCGGTCGCGTTCGGATTTTCGATCGCAAAGCCCGTTCCGTTAAGACCATCCTTGAAATCCAGAACCGATCCGTCGAGGTAGGTATAGCTAATCTCGTCGATGGCGACTTTTATGCCGTCGGATTCAATCATGTTGTCTCCTTCTTCGGTCTCGTCGTCAAATCCCATCTCGTAGGAAAACCCGGAACAGCCGCCGGGTATTATTCTCACCCGGAGAAACGCGTTCTCGATATCGTCTTCGGCAAGAAGCTTCTTTATTTCATTTACGGCTTTATGAGTTACGGAAAACATATTTCCTCTGCCTCCTCGCAATGTAAGTTTTTTACCACTCCACCTAACAAAATACAACCGCCAATCGCAATTGTCAAAGCAGAACAGGGAAGCGGATCGTTTATGCGACTGCGGGCGCCCCCTGCGGTTTGCCCGGCTGCCCCGGTTTCCTGTATAGTTTTTCGCATGAGCAGAACAGCCTACCTTATAATCGATTCGAGCGAGCGCAACTCGGATCTTTACCACAGAACCGGTTTTTTCGTTCCGGATCCCGTTATTTTTTTCGAGCACGACGGAGAAGGAACACTCGTTCTAAGCGATCTTGAGCTTGAGCGGGGAAAGAAAGAGGCCAGGGTGGAGCAGGTCGCTTCCCTAAGGGAGTGCGCTGCCGGGATTGGCGGCGGCGGGAGAAAAAGACCCGGTATCGCGGATGTGGCCGCAGCCCTCCTCAGGGAAAGAGGAATAAAGAGTCTGGTTGTCCAGAGGGGCTTCCCGGTCTTCTACGCCGATGCGCTTCGGGGGGCGGGTTTTTTCGTCAGGACTGCGAAAACCGATTTTCTTTTCCCGGGCGCCTTAGAAAATCCCCCGCGGAAGTCTCGCTCATAAAAAAAGCGCTTTCAGTCACGGCCGAGGCCATGAGACTTGCAGTTTCCCTTATCTCGGACTCCGTGGCGAAAGGCTCCGTGCTTTACCATGAGGGCAGTCCCCTTACCTCTGAGATCGTGCGTTCCGCGGCAAACTCCCACCTTGCTTCGCGGGGATATCTGGCTTCTAACACCATAGTGGCGGGAGGGGTTCAGGGATCCATGCCCCACGAGACGGGTTCGGGTCCTCTTGCGGCCGGATGGCCGGTGGTGATCGACATCTTTCCTAGATCCCAGGAGAACGGCTATTTCGGCGACATGACCAGGACAGTCGTTAAGGGGGAGCCTTCAAGGGAGCTTTCAAGAATGTACGATACGGTTCTTCGCGGTCAGAAAATCGCGTTTTCCATGATAAAAGACGGCGTAAGGTCAAAGGACGTGCACGGCGCGATAATGGATTTTTTCGCAAAGCGCGGATTCGAGACCTCCGTTTCTCTCTCGGGAAAACCGGAAGGCTTCATTCATTCCACGGGACACGGTCTCGGGCTTGACATCCATGAGCCGCCGCGCATTGGTCCGGGGAAAGAGATTCTAAGGGAAGGAAACGTCGTTACGGTCGAGCCCGGTCTTTACTACGAGCGCCTCGGGGGAGTAAGGATAGAGGACGTGGTTCTGGTCACACGGGACGGAAACGAGAACCTGACCAGATGTTCCAAGAGATTTCGGGTCTGAGGCGCGCAAAGAGAATCAGGATGATGGAAGGAAAAAAAACTTTTGAAGATATAGTTTCGCTCGCAAGGCGCCTTCGGGCTCCCGACGGCTGTCCCTGGGACAGGGAGCAGACACTCGGCTCGCTTCGGGCGTACGTTCTTGAGGAGGCTTACGAAGTAATACAGGCAATAGAGCTTGGAGACACAGACGATCTTATCGAGGAGCTTGGGGATTTTCTTTTCCAGGTCGTTTTCATCTCTCAGATAGCAAGCGAAGAGGGAAAGTTCGACGTAAGCGACGTTACGCAAAGACTCCATGACAAGCTCATAAGAAGACATCCTCACGTATTCGGAGAGAGAAAGGCCAAAGACGCCGCTGAAGCCGTAAGGAGCTGGAACGCCGAGAAGCTTAAGGAGAAAAAAGGGAAAGTCGCTCTCGAGGAGATCCCGAGGGCCATGCCATCTTTGATGAGAGCTCAGAGGGTCGGGGAAAAGGCGGCTCGCGCAGGGTTTGACTGGAGCGACGCTTCTTCGGTTCTCCTTAAGGTAAAAGAGGAGCTGCTTGAACTTGAGCGTGAGATGGAAGCGGGCGAGAAAGACAGATCCCGGGAGGAGTGGGGAGATCTCGTTTTTTCCGTTGTGAACCTCGCAAGGCATCTTGACATTGATGCCGAGACCACGTCTCACGGGGCTGTCACGAAGTTTATGGAGAGATTCTCCCGCCTCGAGGAGAAAGCCCATGCCGAGAAAAAAGAGATAAAGGCGCTTTCCATGGAGCAGCTTGAGGAGATCTGGGAAGAGGTGAAAAAGAGATAGTTTTTTCTTCGTTTTTTTAACCGCGAACGGTTCTTAAATTGAGAGATATAAGGAGAAGATACATGAGACGTTTTGCAGGCAACGCGTGCCTTTGGCTTATGGCGGTGCTTTTCGTGTTTGGATCATCGGCGACGGCTTCGGCTTCGGACAGGTTTTATATCGGGCTTGAAGCGGGTTTTTCAAAGTCGGGAGATTTTGACTTTTCCAATTCCTTCGTAAATCATCCGACCCGGTGCGATTCGCTTCTTTATCCCTCCGGCGCGACTCCGCCGACCGACGCGGAGTGTACGAGCGATAAAGCATCTACCGTTAAAAACATATTTACCCCGGGCGCGGGCTTTGTGGGCGGTGCGACTCTGGGTTACGCGCTTGGCAACGGACTGCGTTTTGAAGCGGAATATCTTAACCGCCGTCAGGGTTCGGACAGAAGACTCATGCGTTTCGGTTCAGAGCAGTGACGACTCGCTTGATCTGAAGAGCAGCGAATGGAATGAGAATGATCCTCCTTCAGAACGCGTATATGATCTGAGCGCACATCACTTTTTCCTGAACGCCTACTACGATCTGCGCAGCGACTCACCTTTTACGCCCTATATTGGAGGCGGCATAGGTATGGGCTCGACACAAATGCGCTACTCGGCGAAATTTCTGCGCAAAGACGATCTGGGAACGGAACCGTGGCAGATGGCCGCGGCAGGAACGACCAGCTGCATAGACGCGGAACTGGAAAAAACCAGATTCGGCTTTCAGGTGATAGGCGGGGTTGATTACGCGCTCGGCGATGATTTTTCAATCGGCGCCAAGGTCCGCTGGACGCGCTTCGGCGGTTTTGACCGCGACGACGTACTCTGGACGGAAGTCAGAAACCACAGACCCGTGCGCGCCGACGGCGTCATGCCGTTTACGTCCGATTTAGAAGTGGAAGACCAAGACAACTGGACCGTCACGGTTGGGCTTAAGTATTATCTCTGAACCGCTTCCGGCCTTACTTTGCGACAAGCGTTCCCATGAGCTTCCAGCCTTCTTCCACGAAGGTTCCGCTTGCCGCGGCGCAGTCCTCGGTGTAAACAAGCGAGTCATCTCCTGCCGAGAGGTTCTTGGAATCTAGTATGGCGAAGGGAACGGGCTCGTTCGTGTGAGTTCTAAGGTCTATGGGGGTGGGATGGTCGGAAAGTACGAGCACCCTGTATTCGCCGAACTCTTCCATCCCGGCGAGGGCTGGTCCCACTACCTTTCGGTCAAAGTCCTCGATCGCCTGTATCTTGAGGCGGGCGTCTCCTACGTGTCCCGTTTCGTCCGTCGCTTCTATGTGGATCATCGCCAGGTCGACCCGTTGCAGTGAGTCAAGCGCGCCGCTTACCTTTCCGGCGTAGTTGGTGTCGAGGTATCCGGTCGCTCCCGGAACCTCGATTACTTCCATAGCGGCGAATATGCCTATTCCCTTTACCAGGTCAACCGCAGATACTATGGATCCGGTGATTCCGTAAAGCTCGGAAAGAGACGGCATATCGGGTCTTGTCCCCTCGCCCCAGAGCCATATGGAGTCGGCGGTATTTTTCCCCTCGGCTTTTCTTTTTCTGTTCACGGGGTGGTCTTTCAGTATCTCTCTGGATTTTTCCATGAGGCTGAGGAGTTTTTCCGTCCCCTCTCCTGAGGGAAGCCAGGGACCGATTTCCTTTCCTGAAATATCGTGAGGCGGGGTAGTGCGGATATCGCTGTTCCCTTCGCGCCAGAGCAGAAGATGCCTGTAGCTTACCCCCTGGCTTAACGAAAACTCCTTCCCGTCAATCTCCTTTTTTAGATCCTCGATTATACAGGCGGCGTCATCGTCCGTTATATGCCCGGCGCTGTAGTCCTCCATGAACGTCTGCCCGTTTTTTTCTGCGAGGGTTACCAGGTTGCAGCGAACCGTGACGTCCGTTTCCCCGAGCGTGACTCCTATGCTCGCAGCTTCAAGAGGGGATCTTCCCGTGTAGTATTTCCTCGGGTCGTAGCCCAGCACCGCAAGGTTTCCCACGTCGCTTCCCGGAGGGAGCGGGTCGGGAATGGTCTTCGCGGCTCCAAAAATCTCAGCACGCTTCGCGATCGCATCAAGATTAGGGGTGTCGGCGACTTCAAGCGGAGTCCTGCCCCCAAGCTCGGGGAGCTTGTGATCGGGCATGCCGTCGCCTTGTAGTATAAGGTATTTCACAGCACGAAGATGGTATACGCAAATTCCGGGGAATCAAGGTTCAGGATACGTCGACCGCGTGTTTTTTAAGATCGGAGAGATCAATGATCCTGAGCACCAATTCGTGGGTTGACTGCAGAAAAACCGGGGGAGCCACTCCGCTGTCAAGAGCCTCTTTCCAGCGAAGCGCGCAAAGACACCACCTGTCTCCGGGTTTTAGCCCCGTGAAACCGAACTCGGGGCGGGGGGTTACGAGGTCGTTTCCCCTGGATATTGAGAATGCGAGGAACTCCTCGGTCATCTCCGCGCATACCAGATGAAGTCCCACGTCCTCAACCGCCGCCCTGCAGCAGCCGTCCCTGAAAAACCCGGTCATCGGATCCGTGCTGCACTCTTTTAGATCCTCGCCGAATATGTTTTTCTCTTCCGTTTTCATCGCTGGCATTTGGTAAAAGGCACCCCGGCGGGCTACGCCTTACAGAAATATTATATATTGTTTTGCTTGGTTAAGTATATAATTCTCACTCAGAAGATGGCCGATTTCATACTGAAGGAAAAACCCCGCGCATTTAGCGGGGAGATAACCCCTCCGGGAGATAAATCCATTTCCCACAGGGCGGTTATCCTGGGTTCGCTTGCGCACGGAAAAACCAGGGCGACCGGGTTTCTGGCTTCCAGGGACACCCTTGCTACCGCAAACGCGTTTAGAAACATGGGGGTCGCGGTTGAAGTAAGTGCTGGGGGCGTGGTGAAGATCTCGGGAAAGGGGCTTTTCGGTCTTGAGGCGCCCCGGGAGATAATAGACGCCGAGAATTCGGGAACAACAGCCAGGCTGCTTGCGGGAGTCCTAAGCGCCCAGAGCTTCCCCTCGACCATCACCGGGGATTCCTCCCTGCGCCGCCGTCCCATGTCCAGGGTGACCATCCCGCTTCGCGAGATGGGAGCCGGTATCTCGGGAAAGGGGGAGACCCTTCCCCTTCACATAACGGGCTCGGAACTTCGGGGAATACACTATGAGTCTCCGGTGGCGAGCGCGCAGGTAAAATCGGCGCTTCTGCTTGCGGGACTCTACGCCGCGGGGGGGACCAGTGTAACGGAACCCGAAAGAACCCGGGACCACACGGAAAGAATGCTTCGCCACTTCGGGGTTCCCGTGGAGGCAAGCGGAACCCGAGTTTCGGTAAGCCCGGGTATCGAGTTTTCGGGAACCGAGCTTGAAATTCCCTCAGATATTTCCTCGGCGGCTTTTTTTATTGTCGCCGCCCTTATAAACCCGGGATCGGAAATCCTTGTAAGAAACGTGGGGCTTAACCCGCTTAGAACGGGAGCGCTCGATATTCTGCGGGAAATGGGGGCCGACATCTCCGTTGAGAACCGCCGCGAGCGGTGCGGGGAGCCGGTAGGGGATGTAATCGCCCGCCACTGCGCCCTAAGCGGCGTCCGGATAGAGGGAGAGTCTGTGTCCCGGGCCATAGACGAACTTCCCGTCATCTGCGTTGCCGCGTGTTTTGCCGAGGGCGAAACAGTGATAAGCGGAGCAGGGGAACTTCGGGTAAAGGAAACCGACAGGATAAGCGCCATGGCGGGGGAGCTTTCAAAGCTCGGCGCGGACATAAGGGAAACACAGGACGGCATGGTTGTAAACGGCGTATCGCGACTTTTTGGTGCCCGCTGCGAGAGCCGCGGTGACCACCGCGTCGCCATGTCTCTTGCCGTCGCGGCCACTCGGGCCCGCGGCGAGACGGTGATCGGGGACGCCGGATGCGTTTCCATCTCGTTTCCAGAATTCTTCTCGCTTTTCGATGCGCTTGGGAAACTGAAATGAGGCGAAACGGAGACAATATCGTTACCATAGACGGACCTTCTGGAGTGGGGAAAAGCACCGTCGCCAAGCGGGTTGCCGAGCGTCTCGGTTTTTCGTGTCTTGACACTGGAGCCATGTACAGGGCCGTGGCCCTTAAGACAAGTGAAGCGGCGGTTGATTTGTGCGATCCCATTGCGCTCTCGAAGCTGCTTTCCAAAACGGCTGTGGGATTTTCCTCGACGGGACACGTTCTTCTTGACGGGCGCGATGTCTCAGAACTTATAAGAACGGAAGATATATCCTCTCTTTCGTCCCGGCTTGCGGAACTTCGCGAAGTCAGGGAGTTTCTCATCGGAACCCAGAGAGAAATAGGGCAGAGAGGAAACTTGGTCGCCGAGGGAAGGGACATGGGAACGTATGTTTTTCCCCGGGCGAAGTACAAGTTCTACCTTGACGCCACGGTCGCCGAGAGAGCGAAAAGAAGGTTTCTTCAAAGCGGGCGAGGGGATTTCGAGACCTCCATTCCGGATGTTGAAAGTGAACTTCGAAGAAGGGACCGCCGCGACACGCTTCGCGCGGAGAACCCGCTTCACCCGGCTCCTGACGCCGCGATAATAGACACCACCCAAATGAGCGCCGAGCAGGTTATCTCCAGCATAGTGCTCCGCGCAAAAGACATATCTCTTGTTGACGGCTGAGAACAATTTTTCTTCGGAAGTCTCTTTTTATTTTCGGCAGTTTTCATGTAACCTTGCCTCTATTAACAAATGACGGCGAAGGCGGCTAAACAAAATGATTCAGGATAATGGTATTACGGATTCAAATGAAAAAAGTTTTGAGGAATTACTTGATGAAAGCATGGAATCGCGCTTGAGCGAGCCCGAGAACGGGGAAATAGCGAAAGGAAGGGTCATAAGGGTTGATTCTGATGCTGTTTTCATAGATCTTGGGTTTAAGTTCGAGTGCATAGTTCCCATAAACCAGTTTGTAAACAAAGACGGCGAATATGAAGTCTCGGTAGGCTCGGAGATAGAAGTGCTGGTCGAAAGACCGAACCCGAACACAGTCAGAGCCTCTAAACAGAAAGCGGACCAGCTCAGGGAAAAAAGGGCAATCGAGGAGAAGTTCAAAAACAAAGAACCTGTCTCCACAAAGATTCTCAACAGGGTAAAGGGCGGTTTTAACTGCGATATAGGGCGGGGCAGCCCTTTTAAGGTTTTTCTTCCCGGTTCACAGGTCGCTCTGCGGCCGATTGCGGATTTTGACGAGATGGTCGGCCAGACGATTGAAACCCGCATTATCCAGAACAACGATAACGGCATAGTCGTATCGAGAAGGGTGATTCTCGAAGAGCAAAGAGAGGAGAAGAAAAAGGAGACTATTGCGAACATCTCGGAAGGCCAGACCGTTTCTGGAAACGTCGTGAAGATAATTGACGCCGGCGCTTTCGTGGACATAGGGGGCATAGAGGGTTTCGTTCCGATAGGGGAGCTTTCCTGGGGAAGGGTGAGGCACCCGGGAGACGTTCTCAAAGAAGGCCGGGACGTACAGGTCAAGATTCTTAAGCTTGAAATTGAAAACGGGAAAATAACCCTCGGAGTGAAGCAGACCACTGAAGATCCGTGGGAAACCATACAGCAAAGATACGATGTCGGCGGCAGAGTCACGGGGAAAGTGGTTTTCGCGGCTGAATTCGGCGTGTTTGTCGAGCTTGAGCCGGGAATAGAGGGACTTGTGCATGTAAGCGAGCTCTCGTGGGTTAAAAATTTCCGCCACCCAAGCGAAGTCGTTTCTATAGGAAGTGAAATAGAGGTCGCGGTTCTTGGAGTAAAACCCAGGGAAAGAAGAATTTCGCTTAGCCTCAAGCAGATACAGGAGAATCCGTGGGATGAGTTCAAGCGGAACAACCCTCCGAACACCAGGGTGACCGGAACCATAAGAAACGTCACGGAACTTGGGGTTTTCGTAGAGGTTGCCCCGGACATGGTTGGGCTTGTGCGTCCCGAAAATCTCAAGTGGCAGGGGGAGGTTAGCCCCCTTGAGGTTTTCTCAAACGCCGATGTGGGAAAGGAAATAGAGCTTGTGATACTGAACGTTATCCCCAGGCAAAGAAAAATCGGGCTTGGAATAAAGCAGCTTACCCCGGACCCCTGGAACAAGGTGCTTAGGGACTACAAGGTGAATGAGACTGTGGTGATTTCCAAGATAGAGGAAATTTTCGACAGCGGCGTTACAGTGACTCTTGCCGACAACGTGAGAGGATTTTTCGCAATGCGCGAATTTCAGGACGATGAGATGAGCCGGGAATCTCTTAAGGTCGGCGATGAGATAAGCGGTCTCGTCACGGGTTTTAACAAGCCCAAGCACCAGGTGAACCTCAGCCGCAGAAGGCTTGAGAAAAAGCAGGAGAAAGACACAATGAGAAACTTCGCGTCGTCCCAGCGGGAAAGTTCCTCCAAGCTCGGGGATATCCTGAATGAAAAACTCAAGGCCCTTGACTGACGGGTGATGAAGTGAGAGTCCCCGACCTGAATTTCTTTCTAAAGACTTTCCTCTCCCTTCTGGTCATCTTTCTCATCGGTCTCGCGGGAATCCTGATAGGAGTGCTTATCTCCGATCAGGATCAGCACCCCCGTGGGGACGGCGTGGCGGTAATAAACGTCAACGGCATAATAATCGACTCTGACCCATATATTAAAAGCATAAGGGAAATACGCGAAAGCGATTCCGTGAAGGCCGTGGTCGTGAGGATAAATTCCCCGGGAGGAGCCGTAGCCACTTCCCAGGAGGTATACGAGGAGCTAAAAAGCCTAGGCGAGACGGTCCCGGTTATAGCCAGCATGGGAACTGTTGCCGCCTCAGGAGGTTACTATATTGCCTGTGCGGCTGCTACTATTTACGCGAATCCCGGTACCATAACCGGTAGCATCGGTGTGATAGCGCAGTTTGCGAGTTACGAGCAACTACTAAAGTGGGCTAAGGTGGAAGTCGAGGTGATAAAGAGCGGAGAGTTCAAGGATCTCGGCTCGCCGCTTCGCAAGATGCCTGAGGCGGAAAAGGCCTATCTGCAGACGCTTATAGACAGCGTCCACTCCCAGTTCAAAGATATGGTTTCCGAAAAAAGGAATCTGTCTCCGGCGAAAGTCGCTTCGCTTTCTGACGGGAAGATATTCACTGGAAGTCGCGCGAAGGAACTCGGCTTGGTCGACCGGATCGGAACCCTAGAGGCCGCGGTTGCCGAGGCGAGGAAACTGGGGGGTCTCAATGAGGATTCGTGGATCAGGGAATATCCCATAAAGAAAAAGACACTGCTTGATTTCGTTTTCCCGGAAACTCTGGCCGAGCGTATGATTTTTGCCTCTCCTGTGAGAACCGGGTTCGGTCTCTACTACATAGCCGACGTGATTTACTAGTACAGCGTCATCCTTGTATTATCGGGTATAACGACTCAAGCCTGATTCTCGTATCCTCCGTGGTTCCATTTTTGTTGCACTGCCTCTGCCACGCGTCCGTCGGCCTGCTCCCGCAAGGTTTCCCGGTTCAGGATACGACGGTCAGGACATTGACGCCGTTCACTCCGGGACGGCTTAAAAATGAAACTACTCTGGTCAACACTGCGCAATGTAACTGGTATTTTCTCGAAAAACCGATATTCTACAGTGTTATTGTCGCTAGGCGGGTTGCACTGGTGTAGCGAAACCGTTTTTCAAACAACCGATGAAACACGTAAAAAGATTCTTTCTCTTGGTCATATGCTGTTTCGGAGCCGTTTTCTTCATCCAGAACCTCGAAATAGCCACGCATGTATTCAGGATCGAGCTTGGTTTTTTCTCCTATAAGTACGCCTGGGCAGTTTACAATGCCGGGATACTAGGGGGTTCGTTTTTTCTGGGCGCGTTTGTTTTTTTCCTGCTGAGTTTTTCCAGAGGCCATTCCAGAAAATCTGAATTGAAACGGAGCAGGAAAACCGTAAAGAACCTAGAAGAAAAAGTCGGGAAGCTTGAGGTGGAGCTTCTCCAGAACAAGTCTGCCGGCTATCAAGAGCAGTCTTCTCCCCGTGAGGTGTTCAGGGCGCCGAAATGAGATCTGTCATTACTGAAACCCAGGCGCCTGGCCGGATGGGCATTCGCAAAAAACCCGAATGGATAAAGGCAAAAATCCCGAGCGGTCCGAATTACACCAAGCTCAGGGGCCTTGTGCGCGAACTTGGTCTTCACACTGTGTGCGAGGAGGCGAAGTGCCCTAACATAGGCGAGTGTTGGGGGGCCGGTACGCTTACCTTCATGATTCTGGGGGATGTCTGCACGAGAAGCTGCGGTTTTTGCCATGTTAAAACTGGAAAAGGCGGTGAGCTTGACTGGGAAGAGCCTGCCAAGGTGGCGAAGGCAGTTGAAGAGCTTCAGAAAAACAATGCGCGGGTGACCCATGTGGTCATAACTTCGGTAAACAGGGATGACAGGAATTATGAAAGCGCATGTATATTCGCGCAGACAGTTAATGAAGTGAGGAATAAGGTTCCGTGCATAAAGATTGAGGTTCTTATCCCGGATTTTAAGGGGGAGGACGAGGCGATTGAAAAAGTGATAGAATCGGCTCCCGATGTTCTGAATCACAATATTGAAACCGTCCCGAGACTTTACTCCCTGCCCCAGAAAACCCAGTCGGGAAGAACAAGATCCGTAAGGCCTCAGGCGGTTTACCGAAGATCTCTAGAACTTCTTTCGATGTCCGCGAGCAGGGGAAATCCCGCAATGCTTACAAAATCAGGCATCATGGTCGGTCTTGGGGAGAGCTATGAGGAGATCGTTGAAACGCTTGGCGATCTTAAGCGTGCAGGGTGCGACATAGTCACCATAGGACAGTATCTTCAGCCCACGGTTGACCATATACCCGTATCAAGGTTCTATCATCCCGTTGAGTTTGAATCTCTTAAAAGCTACGGGGAAAAGGTAGTCGGCATCCCGCATGTGGAAGCCGGGCCTCTTGTGAGAAGTTCCTATCACGCGGAAAAGCAGGTTTTCGAACTTTCGCGCAACATTATGACTGGAACGTGAAAAAATATTTCCCCTTCAAGAAAGAATACAGGTGATGGAAGTATTTGGACCTCTCGACCGAGATGGATTAAGAGCATTCTACAGACTTTGGAATGGAGACTATCCAGAGAGCCTGCGGATAGAACCCGAAGAAGATTGAGCAATACGCAGTTTTGTTAAATGAAGTTCGGTCTATAGCGCTTTTTTCTTAAGGATTCGCCGTTCAGTTAATGAGCTTTCTGAGCTCTTCAGCGATCGCTTCCAGTTTTTCCTCGGAAACCCCGTAGTCCTCGGAAATTCTTTTTATCACCCTAGAGGATATCCGTGGTTCCACGGTTTTTTCCGTTACGGGTTCCTGTTTTTCCCTGTCAATGAGAAGTTTCGCCACGTCCCACCTTGAATAGTGTCCCAGGGAATCGAAAATCGCTTTTGTCGCTTTTATCTGGTTCGCGTAGCAGTCTGCGTAGAGTATGGCGTCTTTTTCGAAATGAGGAGGGAACAGATATCTGCCGGCGGGATTGACGATAGAGCTTCCCCCACGCGCCCAGTCGTAGTTTATGTGGTCCCCGTCGCGCACGTAATGCCATCTTTCGGGGAAATCATCATCGTCAAGGTAACCGCAGGCGCTTAGTACAAACGCCCCTGATTCAAACGCGTGAACTCTTATGAGCGATTGAAGGGTGGAACCCGCTGCGGGGTCCTCGGTTTCTGCTGCAAGCAGTTTTTCATCCCCTCTCTTCCAGTTTCCCGGCCAGACTGCCACGTGAAAATCCTGCCCGCTGTAAACCATCGCGGCTCTTACGAGCACCATGTGATTCTCCCAGCAAACAAGTCCCCCTATTCTTCCTATGTCAGTGTCGTAGGTGGCTACGTCGCTTCCGTCCCCCTGGCCCCAGTAGATCCTCTCTGTGTAGGTGGGCATGAGCTTTCTGTGTCTGCCGAGCACCTTTCCTTCGCGCGATATGAAAAGAAGGGAGTTATACACCGTGCGGCTTCCCTTGCGGTCGTCAAGCTCGTTGCAGCCTATCACCACGTGAGTGTCGGCTGCGCGGGCGGCTTCTGCGAGCATCTCGGTGTCGTCACCGGGAATCACTATGGAGTTATCCTGAAGGGCGATCATGAAGTCAGTCCAGTCGTGCGGCGAGGTTTCGTAACCGACTGTGTAGTAGGCCGGATAGCCGGGTATGAAGGCCTCGGGGAAAGCAACGAGTTCCGCCCCGTTATCCCCCGCCTCCTTTATCACGCGGCAGGCCTTTTCAAGTGTCCGCTCCTTGTCCATGAACACGGGAGCCGTCTGGGCAACCGCGACTTTTACTTTTTCCCTACCGCCTAGGACTTTTTTCATGAGTTTTTGGCCGCGAACGGCTCAGGTTATTATCCTGCTTCCGCCCTGAGGATCCCCTCCGCCTTGGTTTTGCTGGTTCTGCTTGGCTCTTGCGTAGACAAGATCGAAAAGCCTCTCCTTGAAGTCGTTGTCAAAAGCGCACACCCCCGGGATTATGTATCCCATAAGCGCTATCTGGAGAAAGTATTCGGTATTTGCCTTGAGAAACGACTCGTTTACCTCGCCACCGTATGCCTGCGCGAAATTCTGGTATATCTGATTGCCGAGTTCGGTTGCGATCTCAACCACGCTTTTTGACTGGCCGGACGACTGATGGGCCGCTACCCCGAGGTTAAAAGCCATGTTTATGGAGTTCGTGAAGTTATCCGCTGTTGCCTCTTCCGGTTTTGTGTCTTCTTCTGACATTTTGTATTTCTCCCGTTACTTTTATATGGTTAAATCATACAACTGTATTATATTATATTGCTACTTTGATTTTAACAATTGCTGGAGGAAAATCATGAAAGCTGACCACCTTATACAGAGACTCGGGCTAAAGAAGCTTCCAGGCGAGGGAGGATACTACAAAGAGACCTACAGAAGCGACGAGATGGCTGGAGACGACCGCAATTTGTCAACCGCTATCTACTACCTGGTAACTTTCGAGGCGAATTGCAAAATGCATAGGGTGAGTTCGGATGAGATTTTCCATTTTTACTTCGGCGATCCTGTCCAGATTCTTCTTCTATATCCGACCGGGGAGTCGAGGGTACTGTTCATGGGCGACAACATTCCCTCAGGTCAGAAACCCCAGCTAGTCGTCCCCAAGGGAACATGGCAGGGAGCCATGGTGGTGGAGGGGGACTACGGATACGCTTTTATGGGAACTACAATGGCTCCTGGGTTTGAGCTTGAGGATTTCGAACTTGCCGCGCAGGAGAGTCTGCTGCTCAGGTTTCCCCAGCACGAAACCCTGATACGGGAGCTTACGTAAACGGGAGAGAGAGATTCCAGGTTCAGAAAAACCGGTCATTTTTTTTGACGGCGTGTGTGTGGGTTGCAACAGGTTCGTCGATTTCGTCATTTGGGCAGATGTCCGCGCGGAAATATTGTTTTCCCCCGTGCAGGGAAAAACTGCCGCTGAGTTTTCCCTATACCAAAGCCAGCCCCCGCGCGAGTGGAAGATTGCCTACGCTGACGAAAAGGGGATTTACGAGGGCGCCGACGCCGTTTTGCTCGTTCTCAGAAGGCTTGGGGGGCTGTGGTCACTTCCCGCGCTTTTTATATATATTCCCCGGTCGGTAAAGGATTATTTTTACGGTATCATGTCAAGGAACCGCTACCGTATTTTCGGAAAGAGAGAGACTTGTCGGTTACCGTCTCCCGAGGAGAGGGAAAGGTTTTTGCCCTAGAGTGCTGCTTATTCCGATAAAAATGAACACCGATTCCGACGAATAGGCACTACGTTGTGAAGATGCCGTGGAATTCAAATAGGCGGCAGAGACGGACACTCTTTTCAGAATTGCTCATTATGGTCGGTACGAGCCGATTTCGATTCGTCGACTACTTCGGTATCCGC
Source organism: Thermodesulfobacteriota bacterium (assembly GCA_965229995.1). Classification (GTDB taxonomy): domain Bacteria; phylum Desulfobacterota_D; class UBA1144; order Nemesobacterales; family Nemesobacteraceae; genus Nemesobacter. Next base: position 1,561,648 of record OZ245933.1, on the reverse strand, counting down.
CAAAGATCCTACACACCGAGACGGAACACGGTACTTCGGGGGATTAGGTTAGCTTTGGTTTTTCGTCTCCCGATACAGAGTTTCTGCACGAAGTTTTAATGCCACACCTACATCGCTAAAACCGCGGCGCATATAGCTGCCGAAGAGTAGTGAGACGATTGGTGAAAGTACACCGCTCAATAGGTCGACATTATGGTAGCTGCAGCTGGTATCACTCATAGGTTCTAGATGCTGCCCTCGCACCGCAAATAAGAGCCAGGAAGTTCCGAACTTCTTGCTCCAAGAAATAAGGTGTGGTTTTTCAAATGCACATATACGTTCGGTTATTCTGACTTTCATCGGTCCCATTCTTACCAATAGATGATTGGGCGATCCAATTTTAAAATCGGTTCTGGCTTGAGGTGTGAATGGATTCCACTCACCATATTTTTCAACGTCAGTCAGGACCTCCCAAACGAAGTCAATGGGTGCGTTGATCTGAATGCGGTCGGTACGTACACTAAAACTGCTTATGCCCATCTCTGCTGGCCTTAACTAGAGTTTTAACCCATGCATCTGAGTTGTCCCATAGAAGTTTCGACACATCTTGGTTTTTTGTATCGCCGGATGATTCCGCTATTTCGCAGCGCGCGTAATAACTTCCACCTTGAAGTGGGTATTTACTAGCGCACATCACGGAAGTTTGTGCGCCCAATATTGGGCGTATCAAGACAAGAGATGCGAGTGTGGAACAGATTTGGTTTAGAAGATACCCGATCTTTCCTTCGAACTCTTCAATCTGCGTAAGATTAGTCTTAACAGACCCAGGGTGTACTGCTACCGATTGGAGGTTGTACTTTTTGGCAAACCGTCTCTGGATCTCGAAAGTAAAGTGAATTAGTGCTAATTTTGACAGCGCATAAGCGTCCCAGGAGTGGTAGTCTCCGTCATCGTTAAACATGCTCTTGTTTTTCACTCTGTCGTGCAAGTGGGAAGTCACGTTGACGACTCGTGCATCTCCGCTTTCTAAACCACTCTGCTTAAGAATTGGAAGCAATAAACTCGTCAGGTGAAAAGTTCCAAGGAAATTGGTTCGCCAATGAATTTCGAAACTATCTTTTGTCATGGGCGGCGTTTTTCTTGGACTAAAAATATTCTTATGAATCCCTGCGTTATTGACAAGTACATGTAGTTGGTCGTTGTAATTTTTTCGGTACCACGTTGTGAAATTATTAACACTATCAACATCACACAGATCTAACGTATGGGCTGTAATCTTCTTTTCGTCAGCGTTAATGATTCGCAAGTCTCTCTTTAAAGAACTTTCCATCAATTCAGTATCGCGAGCACCGGTGACAACAACTGTAGCCCCCCAACTTGCAAGGATCCTAGCCGTTTCGTAACCAATTGAACGAGGAGAAGCACCTGTCACAATGACGTTCCGACTCGACATATCAACTTCTTCCGCCATCGGCTTACTTGTAAACAAACGCAAGATATGAGTTACGGATTTTGAGAACGTGTTAGGCATGCTGGAACAACGTTATGTATTATGTATAAGGTGTGGTCTCGCGTACAACTAAATCTTTATATAACACAAATGCGCATCTGGTACCTGCGCGGCCAGCTACTATGCCAGTTATAGGGCTTACTCTCGGGAATTAGCGACTAAGGGCTCACTTGCTTCCCACAGCTTAGTTCCGTTTTCCTCATCCAATGCCGTAGGAGACACGGACTTTCGCTGCATTAAATGTAAGTAGATGCCTGTGTCGGTACCAGCTTCTTCTGCACAGCATAAGTAAATTACCGGCCCAATAGCTTCTTCCGGAGATTGAAAAAAATATCTTAGCAATGGGTTAACTATAGGTTTCAAAATCGACGGTGTTTCTCGTGAAAGGTTCGTAGCAACGCCTCCAGGACACATTGAGTGAACTGCAACTTCAGTTTTGCTGCCTGTGTTCAAACGGCGTGAGAGTTCAGTTGCAAACATACACAAAATAAGTTTACTGATACCGTAATATTTGAAGCCATCCCTGAGTCCATAGTCGGTAAATTTCCCGAGGTGGTCGAGATCGATAGTATGAGAGGACCTATGAGCCTCAGATGAAACGAAGATAATTCGCGGTGTCTTTCCAGCTTGGCTGGATGGACAAATCACGCCGTCTTTCAACCACCGGTCAATCATGATGCGATTCGACAAGAAATGAACTGCGAACATTGTTTCGTATCCTTGCGGTGTCTTAGTTGCCTTTTTGGGCGCTAAGCCCGCGTTCAAAACCGCAATATCAATTTTGATGTTGCGGTTACTCAGACCATCGCAAAGACAGTGTACCGACCGAAGATCTGAGAGGTCTACTTCCATCATTTCTACATTCTGAGAACCAGACAGTGTCTTTATTTCGTCGCATGTTTTCGTATGACCAGGTCGACAAGCTAAAATCATGTTTGCGCCACGCCTTGCAAGTTCGGTGGCAGCGGCTTTACCCAGCCCGCTGTTCGCTCCGGTTATTAGACAAGTTTTGCCATCGATACGTACGTGCTTTGGAACAGGATTTACTTCCGATACCTTGGGTTGCGCCAAATCTCGAATTGCGATGGTTATAGCGTTTATGAAGGAACCATCACCCATTTGGTTTGTTTTTCGCTTCATGGTGAGTTTCTCTGCATTGTTTTTCGGTTCTTTGTAGTTGCTTAAATTTGCATAGACTATTCGAAAGGAATTTCATATTTCTCCCGATAAAAGGAGAAACAATCTTCAATAATTTCCTCGCTCAATCCGAAATCACTTAAATGGTAGACGTGCCTACCAAAGCGATTTTGCGGATTTATTTTCATGAAAGTCTTGGCTTGCTGCACCGCTTCGGCATCAAAATCAACCTCCGCCTTTAGATAAATCCGGTGAAGCTGAGCAATCGGATCCTTCATCAAGTCGTAGTACGAAACGTCGACAAATCGATCGGTATCTGCTTTAGCTCGAGATTGGATTGTTAACTCGATCATCCTGCGAGCCTTTCTGGACCAGTGTCTGGCGATTTCCTTTGGGTCCACATGATTGCTGAATATGCCGCGGTTGTGAGCAACCATACTGCAGAAAGAAGGCATGGTTTTTCGAGGGTCGCGGTGGGTTTGCACGACTATCGCAGCGGGGAAAACTTTAAGAAATACATCCAGATATTCCATATGATGCGGCGTTTTGAGTACCCAATTATTGCTGGGGCGGTGCCAGCACAGAATCTTCAGCACCTTATGGAAATATTCGTAGGTCTGTGTATGGTCCTGTTCCTCCAACCACCGGGAGTAACTCGGCACATGCATTGTGGCTTCTGGTGCTTGGCTCATAAAGTTCAGATCAAGAAGCATTACATCTTCTTCCGGCTCATTATGGTCAAGAGGGTGAACTGCCATGAACTGCGGTGACAAATACGCAATCAGTCGTTGTGCGAGGACTGCATGCACATTTCGAGTGGTCATTCCTTTGGCTTTGTTGCCTGGTGGTAACGGGTTGAGTGCTTCCACCCCTGACACACCTCGAATATTCGGATGAGAATTCAGTAGCCTATGCAATATTGTCGTTCCAGTACGCTGCAATCCCGTGATCAGGATAATCTTCCCCAAATTGATGTCATATATTTCAGGGCGTTGTTTTAGTAGTTCTTCAATTCGCAAGCGATGAACTAATGCGCTTGTAAGTCGAGATTTTTGTATCAGCCTGCCAGTTGGGGTTAGCTCGGCTTCGTTATTAATCGAATTTATGAGAACTTCCAACGCGTCAAAGTGACCGTCGTCACCAAAATCCTCAAGCCTCGTTTTTCGAATCGCGCTAGCAGTGAGCGTTTCAATATTCAAAGAACTCGACAACCCGAGGTTTTCACTTAGTTTCCCGATGGAATTGAAAATCTTAACTGGAAGAGGACGGTAGGGATTTTCATAGTCTGTAGAAGTCATTAGATTCTTTTTGGCCATCGCGATTTATTCAATTAAACAACTGCTTAAGGTCAGTTAACTTGATCAATCTGGTCTGCGGTTGAGGATGTTCCTTCGCGCGCACCCATCTAAAGCACATCGTGCCGGAAGAATGGCCAGCTGTTTCAAGCCAATTGGGATGACCGGGATTTTCGTGAGCTACTACTAGGCGCACAGAACCGTCATTTTCATAGTGGGCAAGATGTTTGTTAGTGTGTATCGTGTGATAGCGGTAGTCCAGCGATTCCATCCAATAGTTGTTTAATTGGAAGTTCCAATATTCGCATTCTGGCGGCATTACTTCTATCAAAAGTGCTTCGCCTGCCGCTACTGTCCAATGACTGTGGTAGTAAGCGATATTGGGATCCCCCCCGGCAGCCAGCGATACTTCCGGATCAAACATTGGCAGTTCGTTGGTGTGCTTTTGAAAATCACGAGCCCACTTGGCAAACAGTAATGGTGCGCCTGCCACGAGCGTTCCCACCGCTTTCAATCCTTCGTCGAGCTGTTTCGGCGTCAATGGAGAAGGGTGGCGTTCATCTTCGGAACAATTGATCCGTTCTATTCGCAAGCCTGCTGGAGTTTCTGTTTTGCGATCAAGGAAAGTCTGACGTACCACTAATGTGCCAGTTTCTGGTGTCATAGGAAGCCAGTTCTTACTTTGAGGTTTGCAACTAAGTACCAGCTCAAAGTACCCATCTTCGTCGGTTTCTATTTGGTCAGACTCTATATACCCGGTGGGAGGCAGCCCTCGTCCTTGCCCATAGTTACCAGATTGAGTGCCAAAGCTTAAGTATGCAATATTGTTGCGCCACCCTGTGATTTTGTATTCATACTCGCCGTTCAGGGCTGCTGTCTGGTAGAAGTTATCAGGATTGTCCGCACCTATCTTGGTTGTTTCGTTGACGACGCGATGAAGTACAGGTGCTTTTGGGTCGGCATGCTCGATAAATGCGATCAATCCGGCCCGGGCGATGCGGCTTAAGTACCGATACCCTTCTGCCTGATTGAATGCGTCTTGAGGTGCCTTTGGAAAATTTAAAGATGCCCCCGCAGCTTTTAAAGTGTCGCAGAACTCATCCCAGGACTTTCCACTAACTACCCGTTGAGCGGCTACGTCGGCTTCCGTTTTGCCACGCAACTTCCAGATGAAAAGAGATGTCTGTCGAAACAAGGCGAGAAGACGGATTGCGAATTTCCGCATGGCGTACCTCTAAGCGAAACTGATCTCATCGCTCGTAGTGGACTGCCACGAACGAACCAATGATTAAATTAAAGCATTATACGTTTGCTATTTCTTGTAACACGGTTGATGCAATCATGCCATTGTCCAAAATCGAAACGCTAAAATCATACATGCCTATGGTCTTATTACACCTTGGCGAAAGCGGAGTAGCACGGATCTCTTTGGCTGTCGGGTAGCGGGGCATGGAAGATCGCGGCTTCCAGCAGCCGGAACGGCAGTTCCGGTTCCCGTCTCCCGAAGAGAGAGAAAGATTTTTGCCCTAGTGTGCTTTTTTGATAAATCCCCCCGTATATGTATATTGAAGCGGAGGAGAATTTTCATCTCAGATGCCTTCACTTGAAGAACTTGTTTTGGCCAGCGAAACCGCGGACGAAATAGCCCGCGCGCGCGAGATAGCCCGGGAAGAGTGGGAAAAGATAAGGGTTTCCCTAGCTCTTTGCGGGGATACGGGCGAGTTCCGCGGAGATGACTTCATGTTAGAGACCATTTCCGAAGAAACGATAACGCGCGAGCCGCTTGGAAGTCCGACGAAATCCGTTTCGCTTTATTCCCCGACTTACTACCCGATGTATCTTGTAAAGAACCTGCGCGAGTTCAGGAAAAAGTTCCCGGAGAAAAACTACCGCACAACAGAAGCCCTTTACGTCTACGTTGAGCTTGTAAACGCCGCCGCAATAAGACTCGGACTCAAAGGAACCCTGGCGATGGGATTTGCAAGCGGTTACGCAAACGTGAGAACGGGCTGGATAGCGGAAAAGGGGCTTGCCGAGCAGAGCGCTATCTTTTCCGAAATGTTTTTTTCAGACAGGCCGAAAAACTACGACTGGGATTTTCACTGGACTTCAGTCAGGCGAGGATTCAGGAAAATCTACGAGAAATTTGTCGCCTGGCAGCGTTCCCCCGCACTTTACCTCGAAGAGTCAAAGTCCAAGGCGGTCGTAAAGCCCTTTATAGTTTAGACAAACCCCTCTTCGAATTCGTCAGAAGGGTTCTCAAAGCTTGGAACCCCGTTTTGCTCAAGGAACACCAGCTTCACCGTGCCCGTGGGCCCGTTTCTCTGTTTTCCGATTACAAGTTCCGCCATGCCGTCTTTTTCCTCGGGATTTTTTCTGTATATGTCCTGGCGGTGAATGAAAAGCACGACGTCTGCGTCCTGCTCTATCGCGCCGCTTTCTCTGAGATCCGAGAGTTGAGGGCGGCGGTCGGTTCTGGTTTCTGTCTGACGGCTTAGCTGTGAGATCCCTATTACCGGCACGTCGAGTTCCTTTGCGAGTGCCTTAAGGGCACCCGATATCTCCGCTATCTCTCTTTCCCGGGTTTCGTTTCTTGAACTGCCTCTCATAAGCTGAAGGTAGTCGACCACAACCAGGTCAAGGCGGTTGTCTTTTTTAAGCCGCCTTGCTTTCGCCCTTATCTCAAGAACCGTGAGCGCGGGGGTGTCGTCTATGAAGATGTCCGCGTTTGCGTACCTTTCGGCGGAATCAAACAGTCTCTGAAGATCGTCGTCTTTTATGTACCCGCTTCTCATCGCCGAAAAACTGACTTTTGAGCTTATGGAGAGTAGCCTGAGCATCAGTTGCTCCTTGGTCATCTCTAGGGAGAACATTGCGACGGAAAGATCTTCGTTTACAGCGGCGTTGCTTATTATGTTGAGAGAAAGCGATGTTTTTCCGGCGCCCGGGCGCGCGGCGATTATAATGAGATCAGATTTCTGAAGGCCCGAGGTCAGGTGGTCAAGTCTTTCAAAGCCGGTTCGTATGCCCGTTATAAGCTCCTTTTTCTCATGGAGCCGCTCGATGTTTTCTATCGCTATCGGCGCGAGGTCTCTTGAGTGCCAGAAGCTTGGCTTTATCTTGTTCTGCGCGATATCGAGGATCGACTGCTCCGCCCTGTCGATGAACTCGTCAACCTCGATGTCGGGTCCGTAGCCCCGGTGCGCTATGTCGGTCGCGGTGAGCACCAGTTTTCTCAAAACAGACTTGTCCTTAACTATCTTGGCGTAATAAGTGACGTTTTCTGCTGAGGGGACGGTCGAGACGAGATAGGTGAGGTAGGCGGCTCCCCCGATTTCCTCTACGATCCCCTTCGAGCTCATCCATTCATACAGGGTAAGGACGTCAATGGCGGTGCCATCCCTGTCAAGATCTATCATGCAGTTCATTATCTTGGAGTGGTTCTCATTATAGAAATCCTCTGCTATCAGGATTTCAAGAACCGGGTTTATCGAGCTGTTTTCAATGAGAATGGAACCCAGTATCGCGCGTTCCGCTTCCTCGTTGCTTGGAAGTGGGGATTTCGTCATATTATCCATCGTTCGAGGTTACCTCTGTGTTCCACCTGTCTGATGGTTTTTCATTCTGCTATCAGAACCACTCCCACGTCCATGACGTTTGTTCCGGTACTTCCCGTTTTTATAAGATCGCCCAGAGTTTCAAAGAAAGAGTATGAATCATTATCGGCAAGATGGTCCCTTGCGCTTATACCCATTGATCTTGCTACCAGGCGCGACTGCCCGTCGCAGGTCGCTCCGGCGGCGTCGGTGGGACCGTCTATCCCGTCGGTTCCGGCGAAGAGACCCACGATCCCCTTACTTCCTGTTATCTCAAAGCAGAAGGAAAGGGCGGTCTCTGTGTTTCGCCCACCCCGTCCCCTACCCATTACATTCACGGTTGTTTCTCCCCCGAAAAGTATGCAGGCGGGTTTTTTTACGGGCCTACCGAACCTTTTTATGTCAAAGGAGATTCCCGCGAGAACCTTGGCCACTTCCCTTGCCTCTCCAGATATCTGGGAGGAAAGAAAAAGCGTGTTGTACCCCATTTCTTTCGCCATCTTCTCCATCGAGACTATGGCCTTGTGGTTGTTTCCGACGACGATCGTGGTGGCCCCGCTTCGTTCGTACTGCTCGCGGTCCATTGTAGGAGAAACGCTTTTTTTTCTTCCTTTTTCAAGATGTACCACCACTCTGGGGGGAATCTTGTGTTCAAGTTCAAGCGCCTCTATGACGCGCCACGCGTCTTGGTAGGTGGTAGTGTCGGGGACCGTAGGTCCCGAAGCTATGAATTCGAGCCGGTCGCCCACGACGTCTGAGAGGATCAGAGTGATAACCTGCGAGGGAAGGGCTTTTTTGAGCAGTCCGCCTCCTTTTATCTGCGACATCTTTTTTCTTACGGTGTTAAGGCCGTAGGTATCGACCCCGCAGAGCATGAGCCTCTGGGTTACCGCTCTTTTATCTTCTATGGTGAGTCCTTCGCTCGGCATCGCGAGTATCGAACTTCCGCCTCCCGATATCAGGAAGATCACAAGGTCTTTCTCCCCAGATTTTTCGAGAAGGGAAACGACCTTCTTCGCCGCCTCAACGCTTTTTTCATCCGGTACCGGGTGAGAGGAGAGATGAAAATCCATTTTCCGAAAAGCCCGCCCGGAGCGGACGTTCGATACTACAATTCCCTCGGTTATCCGCTCACCAAGAAGTTCCTCAAGCGCTGCGGCCATTGCGGACACAGCCTTTCCGAAGGCCACGACGTACACCGACTCAAAATCGGAGAGATTGAAGCTCTCCCCCCCAACTCTGAGCCTCTCGCCCTTCAGGTCAAGGTGCTCAAGAACGCATTTTCTCGGGTCAGCTTCCTTGATCGCCTGATCAAAAAGTTCCCTTGCGTCTTTCCTCAGTTTTTCGTTCATCCGCTTTTCCTAATCTCATCAACTATTCTGTTGACTTCAGATTCGTTAAGGTTCTCGTAAAGAGTGTCGTCTACAAGCATGGCGGGAGCCGTTCCACAGGAGGCGAGACATTCCGCTTCGAGAAGGGTTATTTTTCCGTCGGCTGTCGTCCCCCCGGTTTTTACCCCGAGGCGCTTGCAGAGGTGATGCTCCAGATTCTCGGCTCCGCGAAGCGCGCAGGAAAGAGTTCTGCAGAGCCACATGACGTGAGTTCCCACGGGTTCTGTGAAAAACATGGTGTAAAACGACGCGACGTTCTGAACGGAAGAGGGAGGAATATCAAGTGCTTCGGCGACTTCCTCCATGGATTCTGTGGAAAGCCAGCCGAATTCGTTCTGCACTTCCCGCAGGACGGGAATAAGCGCCGAAAGCCTGGTTTCATGGTCATCCGTTATTTCCTGTATTTTATCTCTGAGCCTGGGGGGAAAAGGCACTCCGAACCTCCTTGTGGCTTAAAACCGGAACTTAAAAGCTAACATGATTTAGCGTGGCGGGCAAGATTCTGGGGGCGGGCGTAAGCGGGCAGGTTTTAGCTCGTAATTGAAGCTCGCAGGAGGGCGGTTAAGATTTCTCACGTGCCGAAAAAAAGAATAACCACTGTTTACACGGGTCTTGGGGATGACGGAAAAACCTCGCTTCTTGGTGGGAAGAGAGTGAGAAAGTCGTCCTTGAGAGTGGGGGCGTACGGAGACGTGGACGAGCTTAATTCGGTTCTGGGAGTTGTCTGCACAAAAGCGAGCGATTCCAGAATTAAAGAGCTTCTGCGGGGAATACAGAACGCCCTTTTCACTGTGGGAAGCGATCTTGCGACCCCGCGGGATTCGACTTTTTCTGCCCCTCGGGTGACTGCGCGTATGGTGGAAGAGCTTGAGGGTCGGATAGACGAGTTTTTGCCCGAAGTTGGTGAGCTTCGGGAGTTTGTTTTGCCGGGAGGGGCTGAGGGCGCCGCTTACATTCACCTTGCCCGCGCGGTGTGCAGGAGGGCCGAGAGAAGCGTTGAAGCGCTTTTCGAGGACTCGGAGGAGGGAAAAGAGGTTCTGGTTTACCTCAACCGCCTCTCGGATCTTCTTTTCGTTCTTGCCAGAGTCGAGAACAAAACGGCGGGAACGGAGGAGGTTTTCGTCGATTTCGGGCGGAGCGAGGACGGGTGATGGACGAAGGCACGTACATAACGAACCCCGGGATTGAAGATTACATCCACTCTCTTTACCCCCGCGTCCATGAGGTTTTCTATGAAATGGAGAAGCGGGCCGAGGGAAGCGACGTGAAAATAGTGGGGCCCCTTGTGGGAAGGTTCTTTTCCCAGATATGTCTTTTGCACAAGCCGCGAAGTATTTTCGAGATGGGTTCCGGGTTCGGGTACTCGGCCCTTTGGTTCTCCCTTTCCCTGGGCAGCGAAGACGTGATAACTTGCACGGACTGGCTTGAGGAAAACGGGGCGGCGGCGCGCGAGTACTTCACACGGGCCGGAGAAATTCACAAGTTCCGCTTTGTCTGCGGAGACGCCCTTGATATACTGGCGAATTCGGACCGTAAATTTGATATGATATTCAATGACATAGACAAGGAGAACTACCCGCGGGTTATAGAGCTTGCGAGGGAAAAGCTTAATCCCGGAGGGATGCTCATTACCGATAACGTGTTTTGGGGTGGAAGGGTTTTAAGTGGCGGAGGTTCTGAGAGCACGGAGGGGGTTTTGGAGTTTAACCGGCTTTTGTTCTCGGACCCGGAATTTTTCTCCACGGTGGTTCCCCTTCGCGACGGGGTGGCGCTTAGCGTCAGAATTTAACGGATATATGATTCTCAGTGAGAAAGCCTGAAACCACAGAAAAGGAGCTTGTGACTTTTTTCACAGAGTCCTACGAGCATATACGCAGGCGCCATTACGCGAGGAGGAGAAAAAACAAGGCCCTCATAGGCTTTGAGCTTGCCCGCGAGAGAACCGCGGTTGTGGACAGCTTCATCAAGCAGGCTCTTTCGCAGTACGGTTACCCGGAACTCAAAGGCGTTTCCATAGTTGCTCTCGGGGGGTACGGCAGGATGGAGCTATCCCCGTACTCCGACATAGACCTTCTTTTTCTTCACAAAAAAGGTTCGAAGGGCCTCGCGGAGGAGATTGTGGAACGGCTCCTTTACCTTCTTTGGGATACCAAGATGGATATAGGGAACTGCACGAGAAGCATTGAGGAGTGCAGGGAACTCTCAATGGACAGAAACGACACCACCATCCTGAGTTCTCTTCTTGACTCGAGGTTTATCTGCGGGGACAGGAAGCTTTACGACGAGCTTGAAAACGAAATTTACGGTGAGGTGCTCCCCAAGATTTCGCATGATTTCATAAAGAGAAAAGTGGAAGAGAGGGACAGGAGGGGAGAGAAGTACGGAAAGACCCTCTACATCCTCGAGCCGAACGTGAAGGAGGGAAGGGGAGGACTCAGGGAATTCCAGACGGCAATGTGGATAGCACAGACAAGCTACAAGGCCAAAAGTTTCGAGGAAGTGCTCCAGAGAGGCTTCGTTTCGGAAAAGGAATACAGGGTGATGCGCAAATGCCTTAACTTCCTTCTGCTCGTACGCGCGCAGTTGCATTACCAGGCGAAAAGAAGAGAGGACAACCTGAGCTTCGAATTTCAGTCCCAGGCGGCGAAATCTTTTGGCTACAGGGACGGAAATCTCCGCGCGGTAGAGAAGTTCATGAGAATCTACTACCTCCGCGCCGCGGTGGTGGTGCAGCAGTCCCGCAGGCTTACGGAAAAATGCACGAGGGCCTACGCGCGAAGAAGGCTTACCAGAAAGGCTGTTCATCTTGACCACGGGTTTACGATACAGGGTAAATATCTCTCCGTGACGAGTAGAAACGTTTTTAGCGAGGATTTCTGCAACTTCCTGCGCGCATTTGAGTACGCCGACCGCTACTCGGTTGAATTCAGCGAATACCTTGAAATTCTCATGAGCGAACAGGTCTTCCGTGTAGACGAGAAGGTAAGAAACGACCCGGAGTTCAACAGGATATTCATGAAGCTTCTGCGTTTCGGAAAGGATGTCTCGAAAATGCTGCTCAAGATGAACGAGATACGCCTTCTGGGCCGCCTGATACCGGAGTTCGGAAAGATAGTCTGCATGGTGCAGTTCGATTCCTACCACGTTTATACGGTCGACATACATTCCATATTCATGGTCAGGGAAATCGAAAGGCTTATAAATTACGAATACGAAAAGAAATTCCGCTTTCTCACCAAAATCACCGAGAGTCTGGTGAAAAGGCATGTTCTTTTCCTTGCGTGCCTTTTCCACGACATGGGAAAGGGCCAGGGGGGAAGCCACTCGCAGAAAGGAGCAGCCATGATTCCGAAGGTAGCCGAGAGGCTGGGTCTTGGCGCCTCCGACGCGGAGCAGCTTGAATTCCTGGTGAGACATCACCTTGCCATGGTTCATTTCTCGCAGAGAAGGGATCTTGACGACCCGGTGGTGCTCAAACGGCTTGCCAAGTCCATTTCAGACCAAGAAACCCTCTCCCTTCTCTACATGCTTACTTTCGCGGACATAAGATCGGTCGGTCCCGACGTGTGGAAGGACTGGACGGGAATGCTGCTCCAGGAACTCTACGTGAAGACCCTTCGGCAGATGTCGGCGGGCACGTACCGTCGCAAAACCGACGAGGAATGGATGGATAAGATGACCTCGGACATAGTGGCCGATGCCGACGGGGAGATTCCCGAGCGCAGGGTGCGAAAGATACTGAAGAAGATGCCGGTTTCCTACTTCGGCCAGTTCTCAAGACAGAACATTCTCCGCCACGTGAGGTTGCTTGATTCCATTGAGGGGAAGTTCGCCACGGAAATAATCCGCTACGGGGAATACGACGAGTTTACTGTCTGCGCCCCGGACAAAAAGGGAATATTTTCGGTATTCTGCGGGGTTCTGAGCGCAAACGGGCTCAATATCTTGGGGGCAAGGATCGTAACCACGCTTGATAAAAAAGCGCTTGACGTCTTCTACGTGGACAGGGTTGACCACCTGACCGAAGAGGAGCACGACGAGGTGTGGAAAAAAGTGGAGAAAAATCTAAGGAAAGCGCTTGGCGGGGAAATTGAGGTTGACGGGCTGGTTGAGAAGAGGAAGAGAAATTATTCCTCCTACGGAAGAAAGGTTCCAGAGTATCCTCCGGAGATCGTGTTTGACAACGAGTCTTCCGATAAGGCGACCGTGATGGAGGTCTACGCCCACGACAGCGAAGGACTTCTCTACGGCATCACGAAAGCGATTGCCGAGCTGGGTCTCTCGATTGACTATGCCAAGATCTCGACCAAGGCGGATCAGGTTGTCGATACGTTTTACGTGCGTGATTCGAGAGGACGCAAGATAAGCGGTGCCAAGAGACTAGGAAAGATAGAAGAGTTTCTTATATCCGCAGTGAGTTAAGGGAAAAAGACAGGCGATTTCGATGAACGCAGAAATTATTGACGTTGAGTGCGATTTTCTCGTTGTGGGCGGGGGCCTTGCGGGTCTTTACGCCGCGGTGTGCGCGTCGTCTCTTGGCAGGTGTGTGGTGGTGACCAAGCAGACCTTGGTGCAGAGCAATTCCTACTGGGCCCAGGGAGGAATCGCGGCCGCGGTTGATCCCGAGGATTCACCGGTCTTTCACAAAGAGGACACCGTCGCCGCGGGAAGAGGGCTTTGCAATGCCCGCGCCGTACAGATCCTGGTTGAAGAGGGAAGGGAGAGAGTCGCGGACCTTATAAATCTCGGCATGAAATTTGACTCCGATGACAGCGGTCTCCTGCTCGGACTTGAGGGCGGTCATTCGAAAAGAAGAGTTCTTCACGCGGGAGGAGACTCCACGGGAAAGGAGATGATCGAGTTTCTTATCTCTTTTGTGAGATCAAGCGAATCGATAACCATTCTGGAACTTGTCACCGTTACAGACATAATCTCGGACGGGGAAAGATGCTATGGGGTGTGGGGCTATGACGAGGGAAGGGAAAGCTACGTGAGAATCTCTTCTCTCTCCACAATCCTCGCCACCGGCGGCGCGAGCGCTCTTTACAGAAGGACCACCAATCCGGAAGGAGCCTCGGGGGAGGGCATATCGCTTGCCTGGAGAGCTGGAGCGGAGATCTCCGACATGGAGTTCGTGCAGTTCCATCCCACGGTTTTCAGCGGTTCAAAAGGTGAAGCCTTTCTTCTGACCGAGGCAATAAGGGGAGAGGGTGCCTATCTCCTGAACGCCCGGGGGACAAGATTCATGGAACGCTACAGCCCCCTTCTTGAACTTGCGCCAAGAGACGTGGTTTCAAAGGCGATTCACAACGAAATGAGATCCTGCGGCAAAGACTACGTTTATCTTGAACTTTCCCACATGGATCAGGAATTCGTCAGAAAGAGGTTCTCTAACATAGGAAAGCTTTGCAGGGACTTGGGTTTTGACCTTGCCAAAGACCGCATCCCCGTAGCTCCTGCTGCCCATTACACCATAGGGGGAGTAAAAACAGGTTTCATGGGAGAAACTAACATAGAAGGGTTTTACGCCTGTGGTGAGGTTTCGAACACCGGAGTGCACGGGGCTAACCGCCTTGCGAGCAATTCGCTTCTAGAGTGCATGGTGTTTGCCAAAAGGTGCGTGGACGGCGCGACGCGCAGTCGGCGTCCGGGAGGCATTGACGGGGATTTTGAGGGTTTTATGCTTGCTGACACCAGGGAGTCTGACGCTGAGTTTTTCAACGAGGCCAGGGACAAGATAATCGGGGGAACGAGTACGCATCTCGGTATAGTGAGAGAACAGGAGGGAATAGAGAAATTCGTCGCGCGGCTTGAGGAGATTTCCTCGGCAAGCGAGGGTGTCACCGGATGGTTCGGCTTTAAGCTTGGAACGATGCTTGACGTTTGTTCCCTAGTGGCGAGAGCTGCTCTTTTGAGGAAGGAGTCGCGTGGAGCTCATATGAGATCCGATTATCCGGAAGAGGACTCGGATTTTGAAAAGCACCTGGTTTTCAGAAAGGGTTTAGAAGTTTACGGAGACGATTGATGAAAATCAGCCAAAGTTACCCACAGGAAGTGGATGCAGTTTTGGAGCTCGCACTTCGGGAAGATATAGGAAGCGGAGATATTACGACCGAGAGCACAGTTCCCGAAGATGCCGTTTTAAAGGGAGAGATGCGTGCGAAGGGGGCCGGTGTGATTTCGGGAATCGGGCTTTCTCGCGCGGTTTTTCGGAAACTTGACCCGAACTGCGAGTGGGAAGAGATGGTTTGCGACGGAGACAGGGTATCGCCCGGGGACACGGTCGCTCGCGTTACGGGCGGGAGCAGGGCGATTCTTTCGGCGGAGCGGACAGCTCTTAACATTCTTCAGAAAATGAGCGGTATCTCCACTCTCACTTCTTTTTTCGTCGAGGCCGTAGCTGGTTCCGGAGCGAAGATAAAGGACACGAGAAAGACCCTTCCGGGACTTAGGTGGATCAGCAAATACGCTGTGGCGGTCGGCGGGGGACAGAATCACCGCGCCGGACTTTACGACGGAGTGCTCATAAAAGACAATCATATAAAAGCTGCTGGGGGCATAGTGGAGGCCGTTTGGAAGGCTAGGCAAAGCGTCGGAGAGGATTTCTCCATAGAGGTCGAGACGAAGACCATGGAGCAGGTAAAAGAAGCGGTTTCCTGTGGTGCTGACGTCATAATGCTTGATAATATGGACATTCGGGAAATCAGAGAGGCTGTGAGCTTAATAGACGGTCGCGCGCTTGCCGAGGCGTCCGGTGGAGTTACTCTTGAGAACGTGGGAGAGATAGCTCAAAGCGGAGTCGATTTCATATCGGTTGGCGCTCTTACCCACTCCGCTCCCTGTTTAGATATTTCTTTTGATGTGATAGACTCATGACGGCGGGCTGTATAACGGATGCCCAGCTATTACGATGGACAGCTTACATGACATTTCAGAAGAAATAGACAGACTGAGAAAGGAAAAGAATGCGGTAATTCTGGCCCACAACTACCAGATACCCGAAATCCAGGACCTTGCCGACTATACCGGAGATTCCTTAGGCCTCTCGCAGCAGGCTTCTGAAACCGACGCGGAAATCATTATTTTCTGCGGAGTTCACTTCATGGCTGAAACCGCGTCCATTATTTCTCCTGACAAAAAAGTACTTATTCCCGATCCAGAGGCGGGCTGCTCCCTTGCCGAGACCATAAATCTCGAACAGGTCAGGAGATGGAAATCGGAGCACCCTGACGCCCTTGTGGTTTCCTACGTTAACACCTCGGCCGCCGTGAAGTCGGAGACAGACTACTGCGTTACTTCCTCAAACGCCGTCAAGATAGTGGAATCCATTCCCAAGGACAGGGAAATACTTTTTCTGCCCGATATGTTTCTGGGCGCCTTCGTCTCCAAAGTTACGGGAAGAAAAATTTACATCTGGCCCGGGGAATGCCACGTGCATGCGGGAATACGACCGGGGGATATAAGGAAGATAAAAGAATCCTACCCTAATGCGGAAATGATAGTTCACCCCGAGTGCGGCTGCACCACGTCTTTTCTTCATGCCACTGCCGGGGACGACGAACTGGCAAAGGAGATAAAGTTTTTCTCGACCGGAAAGATGATTGACTACACTCGGAATTCCAGCACTCTCGAGTTCGTGGTCGCTACTGAGACCGGAATTCTCCATACGCTTAGAAAACAAAGTCCGGAAAAAAAGTTCTATCCCGCCAAAGCCGACGCGATCTGCGAGTACATGAAGATGATAACGGTTGACAAGGTGCTCAATTCTCTTAGAGAAGAGGTGTACGAGGTCAAGGTTCCGGAAGACATTGCGCGGAAGGCTAAAAAATCAATAGACAGAATGCTTTACATCTCGGCCCAATAGCAATCCGCAGACAGTGTTTCGAAGTGCTGCTTGTTTGCCGGCTGAAATCCCCGCTTTCTAAAATGCCATGCGCACTCCAAGGCTAAACTCGTGGTCACGTCTCGAGTCGCTTCCGAAGCGTCCTGAGTAGCCGGCAAAAGTTTTTGCTCGGCCGCCAATGCCGACGGTAAGACCGGCAGCGGTGTTTACCCATTGGCTCGGTGGCTCAAAACCCGAGAGAGTGAAGCGTCCGGACATGGTGTTCGAGCCTGCGGTGACTGAAACGGGATCGTCGTTCAGTTCTCTTTCATAGGCGATACGGATGTATGGGAGCACTGTTTCGCTTAGACCAAAGTTTCCTTTGAACTGATAACCCGCACGTGCGATCAGGGAGTCGCGGTTAAAGTCAGAGAAGTTCATCGAGGTGGAAGTGTTGCCGTTTTCGCTGTAGCCGTCGATTTTTTGGTTGAGCCACCCGAGCCCCAAAAACAGATTGCACCCGCACTTCTCGGATGTGCTTAGAATCCAGCCGAGTTCAACATCGGTTCCGAACTGGTGGGAGCTTGTGGAACCCTCTTCCGTGCGCAGTGCTGATCCAAGCTGGATCGAGCGGTTGATATCAATCGAAGTTCTGCCCGCGTTAAAAGCGCCGCTCAGGTAAAAAACATCAAAAATAAGGGTGCCGTGCAGCGAGCCGGTCACCACGGTGCTGTCGATGCTTGCGCCCGAGACGTCGTTGCTGTGGTTTCCAAGGCTAAATGCCGCCCCCAAGTAAAGTCCGTCCCCGGCGCGGTAGTCGGTACCCAGAGTGAGCACCTGCATTTCGGCCTGCGTTTTACCCAGGTGAGACAGGGCGTTAAGATCTTGTTTGCCTGTTTGTCCCCTAAGGTAACTGTGCCATTTTCCGACTGAACGGCCAGACTCAAGATCCAGCATCCGCTCCGTAAAAACGGCGTTACGGTGTGCCCTCGCAACTTCTACTCCCCCTTCCCCTCCAAGCGATATCTGAACCGGAGCCGTGAGAGTGGAAATTACCGTACTTGCAACCGCCGCATGAACAGCTCCGCTTGGATGGGAACCGTCCGCAAAAAGGTAATTTTCATCGGTGTCGGGAGGCGATAAATAGCCGGAGTCGGTCGGACCGCAGACTATTGACTCCAGTCCTCCGTTCGGGCGCAGGGGATTCGAACCGGGAGTACAAGCTATCCCATCAGCGTTGGTGAACCCGTAGTTTCCGGGGTCTTCGATTATCTCATCCATCAGGGCGAAGATATTTACGGGAACGATTCCGTGTTCCTGAGAGCTAATACCTGTGTCAAGCGCTTCGTTATAGGCGCTGGTAAGAGCGGAGAGTCCAGCTGCAGCTCCGGCGCGTTGGGCGTTTATGGTTTTACCAGCGTCGGGCAAATTGAGCACCACTACGTACCGTGCGCCGGCGTCCTGAAGGTCTCGAATCTGATCTACGTACGCTCCTGCGGCTTCCAGGACGCCGTCAAGAGCACCTTGGGGATCAGACGAATTGCTCCTGGCAACGGCACTTATATCGTTTACTCCTCCCCAGATCATATAGAGCGTATCCGGGTCGGCGTTCCCTCCAGAGAGGTGCTGGTTAATCTGCCCTGCTGTTGTAGGCACCGGGTTCTCGCACGGACCGTTTGGGTTTACGCAGGCGCCTCCCCAAGAATAGTTTGTTCCGCCGGCGAGCGAATTGGCTGCTGAGGATCCGAAAGTTTGGGCCACAATTTCGGCCCAGACCGGGTCTGGATTCGTGGTGAAGCTTGTACCGGCTGGAAGTTTGTAAAGCTGGGCGATGTTGCCGGTGTCGCTTAAGCTGTCGCCGAACACGACGACGGAATTAAACGTCTGGGCCCGGACGCCGGTGGCAAGGCTGAACAGTATTGCAATCGCAAGGATAAAATGGAGTTGTCGAAACATTAGGAATCCTCCTCAGGGTTCTATTTTCAAAGGTAATTTTACCATTCCTATACCGCACTTGCCACATGATACCGGTTTCGAAACGGATTCGTGGCGATTTGTTTTCTCGGTTACGGGGCGCAACGGGTGGATCAGTACCCTTGCGCCAGCCCTCCTGGATGTCTGGGGTCGGCCGCTCCGTGAAAAACCCCGCTGACCCTAGCTACGCTCTGCGTGCTTCCAATCGGGCCGGTTCTTTTCACTTCGTATCCTTTTTTCCGCAACTGCGTCACCAGGTTTTCCCCCGCTCCTTTTTCCACGTACAAGGTGTCAGGAAGCCACTGGTGATGTATCCTCGGGGCCGACGCAGCCTCGTTTATGTTCATTTTGTGGTCAATTACGTTTAGGATGACTTGGAGCACGGACGTTATTATTCTGCTTCCCCCCGGGCTCCCCGTCGCGAGGAAAAGATTTCCGTCCTTAAGCACTATCGTCGGGGTCATGGAACTCAGCATTCTTTTGCCGGGAGCAATGGAGTTTTTTTCACCGCCGATAAGTCCGTATGCGTTAGGAGTTCCGGGTTTTGCCGAGAAATCGTCCATTTCGTTATTGAGCAGAATCCCGGTTCCCGCCACGGCGAGCCCTGAGCCGTAGGCGAAGTTAAGCGTGTATGTGTTTGAAACCACGTTTCCGAACCTGTCGGCGACCGTGAAGTGGGTGGTGTCAGTGCCTTGGGGGTGGATTGGAGAGCCCGGCTTTACGTATCTGCTAGGGGTCGCTTTTTCAGGATTGATCCGATTTGCGAGGCGTTTTGCGTACTGTTTTGAGATGAGCTGTTTTGCGGGAACCGGGGAAAAATCCGGGTCACCCAGATATTTTGACCTGTCCGCGTAGGCAAGCTTCATGGTTTCTGAGAGAACGTGAACGTATCGGGCGGAGTTATGCCCGTATTGCGAGAGGGGATAGCGCTCAAGGATGTTGAGCATCTCGATGAGGTGGACCCCGCCTGAGCTTGGAGGCGGCATTGAGTAAATCTGGTAGCCTCTGTAGCTTCCGGTCACCGGTTCTCTTGTCACGGCTTCGTATGACGCGAGGTCCCGTTTGGTTAAGAGACCTCCTTTATGTTTCATGTAAGCTGTGATTTTTTTCGCTATAGCTCCCCTGTAGAACGCCTTTGAGCCTTTTTTGCTTATCTCCTTTAGGCTCCATGCGAGGTTCTTCTGCCTGAGAATTTCTCCTTCCCGGGGCGGTTCTCCGTTGTTTTTGAAAAAAACACCCATGCTCTCGGACGATTTTTTCATTCGCTCTTTTGCTTCGAGAAGCGATTTTCTAAGCTCCGCCGAAACTACAAATCCATCCTCCGCGAGTTTTATCGCGGGCGCGAGTGTTTCTTTAAGCGACATGGTTCCGTATTTTTCAAGTGCCAGCGAAAGCCCCGCGACTGTTCCCGGAACTCCGCAGGAATAGATGCTGTGTCTCGCCCGTTCCACGTCGACCTCTCCGTTTTTATTGAGAAACATGTCGCGCGTGGCTTTAAGTGGAGCTTTTTCCCTGTAGTCTATGGCGACGGTCTGCCCTGTTTCGCCCAGATGAACCAGCATGAATCCGCCGCCCCCGAGATTTCCAGCTCTCGGGTAAGTGACGGCGAGCGCAAATCCCATTGCGACGGCGGCGTCAATGGCGTTTCCGCCTTTTTTGAGTACGGAAAGGCCGACGAGAGTCGCGGTCTGCTCTTGGGATACGACCATGCCGTTTCGAAAAGACACATGTTCCGTCGTATTTTCGCTTAAAGATGCGGGTTCCGCATAAGCGGACATGACCAAGACGGATAAAACTAGTAAGAGTGTGACGGTGTGTTTAAGGATTGAGTCCGCGGGCATATTGAGTGGCCGTGGAGAGTTTAAAAGGAAACTCCATATCTGTAGCGCTTCGACATATTCATTCTGTCTTCGCAGATCTTTATCTTTTTGGAGTAAAACGCTTTTTCGAAAGTTTCTTCGGTAAGACCGATCGCGCGGTTGAAATTTGATATAGCGTCTTCGTACTTGTGAAGCTGGAAATGAAGATTACCCAGAGTCGAATACAGAAGATCGTGTGATGACAGTTCCTCAACCCTCTGTATACCCCTTATTGCCTGAAGACCTTCTTGCGGTCCGCGGGTTTTCGAGATAGCGATCGCTTTTTGAAGCTCGACAAGTGGACAGTAGTTGCAAGCCAGATATTTGTCGTAAAGCGAGATGATCCGGTCCCAGTTGGTATCCCCGTATTTTTTCGCTAGGGAGTGCACGGCGTCAACGCCGGCCTTTAAGTGAATTTCCGTAACCTCTCCTCTTTCCTCAGTTGAAAGAGCAAGGTGCTCGAATCCCCTTTTGATCATGTTCCTGTCCCAAAGTTCCCTGTTCTGCTCCTTTATACCAAGCGGCCTTCCGGCGTCGTCGTTCATGGTGCGAAGTCTTGAGGCGTTCAGCAGCATGAATGATAAAAGAGCGTGAACCCCAGGTTTTTTGGTCGCAGGAAAATCAAGCAGCGCCTCGCCCAGTCTTATCGCGGAGAGGCACAAAGAGGCTATGGGAGGCATTTCTTTTCGGATACCGTTTTGCCCGAGACTGAAAATCTCGGAAATGTTTTTTGTCACAGCCCCGAGATTTTTCTCCGCTTCCGCCCGGGTCAGCCGAACGGTTCCTTGGGTTATTTTCTTTTTTTCCGAAGCGAGCTGCTCTTCTAAAGCTTTTTCGTTTCTCTGCAGTATCCTCGCAAGGGAGGAACAGGAGAATCCGCAGAGCACGTTCAGTATCAGGTATTTCTGAAAGCGTTTTTCTATCCGGAGATCGCATAAAGCGAAAAGCAGTTCGACCAGATTTTTCTCCACTTCCTCTTTTTGCGGAAAAGGAAGGCGAAACCCCGATACGTCAATTCTTTTTTCTCCCCCGTTTGCCTTGGAGAGGTAGTTTATCTTTCTGCAGAAAAGCTTGCTTGAGTTCTCCGTTATATCGGTCCATACAGCGCCCTGGGGATCATCGGGGATACCTTCTTTCCCCCATTTCGTCCTCATTTTCTCAAAAGAGTTACCGCACGATCTCTGGACGTGCTCGAGGCTTTCGCGGCCGAAGACCTTGATCAAGGTCGAAACGATCGCACCGTAGTCGTTTATGAGCTGTTTTGTAATCTGCCTGTTTACTTCAGGCCGGTTGTACTTTATTCCCAACTGGCTGCTTCCTTCTTCCTGACTGTAGGAGAACGTTTTAATCTATAACCAGACTAAAATACATACCGGAGATTGAAAGTAAAGATTCTTGAAGTTTTTGCTTGAGAAACCGGGGAAGCCTGCTCTTCTTTACTTCATTGTTGCGGGAAAAGCTTGATACAGCAGACCCGAAGATGTCGAGACAGTTCTCCCCTGACCACAAATGCCAGGCAAGGGAGAAATCGTTCGTTTTTCGTTATTCGCCCTCTCTCGTGGCGAGCTCTCTGTCGAGAATCAGAAGCGCGGCCGGGTTGTCCTCGGCGAGTTTCAGTTGCTCAACGACTGCCTCGGCGTTTTTTTCCTCCTCAACCTGCTCTTCTATGAACCAGTGAAGCATTACTAAAGTCGCCTGATCGTTTTTCGAGGTGGCCTGATCGTAAATATTGCTTATCATCCCCGTCACCTCCCTTTCATGTTCGAGCACTTCCTCGAACATCTCAAGAAAGGCTCCGAATTCAGAAGGGGGCTGCTCTATCGATTCCAGAACTACCCTGCCACCCCTGTCGATCAGGTAATCAAAGAACTTCATCGCGTGCACAAGCTCCTCTTCGCTCTGATTGCGAAGCCAACTTGCAAAACCGGAAAAGTTTTTGGATTCGCAGTAGGCAGACATTGAAAGATAGAGATAGGATGAATAGTACTCGTTTCTTATTTGCGTATTTATGGCGTCCTGTATGTCGCTGTCAATCATTTTGATTCCTCCTTGGTTTTGTGTTTTGGATTATAAAAATAACCAGTTTATTAAAAATTACTACTAAATGGTAATAATTCCCAACAAGTGCTTTTCGTCTGGATTATGCCTAACTCTGGACATGCTGTATAATAACAAGGTTGTAAATATAAGAATTTGTATTATATACTCTAAAGAAGCTTGTCTATTGAGGAGGAGAAAATGTCAGATTCCGTAAACGTTAACGAGAAAGTTCTTCCACTCCTTCCGCTTCGCGACGTAGTTAT
Organism: Thermodesulfobacteriota bacterium; assembly: GCA_965229995.1. Taxonomy (GTDB): domain Bacteria; phylum Desulfobacterota_D; class UBA1144; order Nemesobacterales; family Nemesobacteraceae; genus Nemesobacter. The sequence goes on along the minus strand of OZ245933.1, from coordinate 1,538,782 downwards.
CTACCCCTACATGCTGGCTCCGCTTTTCGTGGGCAGGGAAAAATCCATCAAGGCCCTTGAAGAGGCGGCGAAGGGCAACAAGGAAGTATTTCTTTCGGCGCAGAAAGACGCCAAGGTAAACGAACCCGGAAACGAAGACATGTACAAAATCGGGACTGTCGGAACGATAGTTCAGATGCTCCGGCTTCCCGACGGCACGGTGAAAGTGCTTGTCGAAGGCAAGAAAAGGGCATCCATAACGGGTTTCGTTCCCCAGAAGGACATGTTCGTCGTAGAGGTAAGAGAGATAGAGGAGCCTTCGGGAGAAAGCGTCGAGGTTGAAGCGCTGATGCGCTCGGCGACCAAACTTTTCGAGGATTACGTGAAGCTGAACACCAAGATCCCCTCGGAGACTCTCGTGACTTTCATGTCCATTGACGAGCCGGGCAAGCTCGGCGACACGATCGCTTCGCATCTTAACATGAAGCTTTCGGACAAGCAGGAGATTCTAGAGGTAATCCATCCTCTTGAGAGGCTTGAGAAGCTCTGCGAGAAAATGCAGTCGGAGCTTGAGATACTTCAGATGGAAAAGCGTATAGGGAAGAGGGTCAAAAAGCAGATGGAAAAGGCCCAGAGGGAGTACTATCTCAACGAGCAGATGAAGGCTATCCAGAAGGAGCTCGGCACGGGGGATGACCTTAAAAGCGAAATAGACGAGTTTGAGGAAAAGCTCAAGGAGAAGGAACTTCCCGAGGATGTGGAGCAGAGGGTCAAAAGGGAGATCAACAAGCTTCGCTTGATGTCCTCCATGTCCGCCGAGGCGACGGTCGTGAGAAATTATATCGACTGGCTTCTGGATCTGCCGTGGACAAAGGAAAAAACCGAGGACCGTCTCGATCTCAAGGAAGCCGCGGCGATTCTCGACGAGGACCACTACGGCCTTGAAAAACCCAAGGAAAGAATACTTGAATACTTGGCGGTGCACATTCTGGCCGAAAAGCTCAAGGGCCCGATAATCTGCTTCGTTGGACCTCCCGGGGTCGGAAAGACCTCTTTGGCCAAGTCGATAGCTCGCGCCATGGGCCGCAAGTTCGTCAGGACGTCTCTCGGCGGAGTAAGGGACGAGGCCGAGATAAGGGGACACAGAAGGACCTACATAGGAGCCCTTCCAGGCAAGATAATACAGGGAATGAAAAAAGCCGGAACCGTAAACCCGGTTTTTCTCCTTGACGAGATCGACAAACTGGGAATGGATTTCAGGGGAGACCCGGCTTCCGCGCTTCTAGAAGCCCTTGACCCCGAGCAGAACTCAAATTTTAACGATCATTACATCGAGGCCGACTATGACCTCTCGAAGGTAATGTTCATAATGACGGCGAATGTTCTCCATACGATTCCCTGGGCGCTTCAGGACCGAATGGAGATAATCCGTCTTCCGGGCTACACGGAGCAGGAAAAGCTTCAGATAGCCAGAGAATTCCTTATAGAGAAGCAGACGGAAAACCACGGTCTCAAGGATTACAATGTGTCTATAAAGAACGAGGCGCTTCAGCAGATCATAAGAAGGTACACGAAGGAAAGCGGGGTCAGGAACCTTGAGAGGGAAATAGCGTCGCTCTGCAGGAAAGTGGCAAGGGAGATTGTCGAGAAGAAAAAAACCAAAGGGGTTAGCATTACCGTCAAGAGCGTTGGCAAGTATCTCGGTACTCCCAAGTATGAGTACGGAGAGATCGAGCAGACCGATCAGGTGGGAGCCGCGACGGGGCTTGCGTGGACTGAGCTTGGAGGAGAGCTTCTGACGATAGAGGTCTCCATCGTCCCCGGCAAGGGGAATTTCACCGTTACCGGCAAGCTCGGGGAAGTAATGCAGGAATCCGCGCGCGCGGCGATGAGCTACGTAAGAAGCAGAGCGCAGCGCCTGGGGCTTGAAAGGCTTTTCTATCAGAACGTGGATATACACATTCACGTTCCCGAGGGGGCTACTCCCAAAGACGGACCGAGTGCCGGCATAGCGATAGCGAGCGCCATAACAAGTGCCATTACTGGAAAGCCTATAAACAGGGAAATCGCCATGACGGGAGAGATCACGCTTCGGGGAAGGGTGCTTTCCATTGGAGGACTCAAGGAGAAAATCCTTGCGGCCCACAGGGGCAGGGTGAAGGAAGTGCTGATTCCCGTGGATAACAAAAAAGACATTGAGGACATACCGGAGAACATTAGAAAAGAGGTGAAAGTAACCACCGTTGAACATATGGACGAGGTGATTGAGAAGGTAATTCTCTCAGATGAGCCTGTGCTCAAAAACTTTGTCGTTCCGAAATCCGATTATGCCCTGGCGGATGACCCGGTGCCGAAGAACATAAACTGAGAGCAAAGAGTCGTTTAGTGTTTTAAAAGCCCCGAGGCGGTCACTGCCGCTTTGGGGCTTTTTGGTTTAAGGGAGACTCAGAAAGTGAAACCTGCCATAAAAGGAAGGGGATCCCCGGAGAACCCGTCTGGAAGGTTCGAGCGGATTGATTTTGTTGCGGATGAGGATGCGCCTTCTGCTGACGGTGCCCCTAAGACCGTTTACTACAGGGACCGGACGAAAACCATAATTTCCTACAACCAGAGTCCCGATGTTTCTTTTGACGCGAGCATCAATCCTTACCGGGGATGCGAACACGGATGCGTTTACTGCTACGCGAGGCCCACGCACGAATACCTTGGGCTTTCGGCGGGGCTTGATTTCGAAACGAAAATCTTCGTCAAGCAAAACGCCCCTGAGCTTCTGAGAAAGGAGCTTCGGTCGGCCAGATGGGTTCCGAAACCGATAGCGATAAGCGGGGTTACAGACTGCTATCAGCCAGCGGAAAAACACTTCCTGATAACAAGAAAGTGTCTTGAGGTCCTGCGCGAATTCAGAAACCCTGTGGGGATAGTGACCAAAAGTTATCTTGTGACCCGCGATCTTGATATCCTCTCTGACATGGCCGAAATCGGCTGCGCGAGCGTGATAGTCTCCGTCACAACGCTTGACGGCGAACTCTCAAGGAAAATGGAACCCAGAGCGTCGCAGCCAGAATACAGGCTCAAGGCCATAGCTAGGCTTGCGGATGCCGGCATTCCCGTGACCGTGCTCATAGCTCCGGTGATTCCCGGGCTCACCGATCATGAGGTTCCGGCCATAATGAAAGAGGCTTCGGCCCGCGGGGCGGTCGACGCGGGTTACGTGATGCTAAGGCTTCCCTACGGCGTGGCCGACATATTCTCTACGTGGCTTGAGCGCCACTACCCCGACAGAAAGAAAAAGATCCTCGGGCGAATTGAATCAATGAGAGACGGATCTCTTAACTCCTCTGAGTACCGTGTCCGGATGAGGGGAAAGGGGATTTTCGCTGAGCAGACAGAAAGGATTTTTCGCGTTGCTTACGGGAAATTCGGTTTTTCGGGGAGAAAGGCGCCTCTTGACGTCTCCCGTTTCAGGAGGAACGGCGCCGCTCAGCTTGAGCTTTTTTGATGCGCCGCCATAAAAAAACAGAGGTGGGTCTATCTTACCTTTTCAAGATTAGCCAGAAGTTCCTTTATTTCCTTTGACTTTATTTTCAAACTCACCTTGTTAACGACGAACTTCGCGCTTATCTCCGCTACCACTTCCACTATCTCAAGGTCGTTTTTCTTAAGAGTTTCTCCCGAGGCCGTCAGATCCACTATAGCGTCGCAAAGGCCTACTATGGGTGCCAGTTCAACTGAGCCGTAGAGTTTTATAACTTCCGTGGTTATGCCTTTTTTGTTGTAGAAATCGCTAGCGATTTTCGGATACTTGCTCGCGATCCGCAAAGAGGTTTTGCCCGATTTCTGAAAACCTTTCGGAGCGGCGACCACCATCTTGCATTTTCCTATTCCGAGGTCAAGAGGCTCATAAAGATTGCAGTCCTGTTCCATTAGGGTGTCCTTGCCGACTATTCCGCAGTCCGCGGCGCCGTACTCGACGTAGGAGACGACGTCGGTGGGTCTAACTATAAGCAGCTTGATCCCCGCCTCTTCGAACTCGAATATGAGCTTTCTTGAATCCTCGATTATTTCCGTTATGTCTATCGAGGCTTTCTGGAAAAGCTCGACGGTTTCCTCAAGCAGTCTTCCTCTGGGCGTCGCTATCGTTATCACTCTTTTTCCCTCCAGATGCTGGCTCCGACGGAGCGAAGCTTTTCATCAAGTTTTTCATATCCGCGGTCAAGATGATAGATTCTAGACACTTCCGTCCTCCCCTCGCCGTAAAGCCCGGCCAGCACTAGCGAGGCGCTCGCCCGAAGATCGCTTGCCATTATGGGGGCACCCCTCATCTCCGCCACCCCCCTTACCACGGCGCTGTTTCCCACAAGCTTGATGTCAGCGCCCATCCTCCGCAGTTCGGCTGTGTGCATGAACCTCTGCGGAAATATGTTCTCCGTTATCACGCTCATTCCGTCGGCAACGCACATAAGTATCATCATCTGGGCCTGCATGTCGGTTGGAAATCCGGGGTAGGGAAGGGTGGAGAAATCTATGCTTTTTATCTCCCCCGTGCCCCGTACCCTGATGGAGTTCCCGTTTTTCTCTATTTCCGTTCCCGTCTGAAGCAGTTTTCCCGTAAGCGCCCCCAGGTGCTCGAACCTGCAGTTCCTTATCACTAGGTCGCTTTCGTTAAGAGCGCCGGCTATCATCAGGGTTCCCGCCTCTATCCTGTCGGGCATTACACTGTAGTCTCTTAACGGACCAAGTGATTCTACCCCTGTTATCGTTATTATATCCGTCCCGGCTCCCTCTATTTTCGCTCCCATGAGATTGAGCGCGTTTGCGAGATCAACCACTTCGGGTTCACAGGCGGCGTTTAGGATGACGGTTTCTCCCTCGGAGATGCTGGCGAGCAGCATTATGTTTTCGGTTCCCGTAACTGTCGAGAGATCGAAGGGCACTGTGTTTCCCGTGAGTTTTTTCGCCGCGGCGCTCACATAACCATCTTCAAGCTGTACTGATGCCCCCAGGATACGAAGCCCCTTTATGTGCTGATCTATGGGTCTCTCCCCTATGGCGCATCCACCGGGAAGCGAGACCTCCGCTTTTTTGAACCTGGCCACAAGCGGCCCAAGAACCAGAACGGAAGCCCTCATCGTCTTTACAAGATCGTAAGGAGCTTTGTAGCGGTTAATGGTCTTTGAGTTAACGAGCAGTTCTCCGTCTGTGTATTCGCATCTCGCGCCCAGAGTCTCAAGGAGTTTCATCATCGTCCGGACATCCGCCAGATCCGGAACGTTCGAGATGGTGTTCTCCCCATCGTTGAGTATGCAGGCGGCCATTATGGGAAGCACGGCGTTTTTCGCTCCGCCGACCGTTACTTCTCCTGAAAGTCTATTTTTTCCTTCTATTACTATTTTTTCCAAGTTGCTTTCACTACCCTTTTTACGCCGCCGATATCAGTTTCGAAGCGTATGTCTGAAAAACCGTTTTCACGGACTATCCTCTCCACTCTTTTCGCCTGCCCGGCTCCGATTTCAAGAAGCAGAAAACCTCCCTCACGAAGCGTGTTCCCCGCCGCGGCCGCTATTTTTTTTATGTACGCAAGCCCGTCCTCTCCGCCGAGCAGCGCCGTTTTGGGCTCGTGGCACCTTATCTGCGCGGAAAGCTCCGCGTATTCTGCCTCCGACACGTAAGGCGGGTTGGAAATTATCATGTCAAATGACGATTTTGCAAAGCAGCCCAGAAGATCTGAGTTTACGAATCGCACGCGTGCGCCGTGTTCCTGAGCGTTTCTTTCCGCTACCGCGAGTGCCGAAGCGGATACGTCTGAGGCGAAAACCTCGCAGCCGCGCGCTTCAAGAAAAACGGTCACGGCTAAACACCCGCTTCCCGTCCCCAGATCCAGGATGAGGGGATTTTTTATCTGCCCCGCGGTTTCTATCGCAAGCTCCGCAAGCGTTTCGGTTTCAGGTCTCGGTATCAGAACATCCGGGGTTACGACAAAAGTCCTTGAATAGAATTCCCGCTCGCCGGTCACGTACGCGAGAGGTTCTCCCGCGAGGCGTCGGCAAAGGAGTTTTTCAAACGCTTCCGTCCTCTCGGGATCCACGCGTCTTTCAGGATGCGCGTAGAGTTCCAGCGGATCTGTGTCCAGGCTTCTTGCGAGTATTGCTCTTGTTTCGATGCCCGGGCACTCGAAACCGTTTTTCTCGAAGCTTTCTCTGCCTTTCAGGTAAAGTTCTTTTAGTTCCATTTGAGCTTGAAACGATGAAGTGTATACGCAGAAGACGCGTTTTCAAGTTTCAGATCCTGCCCCGGAGGGGTTTTCCTTAAATGCTTAAGAACAAAAGCTTCATCTTGGCTTCGTCTTCTCCGAGAAGACGGGAACTGCTCACAAGGGTGGGTCTTTGTTTCGAAGTGATTGAGCCACAGGTGTGCGAAAGTGCCCGGGAGGGAGAAGAGCCGCTTGATTTCGCAAAGCGCATGGCCAGGGAGAAAGCGCTCAGTGTTTCCGGGGGTGTTCTGCGGGGGCGAATCGTCGTGGGCAGCGACACGGTCGTTTCCGTTTCGGGAGATATTCTCGGCAAGCCCAGCGATGAAGAGGACGCGTTTTCGATGCTGCAAAAGCTCTCGGGAAAAACCCACGAAGTTATAACCGGCTTTTGCGTGGCGAGATCCCCCGGCGAGGTTCTTCACCTAGAGGCCACCTGTACCGAGGTGCGGATGAAGTCTCTTGATAGCGAAGGGATGCGTCGGTACATTAAAACCGGAGAATCCATGGACAAGGCCGGCGCATACGCCATTCAGGGGGCTGGGTCGTGTCTTATCAAGTGGATAAGAGGTTCCTACACGGGGGTCATCGGGCTTCCTCTTTTTGAACTGGTTTCCGTACTCTCGGATATAGGTGTCGTGGAATCCGGATGAATTTGCAGGAGAGAATAGACGGGGTAGAAGAGAGAATCGGGGAAGCGTGCCGAAGATCCGGAAGGAGCCGCGACGAGGTCCGGCTGGTGGCGGTCTCGAAGAAGTTTCCCCTTGCCGTGATCCTCGAGGCTAGCCGCCTAGGTCTACAGGATTTCGGAGAGAATTACGCCCAGGAGCTTCGCGACAAGCATAGGGATGCCGGGAACGGAGCGGGCGAGACGCTTCGTTGGCACTTCATTGGAGCTTTGCAGAGAAACAAGGTGAAGTATGTTGTGGGCAAGGCGGATCTTGTACATGCGGTTGACAACATAGCCCTTGTGGCGGAACTTGATAAAAGGGGCGCAGCCGCCGGAACCAGTGTCCGGGCGCTTGTGGAGATAAACGGTGGGGAGGAGAGCAAAAACGGGATTCGTTCAGGCGATCTTCGGGAGTTTCTCGAGAGCGCTTCCCGGTTCCGGAACGTTTCGCTTAAGGGACTCATGATAATGCCTCCTTACTTCGAGGACCCCGAGATGAGCAGACCGTGGTTTTCGGGACTTAGGGAGATGAGGGATCAGGTAGCGGGGGAATTCCCTGGGGTGCGGGAGCTTTCAATGGGCATGAGCAACGATTTTGAGGTAGCGATCGAAGAGGGGGCAACGATTCTCAGGGTCGGTTCGGCGCTTTTTGGTCCAAGACCAGAGTGAGTTTAAAAATGAAAAAAGCAGGTTTCATAGGGGCCGGGAACATGGCCGAGGCGATGGTAAAGGGACTTCTTGCCTCTGGGAGCTTTAAGAAAAAAGACATAACGCTCTCAGATGTAAACACGGAGAGGCTCTCTTACCTGTCATCGCAGTACGGAGTCACAACCACCTCTGACAACAGGGAAGTGGTAAAGACATCCGACATAGTGATTTTCTCCGTAAAGCCTCAGGTAATCCCCGCGGTCTGCGGGGAAGTGCGAAGCGTCGCCACCACTGATAAACTCTACGTGTCAATAGCGGCCGGGGTGAAGCACTCTTTTATAAAAACTCTTATCGCTAGGGAGATAAAGCTCGCGCGAGTTATGCCCAACGCTCCGAGTCTCGTGCTTGAGGGTGCTTCCTGCGTTTATTTCGGGGAGGGTTTCTCCGGTGAGGAGGAAGATCTGGTTCTCAGTATTCTCGGGTCTTTGGGAAAAGCCTTTCGGGTCGAGAGCGAGGGAGTTATGGACGCCGTCACGGCTCTTTCCGGAAGCGGTCCGGCGTTTGTGTCGATTTTTATTGAGGCGCTTTGCGACGGTGCGGTTAAAATGGGGCTTTCAAGGAAGCTTGCCACGGACCTTGCCGTGCAGACCGTTTTTGGCACCTCGAAAATGATTCAGGAGAGCGCCAGACATCCTGCCGAGATAAAGGACATGGTCACATCGCCCGGGGGAACCACGGCAAGCGGAATTCATTCGCTTGAGCAGGGCGGTTTTCGGGCTGCTGTAATATCCGCTGTTGAGTCCGCGGCCAAGCGTTCCGCGGAACTTTCAGGAGAGGAGGACTGACATGGAAATACTAGGAGGCAACTTCTTAAGGGCCATCGCGGAGGTGGTCGACATACTTCTTAGCGTCTATATATGGCTCATAGTGGGACGGGCGGTACTTTCATGGGTGAGTCCCGACCCATATAATCCCATAGTGAAGTTTCTTTACTCGGCCACGGAACCGGTTCTGGGTTTCGCCAGAAGGTACATTCCTCCCATTGGGGGCTCGCTAGATCTGAGTCCAATAGTGGTTCTGCTTCTGATAGTTTTCATAAAGCGCGCCGTTGTTAACTCTCTTTTCCAGATCGCGATTGGTTTATGATAGTTTGGAGCTTGATTCGCTGTTCCCAACTAGCGGTCTCGGCCACGCTTGAAAAACACTCTGCAGGCATATACGATAGAGATTCTGTAAAAATTTTGGTGCAAGGAGAAGTTGGAAATGAAAATTTCACTTTTAGGTGGAACGGGAGATATAGCTGAGGGGCTGGTTCTGCGGTGGTCAAGAGCGGGGCACGAGATATACATAGGTTCGAGAAGCGAGGAAAAAGCACTTGGCATAGCCGGGGGTCACGCGGAAACACTTAAGGGACTTGGCATAGAGTCGAACATACACGGCATGGCGAACGCGGACGCCGCCGCGGCCTCCGAGATAATAATAATAAGCATTCCGCCCGAGTACGCTGCGGCCACGGTAGCCGGATGCGGCGACAGCATTACGGATCAGATAGTCGTAACTCCCGTTGTTTCGATGAAAAGGGAAGGCAAGACTTTCCTTTTCGACCCTCCCGCTCAGGGCTCTTCCGCTCTTGAGATAAAGGAGGCGCTTCCCGCGACGGCAAGGCTAGTGTCCGCCTATCACAACCTTCCCGCAAAAGAGCTTGCCAATATAAGCGAAGACCTTGATTACGACGTGGTCATATGCGGGGATGACGAGGGGTCAAAAGAGGTTGTCAAGAATCTTACCGAGGAAATGAAGAACCTTAGGGTTCTTGACGCGGGGCCGCTTGAGGTTTCATCGATGATAGAGTCGCTGACGCCCCTTATCGTGAACCTGAACGTGAGGTACAAGCCCACGCATTTTTCGGTTAAGTTCGTCTGAGCAGCGCGGTTATTCTCCGATAATCTGCAGGATGACCCTTCTTGTTCTGGGGCGGTTGTCAAAGTCAACAAGCACTATCTGCTGCCAGGTTCCGAGAAGTGGGCTGCCCTCTGAAAACGGAACCGTAAGCGAGGGGCCGAGCACTGAAGCCCTTACGTGTGAGTGTCCGTTTCCGTCACCCCATCTGGCGTTGTGCGCGTAGTGCATGGCCTCGGGCGCCATTCTTTCAAACGCGTCTTTTAGGTCGGAGAGCACACCGCTTTCGAACTCTATCGTTGTGATCGCACAGGTCGAGCCGGCGACAAAGACAGTTGCCGTGCCGGAAGATAAGTTTGCCCGACCGAGTTCACGGCTCACATGAGGGGTTATGTCCAGTATATCGCAGTCGCCCTGGGTGCTTATTGTGAATGATTTCGTTTCAACCGGCATTCTATCCTCAGAAAAGCGCCAGCTGGCGCGGTTTTTTAAGCGCCGTTACGTTCCACCCGTCTTTCTTAAGCCTGTCGGTAAGCCTGTCGCTGAAATTCCCCCTGATGACCACGTTCTCGGGTCTTGAAACGTCAAGGTATTCTGAAATCTCATCATACCCCCAGTGATTGCTCAGGGGAAACGCTACCTCGGCCCGAAGAGAAGATCTCATAAACGCCCCGTTTTCCATTGAACGCCCGCTAACCACCGCCACCTTTTTTCTCGGAAGGTTCTCGACGACTGCCGAGTTCCTGTAGGAAAGAGGAGCTATCAGGACCTTGTTCTTAAAATGCTTTCTTTTTATGCCCCCGTAAGGCGGAATCCTAACACCGAGTTCCTCGTAGAGCCTTAGCGTTTTGGCCATCGCGGGATGAAGGCTCAACTCAATGTCCCTTTCTCCGAGAAAAATTATCAGGTCCTGCGCCTTCCCCATGGGATTTATCAGGATTACCGGTATGTTGTCCTCAAACAGGGTTCTGTTTACGAATTCAAATATGGATTCCATTACAGCTTCAGGCGGCGGGAAAACGAACTTCGGCGCTCCGTAGGCGCAGTCTACAATGAGCGTGTCGCATCTTCTGAGTTCCACATAGCCGGCGGTGGCGGTGTGTCTCAGCTTGAAGCTGCCCGCGTATACGATTCTCCTTCCGTCTTTTTCGACGACCACCTGCGCTGCCCCGAGCATCTGTCCCGAGGGGATAAGCTCGATCGAGTAGCTGCCTAGGGTGAAAGGTTTTCCGTATGGGGACGAAAGAACTGCCGAACCTTTAATTTTTCCCCCGAGAAGCTTTACCGTCTGGGGCGTCGCTATGATCTTTGTGCTTTTGGGAAGCCTGTCGATGTTTGCGCTTGAGACAAAAGAAAGTGGCACGGCCCGTTTCGAATCGAAGTATATATCGGTTCCGGAAAGCTTTATTTCAGAGCTAGAATTGATCTCCAGCATACGAAATGAAATTTACTTTAGTTTTCCCTCTATAACAAGCGATCCGACCCGACTTTGCCGACTTCCTCTGTGAATTGCCTAACGGTGGCTGATAAAATATTCGCCCGCGGATTGGATCGACTGAAAACCAGTGTTTCAGAGCAGAAAAAGGCTTGAATCGCTAGGCTCCTTGGTCACCAAGACTTGGATTCTTAAGCGAAAAGCTCTTTACACTAGGTGGGTGTTGTGGATAAAGTCAAGGTGAATGTTCTCTTCTCATGGCAAAAGGGACTTTCTACCCTTTAGCAAGCGTTAAATTTTGGGAATTATAGATCTAAGTATACAAGCCCTCCGAGCCTGAGTATGCCTTCCCCAAGCCTGTGAGATTAGGTTTCAAATCTCTGGAGCTACTTTGGCCCGGCAGCGTCATTTCTCCCTTCGGAAGCAGAGAAGTTTCCGACTAAATTCATCTGAAAAAGATTTAAGATTTCGCCAAGCGCGAGGTAGGAAGGCCGGGTGGGCCTGCTAGGACCAACTGCTTTGCTTTACCCTCAGATCATTATATTTTCTTGACAATTAAGTGCATAGGGATTTAACATTATCTAAACACTTAGCCCGTGAGAAAAATGTCGGTGCAAAAAACATTAAATCGCCCAGTCAGATGATTCACACGCCCGGTGGTGCTTAATCTATGTTAAGAGCTTGTCAACTTAAAGAAAGAATGCCCAAAATTTTTATTTACAGGAGGAATTTATCCTGAGGCGGGAGACGACGATGGCGGAGCGTGCGCAATCGCTGCGGCGGGACATACGCACGAAAGCGCCTTGCTTAACCTGTTCCTGATAGCGTCCGTTCTGTTCTCGGTTGTTTTCCTTAGAAGACGCGCATAGGAACTTTCTTACAATACTGGCAGTTTTTCTGAAACTGACAGCAACGGCTGATCAAACAAGGGCGGTCTTGAGACTGCCCTTGTTTCTTTCGATCAGTTCACTTCTATTTTCTTCGAAGCTTCTTCCTGCTTTCTCGGCAGTGTGAGCCGCAGGACGCCGTCTTTGTACTCGGCTTTTATGTTTTCCCTGTCTACGTTTTCGTCAAGGAAAAAAGTTCTCTCGAAAACTCCGTAGGATCTCTCGACCCTGAGATACCTTTCCTTTTCGGTCTTGTTCTCAAGCTTTTTTTCTCCCTTTATGGTAAGCCGGTTGTCCTTTATGTCTATATTGAGGTCTTCCTTGCTTACCCCTGGCAGTTCCGCCGATAAAACGAAATTGCCTCCGTCATCGAAAATATCGACTTTTGGGCTCCGGCTCGCCTCCGCCGCCTCGGGGTCGAAAACCCCGGGAAAAACGCTTGCGAAATTACGAAGAACATTGGTCGGTTCCCACAGGTTTACTGCGTATTTCATAGTTGTTACCTCCAGTAAATAAAATTTTTATCCCCGTTCCCCCTTCCGCAGTTCCATATTAATCATCGTCCGGCGGGACTCAAGGATTTTTTTTGTTCTCCCCAGGTTGTATTTACCGCGAAATAATGGTTTGTTTGATTATTGGAGGAACAGTCATGGCGAGACAACAAGGCGGATATCTTGTTTCAAAGGCTCTTTACGACCTGGGGGTGAGGGACATTTTTACCCTAGGAGGGGGGCACATAAACCCTGTTTACAGGGCCTGTACGGATCTTGGCATAAGGCTTGTCGACACGCACCATGAGCAGGGAGCCGCGATGGCGGCGGACGCTTACGGGAGGCTAAGGAGAACGCCCGGCGTGTGCCTTGTGACGGCAGGTCCCGGTCTAACAAACGCCCTTACCGGGGTCTCGGGCTCCTATCTTGCCAATTCCCCCATGATACTGATATCGGGTCGCTCGGGAATCGAGGAGAACGACAGAATGTCCCTTCAGGAAATAGACCAGGAGGCGATCGTAAGACCCGTTACCAAGTGGGCTAGGACGGTTTACGAGGTGGCGAGGCTTGAGGAGTACATCTCGGCTGCCTACGGGGCGGCGATCTCGGCCAGGCCCGGGCCTGCGTATCTTGGAATGTCATACGAGGTGCTCTATCCAAGCTGCGACGAGAAGGAAACTTCTCCGGCGAGAGCGCCCGTTCCGGATACTGATTGCGAGCCGCCTGAGCGCAAGGTCTCGGAGCTTTTCCGGATGCTTTCAGCATCGAAAAGACCTGTCGTTGCTGTCGGAAGCGGCGGGTGGTACTCAGGGGCCGAGAAAAGTATTCTTGAATTTGCAGAAAGACTGGGAGCGCCTTTTTTCACGCTTAACATGGGAAGAGGTATTCTGCCCGATCGCCACAAATGCTGCTTCGGGGCAGCTTCCCCGGCAAGCCCCGGGGGATTCAGGGAAATAAGTGCGAACGCGGATCTTGTAGTCCTTCTCGGCATAAGGCTCAGCATCTACGCGGGATTCGGAAACACCATAAACCCCGAAGCCAAAACTGTCCAGGTGGATATTCACCCGGAGGAAATTGGAAGAAACCGCCCGGCGGATTTAGGGGTTGTCTGCGACCTCGATTCTTTTCTCGCAAAAGCGAATCTTTACGCGCGGGAAAACAAGGTCAGTTTCGACTTCGGCTCATGGATGAAGGAAGCCCGATCCTCAAGGTCTCGAGCCCGCGCCACATTTCGCCGGGCCGTCTCCAGATCCAAGGGGATCCACCCGGCAGCGGTAGCAAAAACGGTTTCGGATTACCTCGGGGGAGAGGGGATAATTGCGGTTGACGGAGGGGACTGCCAGTCATGGACCGATCTTTCGTGTGAAGTGAGAAAACCGGGGCATTATCTTAAGGGAGGCCCGCTCGGCTGCATGGGAGTCGGGGTGCCTTTTGCGCTCGGGGCCAAAGTTGCCTTCCCGGAAAAGCCCGTGGTCCTTGTAACCGGGGACGGGGCGGTGGCAATGAACTTCATGGAGATGGAAACCGCGGTAAGACACTCGATACCGTTTGTAGTGGTGGTCTGCAACGATTCCACGTGGGGAATGACGAAGCACCAGATAGAGATAACCTATCCCGAAGCGGGAAAGACGCAGGGTGTGGATCTCGGTTTCATCGATTTTCACGAGATAATAAAAGCCATGGGCGGACATGGAGAGAAGATAGAAGACATAAAAGACCTGACCCCAGGACTGGAAAGGGCTTTTTCTTCAGGGCTTCCAGCGGTGCTTAACGTGAGGACCGAACCAGACGCGGTAAGCGGCGCCACTCGGGTGATCACAGAGATGATGATGAAGGCGATGGACTGAAGATCCCTGGCGGGGAGCTTCGCCGTCAGTCGTTTTTGAGCACGGCAAGAAAGGCTTCCTGCGGTATCTCCACCCTGCCTACCTGCTTCATTCTCTTTTTGCCTTCTTTCTGTTTTTCAAGAAGTTTTCTTTTTCTGGTGACGTCTCCACCGTAGCACTTGGAGGTAACGTCCTTTCTCATTGCCTTTACCGATTCGCGTGCTATCACGCGGCTTCCGATCGCGGCCTGTATCGCCACCTCGTAGAGCTGGCGGGGGATAAGCGAGCGGAGCTTCACTATAAGCTCTCTTCCCCTTTCATATGCCTTGTCCTTGTGGGAGATTATCGAGAGCGCGTCGACCGGGTTTCCGTTAACAAGGATATCAAGCTTTATAAGGTTTGAATCCTTGTATCCCGCGGGTTCGTAATCCATGGACGCATACCCCTTGGTGACGGATTTTAGGGTGTCATAGAAGTCGTAGACTATTTCCGCGAGAGGAAGTTCGTATTCGATTATGGCCCTGTTTTCGGTCACGTAGCTTAGGTTTTTCTGTATTCCCCTTCTTTTCTCGCAGAGGTCGAATATCTGGCCCAGATAATCCGAAGGCGTGTGAACGGACACGAGCACGTACGGTTCCTGGAGCCGGGCGGAGCGGTCGCCCGTCGGAAGTTCGTTCGGGTTATCGACGTACACTTCCCGCCCTCCGGGATAGATAGCCTTGTAGATAACCGTGGGAGCGGTTGTTATTAGATTCACGTCGAATTCCCTCTCAACTCTCTCCCTGACGATTTCCATGTGGAGCAGACCGAGGAATCCGCAGCGGAACCCGAATCCAAGGGCAATAGAGGTCTCGGGTTCGTAAACAAGCGACGAATCGTTGAGCTTTAGCTTCTCAAGACCTTCTTTGAGCCTGTCGTAATCTCCCGTGTCGATGGGATAGAGGCCGCTGAAAACCATCGGCTTTATCACTTTGAATCCCTTGAGAGGATTTTTGGTGGAGTCTGAGGCTTCGGTTATCGTATCTCCAACCCCCGCTTCCCCGATTTCCTTTATCGAGGCGGTTATGAAACCGACCTGTCCGGTTTCTAGCCGCTCAAGTTCAATGGCCTGCGGAGAGAACGTGCCTATTTTTCTTACCTCGTATTTCTTGCCGGTCGCCATGAGCTTGATACCCATGCCGAGTCTTACCATTCCTTCGTATACCCTTACCAGCATCACCACGCCCTGATACGAGTCAAACCAGCTGTCGAATACAAGTGCCTTCAGCCTTGAACCATTAGAGGTTTTTGGTGGCGGCACGAACGCTATTATTGATTCCAGTATTTCCTTCGTGCCGGTCCCGTCCTTCGCGCTTGCCAAAACGGCGTTCTCCGTTGAGATCCCCACTATGTCTTCTATCTCTTTTTTTACCCTTTCGGGTTCGGCGGAAGGCAAATCTATTTTGTTTATAACCGGTATCAGCTCAAGCCCGGAATCGGCGGCCAGGTAGGCATGGGCAAGCGTCTGGGCCTCAACTCCCTGGGACGCATCGACGACCAGAAGGGCTCCCTCGCACGCTATCAGGCTTCGCGAAACCTCGTAACTGAAATCGACGTGCCCCGGGGTATCTATCAGATTGAATTCGTAAGTTCGGCCGTCATCGGCGGTATATTTAAGTCTTACCGCCTGGGCCTTTATGGTTATTCCTCTCTCCTTTTCTATTTCCATGTTGTCTAGGAACTGCTCGGTTCTATCGCGCTCGCTTAAGGTTCCTGTGAATTCAAGCAGCCTGTCGGCGAGGGTTGATTTGCCGTGGTCGACGTGGGCTATTATGGAGAAGTTTCGAATGAGGTTTGTTTCCATGATCAGGCTGAAATTATAAAGCAATGTCCTTATGTTTCAAATGTCGCGAATGCGCCTTGTGTCTGAACGAAGCCGGATCGTAAACGCCTGCTCCGCAGCGGTTTTTCGTAAGGGCTCGGGAGAGACGGCGACCGTTTTAAATTTTTTCGTTTCCCGGCAAAGATTACCTAAATTATACCGTGTTCTGTGTTATAATCGAAAATCGGTATTTTTTAGACTAAAAGGAGGATCAAGATGAAAAAAGGAATCATTACGGGACTTGCCGCGTTGCTTGTTGTGGCTTTGTTTTACCCCTTGGCGCAGGCTTACGAACTTGAAAAGCTCGTGGTGCTCGGCAGCCGTTTTCAGGAACGCAGCGTTTCTGATTCTCCGGTTCCCGTGGACGTCATAACAGAAGAGGAGATTGTTGCTACCGGACAGACGGAGGTGGGACGCGTTATTCAGGAACTCGTACCGTCTTTTAACTTTTCGAGCTCGACCATAAGCGACGGAACGGATGCTCTTCGTCCCGCCACGCTTCGGGGTCTGGGGCCTGATCAGGTTCTGGTTCTGGTTAACGGAAAGCGCCGTCACAAAAGCGCCCTTATACACGTAAACACTTCCGTGGGTCGAGGTACCGCAGGCGTTGACATGAATGCGATCCCGGTAAGCGCGATAAAGAGAATCGAGGTTCTGAGAGACGGTTCTTCAGCGCAGTACGGCTCAGACGCTATCTCCGGCGTTATAAACATAGTCCTTAAAGACGGCTACGACGGCAAGATAACGGCGTTTGCTGGACAGCTTTACGAAGGAGACGGAGAGACTTTGGTTGCAAGCCTGAACAAAGGGTTTTCGCTCGGCGGAGAAAGCGTCGTTAACGTCACCCTTGAGGTAAGGGACAGGAAAAGTTCCAACCGAGCGGGGCTTATGGGAGATATTCAGTATCGAAATAGCATGTGTCAGGACAATATTGACAATAGCCCGATTGGATGTCTTTCAAGTGCATGGGAATATGATGATCTGAATGGTAATGGAAAGTATGATAAGGAGACGGAAACTTACACACATCGAGCAAGAAGTCCGCTTACTCTTACGGATGATTCGGTGAACGATCCCGAGCGCGATATTGACAGAGACGTGTTCAGGGTAGGCGACGCGGAGTCGACGCAAGTAAGTTTCGTTGCAAATATGAGAGGCCCGGTAGATTTTATGGATGGCGAGATTTACAGTTTCTTTGATCTGTCCGTGAGAGAAAACGAGGGCGGAGGTTTTTACAGGCAGAACAGTAATAGTGGCAATCCTGCCGGGTCTGATTATCCGGACGGTTTCCTTCCCCTTATAAACACCCGTGTGAGCGATTACGCGTTCGGGGCGGGTTTTGAGGGAGACCTTACAGACAGCGTTAAGATGGATTTAAGTTATGTCGTGGGTGGAAACACTTTTGCCTTTGAAATAAACGATTCCCAGAATGCTTCATGGGTTGCGTGCCGGGAAAAAGAGAATAAAAGTGGGTGTATAGAAGGAGTGGATTACACAGGTAATGCCCAGACATCTGCCGACGCTGGAGAACTTAAGCTTTTTCAGCACACTGTTAACCTTGATTTTACTTCCCCGTTCACATTCGGAAATCTCGCCTGGGGAGGCGAGTACAGAAAGGAGAAATATGAAATAGCAGCCGGTGAAAAATATTCATATGAAGATTATGATATGCCCGGAGGTTCTGCCGGTGGAATACAGGTGTTTCCCGGTTTTAAACCCAGCAACGAGGTTTCGGAAACAAGGGATGCTTTTTCCGCTTACGCCGACGCGGAGTTTGACGTGGGAGAGATGCTGCTTTTAAGCCCTGCCGTGCGTTACGAGAACTACAGCGACTTCGGAAATACCTTTAACGGAAAGCTCTCCGCGCGCGCTCAGCTTGCCGATTCGCTTGCCCTCAGGGGCTCCGCAAGCACTGGCTTTAGGGCTCCTTCCATGCAGCAGATATATTTTAACAACACCTCGACGCAGTTAAACCAAGGTGTACTTAGGACGGTGGGAACTTACCGTAATGACAGCGATCTGGCGAAAGTGATAGGGATTCCTGAGCTTAAAGAGGAGACGTCGAGGAATTTCAGCGCCGGCTTTGTTTTTAACCCGATTCCCGCTCTTACGCTCACGACGGATTTTTATTACATAACGATTGATGACCGTGTTATTCTGAGCGGAAGGATTGAAGACGAAGAAGGTATTCCGGAGGCCGTAAGGAAGGCATTAAGGGCAAATGACGCTCAGGGACAGTTCTTCATGAACGCCGCGGATACCACTACCAAGGGAGTTGATATAGTGGCGAGCCTGGATCACTCCTTCGCCGACACCTCCACTTTAAGGCTTGTTTTAGCCGGAACCGTAAACGAAACCGAGATCACGGACGTAAATCTTCCCTCGGGTCTGCCGGGGTCGCTTTTTACCGATCAGGACCGTTCGATAGTTGAAGAATGGCAGCCTAAAGATCGTTTCTCCCTCTCGGGTACTTATTCAAGAGGTCCGGCGTCTCTTCTGGTCGCGGTTCACCGCTACGGAGAGTATACGGTTCTTGACGATAGAGAAAGACAGACTTACGGTGCGAAGTACCTGACCGACGCGAGTCTCAGCGTGGATATCGGCAAGGTCGGCACGTTTAAAATCGGAGCTAACAACCTTTTTGACGTAAAACCCGATAAAAACAAGATCGGCTCGGCAAGGGGTGGCACCATATACGATCATGACGGTTCTCTTATAGTTGATTCTCCCTCTCCCGGAGTTTTCACTTACTCCAGACGGTCGGCGCCTTTCGGGTTTAACGGCGGCTATTACTACGTGGCTTACGAGTACAGCTTCTGAGACTATCTCAGTGCGACGATGTTTTCCTGCCGGGATGTACCTTCTCCCGGCAGGAATCTTCCCTTGGGTCATTCATATCGCTGATGACCTTATTACCATCAGCTTTTCATGAGTCATCTCACGCATCGTGTACGGGATTCCTCCCGTTCCGATTCCTGAGTGCCCGGCTCCCCGAAAAGGCATCCAGTCGACCCGAAACGCGGTGTGATCGTTTACGAGCACCGACGCCGCTTTTAGCTTTCTTACGGCCCCCAGGGCAGTATCAATGTTTTTAGTGAATACAGACGCCTGAAACGAGTAGGGGAGGCTGTTTGCGAGTTCTATGGCTTCGTCCATTGTTTCGTAAGTGTAGACGGCTATAACAGGTCCGAAAATCTCCTTGCGCGAGAGCCTGCAGTCCTGCCGAGGGTTAAGGATTACGGTAGGTTCATAGCAGGTTTTTCCGATTTTCCTGCCTCCGCAAAGAAGCCTCCCGTCTTTCCTCAGAGCTTCTTTTACCCAGGTATTGACCCTCGAAACCTCACCCGGACTTATGAGAGGGCCTATCTGCGTATTTTCGTCCATAGGGTCTCCGACTTTTGCCTCAAGGGCCAGTTTTTTGAGTCCTTCGGCGACCCTTTTCACCACCGAACTCTGCGCGAAAACTCTCTGCACGGAAACGCAAACCTGTCCCGCATGGTAGAAGCCGCCTTTTGCCAGAAGAGGAAGCATGTCGTTGATGTCGGCGTCGCGTTCGACTATCACGGGAGCCGCACCCCCGTGCTCAAGGGCGCATCTGGTCCCCGGAGCGAGTTTTGACCTTAGATGCCATCCCACTTCCGCGGAGCCGATGAACGTAAGGTAGTCGACCCTTTTATCGGTGGCCAGCGCCTCCGCGAGCGTATCGTCCACGATAACCGCGCGGGCCCATTGTTCCGGGAGGCCGCTTTTGTAGAGAGCTTCGAGCAGATTAAGGCAGGAAAGGGGCGTGTTAAGCGCGGGTTTGATTATTACCGGGCAGCCGACGGCCACCGCGGGTATCACCTGATGAACGGCGAGGTTAAAAGGATGATTGAAGGCCGAGATTGCTACAACCACACCTATTGGTTCCCTGAGAGTAAAGGCTATCCTGTTAAGAGAGGCCGCATTGCTGCCCATAGGTATTTCCTCTCCCGCTAGGCTCGAAAGGGATTCTATTGCTACCTTTATTCCGTTTATGGCTCTTGTGATCTCTGCCCTCGTGTCGACTAGGGGCTTTCCGCCTTCCGCGGCGGCATCCGTTACGATACGGTCGTAGTTTTTTTCAACAAACAGCCTCGTTCGCTCGAGGATCTCTATTCTTTGCGGAAGAGGAATTCTTTTTGACGGGTCGTCTGCAAGAGCCCTTGCGGCGGAAAGCGCTTTTTCCATCTCTTTTTTGCCGGTCACGGGAATTTTTCTTATGAGTTTTTCGTCGTAAGCTCCTAGGACCTCTAGTGTTTTCGGCATGCTTGTTACCTCCACCGCCTTTCGCGCGGGCTTTTCGTTTTTTAGATACCTGATTTTAAACACTTTACATACAAGCAGCGGGTGTTTATATTGGAAAGTAGAGATCCTTTCCATGATTATGCGCGTGACAATCTTAATTCTTTTTGCGTTTGCGGCGTTTATTCTTTCGCCGTTTTCACCCGCGGTCGGTGAACAGGCAAAAGAAGAACCACCCGAGGGGGTCATGGGACTTACCAAGGAGCAGTGGATAAAGAAGCTTTCGCCCCTTCAATACAAAGTACTTTGGAGAAAAGGGACTGAAACCCCTTTTTCGGGAGATTTGCTTTACAACAAGGGAAAAGGAATCTACGTGACCGCCGGCTGCGGACAGCCTGTTTTTTCCTCTGAGCATAAATACGATTCAAAAACCGGATGGCCAAGTTTCTGGAAGCCCATAAGTGAGGACGCTGTGAGGATAGTTCCCGATAATTTCTTCGGACTCAGACGCTTTGAAGTGGTATCAAGTGAATGCGGGGAACACTTGGGACATATTTTTAGGGACGGGCCCCCTCCGACCGGACTTCGGTACTGCATAAACTCGGTCGCTTTGGATTTTGTTCCCTCGCAGTGACACCCTTTTGCTGTGGGTCATGGATGTAATTTATGCTTGACATTGAAGATACATCTGTGATACAAGCATAACTAGTGGCCTCTGTCTTGGGGCCGGGAACATTTATGATTTCATAAGGAGGTATGGTTAATATGGTTCCAATAGAAGCTTTGTTAGGTTACGTGTTACTGCTCGTAGGATTTGTATTCTTTGCAAACGGTATGACTCTTCTGGGTAAAACCGGTGCTAAGGAAGTGGGTGTTCTTAATCTGGGTGTCGGCGTGCTTATAGCGATTGCCGCCTGGAAGCTGCACACTCTTGGTCTTACGGCAGCGACCGCGCTTGTGTCGGTATTTGCTTTGATATATCTGCTAGTCTACGCGGTATTCGTACACGGACATGACGCGAAGGGGCTTGGAGTATTCTGTCTTTTCGCAACGGTAGTGTTTATATGGTACGGAGCTCATTTCCAGTCACTTGGGCTAGCGTACTTTGCGTACTTCTGCTGGGCATGGGCTTTACTGGTGCTTCTTTGCTTCCTTGCGTTCTCGCAGGGCAAGGATCTGAGTAAGCCGGTAGCCTATCTGTTCATAGCAGAGTCGATAGTAACTCTGTTGATCCCGGGAATGCTTCTGCTTACAGAAAAGTGGAATCCTCTCGGTGGAGTACCAGGCTAAGATTTTTGTTGGGTAATGCCTCCTGAAAAAAGCCCGGCCTAAAGCGTCAGGGTGAGCATCGGGGAGCATTGGATTTTGAGAATCTGTTTTGTTTCGGCTAGGCAATCCGAAACTTTACAAAAGTTTGCGAGGCGACCGTGGCTTCAAATGGTTTTTGGTGCGGCGGTTGCCGAGCGAATAATTCCTTGTCTTTGAGACAAGGAAGAGCCGGTTTGCAGGTGGTAAAAAAAGGGAGACTTTCGAGTCTCCCCTTTTTTTATTTTTATCGCTTTACAGGTTTTCTGACTTCGGTCGGGTTTGAGTTTTGTATATCAGCTCAAGTCAGTAGATTCTGGAGTTTTTATCCTTCCTCTTTTCTCTGGACGAGAATCACCCATTTTCCTTTCTGGACGGGTTTTTCAGCATCTTTGTGGGTAAATACATTTACCTCAAAAATAAAAAATCCCATGTTCGGACGCTTGTGTTCTCTTTTTTCAACGAGCTTTCTCGTTATGTGAATCGTATCACCCGGGAATACCGCTCCCGAGAATCTCCAGTCCTCAAGCCCCATGAAGGCTACAGTTGCGAGTCTCGGCATGGTGAACCATAGGCCTGTGGCTATGGAGGTGACCAGCATGCCGTGAGCCACCCTTGTCTTGAACACGGTTTTTTTAGCGAATTCCTCGTCTATGTGCATGTTGTTGTAGTCTGCGGAAAGTCCCGCGAAATTAACAACATCAGCTTCAGTAATTGTCCTGCCTGAGCTTTTGTGCTCGTCTCCTTCGTTTAGGTCTTCGTAAAAAAGTCTTGGCATTTTCGTTCTCCTTTTAATTAACCCGCGGGTTTGAATTTGGGGAGGGTGACTTCATCTGTAACGTCATCGAACACCACCTGAACATCCATACCGATGGATACTTCATTGGGATCAACATCAACGACGTTAGACATCATCTTAACCCCTTCTTCCATCTCAATTAACGCAACCACATAAGGGGGTTCCCCCTTGTAGGCCTTGGATGGTCCCATGTGATGTATGGAGAAGGTCCATACCTTCCCACGTCCCTCACTCTCTACCCACTCTATGTCATCACTCATGTCCTCTCCGGGGGAAAGGGCTCTTGGGTAAAAGAAAAACTCTCCGGTCTTCCTTGATCTGGGGATAACCAGTCTGTGCTCCTTAGCCGCATCCCAGAAAGGCTTTGTCTCCGGGCGGAACTCAGGCAAAGGCTTGTTATATGCTTTTTTCTCTTCAGACATTTTCTTTATTCTCCTTGTTTGTGTTAGTTAAGCGGCTGGTTGCCCAAAACCACAGTACTGTGAGCAGACACTATGCCGCCGTTTCCATGCACTACCGCAACCTCGGGATTCTCTACCTGCCTCTTCCCCGCGTCTCCTCTTAACTGAAGCGTAGCTTCCACCACGTGATGCATAGCCCCCAGGTGAGCCTGCGAGAGCAGTCCCCCGTGGGTGTTAACGGGAAGATCCTTTCCTATCTCCATTCTTCCCTCAAGAGCAAACGCTCCCCCCTCTCCCTTGGGAACAAACCCCAGTCCCTCAAGCTCAAGAAGCACGGTTATCGTGAAGCAGTCATATAGAAACGCTATGTCAACATCCCTTGGCTCTATCCCGGCAGTGCCGAAAGCCTTCTGCCCCGAGCGCTCAACAGCGTTGTATATCTGGTCAAGGTTCTCAAGCGACGTAAGGTACTGGTGAGAGTATCCCTGTCCCATTCCCCAGAGGTACGCAAGACCGTTTGTTATTCCAAGTTCCTTTGCCTTGTCTTCTGTAGTGACTATGAAAGCCGCTCCCCCGTCTGAGATAACGGAGCAGTCATACTTGGTAAGAGGCTCCGCTATCACCCTTGAGCTAAGTACGTCCTCTATTGAGAGAGGGTCCTTGTTCATGGCGTTTTCTTTATCGGCGGCGTGCTTTCTCATTGTTACCGCTACCGCTGCGAGATGCTCTCTGCGGCTACCCCAGTCATGGAGGTATCTCTGCGCCGCAAGCGCGTATCCCCCGGGAGTAGTGAGTCCGTATGGGAACTCAAACTCAGCGTGGCACATCTCCCTTATAAGGGCGAGCATCCCTGAAGAGGATATCCCTGAAAGTGTGTTGTCCCCTCTTACGCAAAGAACCACTTGAGCCTGTCCCGAAGCTATGGCCATGGCGGCCTCGGCCACCATCCACACAGCTGTCGCTCCCCCTACCGCTACTGAGGAGAAGAACTTTGGGTTCATCCCGAAGTAGTCGGCAAAGGTGGTGCAGTGCATAAAAGTGTGCTCCACCAAGGAGAACGCCGTCACAAGACCGTCGACGTCGTCTTTTTTTAGCCCAGCGTCCTCAATAGCGAGCTTCGATGCTTCGCTCAGGAAATGAAAGGAGCTTTTATTAGGGATTTTACCCTGTTCCGTTTCGCCCACCCCGGCGATAACCACTTTTTTCTTCTTAAGAAGTTCTCGGGTCTCTTGTATGCCCGGAAGATTCTCTGACATTGTACTGCCTCCTCCTTAACTTAAACGCTCTAAATTCAAAAATTCCGTATCATATTACTGTATACCAACCGCATTTGCCAAACCTAAATTCCAAGTTCGCGCGAAATAACGATACGCTGTATCTCCGAAGTGCCTTCGGTTATGGAAGCCAGCCTTGCGTCGCGGTAGTATCTCTCCGCGTTGTACTCGACGCTGTAGCCGTAGCCCCCGAGCACCTGCAGAGCTTCGGTTGCTACCGACTGTACTATCTCGGCCGAGTAAAGCTTGGCCATGGAAGCTTCCTTAAGACATCTTTTCCCGTTGCTGTAGAGCCAAGCGGCCTTGTAAACCATGAGTCTTGCGGTTTCTATTTTGACTGCCATGTCGGCGAGCTTGAAGCTTATGGCCTGGAACTTCGATATGGGTCTTCCGAACGCCTCTCTTTCCTTTGAATACTGAAGGGCGTACTCAAAGGCGGCCTGCGCTATTCCAACGCTTTTCGCGGAGTGGGTTATACGCGCTCCGAGCAAGGTCTCCATTGCTCCCGCAAAGCCCCCTTCTCCCACGAGCAAGTTTTCCTCGGGAACCTCGCAGCCCTCGAATATAAGTTCCGAGGTGTCCGCCGAGCGGTGCCCGAGCTTGTGCATCTTTCCGCTGACCGAGAATCCAGGGGCGCCCTTGTCCACTATGAACATGCTTATTCCGTGACCCTTTTTCGTCTTGTCGGTGTAGGCGGCCACCACCGCGTAATCGCACATCGTGCCGTTTGTTATCCAGGTTTTCGTACCGTTGAGCACGTAGTGGTCTCCCTTTTTTTCCGCCTGAGTCCTTATGCTTCGCGCGTCGGAACCGGCGTTGGGTTCGGTGATTCCCAGTGAGCCTATTATTTTGCCTTGGATTCCGGGGATGAGATATTTTTGCTTCTGCTCCTCGGAACCGAATTTGTATATGGGGAACATGGACAGGCTGGTGTGAGCGTTAACGCACATCGCTATTCCGGCGTTAACTTTTCCCATCTCCTCGGAAAATATGCAGTCCATTATCTTGTCCTGTTCGACCCCTCCGTATTCTTCCGGAAAAGAGATTCCGAGCAGACCGATCTCCCCCAGCATGGGAAACAGTTGCTTGGGGAAGGTCTGGGTGGTTTCCGCTTCTTCAACCAGCGGTTCTATTTCGTTCTGGGCGAAATCCACTATCATTTCACGAAACATGCGCTGTTCGTCCGTGAATTCGAAATCAATAGGCAATTTGGCGTCCTCCCTGTGCTAATCCTCAATTATAGCGAGAAAGTTTTTCGGGAAGGCAGTATAGCCGTTTTAGGCCGCTCTGGCAAAGGAACTTTGGATTCACTCTAAAAACATTTGTTGACATTTCTGCTCAATAGAGAGTACTATATGAAATGTTCCACCTTCCGGTTGCCGCCGTAGCCGTTTTTTCCCTCACGGGATCAAGTGGCTTCGGCGGCTTTTTTTTGCCCGATCCCCTATAAGCCCGGGTTATGTCGCAGACACAGAACCCCCGGTTCTCCTCACATGGCATTGGTCTTCCCAAGGAAATTGAGCGGGCGGATACTCTTCAGGACCCCAGAACCGGAAACACTGGTTTAGGTAGCAAAAAAGTACTTGACAAAGGGGGGTTGTGTTTGGTTTAATGAGGATTGGGTGAGGTTGCGTCTAGTTCGCATCCAAGCAAGGCTGTAAGCACTTTATCAACAAGGGGGCTATGAGGAGTGTGAGGTATGGAGAGTGTTTAGGAGTTTTGGCCCTAATCTTAATTAAGGAGGCTTAAATATGAGCCATAGTCATTTAAACGTCCCAACAAAGTACTGGGAGTTGACGAAAGAGGTCCCGCCCCCTCCGATAGAGCGGGATATCAAGTCATGGATCATAGCGAATCCGGCGGATCCGCTATGGGACATAGACGTGCTGCCGCTGACGTATACGGACAGCAGGTGGTCAGCATTCATAGTAAGATGCGATGAGGCGACGAGGACACGTCTGTGCCCGAATCCCCCGTTGCAGGTGTGGGACGGAGAGAATGCAGATCTTGTAGAGTTTTGGTATGTGGAGCATAAGAACACGATGTTAGGTCCATATCTTGAGTTTGGCGTAACGATCTCGGCAACGTACAGTGACCCAGAGGGCAATGTATGGAAAGCGGGATACTATCCGTATATGTATCTTACGGGAGACGCGCCGGTGGATGCGGGTCGAGTACTTGGATTTCCAAAGAAGATGTCGTACATCAGATGTACGGTACACGGTGGAGAGAAAGGCACAGACTTTTTTGGGTATGCGATGAGTCGTAACGGTTACCTGATGCATAGTGCAACAGGGCAGTTCGACGACAAGCAGGTAACACCTCCGTATTTCTATGGCAAGACGGACTGGGGCAAGTTCAACATGAAGGTAATAACGCGGCCGGACGTATCGAGTTCGGAGTGGCAGTTAACATATCTGCCATCGGCGTTGCCGCCTCCGTTTGACGCAATGATCCAGGGGCACAGGTTCAAGATCAAGCCTGAGCACACCAGGACGGCAAGTGGAGACGCGATAAACTGGTTTATGCAGGCGACACCGTTTGACAACATGGGAGCGGAGCTGAAGATTCAGGAGATAACGGGAATGATATCGTTTGTATTTGATCTTGTAATACCGCCGGCGGTGGTACTCTGGACGGAGACGTACGAGAGGCCAGCGAGTTACAGGGGTTATGCCACACCATACAAGTATGGATTGAGGCAGCAGTTCCCGATCAGTCAGGGTTCATAAGGTAAAGAAAGTTAAGGAGGTAAAACCATAATGGGATTACAAGCAAATGAGTACAGTTATCCTTGGTTGGATGAGGGAGAAGTTCCACCATTACCATTGGACAGGGACAGGATCCATATCATCAGTCAGGGCGTAGCGGACCCGGTGTTCGACTACGATATCATACCGCTGACGTATACAGACAGCAGGTGGATGGCCTATGTGATAAGGGCAGACATCAATGCTATGAAAGCGGTGGTACCGGAGCCGATCGAGGTTCAGGATGATGTAATAGAGTTTTGGTACGTAATACACAAGAACACGATGTTAGGTCCATACATGGAGATGGGCGTAACGTTCTCGGCAACAGTGGATGACGGGAGTGGTCATATATACAGGGCGGGATATTATCCGTACATGTATCTGTCAAACGACTCACCGATATTCGCGGGTAAAGAGCCCTTCGGATTTCCGAAGAAGGCTGCTTACATCGCCGGGTATGAGCATGGTACCAACAACAACTACTTCAATCATCTGATGGAGCGCAGAGGTTATATACTGCACACAGCGAATGGGCGTTATTCTGACAGGCCGCTATCGGCGAGGCCGACATTTTACGGCAAGACCGATTGGGGACGTATGAACTACAGGATAATAACGAGGCCGGATGTAACGACCAGTATCCATGAAGTAACGTATCTTCCTTCGGATCTTCCTCCGGGATTTGGGACTGGGCACAGGTTCCAGCTGAATCCTGATAGTGTAAGGACCGCAGTAACAGAGGATGTACGTTCGTGGTTCATGTCAGGCACACCGTTTGACTATATGGGTGGACAGATACCAGCAATGGAGGTAGTAGGGTTGATAAGCTTCACGTTCAACCTGATCATACCGCCGGCGGAGACGATCTGGACAAGGACGGTAGAGAGGACGACTGAGGACTTTAGTCATGTAGTCTACTCCACACCGTTTGTGTACACGATGCGTCACAGGTTCCTGCTGCCGCAGTATAGCCAGGGCTAATGACAAAGATGAGCTTGCGTCAGTAGACGTAAAGCTTGTGATAGTTGAAGGGGGGAGGGAAGCCGGAAACGGTTATCCTTCCCCCCTTTTTTTTTGTGCCTGGTCAGCTGGGAGGAGAGAGTTTTCTATTCAGCCTTAATGGTGGCGAAGGATTAGCGAAGCGTAAGCGTGATGTCGCGAGGAGTGGTCTTAAGGAAGTGCGTGACTCTGAAAATATACGGCCCTTTTTCTAAATCTTTAACGCCAGAGAGGGCTGAATACGAGTCCGGAGAGAATTTTCGGATAGAAGTAGGAGGTCTTGTGAGGCATCTTGGTTCCGTCGAGAACCACTTTGAATATGTCTTCTGATTTTAGTTTAGGAAGAAGAAATCCGGCCTCAAACTCGCCGTTGTGCACGTTCTCGAATACTTCTTCCGGGAACTTGGAGTATTGTACACCCGCATTGTTTTCTTCTATCAGTTTTCCGAATACCTGATTGTGAAGAATTATCACGGCGAGGTTCTTGTAGTCTTTTTCACGTTTTGTCTTGGGGGTAACCCTGAAAGTTCTCCCGGGATCTTTGGTTACAACGGATATCTGGTCCGGGCCAAGATCAAGTGAATGCTCAAGCGAAATTCTCTCGAGTTCAAAATCTTCCCGCAGATTATCAATCAGGTTTCCTCCGACGTTTCTTGCCATTCTGTGGGTGGGGTTGATTACCAGTCCCTGGCCTTCTCCCCGCGAGAGATAGGTCATTACGTAGTCCCAGGGCATCGGTCCTGAATTTTTTCCAGTCTCCTTTCTCTTAAGGTTTCTGAAGTTTATCGAGGTTTCATAACGGTGGTGACCGTCTGCGATCAGGATAGACTTGTCTGCTAGGTGGCTTTTTATGTGTTGTATGATTTTCGGGTCGGATATCTTCCAAAGAGTGTTTCTTATTCCCTCTTCGAACGTAACGTCCACAAGGGGTTCCCCGATATTCTCGTCTATGTTTTCCTCGATCTCTCCTGAAGCGTCTGGGTAAACGCAGAAAATCTGGCTCAGGTTAGAGTTACAGGCGATTGTGAGTGCCAGGCGGTCTTCCTTGTGTTTTCTGAAAGTCTGTTCATGAGGCAGGATAATTTTTTTGTCGAAGTCTTCAACTTTTAGGTTCGCTATAAACCCTTTTCTTGTGTAGCGCTGTCCTTCAAACTCGAAATCCTGATAATAAGGATAGATTGACGGCTCGTCGTCCCTTATAAGTACCTTGTCCTGGAGCCACTTCGAATAGGTTTCTTTCGCGTTTATGTAACGCTGTTTGCCCTCTCCGTCGGGCAACTCAATCCTCACGGCGTTAAAAGGACTTTTTGCGTAGAGTTCCTTGCGTTGCCGCGGACTTATGACGTCATAGGGAGGAGCAATGACTTTTGCGAAATCCTCGACCGCTTCTTCGTTATATCTTATACCTCTAAGAGGTTCTATCTCAGCCATAAAGAATCTTCTCTATCTCGGTTACGGAAAGGTCACCTTCTCTGATAATCTCGGGTGACAAGGTTGTTAGATTCACTATTGCGGAACCCGTCGAGGATGGAAGGGTACCAGAATCCACGATAACATCAATTCCGCTTGGGAAATCCCTGCGAATATCGATGAATCGATTGGAGTTGCCCCTGCCGCTTATGTTAGCGCTCGTAGATGTTATAGGTTCACCCACGCGACGAAGAACCTCTTTTACGAAGGGGGATGTGGAGATTCTTACTGCGACGGAATTTCTGCCTCCTGAGACCTCTTCGGGGAAGGCGGATTTCGAATGCAGTATAAGCGTGAGGGGTTTTTGGCTTCGGGAGTATCTTTCGAGCAGCTCGGCTGGAACATGGAAGTGGCGGTCCAGCATCTCTTTATCACTTACGAGAGCTATAAGCCCCTTCTCTTCGGATCTTCGTTTTATCTTTACTATTCTCCGGCAGGCCTCTTGGTTAAACGCAAGACATCCTATCCCGTAGAGCGTCTCGGTCGGGTATATGATCACCCCTCCGCCTGTAAGGCACTCGGATATTTTGTCGAATACGAGCGGATTGTTTTCTTTTATAATCTCAGTCAATTTTTAGCGTTTGCCAGATTGCGATATACTATAAGTCTAACGATGAGTTCACAAGCCGCAAAAAGAACCAGAAGATGGAAATCCCGTATCGCTTCGGAACTCGTAGCAATACTGGGCACAGAAGCGGTTATCTCCGCCGAAGATGAACTGATTGCCTATGAAAGCGACGGGCTTACTGGATACAGGGTAAAGCCTGTTCTCGTCGTTCTGCCTTCAAGTGTAGATGAGGTTTCCCGGGTAGTAAAGCTTTGCAGTCGGGAGAAAATCCCTTTCGTTCCGAGAGGAGCGGGAACCGGGCTCTCCGGAGGCGCTCTTCCGAACCGTGAGGGAATAGTGATAGCGCTTTCAAGAATGAACAGGATTCTCGATGTGGATATCCCTAACCGCGTCGTAGTGGTCGAGCCCGGAGTGGTGAATATTTCTGTGACCGAGGCTGTAAGCGCCGAGGGGTTTTATTACGCCCCCGATCCTTCAAGCCAGATCGTGTGCACCATAGGAGGCAACGTCGCAGAAAACTCGGGAGGAGTGCATTGTCTTAAGTACGGAGTCACGACCAACCACGTGCTCGGAGTGGAGATGGTTCTTCCCGACGGTGATGTGATTACGCTCGGGGGCATGACCCCGGAGAATCTCGGGTACGACCTTCTCTCGCTCGTGGTTGGAAGCGAAGGACTTTTGGGGATTGTCACCAAAGTCTTTTTGAGGATAATCAAAAAACCCCAAGTGGTTAAAACTCTTCTTGCTTCATTTGAGAGAATCGAAGATGCCGGAGCGTCGGTCTCTGCGATTATTTCTTCCGGGGTGATTCCCGCGGGAATGGAGATCATGGACAATCTCAGCATAAACGCTGTCGAATCAACTGTGGGCGCTGGATACCCAAGGGACGCCGGGGCGATTCTTCTCGTGGAGCTTGACGGGCCCGGGGTAGAAGTTAACGCTCAGGTTCCTGCTGTAACCGGGATACTTCGGGAAAACGGCGCGATTGAAATAAAGCTGGCGGCGGATGAAAGCGAGCGCCAGCTTTTTTGGAAGGGGCGTAAAAGCGCGTTTGCCGCAATGGGGAAAATAAGTCCTGGATACTATGTTCAGGATGGCGTAATACCTAGGAGCAGCTTGGCCAGGGTACTTGGAGAGATAGGGGAACTGGGTAAACGGTACGGTCTTCGAGTCGCGAACGTCTTTCACGCGGGAGACGGGAATCTGCATCCGCTTGTGCTCTATGATCCCGAAGTTGAGGGAGAATCAGAGAAAGCCGAGGAGCTTTCCGGAGAAATTCTCAGGATATGCGTTGACGTCGGCGGGAGCATTACCGGAGAGCACGGCGTCGGGTTTGACAAAAAGAGATTCCTTCCGCTTATGTTCAGCGAACAGGAAATAGATACGATGAATTTCGTGCGGTGCGCTTTTGACGAGGAGGGGCTCTGCAATCCCGGCAAAGTATTTCCGACGCCGAGAACGTGTGTTGAGCCCGGGATGCGAAAACAGGGCTCCCAAGCTCCTCCAACAAAGGAAATGGGGGAGCTTTTCTAATTGTGCTAGGGCCGTGTTCTCGGTTTCATGGCCCGTTCGTTAAAAAGATGTCTTACGTAGCAGAATTTTCCAAGATGGTTTCAAGTTTCTATGTTCCAGGTTCTGGAGACGCGGATCGAAGCGTTCCGGAATTCGGGTTCACTCCCGAAATAGTTCTCTATCCTGAAACCGTCGAGGAGGTGTCCCGGATCCTGAGGTTTGCTTCGCAAAAGAGCATCCGTGTTTTTCCTTTTGCGGGAGGCACTAAACTTTTTCTCGGTAACCCTGTCAGGACGGTCGGAGTGGCGCTTTCGCTCAAGCGTCTTTGCAGGGTTCTGTTTCACGAACCTTCCGATATGGTTTCCACGGTTGAGTGCGGCATGGAGGTCAGGGAGTTTCAGAAAGTGGTTGGATGCGAGAACCAGCTTTTTCCCGTGGACCCGCCCCGCCTTAACTCCGGGGCGACTGTGGGAGGGCTGGTTTCGTCAAACCTTTGCGGCCCCCTGAGCACCAGATACGGTACCTGCAGGGAACTTATCCTCGGAGTCAAAGCCGTAAGGGCCGACGGTGAGATCATAAATTTAGGAGGAAAGGTAGTTAAAAACGTAGCGGGCTACGATATTCCTAAACTTATGGTAGGTTCGCTCGGAACCTTGTGCGTTTTGGTAGAAGCGACTTTCAGGCTCTATCCCCGACAGCCATTCTCTAGGACTGTTGTCCTGAGTTTCGACGAGCATGTTTCCTGTTCCCGGGCTGCCCGGGCGATACTTGCTGCGGATATTGTTCCCACATGCTTTGAAATACTGGATGAAAAACTCTCTTCTGAGCTTGAAGTGGCACAGGGGGCGAAAAGGAGCATCCTGCTTCGGTTCGACAGTTTCGAAGATGCCGTAGTCGACCAAATAAAACAGGTAAGGGAAATAACCTCAGGTGAGTCTGCTGCCTTTGTTGAAATGGACGATGAGCATTCGCAGAACTTATGGGATGCGGTAAGGGAGTTTCCGTTTTCGCCCGAGGCGAGTTTTTCCTCCAAGCTCACTCTTCCCGTCACGGGCTCAATAGAGGTTCTTTCTGATATTGAGAGTAATCCGGCGCTCTCGGGAGTCACGGTGCGATGTCTTTCAAGGCCTGCCAGAGGGGTTGCGCTTGTTTCTGTAAGCGGCGAGAGTGACGGGGCGGTCGGTGCAGCGCGTTCTCTCGAAAATCTTGCCGATTCGCTCGGGGGCCGTATCATGTTTTCGGGAATCCGCCACGAACTCAGGGAGAGGGTAAAAGCGTGGGGAGATTTCGGAGAGGTGCTTTTGCTTATGAAAAACATTAAACGGCGTTTTGATCCCGGGGACATACTGCCCGGCGAAAAAATACTCGACGCGGACTGAGGATACTGATTATGATAAGAAGAGAATCTGGCGAGGGATGGACACTCATAACGCAGCCAAGCCATGCTTTTCTTTCTTCTAGAATAATGAATTTCTGGGGCAATGAGGATTTTGAAAGCATCACTCCCAGAGATGAGGTGATGCTGGCGATAAGGGAACATGACTGCGGATGGGAGAAAACGGATACCATGGCTGAACTCAACCTGGAAAACGGCTATCCAAGAAACTTTATGGAGATGCGGGCCGAGAGCCAGTTTGAGATCTGGTCCGAGTGTTTCGAGAGACATCTCGGCGAGCATCCATACGCCTGCGCGCTTATAGCGCTTCACTTCTCCGAACTTAACGACAGAACCATATACAGAGATCCGGCCAACGAAGCTGCCGTTTCGCTTAGAAAGAAAATCAGAGAACTTCTGCGCCAAAGCCTTGGAATCAGGACTGGAGAAGGAAGCCCGAACGAATATCTTCCTGCTGATATCCGGACCAATGTCAGGTTTCTTCAGGTGAGTGACATAATATCGCTTGCTTTCTGCCACGGAACAAGATCAGTCACGATTCCGGATGTTCCGATTAATTACCTCGGAGACACGACGGAAGTAACCCTGCTATCAGAAGACGGGCTTAACTATACAGTTTTCCCCAATCCTTTTTCACGGGACTTACTTCGTTTTAACATATCGGGCAGAAAACTTGAGAAAAAATCGTTTGGCGCGACATCGGAACTTGAAGAAGCGTTTTGCCACGCGGGCGGTGAAACCTTCGATCTTTCGATTTCTTCGCGAGTGGAGGGAAAGAATGTCGCTTGAGACCGCTTTTGACGATACAGACCGCCCGAGTGGGAAGATAATACAGGATTGCGTTCACTGCGGGTTCTGTCTTTCATCCTGCCCCACCTATCTTGAAACCGGAAACGAACTCGACTCTCCCAGGGGAAGAATCCATCTGATAAAAGCCGCGGAAGAGGGGAGAATCCCGATGGGTTCCTCGCTTGTAAAACATCTTGACCTGTGTCTTGGGTGCCTTGCCTGTGAAACCGCATGTCCCTCAGGAGTCAAGTATCGAAGCCTGATAGAAATGTCGAGGGGTCAGATTGAAAGGAGATTCAAGAGGGGGCTGCGGGAGAAAATGCTAAGGGCTTTTATCTTCAGCATTTTTCCCTATCCGCGAAGGCTAAGGTTTCTTCTGCCGTTTGTCTACCTAGTAAAAGCACTTGGCCTTAAGAAAATTTTCCCGCCGTGGCTTCTTGACAGGGTAAGTCTCTCAGCTTCTTCTATGTTCCATATGCTCCCCGAGGTCAACTCCGCTTTCGGGGAAACTCTTACGGCTTTTTATCCGGCACTTGGAGAGAGAAAAAAGAGAGTCGCTCTTCTGAGCGGCTGCGTTCAGGGGGTTTTTTTCCCCGAAATAAACAGGGCTACGGCCGAAGTGCTTAGCGCAGGCGGTTGTGAAGTTCTTGTTCCACAGAATCAGGGGTGCTGCGGAGCCCTTTCCATTCACTCTGGAAGGCTTGAGGAGGGAAGGAGGTTCGCAAGAAGACTCGTGGATCTTTTCGCCGCCGTGGATGTAGATGCCATAGTTGTTAATTCCGCTGGATGCGGTTCGACCATGAAGGAGTACGTCGAGATTCTGCGGGGGGATCCGGTTTACTTCGAAGCTGCAGCGCGGCTCTCAGAGAAAACCGTAGATGTCATGGAATTTCTTTCGGATATGGAAATCGGGGCGCAACTGCACCCTCTTGATATAAGGGTTACTTATCAGGACGCGTGCCATATCGTTCACGGCCAAGGGATAAAATCTGCTCCAAGGGAACTTCTGAAAAGCGTCCCGGAGCTCAAGCTTACTGAGATGCAAAGATCGGATCACTGCTGCGGAAGTGCCGGAATATATAATATGATACAACCGGAGATGTCCGCCAAGCTTCTTTCTGGGAAGGTGCGGGAAATACAAAAAACCGGTGCCGATTATCTGGCTGTCGGGAACCCTGGATGCATGATACAGATCCGCAAGGGGTTACTCGGCTCAGGCTCTGGAACCAAGATTGTACATCCCGTCGAAATCATCAACTGGTCGCTCAAAGGCGGTATCAGTTAAGCAAAGTCGGGAGACGCTTTTAACCCAGCACAGAGTCCTTGCAGGCTTTTGCCACCCTGAACTTCAATACCTTTCTAGCCGGTATGCTGATTGCTTCACCGGTAGCGGGATTTCTTCCCATTCTAGCGCTACGATTGCTAATAACCAGTTTGCCGACTCCGGGAATTGTGAATTCTCCTTTTGATTTTACTTCTTCACATGCAATTGACGCTATAGCGTCAATAACGGTTTTGGCCGTCGCCTTTGTTATTCCCGCCTTCTCTGCTAGGCTGCTTGAAAGCTGGGATTTTGTTAATGGTTTTTCGTTCACTAACATCCTCCTTAAGGATTTCTTAGTAAATTATCGGAGTATTTTGGTTGAAAGTCAATCATTTTATCCGTTGTTGCCAAACCCTAGGACTCTTGATACTGTATAAATATCTTGTTTTATTTGAATTTTTGGGTGGAAAGCTAGATGAGATCTTGGTTCAGGGAAAAGAGAAGCTGGTTGGTTCTCCTTTTGATATTTTTGGGTTTCCTTTTTGTTCTGGTTTTTCTGTATGCGAAGTTTCTTTACGAAAGGGAGTCGAATGCGCACTATCATTCAGAAGAGAGCACCTACAGGCCCATAAAGGTAATGACGCCTGTTTCATCTTCAGGTTCAATTTACACCGAAGTTCTCGGAAGGGTCCGTGGCAAGCAGACTGTCTTGGTCCGCACGACCGTCTCGGGATGGGTAAGGCGGATAGATTCCGGCCGGGGCCAAGAAATTGAGAAGGACGGAATCATTCTGGAGCTCTACGATTACCGTGTGGAAACGCGGCTTGACGAGGCGAAGTACAATCTTGAATCCGTTAGGGGAAAGCTTGCCGAGGCCGACAGAGTGTACCGAAGGAACACGGCTCTTTTTGAGAAGGGAATAGTATCTGAGGATGAGACCGAAGCGTCGCGCAACCTGTTTGAAACCGCTTCGGCAAGTGTAAAAGCGCTTGAAGCTTCTTACAACAGGGCCAAGTGGAATTACGACAACCTCAAAATCCGTTCCCCTATCCAGGGTCAGGTTGTTGAAATCGTTCCCGACATCGGACAGGAAATAAGAAACGGGGACGTAGTAGCGAGGGTCGTTAACCTAAGTGGCAGAAAAGTAATAGCTGGTGTGGACGTGTTGGTTGCTAGAGGCGTCAAGCGGGGGGATGTTCTGGAGGTGTTTCTCTCAAGAGATGGCATTGTGGAAACCGTCAAGGGCGAAGTTGAGGGCGTAAGTCCAGGTTCTGATGATTTCTCGGGTACCTACGATATCGAGATTGCCATATCCGATCCCTCGGTAAAATGGTGGCCCGGGGAAATAGTTTCCGTGAAAATATTGATGCAGAGACTTGATAATGTCGTCAAGATTCCTAAAACAGCCGTTTTATTTGACAATAAGGAAGCTTTTTCTTTCGTGCTGGTCGAGAAAAATGGAGAAGTTTCCAAAGTTAAAGTGACACCCACCTGGATTGACGATAACTCGGCTTACATATCTTTTAATTCACTTCCACCAGATTCCAGAATTATAACCGAGGGAAACTTCGGTCTGCTTCCTGGTCAACTAGTAAGGATTATCGACTGATTTTCCATGCATATCGCCGATTTTTCAACTTTTGTGGTACTTTGTCTGGTTTCCTGCCTTTATTTGGCTCTTGACGATATTGGCGAGAGGCGATGGAGACGTTCTGTCCCCACAAAGGCACTCGGGTTCAGTGCGGGTGGTTCCTGAGAAATTCGCATTTCTGCCTGATGATTTCCGTCGCCGTTTCTACCTCATCGAAACTGTTTTCTGGGCAGAAACTGAATCTTACGCTTGAATAAGCGTGCTGTTCGCTGAGTCCCATGGCGGTTAGCACGTAGGAGGGCGCAACCTCGAAATTTGTGCAGGCGGAACTCTGCGAACACCTTATTCCCGATTCATCAAGGAGAGAAACCAGTTTTGTTCCGTTAATTCCCCCGAAATGAATATTCGTGGTGTTACATGCTCTTTTTCCGGCAAGTCCGTTAATTGAGGTCTGCGGTATGGATTTGATGATTGTTTTCTCAAACTGATCGCGAAGGTCTTTCATTTTCCCGACGGCTTTCTCAAAATTTACGCGTCTTATCTCGCATGCAGTCCCGAGGCCCGCTATACCCGGAAGATTCTCGGTTCCGGGACGAAACCCTTCTTCTTGGAATCCTCCGAAAAGAAAAGGATTCACAAGCAGTCTGTCTTTTGCGTATAGAACTGCGGTGCCCTGAGGCCCGTTGATTTTATGAGCCGTGAAGGAAAGGAAATCCACGTGAAGCTTCTCCAGGTCCAACCTGAGTTTTCCTACGGCTTGGGCGGCGTCGGTGTGAAAAGGAACCCCCTTCTCCCTGCAAAGTTCGGAAATACGTTCCATGTCCTGTATCACTCCAGTTTCGTTGTTAACCCACTGAACAGAAACAAGATCGGTTTTTTCGCAAAGCGCGTCTTCCAGCCTGCGGACATCAAGAATTCCTTGCTTGTCCACCTCGAGTATTTCCACATGGACACCGTTCAGTTCGAGAAAACCGCACATCTTCATTATCGAGGAATGCTCAATTCCCGTTGTGACGATTCGGGGTTTTTTCTTCTTCCTTGTGCAGGAATAAAAAACCATGTTATTTGATTCCGTGCCGGAGCTTGTGAATATAAGGTCTTCTGGGGAACATCCCAGAAGACCGGAGGTACGTTTGCGCGCAAGCTCCATGCGGTGCCTCGCCCTCTCGCCCGCAGAGTGGGCACTTGAAGGATTGCCGAATTGCTCCCCCATGGCTTCGCACACGGCCTCCGTCACCTCCGGAAGGGGCCTTGTGGTTGCATTGTTGTCAAAGTAGATTTCGCCGGAAATTTCCTCTATACACCCCATTATGAAGCTAATAATACATGATTTTGCGGCTAAGGTGTTTCTTGCGGCAGGTCTTCTGGCAGAAGAAGGGTTATGCAAGGTTCCTCGGAGTCTTTCATTACCGGCCCTAGACAGGAAAGGACCTGAAATTCCTGACCTTTTCCGTCTTTGGTAACTGAAGCGGTGAAATTGATCAGGTTTGTTTTCTTCGCCTTTCTAGTCGCCCTTATTGATGAAACAAGCGGAGAAAGTATCTCCTTTAGCCTCGTGTTCTCATCCTCGCCGCGGGCTGTGGCCTCGGAGTCAGGCTCCATTATTTCCTTTTTCAGCAGAGAGGTCACGAATATGCGGATCATGAGGCCTGATTCTCTCGCCACCTCAGATACCTCGAACTGTTTTTCCAGTTCGATGTCCGCCTCTCTTTCCATGCAGAACTTTTCCATTTTTCTCTCCGGTAATATCGGTAATATATACTAGATAGTTTAGCCGGGATATACAAAATGCGGTCGTGGAAGCGGGAGAGATTTTAGATGAGCAAAACTGGAGAAATAAGACTTGTTTCCCTCGGGGGAATTCCGGAAGTGAAAAAGGGAGACAATCTCGGGGAGATGATCCTTCGCGCCGCCGCCCGGGAGGGGTTTTCGTTTCTCGACGGAGATGTCTTGGTGGTTGCGCAGAAGGTGGTCTCGAAAGCTGAAGGCAGGGTCGTTAATCTTTCCCAGGTCAAGCCTTCTGGTTTTGCAGTTACGGTTTCGCAGGAGGTTTCAAAGGACCCTAGGCTCGTAGAGGTGATTCTCGGGGAGACTAGAAGGATCGTAAGAATGGACCAGAGGGAAAGCGGCAAGGGGAGACTTATAGTTGAGACCGCTGGGGGGCTTATACTGGCAAATGCTGGCGTGGACGCCTCAAACGTTTCTGGAGGAGAAGATGTCACACTTCTGCCGCTTGATTCCGACCGCTCCGCCGGGGTTATAAGAGAACATATAAAAGGAGAAACTGGCAGAGATGTTGCCGTTATAATAACCGATACTGTCGGACGTCCCTGGCGGGAAGGTCTTACAGACATTGCGATTGGCTGTAGTGGCATGAGGGCGCTTTCTGATCGCAGGGGGGAGACCGACGCCAAGGGGCTTGTGCTTACCGCGACTGAGATGGCGACTGCTGATCAAGTGGCGTGTGCTGCTGGAATGCTAATGGAGAAAACCGCAGCGACCCCTGTGGTGGTAGTGCGCGGGGTCAACTACATTCGGGGAGAGGGAGGCTCGGGTGAACTGATCAGAGATCCGGCTCATGATCTGTTTAGATAGTTTCTACGGATTTCATGAAAGGTTTTTTCGAAAAAGATTTTCTTCTCATTTCTCATCGGGGTGCTAGTCATTACGAACCGGAGAACACGCTTCGATCTTTCCGCAGAGCTCTGGACATGGGATCCAGTGCGATAGAATTCGACGTGAGAAAAAGTCTTGAGGGCCATCTGGTAGTCATTCACGACGGGACGGTTGACAGGACCACGGATGGTAAGGGAACTGTTTCGGGAAAAACTCTTGGCGAACTTCAATCTCTTGATGCCGGCTGTGGGGAACGGATACCGACTTTTGAGGAGGTATTGGAGAATTTCGGGGGGCGTTGCGGACTTGTAGTCGAGCTCAAGGAAAAAGGCACGGAAGAGAAAACGGTTTCGCTTATAAAGAAACATGGTCTTACAAAAGATGTCGCGGTGGTTTCTTTCCGCGAGGACTGTATCCGTGCGGTAAGGGAGCTTGATCGCTCAATTGCAACGGGACTTATTACGGTTTTCGGCTTCGGATGCGTTAATAAGGCTCTTTCGCTCGGTTGCCGGGTAGTTGCTACGAATTACCGTTTCATGACGCGTCGGCTTGCCTCAAAAGCGCGAAGAAACGGTCTTTTTGTGTGCTGCTGGACAGTTAACGACCCGAAACGAGGCGAGAAACTGGCCGAAATCGGCCTTGACGGAGTGATTACCGACAAGCCCGACTTGCTCTGAAGCCTGCTTGGAGCTGCATTTGATTCCCCCGGGAAGTTAACCCGCTGAAATAACTTGACTCCAGTTCGTTTTCGGTACTGTGCGTTGCCGTGATTTGCGCGGTTGATTGGTTATTATTCGGTATCAGATATGCTGTTTGACCGACGGTGAAAAAATGTCGCCCGATCCCAGACATTACATATATCTCGACTATAACGCGACCACGCCTCTTGACCCGCGCGTTCTGGAAGAGATGATTCCCTATCTTGCAGAAAATTACGGGAACCCTTCCAGCATTCACTCTCCCGGAAGCGCCGCGCGCGCGGCGCTTGATTGCGCTCGGGAGAGAGTATCGAGTTGCCTGGGGGCTAGGCCAAGAGAAATAGTTTTTACCTCCGGAGGGAGTGAAAGCAACAATTTTGCCGTGAAGGGTCTCGCCTGCGCTCTTTTGGACAGGGGAAACCATCTGGTTACGACCGCGGTCGAGCACGCCTCGTGTCTTGAAACGTTCAAGTTCCTTGAGCGTAGCGGTTTCGAAGTCACTTACCTTCCGGTGGATTCCTTCGGGCTGGTTTACCCTGAGCAGTTCCAAGAAGCGATTACCGAGCGAACGATTCTTGTATCCTGCATGTACGTTAACAACGAGACCGGGGTTATAAGCCCGATTCGCAAGATAGGAGAGATTGCCCGCGAGAGGGGTGTGATTTTTCACACGGACGCGGTACAGGCTCTAGGAAAAGTGGAAATAGACTTTGCGGACCTGCCGGTGGATATGGCGTCTTTTTCCGCCCACAAGATCTGCGGTCCGAAAGGAGCCGGGGCTCTTTACGTAAGAAAGGGAGTCGGGCTGGAATCTTTTGTTCACGGCGGGGGACAGGAGAGGGGAAAGAGGTCGGGAACCGAAAACGTGGCGGCCGTCTGCGGATTCGGTTTTGCGTGCGAACTCCTCCGCGGGCAAGTGGAGTTTGAGAACAAAAGACTGACAAACCTGCGAGACCGTCTTTTCGAAGAGCTTTCCCGGAGAATAAAGGACGTTTATCTGAACGGACATCCCGATGCGAGGGTCTGCAATACTCTTAACGTGGGTTTTTCCGGGACTCCGGGCGACTCGGTGGTAATGAATCTTGATACCGAAGACGTGGCGGTTTCAACTGGTTCAGCTTGTTCCGAGGGAAACGTGGACGCTTCCCATGTATTGATCGCTATGGGACGCGAGGAAAAGGAGGCGCTCAGCTCGGTCAGGTTTAGCTTCGGCCGTTTCACCCGGGAGGAGGAAGTCGACAGGGTGATCGATCTTCTCCCGGCGGTAGTGAGAAGAATAAGAGAAATCCAGAGTTTGTAAGGACCCATAACACCTAACTTATTTAAAATGTTGACATTACCCTGCTGTTCGGAGACGGTGCCGCGGGCGCGATTGTAAGCTGTGAGGGTGACGGCCCCGTGATTACGGGATGGGGAGAGTACACATGGCCCGATTCTGCGCTTGCCGGCGAGCAACATAATAAGCGCCGCCGAAACTAGGGATAAAGCGGGAGGGAGTCAAGTCCGAGACTCTCGGGAAGGTCGAGCATAATGTTCATGTTCTGTATCGCTTGGCCTGAGGCTCCCTTTACAAGGTTGTCTATAGCGCACACTAGGACTGCGGTTTTTTTGTCGGAATTTGCCTTTACACCTATGTCGCAGAAATTCGAGCCCCTGACGCAGGAAGTGTTCGGAAATGTTCCCTCCGGAAGAATTCTCAAGAAAGGCGAGTTCCCGTAGAACTGCCCGAGAGCGTCCAGAAGTTCGCGGGTTGTATGACTGCCTGAGAGGTTTACGTATATTGTCGAGAGGATCCCCCTGCTTATCGGTATCAGGTGTGGTGTGAAAACTACTTCTACTTTACTGCCGAGAAAATCCGAAAGACCCTGCTCTATTTCAGGGGTATGACGGTGCTCGCCGACTTTGTAGGCTTTCATCCCTTCAGAGATCTCGCAGAAATGAAGATCAAGTGAAGGATTCCTTCCGGCACCCGAGGCGCCCGATTTCGAATCGATAATTACCCCTTCCGTTTCCACCATGCCGTTCTCGAGAAGCGGGGCGAGCGGAAGGATTGAAGAGGTGGGGTAGCATCCCGGGTTTGCCACCAGTTTTGCCTCCGATATTTGCTCCGCATGCAGTTCGGGGATTCCGTAAACGGCGTTTTCGAGAAGGTGGGCGCATGGATGATCCCCGTACCACTTTTTGTAGGTGCCTTCCTTAAGGCGGAAATCTGCCCCGAGATCAATTATCCTTATGTCTCTTCCGTAAATTTCTTCTATAAGTTCGGCGGATGCGCCGTGTGGCAGTGCTGCGAATACCACGTCGGTATCGTGTGGAATGAGCGAAGGGTCCGGACTGCTGAGTTCAAGATCGGTTATTCCGCCGAGGTGCGGAAAAACTTCTGCCAGCGCGCGCCCGGCGTGCCTTGACGCGGTTAAATGCGAAATGCTCGCTTGGGGATGTCCCTGAAGCAGTCTTATGAGTTCCGCTCCCGTGTAGCCGCTTGCTCCCAGAATACATACGCTAAGCTTTTTCATAACCGTGAAACGATACTACGGGAATTGGGAAAACTCAATCCATATTCGCAATGCGGGCATTTGTCCGAGAGACTACGGAAGGAATTTTACGTTGCTGATACTTCTTTCTGGAAGTTCCGGTGCTTCTTCCGAGAATTAGGCGGTGTTCTATTATCCGGTACAATTACCGAAGGCGTTTTGAAGTCATGACTGACTGTAGATCGGGTGGAAATTCTGTTTGACAAGGCAAGATACGGTTTCTAGTCTCAGGGGGGGGGGGATCTGCCGATACCAAAGAGACATACAGCTTGATCGGTTTCCCGCAGACTCCGGGGATTATAATAGAGTGCACAGTAAGTATTATCGACTGATTTTCTATGCATATCGCCGATTTTTCAGTAAGAAATTCCTTTTTCGTGAACCTGTTGATGGGAGCCATAATATTTATAGGGCTTCTGTTTTCATTCTCTCTTCCTCTTGAGTTGTTTCCATCTGTCAAACTCGAGATGGTGACAGTAACCACGTCTTCTCCGGGTTCTTCAGCCGAAGACGTCGAGAATCTTGTAACTATCCCTATCGAGCAGCAGATAAAAAACGTCTCCGGCGTCAAGATCGTAAAATCCATTTCTTCCGAAGGCTTCTCACGGGTTACGGCTGAGGTTTATCCAGGTGAAGATACCCGAAGAATCTCTTGGGAGATCGATTCCAAAATCAATCTGATAGCGGATGATCTTCCCGAGGGCGCCGAGGAGCCTGTGACCGAAGAGAAAGAGGCGAGTTTTCCGCTTGTGAGCGTTTCTATTTCAGGGGATATGCCAATAGCCGTTCTCTATCCTAGCGCCAAAAAATTGCGGGATGAACTTGCGCTTTTAGACGGTATCGACAACGTAACTTCCGTAGGGCTGCCCGACCCGGCCCTGTGGGTGTATCTCGATTATCCGAAGATGGTGCAGTTCGGACTGGGCATTGAAGAGATTTCAGATGCCATCAACAGAAAGAATGTGGATGTTCCCGGAGCGAACTTTACGCGGAGCAATGCTGATTTTCTGTTGAGAACCGAGGGAAAGATAAGATCTGTGGAAGACCTTCTCAATATTCCGGTCGCTAAAAACGTGGAGGGCAAACATGTTCTGCTCCGCGACGTGGCGACGGTCACTATCGGCGAGCAGCAAGAGGATTTGAGGTCAAGGATAAACGGTCGCCCCGCGATTACCTTCTGGGTGGAAAAGCAGAAAAACGTCGATATCTTGGATACAGTCGACCGCGTAAAGCAGCTTACCGAAAAATACGAAAGCGAACTGCCAAAAGATGTGGAGATAACCCTGGCATTTGACAGGTCGGACTGGGTGAAAAGTCGTCTTGGTACCATGCTTAAAAGCGGTGGACTGGGGCTTGTTCTGGTAGTGATCCTTCTCGGTCTTTTTCTTGACCGCAAGGCGGCCTTTATCGCCGCCCTGGGAATTCCCGTTTCTTTTCTGGGAGCCGCGATATTAATGAAGATGACCGGAACAACGCTAAGCACCCTTTCCATGTTCGGTCTTATAATGATGCTGGGCATGGTCGTGGATGACGCAATAATCGTCGTTGAGAATGTGCAGAGGTATATATCAAGGGGAGTGGAACCGCTGAGGGCGGCGGTAATAGGGACAAAAGAGGTCGCTTGGCCTGTGGTTGCGACGGTGCTGACCAATATCGCCGCGTTTACCCCCCTTCTTCTCGCGACCGGGCTCATAGGACAGTTCCTTTCCATCATTCCCAAGGTCGCGATCTTTGCGCTTTGCTTTTCCCTTTTCGAAGCCTTGGTGATTATGCCATCTCACTGCGCCGACTGGCTTCCGGCAAATGGCGCAGCGAGACCCCCTCGTGGAAACGCTGCGCTTCTACGCGTAAGAGGCCTCTATCTGCGAGGACTTCTATTTGCGCTTAGAAACCGTTACGTGGTAATAGGCTGTTTCTCGGTCATTTTTCTTTTTTCGGTTTTTATATTTATCCGGATTCCCAACGTTATGTTCTATCTTCATGATACCGAGGAGATACTGGTAAGGGTTGAGAATCCTCCCTCATCCAGCTTGGAGTATACGGTTGCTTCCGTAGCCCAGGTGGAAGAGGCCGTACGCAGTAGCGTTCCCTCTCATGTTCTGAAGAACACTTTATCCATGGTAGGCATGGATATGTCTGATCCTGACGACCTGTTTTTTATGGGAGACCACGTGGCAACGATCCTGATTGAATACGAGGATTATTCCGCTAGGAAAGAAAATGCGATTGAACTCTCCAAAATCGCAGAAAAAAATGTAGAGGAAACGGTTACGGGACCTAAACAAGTTGATTTCATCACGACAACGGGTCTTCCCACTGGAAAACCGGTGGACGTCAAAATAAGCGGAGATGATATCCCGGTGTTGATGGACATAGCTTCTCAGACCCGGGAGTTTCTGAGTCGTCAGCCGGGGGTGAGTGCCGCGGCAAGCAATCTTGTTTACGGAAAGCCTGAGGCCACAGTCGAAGTGGACGGGAGAAAAGCCGGGGTGTTTGGTCTTGACAAGTGGAACGTGGCGCGGGAAATCAAGGCTCTCGGAGACGGTCTCACGGTTGCCAAGACAAGAGTGGGGGAAGAAGAGGCTGAGATAACCCTGCGATACCATACGGGGGAGTCCAGTGTCTTCTCGGTAAAATCGCACCAGATTCCGACTCCTCTCGGGCGGAGGGTTCCTATCGGCACTGTGGCGGAGATAAAGGACTCTAAGACAC
The DNA here is from genome assembly GCA_965229995.1 of Thermodesulfobacteriota bacterium. Classification (GTDB taxonomy): domain Bacteria; phylum Desulfobacterota_D; class UBA1144; order Nemesobacterales; family Nemesobacteraceae; genus Nemesobacter. The sequence continues at coordinate 1,493,895 of OZ245933.1, read as the reverse complement.
CGCTTGAGATAAGAAGGGAGAACCTTCGCAGAACGGTAACCGTAACAGCTGAAGTGGACATCCAAACGACTACCTCAAGGGAGGTAACCGCGAATCTTTCGCGGTATCTCGACAGCCTTTTAGAGAGCTACCCGGGCTACTCGTTTCGATTCGCGGGGGAGGAGGAGCAGTACACCCAAGCGATAAGCGACATAAAAAAGGCGTCGCTTGTTGCCCTGCTTCTCATTTATCTCATTCTCGCGAGCATACTGCGCTCCGGCTTTCAGCCGCTTATCATAATGAGCGTTCTGCCTCTTTGCATTACGGGGGTACTCGTGGGGATTCTGCTGCGTGGAGAGCCCATGACGCTTCCCGCCATAATAGGAATAGTTGCGCTTCTGGGCATAGTTGTGAATGACAGCCTGCTGCTGATGAATTTTATCAACCGAAGGGCGAAAAAAATGCCGAGCAAGGCGATAGCCATCATGTTTTCCGCAAGGTATCGCTTTCGGCCCATCGTTCTTACCACGCTTACGACTTTCTCTGGACTTTTCTCCCTGATGTTAGCCTATAAGGGCCAGGCAGGCATTCTCGCTCCTATGGCCACTTCCATTGGATTCGGACTTGTTTTCTCGACCTTTGTTATACTTTATCTGGTACCTTGTCTTTATCTGGCTCTTGACGATATTACCAAGCGGTTACGATATTTAACCCGTACGAAAACATTCGGACCAAGTGCGGGAGGTTCCCTGCAAACTGGCTAATGCCTAATCATCCGGTACAATTACAAAAGGTGTTTCGAGAGGCTTAGTTAACTGGAAGCCGGGTGGAAAGAATCAACTAAAATCACGATGCTTTACCATTCGTATGGCTGTGTGAAGTGGCGCGGCCACGGGGCGAACCACTGTGATTATTCTCAAATTGATTACCCTATTTAACTAACCGCAGACAAGTGTATAGTTTTTGCGAAATTCAAAGTCAAGTTTCGGAGGTTTTACGATGTCTATCAGGGTTGGAATAAATGGGTTCGGGAGGATAGGAAGGCACGCACTTAGAATTGGTCTTGGTAGAGAAGATCTTGAGTTCGTGGGCATAAACGATATTACCGATACAGAAACCCTGGCCCATCTTTTCAAGTATGATTCGGTGTTCGGTCGCTACCCGGGAGAGGTAAAGTACGACGACGAGGGAATAACCGTTGACGGAAAATCCATAAAGGTGTTTTCTGAGAGAAACCCTGCGAATATTCCGTGGGCCGACACGGGAGCGCAGGTCGTGGCGGAGGCAAGCGGTATTTTCAGAACCCGCGAGGCTGCGGCGGCGCACATGGGCGAGACCGTGAAAAAGGTCATAATTACCGCGCCCGCAAGCGGCAAGGTGGATTTCACTACGGTAATGGGCATAAACGACCATGAGTACGAGCCCGAAAGTCACGACGTGATCTCAAACGCGTCCTGCACGACCAACTGTTTCGGTATGCTGGTCAAAGTTCTCCACGAAAATTTCGCAATAAGGCGGGGGGCGATGACCACCATACATTCCTATACGAATGATCAGAGAATACTTGACACTCCTCATAAGGATAAAAGAAGGGCAAGAGCGGCCGCTCTTTCAATTATTCCCACCAGCACCGGGGCGGCAAATGCAATACAGATCGTCTTCCCTGAACTCAAGGGAAAACTCTCCGCAGTCGCCGTAAGAGTGCCTACGCCAAACGTGTCGCTTGTGGATTTTACCTGCGAAGTGGAGAAAGGAACTTCCACGGAGGAAGTAAACGCGAAATTTAAGGAGGCGGCCGAAGGAAACCTCGGCGTTTACCTGGCATACGTCGAGGACGAAATCGTTTCTTCCGATCTGGTGGGAGACACCCATTCCTGCTCTTTTGACTCCCTGCTGACTTCGGTTGTAGAGGATAGCCTGGTCAAGGTTGTCGCCTGGTACGATAACGAGTATGGATACACTTCCAGGGTAGTTGATCTTATAGCGCTTGTCGGAAGAACGCTTTGAAGAAAAAGCTTCTTGTAACCGATCTTCCCGGTTCGCAGTACGAAGGGAAAAGAGTTTTCGTAAGGGTTGATTTCAACGTTCCTGTAAACGATGGGAAAATAACCGAAGATTACAGAATAAGACGCACTATCCCCACAATCGATTACCTTACCAAGTGCGGAGCCAGGGTAATACTTGCTTCTCACATGGGAAGACCCAAGGGACGCAGGGTAGAAGATCTTTCAATGGCTCCGGTGGCGGCGAGGCTTGGCGAGTTTTTGGGAGCCAAGATCCGTTTTCCGGGTGCCGTTGTGGGCAAGAAGGTTGAAAACGCCTCGAAAAAACTCAAAAACGGTGAGGTAATGCTCCTTGAGAACCTCAGGTATCACAATGAGGAAACGGAAAACGACGCGGATTTTTCGAAGAAACTCGCCTCTTTGGCCGATATCTACGTGAACGAAGCTTTCGGCACATCGCACAGGGCTCACGCCTCCACTTACGGAATGACTGCCCACTTCGAGAAAAAGCTCGCGGGCCTCATGGTGGGAAACGAAATGAGGTTTTTGAGCCGTCTCATAAGAAAACCCAAGAAACCCTACGTGGTTATTGTTGGGGGAATGAAGATAAAAGACAAGATAGGAGCTCTCAAGAACATAATCAAAAAGGCGGACAGGGTTCTTGTGGGTGGCGGGGTAGCTTATACTTTTCTGGCGGCGTCTGGGGTGAGCGTCGGGAAATGCCCCGTGGAAAAGGAAATGCTTTACTGGGCCCGGGAGGCTCTTGAAACCTACAAGGAAAAAATCCTTCTGCCCATCGACCACGTAATGGCCGAGGCCACCAGCGGCAAAAGAACACTTGTGGTGACTGCAGCAGAGATTCCCGATGACATGACGGCTTTTGACATAGGGCCGAAGACGGTGGAGAAATTCACTTCCCATATAAAAGGGGAGGGCACGGTTTTCTGGAACGGCCCCATGGGATTTTTCGAGATGGACGATTTTTCAAACGGCACAAGCTCCATCGCCAGATCGTTTGCCCTTGCCACGTGGAGAGGGGCTACTACGGTTCTTGGAGGAGGAGACAGCGTTGTGGCGCTTAAAAAGTCCGGGGTTAAATTTTCCGAGGTAACCCATGTGTCAACCGGGGGTGGGGCCTGTTTTGAATTCCTCGGAAGATCCGATCTTCCGGGAATATCGATTCTCAGTGACAGTTAGGGCCCGATCAGGTATTTATTTCGATAGAATCTGAGATTTTCAGGGGTGAACTCATGGCAATAAAAGAACTTAAGGGGATCGACAAGATACAGGCGGTGCTGGGAGAGGATTCGGAATACCTGCTCGGCCACAAGTGCTCTACTATAAGCAAAAAAAGCCTTCATCTCCCCGGCCCGGATTACATAGACGAGGTATTCGTCCAGAACGACCGCTCGCCCGCGGTAATCAGAAACCTGCAGACCATCCTTAACCACGGACGGCTCGGAGGAACTGGATACGTATCCATTCTTCCGGTGGACCAGGGGATTGAGCACTCGGCAGGAGCTTCTTTTGCGGTGAATCCTATCTATTTCGATCCGGAGAACATAGTGAAGCTCGCAATTGAGGGGGGCTGTAACGCCGTGGCCTCGACCGTGGGGGTACTGGGTTCGGTCTCAAGAAAATACGCGCATAAAATTCCTTTCATAGCCAAGATCAACCACAATGAGCTGCTTAGTTATCCCAATACTTTCGACCAGATTCTTTTCGGAAACGTCGACCAGGCTTTTCAGATGGGAGCAGTAGCGGTCGGCGCGACGATATATTTTGGTTCCGAGGAAAGTCCTCGTCAGATTCAGGAAATATCCGAGGTTTTCAGCCACGCCCATTCCCTGGGTTTGGCGACCATACTCTGGGCTTATCTGAGAAACCCGGCTTTCAAGCAGGATGAGGCCGATTACCATGTCTCAGCTGATCTCACGGGGCAGGCAAACCACCTTTCGGTGAGTGTAGGCGCCGATATAGTCAAGCAGAAGCTTCCGGAAAACAACGGCGGCTTCACGGCCCTTTCCTTCGGAAAGACCCACGAGCGCGTTTATTCAAAACTGACTTCCGATCACCCCATAGATCTCACCCGCTATCAACTCGCGAATTGCTACATGGGAAGAATAGGGCTAATAAATTCGGGGGGTGCTTCGGGTCCAGACGATCTCGGAGACGCGCTGAGAACTGCCATTATAAACAAAAGAGCCGGAGGAATGGGGCTCATAAGCGGAAGAAAATCTTTCCAGAAACCCATGAACGAAGGAGTTGCGCTTCTGAAAACCATTCAGAACGTCTACCTGGAGCGGGGAATCACGGTTGCCTAAACGGCGGGAATCACTTGAAGTGACCGGTTACTTCCCCTGCAAGCACGTCAAAGGAATATTCTAGGTCGGGACTGAAATCCCTGATTATGAAGTGGGTGACTCCGGCTTCTATGTATTCCTCAAACCTTTTTATAGCGTCGCGGGCTGTTCCGTAAATCACGAAATCGGACAGTATCTCCCGGGTATAGTACTTTTCTCCCATCTGTCTGAATCTGGTTAGCATATCCTGGTCGTTTGGCATTATGCTTGTGTAGGAAAGCCCCTTGTACTGCGGGTCTATTTTGAGATCGTATCCGGCTTCCTCTATGACATCGGGCCAGATTATAGCGTGTTTTATTCTGTCCAGAGTCTGGTAGGCGGTGTCTTTATCCTTGGCGATGGACACAAAAATGTATATGCACTTCTCAAAGTTCTCCCAGGCGACGGGGTTCTCATTCATGGCTTTCTCCACTTCCCCGAGTTTGCTTGAGAAAACCCAGGTTGGCATCGCGTTTGTTACCCAGCCGTTTCCAAGCGCACCAGCGGCCCCAAGAGCTTTCGGACCGGTCGCGGCTATGTATAACGGAACTTCTTTTCCGTTAACTGGGCTTATCCTTACTTCGGCTTCACTAAGGAAGTAGAACTCCCCTTGGAAGGTCACTGTTTCCCCCGCCCACAGCCGCCTCATAAGCGGCACAGCTTCCCGCAGACGCGCAAGAGGCCTGTTCCAGTTTATGCCGTAGTAATCAAGATTCATCTTTTCCCCGTATCCAAGACAGCTGAACGCTCTTCCCTGAGAGAGGTTGTCTATAGTTGCGAGTCTGTGGGCGAATATTGCGGGATGGGATCTGTGAGGGTCCCCGATGGCTCCAAGGCGGATTCTGTCTGTTTTTACCGCAGCCGCCGTGATTATTGACCACACTTCGGGGGTCAGTTTTTTCGCCATAAACAGTATGTGGTCGGGAAACCATACGGCATCGAAACCAGCAGCCTCGCAGCGGACGGCGAAATCCACGAGCTCGGTAACGGGTTTGCCTGGAAGGGGTGCGGTAAGCCCGAAACTGATTTTTTCGCCCATTTTTACTCCCTCTCAGATTCTTTAGTGTCTTTTAAGAAGTTCAGGAGTTTGCTTACCATATTATAGGAACCGATATATATAGGGGTTCTCTGGTGAAGTTCCGTCGGCCGAATGTCAAGCATTCTCTCCGTTCCGCTCGATGCCGCTCCTCCGGCCTGTTCAACGATAAAGGCCATAGGGTTGCACTCGTAAAGAAGTCTGAGTTTTCCGTTCGGAGAATCCGAGGTTTCCGGATAAAGGAATATTCCTCCTTTGAGCAGATTCCTGTGAATGTCGGCGACCATGGACCCGACGTACCTGAGCGAAAGATTGGGATTGTCTTCTCCGTTCTTGGAATGATCGAGATATTTCCTTATCCTCTCCGGGAATTTCGGATAGTTATAGTAGTTAACCGAGAAGATATCGCCGTGGCTCGGGATCTTTATGTTCGGATGGGAGAGGCAGAACTCTCCTATCGACGGGTCAAGGGTAAACCCGTTTACTCCATGGCCGGTCGTGTACACCAGCATGGTCGAAGAACCGTATATTATGTATCCGGCAGCCGTCTGGGCTTTTCCCGCCTGCAGGAAATCCTCCTTGAGGCAGGGGGAGAACATCTTCGAAGTCCGTCTGTATATGGAGAATATGGTTCCTACTGAGACGTTTACGTCTATGTTAGAGGATCCGTCAAGAGGATCCATCGCTATGACGTATTTTGAGGTTTTCGATTTCTCGTCTGAAAAAGGTATGAAATACTCGTTCTCCTCAGAGGCCACACCGGCGCATTCTCCGCCATGTTCAAGCGCGGTCAGAAATCTTTCGTTCGCGTAGGAATCTAGCTTTCTTACCTCTTCTCCCTGAATGTTTATCTGGCCCGTTTTGCCCAGGATCTCCGCGACCAAACCGGCTTTGTTCACTTCCCTGTGAACTATTTTCGCGGCGAACCCTATATCCCGAAGCAGTCTGGAGAGTTCTCCGGTGGAATACGGAAACTCATACTGATTTCTTATGATAAATTCGTCAAGAGTAGTTATTGAAACCATGTCGCGAGTTGTTCTAGAAGAAGGTCATGGACAAGACATTTTTCCTATAGGAGTTTAACTGAATCGGTAGAGTTAATTAAGGGAACATAGATTAATAATGATTGGAGAAAAAATGTTTCAGCCTCACAAGCCACACAGGTTTCCAGGGTCCTCAAAGTAGTATTGTGGAGAAGGCAGCTATGAGAATCCAGCGGCTCATCCCCACTCATTCAAAGCCTGACTTTCGTTTTCCTTCCCTAAGTTCCCGGAGTTTTTCCAAGCTTTCATCAATGTTATCCGGAGCCTGTTCCCTGATAATGTGATATCCGATGATGACTTTGGGTGCCAGAACGGAATTTTTAACGAAAGGAGCATCCTCATCCACAAATTGCTTGACCCCCGCTACCACGAGGTAACAAAGCAGCAGACCGACTATAAACCCCATCGCTCCGCCGAGAAGGTGGTTAAGCCACCCCATTTTGATCTTTTCCATCAGGTCCGTCAGGAAATGCGAGAGATAATGTATGAGCATGTACGCAAGGCAGGCTACTATCAGAAATCCCAGAATATCCGCAATTTTCGGTTCGGCGATGATATTGTTTTCAAGTAAGACAGTTCCGAGAGATTCGTGAAAAAAAAAGCCCAGCACGATCCCCCCTATTATGGCTGAGAGGGAGAAAACCTGTTTTATAACACCTGATCTGAGTCCCGCCGCGAAACAGATTAGCATCATGCATAAGAGTAAGATGTCGAAATAGTTCAAATCGGTTTACCGTTACATTTTTGCGGACTATCTTGCGCAAAATTTCCTTTGAAAAAGGAAACTTACATCAGGTTCACCGTGGTGTCCAGTCTTTGACTTGTCGGGTTCGTTCATATAGTCTAAGCGTCCGATGGAGTTCTCGGACATAATTGAGATAATTCACCCCAGCCTTGCGGAAACGGAGAGGAAAATCGATGAATTCATAAAATCCGATATTCCGCTGGTTTACGAAATAGCCAAGTACCTACTTGGCGGAGGGGGAAAAAGAATCAGACCTTCTCTCGTTCTTCTTTCAAGTGCGGCCTGCGGGCTTACCGAAGGGGAGAACCGGATTGCGGCCGCTGCGGGCATTGAACTTTTCCACGCCGGCACCCTTTTTCACGATGACGTGGTTGATCAGGCGGAATTCAGAAGAGGAAACGCCTCTTCCAATATGGTCTGGGGAAACAAACCCACCGTGCTCGTAGGGGACTTTATGCTTGCACGAGGCCTTGAGCTCATATACAGCTGTGGCAGTCTTGAACTTCTGAGGGTGGTTTCCAGGGCCTCATCACGCCTAGCCGAGGGTCATGTACTTGAGATCATGAGCGAAAGAAAGATGATTGAAATTTCAGAGGATTTCTGTTTTTCCGTAATTGATCACAAAACGGCGGCGCTGATTGAGTGCTCGACTGAGACCGGAGCGCTTTTGGCGAACACTTCAAATGGAGCGGTTAAAGCTCTTTCATGCTACGGCCACAACATAGGAATAGCGTTTCAGCTTATAGACGATGCGCTTGATTACTGTTCGGAGGAAAACAAGTTCGGAAAAAAGACCGGCCAGGACCTGGCTGAACGCAAGATGACCCTCCCGCTTTACTATTCAATTGAAAACGCCCCGGAAGACATAAGACGCAAAGTGATCGAAACGCTTGATAAGGAAGATGAACTTGATAGTTCCGAGATAGCGGAAATAACGGAGATCGTAAGCCACTACCGGGGAGTCGACCTGACCAGGCAACGTGCAAAAGAATTTGTTGTCGACGCAAAAAAGTCTCTGGATGGGATAGCCAAGAGCGATTATAAAGAATCCCTCGGCTGCCTTGCCGATTACGTGGCTGAGAGAAACTTCTGATAGTATAGGTCAAGCGCAAGGCCCATGACAAAAGCGTCTCCCCTGTCCCTGCCGTAGTAGTTTTTACGCGTCCTTACAATTTCGAACCCGAGTTTTTTGTAAAGAGCGATCGCAGGGGTGTTTGTTGTTCTTACCTCAAGAATCACGGAGAGGGCTCCCATCTTTTCGTAAAAATTAAACGTGTCGGAAAGCAGTTCAATCGCCACTCCCTTTCTCCTGTGGCAGCGTGACACGGCAATCTTAAATACGTGAATTTCATCGTAAATAAGGGTGGATATGGAGTAGCCCGCAACGTTCTTGTCGCTTCCGCTTATCGCGATGTTGCAGAAAAAACCCGGTTTTTTTATGTAATCGGCGAGTATCTGTTTCGGCCACGGGGTGATGAAGGAGTCATCTTCGATTTTCGCGACCTCGTCAATGTGCTCGAGTGAAACAGCTTTGATAATCATTGTTCTCGTGCCGACGGGGACAAGCGAAGCTTTTCAAAATAGAGGTCAAGCAGATTCGCGGCTCCCGTGTACGGGTCCGTTTTTCCTTCCATCACTTCTTTTTCCATTTCGCCGAGCGTTTTTTTGACCAGAGGGTTTTCGTAAAAGCTGTCTTCAAGGTTCTGGGTCAGCGCTTCGTGCAACCGGTATTTCGCCTGTTTTTTCCTTTTTTCCATAAAGTATCCGTTTTCTCTGCAGAGCTTTTCATACTCAACGACGCATTCCCAGATTTCCCTTATTCCGTAGCCCGTAACGGAGGAGCAGGCGTAAGACCTGGGAACCCACCCGGATTCAGGCGGTTTATGAAATCTGAGCGCTTCTTCCATTTCCTGTCTCGTAATCTCCGCCTTCTTTTTGTTCCTTCCGTCCGCTTTAGCTATCAATACGGCATCGGCGCGTTCAATTATTCCCTTTTTTATCCCCTGAATGTCATCCCCCGCCCCGGTAATCATGAGCAGCATGAAAAAATCGACCATGGAGTGGCAGGTGATTTCAGACTGTCCGACTCCCACTGTTTCTATGAGAATCGTGTCAAATCCCGCCGCTTCGCAGAGAATCACCGCGTCGCTTGTCTTTTTTGAAACTCCTCCGAGGGAGCCGGCCGATGGAGAAGGCCGTATATAGACGTTTTCGTGTCTGGAAAGTTCCTGCATTCTGAGTTTGTCGCCGAGAACACTTCCTCCCGTTTCGCTGCTTGTGGGGTCAATTGCGAGCACTGCTATCTTTTTTTCGCACTCGCGCGCGAGGTAGAGGCCCAAAGATTCTATGAAACTGCTTTTTCCAACTCCCGGTATGCCTGTAATTCCTACCCTTATGGATTTTCCGGACCGGGGTAGACACCACGTGATTATTTCCCGCGCGAGTTTTTTATGCTCGGGCAGGGTGCTTTCCGCAAGGGTTATCGCTCTGCTCAGAACGGGTATCTCTCCCTTGGCTATACCCTGGCGGTAGGCCTCCGCTTCTGTTTTTCTGCGCGGCGTCATATTCGGGTTTCCATCAGGGACAGGAGTATAGATTCAGCCGCTGTGGACAGCACGGTTCCCGGACCGAATATCTGCGAGACTCCGGCTTCCCTTAGGTAATCGTAATCGCGTTTCGGGATAACTCCTCCAGCCACTACCATTATGTCTTCTGCCCCCACTTCTCCGAGCTTTTTTATCAGTTCGGGAATAAGAGTTTTGTGACCGGCGGCCAGGCTTGATATTCCGATTACGTGGACATCGTTTTCAATCGCCTGTCTTGCCGCCTCTTCGGGAGTTTGAAAAAGCGGGCCTATGTCCACGTCGAAACCGAGGTCGGCAAACCCCGTCGCTATTATTTTCGCTCCGCGGTCATGGCCGTCCTGTCCCATTTTGGCGACCAGTATTCTGGGTCTTCTCCCTTCCGCCGCGGCGAAACGATCGGCAAGTTCTCTTGCCTTGGCAAATCCAGCGTCCTTGGAGATTTCCGAGGAATATACCCCCGAGATCGTGCGCCATCCGGGCTGATATCTTCCCCATACCTCTTCGCACGCGTCTGATATTTCTCCTAGGGTGGCGTTTCCCCTTGCGGCTTCAACAGCCAGGGAAAGGAGGTTGCCTTCACCGGTTCTGGCACATTCGGTGATTTTCTGAAGCGCACATGCCACTGCCTTGGAGTCTCTTTTTTCTTTTAGCCTCTTGAGTCTTTCGATCTGGTTTTGCCTCACCTTGCGGTTATCCACTTCCAGTATATCGAGTTCTTCCTGTGTGTCCGAGTCGTATCTGTTAACTCCCACTATCACGTCTTTCCCCGAATCTATTCTCGCCTGTTTTCGGGCTGCCGCCTCCTCGATTCTCATTTTCGGTATGCCGGTTTCTATGGCTTTGGACATTCCTCCCAGATCCTCTATCTCCATTATAAGTTCCCATGTTTTTTTTGCCAGATTGTGAGTCAGGTATTCAACGTAGTAGGATCCCGCCCAAGGGTCGATCGACCTGCATATATCGGTTTCTTTCTGGAGATAAAGCTGGGTATTTCTCGCTATTCTGGCGGAAAAGTCGGTGGGAAGGGCGATGGCTTCATCAAGGGCATTTGTGTGAAGCGACTGGGTGCCGCCGAGCACTGCGCTTAGGGCTTCAACGCAGGTTCTCGTCACGTTGTTAAACGGAGACTGTTCCGTAAGACTCCATCCGGAAGTCTGGCAGTGGGTTCTGAGCATAAGCGATTCCGGACTTTTAGGGTTAAACTGCTTGACGATTTTGGCCCACAGTATTCTCGCTGCCCTCATTTTTGCGATTTCCATGAAATGATCCATGCCTATTCCCCAGAAAAAGGAGATTCTGGGCGCAAAATCGTCAATGTTGAGTCCCGCTTCAACCCCTGCTCTTACGTACTCACGGCCATCTGCCAGCGTGTAAGCAAGCTCTATGTCCGACGTGGCGCCCGCTTCCTGCATGTGGTAGCCGCTTACGCTTATTGAGTTAAACTTCGGCATCTTTTTCGACGTGTATTCGAAAATGTCCGATACTATCTTCATTGAGAATTCGGGCGGGTAAATGTAGGTGTTCCTTACCATGAACTCCTTGAGTATGTCGTTTTGGATCGTGCCGCTCAGTTTTTCCGGCCCCACTCCCCGTCGCTCCGCAACGACTATGTAGAAAGCCATGATCGGCAGAACCGCGCCGTTCATGGTCATGGAAACCGAGATTTGGTCAAGAGGTATTCGATCGAGAAGAATTTCCATGTCAAGTATCGAATCTATAGCTACACCTGCCTTTCCGACGTCTCCCGAAACCCTGGGGTGATCCGAGTCATACCCCCTGTGAGTCGGAAGATCGAAGGCTATGGAGAGTCCCTTCTGCCCCGCGGCCAGGTTTCTTCTGTAAAAAGCGTTTGATTCCTCGGCGGTGGAAAAGCCCGCGTACTGCCTTATGGTCCAAGGTCTTGTAACGTACATGGTCGAGTAGGGTCCGCGAAGATAGGGCGGGATTCCTGAGACAAATCCCAGGTGTTCCGAGTTGCTGAGATCGTCGCGGACATAAAGCGTCTTTATTTCTATTTTTTCCGGTGATTGACGCGCTATATCTCCCGCTGCCTCAGTGCTGCCACTTGGGACGCGGCCAAGTTTTATTTTCGAAAAATCGGGTCTCATGTGCGGGCCTCGTCTGAGAAAAGCGGTTGCTGGTATCTTTCAAGCACATCGCAGACATCGGAATCTGCGTGGATGAAGTCATCCGCTCCTGCCTGAGCGAGTCTCTCCAGTACGCTTTGTGCGCCCTCAGAGACGACTACTTTTATTTCAGCTCTTTTGTTTTTGAGTTTTCTTATTGCTTCCTCCGCGAACTGCTCGTAATCTCTGTCCGAACCGCAGATTACTACCGCAAGTGGTCTCTCGGAAAGAGCTGCGGTGACTCCTTCGTGCATCCCCGGATTTTCCGCTCCGTCAACTACCGCGAACCCTCCGCATCCGAAGAAATTCATCGAGAAAACCGATCTTGCGACCGTTTGCGGAGAATCGCTCAGGTGAAGCAGGAAAACTTTCGGCGCCTCGCCTGTTTTCTCCGCGTGTTCTTCGCTCAGAAGCCTTGTTTTCTCAAAACCCTGAGCTGCTCTTGATTGTGTAAGAGGTTTTACTGTAAGGGTCGAGTTATTTACCTCTTTTTCCGCGGGTGCGGTTTTCCTGATGTGTCCTGTCATCTTTTCCAGAGGGTTGGGAAACTCGTTTGTTCCGATGAGAGTTTTTTTCCTCCGGGAAATGTCGAGGAGGGTTTTTTTTCTGCTGCTCTCGACCGCGTTCTGTATGAACCCGTTTTTCAGGCACTCAAGGTAGCCGCCTTTTGTTTCTATTTCCTGGAACAACTCGAGGGATTTCTGCGAGATGGACTGCGTCAGTTTCTCTATGTGATAAGAGCCGCCCCCGGGGTCGGTCACTACGTCGAGATGAGATTCGTTTTTTATGAGAAGCTGGATGTTCCTCGCCACTCTCCTTGAGAATTCATCGGGTTCCCTGTGGTGGGAGTCAAAGGGTTCCACGGTCAGAGAATCCGTTCCCCCGATTACCGACGCCATGGCTTCAAGTGTTGCCCGTGGTATGTTTACATGCGAGTCGTAAATGGTTTTGTTGAAAGTCGAGGTACGGCAGTGAATCCTCATTTTTACAGATTCAGCGGAAGCGGGAGCGAATTTTTCCACAACGTTTGCCCAAAGTGCTCTTGCAGCGCGAAGCTTGGCGATTTCCGCAAAATAGCTTGAGCCTGTCGAAAAGGAAAAAACGAGGTGGCGGCAGGCGCAATCAATGTCAACGTCCCTCTGGCGGAGCATGACCAGATACTCGACCGCGGCGGCAATCGTGAAAGCGAGTTCCTGAGTTATAGTTGCCCCCGAGTTTTTAAACGTTGAGCTTTTTACAGAAAACGCTGCGTAGCCGGGCGCGGCATCGGAGAGATATCCGATGGTTTCCGCGATCTTGTCCACGTGCTTCTCAATCGGCGCCACAAGAGACCCACGCACGAGCAGTTGTGAAAGAGGGTCGAAAAAGACTGCCCCGTTCAGTTCCTGGGAGTTGATTCCTTTCTTCCTGCAGCAGGAAATAAAAAGCGCGCAGACCTTTTCTGGGTCTTCTCTCAAAGCAAAATTGATACTGACGCGCAAGGGATCTATATCTTTTATAAGAGTCTCGATGACCTCACGGTTCATTTTCGTTTCCGGAAAGAAGGTGAGCGAATCCGCTCCGCCTTTTATCGCCGCAAGCGCATCACGCACTGCGTCTCTTGGAGCGGCAAGTCTTATGTCTTCTGTAAGAAGCCATCTGTTATCTTTTTTGCGGGTTCCGCGGATGAAGGGGAACTCTCCCGGAAGCAGGTTGTCCCTGAACAAAAAATCCTTGGTTTCCTCTTCGGTGTAGAAAGGTTCAATCTCTATGCCGTCTTCAGTCTGCCATACAAGATCTTCGTAGGTTCCTAGGTTTCCGATCCTTTTCTCAGCTTCTTTTTTCCAGATCTCTTTCGATACGTTTGGAAAGTTATCGAAAAGAAGGGTCTGCCCATGTTTTTTCATCTCTTTGCTCATAGAATCTTTGCTCATAGAATTTCTCTGCGTTTTTCTCCCCCCGATTTCTGGGTAAATAAGTATATAATTCCGATTTGCTTCTGCCAACAGGCTGAAACCGTTTGAATTTCAATTTTTCCCGCCCGTCGCCGTGGTGCCGGAGCAGTTTCGGGAATTGTTATTTGCTTTTTTCGACTTTAATATTAAACGAGTGTCTGGAAAAGCGGTTGTCATGGTTTCGGGGGGAGTGGACAGTTCGACTCTCTGCTACAAGGCGGTGCGGGAAGGTTACGACGTCTATACTCTTACCTTTGTCTACGGGCAGAAACATGAAAAGGAGATCCGCTCCTCAGAGAAAATATGTCGCCATCTGGGGCTTCGGCCGAACATAGTTGATCTTTCTTCCATAAAGGATCTTTTCGGTGCCAGCGCGCTTACCGACCGGGACATCGAGATTCCAAGGGTTTCCGCGTCCGCGCGCAATTACGAGACTCTCGCCGCCACGGTTGTTCCGAACCGAAACGCCATTTTTCTTTCCCTGGCAGTCGCGTATTCGCAGAGCATCGGCTGCGACACGGTGTTCTACGGCGCGCATCATTCCGACAGGGGCGTGTATCCCGACTGTCGCCTGGAGTTTGTTTCCGCTTTCGAGGAGGCGGAGAGACTCGCGACGGATAACAAACGGCTCACCATAGTCGCTCCCTTTGTGGATATGGACAAGTCCGGTATAGTCAGGCTCGGTGTGCGTCTCGGAGTTCCTTTCAAAGACACGTGGTCATGCTACGTGGGTTCCCGGGTGCACTGCGGCACCTGCAGTTCCTGCAGAGAGAGAAAAAGGGCTTTTATCGAAGCGGACGTGGCCGACCCGACCGAATACGAGGCGTAATTGCGATGAAGGTAACCGAGATCTTCTTTTCAATACAGGGGGAGGGAGTCCATATCGGGCTGCCGACGGTTTTTCTCAGGCTTTTTGCCTGTGATCTAAGATGCAGCTGGTGCGATACCATGTACGCCGTTGAGGGAACTGACTTCCGGGATATGGAAGCCGGGGAAGTGCTGAGCAGGATTCTTGAGTACGGCTGCTCCCGCGTCTGCATAACCGGCGGTGAGCCGCTTATCCAGCGGGAGGCCGTGGAGGAGGTAGCGGAATTTCTGCTCGAAAGGGATTTTGCGGTCGTGCTTGAAACAAGCGGAAACAAGAAACCGCCTGAGATTTTTTCCCACCCGAATTCGATTGTGAGTATGGATTGCAAATGTCCCGGTTCGGGCATGGACTCCAGAATGGATTTTTCACTTTACGATTCCTTGGAGGAAAAGGACCAGCTTAAGTTCGTAATAGCGGACGAAGCGGATTACGAATACGCAAGGGGTGTCATAGCGGAGCATAATATCAGGGCTTCAATCATATTCCAGCCCGTTTATGGCACACAAGCAGGCTGGATTGCTGAGAGAATTCTCCGTGATGGTATGGGGAACGTGAGAGTGCTTCCCCAGCTTCACAAAATATTCTGGGGAGAAAAAAGAGGGGTTTAGCCTCGTTGCATTATTTCGGAGACCTTCAGTGTTGCGTTTATTTTTTTAACGCTTTTATTGCTATTGTGTTAGAATTCAAGGTATAAAAGGTATGTTGTGCGGGCGGGCTAAAAGCCGAGGAGAGATACACGATGGAAAAGCATGCTGAAGATTACAATTATGAGCCTTTTGCCGATACAGAAGAGTACAGAAAGGTAAACGGCGATATAACGAGAAACTGGATACAGATAATGGTCGACAGGGGAGTGGAGAGTCTTGACAGATTTCTTGACATCGCTACAGGCGCGGGCACCATGGCCCAGCTTTTTTTCGATATGCTTCCCTCGAACTTCAAGGAGTCCGCGGTGTTCTGCCTTGACCAGTCGGCCGGTGCGCTTAAGCTTGCCAAACGCAGGCTTGAGAAAGAGGTTGACAAGCTGACTCTTATAAATTCATCCATACAGGAACTCGATCTGCCTCCGAAAAGCCTTGACGTGGCAATATGGGGTAACGGCATTCACTACCTTGACGAGGAGGAACAGATTCTGAGCCTTAAGGCGATCAAGAAAGCGCTAAAGCCTGGAGGCTGGTTCTTTTTCAATACGTCTTTTTACGAAGAGGCAAGGCCCGCGGAGACCATACCTTTCTACAGGGCTCAGGTGAAAAACGCCGTCCAGTTCCTGAAAAAACAGGGAGTGAAGAGAGTTAGGATCGAGAAAAAAGCCGAGGCCGCGAAGTTTCACCCACGTTCTTATTACGAAGAACTCGTGGGCAAGGTGGGATTTGATCTTATTGATGCACAGGAATTTGCCGCTGACCTTACGAAAGAAGCTTGGGAACATATAAGTTCTTTCCAGCAGTACGCCTCAGGGGCTCTTCACGGCTATCCGGATGAGGTTGCGTCAGATGCTATGAAAAACGCGGTTGAGCCCGCTATCCTTATCCACGGGGAAGTGAATGAAGACGGCGACCACTTCGTGACCAGGAACTGGCTTTCTATAAGCGCGCGGGCGTAATTTTCCGTTGCGGGGACGTTATTTGCCCGGCACACAGTTCTTTTTGAGAAAATCGAATGTGTAGAACCCGGTCTCACACCAGTTCTCTCCTATAAACCTTATAGCGTAATTCCCGACGTATTCTATCCTCTCTGGTGCCAAGCCGCTTTTTCCAAGGGGAATACGTTTTTTAAACGGAAGTTTTCCAGTCCTGCTTTTTTTTCTGAGCCTCCTGCAGGTGGCGCAGGGACAGATTTCCCTGAGTTCGTCGTAAAAGAATATGTCTTCTTCTCCGTCATCCCAGATGATCTGAAGAGCCTTTTCAGTAAATTCGTTTATTTCCTTAGGTTTTACACTCACAACAAAACATTCTACCCGCTTGTTTAACCGCATTTAAACATCATAAATAGAATTCAGATAAAGGTTCATATGGAATTAAGCAAAAGAAACATTTCATCTTGATTGCTATAAGGATGAACCCAATGTATTGAGACAAGGCGCGTTCGTACTGGCGTGGAGAATTTTTCTAGTCAAACCATGTTAGTTCCTGCGAGGATGTTTTAGTAAAGCTTTCGGAAACAACGTCAGCAGTAGCAAAAGCAAGTTTAATATAGAACTTTTTTGGGGATTCTCTGTGTTCTCTAATGCAATCGTGCATCCCCCACTTGAAGCTTGCGAGGGCGGGTTGGAAACCACTGGCGGTACAGGCGGACTGGAAACCACTGGCGGTACGGACGGGTTGGAAGCCCTTGGCGGTACAACAGGTGGATCGATAATCCCTCCAGATTTTGGGGCAGGGTAGACGGCAATCGAAACCGTATCTGTATCGTAGGCGCCGTCATTATCCTCAACGGTCAGAAGGAACCCAAGAGTCTGGGTTGAATCCGTAGGAGGAGCCGCAAAGCTCACCACCTTTCCCAATCCCGCGTTGGTAAGCGTTACTGAATCGCCTCCGGTCTGCGTCCATGAATAGAGGGTTATGCTCCCGTCGGAATCCGTGGACCCCGATCCGTCAAGCGTTACCGAGCTGCCGACCGCAAAATCTCCGCCGTCTCCGGCATCGGCATTGGGCGGACTGTTCTCGCGGTAGACGGCAATCGAAACCGTATCTGTATCGTAGGCGCCGTCATCGTCCTCAACGGTCAGAAGGAACCCAAGAGTCTGGGTTGAATCCGTAGGAGGAGCCGCAAAGCTCACCACCTTTCCCAATCCCGCGTTGGTAAGCGTTACTGAATCGCCTCCGGTCTGCGTCCATGAATAGAGGGTTATGCTCCCGTCGGAATCCGTGGACCCCGATCCGTCAAGCGTTACCGAGCTGCCGACCGCAAAATCTCCGCCGTCTCCGGCATCGGCATTGGGCGGACTGTTCTCGCGGTAGACGGCAATCGAAACCGTATCTGTATCGTAGGCGCCGTCATCGTCCTCAACGGTCAGAAGGAACCCAAGAGTCTGGGTTGAATCCGTAGGAGGAGCCGTAAAGCTCACCTTTCCCAAGCCCGCGTTGGTGAGCGTTACTGTATCGCCTTCGGTCTGCGTCCATGAATAGAGGGTTATGCTCCCGTCGGAATCCGTGGACCCCGATCCGTCAAGCGTTACCGAGCTGCCGACCGCAAAATCTCCGCCGTCTCCGGCATCGGCATTGGGCGGACTGTTCTCGCGGTAGACGGCAATCGAAACCGTATCTGTATCGGAGGCGCCGTCATCGTCCTCAACGGTCAGAAGGAACCCAAGAGTCTGGGTTGAATCCGTAGGAGGAGCCGTAAAGCTCACCTTTCCCAAGCCCGCGTTGGTGAGCGTTACTGTATCGCCTTCGGTCTGCGTCCATGAATAGAGGGTTATGCTCCCGTCGGAATCCGTGGACCCCGATCCGTCAAGCGTTACCGAGCTGCCGACCGCAAAATCTCCGCCGTCTCCGGCATCGGCATTGGGCGGACTGTTCTCGCGGTAGACGGCAATCGAAACCGTATCTGTATCGGAGGCGCCGTCATCGTCCTCAACGGTCAGAAGGAACCCAAGAGTCTGGGTTGAATCCGTAGGAGGAGCCGTAAAGCTCACCTTTCCCAAGCCCGCGTTGGTGAGCGTTACTGTATCGCCTTCGGTCTGCGTCCATGAATAGAGGGTTATGCTCCCGTCGGAATCCGTGGACCCCGATCCGTCAAGCGTTACCGAGCTGCCGACCGCAAAATCTCCGCCGTCTCCGGCATCGGCACTTGGTGCGCTGTTCTCGCGGTAGACGGCAATCGAAACCGTATCTGTATCGGAGGCGCCGTCATCGTCCTCAACGGTCAGAAGGAACCCAAGAGTCTGGGTTGAATCCGTAGGAGGAGCCGTAAAGCTCACCTTTCCCAAGCCCGCGTTGGTGAGCGTTACTGTATCGCCTTCGGTCTGCGTCCATGAATAGAGGGTTATGCTCCCGTCGGAATCCGTGGACCCCGATCCGTCAAGCGTTACCGAGCTGCCGACCGCAAAATCTCCGCCGTCTCCGGCGTCGGCACTTGGCGCGCTGTTCTCGGAAATCCCCGAAGAATCTGAACCCACTATGTTCAACATTGTTTTTGCTGTTGCGGGACTGCCTACTACAACATTTATCGGCAAACTGCCGAACCTTAACTCCACGCTCTCCCCATTATCATCTTCAGAATCATCCGTTGCCGTGAAAGTAAAACTGCTCTCGGTCTCAGCAGTTGAAAAAGCAAAACTGTCTGGAATTTCAGAATAATCTGAGCTGGTGGACTCTAAATGGTATTTTTTAAGCGGTATAGTAGCGCTACGCCCGGCATTCCTGCCTTTTATATCCACTATTACTTCAGCGCTTTCCCCTTCTGCGACACTGTAGCTGGTTTTTCTGAATGAAACGGCCAATTGATTGGCATCGCTCTGTTTAATACTGCCCCTTGCGGTGTCAAGGGTGGTTCCCTGCGCGTCTGTCAGTTTTAACAGGAAGGTCTCGGTATCTTCATTCAAATTGTCATGAATCAAGGGAATAACCAGCCTCTTCTCCTTGTCCCCCGCCATAAAGGAAATAGAACCCGCCATGCCCGTGTAATCCTCGCCGTTTGTTGCCGTTTCGTCTTCGGTGCTGTAATACACCACTGCCGGTGGATTGTTGTTCTGTCCCAGAACGATGTCGAAAACGATCTGCTCTGCCGCTTCCGATGCGAAACTGTCCGCAACCCAGAACTCTTTCTGCCCATTCTCTTCATTTAACGCTTCGCATACATATGATCTCGCCTTGAGAACGTGACCTTCAAAAATGCGCCCCATCCTATCAGGTGGGTATATTAGGCTCTTCAATCTGGCATCAGTGGAATTTTGCCCTCTGTACCCAAAAAATATGTTATATGAATGAATCAGCTCATCTTCCGAAGTAGCAGTTCCGAATCCGTAATTATTAAAATTAAAAATTTTTTCATACTGTTGATACGGTCTTTTTCGCCAGAAAAGGTGCGAATTCAAAGAACTTCTGTAGAGCTCTTTGATTCGGTCGTCGGTCTGCCAAAGATGATAAAAATAGAGAAACTCTAATGTCTCTCTCAGATCACCGTTACCATAGTTGGGCATGCCGCCGTTGCTCTGTGGGCTTCCCTGAACACCGCTGAGATCGTCAGCCCGCTGGGAGGGAAAGAAATTTCTTCTTAGACGCTCTTTATCAAATTCAAGTTCAAGAGCTGTTCTACCAATAGGATTCCTTATCTCGTTACATAAGAAATCTTGAACAAAGTCGATTTCGTTATTCTGCTCACGCCTTCTGAAGTCGTTGAACAGAATTTCCGCTTGCCGGCGGACGAGCATGTTATAAAAGCCTCTAGTTGCCGAATAACTAAAAACTCCCGGCGCAATTTTAATTTCACGCCTATAACCAATTAATAGACGTGAATTTTCGAAATCCAAAGGTGCTAATCTTGAATCGGTTGACGCCATTGCGTTTCTTAGAGGTTGCACGTGAGGCGAGTCTTCCGTAAAGTCAGAGAAGCCATCCGGCTCTTCGGTGCCCTGCCAAAAAGGCTGTCGTCCAAACAGAGGCTTAGCAAAACTGCCATGACAGGTCGCGCAATCAGTCGGGTTCGATATCTCGGGCGGGGAGGAAGAAAAATCGATTACTCCCGAAGTCCATCTGTCGGAACCCTGCTCCAGAAATTCAACGGACTGGTATTTGGGTATATCGGGATTGGTTGCCCAGGAAAGAATGAAGCGTGCATTGGCTCCCCAGGAAATAATCCTCGGGTAATCCTCGGAAACAAAATCCTTGTTTGGAGCCTCGGAATTGAATACAAGCAGAAAATATCTTTTATGCAGCGGCGGCAGCGCCTCGATGAATTCCTCGACACTCTCTATGGACTCGTTCTCTATGAACTCGCTGATAAAATCGGAGGATAGCCGCTCCGGCAATGTCGCAGCTTTGACTGTAAAAGAAAAATGCCATGCCATGACAAGCATAAAAACTAGATTCAGAATAAGTGATATATTTTTGCCGGATTTAACAAGCATAGTTTTTGAAACATGTTTTTTGCCGAACTATAAAGCGATTTTTATAGTTCTTTTTTCAAACCTCAATCTTGGAGTTGCCAAAGTGCCTAGGTTAAAAAGCAATTTATCCAGATTTAAGAAATTCTTCTGAAAATCAACAGTACAATTATTACTAACCGGTAAGTATAAGTAAAGTAATTGCGTGGAAGCTCTTGGCAAAAAACCGTTGGACTCAGGTGGTCATATGCGCTGAATCCAATGGGTCGATCAGTCAAATAGCCGGGTTGGCGTCCTCAATCCAGCAATTTTCCCGGTTGGTTCACCAGATTAGCCATAACACTGCTGGCGCCTGATTTTTCCAGGTCTGTTTTTATGCTTTCACTTATATCTTTTTTGCGGCAGAAATTGGAAAAGTACCGATACGACGAAAACTCTCCGGAAAGGTTTTAATGCAAAGCAAAATTCTTGTCGGCAAAGAACTCCCGTACATAGGGGGCCGGCGTAGTCCTGGGGAAGGTGGCAAGCAGTTAATACCTTTCTGCGGATAACGGTGACAGCTTTTCAGTTTACGATACGTAACCGCTAACTGGCAGTATCGGGATGGTTGGTTGTTGTGGAACCGTTTTAGATACTTCCTCTTTGCGAAGGGGCTGTGCGCAAGCTGTTAGCTTGCCTGCTTAGAGATCTGAGGCGGGTGGTTGCTCCGAACCTAGTCTCTAGTGCCGGCAAAAACCTGCTCTCCGAATATAACCGCGGTCAGGTCAACCAGGAGTTTTGCCGTCTGTCCCCTGTTGTCGAGAACCGGGTTTAACTCCGCGAGATCAAGAGATGACAAAAGCCCGCTCTCGTGGATCATCTCCATAAGAAGGTAAGCTTCCCGCAGTCCCAGTCCCCCTGAGACCGGAGTGCCTGTGCCTGGAGCCAGCGACGGATCTAGCGAGTCGGCGTCAAAAGAGACATGCAGAAGACCTTCTTCCTCGCGTACCCAGTTTAGATAGTCCAATAAGAGCGGCGCGCGGACGCCTCCTTTGCTCACGGATCGTATATTGATAAGCTCGATGCCGCTTGATTTAAGCCCGATGCGTTCGATCCGGTCAACGGAACGGAGGCCGACTATAGCTACTCTTTCCCCCGGGACCGGACAAGGCGGAGAGGGGAACCCTTCGACTTCAAAGCCCGGTTGTCCGGTCAGCCGGCAATCGACATGCCGTGGGTATGTCCGCTTTCGCTTGTCATGGGCGTGTTAAAATCGCTATGGGCATCAATCCAGAGTAAAAAGAGCTTGCGGTCCATCTTGGCGGCCCGCATGGCCATTGCGGAGACAGAACCCATGGAGAGCGAGTGATCGCCTCCAAGAAAAATCGGCAATTCTTCATCGCCGAGGTCTTCTCCGGTTTTCTGCAGGGATTCAATCCAATTGACGGTCTGCTCGTGCTCGTGAATGATAGGCTCGTCAAACATCGGGTCATCAAGCATAGCGCCGTCAAGCATCGGATCGGGTACCGGAACATGAATGGGCGAGGAAAGAATTTCGGATGGGATAATGGAACCTATGTCCCGCACGTTGTGCTCCAGATCCTCAAGAGCCTTCACCAGACCGGCGACATGCAGCGCGTCCGGTCCCATCAGACAGCCTTTCTGGCGTTTTCCGCTGTCAACCGGCGCTCCAATCAGACATATGTTTTTCGGAGTAATTGTTTTTTCTGCCATGGAAACAGTATTACTCTATTTTAAGGTTGGACATTCTGTTGCTGATTTTTAATCTGAAAATAATATCTTGCTGTAATTCGTTGTCAAAATGCCGCGATGCGAGTAGGCAGTTGCGGCAGCGCAATGCATTTCCGTGATTTTTCCGAACGTATCTCTATATGCGAGTTGACGTGTACTGTCCAAGTACAATTTCAACTTGCCGACTGCTTTTATTCAGCGTGGTTTCAAGTGCCAAACGTAGCGGGTGGATCAGTTTCGAAGAACAACTGATCCGGTGTTTTTCGCGGTCTGAATTCATTGCCGTTGGTAAGCTGCAATCAATTTGCGGACAGTTGACGCAAGCGGTTATAATCAAAACCTGAAATGAGCGAGCAGGAACAGGACGCGCTTTCGGCTACAGTCAACTGGATCCGGGAGTCCTCCCAAGTAGTTTTTCTTACTGGAGTCGAGCTTTCCCTTGAGGTTGGGCTGCCGGATGTTTCGGATATTAGCTTCAATCCTGACATAGGGAAATTCAAGAATCGCCCAGAGGTCAGAAGGGAGTACTGGGAAAAAATAAAGGATTTTTATCCCAGAATTTCAGAGGCCCGGCCTTCTCCCGCCCACGAAGCGATTTACGAGATGGAGTTTCTCTGCAACGTCGACTGCGTTTTGACCCAGGCGGCCGACGGGCTTCACAGCAAAACCGGCAGCGAAAAGATAATAGAGATATACTCGACGATAAACTGGGTCCACTGCCACGAATGCGGAAACGATTACCGGACTGACGGAATTTTGCTTTCTCTTGAAGACAGCAAAACCGGTATTCCGAAGTGCAGGGAATGTCAAAGCGACCAGATGAAGCCTCCGCTGTCCTTTCCGGGCCAGCCGCTTCCTCACTGGGAGATAAGAGAATCTTGGATGAGGCTTCAGCACTGCGATCTTTTCATAATCGTCGGGGCGAACCTGGAAATCGAGCCCGTGGCGTCTTTCCCCTTTCAGGTCATGAACAAGGGAAACAGGGTCGTTATTATCGGCGAGAGAAAAACTTCAGCTGACGATCACGTAAGCGCCGTCATATACGGAAGCCCCAGCAAGGTGATGCCTTACATAGTCGATAAACTCAAGGAAACGCAAACGGTTTCCTGAACCGCTAAGGCCATGGGCTGGGGACCGGGGAGCAGATTTGTCTTTCGAGGTGAAAATGGCACTGGATGATAAAAGCGTCGCCCGAGAAATGGAACGTTACGTTTCGAATCTCGACAGGGACATTTATACCATAAGCAATATTCCCGAAGAAGTCGTTGCTGTTATCTTCGCCTATGTAAGCAGAAGTCCGAAAAGTTTCAGGGAAAACATAGATACCGTAATAAGGGAGCAGGAGATGGGGAGGGACAGGGCGGAGAAGTTCCATGAGAAATGGGTTCTTAACTACGGTCACGCCTCTGTTGCCGAGCACGCGACCGTGCACATAGGTGTTGAGAGGGTTTCAAGACTTTTCTCTTCCCTGCTTGAGTGCGCAAACGAGTTTCTCTCGTTCACAGAGTATTCCCAGAGATACCAGAGACCGCGCAAAGGCGACAATTACATTCCCGAAGAGCTTGACTCACACCCGGCTCTTAAAAGAGAGTTCGAGTCGCTTTGCGATTTTCAGTACGAGGTTTACTCGAGGCTTAACGGGGAACTTTTTGATTTTCTGAAAAGAAAAATTCCCGTTCCCGAAGGCAAGGAGGAAAAACCCCACTTCAGGGCGCTTGAGAAAATAGCGTTTGAAGACGCAAGGTACGCTCTTAATCTCTCCACCCTTACGAATCTGGGGATGACGGCAAACGCAAGAGCCATAGAGCAGACTATCTCCGCGCTTCTTTCAAGCCGCTACCTTGAGGCGAGAAAAAGGGCCGAGGAGATAAAAAGCGAGGTCAGATTCTCTGTTCCGACGCTTGTAAAATACGCCGAGGAAACCCCTTACATAGTCAAAACGCGCGAGGCGCTTGCGGAATTTTCCCGCGGTCTTGGCGGTTCGGAAAAAAGCAAACCTGAAAACGGATCCTCTGTGACCCTTTTTGACTACACAGGAAAGGGAAAGGAAAATCCCCAGGCCGAGGCGTTAAAGGAGATTGCTAGGGGACTTCTTTTCGAATTCTCGGGACTTTCAGCCGGTGATATAGAAAGACATCTTTCCGAAAACACATCTGAACTTGAGGGGATTTTCTCAATTGCCGTTGAGGCACTCGGAAGGCACGATAACCCGGCCGGGATATTCAAATCGGTTAATTACAACGCGGAGTTTGTCCTGAGCGAGGCGGCGTGGCATCAGCTGCTCAGGCACAGGAAAGTCAACTGGACCGCGAAGGAGCCTTCTGTCGAGCAAGGTGTGACTATTCCCCCGCACGTTGCGGAATCAGGAACGGAGGAACTTCTGCTCGAGGCCGTCGGACGAAGCGAGCGGTTCTACGAAAAACTCGTTGACGCCGGTTTTCATGATGTCGCAAGCTATGCTGTCACCAATGCTCATAACAGGAAGGTTTCGGGCAGTTTCGATCTATGGGAGTTTTATCACCTGACGAACCTCAGAATGTCTGCCTCGGCACAGTGGGATATAAGAAATGTCGTTGGGCAGCTTGCGCAGAGCATTAAAGAGGTTCATCCGGTCTTTGTCCGTTCGGCTCTGCGGAGAGTCAAGTGAGGAAAAAAGGATAATCCGATGCCGCTGCAACCTGTCAGAAGATGTGAAGAGTGTGGTTATGAAACCACCGCGAAAACTGATGTCTGTCTTGCTTGCGGGGAGAGTATTCGAGGCAAGATAAAAGGTGGGGTGAGGGGACTTCTTCGAAGCGTAATATTTATAGCGATCGCGATTTACATCCTTGTGTCCACGTTTAAGGTTTTCGGGTTTTCACTGACGGTAGGATGTTGTGGCTGATTCAGATCACGTCTCAAAAATAAAGCAGGGAGCGGCCGCGTGGAACCGTTGGCGGGAAGAGGAGCCCGATGTTTTACCGGATCTTGGCTGGGCGAATCTTAACGGGCTTAATCTTGACGGCGTGGTATTTGCAAAATCGGTTCTCAAGCTTGCTTTCTGTAAGGGTTGCAGTTTCGTGGGTGCGGATTTCTCCGGGGCGAGCATGCGCGGAGTAAATCTTGAGGGGTGCGATCTTCGCGGCGCGGTGTTCAGGGAAGCGAATCTAGAAGGGGCCCACATGCTGGGTGCCGATCTTACGGGAGCCGATTTCGCGGGAGCTAATCTCAAGCTTGCAAATTTCGACGGGGCGGTCCTGAAGGATGCCGATTTTACAGGTGCGAAAAAATTACGGGCTTCTCAGCTTTTTCGTCTCAAGGATCTTGAAAATCTCAAGGTTTCGGACCAAATCCTGGAGAAGGTGAAAAGCCAGTCTCCGCATCTGTTTGAGTGAGTTTTCTGTGCAGGAAAGTTCTTTTTGAAGCTTTACCCGTACTCTCTTAATATCTAAGCGGTTCCGCGCCTTGCCAACGGCCAGCTGACCGATTAATTTACGTTTAAGAATGAACAGGAGAATCTACAGCGTATCGGAACTCAATTCCTCGATAAAAGAGGCGATTGAACTTGAGTTCGGTGGGGAAACAATATGGGTGGCGGGGGAAATTTCCGGTTTTAAGGGGCATTACGCAAGCGGCCACTGGTATTTTTCCCTGAAGGACGGGCAAAGCCAGATTTCTGCGGCCTCCTTCAGAAGGGACAACCAGCAGATAAAGTTCACACCGGAGAACGGAATGGAAGTTATATGCGCTGCGCGCGTTGGGGTTTACGAGAAAAACGGCGTTTACCAGTTATACGTAAGCGCCATGGAACCGAAAGGCGTCGGCGCCGATGCGCTCGCGCTTGAAAAACTCAAGCAGAAGCTCTTGGAAGAAAGGCTCTTCGACCTCTCGAAAAAACGGCCTCTTCCGTTTCTCTCCCGTAAAATAGGGGTAGTTACTTCTCCCTCCGGGGCCGCCGTCAGGGACGTTATCAAGGTCATATACAGAAGGTCTCCCAATGTTGAGGTGATTATTTCTCCCGCTAGCGTTCAGGGAGATGGCGCCCCGGCAGAGATAATCGAAGCCTTGGACAGGCTCTATGGCATGGCGGATCTGGATATTGTGATCGTGACCAGGGGAGGTGGGTCAAAAGAGGATCTCAGGGCCTTTAACGATGAGGGGGTCGCCAGAAAAATCGCCGCTTCTCCTTTTCCCGTGATCTCTGCAGTGGGTCACGAAGTGGATGTGACGATAGCGGATCTCGTATCCGACGTGAGAGCGGCCACCCCTTCAATGGCAGCCGAGCTTGCCGTAAGGGAAAAAAGGGAGATTCTCGAGGATCTCGAGCAGTTTCGCCGCAGACTAGATTTTTCTCTCACAAGCCGCATCGATATGTTCTCCATGCAGCTTGACGGACTCGCAAACAGCTTCAAACATCACATGACCTCGCGAATTGAGAATCTTGAACGCCGCATCGAAAATTATTCGGGAAAACTCACTTCCCTTAACCCTTTCGGCGTTCTCAAGAGGGGGTACGCCATAGTTTCAAAGGAAGAAAGCGGTGAGATAGTGCAGGACTCCCGGACGCTTGAACCTAAGGAAAAACTCGTTTTAAGACTCAGCAGGGGCAGGGCATTTTGCAGCGTTGAGGGGACGGAGAACGAACCGCAGCCTTGATCTTCAGGAGATGACCGAAAGGCTCTTAAGCTCGACGACGGATATGTTCTCCGCGAGGAGTCGGGCTATTGTTTTCTCATGTGGGGAGACATCCGTAAGTATCAGCCTTGTTCTTCCGCCGAGGCCGCTCCTGAGATTCTCCGCCGAACCGTTTTCACCGCAAAGCCTGTTAACTACGTTTTCGATCTCCGCGCCCGGAAGAAAAACCATAACCGGCATTATCTCGGGAACATCCGCGAAAAAATCCTCGGCGTTCTCCGCTATGGCCCCTCTGGTTGCGGTCTGCAGGTTAAGCAGATTGGCGAATTTCGAAAAAGAGCTGCTATGGGGAAGGTAGGAAAACGTCTGATCCTCGATCGAAACCGCCCCCAGATCCTGTTCTGAGAGGCGCAGTAGATCAAGTATGTCTCCATGGGAAAAGCTTTTACTCTCAGCCGGGGCGGCTCCCGCGTTGAATATTACGGCTGCTGAGTCTTCTTTTACTGAACTTCCGAGCGCGCTTATTTCGTCCTTAAGTTTTTTCCTTGCGAGAAAGCCGAATTTTACGACGCTTGAGTAACTGACTATTTTTTCCTCCACCGGAAGCCTTTCATTCACGCTAAGAAAGGCTTTTTCTATTTTCTCTGCGAGCACAGGGTCTTTACCGAGTTCCCGCGCGTCATCAGCGCTTGCGGAAAGGAAAAAGCTTTTTCCAGCCGAGTTCAGAAGGATCTCTCTTGCTTCCTTCATGTTCCTTGCCGGCAGGGATATTCCTCCGAGCGTTAATACCGCCAGTTCGAAGAAAAGACACTCCAGAGTGTTAGGAGAGAAAACAATGATCCTGCTTCCGGTTGAGAACCCCGAATTCAGAAGAAAACAGGCTATGCTTTCAACCTCCGTTGAAAGGTCGGGCCAGGTGATCTGTTTCCAGCTCCACCCGTCTTTTTTCTGAAACAGAAGCCTTGAGCCGTTTTCTTTTGTCTTTCGTGCAAGAAAATTATGGAAATTCCTTTCGTTCATTCTTTTTCGAACCGCCTTTACGGATTGTGATTCGGGTAAAATTAAAAACTATAATTTAACCGGTTTGCATACCATGGTGACGAATTTATGAAAAGAGAACTTGATTTTGAGAAGAAAAATTTCGCCGGGGCGCTTGAGATCGTTAAGACCCTTGGGGAAAAGGGGCACGAAGCCTTTTTCGTGGGCGGCTGCGTCCGCGACGCACTGCTCGGCGTTGCGTGCGACGAGATCGATATAGCCACAAGCGCGACTCCGGAGCAGGTGCAGCAAGCGTTTACAAAGACCGTGGCTGTGGGGGAGAGCTTCGGCGTGGTGCTCGTGATAAGAGGAGACATGAGATTCGAGGTCGCCACTTTCAGGAGGGAATCAAGATATGGTGACGGAAGACATCCCGAATGTGTCGATTACACGAAAAGCCCGGAAGAAGATGTCCGGAGAAGGGATTTTACGATAAACGGCATGCTGTACGACCCGGTTTCGGGGGAACTCTACGATTACGTGGATGGCCTCGGGGATATTGAGCGGGGGCTGGTGAGGACCATAGGAGACCCCGAGAAAAGGTTTGGCGAGGACAGGTTGAGAATGATGAGGGCGGTGCGCTTTGCGTCATGTCTCGGTTTTGAGCTTGACGGGGCGGCGCTCTCGGCTATCCGTGACGCGGCTTCGGAAATATCAGTCGTAAGCGGGGAAAGAATACGCGAGGAACTCGTTAAGATACTTACCCGCCGAAATCCCGGAGACGGACTCAGGCTTCTGAGCGCTTCCGGTCTTCTTGAGCATTTTCTCCCCGAAGTCGAATGTATGCATGGAGTGCAGCAGCCTCCTCAATTTCATCCCGAAGGAGATGTGTTTGAGCATACCTGCCTTGTTATGGACATGCTTTATGGGAACACAGACGGCTGCTATTCGGATGAGCTTGCGGTTGCCGCGCTTCTCCATGACGTGGGCAAGCCGCCAACTTACAGCGAATCCGACAGGATAAGGTTTAATGGACACGACAGGGTGGGGGCCAAGATGTCGGAGCATATATGCAGGAGACTCAGATTTTCCAAAAAGCAGATAAAGAGAATTTCCGAACTTATATTAGAGCATCTCAAGTTCAAGGACGTTTTCAACATGAGAGAAAGTACCCTGAAGAAATTTCTTTCACTTCCCTATTTTGAGGAGCATATGCAAATGCACCTTGCCGACTGCATGGCAAGTCACGGGAAAACGGATGCCTACGACTTCATCAGAGAAAAAATGGAAGAATACGGACAGGAAGAAATAAAACCTCTGCTACTTCTTGGCGGACAGGATCTTATAGATCTTGGTTATTCTCCCGGCCCCGTTTTTTCTGAAATACTGGGACGGGTGGAAGAACTACAGCTTGAAAACAGGCTTTCCTCAAAGGAAGAGGCTATAGATTTTGTTCTGAAGAATTATCCCGGTATCAACAGTTAGCGGTTATCCTTCGAGCTTCGCTTACGATCTGAATGATCTTTTATTGATGTTTTGATCTCCTAGAATCGCTGTGGCGTAAACGGCGATGTCCTTGGAACTCATACCCAGGCGGCGTGCTGTACTTCTCCAGTTTTTCAGAACAGCCGATATTTCATCAATCATTGCCTCAGCCTGTTTTTTCTTCAGAGCAAAAAACGGTGTTGCCTCGCGTGCCAGATCAAGGTCGGCTTCAGGTCCCTGTTCCGAGATCCAAGTTGTAAGTTCCCGGGCTTTTTCCGCAAGCGGCACGGGATTAAGGTCATAGGCGGGCGATAATCGCCATCTGTCGTTGCGGTCGTAAAGAAATCCGTGATTGCGCAGATGATCGTCAAGATTGCCGACCATCACATTGAAGACCATCCTTCGCCAGAGTTCGTGCAGGTCTTCCATAGGCGAACTCGAATACATGCGTATAATCTCTGCAATGTCGGTGTAAGTTGCTTCATCTCCGTCATTTAGCCCGAGAAGGCTCATGGCTGACAGAAACGGGATACGTCGGCTGCCCGTTCGGTCAAAGCGCCGAATCAGCGCCACTGGGCGACCGGCTACATCCTGCAGCTTGGCATCGGCCACGGTCAGCCCCGCCTTACGCGCCAGCGTCATCGCCAGTACTTCTCCATGCGGTATGCTACGGTCGTCATCGGGCTTTGGAAACTTGGCGATTGCCAGCGCGCCGTTTTTATCCTCTACAGCGGATTTCGGTCGTGCGCCGCCGAGTGGCGAGCCTTCATTCAGGAGCAGTTTAAGGTCTTCCGCCGTTTCGGTATTCGTCTGGACAGCATCGGCCGCATTTATAAGCGCCGGCAAATGAATCAGGGGCGGTACACGGAAATTACCGGTGTCATGATCAAATGAATCTTTGCCCTCAAGCCTGAAACGCAGCGCGCCGATGCGCGTGTGGTCCGCGACTGCGAGCAGGTAATCAATCTCCGAAAGGGGTCGCTTTTCCCCGGCTTTGCTAAACGCGCGCTTGATAAGCTGCCGACCCCATCGG
Organism: Thermodesulfobacteriota bacterium; assembly: GCA_965229995.1. GTDB lineage: Bacteria > Desulfobacterota_D > UBA1144 > Nemesobacterales > Nemesobacteraceae > Nemesobacter. The sequence goes on along the minus strand of OZ245933.1, from coordinate 1,463,347 downwards.
TCGGGTGCCGCGTCGCGGATCGCTCCCGGCAGCGCGGATTTACCTGAAGAAGTATAAAACGGCCCGTCCCGTAGCGGCAGATTTTCCGGATCAATCGCAAAGGCAGTGGGGTCACCGAGCCATTCGTCCGCATATTCGAATACAGAGCTTCGGTTGTGGCGGCTGCTTACATAGCGGAACCGCCCGACCATTCGAGTACCGTCCGGCTGGTCAACATGGATCTCAATTGCATCTCTCATTGGCGGATCCTCTTGCCTCTGTGTCTCCCGGACATGATTTTCTTGGGCAGACGGTCCTCGTCAAGATCAAGGCCCAAAGCGTCATTGATGCGGTCGGCGACTTGAGCTAACCCTTCGGCAAGACCGAGGATAGCTAGAACCGTCGTGTATATTCCCATCGAGACTGTAGGGTCACCCTTTTCAACCTTGTAAAGAGTAGCGCGGCTGATAAAGGCGCGTTCCGCCATTGAAACCGTCGAGATGCGGCGTTTTTTGCGCGCGACGGCTATATCCGCGCCAAGTTTGACTAAAGCTTGGCGGGCTGTCCGCGGAAGCGTTTGCGGTGCTTGTGATTTCATTGTCCTATAGTATTATCAATTAAGGACTATTTGTCTACTATATAAGACATTAAATTAAAAAGAGAGGTTGTGGTTGCACTGATAAACCTGTGATTGGGGTCAGAAAGCTTCTTTGCGAGATATGTCTTACGGGTGGTCTACACAAGGGGCACGGCTGCCAATAAAAGACGGGGAGCAGCGTATCGTTCCGCTGTTCCCCGTCTTTATCTATGCGTCAGATTTTGTCCTGAAGCAGAAACGCTATCAGCAGGGCGTAGATTACCAGAGACTCGATCAGGGCGAGACCGATAATCATCGGTGTCTGAATCTTCGCGGAAGCACCGGGATTTCTGGCTATGCCGTCAAGGGCGGAAGCCGTGGCAAGCCCCTGACCTATTCCTGCGACGCCCGCGGCTATTCCTATTCCTATGCCGGCGCCGATGCCAAGTCCCATCTTGGCCATTTCGCCTAAGCCCCCCTCAGTCGCGGCAAACGCGTCAGGAACGAAAGCGCCAAGCGAAGCAAGCGCCGTCAGACCTATAAAAGAAAATAACCTTTTCATTTCTTACCTCCTAGATTTATGTCAGTGTTCATGCGCTTCGGCAAGCGCGATATATATGGTCGAAAGTATAGTGAATATAAAAGCCTGCAGAAAAGATACAAAAATACCGAGTCCCACAAAAGCCATGGGAATCAGTATATGCGTGAGGTCGGTAAATACCGCAAGCACCATGTGGTCGCCCGTTATGTTCATGAAAAGCCTGAGGGAGAGCGATAGGGGCCTTACGAGATGGCTTATCACCTCAATGATCACCATAAGCGGCGCGAGGAAAATTACCGGGCCCAAAAAATGTTTCAGGTAACCGAACCCGTGCTCCCTTACTCCGTAGTAGTTGTACATGACGAATATGAGTAGCGAACACGCGACCGTGGTGTTGAGATTTCCAGTCGGCGGAAGAAAACCGGGAACCATTCCAAGCAGGTTAGCAAACAGTATGAAGAAAAACGACCCGGCTAGAAGCGGGAAGTATTTTTTGGCCTTCTCGCGGGACCCGAATACGTTTTCAATTGTGGTAAAAAGAAACTCAAGCCCAATGAGCTCGTAGAAAACATTCATCGACGGCTTTTCTTCGGGGATTACGGATTCTTCTTTCGAGTAATGATTTTTTATCCTCAAGCCTGTAAACAGTATGAACAAGATTACGAGCACTCCGCCCAGAATATGGTCGTATTCTATGAGACCGGCCAAGGAAAACCAGCTGAAATGTTCCATATTTAGCCCTTCAAACCTTTACCTATTATTATTATCACCACGGAAGTTAAGCCTATCATTAAACCATAAATATTTAGTTTTGCAAATAGGAGTAAAACCGCTATTATCGCAAGCAGCGCGAGCATTTTCATGACCAGTATGAACATGGAAAACGCGAGTGAATACCTGTTTTCCGCAAGCGCTTTTACGACGAATCTTATGGCCACGTAATCCAGCAGAAAAAGCACTCCTGCGACCGCTATGGCAACCGCTACTTCCCTTTCCCCGATGGCAATATTCACGGCGAAAAGAAGCGCCGTTACGGCCAAAGACAGTTTCTCAACGCCGAAACTAAGATTTTTCATCGTCGCTTTCTTCTTTTTTCTGCTTCAGTTTCAGGGTCCGCAAAAGCAGGGTCAGTCCCGCTATTACTCCGCACACAAGACCTAGCAGGGTAAAGAAAGGGAAGGAGGTGTCAAGTTTTCCGTCGATATAGTCGCCGAGCAAGAGCCCCGCTATGACGGAAAAACCGAATTCAATGCCGACTACGGTGAAAAAAAGCCAGTTAGGACTTCTGATTTCTCTCTCCTCAGGAAATTTCCTCAAGCGATGTGCGTATGGCTTCAAGCGTCTGGTTTATCTGCTTTTTCGTGTGCGCGGTTGAGACAAATACGCTCTCGAACTGGGACGGCGGAAACATGACCCCGTTTCGAAGAAGATTTCTGAAGAATCTTGCGTACTTCTCGGTATCGCATCCAAGCGCCCCTGTGTAATCCGTGACTCTCTCTGCGGTGAAAAACACGGTGAACATGGAACCCACCGAATTCACGGTGGCGGAAATGCCAAGCTCGGCTATTGTCTCCTCTATTCCCGATACCAGAGAGTCGGTTAAGCCCTCCAGGCGTCTGTAGGTTCTTGCGTTAAGCTCTTTTATGGTCGCAAGTCCCGCCGCCATGGCAAGCGGGTTTCCCGAGAGAGTTCCCGCCTGGTACATGGGACCTTCCGGGGAGACCATCCGCATTATTTCCCCGCTAGCCCCGTATGCTCCCACCGGAAGACCTCCTCCTATTATTTTCCCGAGACACGTAATGTCCGGGGTTACGCCGAACAGTGCCTGGGCGCCCCCTCTTGTGAGTCGAAACCCCGTTATGACTTCATCAAAGATAAGAACCGCTCCGTATTTTTCGCATATCAAACGCAATTGCTCGAGGAAGTTTCTCCCCGGGGTTACCACTCCCATGTTTCCTGCCACGGGTTCGATTATCACTCCGGCGATTTTCCGGGGGTACTTTGTGAAAAGCCTTTTGACGGAACCTATGTCGTTATACCGAGCAAGCAGCGTTCTGTTCACAAACGATTTCGGAACCCCGGCGCTGCTCGGATTGCCGAAAGTCGTGGCTCCGGAACCGGATTTTACGAGCAGAAAATCCGAGTGCCCATGGTAGCATCCCTCGAACTTGACTATGTATTCCCTCTCGGTGACCGCTCTTGCGAGCCTTATGGCGCTCATCGTTGCCTCGGTTCCGGAGTTGGTCAGGCGAACCTTTTCAATCGAGGGAAAGCTTCTGGCTATAAGCGTGGCAAGATCCGTTTCCAGTTCGCACGGGGCGCCGAAACTGGTTCCAAGAGGAAGCCTTTTCTCAACGGCGCTTACGACCGAGGGGTGTGAGTGACCTAAGATCAGGGGACCCCACGAGGCCACGTAGTCAATGAACCTGTTGCCGTCCGCGTCATATACGTAAGAACCTTCGGCCCTTGATATGAAAAGGGGAGAACCTCCCACGGCTGCAAAAGACCTCACGGGACTGTTTACCCCGCCCACGAGAACGTTTTTCGCCCTGCGAAAAAGCTTTTCTGAATTGTCGGTATTCATCAGAAACGGTTAGGAGACGACCACAATTGGAGTTTTTATTCTTCCGGTGCTGACAGGCTCTTTAGGTGTTTTTTCGCCTCGGCGGCCTCGGGCGACTCCGGGTATGCCTCAATCAGGGATTCGAAAAAAAGACTTGCCTCGTTCGGTTTTCCTATCTCCAAAAGAGCGAGTCCCTGGTTTAGCTGGCAAAGAGGGATTTTGGGGCTGGCAGGCCAGGTTTCGATTATGTTCTGGTATTCGAGTATGGCTTCTTCGTAAAGCTTTTCCTTGAAATAGGAATCCGCGATAAAGAACATCGCATCTGAAGCCTCATCGCTCCTGGGAGCGTCGGCCAGGTATTTTCTCAGCATTGCTCTTGCGGCCTCGTAATTACCGTCGGCAAACTCCTTTCGTCCCAGATCGTAATTCTCCTTGGGATCCTTTTCCGCTTCCGCGGGAGGGGATTTCATTTCGGGGGCTGCGGTTGAACTTTCCTGAGTCTTCGGGGAATCCGTTGCGGGCTGTGTTTCCGGTTCGGGGACTGCATCTTGGGATACGGAACTTCCGCTCATCGACAATTTGCCCTCTATTGTCTTGAAGCGTTCTTCATTCCGCGTGTGCATTTCGCCTATTATCTGCTCCAGTTCCAGGAGCTTGTTTTCAAGTTCGAAAGTCTTTTCGTTCAGATCCAGAATGTTCTCTTCTTTCTTGACTTCCGCCTTTAGCCAGTCGATATCCTTCTGCGTCTTTTTTAAGGTCGTCTCAATTTCCCGTTGCCTTGAGTAAAGAAAATCCATGTCTCCTTCCGATGCTACGCACCCGTACATGAACATGGAGCAAAACGATATTGCGGCGACGGCCAGATATTTTTTTCTCATTGGTTGTCTGAAGAAGTATTGTTTGAGAGAGCCATGAAGTGCCCACGCCTGTTGCGGCTGTAGGCCTCTTCGGACGTCCCCTCCTGCCATATTTCCGTCTCTCCCTTGCTGATGGAGTGCAGCATGTCAGGAGACACTCCCCGCCCGATCATGTATTTCTTGATTTCATCCGCTCTTTTTTTTCCGAGGGACAGGTTGTATTCCTCGGTCCCACGGGTGTCGCAGAAACCGAAGACAAGAATGAATTTGACCTTGTCCTTATTTTTTTCAAAGACGCTTATATTGCGGTCGATTATCTCCATTGCCTCTTTTGATATCTCCGCTCTGTCGAATTCGAAAAACACGTCCGAAGTGGGAAGGTTAACGAGATTTTCCTTGGAAAAGGAGTCACGGAGCAGGGATTTTCGTATTTCCTGGGCCGCCTCGTCAAAACCCTCCATGTAGGTATCTTCCCTGACGGCTCCCACCGCTTGGGTGGCCCTGAGTTCCGCCTGAGAAAGAACTTCTCCGGCTTCCTCAAGCTCTCCTTTGCTGATCAGATCTTTAGCCAGTTCGAAAAGCTTTTCCGCCTCCTGATACTCCCATGTGTCTTCGGCGTTTTCCGCGCGGGCTTCTTCAAGTTTTTCTGAGACTGCCAGAATCCTGTCCTCAACTTCCGTTGAAGGTTCTGCAGGTGGGGGAGGCGGGAGAGTCTTCTTTGAGCACCCAGAGATGTGCAGAACACCAACGACCAAGAAGAGAAAAGCGATCGCCGGGATTATTTTTTTCATGATAGGGTTTCAGTCTGTTTAAAAGGCGCCGACGCGTTGTTGCGGGTAAACTTAAAAGATCGGGTTACTATAGCACAAGGGGGATGTTTTTTCAATTCTCCCGCAGCATTTTTGCTCGGTATAAAAAAGGAGTTTTCTAGTGAACGACGCATCTTCGGTTTCGGGGGTTTTCTGGCATAATTCCCCGGTCGTGGTCATAACCAGCAGGCGGGAAGATGATATAAACGGCCAGGTGGCCGTAACGCTTGTTACCTCCTCCATAGTCCATACCATCCCGAGACTCCTTATCGGGATATGGAAGGGGAACCACACTCACGGATTTATAATGAAAAGCAGGAATCTAGTGGTTCACCTTCTGAAAAAAGATCAGATAGCCCTTGTGCGAAACTTCGGTTTTTATTCGGGCAGGGAAAAGCGGAAGTTTATGAGCATAGACCATGTTCAGGGAAAAAACGGCTGTCCCGTCTTGAGGGATGTCCATTCCTATGTTGAGTGTTCCGTGCTGAATGCCATGGACGGCGGAGACATGACAGCTTTTCTGGTAAGCGCCGACTACGGGGAGATAGTGAGGGGAGGGGAGTGGATGACTCTTGGGGACTTCTACGCCCTGGCTCCCGAGCAGTGGGTGATTGAGTACGGACAGAAGCTCATGGAATCGGTGAGCTTCTCCATGCCGATAATACATAAAATCAGCCACGAACCGTTTCAGCCGTAACCGGCGGCTGTTTTTCCCTTCAACGAATTATTATGGTCGCGGAGGAGGAGTTTTTCTCCGCGTATTTTCTGAGCCTGTTTTGAAGTTCTTTTTTGAACCAGTTTCTGGTTAAGGGAATAAGAAGGGAGAAGCCCAGAAGATCCGTAAGCAGTCCCGGGGTCAGAAGCACCACCCCTCCCACGAGTATGAGAAGGCCGTTTAGAAGGCTTTCCGTAGGCGCCCTGCCCTGGGCGAGTTCCGCTCTTATAGCGCCGACGGTACGCGTGCCCTGGCTCCTGGCGAGCGCCGCTCCCAGCACTCCCGTCGCTATGACTATGAATATGGTCGGCCAGAGCCCTATTACGTTTCCGAGCTTTATGAGCAGCGCCAGCTCAACGAGCGGAACCACGGTGAACAGAATTAAAAGTCTTGCGAACATTTGAAGTTGTCAGAGATAATCCCGGTTATCTGTACGGTATAATAATACATCTGGGGGGAAATGCCGAATTGCCGATGGGAAAACTGCCTTCGCGAAGAAAAATTCTCATATCGTTTTTGCTCATTTTATGTCTGGGGGCGGGGGGATGCCGGCTTTTCAGGTTCCTTGAGGTAAAGGGTCAGCTTGGGAATTTCAGCGAAAATTTCAGCGTGAGCGACCACGACGGTCTACGCCTCTCTTTCAAAAACCCGGCGCTGCTTGCAGAAGACATTGCGTGGCTTATGGTCTACTCCCCGCCGGTGAAAACCCGCGTTTCACAGGACACGGAACTTTGGGTCTATGATCTGGTGAAAAAATACCCGGGCAGAAAAACCGAAAGCGGAAATTTCGATCTGGCCATGGGGATGAAGCTTTGTCGCGGAAAACTCTGCGAGGTCGTCTTCCCCGAGCGCCTCACAAAGTATATAAACAAGGAGGTTCTCGGCAAGGTAATGGGTTCTGTGGGCGGCGCCGAAGTGAAAAAGCTTAAGAAAACCAGCACCGCGGCTATAAAGTCTCTTGAAGACAAGGAAATCCCAAGCCTCTCCGAAGTGATTGAGATTCTCGGCCGTCCGTACGCAAGGCTAAAAGATGAAGGCGGCAGTGTTTTCGTCTACAAATACAGGCTGCGGGAAAAAACCCCGGAGGGAAAATACATCATGTTCAGGCTTCTGCTGAGCTTTGACGAAAAAACAGCCAAGCTCAAAAGACTAGTGCTTCCGCTTAGAAGCGTGAGGCTTACGATGAATTTCGAGCCGGACGTGGCGCGAAGGTGAGTTCTGTAAAGCTTCTCTCCCCGGCGAAGGTAAACCTGTTTCTCAGGATTCTCCGAAAGCGCCCCGACGGGTACCACGAGCTCCAGTCTCTCGTTCAGCCCGTAAGCCTTTTTGACGAAATAAGCCTTTCGATCGAACCGGGAGAGGGGGTAAGTCTTTCTCCTTCCGGAAGGGAGATGCCCTCTGGAAGGGACAATCTTGCCGTGGCCGCCTGCAACCTTTATCTTGAGGCTGCCGAGGTGCGAGAGAAGGTTTCGATAGGAGTAAAAAAGAATATTCCCCTAGGCGCTGGACTCGGCGGCGGAAGCTCAAACGCCGCGGCGGTTCTCGTGGGTCTTAACAAAGTTCTTGGGAAATTCACCGACCGGGACCTGCTCCGGATGGCCGCATCTCTAGGAGCCGACATCCCGTTCTTTATAAGATGCACCGCTTCGTTTGTCGAGGGAATAGGGGAAAGGGTGACTTTGCTTTCGGATTTTCCGCTTTTTCACTACGTTATTCTCTTCCCCGGCGAAAACATGTCGACCCGGGAAATCTATGCCAGGTGGGAACACCCCGACCGGTTGCCCGAAAGAGCCGATCCCGCTTCTCTTGCGGAGCGGTTCCGCGGCGGAGACTTTCCGCTTGAAAACGGTCTTTCCGAAGCGGTCTTCGGGATTTTCCCCGAGATACTCTCCTTCAGGGAGATATTCCGGTCGCTCGGGGCGCGTTCCGTGCTTGTCTCCGGAAGCGGGTCATCCGTTTTTTCCGTTTTCCGGGAACGGCAGGAAGCGGAGGAAATCTACGAGTACTTGGAAACCTCCGCTGAATTTGAAGTTTTTCTGGCCCAGGGAATAAGCGGCTGGCATCTTCTTGCGGACTGAACGGTTTGAGACCTGCTGTCTGGCTGCGGTTCCCATTTCCGCTTAACGAATAAAAAGGGATGACAGATAATCCCAAAATCAGTAGTATAGAAATGTCGTTGCATATAAAAAAGGATGTTTTAAGATGGGAATAGCGCGCTTGGAAAAACTTAGAAACCACCTTGTGAACAATGGTAATTATGTAGCGCGGATTGGAAAAAGAGTTGCCAAATCCTTGGACGTTTTGCGCGTTTTTATCGTGGCGGCTGGCCTCTTGCTCGGATTTTTGCTTCTGGGTGGACCCGCGGAGCTCAGAACGCAGCAGACCAGCTCCGACGGCGATCTTAGGCTGGTGGACACGGCTGCCGGTATGGTAGTTGATCTCAGTACGGCTACGGCACCTTCGGGCAGACTTGAGATATTCGATGATGAGGATGGCGACGGTACCGGGGAATGGAAGGGGATATGCGATGATTATCTGGGAGAGCTAGGAACGGAGAAAGAAGGAAACGTTCGAGTGACCGGCAGGCAAGAGGCCGAGGTTGCATGCCGCCAATTGGGATTCGCGGGAGGCACTCCGATAACTCAGATGACGTTGCCGGACAATTCGGATTACCTGCTAGACAATCTTGAATGTGCAGGCTCGGAAGCAAAAATTCTCGGAGAGGGTAAGTGCAGACACTCAGGGCGTGGAGAACATGATTGCGAAAACGAAGAGGCTTTTGGTGTTACCTGCTCGGCTGCTACCACGAACAACGATGCCGTAGGCCGACTCGCGATCACGGGCGAAACTCAGTTGAGGCAGACGCTTACCGCGGATCACACCGGTATTACTGATGAGGACGGCAAGCCGACTGAGGAGACTTCTTTTAGCTATCAGTGGCTCAGGGTTGATCTTTACTTGAATGAAACCGACATCTCCGGCGCGACATCCTCCACCTATGTTCTTCAGGATGACGATGAGGAAAACTGGATCAAAGTGAAGCTGACTTTCACGGACGATGAAGAGAACGAGGAGAAGGTTTTCAGCTTTGAAGAGGGGCCTGTTTATACTGACAAGCCCGACGGTTCCCTTCGATTAAGGCCCATTATGCTTAGTTATGATCTTGGTGGTGGCACGGTCACAGTGGACTCGGATGAATTCACGGGCATAGTTGAGATATTTGATGAGCCGAGCAAGAAGTGGAAGGGGATATGTGATGATGGGGCAGATGATGAAAACCTGGGGTGGGGCACGGAAGAAGCGCAAGTTGTATGCCGCCAGCTAGGCTTCGCAGGAGGCACTCCGATAACCCAGATAAATGGGACCACTTCTCCGCCAATATATTATCTGCTTGATGAGGTAGAGTGCGACGGAACCGAAGATAAGCTGCTTGATTGTGATCATGCGGAACGTGGAATTCACGATTGCACCACGCTAGAATATGCAGGTGTCTTTTGTGACGACCCTTCAGATGGCAACTAGGATGAGCGAACTTCTAAGCTGAATCGGCGGATCCGGCTCAAACACTCACCGCATTTTGCCACCACTGTCGGGCCCGAGTTCTTTTTAGCCGATTTGTGCTTCTCTCTGATTGTCCTCCTTTAGCTCCGCTGAAGTAAACAGTTCCCCTTCGCCGGATGGAGTTGATCTGCTGTACCGGTACGGCGTCTGGGGTTTTGTTTTTTGCTTTAACAGTCGTGCGAATGTGGTAACATAAAACTTCTTCCCGACTGGGGCGTCGTCTAACGGCAGGACACCGGGTTTTGGTCCCGGTAGTGGGGGTTCGAGTCCTCCCGCCCCAGCCAAAAAAAATGGTTCAAGTACCCGTGCCAAAGAATTCTCTTAAAGGACTTAACTCTTCCCAGATTGATGCCGTAAGCCACGGAGAAGGCCCGCTGCTCGTTCTCGCGGGCCCAGGCTCGGGCAAAACCAGAGTCATAGCCCACCGGATCGCCTACCTCTTAAACGATCTTTCGGTTCCTCCCGGAAACATTCTGGCCGTAACCTTTACCAACAAGGCGGCCGCGGAGATGAAAAAAAGAGCGGGGGAACTGGCGGGCGAGCGGACAAGCGGCATCTGGATCGGCACCTTTCACTCGATCTGCCTTCGGATTCTCAAAATAGAGGCGGATTCTCTTGAGGGCTACACGCGGGATTTCGTTGTCTACGACCAGAACGATCAGCTGAACCTCCTAAAAAGCTGCATGAAGGAACTTGATTACGGGGAAAGCCTATTCTCGCCCAAGGGCGTGCTTTCCGAATTTGATGGGGTTGAGAACAGGGCGGAGGTGTTTTTCAGGGACGATTTTTACGGCCGCGCATTGAGAGAGCTTTATGATCTCTACAAAAATGAGCTTGTTAAACGAAACGCCATGACGTTTAACGATCTGCTACTCCTTACAAATAGCTTTTTTTCTGAAAACCAGGATGTTTGCGCTCGCTATCAGGACAGGTTCTCTCACGTGCTTGTCGACGAGTATCAGGATACAAACGTTGTTCAGTACCGCTTCGTAAAAACCCTCTCGCAGCGACACCACAATCTTTTCGTGGTGGGCGATGACAGCCAGTCAATTTACGGGTGGAGGGGCGCCGACATAAACAATATCCTGAATTTCGAGAGAGACTTTCCCGGGGCGGGGGTAGTGAAACTTGAGCGTAATTACCGCTCGACATCTACCATACTTTCCATTGCAAACTCGGTGGCAAGTAAAAACCTCAGAAGAAAGGAAAAGAACCTATGGACCGAAAACCCTGCGGGAGAGAAAGCGGTGGTCTTCAAGGCCGGCGACGGCGCAGACGAAGCTCAGTTTGTTGCGGAGCGAATTTCACTTCTGGTCGAATCCGGGGATTTTACTTTGGGTGATGTGGCGGTCTTCTACAGGGCAAACTTTCAGTCGAGGCTGGTTGAGGAAGGGCTCAGGGCAGGGAGAATTCCCTACAGGGTAGTGTCTGGAGTCGGCTTTTATCAAAGGGCAGAGATAAAGGACATAGTCGCTTACCTGCGGCTTATTCAGAATCCGAGGGACAACGTAAGCTTTGAGAGAATAGTGAACGTTCCGCCGAGAAAAATAGGGAAAGTCACGCTGCGAAAGCTGCGCGAGGTCTCAGATGCCGGCGGATTCGCTCTTCTGGACGCCATTGAATACTGCCAGGAGGAAAACCTTCTGTCGGGACGCGCGCTCCTAGCGCTTTCCCGGTTTCTTGAGATTATAAAGGAGCTTCGCTCGGTGGCGGAAAACCAGCCGGTGGCAAGCGTTATCAAGAGGCTTCTTGAGCGTACCGGTTATCTGGATTACCTCGGAGAAGAGCATCACAGGGTGGAGAACCTTAAAGAGCTTTTAAACGCGGCCGAGAGCTCAGAAGAGAAGACCCTCTCTGATTTTCTCGACCGCGTGCTGCTTTCTACAGACGAGGACAGAGGGGATTCCGGAGAGGAGGAAGTTTCACTAATGACGATTCACGCGGCCAAGGGGCTTGAGTTTCCCGTGGTGTTCGTGGTCGGGGTAAACGAGGATTTGCTTCCGCACCAAAGATCCGCATCCACGCTAGAGGGGTTTGAGGAGGAGAGAAGACTTTTCTATGTCGCGGTCACCCGGGCCAAGCAGCTTCTCTACCTAAGTTACTCTTCCTCAAAAGGGGCTTCGGGTCCCATGCATGGTACAAGAAGATCGGTTTTTCTGGAAGATCTCCCGCCGGAACTTGTCGTCTACGAATCCCGAAAGAGGGATTTTTCCAGCCGAGATTCTGACCTTTCTGCCGATTTGTCCTCAAGAACACCGCGCGAATCCGGGGACAAAGGTCGAAAGTTAAGAGCCGGCCAGACCGTTAACCACTCGATTTTCGGTCCGGGGATCGTTAAGCGGATTGACGGAAAAGGGGAGGAGGCCGTGGCTACGGTCGCTTTTTTCGGCCCTGGCGTGAAAAAAATCCTCGCAAGTTTTCTTACCGCCTAGGAGAGACAGCTTACGACAAGGCTTTTAGCCCAATCGGGAGAGGGAGTCGCGTAGCTTTCGTGTTCCGGCTGATCCGAGAAGGGGTTCTCGAAGATCTTTCTTACTTTTTCTATCTCCGAGTAGTCTTCGTGTTCAAGCGCCTCCCTTATCGTGGTCTCCATTATATGGTTCCTCAAAACGTACTTGGGATTAACGGAGTCCATGAGTTTTTTCCTCTTGTGGTCAGACAGCGAATTCCCCCGAAGCTCCCCGGCGTACTCGGAGAACCACTGTCGCCATTGCTTCGAAGCCTCTGAGAGTTCTTTAAGCCACGGGTTTTCCCCGAACGAGCCGTTGCGCCTTACGTCAGAGATGTTTCGAAAAAAGATATGGTAGTCCGTTTCGCGTTCGGCGAGCATCCCGAGAGTGTTTTCGATGAACCGCAGAGACTCCTTTTTCTCCTTTTCAAAACCGAACTTGCGCAGCATCAGTTCCCTGTAGGTTGCGGAGAACATTTTGTTGTAACTCTCAATCGCATCCCGCGCCTGTTTTTCGTCCACGAGACCTTTCAGGCATTTTACGAATCTCTCAAGATTCCACCGCGCGATCGCGGGCTGGTTTCCGTAGCTGTACCTGCCGAAGTGATCCGAGTGGTTTGAAACGTGATCCCTGTCGAATGTCTCGAGGAATCCGTACGGTCCGTAATCAAGAGTGAGACCCGTTACGGACATGTTGTCGGTGTTCATTACGCCGTGGGTGAAACCGAAAGCCTGCCACTTGGCGATCGTGACGGCCGTTTTTTCGGCCGTTGCGCGCAGAAAGAGCCCGTAGCCCTCTTTTGTCTGGCGGGGGATCTCTGGGTAGTGGCGGGCGATTACGTAATCCGCGAGGGTCCGGACGTTTTCCTCCTGACCTCGGTGGTAAAAGCCTTCAAACGACCCGAAGCGCACGTGAGTCTCCGCGACCCGAAGCATCATCGCGGCGGGTTCTTTGGTTTCCCTCTCGATTTTCTCCGTGCTTCCCACTACGCAAAGCGCCCTTGTGGACGGAATCCCCAGATGATACAAGGCCTCACTCCCGAGATACTCCCTTACGGAGGACCTGAGCGTGGCCCTTCCGTCAAAACCTCTTGAGAACCTGGTCGCTCCGCAGCCCTTGAGATGGAGGTCCCATCTGCGGTCTTGCTCATCAATTATCTGCCCGAGCAGAAGAGCCCTTCCGTCTCCAAGGTGCGGGTTATAGACCCCGAACTGCCACCCGGCGTAGTACATCGCCAGGGGGTTCGTCCCCGCAAGGGGCCTTTTTCCGCAGAGGTATTCGGCTAGGAGGGGTTTTTGTTTTTCGCCTGGGTCTATGCCTATCTGCTCGGCCAGGGTTTCATTGAACGCCACCATATGGGGGCTCTCAAACGCAACGGGGTCTTTTTTCTGGTAGAACCCGGGCGGTAGCTCCGCGTAGGCGTTTTCAAAGCGAAGGTTTGTTATTTTCCTCATTTCGGGGCATCCGCTGCCGCTTCGTTACCGGATTATGTTAGCGGAAGACAGGGAGTAAAAAAATTCCCGCAGCCGAGACCGATAAAGAAGTATAATGTTTCTTGGAGAGAGTATGAAATACAGAAAAAACAAGATAAAAATCGAACATTCTATAATAAAGGGACTCCGCCGTTTTCTTGAGGACAATATCTCGGGCCTTGACCATGTGACGGGAATCATCCCCGGTGAGATAAAGGTCGGCCGCGCCACGGGGGAGAACCTCGCGGTAAGCTACAAGTACAACACCCGAAGCGGGGCCAAGCTCATAGCGAGAAGCGGCACTTCGGTGCAGGAGGTGTTCATTATCACGAAGGACCCTGAGGAACTCAAAACGGTTATAGAGCTTTCAGGCAAATGAGCTTTCCCTGAGGGTCACCGCGCCTTCTCCGAGCAGCCCCTCAACGTTTTTTATAAGCTCATCCCTGAAGTCAACCTTGCAGCTTCCGACCCTCAAAACGGCCTCTGAGCGGCTGGTTTTCATATCTATTATCACGGTTGAGTCTCCCGGGAACTTCTCGAGGATTTCTCTCAGATTGGCTATGTTCTTCTCGTTCGCGGCTTCACAAGCGATGCTGATGCAGACAGCGGAATTCGTTCTGGTTTCCCTGAGTGAAGAGATGTCGCTTGCGAGAAGACGTACTTTTTCATCCGAGATCTCGACCCTTCCTTTCACTATTACCGGCTCGACCTTCTGTTCTAGGAGCACTCGCGATCTCTGCAGGACATCGTTAAAAACGATTGCTTCGGTGAATCCGTTTAGATCTTCGAGGGTCAGATAACCGATAAAGCTGGTTCCTTTCCTGGTGTTTTTGATTTCGATCGATCTCACTACCCCGGCGATTCTCACCTCAGAGCCGTCTTTTGCCTGCTTTATGGATTCGGTGTCGTGAAGGGGGCTGTATTTTTCAAGCTCCAAAGAGTACTTTCGAAGCGGGTGGGATGATATGAAGAACCCGAGCACGTCAAGTTCGTTCTCAAGCTTGATGCGGTCGTCCCATGGCTCACTTTCCGCAAGCGTCGGGGCGGTCACTGAATTTGGAAGGTCAAACAGCATTCCCTGCCCGTTTGTCGGCGTGTGATGTTTTATGGAGTTATAGTCGAGCAGTGACTCTCGGGAAGCAAACAACCTCGCCCTGCTCGGTTCAAGGGAATCGAAAGCGCCCCCCATAATCAGGCTTTCAAACGCCTTTTTGTTAAGCTTTCTCGAATCCACCCTGGCACAGAAGTCGGTAACGGATTCGAACACCCCGTCTTTTTCCCTGGTTCTGACTATTTCCTCGGTCAGGCTGTCGCCGACGTACTTGATCGCTGTGAACCCGAACAGTATTTTCCCGTCTGAAACCGTAAACCCCGAGCAGCTGCGGTTTATGTCAGGCTGCAGCACGTCGATTCCGAGTTTCCTGCACTCGGTTATGCCGGAGATCACCTTGTCCATGTTATGTGCCTCGACGGACATGAAGGCTGCCATGAATTCCGCCGGGTAGTGCGCTTTGAGGTAGGCCGTCTGGTAGGTAATCATGGCGTAGGCGGCGCTGTGGCTTTTGTTAAAGGAGTATTCGGCGAACTTTTCCATAGTGTCGAAAAGCTCTTCGGCTTTTTTGCGTTCTATGCCTTTTTCCTCCGCTCCCGTGAGAAACCTTTTGCGCTGGGCCCTCATTTCGCTTGATTTCTTTTTGCCCATCGCCCTTCGCAGAAGGTCCGCTTCCCCCATGGTAAACCCCGCAAGCTCGCTTGCAGTCTGCATTATCTGCTCCTGGTAAACGAAAAGGCCGTAGGTTCCCCCCAGTATCTCCCGAAGCGCCGGATGCGGGAAATCGACCTTTCCCCCTTTTTTCTGAGGGTGAACTCCTCTGCCATGCCGCTGTCAAGAGGACCCGGGCGGTAAAGCGCAAGGGCGGCCGTTATGTCCTCAAATTCCGAGGGTCTGAGTTTCGCCAGGAGGTCTTTCATTCCCGCCGATTCAACCTGGAATATCCCCATGGTCACACCTTCACTGAGCAGAGTGTAGACCTGCGGGTCATCAAGAGGAATTTTGTCCAGGTTGAACTCTTCTTCGCTTTTTCCCTGGTTCTCCCGGACGTACTTTACCGCCTTGTCGATTATAGTGAGGGTTTTAAGTCCTAGGAAATCGAATTTCACGTAACCCAACTTTTCTATGGAGTTCATGTCGAACTGGGTTACGATCTCGTCCTTGCTTCCCTTGTATAGGGGTATGTAATCGGCGATCGGTTCGTTTGATATCACGATGCCCGCGGCGTGGGTCGAGGAATGACGCACCATGTTCTCAAGCGATTTCGCAAGTTCCACAACTTCAGCAAGCTGCTTGTTCTCGGAAAGACGATCCCTTATTTCCTTCACCTTCTTTACGGCTTCTTCTATGCTGAAAACCTTTCCCCGGAAAGAGGGGATCATTTTTGAGAGCCGGTCGACTTCTGAGTACGGAAGGCCAAGGACTCTTCCCACGTCCTTTATCACGGCTTTTGAGGACATGGTCCCGAAGGTGCCTATCTGGGCCACCTTGTCTGCGCCGTATTTCTCCGTCACGTATCTTATTATCTCGTCCCGGTGCTCCGCGCAGAAGTCAACGTCTATGTCAGGCATGCTTACCCTCTCCGGGTTCAAGAACCTCTCAAAAATAAGCTTGTGCCTTATGGGATCTATGGCCGTTATGCCTAAGGCATAGGCGACCAGGCTTCCCGCGGCGCTTCCCCGCCCCGGCCCCACGGGAATATCGTTTTTCTTCGCGTGGAATATAAAGTCGGAAACCACGAGGAAATACGCGGAGAACCCCATCTTGCAGATGGTGTCAAGCTCCGAGTGAAGCCGTTGCCGGTAAACCTCGTGGGCCTCTTCGGGTATTTCGTTTTCACGGAGTATTCTCTCGAGATTTTTGCCTGAGATCTCCCGGATGAACTCGTCAAGTGACTTTCCCTCGGGAGCAACGTATTCGGGGAACCTGTACCCGTCGTTTTTGAATTCAAAGTCGCAGCGCTCAGAAATTCTCACCGACTCTTCGAGCGCGTTCTCAAAACCCTTCATGTCCCGGGCCATCTCTTCCCTTGTTTTCACGTAGAAGTCGTCACTTTGGAACCTCATTCTTTTCTGGTCCGCCACCATGCTTCCGGTCTGGATGCATAAAAGGGTGTCGTGCGATCTGTAGTCTTCCCTGGTGAGAAAATGGCAGTCGTTGGTTGCCGCGAGCTTTATGCCGAGGCGCTCGCCGACTTTGCGAAGCCCCCTGTTAACCCTGCGCTGTTCCTCAAGGCCGATGGCCTGCACTTCAAGGTAGTAGCGGTCCCCGAATATCTCCTTGTAGGTCGACGCGATTCTTACCTGTTCCTTTAGGTCTTTTTTGAAAATGGCCTGGGAAAGTTCACTGCTCATGCACCCGGAGAGGACTATCAGTCCTTCATTGTGCTCCGAGAGCATTTCGTGGTCAACGCGCGGACGGCGGTAAAAACCCTCGAAGTACCCTCTCGTTACGAGCCTTGAGAGGTTCCTGTAACCCCGCTCGTTCATGCAGAGCACTGTGAGGTGGTAGTTTTTCCCGTCAGACGGCTTCTCAAGCTTAAGAGTGGGGGTTACATAGAGCTCGCATCCTATTATGGGCTTTACTCCCTTGGCCTTCGCTTTTTCAAAAAACTCGTATGCGCCGAAGAGGTTTCCGTGGTCAGTGACGGCGACGGCGGGCATGGAGTGGCTCTCCGCCCTCTCGACCAGTTCGTCGAACTTTATCGAGCCGTCAAGAAGCGAGTACTGCGAATGTAAATGTAGGTGAACGAAGGAGTCTGCCATCGCGGGTTTACAACACTGAATTATACATTTTCTCGCCGCTTCATCCAGTCCTGAAAGAATATATGTAGGGAGTCAATTAAGTTGTCCAGTTTTTGAGTTAATTAGTTGTCCAGTACTTTTTATCAGAGCTTGAGTTAAGCGAAGAAACAAAAAATCAAGTTTAATTAATTCACGGGTTGCTTGACCGAGAGCTGCCTGAGTTGTCCAGCGCCACGGAGCGCCTAAACCGGACATGCGCCTCGGCCAAGCGCCGCGATGAATGCCCCACAGGAAGTCCGTGCCCATGAGCACCAGTACTGGATCCGACAAGCATCACGGCAGACCCGAATTTACATGGAGGTATTAATTTATCATGGACAATGATAAAACACTATTTTTTGCAGGCATTGACTGGGGGCGAGGGTTCCACCAGGTCTGCGTTATCGATCAGGAAGGTTCCGTTGTTGGAGAAAAATCCTTCAGGCACACCGGCGCCGGTCTTTTTGAAATGGCTCAGTGGGTAATGAAGGTGTCAGGTTCCAAGGCTCGCAATATAGCCGCAGCTATCGAGGTGAACCACGGCCCCGTGGTGGAAAGCCTTTTGGAGCAAGGGTACAGAGTTTATTCCGTAAACCCTAGGCAGCTTGATCGTTTCAGGGACAGATTCTGCGTCTCGGGAGCCAAGGATGACCGAAGAGACGCTCTGGTTCTGGCCTCGGCGCTTAGAACGGACCGCGGCCACTTCCGCCGTCTTGAGCCTCAGGACCCCGACATAATAATCCTGCGGGAACTCAACAGGACAAGAGAGGAACTCGTGGGAGAACGCACTCGTCTCGTGAACCGGTTCCGCGGGCTGCTCTGGAGATACTACCCCCAGTTTGGCGAGCTTATAGGCAACACGGTAAGGCCGTGGCACCTGGAATTATGGGAGTTCATGCCTTGCCCTGACTCGGCAAAAAGAAAAAGGGGCTCAACAGTAGCTGCCCTTCTCAAACGCAACAGAGTGAGGCGCATTGACGCGAAGAGAGTGCTTGAAATACTGCGCTGTGAGAAGATAAACATAAAGCAGGCAACCGAGGAGAGTTGCGTCGCGCATATAAGGTCAGTTGCCCAACGCATGAAAGTGATAGATCGCCAGCTTGTGGAGACCAAAGACTCTATGAGGAAGGTGATTGAAGCTATGAATTCGAAGCTCAAGACCGAGGGATGGAGACCAACCGATATTGAGATTCTCCGATCCATTCCAGGCGTGGGTGATGTCGTGCTCGTGACGCTGCTTGCCGAAGCCTGGAATCTTATACGCCGCCGGGACCACGAAGCGCTTCGATTGCTTGGAGGCATGGCTCCCGTGACGAAACAATCGGGCAAGAGCAAGTATGTTGTTCGGCGAAGAGCTGTATGCAGAAGTCTCTCAGATGCTCTTCATGTTCTGGGCGGAATAGCCGCAATCCATGATCCGGTGAGCAGGGCCAGATACCAATCGCTTCGGGCAAGAGGTCTTGGTTACTGCAGATCCGTTCGCACTGTGTGCGATCGTCTTTTACTTGTTGCCTGCGCCATTCTGGAAAAAGGAGAACTGTTCGACAAGCAGTTCAAGAAACCTCCCCAGCAAGCCGCAGCATAAAAGAAATCGGACTGAAATGAAATCGTTGAAGGGAAAAACAAGGAGGAATCTTTAAAGAAATAAATTTGCTACATATATAAAATTCAGGCTTGATAAAAAACAGGAAGTCCGGTTTCTTCTTTTGAATTTTTTTCAAATCAGACTTGAAGGGCGAGCCCGAAGAGGTTGATTTGAAATCGTCTCCTCACCCTGACGCTACTTTTCTTCTTCGCTCCGTTTCTTCCAGCAAGTTCCCCTCCCTATCATAAACCCCTAGCTTGCGCTTCCCTTCGTGAACTACTGCCATGCTCCCGTCCCCATACTTAACGCAGTTGTCGTTGCCCACTACCCTTTGGTGCTTCAAACACAGTATATCCTCAAGCCCCACGCCGAGCAGCGGCACAAACCCACTGCCCTCCTCCTTCGCCGTTACCGCGAAACGCCTGTTGAAATCATCCACAAAGCTCTCCAACAGATATTTGTTCGTTTCCCTCATCTCCACTATCCCCCGCTCCTCCAACTCCACAGGCAAACGCCCCTGCAACGTCCTGAACATCCGCTCGCTACGCCCCCTGGCCTCCGGTGAGTAACCCGATCATTACAATGCCCAGCTCCTTCATCGCCCGCCCGAACTGCGTCAGGTTCTCCTTGTCAACCCGTCCTCCCGCCTTGGGAGTGTTCCAGTAGTGAGACCCCCTGTCACTGTAAAAACTTGAGAATATACCCCCTTACTCTCCAATACATCCCTTACACCTCTAAAACTGCTCCCTCTGCCTTCCTGCGCAACGAAAAAAGCACTGTATATCCTCCCCGTGGCGTCATCCATGGTCCCTAGGAGTCTGTCGGTCTTGAGTATGAATTCGGAGTAATTTCAACTGATCTGGGCTTGTTGGACGTCATATCAGTAAAAATCGGCGCGTCTTGCTTCCCAAACCACCCCTGAACCGACTGATTTCTCCCAATTCGTCCGCATTCTGCCCCTTTTCATCCCCTCAGGGCATACATCTTCTTCAAGTTATAACCAATACACACCAGATTCCATTCTCCTTGTACAACTCCAACCCCCCGCAACAAAAACTGCCGGAATCCCATCACATGCTTTATCACCCCGAACGCGGGTTCTACAGTTGACTTGCGCTTCGCGTAAAGCTTCTTCCCCTCAGACGTCTTCATCCGCCTCTTCATATCTTCAACCCCAGTGACCGGTTCCTTCGAGTCTTCTTCTTCACCCTGAGCGAACCTCTCCCAAAACGGCTCGTTGCGCTTCTCCCTGCTCGTTGATATAAACGGCTTCACTCCTTTCCTCCCGCAAACCTCCACATTGCCCCGGGAGAAGTAACCCGCGTCGGCAAGCAGATTCTCCGCCTCTCCCAGAAGCCGCTCCTGATCTCCCAACTGCTCAAGCGTCGGCTCTATCTCTTTTTTGTCATTGGTGTTCTGCGTAACATGCCGGGTCACTATCAGCTTGCTCTCCACTTCCACGCCCGCCTGCGCGTTGTAACTCTGCTCAAATCCCCCGTTTGTCTGCATTATCCGTGAATCCTTATCCACAAGATTCATCTGGTCCTTGTCCCCCGGACCACCCTCAGGCTCCTTCGGCTCCGCCCCCCTCGGCTTCTTCCCCGTCTCCTCCTCATGCAGCCTTCGCTTCCCCATCTTCTCTTTATGCTCTTTAAGCTTCCCCTCATACCGCAGCTTCGCACGAGCTTCTATCTCCCTCTTGGCCTCCCTTATTACTTCAAGCCGACTCTCCCGCCTCGCCAACTCCTCAGGTATGTCCACATCCTCGGGCAATGAACTGTTGTCGGCCTCCTCGGCTAATCTCATTAGTTCCTTAACTTCTTCCTTTAACCCCTTCTCTATCTCCAATGCCCTCTTCCAGCTAAGCGCCTTGCGCTTGCTCGCGTTGGCCTTTATCTTTGTACCATCCAAACTCACTGTCCCCATCTTCAACATCCCCACCTCCCTCGCTATCACCAGTATCTCCACGAACATCCCCTCAAGCTCCTTCATAAAACGCTTGCGGAAACTGTTTATGCTGTCATGATCAGGATTCCTGTTCGCGCAGATATACCTGTACGCTATGCTGTCATACGTAGCTCTCTCAAGCTTGCGAGAAGAAAACGTTCCCGTCGCGTACCCGTAAAACAACAAAGCCACCATCATCGCAGGATGATATGCCGATGACCCCCCTGCCAGAATACGCTTCCACCAAACCCCTCAAATCCATCTGCTCCACTATATCCACCACGAAGCGGGCAAGATGATCTTCGGGTAAATAATCATCTATCCTCGCGGGAAACATCTGCGGTGTTGCGCGGTCTACGGATACAAACCTTTTACGCATAATCTCGTGTTCTCCTTCCGGTGTCTTTAATGTTATTATTTTACCCAAAACAACACGCTAAAGTCCGACAGACTCCTAGGACTGTATAGTAATGTCGCAGAAAGTTTAGGGAATTATAGATCTAAGTATACAAGCCCTCCGAGCCTGAGTATGCCTTCCCCAAGCCTGTGAGATTAGGTTTCAAATCTCTGGAGCTACTTTGGCCCGGCAGCGTCATTTCTCCCTTCGGAAGCAGAGAAGTTTCCGACTAAATTCATCTGAAAAAGATTTAAGATTTCGCCAAGCGCGAGGTAGGAAGGCCGGGTGAGCCTGCTAGGACCAACTGCTTTGTATTACCCTCAAATCATTATATTTTCTTGACAATTAAGTGCATAGGGATTTAATATTATCTAAGCACTTAGCCCGTGAGAAAAAATGTCGGTGCAAAAAACATTAAATCGCCCAGTCAGATGATTCACACGCCCGGTGGTGCTTAATCTATGTTAAGAGCTTGTCAACTTAAAGAAATAATGCCCAAAGTTTATAACTGACTGAATGTACCACGAATTTGCTATTCATAACAAAAGGGAGGGGTTTCTTGCTATGCAAAATTCATTGCATCGTGATGTCTCAAGAGAAAACGCAAGTTCTGTTCGAGGAATATCTTTTCTCTCGAGCTTAAAGTGTATATTAGTTTGCTTTACCGTAGCGTTCTTCATTTTTGCGGAAAACACGCAGGCACAAACTACTGATTGCTCCAACATTACAGCGACTGGCGTTCCACAAGCTGAATGTCAGGCACTTGTAGATCTCTACAACCAAACCGACGGTGCGAATTGGACTATCAATACCAACTGGAATAGCGCCGAGCCGATTGGTGAATGGTACGGGGTCACGGTGCTTGGTGGTTACGTCACGCAACTTAATCTTGCTAAAAATAATTTAACCGGAACGATACCGGCATCGTTGGGGAATCTTACAAGCCTCGACTTCCTGTGGCTATGGGACAATGAGTTGTCTGGACCAATCCCGGACTTGAGCGGGTCGCCCAATCTGGGGAGCCTTGATCTGGCCAGAAATAGGTTAACCGGGACAATGCCCACCTGGTTGGGGGATCTTACAAGCCTCTACCACCTGGATCTCTCGTACAATGATTTAAGCGGGCCAATACCCACCGAGTTGTTTAAGGGTCTTACAGCCCTCCAAGCCCTGTATCTCCGGAGCAATAGGTGGTCGCCTGGGCCAATCCCGGACTTGAGCGAGTCGCCCAATCTGGGGACCCTTGTTCTTTCCCAAGGTAATTTAACCGGGGAAATACCCACCTGGTTGGGGGATCTTGCATTCCTCCAAAACCTGTCGCTATGGGGCAACGAGTTGTCTGGGGAAATCCCGGACTTGAGCAAATCAAAAAGTCATCTGGGGATCCTTGTTCTTTCCCAGAATAATTTAACCGGGACAATACCCGACTGGTTGGATGGCTTGGCCTCTTTTTTTGTTGAGCTGGATCTCAGCGACAACATGTTAACTGGGGAAATCCCGACCGGACTGGGTAGCTTGATCGGCCTTAAGTACCTGAGTCTTTCCCGGAATCAGTTAACTGGGTCGATCCCGACCGAACTGGGGAATCTTACCAACCTTCAGTACCTATATCTCTGGGACAACGAATTAAGCGGCTCGATCCCGACCGAACTGGGGAATCTTACCAACCTTCTAGAGTTGAGTCTTTCCCTGAACCAGTTAAGCGGCTCGATCCCACCCCAGTTAGGAGATCTAGCTAGGCTCACTCTACTATATCTTCGGGATAATAAGTTAACCGGGACGATCCCAATTAAACTGAGAGACCTTACGCAATTGCGGGAAGTTATTTTTTCCCAGAATCAGTTAACCGGGGAAATTCCGGACTTGAGCGCGTTGATGGACCTTGAGCAACTGTATCTCAACAACAATCAGTTAACAGGGTCAGTTCCCGTAACGCAATTGGAGGATTTAGCTTCAGCTTCAGCCAACCTTCTAGAACTTGCCCTCTGGGGCAATGAAGGGTTGACATGGGATATACCCGATGAACTTGGCAAAAGGGTCGACAGGGCAGCATTGCGGACATTCTACCAGGACAACGGTGGTTCGGACTGGAGAAACAGTACTAACTGGCTTGATATGGATAACCCGTTCTCATTCTCAGATTGGTATGGAGTCAGGGCTGACGCTACTACCGGTCGAGTTTCGGCACTTAATCTCGGGAATAACGGACTTAAAGAAGAGATAACAAACGCGCTTGAGGCCCTGGACGGTCTTAAGGAATTGAATATTTCCTACAACAGACAGTTAACCGGGGAGCTTCCGCTGCGCTTGATGGCTCTGCCAGTTGAGAGATTGGATATACGGTGTACGGATGTCTCCACTCCTGCGGATACGAATTTTGAGATGTGGTTAAGTGGAATTTCGTTCCAGGTAGTATGTCCCCCGCCTCCGCCTCCCCCGCCCCCTCCGCAGCCTGCAGAACAGATAATGGGCGTTGAAGTGATGGCAGGGGTGGAGCAGCTTTTGGTACAGTGGGACCCTGTGAGTGAAGCTGACGGGTACAAGATACAGTGGAAGTCAGGTTCACAGCAGTTTGATTCATCTCGTCAGCATATAACGAGCGCCAGCACAACCAGTTACACAATTTCGAATCTGGATGCGGAAAGGGAATATGTGGTAAGAGTAATAGCGACAAAGTCCGGGGCTGCCGATGCTACACCTTCACCGGAAGTAGCGGGGACTCCCAGTGTTGCGGATATGACCCCGCCACCACAACAACCGACAACCACGGGGCAAGGGGGCGGAGGATGTTCTATTGCTTCGAATGCGGGGACGGGGAATACACCTGAAAGTATTGTATTTAACTTGCTTTTGGTTGTATTCGTCCTGGTTTCAGTAGTGTTTCCTGAAAAAGGCAGCGAACAATCTTCATGTGTCCTGCAGGAGATTCCGTAGCGGTTTCTCGTGTCTTTTTCTCTTTGCGCTTCACGAGGGTCTGCCGTAAAGATTCAGCAGAGTTCCTATATGAAAGTCCAAATGATATTGAAATCCTAAGCTCATTTCCAGGCGTAGGCAGAATTGTCCTTGCCGCTATATTCGGTGAAACCTATGAACCGCTGTGCCGATGCGACTACAGGTCGCTTCGGAACCTGATCGGCGCGGTTCCGGTAACCAGACAGTCGGGAAAGAGCAAGCGTGTCATGCAAAGACGAACTTCCCACAAAAGACTTGTGGACATGATTTATCACTGGGCTCGAGTGACGGTTCAGCACGATCCCGTAAGCAAAGACAAATACATTGCGCTTCGCAAGCGAGGACATAACCATTACAGAGCTCTACGCTCGGTGGGTGACCGTCTTCTGTATGTAGCGTGCACGTTGCTTGAAAAGGGGGTGCTGTTTGACAGGAACTTTGCAATATGTCTTCTTCCCCGGTATCCCAGATGATCTGAAGAGCTTTTTCAGTAAATTCGTTTATTTCCTTCGGTTTTATAGACACGATACTATATTCCACCCGCCTGTTTAAACGCAATCGATCGGGACTCCCTACTGGGCATTACATCAAGGCACTCGACTGCATAGTCTATTCTTCTTCCAGGCATTTTGTCGCCTCCTTCTCAAAGATGACAAGGAGGATAACAAAACACTTTTTAATGATGTTTTTATGAAGGCCCATTCAACTCCGAAGTGCAACATCTTGGTTAAGGTTTGAGTTTAGGGGATCAGAGGTTTTTCTCAAACGTATTGTAAAAACATCAATGCAAAGGTGACAATCTCCGAGACAAGAACAGGAGGTTGTCATGCCCGGAAGATAGAAGCAGTTGGATTTTGCCGAGCGCCAGCAAGTCTACTTTCTCAGGAAGCAGGGACTCTCATGCCGGGGGATTGCCAGGCAACTCGGTCGCAGCCCCTCAACCATATCACGGGAGCTTCGGCGCAACAGCGGCGGCAGGGGTTACCGTTTCAGCCAGGCGCAGCGCATGGCGTGGGAGCGCAGAAGCGAGGCATCGTCCGTGCCTCCCAAGATGACCGGGCGGATGTGGGCAATAGTGGAGGGCAAGCTTGCCATGCAGTGGAGTCCCGAGCAGATATCGGGACGTCTCAGGCTCGATGAAGTGGTTTCGGTAAGCGCGGAGTGGATATACCGTCACGTGTGGGAGGACAAGCGCAATAGGGGAGATCTTTACAAGCATCTGCGGCGTCGGGGGAAGAAGCGCAACGCTCGCGGGTCTAAGTATTCGGGCAGGGGGCATATACCGGGCCGTGTCGACATAAGCGAGCGTCCGGGGGCAGCGGGGGAGAAGGGTCGTGTGGGAGACTGGGAGGCGGACACGATCGTCGGTGCTGGCCATAAGGGGGCTTTGGTGTCGATCGTTGATCGGTCCTCGAAGTTCGCGATTCTTCAGCTTGTATGCTCAAAGAGTTCGGAGGAAGTGGGAGGGGCGGTGGTAAAGAGGCTTTTGCCCTACATGGAGGTTGTGCATACGATCACCTCTGACAATGGGAAGGAGTTTACGGGTCACGGGAAGATAGCGCAGGAGCTTGGGACGGGTTTTTTCTTTGCGACTCCGTATCATTCGTGGGAGCGTGGGCTCAACGAACATACAAACGGGCTGGTTCGTCAGTACTTTCCCAAGGCGACTGATTTCCATGAGGTTTTGGGGGAGGATGTGAGGAGGGTTGAAGAGCTGCTCAACGGGAGGCCTCGGAAGGTTTTGAATTACAGGACTCCGGCTGAGGTTTTCAATGAGGCCTCGTGCTGAGGGATTGAGATGGGATGATTGAGTGGGGGTGGTTAGGGGTTTTTGGAAGATGTGATGGCGTTTGCCGAAGGGAGGGCGTAGCCCGACCGAAGGCAACCGCCATCCGGGTTCTTGCTAACCAGGCCCGCAGGATTATACTGTGTTCCATACACGGAGAGCATCATCTCTTGCTAAAGGTGTTGCACTTCGGAGTTGATAAGGGGAGGCTTCAATAAGAGAATGTTCAGATTTTCGCATAAGCATAAGAATCACCCTCCATTTGTATCGAAATTTGTATTGAAAGATTCGACATTCTGAGACTGTGAAAATATCATTTAGTAGCACTACCAACATCCCCAGAAGGGGATATGATAGCCAAAAACATCCTCAAATTCAGCACTTTATAGGGTGTTTTGGGGGCAACCTGTTGCCAAAGAAATCGCTTTACCTAAATACTCTCACAATCTGATTTGTGCCGTCTTAGCAAACGAGATTCTATAACGGCTTTTCACGAATGTCAATAGAATTTTAGATTAATTCTTAAATGATTTGAGAGATATAGGGTCGACCGGTTCTAACAAACATCCAGGAGCTCTTCGCAAAAAACTACTTTAATCAGGGCAGATTCGATCTGAACTTCTCCCACATGAACTCAAGCATAAAGGTTGCTCCCCGCTAATGCGCTTGCAATAGGGACAATCGAGACTGTGAAGATATCGAGAGAGGAGTCGTAAAAAAATGGACTGACTGTCAAAAATACGCGTGTTTTCTGACGGAGGAGGTTAAAAATCCTCCGGATTCGGTTCGACACCCCCGACCTGGTGTCATAATGTCAAACCGGCAAGCTTTTTCTCTCATTTCAGGCCATTTGCGGACTATACGTCCTTCGCCCGACGCAATACTCCCTCAGTCTTTGCGCCCCCAGAATATTCAGCACCCAGGTGAAGTTGTAGGCCATCGTCATCAAGAACTGGTGAAGTCCACATCTGTTTTTTAACGTTCCAAATGGATGTTCAACAATCGTTCCTCGCTTTTTCATCTTCTCCACACCCTGCCTCATCCTCTCCCGATGCCGGTCAACTACATCCTCATGTTCCCAACGTCGCAGTATCCTTGTCCGTCGCTGTGTGCCCAGACAATGTCCTCGCATCACACACGCCTTGCAGTCAACACTTTTGCTGATGTATTGAATTATATGTTCTTGAATTCTTGGTAACAGGCGTCTTACATCGGTTTAACCGCACCAGTATTAAAATCCATTTTTCACAAAGTCTCCTTTTCTAGATTGCTGACACTACACCATAGAGATAAACCAGTTGGTAGCTATTATACGGTAAGTACTAACATCACGCTTGTTTTTGTCATCAAGCAACTTGCATGGACAAGGATTTTGCATGCCGGGACACTAGGAAGAGATCACCCATAATTCTCGGGTGGTGACGCGAGTGAGTGAAAAAGCCTGTCCTATCAGGTTACGATGTTGGATTGCATATTTCCCATAGGTTTAATCCGGTAGGTGGAGAAAATGGCAGTCGGGCCTTAATCAAGTAGAATAAATGGTCTGCTTGCGGACAAAACGGGTGGTTAAATCTTTACGCTATGCACGAGGAAACGGAGTTCAAGCTGTCCCTTTCGCCCGCCGTGGCGAGCCGGATTCTGCGTTACAAGGGGTAGGTCCCTTCGCAAGGGCCGTCGCGGTAAGTTCCATCTTGTCAGCACCTATTTCGATACTCCCCGCCACGCGCTTAGAAAATCAGACATAGTGCTTCGGGTACGCGATAACGGCAAGGGCAGGGAGCAGACTGTAAAAGTGCCGTTTCAGGGTCCCGCGGGCCTTCAGAATTTCCGCGAATGGACCGTGCCCGTAAACGGCGACTGTCCGAATCTTTGCGCTGTTGACGATCCCGCGCTCGCGCGGGAGCTCTCCCGCCGGCACTACGAAAAGCGGCTTCGCCCCGTATTCACCACTGACTTTGAGCGCGAAACGGTTCATATCAGGGCCCGTGGAACGGAGTTCGAGCTAGCCGTTGACCAGGGGGTGATTCACGCGGAGACGCGAGAGGGACGCGTGGAGGAGCGTATCTGCGAAGCGGAATTCGAACTGCTCTCCGGTGACCCTGCGCGGATGTTCGACATAGCGCTTGAACTCTGTGAAGCTTACAATATACGCCTCGGCCACCTTACCAAGGCGCAGAGGGGCTACGCACTTGCTAGGCCCGCGCTTCGACCCAGACCCCTTAAGGCCCCGAAGGTTGCGCTCACAGAAGAGATGAGCGTGGGTGAGACGTTTAATTTCATTATCGGGGGCGCACTTGAGCACCTGTTCGCAAACGAGATTCCTACCCTTGAGGGAAAGGCGGAAGGGGTTCATCAGACAAGAGTGGCGATGAGACGGGTACGCGCCGCGCTTAGGGCTTTTAAGAAAATACTCCCCTATGACAAGCGAAAGGCCTTTAACGGAGAGTTCCGCTGGTTCCAGCAGCGCCTGGCCCCGGCCCGCGACTGGCAGGTGTTTTTGAGCGAGACGCTTCCAAGGATATCTGCAAGTGCGCCCGAGCAGGAAGAGGTGATAAACCGCCTCAGGCGCATCGCGCGCGCCGAGCGCCGCCGGGCCGTTGGGGACGCGGCCGCTTATCTTGAGAGCCGCCGCTATGCCCGTCTGCTGCTTCAGTTCGAGCGCTGGATCGCGTCTGTAGAGAAGGAAGTCGGCTCAAGGACTTTCGGCGAGCCCGTGAAGCCGTTTGCCAAAAACGTGCTTCGAAGGACATGGCGCTATTTTCTCGAGGATACGAGACCTCTTTTGCGTCTTCCGGACGAGGATCTTCACGAAACAAGAAAGCGCGGGGAAAAAGCCCGCTACACTACGCAGTTTTTCAGTTCGCTTTGGACCGGTCTCGAAGTTGAACCCTTCATGAAACTCATGGCGCGTTTTCAGGACCGCCTCGGAAAGACAAACGACGCTATAGTCGCGCGGCACATCCTGGCGGCGGTTAAGCCCGGGAGGCTTGATCCTTCTGTAATCGGCCTTGCGCAGGAATGGTCGCAGTCACGGGTGGCAAAGTGCCTTCGCACGGCGCAGCCGCAATGGAGACGCCTTGGGAAACTTGAGCCGTTCTGGGAGGAATGAACAGTGAGCCCGGCTTTTCGCATGACGGGTAATTATGTAAACTCAGAGATTGGGTGTGTGGGCGCTTGTACGCGGCATATTATGACCTTGGGAGGTTCTAAGTGGCTTCTTCTATAACCGACATCTCAAGCAAAAGAATCTCACTTCGCTCTTCGGCGCGGTATCTTAACAGAGAGCTTTCCTGGCTTGATTTTAACCTGCGGGTTCTTGAGACGGCGGTTAGCAAGCGGATTCCCCTTCTTGAGAGGGTACGGTTTCTCTCCATCTCCGCAAGCAACCTTGATGAGTTCTACATGGTCAGGGTGGCGGGCCTAGCGGGACAGGTGATGGAAGGAGTGACTGACCGAACCAAAGACGGTCTTACCCCATCTCAGCAGCTAGAAGCCATAAGGGACAAGGTGCGATCCCTGCTTGACCGCCAGCACCAGTGCGGAAAGAAACTGTTTTCCCTCTGCAAAAAGGAGGGGATCAAGATCGTGACTCCCCAGAGCCTTGACCGTAAGGGCGCGAAGTGGCTTTCCGAGTGGTTCTCGAAGAAGCTTTTTCCCGTTTTGACCCCGCTTGCGATAGACCCGGCGCATCCGTTTCCCTTCATACAGAACGGAAGCCTGGTGTGCGCCGTGCAGCTTAACCGTGCCGAGGACGGCAAGCGGATGAAGGGTCTCATACTGCTGCCTTCACAGGTCGAGCGTTTTATAAGGATTCCGGGGAAAAAAATCCAGTTTGTCCCCATTGAGAAAGTCGTCGCCCACAAAACCAAATCCCTTTTCCCCGGTTTTGATGTCGAGTCCCACGGAATTTTCCAGATCACGCGCGACAGCCTCCTGGAGATAGACGAAGACGCCGAGGATCTCGTCGAGACGTTTGAGACGGCGCTTAAGCGGCGCAGGGGAGGGTCCGTGATCAGGGTTGACGTTAACGCGGACATGCCGGATGGGATCGCGGACTTCATAATGGACAGGCTTGAGGCCCACGACGCGCATTTTTTCAGAATCAAGGGAATGCTCGGGCTTGCAAACGTAAGCCAGATAATACTAGATGAACGAAGCGACCTTCTTTACAAGCGCATGAACATCCGCTACCCCGAGAGGGTGAGGGAATTCGGCGGGGACGTGATAGCGGCGATAAGGCAGAAGGATTTCGTCGTTCACCACCCGTACGAAAGTTTCGATGTTGTCGTTGAGTTTCTGAAGCAGGCTGCTGAGGATCCGGCGGTCGTTGCGATCAAGCAGACGCTCTACCGTACCTCGGAAGACTCTCCGATAGTGAAAAGACTGATAGAGGCCGCCGAGGCCGGAAAATCCGTCACGGCCCTTGTGGAACTAAAGGCGCGTTTTGACGAGGCGGCAAACATTCGCTGGGCGCATGACCTAGAAGATGCGGGAGTCCAGGTTGTGTACGGATTCATCGAGCTTAAAACCCACGCCAAGGTATCCATGGTGGTGAGAAGGGAAGGTTCTGACATCCGCACCTACACACACTTCGGCACCGGCAACTATCATCCCGTAAACGCCAAGATATACACCGATCTCAGTTACTTTACCGCCGATGAGGCGCTAGGCCGCGACGCCGCCGCGCTTTTTAACTACATGACCGGCTACGCGACTCCGAAAAAGATGGAGAAGATATTCTATTCGCCCATCACGCTTCGCTCTAAGGTGCTTGAACTCATAAAGGAGGAAATTACGCACGCCAAGGCCGGCCGTCCCGCGGTTATATGGGCCAAAATGAACGCCATTGTAGACAGCAAGATCATAAAAGCGCTTTACGCTGCGAGTTCCGCGGGGGTTAGGATCGAGCTTTTCATAAGGGGAATATGCTGCCTGCGGCCCGGGGTGCCGGGCCTTTCCGAGAACATCAGGGTAAAGAGCATGGTCGGGCGTTTTCTTGAGCACAGCAGGGTCATCTGCTTCGGCGCGGGAGAGGGACTTCCCTCAGATGCCTGCAAGGTTTTCATCTCGTCTGCCGACTGGATGCCCCGCAATCTCGACCGCAGGGTGGAGTCCCTGATTCCGATCGAAAACGCCACGGTGAAAAAACAGCTCGTGGAGCAGGTTATGGTCGCTAACTTAAATGACGTCACGGGCAGCTGGGAGATGCGCCCCGACGGCACTTTCCGCAAGCTTAAAAGCGATGGGGACAGCTTTTCGGCTCACAAATACTTTATGACCAATCCCAGTCTTTCAGGAAGAGGCAAGGCGCTTGCCGAATCCCGACCGGTAATGCCGGCTGAGTTTGTGCAGGAATAACCTTATGGCAGGAATTTCTCCTTCTACCGCGCCGCTTGGTAAAACCGGAACCGTGGCGGTAATTGATGTAGGGTCGAACTCCATCCGTCTCGTTGTCTACAAGGGACCGGGACGCGCTCCGCTTCCGATACTTGATGAGAAAGTCTCTTGTGGCCTCGGCCGCGGTATGGACAGAGAAGGCATGATGTCGCCGCAAAGCATGGATCTCGCCCTGCGTACCGTAAGCCGCTTCGTAGATATCGCGCGCTCGATGAGAGTCTCCGGCATAAAGGCTGTCGCCACCGCCGCGGTAAGGGACGCCGCAAACGGCCCTGATTTCAAAAATGCTGTCGAGCGGCGATGCGGGATTTCGCTTCGGGTGCTCTCGGGTATGGAGGAGGCCAGGCTTTCGGCGCTTGGAACCCTCTGCGCCATCCCGGACGCGGACGGCATAATGGGAGACATAGGGGGTGGAAGCCTTGAACTGGTTGAGATTCGTGAGGGAAAAATAGAAAACCACGCCACTTTGCCTCTGGGCACGATCCCGCTTCTTGAAAGTGGCATGAGTCCCGAAAAAGCCCGCAAAAGCCTTATCGCTCCCCGCCTTGAAGAACTTCCCTGGCTTGAGGATGCGAAAAGGAAAACCTTCTACGCCGTCGGAGGTTCGTGGCGCGCCCTTGCGAAAAAACACATGGAGGCTGAGGACTACCCGCTTCGCATAGTCCACGGCTACAGCCTCTCCAGATCCCGGGCGCTTGAGATGGCCCGCGGGGTAACCGAAATATCTCCGGACTCACTTCGGGGTTTATGGGTTCTCGGGCGAAACAGGTTGGAATCCGCCCCGTACGCCGCGGTGCTTATGAAAAGTCTTCTGAAAAAAACTGGAGTAAAGAATCTTACTTTCTGCACCTACGGACTCAGGGAGGGTTGCATATATGACGATCTTTCCCCGGAGCAGCGTTCTTTGGACCCTCTCCTTGTTATGTGCGAGGAGATTGCCATTAAGATGGGTAGATCCCTTGAGGATGGCAAGGCTTTTTGCAATTGGATAACGTCGGCAATGCCGGATGAGCGCTCCGGGAATCCGAGGTTAAGACTTGCCGCCTGCCATCTCTCCGACATAGGTATCTCTGAACATCCTGAGTACCGGGCCGAGCAGGTGTTTTTGAGGATACTGCGGATGCCGCTTGTGGGAATAACCCATCCCGAGAGGGTGAGGGTGGCTCTTTCTGTAGCCTCAAGACACGCGGCGATCGGAAATCTGGTCTGTCGCTGGGAAGTTTCTGAATTTCTTTCTGAAAGCGATGTGGAGGAAGCCAGGGTTACGGGACTTGCTCTTCGCCTTGCCTACACGGTTTCGGGGGGAGTGGCGCGGATTCTTGAGAGTACTAAGCTTGAGAGATCGAGGGAAAAGCTTATTTTACGTATGCCGCACCAGATACCGCATCCCGAGACTGTGGGCCGACGTTTGGGAGCGCTTGCAAAGGCCCTTGGATGTGACTACGAGACGATCGCACGTGGAGAAGGAGAATGAGGAACCGTTGGGTAAGAACCTTAAATTTGTGTAGCGCTCATCCCAACTCTTAAATGTTTACTGGTTGAGGCGGATGAAATTACTTGATGCGATAGACAAGCTCAATATTTGGAAACGAGGAAATAAAAGAGCTCCTCACAAGCCGTTACTTCTCCTCTACGCACTGGCGGAACAAGTCCGGGACCCGAACGCAAAATTTGAGTTTTCTCGTATAGAAAAAGATATTGATCAGTTGTTAAATGATTTTTACAAGTCATTTCCTGGACGCAGACATCATGTGAATGATCCCTTCTGGCGTTTGCGTGGAGATGGAATCTGGGAAGTAAAGTATGACGGAGTAATAAGAGAAACCAGTTCTGGGGGTGCTTACGTTACTGATCTCAGGAAATGTAATGCTAAAGGTTCGTTTTCTAAGGAAGTTGTCCAGGAGATAAAAAACAATCCAGATGTCGTCCGACAAGCTGCGCAAAAGCTGCTTGATGAACATTTCCCCGAATCGCTGCATCAAGACATATTGGAGACATTAGGCTTAGATTACAAGACAGTTTTCGCTAAAAAGCATATCTCCAGAAAAACTAAACGGGACAGCAGATTCCGCCAAAATGTTCTTCACGCTTACGACTACAGTTGCGCAGTCTGCGGTTTTAATCTGCGCATGAAAACCCTGCCTGTTGGACTTGAAGCAGCACATATAAAGTGGCATCAATACGGCGGACCGGATACGGAGAACAACGGCTTGACCCTTTGCGCTACACACCACAAGCTACTTGACTCGGGAGTCTTAACCTTGTCTGAAGATTACAGGATCGTTCTTTCAGACAGTATATATGATCCCGACCCTGAGAACAGTTTCATAAAGGAACATCAAAAACGTGAGATTAGGCTGCCGAGAAACAGAAACCATTTCCCGAGTATCAATTACATTCGCTGGCATAGAAAAGAAGTATTCAAGGAACCCGCAATCAAGGGAATCATATAATTGATGCAAGGGAAATCGTACTAGTATTTCGTATGATAAATGAAAATGAACAATGATTTACAGGAAATCTATCTGGACAATAACGCTACCATGCGTCCGATATCAGGAATGGTGGATAAGGTTGTTGAACTTATGACATCTCAATATGGCAACCTGTCAAACGTTCATCGGAGAGATGTAAGTGCCCGCAAGGCGTTATCGAGAGCAAGAGAGCATGTGGCATCTCTTGTTGAGACCTCGGGAGAACACGTATGTTGACCCTTTACGATGACCCGATTTCCGGCAATGGCTATAAGGTCCGGTTGATCCTTAGTCTCACCGGTAAGGACTTTCGAGTGATCAATCTGGATATCTTGAAGGGTGAAACCCGAACCCCCGAATTTCTGGCGATCAACCCGAATGGGAAGATTCCGACCTTGGTGTTTGAGGATGGCCGCGTGCTCTCAGAATCAAACGCAATCCTGTTCCACTGCGCCGAGGGCACCGACTATTTGCCGTCCGAGACCTTCAAGCGAGCTCAGGTTCTGCAATGGTTGTTCTGGGAGCAATACAGCCACGAACCGAATATCGCCACCTCGCGCTTTCTGCGCCAGCATCGCGAGTTGACAGACGACGTGCTGGCTCTTCTGGAGGCCAGAAAAGCGCCGGGCGAGGCCGCACTGGCACTTATGGAAAGGCATCTCAGGTCTCATATCTTTCTAGTTGCCGAAAGCTTCTCAATTGCGGATATCGCGCTCTATGCCTACACTCATGTGGCCGAGGAAGGTGGTTTTGCTTTAGACGGATATCCCGCAATCCGGGCTTGGATCAAGCGCGTTGAGAATGTTCCTGGATTCATCGCCATGAGCGAGATGAATGACGGGACCCTTTGAAGAAGGCGCGATTTACACCATAGCTAACTCGAGAGTTTGCCGAAACGGATTGCGGAATCCATAAACGCTTTTCCAAGCCGGAACCGATACAATTTCCTTTCCGGACTGCCTGATTTTTTCATCCAGCGGAGCTTGACACTATATATTGGGCGCTATTTTGGGAAGGAAGTCGTTTTTACTTGAAATTTGTCAGATTCTCTATTATATTTCTGACAAACTGAGAGGATTAGACGATAATGCGCAGTTTATCTGACCAAATAATGGAATACGCCGAGGCTTTGCCTGAAGGCTCACCTCTATGCCCGAACGACCTTCTGCATCTCGGCAGCCGTCCGGCTGTTTATCAGGCATTATCTCGCCTTACCCGTCAGGACAGGCTCATGCGGATATTTCAGGGCGTTTATGTAAAAACCATCAAGACCCGTTTCGGCATATGTGGTCCCAAGATCGGGAAAGTAATTGAAGCGCTTTCCAAATTGTGGGGAGAGACAATTGTTTACTCAGCTGGCAGTTCAGCGAATTTTCTCGGTCTTACCACGCAAGTTCCCATGCGCGAAACTTATTTTACGTCTGGACCTAATCGGCGACTCCGCTTCCGCGCGCTGGAGGTGGAATTGCGTCATGCCCCGCACTGGCAGCTAGCTGGGGAGAACCGCCCCGCTGGCATTCTCATTCGGGCGCTGACTTTTCTCCATCCAGACGAAGTGGAAGAGGCACTGGGCAAGGTTACGCCACGACTTTCGGAAGCGGATATCGCTGAACTCATAGCTGTGCGCGCGGTCCTTCCGCAATGGATTGCGAAGCCTCTGGGATCTTTTGTAAATCATGGCTAATCAAACTTTTTTCCAGTCTCTATCGGTTGATGAAAAATCCTATACTCTGAGGGTAGCCGCAGAACACAGCGGGTATCGACCTTTTGTGTTCGAAAAAGATATCTGGGTTGTCCAGATACTTAAAATCCTTTTTGACGCGCCGTTTGGAAAGGATCTGATCTTTAAGGGAGGGACATCTCTTTCGAAGGCGTATAACGTGATCCGCCGGTTCTCCGAAGATCTTGATATCACTTACGATATACGAGCCTTCGCGCCAGATATCGTGGCCGACTCGGAGGAAGCGCTTCCTCCTAACCGCAGCCAAGAGAAGCGCTGGACGAAGACGGTTCGCAAGCGCCTTGAGGAGTGGACACGGGAAGAGGCGCGCGCGGTTATAGAAGAGAATCTTGTCCGTGCCGGTTTTCATGCTGCTGGGTTTCGCACCGAAAATGATCAGATTTACATTGAATACGAACCACTGTTTGAACACCCCGGTTTCATCAAGCCGGAAATTAAGGTGGAATTCGGGGCTCGCTCGACCGGCGAACCTCACGTGAAACGACAGGTCAGATGCGACGCGGCCGACCTTGTACAGGGAATCATT
Source organism: Thermodesulfobacteriota bacterium (assembly GCA_965229995.1). Lineage (GTDB taxonomy): Bacteria > Desulfobacterota_D > UBA1144 > Nemesobacterales > Nemesobacteraceae > Nemesobacter. Next base: position 1,427,184 of record OZ245933.1, on the reverse strand, counting down.
TTCCCCTCGGCCCATCTATCTGTTATGGTGGCCGAGCGTACTTTCTGGGAAAAAGCTACTTCTATGCACGTATTCTGTCACCGCAAACGCGGTCGCGGAAACCGCCTCTCAAGGCACTGGCATGATCTGGTCAGGCTGGATGACGCGGGGTATGGAGAAAAGGCGTTTGCCGACCGCGACCTCGCGCTTTCAGTAGCTCGCCACAAATCGATATTCTTTCCGGAAAAGGATGCCGACGGGAACCGGATCGATTTCGAGGTGTGCGTGAGTGGAGGGATGCAGCTGGTTCCGACCGGAGAGGCTTACGCTCTGCTCGCGGACGACTACGAAGCCATGCTAAGGGCCGACATGCTCTTCAATGACCCGGAACCGTTTGAGAATATCATGGGACGGTGCGCCGATATTGAAGCCAGAGCGAATAACGTTTGAAATCGCGTGAAGAGATGTTTTTTCTTGTCAAGATACTGTTTCTTTATCTCTTTAGCTTGTAGCCGGCCTTTACCATGTCCCAGGTGTCTTTAGTCACTCCCTGTTCGCGAAGTTTGTTCTTCTGGGTTCTCTGCGTACCCGTTTTGGGGAAGGAATCGACGAACCTTATGAACCTTGGGATCATGAAGTAGGGCATTCTGGGCTGGAGGTAGTCCATGAGCTCCTCGGGATCTACCTTTCCCCCTTCTTTGGGGATTACAAGTACCATGAGTTCGTCTTCCGCGTATTTTCCGGCTTCTGACTTTATGCCTATCGCGGCTGATTCCTCGACATCGGGGTGGGAGTTAACGACTTTCTCCACCTCGAAAGAGCTTATGTTCTCGCCCCTTCTTCTTATGTAGTCCTTCACCCTGTCGACAAAGTATATGTAGCCGTCTTTGTCCATTCTTCCCGCATCGCCTGTGTGGAACCAGAAGTTTCTGAAATCCTCGACTGTCTTCTCGGGCATCTTGTGGTAGTAGTGAAGCATCACGTTCGGTATCCTTGGGCGCACTATGATTTCTCCTATGCTTCCCCTGGGCACCTCTTCGTCCGTTTCCGGATTGGAGATCTTTATCTCGTAGTTTGGAGCTTCCTTCCCGCAGGATCCCACTCGGAAAGGTTCTCCCGGTCTCATCCACGTGCACTGGCCTATTTCGGTGAGCCCGTAGCCCTCCATGAACTTTAGGTTGAACCGCTCCATGAACTCCTCTATCATGTCGTGGGGGGCGGGGGAGCCGAGAACTAGCTTTATCTTGTGCTGCCCCTCTTCGGGTACCGGTGGAGTGTTCCAGAGAAAATACGACATGGTTCCCACGATGTTTAACTTGGTTATCCCGTGGTCTACCATCCATTTCCAGAACCGACTTGAGCTGTATTTCTCCTCGACTACCACTTTGGCCCCTTTTATGAGCGCTGGGTAGACGGTCATCACCATGGCGTTTGAATGAAAAAGCGGAAGGCAGGTGAAGCAAGTGTCGTCCGGACCGACATCCATTATCTCGGCGTAGTTCCTTGCGCTGCTGTAATCGGCGGCAGAGGGTCTCATGACCCCTTTTGACCTCCCCGTGGTGCCCGAGGTGTACATGAGCCTTGCGTAGTCCATGAATGTGACCTCGGTGCTCGGCTCTTTACCAGAGCCCGAGTTTATAAACTCTGAGTAAGAGATCATTTTGCGGAACCTGTATCCGTGTTTTTTAAACTTCTCGCTACCGCTTCTTGTCCAGACTATGACTTGGCGAAGCCCGGCGAGCTGCTTCGCTATGGGGGGCATCCGGTCGAGGTATTCTTCCGCTATGAAAAGCACCTCGGCATCTGAGCTGTTGATTATGTATTCGAGAAAATCCATCTTGTAGGCCGTGTTTATCGGGACCATGACCGCCCCCGCTTTCAGGATTCCGAACCAGGTTATGACGTAGTCATCGGAGTTCGGCATGTACACGGCCACCTTTTCCGCCTTCGCTACCCCGAGAGAACCGAGGGCGTTTGCCACGCGGTTTGCTAGGCGGTTTGTCTGGTAGAAACTTAGAGGCTTTTTGTAGCCGAACTGAAGGAAGGGCTTTTTACCCAGCTTTTGCGCCTGTTCTCTGAGCACCTTGGGAAGCACCCAGTTTGCCCTGTCTTCCTTCATGTACCAGTTAACGTCGAATTTCCCGTTCTCACGCTTGTAGGTAACGGGATGCATGAGGTCTTTCGGTTTTTTTGTTGCCATTTTTCCCTCCTTTTCCCTGTCGCGGCTAGGATTCTCGATTAAGGGTCAGGTCTTTTTTACCTAATCTAATCCTTCTCCAGCCGTTTCTTCCTCGGGTTTTTTCTTAGCGAATATTCTGGCGATAACTATTCCCACTTCATAGAAAATGAAAAGTGGAATGAGCATGAACATCATCGATACGGCGTCTGTGGTCGGGGTGATGAAGGCGGCTACTATAGCGTTTATCAAAAGAGCGTATTTTCTCTGCCTCGCCAGAAACTCCCCCGTCACAAGACCCAGTCTTGAGAGGATGAAGATCACTAGCGGAAACTCAAACACCACCCCGAAACCGATCATAAGCGTCGAGAGAAAGGAAAGCGCCTCTTTTATGCTCGGAAACGCCTTTACGTGCTCGGTCGTGTATTCACCGAGCAGGAACCGCAGTCCCTGTGGTGCGGCGACGAAGTAGCAGAAAAGCGCTCCCAGAATAAAAAACAGAGTTCCGAACGTAACGAGTGGAATAACCACTCTTTTTTCCCTTTTGTAGAGCGCCGGGGAAACGAAGTGCCAGGCGTTATAGAGAATAAACGGAACCGAAAGGAAAAAGGAGAAAAACAGCGATACCTTGAGGTAGGTCAGAAACCCCTCAGCCGGCCGGGTGAATATGAGGGAGCTTCCCTCGGGCAGGCTCATTATTATGGGTCTCATGAGCAGGTCGAAGAGCTGCTTTGAGAAAAGGTAGCAGGGGACGAAGAAAACAAGTATCGGAATTACTGAATATATGATTCTCTTTCTGAGTTCTTCGGCGTGCTCGAGAAAATTCATACCGCTTTCTTCTTTCATTGCCGCAGGTTAGGGTAACCCAAATCGCGATTTTTAACAATTTCGGCGTCCGCCGGAGGTTCCCTGTGCCCGTTTCCGAAACCTCGCCCGACTGATTGACATTGTCTTTCGTTTAACTATTATCTTAGTGATTTTTATCCCGCCTTCCCGGAGGAATCTCTTGAAAATACTTATAACTGACGGACTTGCGAAGCAGGGTCTTGAACTTCTGAGGGCCGCCGAGGGAATTGAGGCAGACGAGAGAAAAGGCATCTCCCCAGACGAGCTTGTTGATATCATAAAGGACTACGAAGGCTTGGTGGTAAGAAGCGCCACGAAGGTTACAAAGGAAGTAATAGAGGCTTCGGGGGGCCGGCTTCGGATAATAGGCCGCGCCGGCATAGGAATAGACAACATAGACCTTGACGCCGCGACCAGAAACGGGGTGGCCGTGATGAACACCCCCGAATCGAATTCCATAACCACGGCCGAGCACACCATTACCCTTCTGCTATCGCTCGCGAGAAGGATCCCCCAGGCCCACTCCTCGATAAAATCGGGCAAGTGGGAGAGAAACAAGTACAAGGGAGTCGAGGTCTACGGAAAGACAATCGGCCTTGTGGGCCTTGGAAACATAGGAAAGCTGGTCGCCGAGCGGGCGATGGGTCTTAGAATGAAGGCGATCGCCTACGATCCGTACCTGAGTCAGGAAGCCGCGAAGAAGCTCAGCATCGAGCTTGTCTCTCTCGATGAGCTTTTCCGCCGCTCAGACGTGATAACCGTGCACACCCCGCTTACGGATGAGACAAGGGATATTATAAACTCAGAATCTTTTACGAAGATGAAAGAAGGGGTGATAGTGATTAACTGTGCCCGAGGGGGAATAGTTAACGAGGCGGACATGGCCGAGGCGCTTCGCGAAGGCAGAGTTGGGGGAGCGGCGTTTGACGTGTACACCTCTGAACCGATCGACCCCGACAACCCTGTTCTGTCCATCGAGGAGAACATAGTGCTTACCCCGCATCTCGGCGCTTCCACGGAGGAGGCGCAGATAAAAGTCGGAACCACCATGGCGCAGCAGCTAATAGATTTCGCGCAGAAAGGGGTCGTGAGAAACGCGGTTAACATGCCGTCGCTCACGATGGAGCAGCTTGCCGTCATGGCGCCGTATCTGTCCATCTGCGAGAAAATAGGCAGTCTCCACGGGCAGATATGCAAGGGTGCGGTCCGCACGATAGAGGTGATTTACGAAGGCGAGGTGGCCGAGGTGGATACGGGGTACCTTACGGTTTCCGTGCTAAAGGGTTTCCTCGCGCACATAATGGACATCTCCGTAACTTACGTGAACGCTCCGTCGATAGCCGAAGAGAGAAAGATAAAGGTGGTGGAGTCAAAGTCCGCGGCCATGAGCCAGTATACCAACCTCATCACGGTAGCGGTGACGACCCGTGATGAGACCAGGGAAATTTCGGGAAGCGTCTTCAGCGGTAACCATGGAAGGATAGTCAAGGTGAACGGGGTTGAGATCGACGTCGTTCCCGAGGGATTTCTGCTGGTAAGCCACAACTACGACCGCCCGGGCTTCATAGGTTCCATGTGTTCTGTTCTAGGGAAAAATGATGTCAATATCGGCCGGATGCATCTTGGAAGAAAGTCCGTGGGCGGGGAAGCGATAGTGTTTACAAACGTCGATACCAGGGTAAGCGAGCAGGTGATCAGGGAAATTTCCGCCATAGAGAATATTATCTCGGTGACACAAGTCAGTTTTTCAGATGAATAAGTTTCTAACACTGCCACAGGGAGTGAAGGATTTCGGTCCCGTGAAGGCAGAAAATCTCAAGCGGATAGAAACCGGGCTCCTTGAGGAATTTTCCTACTGGGGCTACAGGAGGGTTATAACTCCTCTCTTTGAGTATCTTGATACCATGTCCGTAGGTATCGGGGATGACTTCAAGCACAGGCTGATGAAGTTCGTCGACCCGCACACTGCCGAAGTGGTGGTGCTGCGCCCCGACATTACTCCCCAGATCGGACGCATGGTAGCCACCCAGCTCAGCGACCACCGCTACCCCCTCAGGCTTTGCTATTCCGGAAGGGTAGTGAGGTATGAGGAGAAAGGCAGCGGCAAGGAAAGGGAGGTTTTTCAGCTCGGCTGCGAGCTTCTGGGGCTTGACTCGACGGAGGGGGATTCCGAGATAATCGCCCTCGCCTTAAAATCCTTGAATCACCTTGGCCTTAAAAAAATAACACTTAATCTCGGGCATACAGGCATCTTGGACGCGATTCTTCAGGATGCCGGGGAAATAAGGAACGAGCTTCTGCGCGCCCTTGTAAAAAAAGATCAGGAGGAGATAAGAAGGATAGTAGAACCTTCCGCGATTCCAACAGACGTAAAGGATGTTCTTTTCTGCCTGGCCGACTATTACGGAGAAGCCGATATTCTTCGCAGGGCTGCCCGGAACGAAAGGTTCAGGCCCTATGTCGAGGAAATTATCTCCGTGATCACCGTGCTTGAGGAATACAAGGTTGAGTGCGACATATCGATTGATCTGGTGGAGGTCAAGGGGTTTGAATACTACACGGGAGTTACTTTCGAGATAATATCCTCCGAGGCCCCCGCCTCTTTAGTGACGGGCGGCAGATACAACGGACTCGTCGGCCGCTACGGGCGAAACGTCCCCGCCGCGGGTTTCGCTATAGACGCCGAGGCGCTTATGCAGAGCACTAAAAGCAGCGATGGTGAGAACCAGGTCCATTTCATAATAGTGCCCAAAAACTCGGAGCTAAGAAAAGACGCCATAAGGCTTGCCGATTGGCTGCGTTCAAGCAGCTTCAAGGTTATCCTTGATTTAAACGGAAGTTACGCGGACATGATAGATTCCCAGGACTTTTTCGACGGGGACGGCTCGTTCGCGACATACGGGGTAATAAAGCTTGAATCTCCTTCCGAGATCAAGCTGATCGAATCCCGGACCGGGTCGATCAGAGAATTCTCCAATCTCGAGGAACTTCTTACCGGAGGAGGGCTCTAAGCTTGGCGAGCATAGTGGTCCTAGGTACGCAATGGGGGGATGAGGGCAAGGGAAGGATAGTTGACCTGATAGCCGAAAGAACTGACCTGGTAGTAAGATATCAGGGTGGAAACAACGCGGGCCACACTATCGTGGCGGACGGAAAGAAGATTATACTCCACCACGTGCCCTCGGGCATCCTCAGGGAAAACAGCCTGTCGCTCATCGGAAACGGGGTGGTCGTGGATCCCAAGGTGCTGGTCGCGGAGATAGACGCGCTCAGAAGCGCGGGATATCCGGTAAACCCCTCGAATTTTCTGGTGAGTGAGAGGGCTCACGTGATAATGCCCTATCACAGGGAAATAGACCTGCTGAGGGAGAAGCACCGCGCAAGCGGAAGAAAAATAGGCACTACAGGCAGGGGGATAGGTCCCGTTTACGAAGACAAGTACGCAAGACGGGGCATAAGGATGCTTGATCTAACGGAACCGCAGGCATTTCTCCAAAGACTCCGGTCGGTTATGGTAGAGAGAAACGCCTATATCGAAAAGGTTCTTGGCGCAGAACCCCTGGATCCCGAGAGCGTGTATGAAGAGTATGTCGGGTACGGCGAGGTTCTGGGACCCTTTATTTCGGATGTCTCCGCGATTATCCACAAAAGCGGCGAAGAGGGCAAGAGGATTCTTTTTGAAGGTGCTCAGGGATCGCTTCTCGATATTGATTTCGGTACTTATCCCTACGTCACTTCGTCAAACGCGGGTCTCGGGGGCGTGTTTTCCGGAACCGGGGCGGTTCCCGGACTTGTAAGCTCCATAGTGGGAGTCGCAAAGGCCTACACCACCAGAGTTGGAGAAGGTCCTTTTCCTACGGAGGAGTCGGGCGAGATACAGGAGGCGCTTAGAAGGGAAGGGGAGGAGTATGGGGCTACCACGGGGAGAAGCAGAAGGTGCGGGTGGCTTGACGCCGTCGCGCTTAACTACGCGCTCAGAACAAATGGGGTAACCGCAATAGCTCTTACGAAACTTGACGTGCTCTCGGGTTTTGAAAAAGTGAAGATATGCACGGGCTACGGATATAACGGGTCGATCACGAAGAAGTTTCCAGCGAGCCTTTCCGTTCTTGAGGACTGTGAGCCTTCATACGAGGAGATGGACGGATGGGAAGAGGATCTGGCCGAGATAAAAAGCGTTGAGCAACTGCCCGCAAACGCCCTGCGTTTCATAGAAAGGATTGAGGAACTGACCGGAGTTCCGGTCTGGATAGTTTCTGTGGGACCGCAACGCGACATGTATTTTGAGTTAAGCGACTGCGTGCTTTCTGGGTAGTCAGTTCCCTTTCAGAACCTTAATCTTCTGCGCCGTAAGCGTGGGGTCAAACCTGTTCTCAGAGGAGATGAAGTTACTGTCAAAAAGACCTGCCGCTTCCACTATGTCACCTTCAGCGAAAGAAAGTTCTTTTTCCCAGATGACCATTATGTAGTTTCCGTCATTGTCAGCTAGCTTGAAAGTCGTTGATTTTGCCGGTTCCTCCATCGTTTCGATTTCCCATACCTTTCCCCTGACGTGCACTTCCTGCATCGTGTATACCGCTGGATTAAGCAGAAGAACCGCTACGGACTTGTCGGTCGACACTATGGAAGTTGTCGGGTCCTCCCACCTTGCGCACGAGGGAGCGAGCAACATGGCTGCGAGAAAAAAGACGGCGAGTGTTTTCATTTGTTTTCTCCGATTACGGGGTACGGTTACCGACATTATGCTTAATTTTCTCGTACGCGTCTATTATCTCCATGACGAGCGGATGCCTTATAACGTCGGTTTTCGAGAAGTTAACGAACTCTATTCCCTTTATTCCAGAGAGGATGTTCATGGCTTCGATCAGTCCTGAGTTCTGTTCCCTGGCTAGGTCTATCTGGGTTATGTCTCCGGTTATGACCGTTTTTGAGTCGAACCCGAGCCTGGTAAGAAACATCTTCATCTGTATCGCCGTCGTGTTCTGCGCTTCATCGAGAATTATGAATGCGTCGTTCAGCGTTCTTCCTCTCATGTAGGCTATCGGAACGATTTCGATCATGTTTTTCTCAAGCAGCCTGTTAGCTTTCTCGAATTCCATCATGTCGTAAAGAGCGTCGAAAAGGGGCCTTAGGTACGGATTCACCTTTTCCTGAAGATCACCGGGGAGAAATCCCAGTTTTTCCCCCGCCTCCACAGCCGGCCGCGCGAGCACTATTCTGTTTACCTTCTTGTTCGTAAACGCCGAAATGGCCATCGCCATCGCCAGATAGGTTTTTCCCGTCCCCGCGGGTCCTATGCCGAACACCATGTCGTTTCTTCTTATGGCGTCGATATAGAGTTTCTGATTTATAGATTTTGGGCTTATTATTTTTTTCCGAACGGATATGCAGACCGTGTCGAGGAATATTTCTTCAAGGGAGGCGTCTTTCTGGGTAAGAAGTCTCTTCGCTATTTTTATGTCGGAAGGCTGAAGGACATAGCCCTTTTCTATAAGCGAATACATCTGCCCCATGAGCATGCCCGCTTCCGCGGTTCTCTCCTCGTTTCCCTTGAGAGTGATCTTGTTGCCCCGGGTGTGGATGCTTATGTCGAATTCGTTTTCTATTTCCTTGAGATTCGAGTTAAGTTCTCCGTAGAGGACTTTTACTGCTTCTATGTTCTCAAGTTCAAGTTCCCTGATTCCGTCCATAGGCACTTAGGCTACTGAGTGCGGGATAAATTACGCTTCGCATCTAGAATTTTGCTCCCACACAAAAACGATATTGCGGAACTTAGCGTCCCGTTTAAGTCTATTTTCCCCTTTTTTAAGGTTTTTCTCAACAGTTTTCAAATTAATCGAATTATTCTCAGAGTCTCTCAATCTTTTAAGGTATACGAAGCGGGTCCGGATAAATCAGTTTGTATCCAAGCGTTTTTTTAAGTCTTTCATTTGAGACTATCTTGTATTCAGGGGGGTTTTCCGTTTCGAAAAGCGGCGGTTCGATTCCGTATTTTAGGGCTTCGCGCGAATAGTACTCCCTTCTGGTGGGGTGCTCGTCGCAGGTGGCGTTGAGTATCGTATTTCTTACGTCAAGATCTATTACGCTTCGGACGATTCCTATGCAGTCATCGCGGTGTATGAGGTTAAGAGGGCAGTCGGGGTTTAGCACGAGTTTTTTTCTTCTGATCGATTTTATGGGAGCCCTGTCGTAACCTATGAGTCCTGAGAAGCGTATCACGGTCGTATCGATCCCCGGGTGCTCCATCAGAAGCCGCTCCACGCGCAGAAGGGCCTTTCCAGACGATTTGTCCGGGCAAAGGGAATCCTCTTCCCTCACTACCCCGTTTGTGTTCGGATAAACGGAGGTTGAGCTGGCGAAGATGACCATTTTCCCTTCGGGGTTCGGTATCGCCCCAATGAGATTTCCGATCTGTTTCTCATGGTAGGTTTCTATATCGTCTCTTCGCTCGGGGGGAAAGTTTATGAAAAGAACGTCCGAGGAGAAAAATTCTTCCGCGCCCGCGCCGCTTACCTCGGGGGCGATGTCTATTAGGTAAGGTTCTATACCCTTTTCTAAAAGAGCGGGGAGCTTCTCAGGATCCCTTGCGGATCCTCTGACCGAAAAACCCGCTTCTTTGAGGGAAAGCGCGAGCGGCTCTCCGAGCCAGCCGCAGCCCAGAATGCTCACCGTCCTCACTGGTTCTGCTCCGCTTCCCGGCGCGTTACTTCACGTAGAATTTCCGCCCTCTGCTCCTCTGAGTACTCCGCCCAGTTTGCTATCTCGTCGCTCGTGCGAAGACATCCGACGCAAAGTTCCGTGTCCTCGTCCATTATGCATATGCCGTTACAGGGAGAACTGATTTTTTCCAAAGCCCTATCCTCCGCAAAACAGTCTTAGCATATCAAGATATTTTTCACTTGTTTTCTTGACTATATCAGGCGGAAGCTTTGGGGGCGGAGGGTTCCTGTCCCAGCCCGTCTGCTTTAGGTAGTTCCTTACGAACTGCTTATCGAAACTTATCTGCGGTCCCCCCGGGGTATAGTGTTTCAGGGGCCAGAATCTTGATGAATCCGGCGTCAGAGCCTCATCTATCAGGATAAGCTCTCCGGTGGCGCGGCTTATCCCGAACTCAAACTTTGTATCGGCTATGATTATGCCTTTTTCTTCGGCTATACTGGCGGCGGCAACGTAAATCTCGATGCTTATGTCCTTTATCCTGCGCGCGAGCTCCTCGCCTATCATCTCGCGCACTCTCCCGAACGTTATGTTCTCGTCGTGGGTTCCCTGCTCGGCCTTTGTTGATGGGGTAAAGATCGGTTCTGTAAGCTTCTGCGACTCAAGGAGGCCTTCTCCAAGGGGTATGGCGCACACGGAGCCGGTTTTTTTGTACTCTTCCCAACCGGAACCGCTTATGTAGCCCCTAACGACGCACTCTACGGGAAGCGGGTCGGTTTTTTCGACGAGCATGGAACGGCCGGCGAGTGTCTCGGCATGATCCCCAAAAGGATCGGGGAAATCCCCGGGGTCCGTTGAGATCATGTGATTCGGGATGATATGCTCTGTTTTTCGAAACCAGAATTCAGAAATCCGGTTTAGCACCTCGCCCTTTGCGGGTATTCCGTTTGGGAGTATCACGTCGAAAGCTGAGATACGGTCGGTGGCTATCATCAAGATGCTCTCACCGAGGTCATAGATATCCCTTACCTTTCCCCTTCTGGGTTCTGCGAGTCCGATGAAATCCGTGTTGAGTATGGTTTTGTGAATGGTTCCGCCACTTGATTCCCGTTTTTTCCGGGACGCTTTGACTGAATGGTGAAACTACCCGAAACCACGGCTATTCTCAAGCGTCCCCGCCATTCTTGACAATACGCTATAATTAAAAGACAATATCAGGTTTTTGAGCACGTAGCTCAGGGGCAGAGCACTTGCTTGACGTGCAAGGGGTCGCAGGTTCAATTCCTGCCGTGCTCACCATGTATTCCAAGGGACGGATCGGTTGGAGATAGAGGTAAATATCGACGGGAAGAGGGGCAGGTTTTCTTCGGGAGCCACCGTGGGAGATGCGCTCGCGGAGCTTGACGGGGATAAACGTACCATAGGCGCCGTCGTAGACGGCCAGATGGTTGATTTCTGGCACCGCATTGAGGGCGACTGCGACCTCTTGCCCGTAAAAAGCAATACCGAAGGAAGTCTCGGGCTCCTGCGTCATACGACTGCCCACGTTCTTGCCGAAGCCGTCCAGTCTCTTTTCCCCGAAGCACGGGTGACCATAGGTCCCGTGATAGAAAACGGGTTTTACTACGATTTTGATTTCGAAAGGGGCTTTACTCCCGGGGATCTTGAGAGTATCGAATCGAAGATGCTCGAGATAATAAAGAAGAACCGGCCTCTTGTAAGAAGATCGGTCACGAGGGAAGAGGCCATCGCCACTTTCTCCGGCATAAAGGAGAACTACAAGGTGGAGATAATAAACGACCTTCCCGAAGGGGAGGAGATAACCATATACGATCAGACGGACTGGTATGATCTCTGCAGGGGACCCCATCTTCCTTCAACGGGCCTCATAAAGGCCTTTAAACTCACAAGTTCCGCAGGGGCTTACTGGAGGGGCAACGAGAACAACCCGATGCTCCAGAGAATTTATGGAACGGCTTTCTGGGACAAAAAAGATCTGCGCAAGTATCTGCACGACCTTGAAGAGGCGAAAAAAAGGGACCACCGCAAGCTGGGAAGGGAACTTGACCTTTTCAGCGTAAACGAAGAGATAGGACCCGGTCTTATTCTCTGGCATCCGAGAGGGGCGAAGGTAAGAAGCGTAATAGAGGATTTCTGGAAGCGCGAGCACATCTCCCGGGGCTACGAGGTGCTCTACACGCCGCACATGGCCAAGCTTGATCTCTGGCGCACGAGCGGCCACGTGGATTTTTACTCGCAGAACATGTTCTCATGCATGGAAGTTGAGAATTCCGATTACCAGATAAAGCCCATGAATTGTCCCTTCCACATACTGGTATACAAAACAAAGACGAGAAGCTACAGGGACCTGCCGATCAGGTGGGCCGAGATAGGAACCGTGTACAGGTACGAGCGCTCAGGAGTTCTCCACGGTCTTCTAAGGGTTAGGGGTTTTTCCCAGGATGATGCCCACATATTCTGCCGACCCGACCAGATCCGCGAGGAGGTCTCCGGCGTGCTTCGCCTTACTCTGGATTTTCTGAAGACTTTTGGGTTTGATAATTACGAGATTTTTCTTTCGACGCGCCCGGCCAAGTTCGTGGGGAGCGAAGAGAACTGGGAGAGGTCGATAGAGGCCATTGAGCAGGCTCTTTCAGATGTAGGGCTTCCGTACGGAGTGGACAGCGGCGGGGGGGCATTTTACGGCCCAAAGATAGATCTTAAGATAAAGGACGTGATAGGCAGGGCTTGGCAGTGCTCAACTATTCAAGTAGATTTCAACCTGCCCGAACGGTTTGACATGGAATTTGTGGGTGAGGATAACAGAAGACATACCCCGATAATGATACACAGGGCCATATTCGGTTCCATTGAGCGGTTCTTCGGAATCCTGATAGAGCATTACGGGGGAGCGTTTCCGCTCTGGCTCAGCCCGGAACAGGTGAGGGTGGCGTCAGTGGGACAGAGCCAGGCCGAGTATTGCGAGGAAGTCTGCGCCGAGCTTCGGCGCCGGGGAATCAGGGTCAGCAGCGATTTGCGAAACGAGAAGTTAGGGTATAAGGTTAGGGAAGCGCAAGTGATGAAAATCCCCTATCTGCTGGTTGTAGGGGACAAGGAGGTTGAAACGGGAACGGTTACTCCCAGGAAATACGGTGGAGATGCCATGGCGGCGTTGCCGGTAAAGGATTTTATCGAGATCGTCGCGGGAGAGAACGATCCCTACAATTGGATGGAGGTAACGGTATAGCTAGGAGGAGAAGTCATAATTCCAGGGTCCGCGTTCCGGAGACCCGCATTAACAAAAGGATCGCGGCTAAGGAAGTCAGGCTCATAGATGTTGAGGGGGAGCAACTTGGAGTCGTAGGAATTGAAGACGCTTTACGGATCTCTGAGGAAAAGGAAGTCGATCTGGTTGAGATTGCGTCAAAGGCCACCCCGCCCGTATGCAAGTTGATGGACTACGGGAAGTTCAAGTACGAACTGAAAAAGCAGCAGAGCGCTAAAAAACAGAAAGATCAGACGGTAAAGGAGATAAAATTTCGTCCCAACATAGGGGACCACGACCTTGAAGTCAAAGTGAACCGAATGAGGGGCTTTCTTGAAGCGGGTCACAAAACCAGGATAAGGATATTTTTCAGGGGCAGGGAAATAGTTCACTCAGACCTCGGCCGCAAACTCGCCCAGAATGTCTGCGACGAACTGGCCGATATCTCCTCCGTGGACATGGAGCCCAAAATAGAGGGTAAGAACCTGATAATGATTCTTACGCCGGTAAAAAAACAGTGAGGGATTTGCAAGATGCCTAAGATGAAAACAAACCGCAGCGCGGCCAAGAGGTTCTCCGCTACGGGAAGCGGAAAAATAAGAAGAAACAAGGGCGGTAAAAGCCATACAAACATAAAGAAAAGCTCAAAGAGGATGCGGAGGCTCCTGCAACCGGATTTCATGGAAGGTTCCGCCGCCAAGAAGATCAAGACCTATGTTCCTTACCTGTGAGCTGATACAGACGGAGAATACAGATGCGCATAAAAAGAGGAGTTACTTCCAAAAAACGGAAAAAAAGAGTTCTTAAGCTTGCCAAGGGATACTGGGGAAGAAGAAAGAACAATTTCAGAAGAGCAAAAGAAACCATACTCAGGGCGCTTGCCTATGCCTACAGGGACCGGCGCCGCAGAAAAAGGGATTTCAGGGCGCTTTGGATTATGAGGATAAACGCCGGGGTGAGGCCTTTTGGACTTTCCTACAGCAGGTTTATCGACGCGCTGAAAAAATCGGACATCGAGCTTGACCGGAAAAGCCTCTCGGAACTTGCCATACGAAACCCCGAGAGTTTCAAGGCCGTAGTGGAGCTCGCGACCTCGAAAAAGGGGTAGACCTCCGACTGAACCTTAGTTTTTATTCCTACTTTCTCCTAAAACGGGTTTATCTGGGGATCGTGCGGATCATTCTCAAGCGGGCAGCCTTCGCAGCGAGGGGTCTTTGCGCAGTGAAGCTTCCCGGTTTTTACTATTAGCGCGTGGTATTCTCCGAAAACTTCCGTGTCGACCGAAAGACTTTGCGTGAGAAATCTCTGTATCTTCTCGTAACTCGCGCCCTCGGGGATCAGGCGGTGGCGGCGGAGAATTCTTCGCGAGTAGTTATCGACCACGAACACGGGTTTCCCAAGCGCGTAGAGCAGTATTGAATCGGCCGTCTCTTCGCCGATGCCGTTTACCGAGAGCAGTTTCTCCCTGAGTTTGTCCGTGTCCTCTCCGAGCATGTTTTTCATTTCACCTCCGTAATCGGCGAATAGAAAATCAATAAAATTCTTAAGCCTCTTGGCTTTTAGGTTGTGATATCCGCAGGGGCGTATCAGGGCCGCTAGCTGCCCGTATGATACCGATCTGAGTTTTTCCGCCGAGAGCATGGAATTTTCCCTGAGCGCCGCTATGGCTTTCTCCACGTTTTTCCAGGATGTGTTCTGCGTTAGTATGGCTCCGGTGGCGCACTCAAGCCTAGTCTGTGCGGGCCACCAGTTCTGCGGTCCGTATCTTTCGTAAAGGACGGAGTAAAAATTCCGTATTCTTTTAGAACCTTTAATATCACTCAACGTGTCTGACCCGAACTCCTTTTGCGATTCACGTGGGAGACGATCATGAAAAAGACGGCCGTAAGCGCGTATCCAGCCGCCCATTTCGCTCCCGTAGCGAAACCGAGGGAAGACAGGACTCCTTCGACCGAAATCTTCCCCGCGTGTATGAAGCCGAAAAACGCCATCACGGCCCCCACGCCCATCCACGCTGCCGCCTGGCCAAGACGGCGTTCCACAAGACACACGGCAGTTGCGGCCCAGACCACGGAGGAAAGCATAAATCCCTGGGAAAGCGCCACAAGCCCGGGAAGCTGAAGCCCGTACGAAACAAATACATCCAGATTCTCAAACGTGCGGTGAGCAATTGAGCCGTCCGACATTGCCGCCCCAACCGCTCCGACGGTCTGGGAAACCACCACGGTTCCCCACGCCGCGAGCGCGGGTATCAATCCCAGGGCCACAGCTGGGGCGTGGGAACGGGGAGTGGTCTGGAATGCCTGGGACGTCATCACGAGACCTATCCATATAAGTATTACTCCGGCGGCCTCCACTGGCACCATGGCTACGACGAGAGAACTCAAGCCGACAAGCGACACTACGGCGTAGAAAGCTCCGTTTATCACCGAGTAGCCTCCTCTCGCCCCCATTCCCTTCCACCCCGGGTGGCCTATGTATATGGTTGTAGGGAAACACGACCCGAAAAGAGACGCAGCTATTGATCCCGCTCCGTTAACCGCGAGACAAGGTCCGGTGGGATAGGGGTCTCCCGCGGCCTCGGCGGACTCTATGTTCTGAAGGGACCCGAGGATGTTGTAAAGTCCCATTGGAAGTACGACGGGAATCAGTACCGAACGCACCAGGGGATCCGAAAGCCCCGCAACGAGATCGCCCACGACGGGAACGGGCAGGTAAAAGCCCACGTCGCCGAGCGCTTTGCCCACCGCGGGCCCCGACACTGATGTTTCCCCTCCGAATCCCGCTGCGAACAGAAGCCACGCGGCAAATATTCCGAGGGTAAGCGCGAGACCCACCCCGGGAATTCCAAGCGGAAGCTTTGTTCTTGAGAGCAGGGTGAACAGCAGCACTCCCAGAGGGAGCAGGGCCACCAGAGGATAGGCGAAACACCTCGCGGCAAAGTCCATGCACAGAAACGCTACGGCTATTCCCGCAAGCGAAGTGAGCAGCGCGGCGCGCGGAGTCGCCTTTCTTATCTTCTCGGCCACAAAAGACCCCGCAAGTTCAATGACTCCCGAGAGGAAGCACGCTGCCACCCCGACGCGCCACGCTACGAGGGCGGCTTCCTGCGGCGTGGCTCCCTGGCTCTGGGCTACGAGCTTTGCGGGAATCATTACCAGAAATATAAAGGCAAACACGGAAATCGTGTTGATTCCGTAAGGAAGCGCAGTCACGTCTTTTCTTCCTGTAGCTGCCGACAGGCGTTGCGCGAGCCAGGCGTAGTAGAGATTGCCGATAATAAGCGATATGGCTACGGCCGGGAGAACGGACGAAATGACAAACTCCCTCTGCAGCCCCACAAGACTGGTAAGCAGTATCACGATCAGGATGTACTGGACAAGGTTGTCCACCATAAGACCGAAAAAGCCCTCGGCATCGGAGAACGAGAAAAGAGGCTGGGCGCCCGTGGGGGAAAAGAGGCTTCTCAGGTTTTTCATGTCTTATCCTGGGGTTTCGCAGAACTGTAACAGCCAACGGCGAAGCTGCAATTAACCTATCGATTATAATGAAAAAGCTGCCGCAGACAAAACCCCGCGCATTGCCTGTCTCGCTTGGGCAGGGTGATTTCGGGCGATTCCCGCACATTGTTTTGACAGTCCACTCTTTTGAATGTTTAATCTTTACGATTATGGCTTACACCCCTTTGTACGAAACGCACAAGAGTTTCGGGGCGCGGATGATTGATTTTGCAGGGTGGGAACTTCCTCTTCAGTTTGATGGCATAAGGCAGGAACACATGGCTGTCAGGCAGGCCTGTGGCCTTTTTGACGTAAGTCACATGGGTGAAATAGAAATCAGGGGGCCTCAGGCTGAAACTCTCTGCCAGAAACTCAACACAAATGACATGGCGAAGCTTCGCGATGGACGGGCCCGGTATGGTCTTTTCTGTTACCCAGACGGCGGGGCAGTTGACGATCTTATAACCTACAGGTTTTCGGCGGAACATTTCCTTGTCTGCGTAAACGCGTCTAACATTGACAAAGTCTATCGCTGGATCGGGGATAACTGCGGGGGGCTTGACGTGGAAGTGACCGACTCAAGTCCTGCTTACGCGCAGATAGCCGTTCAGGGGCCTCATGCGGTATCCGTTGTGGAAAAAACGCTTGGTGAGGAGAACATGCGGGATTTCCCTAGGTTTTCTTTCAGAATCCTTGGGGGTGAGGCAGCCGGAGTGATAGCTGCGAGAACAGGTTACACGGGTGAAGACGGCTTTGAGTTGTTCGTGCCCTCGGGGGACGCTGTTTGGGTTTGGGAGAGGCTTCGCGAAAGCGGGAGTGACTTCGGGATTGCTCTTTGCGGTCTCGGAGCGCGCGATACGCTTAGAATAGAAGCCGGATACCCTCTTTATGGAAACGAGCTGGATGAAAAAACGACCCCGATTGAGGCCGGCCTGGAGAGATATGTGAAGATGGACAAAGGCGATTTTATCGGAAGAGACGCGCTTTTGGAGCAGGTGGAAAACGGAACAGCAAGAAAAACCATCGGTTTTAAGATGCTTGAGAGGGGGGTTCCCAGACACGGCTACGGGGTAATGAAAAATGGAAAGAAGATAGGAGAGGTCACAAGCGGTACCATGTCTCCGGTTCTTGATATGGGCGTTGGTATCGCTTCGGTGTCCTCGGGTGAAATTGAGTGCGGAGATGAAATAGGGATTGAGATCCGGGGACATGTGAGAAAGGCGGTTTCTTCTGAATTTCCACTTCATAAAGATTGAGAGCAGAAAGATATAAGGAGTATTTGAGGTTATGAGTGTACCGAAAAACTTGAAATATACCGAAGAGCACGAGTGGGTGAGGTTTGAGCAAGACAGGGCCGTGATAGGAATAACCGATTACGCGCAGGAAGCCCTCGGGGAGATAGTTTATGTCGAATTGCCTGTTGAAGGGGGTGAGCTGTTTCAGGGGGATTCCTTTGGCGGAGCGGAGTCGACAAAGGCGGTCTCGGAACTTTTCGCCCCGGTTTCCGGGGAAATTGTCGAGGTAAACGATCTTCTCGTGGACTCCCCGGAACTTGTAAACGCCGACCCTTACGGTGACGGATGGATTATAAAAATCCATGTCGGAGAGCTTGACGAAAACGAGATCGAAAAACTTCTTGATTCTTCGGATTACGAAGAACTGATAGAAGAAGAGAAAGATGACTGATATGTCCGGAGAGTTCTGATTGCAAAGAAAAAACGGCATTTATGAAGAAGAGGATTTTTTCTCAGCGAGGCATATAGGCCCCACGCCGGAGGAAACGGGCCACATGCTTTCGCGCACCGGGGCGCGGAGTCTTGAGGAACTGGTGCGGGAAACCATCCCCGCTGACCTGCTTTCGGGGACCGAGATGGCCGTTCCCGCCGCCATGACTGAGAGTTCCTATCTTGACCACATAAGGGGTATAGCGCGTGAAAACACGACATTTAGGTCGTACATAGGCATGGGTTATTACGACTGCATGACCCCGACGGTCATATCAAGGAACATTCTTGAGAACCCAAGCTGGTACACTCAGTATACTCCTTACCAGGCGGAGATATCACAGGGACGCCTCGAAGCCCTTCTTAACTTCCAGACCGTGATCTCGGAACTTACCGGGATGGAGCTTTCAAACGCCTCGCTGCTTGATGAAGCGACGGCGGCTGCCGAGGCTATGGCCATGTTTCACAGGCTAAGCGGCGCAAAGCGGGAGAAGGCGGACGCCGACGGGTTTTTCGTTTCCCGAAGGTGTTTTCCCCAGACCATTGATGTCTTAAAGACCCGGGCCGAGCCCCTGGGAATAAGGATCGTAGAGGGAGAAGAGGAAGAGGCTTCTCTTGACGGGAGTTTCTTCGGCGCGCTTCTGCAGTATCCAGACACCTTCGGAGAAGTCAGAGATTACTCAGAATTTGTTAAAAGTGCTCACTCCCACGGTGTCATGGTCGCGGTCGCGGCCGATCTTATGAGCCTCGTGCTGCTTACACCTCCAGGACGTTTCGGTGCCGATGCCGTTGTGGGAACTTCGCAGAGATTCGGGGTTCCGGTCGGATACGGCGGTCCCCACGCAGCCTATTTCGCTACAAGAGACGAGTTCAGAAGACAGGTTCCCGGAAGAATAATAGGGGTGTCTTTTGACAGGGATAAAAACCCCGCCTACCGAATGGCTCTTCAGACCAGGGAACAGCACATAAGGAGAGAGAGGGCCACTTCCAATATATGCACTGCGCAGTCTCTACTCGCTATAATGGCCTCGATGTACGCGGTTTACCACGGTCCGGCGGGACTGCGGCGCATTTCCGGCAGGATAAACACACTCGCGAAAATGCTTGACCTGGGTTTTAAAGAACTGGGAGTAGCTCAGCTAAACGGGGCGTTTTTCGATACCCTGCTTGTGGATCTTTCGCCTTGGGGAGAAGGATCCTGCGAGACGCTTCGCGCAAACGCCCTTAAAGAAAGGATCAACTTCAGATACCTTCCGGACGAAAAAGTCTGCATATCCCTTGATGAAACCGTTACCGAGGAAGATGTTGCGCAGATACTTTCGCTTTTTTCAGACTCTCTGGGACTGGGCGAGAAGGTCTCTGTCACTGTAGGCCGGGCTTCCGCCTCTGCGTCTGTGCCCGAGAACCTTCTGAGGAAGGGGGACTTTCTCACCCAGCCGGTGTTTAGCCGCTACCACTCAGAAACTCTGATGCTAAGGTACATAAAAAACCTAGAGGGAAGGGATCTTTCCCTGGCCCATTCCATGATCCCTCTCGGTTCCTGCACGATGAAGCTAAACGGTACGACGGAAATGATACCGATAAGCTGGGGGGAATTCTCGAAAATCCATCCTTTCGCTCCCCCGGACCAGACAGCGGGGTATGCGTGGGTGATCGGCGAACTCGAGAAATATCTCTGCGAAATAACCGGGCTTCATGCCTGCTCACTTCAGCCCAATTCTGGAGCTCAAGGAGAGTACGCAGGACTTATGGTAATACGCAGTTACTTCAAGGAGAAAGGAGAAAACGAAAGGCAAGTGGTGCTGATTCCTTCTTCCGCGCATGGAACCAATCCGGCAAGCGCCCGGATGGCAGGGATGGATGTCGTGGTGGTAAAATGCCGGAAAAACGGGGACGTGGACATAGACGACCTTCGTAAATGCTGCCGGAAAAATGAGGGGAAAGTGGCATGCCTGATGATTACCTATCCTTCGACTCACGGGGTTTTTGAGTCTGGAATAAGGGAGATATGCGACATAATTCACTCAAACGGCGCGCAGGTATACATGGACGGAGCGAATCTTAACGCGCAGGTGGGTCTTTGCTTCCCTTCGCTTATCGGTGTTGACGTATGTCACATAAACTTGCACAAGACTTTCAGTATTCCCCATGGAGGCGGAGGACCGGGAATGGGTCCCATATGCGTCGCGTCTCACCTTGCCGCGTATCTTCCCGGACATCCTGTTGTGGAAGGGGTAGGGGGCGAAAAGTCCTGCGGAACCATATCCGCGGCTCCGTGGGGAAGCGCGAGCATACTGCTGATATCCTACGGATATATAAGGCTTCTTGGAAAGGGCGGGATTAGCGAGGCCTCCCGATACGCGATACTAAACGCCAATTACCTTAAGACCCGGCTTGAACAGCATTACGACATTCTGTACGAAGGGGAAAACGGAAGAGTCGCCCATGAATTCGTACTCGACCTTCGGGAGCTCGGGAAAAGCGCCGGAATAACCGTGGAAGATGTGGCTAAAAGACTGATGGATTACGGGTTTCACGCGCCGACGATGTCGTGGCCGGTTACGGGAACCCTGATGGTGGAACCCACGGAGAGCGAATCCATGGAGGAAATGGACAGGTTCTGCGATGCGATGATAAAAATCCGCGGGGAAATTCAGGATATCATCGATGGCAGTGCGGACCCTTCAGACAATGTGCTTAGAAATTCCCCCCACACGGTCCTGGATCTTGTGTCTTCCGATTGGGAACATCCATACTCCCGCTGGCAGGCGTTTTTCCCGCTTCCGCATCTTAGAACAAACAAGTTCTGGCCTTCGGTATCAAGAATAGATAACGCCTACGGCGACAGGAATCTGGTGTGCACGTGCCTTCCCCCCGAAGCTTACGCGACGGATGAATGAATACGGGGAAGTCAGATTTTTATCTCTATGTAAGATTTTTTCTTGATGTCCTCAAGCCAGGAGGTTATGAACCGCTCGACTTTTTCCATGTAGAGCTGGTGCTTTATGCGGTCTCCGTACCGGGAGACCGATGATTCCCCGTCTTCGATTCTTTCAAGAACTTTTACTATGTGGTAGCCGCGGGATGTTTTAACCGGCCCTGCGATACCGTTTACTTCGGTCTGCTCCACGGCGCTTTCAATTTCGGGTACCAGGTCTCCCTTGATGAAATGCCCCAGCAGCCCGCCGTTTTGCGCCGATGATTCGTCCATTGAATATTTCCTGGCAAGTTCCACGAAGGATTCCCCGGATTTTGCGAGTTCCAGAACTTCTTCGGCTTTCGAGAGAGCGTTCTCCGTTTCCTGGCTAATCAATATGTGAGCTATCTTTGTCTGTTTTCCGTAACTGGCGTCTTCTTCTCCATAATGTTTTCTGTGATATTCCTCTATTTCCTCGTCCGTTACCGCTATGCTTCCCTGCGTGACCGAGTCAAGAAGCCTTCTTGAGAGTATCTGGTATTTCCACTGGCGGTGGAAAAGTTTCTCCGGCATGTTCTGTTTTTTAAGCTCCTTGGCTATGGCTTCTTCATCGAGCCCCATCGCTTCCTGCTGGCTTTTTACTATCGCCTTTACCTCTTCGTCGCTTACCGATATCTTCCTTGCTGCCGCCTGCTGATCGAGCAGGATACGATCTATCATAGTGTCAAGCACTTCGCGGCTGTTGATTTCCGCCTCTGGATTCGTTCTTACATCCTTTATCTCCTGATGCAGTTCGCTAAGCGTTATTATTCTGTTGTTTACCACGGCCACCACTTTTTCCGCTGTTGCCGCTTGTGCCGCGTGGGCGGGCATCAGTGTAAAAACCGCGAAAAGCGCCAAGACCGTAAGCCACCATGGTTTTTTCATCTTAAATCTCCTTGCAAACCGTTTTTTCTCTCCTGCCTCAACCCCGCGGACTATACTATACATGGGTTTGGGCCGGTCTTTCCACCTCTTCCACAGCGCTTATGAGCGTTTCGTATCTGCGCTTGGGCGGGAGGGGAATACTGAGTTTCTTTTCCCGGCCAAGGTTTTTCACGTCCACAAGGCTAAGGGTCGCAGTGGTTTCTCCTATCTCGGCTTTTTTTATTAGCTTTTCCCCGAGCGCAATTCTGAGCTCCGCGATGAGAATCAGCTGTTTCAGCGGATCGGGCATAGCCCCGAACCTGTCTTCGATCTCCTCGGCAATTTCTCTTAATCCCTTGCGGTTCCTTTCCGATGATATTTTTTTGTAGTAAAAAAGCCTCTCGGAGCCGCTTTGGATGTAGTGCTCGGGAATAAACGCGTCGTCCTTTGTTTTTATTTCCGGCCTGATTTCACGAACGCGACCCTCGCCGCTTCTTTTGCTCTCGATCGTGTCTCTTAGCAGTTCGAGATAAAACTCAAGACCGATGTCAGCTATATGTCCTGACTGCTTTTCTCCGAAGAGAGTACCGGCTCCCCTTATCTGAAGGTCAGCAGTGGCGAGTTTGAAGCCGCTTCCAAGATCGGTGAGGCGGGATAGAACTTCAAGCCTTTTTCTGGCTTCTTCCGTGAGGGAGTGCACAGACGGTATGAGGAAATAGGCATACGCTTTTTTGTCTGATCTTCCGACCCTGCCTTTTAGCTGGTAAAGGTCCGCGAGCCCCATCGCATGCGCGTTGTTTACTATCATCGTGTTGGCTTTCGGTATATCGAGTCCGGATTCCACTATCGCCGTCGTCACTAGCAGATCTATTTCCCCGTTGGCAAACTGTTCTATGGTTCTTGAGAGCCGAGTTTCGTTCATGCGTCCGTGCGTTATCCCTATTGACAGTTCCGGCATGAGTTCCTGCAGAAGGTTCGCCTTCTCGAATATGTCTTCTATCCTGTTGTGTATGAAAAAGACCGTGCCGTTCCTTTCGATCTCTTTCTCAATGGCTTTTTTTATAACCCCGGTGTTGAACTGCTGAATATACACCTCCACCGGCTGGCGACCCTCGGGAGGGGTGTTTATTACGCTTATATCTCTTACGTCGGCTAGGGAAAGCTGCAGAGTTCTCGGGATGGGAGTTGCGGAAAGCGTGAGCACGTCAAGGGCGTTTTTCATCGATCTTATGGATTTTTTGTGGTTCACACCGAATTTTTGTTCTTCGTCTATGACAGCGAGCCCCAGGTTTTTCAGCTTTATTTTTTTCCCGAGAAGCTTGTGCGTTCCGATTATGAGGTCAAGGGACCCGTCTCCGAGCCTCTCTAAAATCTCTTTTTCTTTCTTGGCCGCTGTGAATCGCGACAGCATCTCGATTCTTACTGGGTAGTCTGCGAACCTCGAGGTCGCGGTTCGGTAGTGCTGGCTGGCGAGAAGAGTGGTGGGGGTGATCACCATGACCTGTTTTCCATCAAGGCATGCTTTAAAAGCGGCACGCAGGGCCACCTCGGTCTTTCCGAACCCGACGTCTCCACAGATAAGCCTGTCCATGGCTTTTTCGGATTCCATATCGGACATTACGTCCTCTATCGCAGCCGACTGATCCGGGGTCTCGCTCCAGGGAAACCCCATCTCGAATTCATTGAACATCTGATCCCTTGGGGAGAACCGAAAACCTTTTTCAATTTTCCTTTCCGCGCAGAGCTCAACAAGCTCGGTCGCGACTTCCTCTACGGCCCTTTTAACCCTGCCGACAGTTTTTTTCCAGTTCGCGCTTCCCAGTTTTTCAATCTTCGGTTCCCGTCCGTCTCCCATGTATTTCTGAACCAGTCTGGATTTTTCCACCGGGACAAATATTTTGTCCCCGCCCTTGTATTCGCACTCGATAAAATCACCTTGGCGGTTCTCAAAAGAAAGTCTTTTAAGCCCCCTGAAAATCCCTATTCCGAACTCTTTGTGAACTATGTATTCTCCGGATTTTAGCTGGCTGAACGAGGTAAGAAACGCAGAGGGGATATCGCTTCCTCCAAAAGGGACGCCTCGGCTTTGCGTTTTCTCAAGCAGGGTTTTTTCCGTGAAAAGGGCGATTTTGAAATCGTGAAGAACGGTGCTTTCGAAAAGCTCTCCGATTACATGTACCATCCCCTTGTCCGGGCGGTTCTGCGTTAACTTGAGGAATTTCTCCCTCTCGGCCTGCGAAGTGAAAAATACGAATACCCCGTAACTGTCTTCGATGAGTTTCTCCGCTTTGTCGATAAAGACCTTGAGCGAAGGTTTTGAAAACGATATTTCTTCGGTGCTGAATTTAAGGCTGTTTTCTTCTTCGGTGCCTATCCCAATCGTGTCCAGGTATACGAGCCTTGATTGCCTGAGTCTTCCAGTAAGTTCTTTTTCCCTGAGATAAAGTCTTTTAAACGAAGGCAGTGATTTTTCGAGTTTCCCCAGTGATTTTCTTCTGGCTTCGAATTTTTCCTCAAGTTTTAACAGCAACGTATTCTCGTCGAACCCGCGGGGAAGGCTTAAGATGAGATCTTCCTGCGGGTAATCGAGCACGCATTGCCGCGAGTCCCAGAAAAAGGGCGTGAACCATTCGATTCCCCTGAAATACGAGCCGTTTTCAAACGCTTCGACCAGAGGTTCCACCTCGCTTGACGTAAGTCCCTTCTTGTCAGCTCCGGTGAGTATCTGTTCGACCAGAGCGTTTTTGTCTCTTTGGTGGTAAATGGTGAAGGAAGCCGGATTGACCACGGCTTTTTGCGTTTTTCCGATGGATTTCTGGGTTGAAGGAAAAAACTCCCTAAGTGAATTCACCCGGTCTGCGAAAAACTCCACTCTCAGAGGATTCCGAGAGCCTGGCGAGAACAGATCCACTATGGAGCCCCGGATGCTCATTTCTCCTCTTTTTTCAGTGAAATCCGCTTCGCTGTAACCGATTCCCAATAATCTTTCCGTAAGCTCTTCCCGCTCGAGCCGCATTCCTTTCTCTAAGGTGAAGCTTTCGGCTTCGAAGGCGCGGGGCGGAGCCAGTATCTCGGCGAGGGATGCCGCGTCTGCGCAGAGCACTCCCGTTTGCTTCCATGTGAAAAGAGAGTGGAGCCTCTCGGGTTCGGTGATTTCCTTTTTTTCGAAAAGGGAGCGGTTTTTTTCCATCCCTCTTGAGAGAAGAACAGGGATTTCCATTCCCTTCAAAGAAGAGATGCTCCGCGCCGCCGCAGCGCACTGCTCTCTTTGCTCGCAGACGTGCAGCACCCTTTTGCCGGGCACTTCGGAGAGAAGCGCCAGAAGAAAATAGGGTGAATTTCCGTAAAGACCGGCAAGGTCCGTCGGTTTTTCAGGCGGGTACGCAAAGAATTTTTCCACCAGGGGGTTCTTCAGGTGGGATGAAAGTTCAATTGTTGGGTTCTTACCGTTCACTCTCTGGGACTGGAATCATTTCTTCTCACAGTTCGCCGAGTATGAGAGATCCCATCTCCTCTGTGGCTACCCTTGTTTTTCCTTCCTCGTATATGTCGGATGTGCGGTAGCCGTTGTCAAGAACCTTTCTTACCGCTTGTTCAACCTGCACGGCGGCTCCGTCCATATCAAAGGAATAACGCAGCATCATGGCCATCGAGAGAACTGAGGCTATGGGATTCGCTATACCTTTCCCGGCGATATCCGGGGCGCTTCCGTGAACCGGCTCGTATATAGCTCCTTCGTTACCGACGCTTGCCGAGGGCAGCATGCCGAGGGAGCCTGTGAGCTGGGCGGCCTCGTCGCTTATTATGTCGCCGAACATATTTCCTGCCAGCATCACGTCGAAGTCGGCGGGCCTTCTTATAAGCTGCATCGCGGCGTTGTCCACATACAGATGCTCAAGCGTCACGTCGGAGAACTGACGGTCGTGAAGCTCCGTGACCGTGTTTCTCCAAAGCACCATTGATTCAAGTACGTTTGATTTGTCTATCGAGGTGACCTTGTTTTTTCTTTTTCTGGCGATTTCAAACGCCATCTTCGCTACCCTCTCTATCTCGGAAGTGGTGTAATGCAGAGTATTAAACGCCCTTTGCTCTCGTTCGCCGAGCTGTTCGCTTCCTCTCGGATGTCCGAAATATATTCCGCTTGTAAGTTCCCTCACAACCATTATGTCGACCCCTTCCACTACTTCCCTTTTAAGCGTGGATGCGTTGGCAAGGGCAGTATAGACGATCGCGGGCCTCAGGTTTGCGAAGGTGTCTAGCTGCTTTCTGAGTTCGAGAAGCCCTCTTTCGGGTTTCAGATGATGCTCGATATTTTCCCATTTCGGGCCGCCTACGGCCCCTAGGAGTACCGCGTCGCTTTGCTTTGCTTTTTCTATTGTTTCTTCGGTTACGGGAACCCCGTGCGCGTCTATTGCGCATCCGCCGAGAAGGTCACTCTCAAGGGTGAACTCGACCCCGGTTCTCTCTCCCACGGTCTTGAGTATGGATACGCTGACCTCGGTTACTTCAATTCCTATCCCGTCTCCCGGGATTACTAGTACTTTAGGCAATTTCAGTTTTCCTCTGTTTTTCTGATTTTTTCAGGGCATTAACCTACCTGAATGATTCTTAATTCCGAAGCCCCGTTGCTGCGTCGCAAGCGCATGGGAACCTGTACCCTCTACCGGGCCACGCGGTTTACGAGCTTTCCAATCCCTTCGATCTCCACTTCCACTAGGTCCCCCGGACTCATGGGGCTTATCCCGGAAGGAGTTCCGGTCGCTATTATGTCTCCGGGGAGAAGCGTCATAACCTTTGATATGAAGCTTACAAGCTCCGGAACGCTGAAAATCAGGTTTTTCGTGCTTGAGTTCTGTTTTATTTCGCCGTTTAGAAAAGTTTTTATGCGAAGGTCCGCGGGGTCGCCCTCCGTTTCTATGAAAGGTCCGATCGGGGCGAACGTGTCAAACCCCTTGCCCCTTGTGAACTGTATGTCCTTTGCCTGAAGGTCTCTTGCGGTCACGTCGTTTATGCAGGTATATCCGAAAACATATTCAAGGGCCTGCTCCCTCTCCACCATGTGGGCCTTCTTTCCCATTACGACCCCGAGCTCTCCTTCGTAATCGACTCTGCTCGACATGTGCGCTGGATATTTTATTTCTTCTTGGTGTGCGATGACCGCTGTTGAGGGTTTCATAAACAGCATGGGGTCTTCGGGGGGAGTTCTTTTCATTTCCCTGGCGTGGTCCTCGTAATTGAGTCCGACGGCTATGATTTTTGTCGGGAGGCATGGAGCAAGCGGTGCTATGTTCGCGTAATCGTGTCTTGTGTCCGTTACCGAGTATTTTCCGAAGATATCCCCTTTTATCTCAAAAACCGATCCGTCGAGATATTTCCCGAATACCGGTTTTTCTTCTGCGTTTTTGAATCTGAGAAATTTCATCGAGCACCTCGTTTAAATGCCTCTAATTATATACGGGAATCTTGTATAAGAGTATCGGTCTTTGCGTGTTTTGGGGTTCAGTAGATGACTTTTTTAAGGAAAAGTCCCTGGGGAGGAGCGGTGAAAACATTTTTCGTTTTCCGTCCTTCGGCTAGTATTTGCCCGAATCCCTCCGGGGTGAGTTTTCCCTTTCCCGTTTCCACTAAGGTCCCGGTTATCATTCTCACCATTCTTTTCAAAAACCCTTCCGCCTCTATTTCAAGCAGGATTATTCCTTCGCGGGTTTTTTTGATGTGAACCCGTTTTACGGTGCGCACTGTGCTTTTCACCGTTATATCGGCCGTGGCGAAAACGGAAAAATCATGTGTTCCCTCAAGATAGGCGGCGGCTTCTTTCATTTTCCCCGTATCAAGCTTCCCCGGGATATGCCATACCCTGTTTCTCTGCAGGGCAGGGGGGTGTGGCCTGTTGAAAATCCTGTATTCGTATACCTTGCTCCGGGAGCTGAACTGTGCATGAAAACCCTCGGGGACCTCTCGGGCTTTGATGATGGATATGTCTCGGGGAAGGGTGGAATTTAGCGCTTTTCTCAGGGTCTCGGTATCCATTTGCGTTTTGGTAAAGAAACTGGCCACCTGGCCCATGGCGTGCACGCCCGCGTCCGTTCTGCCCGAACCTGCTATTTTCACATTCTCTTTGGTGATTTGGCGGATGGCGTCTTCTATAGTCTTCTGTACGGTGGGAAGATTTGCCTGGCATTGCCAGCCGTGGTAATCCGTGCCGTCATACTCGACAATTATCTTTACGTTTTTCATTTTTGTCTGCGTTTGATCAGGCGACCGGTTCCTGTTTCTTAAGCTCTATCCTCGGATCAAGAATGGCGTAGAGAAGGTCGACAATGAGATTCGCTATTACGAGCAGAAGCGCGTAGATGATGGTTATTCCGAGCACAACGGAGTAATCCCTGTTCGCCACGGCGAAGACGAAAAACCTTCCCATTCCCGGTATCGCGAATATATGCTCGACGACAAACGATCCCGTTACCAGATAGGCAGTCAGGGGGCCGAGAACAGTTACGACCGGTATCAGGGCGTTTCTCAGTATGTGCTTTGTGAATATCTTTGTTCTTCCAAGCCCCTTTGCTCTGGCGGTTCTTACGAAAAACTGTCCCGACACGTCAAGCATATTGGAGCGGACAAGCCTTGATATATAAGCGAACGGAGCTAAGCTCAGGGTCAACGCGGGAAGAACTATGTGTTTGGGTTCTCCCCAGAGGGCCGCTGGCAGAACTCCCCATTTAACAGAGAAAAAATATATGAGCGCCGCTCCCACGACGAAGCTTGGAACCGATACCAGGGAAGTGGAGATCAGCACGGAAGCGATGTCGTGGATGCTTCTTGGGAACAGCGAGGAGATCATACCGACCGCAGTCCCCATGAAAAACGCGAACAGCAGGGAAACGAAACCGAGCCCCATTGAAACCGGCAGGGTTTTTTTGATTATGTCAGTAACTGCTCTGTCGTTGTATTTGTAGGAAGGTCCGAAGTCCCCGCGAGCCAAGTTTCCCATGTAGATGAGGTATTGTTTGTGCAGCGGCTTGTCCATGTGATATTTCTTCTCGATATTCTCGAGTATGTGCGGGGGGATGCTTTTCTCCGTGTCGAAAGGACCTCCGGGAAGCACCCTGAG
This sequence comes from Thermodesulfobacteriota bacterium, assembly GCA_965229995.1. Taxonomy (GTDB): domain Bacteria; phylum Desulfobacterota_D; class UBA1144; order Nemesobacterales; family Nemesobacteraceae; genus Nemesobacter. The sequence goes on along the minus strand of OZ245933.1, from coordinate 1,398,103 downwards.
GAGAAAGAAGGTTATGCTCGCGACCGCGAGGATCACAACTGCTCCGGTCAGTATTCTAAAGGAAAGGAATTTAAGCATTACTTCGTTACCGGGACTTCATCCGCTGTTCTCAGTGCTTGCTCGCTATATGTCCGAAGCTCAGGAAAGATCTTTTCTTATGGCCAGGGTTTTTTTCGACGTCATTCCTTTTTCATCTTTGGCCACTATGGTGAAAAGATTCATTCCTTCCTCAAGAGCTAAGGGGAAAAGCAGGGGAACATTGTTTCTCCCCGGTGTAAAAAGCTTTATCTTGTCGTTTTTTTTCCACACCGACACGCTCTCTATGCGGTCGGTGTCCTTAACCGACCCCTCTACTGTTATCTTGGAAGCTTCTGTGGACGTCGGGAAATCCGAAATCAGGATCGAAGGAGGTTTTTCGAATGTTTCTTCAAGAAGTGAGATCTCCTGTGCGGTGCTGTCTGTTCCGTTTTTTTCCGACGCTCCGGACGAATTGTCGTAGCCGGCACGATTAACCCTGACGGTTCCCCCCTCAATCCAGCCCGCCACTGAGTTTTTTCCCTCAACACGGATCCATTGCCCAGATGTGCCGAGAACTTTTACCATGGAATTTTTCTTTGCAAGAGCCGTTACGGAGGCTCCGGGGAAAGTCCCACCAAGTATGGAGCTTGTGTCTTTGAACACAGCGGTTTTCTTTGCCGAAGCCGGAGAGAACGGTCTTTCCTGTTCGAAGACCGGCAGGGTTATTTTCTGTGCTTCTATTTCCCGGAAGTCTTCATCCATTACAAAAAGCTCAAATTTCGTTTCACCGCCTTCGCCATTCTGCCTGAAACGAAACGGTGCGTAGCGGATTTCCCCTGGACGGAAATTTTCAATCTCAACTCTTCCTTTTTCAAGAAAGACGTTGTCGCCCGAAAGATTCTTTAGAGTCGCGACCGTCTTTTCCGATACTCCATCCCCGATGTTTTTCAGTCTTACGTTGAGTACTACCGTTTCTTCGAGCTCCGTGCGACCGTTTCCGTTGCCTCTGCTCTCAAATTTTCCATTATCCACTATTTCGTGGTTATGGGAGTAGACGGGGCGCTTGTCCGCCACGGTTTTTACGAGCAGATTTTTCTCCGTAAAGGTTTTGTTCCCCGAACTTGTGAAAGCAAGTTTGAGATTGTCCTCTCTGGTAGTCATCCACCTGGGTACGGAAAATTTGACTTTCGAGGTCTTGCTCTGACCGGGGAGCAGTTTTCCGAACAGAAGTTCTCCATCGCTGTAAACGCGGTTTTCACAGTCAGTAACGGCACTGAGCCTGTATATCGGGTCGGGGCCGGAGTTTGTCACCTTTATCTCGAGAGAACTTTCTTCACCGGCCCGGAAAACGGTCTTCGATGGAACCGTTTCAACCGATACGGCGGGTTTTTTCGTTTCACCGGCTGACCAGTCGATTCCAGTCTCTTCGATCTGGGTTCTGATTTCTTCAAGCTGGGCGTTGGAGAAATCGGCGGCTGTGGCATGTATCTGTTCCGGGGTCTTTGCTAGAAGAAGTTTGCTTGAGAGTTTCACGTAAAAATCATTTCCCAGCTTTTCAAGTTTCTGCGCTTTTGTAAGCGATTCATCCGGCTGGGTTTCATCATCGTCTTCTTCCTGCGGCGCCAAGCTTTTGTCAATATACTTGATCGTGAGTTCAGGGGTTGCCAGTTGTCCTTCCTCTGAGTTCTCTCTTTTTTCGGGCAGAGGGTTGTAGACGACTTTTTCTCCGGTTATCACGGATCCCTGAAGAAGAATGTCAGGAGTTATGCCGCTGTCCTGTATGGATATATCGCCCGGGGTCAGATATTTCGCTATGGTGAGTTTCAATGCCCCGCCGTCTTCAAACTCAAAGACCTTCTGGACCGATCCCTTGCCGAAGGATCTTTTTCCTATCACAAGTGCTCTTTTGTTGTTTTTCAGCGCTCCTGCCACTATTTCTGACGCACTCGCACTTCCCTGATTTGCAAGCACTATTGCTTTTCCTCTGTACTCAGGTTGTTTTGCCGTCGCCCTGTAGGTTTTCGAATAGTCCCTTGCTTTTGTCGTCATTATCGTTCCCGAGGAAAGGAAGAGATCGGCTACTTTCTCCGCTTCTGAGAGAAGACCCCCGGGGTTTCCTCTGAGATCAAGGATTATTCCTTTGATTGCATAAGAGCGGCTTCTTATCTCTTTTTTTAGGTCGGAGGATGTGTTTTTCTGGAAATTTCTTATTCTCAGGTAAAGAATGTTGTTTGCAAGATCAAACCCTTCAACACTTTCTATCTTTATGGTATCCCTCACTATTGAAAATTTCCGCGGTCTGGCAAAGTTCTTCCTGGATATAAGAAGATTCACTTTAGTTCCTTTCTTCCCCCTGAGTTTCCCGACGGCTTCGAGAAGCGGCATGCTTATGGTCGACTCGTTTTCTATCTGCACGATCCGGTCTTTGGTTTTTATCCCTGATCTGTAAGCGGGAGTACCCTCTATGGGGGAGATTACGGTCAACTGACCGTCTCTTATGCCGACCACTATCCCAAGCCCACCGAAACTTCCCTCGGTGTCTATGAGAAACTCCTTGTAGACATCCGGTGGAATCATCGCGGAGTGGGGGTCGAGGACCTTCAGCATGCTGTCCGATATGGAATATTCTATGTTCTTGACAGCACGCTCTTCGGCCCCTGTGTTAGAAAGGACAAAAGACACAACCTGGCCCAGAGTGCTTGCAACGTCGTTTGAGGACGGCAACTCTTTTTCTTTGAATCTCTTTGTTTTTTCCTTTACCTGAACGGTGAAGCTTCCGTCCCGGTCTTGTGGAAATTCCACCAGCACGTCGTCAAGAAAGGTTTCAAGGCTGGAGACCCCTTTTTCAAGCATTTCCGCATAATCAATCTTGTTTTTGTCCAGATAAAATTTGTTTACGTGCTTAAGGGCCTCTTCGGCAATTTTTATGCTCTGACTGTTGTATTTGCGATCAAGACTGACCGGCTCGGCGACAAGAAAAAAAGAAAGGGCAATAACAATTCCCAAGGCAAGGGCTAAGTACCCGTTTCTGAGAAAGCTTGGAAATTTTTCAGACAAATAAGATCACCGTCCCGGAAACTGTATTATCAATCATATCGAATATTATATCAAACTGCTTTTTCGCGGGACGGCCGATACAAAATAAAGAGGGAAACAGGGGCGGTTATCTTGCCTTAGATGTTGCGAGAATACGCATTAGCTTTGCGTTTAGACGCAAAAAAAAGAACTAGGGTTATTTGGAAGAAAAACAAAAAACAACGGACAGGGAGAATTCATTATGATTCTTCCCTGCCCGTTATAAGTCAGCTAAGCAACAAAAATCTTAGCCTGGTACTCCACCGAGAGGATTCCACTTTTCTGTAAGCAGAAGCATTCCCGGGATCAACAGAGTTACTATCGACTCTACTATGAACAGATAGGCTATCGGCTTACTCAGATCCTTGCCCTGCGAGAACGCAAAGAAGCAAAGAAGCACCAGCAAAGCCCATGCCCAGCAGAAGTACGCAAAGTACGCTAGCCCAAGTGACTGGAAATGAGCTCCGTACCATACAAACACTACCGTTGCGAAAAGACAGAATACTCCAAGCCCCTTCGCGTCATGTCCGTGTACGAATACCGCGTAGACTAGCAGATATATCAAAGCAAATACCGACACAAGCGCGGTCGCTGCCGTAAGACCAAGAGTGTGCAGCTTCCAAGCGGCAATTGCTATAAGCACGCCGACACCCAGATTAAGAACACCCACTTCCTTAGCACCGGTTTTACCCAGAAGAGTCATACCGTTTGCAAAGAATACAAATCCTACGAGCAGTAACACGTAACCTAACAAAGCTTCTATTGGGACCATATTAACCATACCTCCTTATGAAATCATAAACGTTCCTAGCCCACACATCGGGGCTCATTAAGCTTGTATCACAGATGTATCTTCAATGTCAAGCATAATTTTTATTGAGTAGGATTTCGGTATGCGGCATTTAACTTATGAAGTAACTAACTTCTCATCATCATAAGTTGACCCGATTCCTGCCCTTTTCGCCATAGTCTGTGCCCATTGACGTTTGCTGAACTGCCTTTTTGTCTTAAAACCTAGTTGGTTATCTTATGTCTCTGTGACTTGATTGATCCCTAGGGACAAGCTTTTCCAAGAAACCCATGCCGGTCTTAATCCGGCTTTATAAGGTTGGTAAAAAGTGGCGATCAGCTAGATCTGAAGAGCGGTTCTTTCTTGTTAAATTCTCGGTAAAATTAAATAACGAAGTTCTTAACTTACAGTTTTTTATGGTATAATCATCCTGTAAAATTGCTTTTGCATAGGAGAAGCGCTATGGCGAATGAGAAAACGAGTGGTGGGGTAAACCCGAATATCTGGATAAGGCCACCTGAGGAAAGAACCGACAAGGATGGTATTGTGGGTACGACTCTGGGTTCGCAACCCAAGACGCAACCAAAATACAAGACATTTGAAGTACTTACGTTACGAATAAGCAATGAAGACTTTGAATTTCTTCACAACCTTGAAAGAGAGATAATGAAGAACCGTTCCAAGGAGAACAAAAAAGAGAGAATAACAAAAAACAGCATTATGCGAGCGATGCTCGACTGTCTCAAGAACGTAAATTTTGACAGAAAAAATATTCCAGACGAAAATGAGCTTCGGATCAGGATAATAAAAGGACTGAAAGAGCATCCTTCCTGGTTCTTTTAAACCGTTTTTCCAACTGATTCCAGTTGAAAACATCTTGAAAAATCCATGAATTTACGGGTTGTTACCGCTAAGAACCGGAAACACTGGTTTAGGTAGCAAAAAAGTACTTGACAAAGGGGGGTTGTGTTTGGTTTAATGAGGATTGGGTGAGGTTGCGTCTAGTTCGCATCCAAGCAAGGCTGTAAGCACTTTATCAACAAGGGGGCTATGAGGAGTGTGAGGTATGGAGAGTGTTTAGGAGTTTTGGCCCTAATCTTAATTAAGGAGGCTTAAATATGAGCCATAGTCATTTAAACGTCCCAACAAAGTACTGGGAGTTGACGAAAGAGGTCCCGCCCCCTCCGATAGAGCGGGATATCAAGTCATGGATCATAGCGAATCCGGCGGATCCGCTATGGGACATAGACGTGCTGCCGCTGACGTATACGGACAGCAGGTGGTCAGCATTCATAGTAAGATGCGATGAGGCGACGAGGACACGTCTGTGCCCGAATCCCCCGTTGCAGGTGTGGGACGGAGAGAATGCAGATCTTGTAGAGTTTTGGTATGTGGAGCATAAGAACACGATGTTAGGTCCATATCTTGAGTTTGGCGTAACGATCTCGGCAACGTACAGTGACCCAGAGGGCAATGTATGGAAAGCGGGATACTATCCGTATATGTATCTTACGGGAGACGCGCCGGTGGATGCGGGTCGAGTACTTGGATTTCCAAAGAAGATGTCGTACATCAGATGTACGGTACACGGTGGAGAGAAAGGCACAGACTTTTTTGGGTATGCGATGAGTCGTAACGGTTACCTGATGCATAGTGCAACAGGGCAGTTCGACGACAAGCAGGTAACACCTCCGTATTTCTATGGCAAGACGGACTGGGGCAAGTTCAACATGAAGGTAATAACGCGGCCGGACGTATCGAGTTCGGAGTGGCAGTTAACATATCTGCCATCGGCGTTGCCGCCTCCGTTTGACGCAATGATCCAGGGGCACAGGTTCAAGATCAAGCCTGAGCACACCAGGACGGCAAGTGGAGACGCGATAAACTGGTTTATGCAGGCGACACCGTTTGACAACATGGGAGCGGAGCTGAAGATTCAGGAGATAACGGGAATGATATCGTTTGTATTTGATCTTGTAATACCGCCGGCGGTGGTACTCTGGACGGAGACGTACGAGAGGCCAGCGAGTTACAGGGGTTATGCCACACCATACAAGTATGGATTGAGGCAGCAGTTCCCGATCAGTCAGGGTTCATAAGGTAAAGAAAGTTAAGGAGGTAAAACCATAATGGGATTACAAGCAAATGAGTACAGTTATCCTTGGTTGGATGAGGGAGAAGTTCCACCATTACCATTGGACAGGGACAGGATCCATATCATCAGTCAGGGCGTAGCGGACCCGGTGTTCGACTACGATATCATACCGCTGACGTATACAGACAGCAGGTGGATGGCCTATGTGATAAGGGCAGACATCAATGCTATGAAAGCGGTGGTACCGGAGCCGATCGAGGTTCAGGATGATGTAATAGAGTTTTGGTACGTAATACACAAGAACACGATGTTAGGTCCATACATGGAGATGGGCGTAACGTTCTCGGCAACAGTGGATGACGGGAGTGGTCATATATACAGGGCGGGATATTATCCGTACATGTATCTGTCAAACGACTCACCGATATTCGCGGGTAAAGAGCCCTTCGGATTTCCGAAGAAGGCTGCTTACATCGCCGGGTATGAGCATGGTACCAACAACAACTACTTCAATCATCTGATGGAGCGCAGAGGTTATATACTGCACACAGCGAATGGGCGTTATTCTGACAGGCCGCTATCGGCGAGGCCGACATTTTACGGCAAGACCGATTGGGGACGTATGAACTACAGGATAATAACGAGGCCGGATGTAACGACCAGTATCCATGAAGTAACGTATCTTCCTTCGGATCTTCCTCCGGGATTTGGGACTGGGCACAGGTTCCAGCTGAATCCTGATAGTGTAAGGACCGCAGTAACAGAGGATGTACGTTCGTGGTTCATGTCAGGCACACCGTTTGACTATATGGGTGGACAGATACCAGCAATGGAGGTAGTAGGGTTGATAAGCTTCACGTTCAACCTGATCATACCGCCGGCGGAGACGATCTGGACAAGGACGGTAGAGAGGACGACTGAGGACTTTAGTCATGTAGTCTACTCCACACCGTTTGTGTACACGATGCGTCACAGGTTCCTGCTGCCGCAGTATAGCCAGGGCTAATGACAAAGATGAGCTTGCGTCAGTAGACGTAAAGCTTGTGATAGTTGAAGGGGGGAGGGAAGCCGGAAACGGTTATCCTTCCCCCCTTTTTTTTGTGCCTGGATTGATTTTTCCGTAAACTAATACGAAGCGATGCCTTCCAGTACTCTCATAGTGTACGAACCTTTAGATTCTTTCAGAGAGAAATCTGAATACTGGAGCAAATATCTTAAGTTTTATGAGCTTTACTGGGGTGGTCCCACTTCTCCTTTCGGAATATGGTTCGGCAATGAGTACAGCGCGTTTCGCCAGGCGCTGTCTGACCATCTTAACCTGCCCCATGAAGACCTGCCCGACTGTCTTTTCATGAGGGATGAAAGTGGCAACTATTTCGTTGCGCCAACTTCGAATTCCCTCAACTGCTTTTCGTCCGAAAACGTTATTCCGCTTGAGTGGTTCCTCCTTTTTTCCGAGGAGGGAAGGAAGAATTTCTATACACACTGGGGCTTTAACTCGATCCATTACAATTCGACACTTGAGCAATCGAAAAAAAGACTGACTTCCTCCCGGGAAAGAATCGGGGAAACGATGTCTGGAGAATCCGTAAACCCTCTTGAAATTTTTCTCCGCAATCTTGACCGAAGTCTTGAAGACCTTAGAAAATGGCTTGTGCAGTTTGACGCGCAAAGCTATCTGGTGCTTAGCTACGGCGACATCTGCAATTACATACATCCCTACACCTTGAAAAATGAAAACAGCGTAACGGAAGTCACGAGAATTCTGAAGTTTATCTCCTTGTCGGACTTCAGAGAAGCGGAGCTTGCTCTTAAGGTGTTTTTTCAGAAATGGGAGGATATAGCAACCAAGTGCGCCGGCGGCACCGAAGATTCCCGAATCCAGTAAGGGTCCGCCCCCGAGTGATATGACCGCAAAACTTAAAAGGAAAAACATCGGAAGGATTCTGGGAATACTGAGAAAGGAAGCTGCCGGATGGAACGTTCCGGTGGTTACGCTTACGGCCGTTTCCTCAAAAAGCCCTTTCAGGGTTCTTATCTCCACCGTGCTTAGCCTGAGAACCAAGGATGAGACCACAGCTGAGGCCTCAGCGAGGCTTTTTCGCGAGGCTTCCACTCCGCACGCCATGCTTGAGCTTGGGGAAAAAAAGGTAAGGGAACTTATATATCCCGTCGGTTTTTACAGGGTAAAGGCGCAAAACATTATTGGGATATGTGAGAAACTGATAGACGAACATGACGGCCGGGTTCCGGACAGTATCGACGAGCTTTTAAAATTTCGCGGTGTCGGGAGAAAAACGGCTAACCTGGTTCTTTCTCTTGGATACGAAAAACCCGCCATCTGCGTTGATATTCACGTGCACAGGATCTCGAACAGATGGGGTTACGTGAACACCAAAAACCCTTACGAAACCGAGATGGCTCTTCGGGAAAAACTGCCGCGCAGATACTGGATAGAGTATAACTCTCTTCTGGTGGCTCTGGGGCAGCAGATCTGCAGGCCCCTGTCTCCTTTTTGCAGCCGTTGTCCTGTAAGTGGTTACTGCCCGAGGATGGGGGTTTCCAGAAGCAGATAGGACTCCTCGCACGGTTTGACTCTGCCCACATTGTAACTATAATTCATTGCCAAACCTTTTTCCGGAAAACCCCATTGTCTCATACTGTCCTTTTTTATATTTTTTCTACGCTTGCCGTCCTAGGGGCCATTATGGTCGTCAGCCATAAAAGCCCTGTCTCAAGCGCTATTTCGCTTGTTCTTACCCTTTTTTCAACCGCTGTGCTTTTCGTTCTTCTCCACGCCCATTTCATCGCAGCGATACAGATACTGATTTACGCTGGAGCGATAATGGTGCTGTTTCTCTTTACAGTCATGTTTCTTAACATAAGGGATAGCGATCTGCGGTTTGACAGTATGAACATACCGAAGAGGATGGCGTTTCTTTTCCTTTTTCTTGTCGTCGTCGGATTTTTCGCCTCGAAGCTTTTTTCGTCTTCTCCGGTAGCTTTTTCGGAACTCAGGGATCCTGAGAATTTTGGTACCGTGGCTGAGGTGGGAAGGTCTCTTTTCAGTGACTACCTGCTTGCGTTTGAACTTACCTCGGTTCTTGTGGTTATAGCCATGGTGGGTGTTCTGGTCATAGCCAAGGGGAAGGAATCATAAGATGGAAATCACGGTTACTCATTACGTAGTTCTGGCTTCCATTCTCTTCGCGACGGGGGTTTACGGGGTAATTACCAGAAAAAACATACTGGTTGTGCTTATGTGCCTTGAGCTGATGCTGAATTCCTGCAATCTGCTTTTCGTCGTTTTCTCAAGGCTGCATGAAGGCGCCACGGGACACGTGTTCGTTCTGATGTCGGTGACGGTGGCTGCTGCTGAGGTCGCGGTCGGCCTCGCGTTTGTCGTTTCGATTTACAGGCAGAAAGAGAGTCTTGACATCGATCTGCTGAAACTGCTTAGGGGTTAATTTATTTTCGGAGGTTTGCCTGAGTGCTGGCTTTAATAGTTCTTGCGCCGCTTGCGGGGGCGATTTTCAACGGGCTTTTCTTCGCCACCGGTCTTTGCGGAAAGCTTACCGGAACCGCAAGACACACAAGTGACAGGATTGTGGGGACGGTGGCATGCGCGGCAGTTTTGGTTTCCGCTCTTTTATCCACGCGTCTTTTCCTTGACCTCCTTTCTCAGAGCCCAGCCGGAGCCGAGCCGATTACGGCTGAGCTTTTCACCTGGATTCTCTCGGGCACTCTTAACGTAAGTTTCGAGTTTTTGTTTGATTCTCTATCCGCCGTAATGGCCCTTGTGGTGACGTGGGTCGGATTTTTAATCCATGTTTACTCGATCGGCTACATGCACCACGATCGCTGTTACGCGCGTTATTTCACTTACCTTAACATTTTCGTTTTCTTCATGCTCGTTCTGGTCCTCGGCAACAACTTCCCAATGATGTTTATTGGATGGGAGGGAGTGGGTCTTGCCTCCTATCTGCTTATAGGATTCTGGTACGAAGACTCGTTTAGGGTGTACGCGGGAAGAAAGGCTTTTGTGGTCAACAGGATAGGGGACTTCGGATTTATTCTCGGCATCCTTCTTATTTTTACAGTGTTCGGTTCGCTTAACTACCAGGATGTTTTTTCTCAGCTTGGTGACCCGACTTTCGTTTCCGGGATTTCACAGTCGCTTATAACCGCGATGGCGCTTCTTCTCTTTGTGGGCGCCGTCGGGAAATCGGCGCAGTTTCCCCTTCACATCTGGCTTCCGGACGCGATGGCGGGTCCGACTGCAGTGAGCGCCCTTATTCACGCCGCTACCATGGTTACCGCCGGGGTTTACATGGTGAGCCGCTGCTCGGCGCTTTTTGACCTGAGTCCCGTGGCTTCAAGCGTTATCTTGATCGTGGCAGCGTTCACAGCGTTTTTCGCCGCCACTATAGCTATCACCCAGAACGACATAAAGAAGGTGCTTGCTTACTCGACCGTCAGTCAGCTGGGTTACATGCTGATGGCTGCGGGAGCGGGAGCGTATGTGTTTTCGATATTTCATCTGGTTACCCACGCTTTTTTCAAGGCGCTTCTTTTTCTCGGGGCAGGAAGCGTTATACACGCCATGGCCGGAGAGCAGGACATAAGAAAGATGGGCGGGCTTCGCGGAATGATTCCCGTAACGGCAGTTACGTTTCTTGTGGCGACGCTTGCGATTTCGGGGGTTCCTCTGCTCTCGGGATTTTTCAGCAAGGATGAGATACTGGCCTCGCTATATAACGGCGGCCATACGTTTTTCTGGGTTGCGGGGCTTGTGACTGCGGTACTGACCGCTTTTTACATGACAAGGCTCTACGTGCTTACCTTTGAGGGGGCGGCGAGGATGGATTACAAGACGAAAAGCCGCGTGCACGAATCCCCGGCCGTAATGACTGTACCTCTTGTGGCTCTTGCCGTTCTGTCGGTTCTGGGAGGTCTTCTGGGTGTGCCGGAGTTTATCGGCGAAAGTGTGGGTTTTCATTACACGGGACTTATTGAGAAATTCCTTTCCTCTTCCGTAGTGGTCCACCACGGCGTGGAACATGCCTCTTCTCACCATTTTGGTCACTGGACTCTTGTAGGATTTTCGGTGCTTGCCGCGTTTGTGGGAATAGCCGCCGGTGTTGCGGTTTATTACCGCGGGCTTAGGGAAACCGCCGTAATCCCTGGAGAAGCGGCCGCCACGGTCCAAAGAGGGTCTTACAATAAGTGGTACGTGGATGAAATCTATGATGCGGTTTTTGTATCTCCGTTTAATTATGTCTCGGGACTGTTCTCCGATTTTGATCTCTCGGTAATCGATGGTGCGCTTAACGGACTGAGTGATTTCCTAAGGGACCTCTCAAGACGGCTTAGCGCCCTACAGTCCGGTCTGCTCAGATATTACGCGGCGGGTATGGTTGGCGGGGTCGTCGTAATAATCGTACTTCTTTTCATCTACAATTCCATGGGTTTCTGACGAACGGCGTTTTCCCGCGCTCGGATTTGAATTTCAGGCAATTGCTTTCTCGGGATAAGAATACGTAGTCTGCTTTACTTATCTGCAGATGATTCTGTTCTTATAAGGCTTGATTATTTATATGGGCAGTTACAAAAACTAAGGCGGGCGAATCTTACGTTTGGGTGGATTTACTGATAGAGGATTAGCGATGATTGAAAAAGCGTTGAGAAGAAAAAAATTACTGATAGCGGTTCTGATTATTGTTGCCGTACTTTATTTTCTTTTTGGTCGGTACGATGTTTCCGCGACAAAACCGGACCCGGCGGTTGTAAACATGATTCTTCACAATATTGCCGAGAGATCTATAAAAAGAAACTCCGCGAGTCTCACAGTTCCCTACGATATCAATGACAAGAACATGTACGTGAAGGGTTTTAAGGAATACGGGGAGATGTGCGTTCAGTGCCATGGAGCACCCGGTGTCGAGCCGTCTTCAACCGGGAAGGGTCTTTTCCCCGAACCACCTAAGTTTCCTGAAGAAAAGCTGTCTGAATATTCTCTGAAAGATGTTTTCTGGGTCACAAAAAACGGGGTCAAAATGACGGGAATGCCCGCTTATGGACCCACGCACGAAGACGAGACAATCTGGGCGATCGCCATATTTCTTGATAAATCGAGGGATTTATCCGAAGCGGAATATAAGGAGCTTAAGGATAAATATTCGGATACGCATCATTGATGGTTTTAGTCTAAGGAAATGTTTAAGTCATTTAAAAAGTGTTTCTTTTTTCCTCGAGTTGACTTTGTCCTAATAATGGTAAAAGTTACCAATTAGTATAGTTGTTTTATGGATGTACAAAGTTTACAATACTTAAAGTTATGCAGGTAAGCAGAACTCTTGATTACGCCGTCAGATGCCTTATCCACATGGGAGGTCAGCCGGGGTTTAAGTTCAGCATGAAGCGGATATCCGAAGCCCAGCACATTCCGCAGAACTACTTGGCCAAGGTAATGAGAAGGCTTGTTAATCGCGGCATCCTCAGGTCGAAAGTGGGGCCCGAGGGTGGATACATGCTTCGCAAATCCCCACATGAACTCAGTCTGAGAGAGGTATACGAAGCCATAGAGGGAGAGATAAGAATAGTGGACTGCATGGACGATGATGGCCCCTGCGCCCTCTATGAGAACTGTGGGCAGCTTCCTCTCTGGGATAAGCTCAAAGTGTCCATGATAAGGATTCTTGAAGATACCACTATCGCAGATATGGTGGAAGAGACTCGGAGCGGCAAAAGACATTAACAGGAGGATATTTCCTTAATGAGCGTTGATCTGGAAAAACTCACGCAAGAGGAGTACAAATACGGATTCGTAACTGACGTAGAGCAGGAGATTGCCCCCAAGGGCCTCAACGAAGATGTCATCAGGATGATCTCCTCGAAGAAAAATGAACCTGAGTGGCTTCTAGAATGGCGCCTAGGGGCGTATGAGCGCTGGAAGAAGATGAAGGAGCCCCGGTGGGCCTTTCTAAGGTATCCGGACATAGATTTTGACGACATGAGTTATTACGCGGCGCCGAAAAGCAACCCGAGACCAAAAAGCCTTGATGAAATCGACCCGGAGATAAAGGAGACCTACGACAAGCTCGGGATTCCCCTTGAAGAGCAGAAGATGCTGGCGGGAGTGGCAGTCGACGCTGTTTTCGACAGCGTCTCGGTTTTTACGACTTTTAAGGAAAAGCTTGCCGAGGACGGTGTTATTTTCTGCTCAATATCCGAGGCCGTGGAGGAACATCCCGATCTCGTGCGCAAGTATCTGGGTTCGGTTGTTCCCCGAGGGGATAATTTCTATGCGGCTTTGAATTCCGCGGTCTTTACAGACGGTTCTTTCGTCTACATTCCCAAGGGGTTAAGATGCCCCATGGAACTTTCTACCTATTTCCGCATAAACGCAGAGAACACGGGACAGTTCGAAAGAACGCTTATAATTGCCGATGAGGGCAGTTACGTCAGTTACCTTGAAGGCTGCACGGCTCCGAAAAGGGATAACAGCCAGCTCCACGCCGCGGTGGTTGAACTCATAGCCCACGATGACGCCACCATAAAGTATTCGACAATACAGAACTGGTACCCGGGAGACAAGCAGGGCAGGGGCGGAATATACAATTTCGTCACCAAACGGGGAAGATGTGCGGGCAGGAGTTCGAGGATTTCCTGGACGCAGGTTGAGACCGGTTCGGCGATCACATGGAAGTATCCGAGCTGCATTCTGGAAGGGGATAATTCGGTCGGGGAGTTTTACTCCGTCGCCCTTACAAACAGGCTTCAGCAGGCCGACACCGGAACCAAGATGATTCACGTGGGGAAAAACACGAGCAGCACGATTATCTCCAAGGGTATTTCCGCGGGCGAGGGACAGAATGTGTACAGAGGACTTGTTAAGATTGGCAAAAACGCCGAGAAGGCGAGAAATTACACGCAGTGCGACTCGATGCTTATAGGGGACTGCTGCGGAGCACATACTTTTCCATACATAGAGGTTAGAAATTCCACGGCTCACATGGAGCACGAGGCTTCTACCTCTAAAATAGGCGAGGACCAGCTGTTTTACTGTCGCCAGAGAGGGCTTTCCGCCGAAGACGCGGTTTCGCTCATAGTGAACGGTTTCTGCAAGGAAGTTTTCAAGGAACTTCCGTTTGAATTTGCGGTTGAAGCTGGGAAGCTGCTGAGCGTAAGTCTTGAGGGAAGCGTGGGTTAATAAAGGTTCTGCCGAAATTCTGAAAAAAAGATTTTTAGGAGGAGCGAAACATGCTCGAGGTGAAAAACCTGCATGTGCAGGTGGATGATAAAGAAATACTGAAAGGGGTGGATATCACGGTAGCGCCTGGAGAAGTTCACTCGATAATGGGTCCCAACGGTTCAGGGAAAAGCACTCTTTCCCAGGTTCTTGCGGGCAGGGAAACCTACGAGGTGACCGAAGGGGAAATAACTTTCCAGGGCAAGGATCTTCTTGATCTTGAGCCCGAGGAGAGGGCGTGCGAGGGGATATTCCTCGCTTTTCAGTACCCCGTTGAGATCCCGGGAGTTGCGAACACCTATCTTCTTCGCGAAGCCCTTAACGCAAAAAGAAAATATCGGGAAGAAAAACCGCTTAAGCACGTTGAGTTCGCTAAGCTTGCTAGGAAAAAGATGGAGTCGCTCGGTATTGGCGAGGATCTTCTTAAAAGATCTGTAAACGCCGGGTTCTCGGGTGGAGAGAAGAAAAGAAACGAGATATTCCAGATGCAGATACTTGAACCCTCGTTGGCGGTGCTTGACGAGACGGATTCAGGTCTTGACATAGACGCGCTCAAGATAGTGGCAAACGGGGTGAATTCCATGAGAAACTCCGAGCGCTCTTTTATAATTATAACCCATTACCAGAGACTTCTTAACTATATAGTTCCTGATTTTGTCCACGTAATGGTCGATGGAAGAATTGTAAAATCGGGAGGAAAGGAACTTGCCCAGGAGCTTGAGGACAAAGGTTACGCGGGGTTTTAAGGCACCGGGTAACCGGCAAGGAGCATAATACGATGGCTATTGTTTTTGACGGTACACGCGAAAGTTACGTCGATGGGCTCTCAAAATTTCTCGATAGCGGGCGAAAAGATGTCCCCGGTTGGGTAACCGACCTTCGCCGGGAGGCGATTTCGGGATTCGGGAAGCTCGGATTTCCGACGCTTCACGATGAAGAGTGGAGATTCACCAACCTTGAAGTGCTTCGGAGAGGCTCCTTTTCAATTGCCGAGAATGGAATATCCGAGGTTTCTAAGAAAACCGTGGATTCTTACGGATTCTCGGGGCTTGATTGCCTGCGGCTTGTTTTTGTAAACGGTCGTTTCGCTCCTTCCCTTTCAGACACTGGGGATGCCGGGGAGGGGGTTCTGGTAAAAAGTCTATCGGAGGCGATCCGCGAGCACGGCGATCTAGTAAAGGATCACTTGGCGAGATACGCCGATTATGAAAAAGACGCTTTTATCTCCCTTAATACATCCTATTTTGAAGACGGAGTATTTGTTTACGTTCCCGACGGAATCGTTTTCGATAAACCCGTACATGTTCTTCACGTATCAACGGATGAAGGTCGTCCTTTATTCATAAACCCGAGAAATCTCATCATAGTCGGGCAAAGCTCGAGCGCCAAGGTCATCGAGCATTACGTGTCGCTTTCCCAAAACGTCTATTTTTCAAACGTGGTAACGGAGGTTGTCTGCGGGGAAAACGCGAACCTTGAGCATTACAGGCTTGAGTTTGAAAGCCAGAAGGCGTTTAATTTTTCCACCCTGAGGGTAAATCAGCAGAAAAACAGCAACATCGTTTCTCACTCCATTCTCTCCGGAGGAGCCATAGTAAGGAACAATATCCATCCAGTTTTGGCTGGAGAAGGATGCAACTCCGATATTTACGGCCTTTTCGTATCCGAGGGGCGCCAGCACATGGATAACTTCATGCGGGTTGAGCACGCAAGCCCTCATTGCGACAGCCGCCAGTTCTATAACGGCGTGCTTGACGGTCGCTCAAAAGGAGTTTTTCACGGAAGAATACTGGTTCACGAAGGTGCCGAGAAAACAGACGCGAAGCAGACCAACAGGAATCTTCTTCTCTCCGATACGGCACAGATAGACACGAAGCCTCAGCTTGAGATATACAACGATGACGTCAAGTGCACTCATGGCGCCACGATCGGGCAGATGGATGAAGAAGCCCTTTTTTACCTGTGCTCAAGGGGTATACCCATGAAAAAGGCAAAGATCATAATGCTCCGTGCCTTTACTAACGAGACCCTTGAGCATATGTCGATCGATTCCGTGAGGGAGGCTCTTGAGAGCAAGGTGATGGACTGGTTTGAGCGAAGGCTTGAAACCGGCAACGGGAGGTGAGCTTATGTCTGATTTCGAGAAAGTGGCGAAGGTTTCAGACGTGGCGGAAGGAGAAGTGGAATCTTTTTTCGTCGGCACTGAAGCGGTTGCCATATGCAGGGTAGACGGAGATTTCTACGCTTTTCGGGATGAGTGTACTCACGAGTGTCTTCCTCTCTCAGACGGAGATCTTGACGGGGAGCGCATCACCTGCTGTTACCACGGAGCTGAGTTCAACGTCAAAACCGGCGAAGTGCTCTGCCTTCCCGCGACTGAACCTCTTGAGACCTACCCGGTAAAAATTGACGGGGACGACCTACTCGTCAAACTCGATGACTGATCATCCCCGCTTTTAATTAACCCGCGGGTTTGAATTTGGGGAGGGTGACTTCATCTGTAACGTCATCGAACACCACCTGAACATCCATACCGATGGATACTTCATTGGGATCAACGTCAACGACGTTAGACATCATCTTAACCCCTTCTTCCATCTCAATTAACGCAACCACATAAGGGGGTTCCCCCTTGTAGGCCTTGGATGGTCCCATGTGATGTATGGAGAAGGTCCATACCTTCCCACGTCCCTCACTCTCTACCCACTCTATGTCATCACTCATGTCCTCTCCGGGGGAAAGGGCTCTTGGGTAAAAGAAAAACTCTCCGGTCTTCCTTGATCTGGGGATAACCAGTCTGTGCTCCTTAGCCGCATCCCAGAAAGGCTTTGTCTCCGGGCGGAACTCAGGCAAAGGCTTGTTATATGCTTTTTTCTCTTCAGACATTTTCTTTATTCTCCTTGTTTGTGTTAGTTAAGCGGCTGGTTGCCCAAAACCACAGTACTGTGAGCAGACACTATGCCGCCGTTTCCATGCACTACCGCAACCTCGGGATTCTCTACCTGCCTCTTCCCCGCGTCTCCTCTTAACTGAAGCGTAGCTTCCACCACGTGATGCATAGCCCCCAGGTGAGCCTGCGAGAGCAGTCCCCCGTGGGTGTTAACGGGAAGATCCTTTCCTATCTCCATTCTTCCCTCAAGAGCAAACGCTCCCCCCTCTCCCTTGGGAACAAACCCCAGTCCCTCAAGCTCAAGAAGCACGGTTATCGTAAAGCAGTCATAAAGAAACGCTATGTCAACATCCCTTGGCTCTATCCCCGCAGTGCCGAAAGCCTTCTGCCCCGAGCGCTCAACGGCGTTGTATATCTGGTCAAGGTTCTCAAGCGACGTAAGGTACTGGTGAGAGTATCCCTGTCCCATACCCCAGAGGTACGCAAGATCGTTTGTTATTCCAAGTTCCTTTGCCTTGTCTTCTGTAGTGACTATGAAAGCCGCTCCCCCGTCTGAGATAACGGAGCAGTCATACTTGGTAAGAGGCTCCGCTATCACCCTTGAGCTAAGTACGTCCTCTATTGAGAGAGGGTCCTTGTTCATGGCGTTTTCTTTATCGGCGGCGTGCTTTCTCATTGTTACCGCTACCGCTGCGAGATGCTCTCTGCGGCTACCCCAGTCATGGAGGTATCTCTGCGCCGCAAGCGCGTATCCCCCGGGAGTAGTGAGTCCGTATGGGAACTCAAACTCAGCGTGGCACATCTCCCTTATAAGGGCGAGCATCCCTGAAGAGGATATCCCTGAAAGTGTGTTGTCCCCTCTTACGCAAAGAACCACTTGAGCCTGTCCCGAAGCTATGGCCATGGCGGCCTCGGCCACCATCCACACAGCTGTCGCTCCCCCTACCGCTACTGAGGAGAAGAACTTTGGGTTCATCCCGAAGTAGTCGGCAAAGGTGGTGCAGTGCATAAAAGTGTGCTCCACCAGCGAGAACGCCGTCACAAGACCGTCGACGTCGTCTTTTTTTAGCCCAGCGTCCTCAATAGCGAGCTTCGATGCTTCGCTCAGGAAATGAAAGGAGCTTTTATTAGGGATTTTACCCTGTTCCGTCTCGCCCACCCCGGCGATAACCACTTTTTTCTTCTTAAGAAGTTCTCGGGTCTCTTGTATGCCCGGAAGATTCTCTGACATTGTGCTGCCTCCTCCTTAACTTAAACGCTCTAAATTCAAAAATTCCGTATCATATTACTGTATACCAACCGCTTTTGCCAAACTGTACGGGCAGGACCCACTCCGTGAATTATTCTCCTTTTATGTTCAAAGAAGTATAATGTTTCGGAAATGGAACTTGGATACTTCACTATGCCCCTTCATCCGGCTGGCTCCTCCCTTTCCGAGACGCTCGAAGCGGACATGGAGCAGGTGGTTTTCTTGGACGAAATCGGTTTCAGGGAAGCTTGGATAGGAGAGCACTTCACGGCGGGCTGGGAGAACATACCGGCTCCTGACCTTTTCATAGCCAAAGCCGCGGCACTTACGGAACGGATAATCTTTGGTACGGGCGTTTCATGCCTGCCTCAGCACGACCCTTTCATGCTTGCGCACAGAATCGCGGTTCTCGATCACCTGCTTAAGGGAAGATTCTACTGGGGAGTAGGAGCCGGGAGTTTCATCGGAGACTTCGAGGCATTTGGCATAAAACCCAAAACGGGGGAACAGAGACAGCTTATGAACGAGTCTCTTGAGATGATACTGAATCTGTGGAACAATCCCCGCCCGGGCGCTTACGGCAACTCTCGGTGGAGTTTCACCGTTCCCGATCCCGTGGAAAAAGTCGGTCTTGGAGTGCACACGAGACCGTACCAGAAACCCCATCCTCCTATAGCGGTCGCTGGAATCTCGGAGAATTCCGCGAGCCTTAGAACCGCCGGGGAGCGGGACTGGATACCGATGAGCATAAATTTCGTTACCCGCGACGTGCTGAAATCTCACTGGGCGGGATACGAGCAGGGGGCAGATGCCGCCGGCAGAACGGCGGAGAGGGGGAAATGGAGGATCGCAAGGGATGTTTACGTTGCGGAGACCACCGAGGAAGCGAGAAAAGAGGTAATAGAGGGCACGCTCGCAAGAGATTTCCGGGATTACTTTTTCAAGTTAGTTCCCCTGATAAGAAACAACCTGAATCTGTTCAAGGTTGACAAGTCAATGTCTGACCAAGAGGTGACTATGGATTACATGATCGAAAACATGTGGCTTGTCGGAAGTCCCCAGGAAGTCGCCCGGAAAATAATCGAGCTTCATGAATTTGTCGGAGGATTCGGAGTGCTTCTGGTCATGGGACACGAATGGAAGCCCGAGGAGAAGTGGCAAAAATCAATGAGGCTGCTCAGAGAAGAAGTTGTCCCGATTGTGAAAGAGAATCTGCTGCAGGGGACCTGAAATCCACTCCCTGCTCTCTAGGATTGCGGTTCGTGACTGAAGTGGATTCCGCATTCCTTGTCCGAGCCCTGCTCCCACCACCACCTGCCTGCCCTTGGATCTTCCCCCTCCTCGATCGCTCTCGTACAGGGAGCGCACCCTATGCTTGGATACCCCATGTCGTGAAGCTTGTTATAAGGGACGTCGTTTTTCCTTACGTAATCCCATATCTCATCAATGGTCCAGTCGAGAATCGGGTTTATCTTGAGCATTTTTCCGTGCAGGTAGTCAATCTCAAACTTCATTGAGTCGGCCCGCTGCTGTGTCTGGTCTGCCCTTATGGATGTAATCCAGGCGTCAAGGTTTTTTAAAAATCCGTTTAGCGGGTTGGTTTTCCTCACCTCACAGCAGAGTCTTCTGTTCTCAACGCTTTTGTAAAAAAGGTTCACCCCGCGGCTGGTCACCATTTCCTCTACTTCGTCCGTGTCGGGGAAAAGCACCTCGATATTGATATTGTACCTCTCTCTTGTTTTTTCCATGGCATCGTATGTATGCGAATGAAGCCTTCCGGTATCAAGAGTGAAGACTCTCGCTTCGGGGTCTGTTTTTGCGAACATGTCAACAAGCACCATTCCCTGGACCTGAAAACTGGTCGCAAGCGCCACCGAGGAACCGAGATTCTCCGAAGCCCAGGCGAGGATATCCTTGGGAGAACTTCGCTCAAACTCGCGATTAAGGCTTTTTACATCTTCTTCTGAGAATTTCATCTAACCGAGAAAACTTAGATACGACGACAAACCGTACTTTACGTATATGAGGGATCCATAATAACTTACCCCAACGGTTACCACAGGAACAACAAACCAGAAAAAACCGATTTTGACAACATGACTGTTCTTGGAAGTCTCGGCGAATCCATGCTGCGCGCACGAGAACCCAATCACTCCGGCCGTGACTATTTCGGCGATCGAAACGGGAACTCCGTACAACGAGGCAAGCAGTATTATCACGGCGGCCGTAAGCTCAACCGAGATAGCCCTTATGATGCATATCTCCGTTATGTTCTTTCCAAGCGTCTCAAGAACCCTGCCTCCGAGGAGAATCGCTCCCACTCCCATCGCAACGCCGGCAAGAATCGCGCCCGGATAAGAATCTATAAGCCCCAGACTCACTATGGGACCGATGGCGTTTGCGGAATTGTTCGCGCCTCCCGAAAACGCGATAAACGTTCCGGATATGGTGATGAGAACGGTCAGGATAAGGTTAACTTTTTTTTCCGAGAAAGTACTTGCGAGATAGAGGACTATCTTGAAGTAGAAAAACTTCGCCACGGCGAAATTTATTACCCATGCTACTATGGGTGCCACGATCCACCATTTGAGCACTCGGAGAAAACTCCCGGAATCAAGCGTCTGAGTATAAAGACCGATCCCGACTATGGCGCATACTATGGCGTGTGTAGTGGAGATGGGTGTGCGCACCACGTTTGCCCAGGTGATGAAACCTATTCCCAGGAGCAGGATTATAAATATGAAGCCTATGTCAGAGGAGAGAGTTTCGGCGGGCACTATTCCCTTGCCCACGGTTTCGACCACGGGAGCTCCGGCCGTAAGCGCCCCGAGAAGGGCGAAGATCGCTATGAGCCATACGGCCTGTCTTTTCGACCTTACCCCGGCGCCGTATGAAGTTGCCATGGACGCCGCGGAATTGTTGGCTCCTATGTTGAGGGCCAAAAATCCCGAAAGTACGAGCGTTACAACCAGTAAAGTGCTCAATAAATTATCTCCACGCCTAAAATATCAGCGGCAATAATTACGTAAAAACTGAATAGCATTCCGGTTTGTGCGAAAAACAAAAGGGTTTTGCGAGGTGTTTCCTAGAGAAGTTCCGAAACCCTGAATATGGAAAAAAAGCTACAGTCCCGCTCAAGGAATTTTTTTCCGTTTCCTCTCCCCTGTCGACGACGCAAAGAACTCTGCAGACGCTGGCTCCCGCGGACTCGACGAGATCAATAGCTCTTAGCACGGAACCGCCGGTCGTAATCACGTCCTCGACTATGGCTACCCTGTTTCCCTGAGAGAGTCCGCCCTCTATCATGTTTCCGGTACGTGTTCCTTCTCCTTCTTTCTAACTATGAACCCGCGAAGCGGCATATCCTCCGCATAACTTCTGGAGATAATCGCGCCCACCATGGGGTCGGCACCCGAGGATGGTCCTCCTACAGCCATTACGCCTCCCTGCGCGGCGATATCACCCAAAAATATTTCTGATATCAAATTTGCGCCTTCGGGATCCAGGGTTGTGAGCCTGGCGTCAATGTAATAGGAACTCTGCTTTCCTGATGCCAAAGTGAAATTTCCGAGCAGGATTGATTTGCTCTTGAGAATTAGTTTTAATTTTCCCCTGCTCTTCTTCATCTTCCGGAGTTCCGAGCCGAATGAAACTTTATTCTTACAATTGTACCTATTGATGCAGAAAATCAATAAACCGAACTGGCTCCTTCTCCTGTGCGGAACCGCCGTTTTTTTCCTGCTAGGGGCTATTGCGAAAATCTCCCCGCAACTCTCTTCAGAGGCTTTCGAAAAAGATCTGATACCGGTTTTCATATCGCTTCTGGTTGCCGCCTCGGTCATTTACTTCGTGGCGGTGAGAAGTCTCGGGAAAAACCGCGCATGCTCGCTCCTTCTCATAGTTCTTTTCGGTCTCGGGTTCCGTGTTCTGTTTCTGTTTTCGACCCCGATACTTGAAAATGATTTTCACCGCTACTTCTGGGACGGCGCCGTTCTTGCAAACGGGATGAATCCCTACGAGCACTCGCCAAAGGAAGCGGTGGAGGATGGAGGGAGCGAAAAACTCAAAGAACTTAAGAGCCTCTACGGCGATACGCTTGAGAAAATAAACCACCCGCACGTGAAAACCATTTATCCGCCGGTTGCGGAATTCTTCTTTGCCGTATCCTACAAAACATCTCCCATGAGCCTTACGGGGTGGAGAATTATGCTTATAGTGTTTGATCTGGCCACGCTCGCGCTTTTGTTTGCGAGCCTGAAAAAACTTAACATTCCCCTTCAAAGTTCCCTTATCTACTGGTGGAACCCGCTTCTGGCAAAGGAAATATTCAACTCCGTGCACATGGACGTCCTGGCGCTTCCGTTCGTACTGGGAGCGATACTTCTTTTTCTTTGCGGAAGGAAAAGGCTCTGGACGTTTGCACTATCGCTTGCGGTGGGAGTTAAGCTATGGCCTGCGCTTCTTTTCGGGATGTTTTTAAAACCCATTAGGGAGAAGCGGGAAACGCTTTTGCAGACCCTTGTTTTCGCCGCCGCGCTTTTAATCATACTTCTTCCCACATTCGCGTTCAAACTGGATTCGGCTTCCGGGATCGTGGCGTATGGAAAGAGCTGGCAGAACAACAGTCCGCTCTTCGCGACGATTCTTTCGGGATGGGAATTCGTTCTGGAGGCGCTTGGCATTCACCCCGGACACGCGCAGATGCACTCAAGAGCCGGCATCATTATGCTTCTTTTTGGCTGGAAGTTCTACGTGGCGTTTGCAAGCGGGTCTTTTGGCATCCACAGAAAAGCCCTTCTTATAATCGGAGGCGCGTTTCTGCTGAGCCCGGCGCAGTTCCCCTGGTACTACACGTGGCTTCTTCCGTTTCTCTGCATAGCTTCGAGCCCGGGTTTCCTTGCCCTCACCGCGTTGCTTCCGCTTTATTATCTCCAGTATTATTTTCCTTCTCCCGCCGGGGAAACTGGAATATTCGGAAACGTGGTGGTATGGATAGAGTTTGCGCCCGTATGGGCGTTGCTTGCCTGGGAATGGTGGAGATTCCGGTCTTCGAAAAAAGTCTCGGCGGCTGCCTATGCGGGTACCGCTGAGGGAGGCTGAGAGCGCGAACCGTCCGGGTTGCGGGGGAGCAGGGGTTTGTTACTGGACCGAAATTCTGCTTTGTATGGCGTCTCTTACGGTCTTGTAATCGTTTGGAAGTTCCACCGGAGCGTTTCTCAGCTCAGACGATATCCCCTCAAGGGCTGACTTATGGTAGCCAGCTTTGAACTCCACGAACTTCAGTCCGTGAGCGGTGGAAATGACCACTATTTTTTCCTTCGGGGAAAGAACCTTTTTCTTAAGAAGTTTCAAAAACACCGCGAGCGCGACTCCGGTATGGGGACAGTTAAAGGTGCCCGTTCTGTCCGCCATTGCCGAGGCGTGGGAGAGTTCGTCTTCCGATGCCTGTTCAACGACTCCGTCGAATCGCCTGAGAATCGAAATCGCTTTGTTGATGCTTACGGGGTTTCCGATCTGTATGGCGTTTGCGAGGGTTTTTTTCGCTCTTACCGGGACAAATTCGCTGAAGCCCTTAAGGAAGCTCAGG
The DNA here is from genome assembly GCA_965229995.1 of Thermodesulfobacteriota bacterium. Lineage (GTDB taxonomy): Bacteria > Desulfobacterota_D > UBA1144 > Nemesobacterales > Nemesobacteraceae > Nemesobacter. Next base: position 1,374,148 of record OZ245933.1, on the reverse strand, counting down.
TAAAGAGGGTTTGCGTTCTGCGCCTGCGCGCAAACTATTCTCGGAAGTTTTTTTATGAGACCGAGGTCATACATCATCAAAAATCCCTTTCCGAGCGCGGACACGTTGCCGAGGTTGCCACCCGGAATTATCACCCAGTCCGGAACTTCCCAGTCAAACTGCTGGCAAAGTTCTATGCTTATCGTTTTCTGCCCCTCTATGCGCAGGGAGTTAATGGAATTTGCGAGATAGATATTATGCTCGCTCGTGATTCTCTGGACCATCTCCATGCAGCCGTCAAAATCCGTGTCCAGGGAAAGAACCAGGGATCCGTTCGATATGGGCTGAATCAGCTGAGCAATGGATACCTTGTCTTTGGGAAGAAAAACTATTGAAGGGATGCCTGCTGACGCGCAGTAGGCGGCCAAGGCAGCCGAGGTGTCCCCTGTTGAGGCGCAGGCGACCGCCGGGATGTTCACATTGTCGCTTATCATCTGGTTTACGGCCGAAACGAGCACGGTCATTCCTAGGTCCTTAAAGGATCCCGTGTGACTGTTGCCGCACATTTTTATCCAGAGATCTTCCGCGCCGACGTGTTTTCCTAACCTCTCGGCCCAGAAAAGATTCGTGCATCCCTCGTACATTGAAACTATGTTTTCGTTTTCAATAGAGGGCAGTACCCACTCCTTTTTTCCCCAGACTCCGCTTCCGAAAGGCCAGGACTGCTTTCTGTATCTGCTGTCGAAAAGCTCTCTCCACTGCTCGGGCGTTTTTTGCCCGAGAGTTTCCATGTCGTGCTGAACGTCGAGAAGATTGTTGCACTTCCTGCATCTGTAGATGATTTCATCAAGGGGATAGGTTTCAGAGCAATTCTCGTCGATGCATCTGAAATGGGCTCGGTACTCACTCATCAAGCTAACAAAATACATTTTGCCTTTTTCCCTGTCAACGCTGTGTAACCTTTCTCTCTTGCCTTGGGAAGCATTCCGAAGCCCTGGATCCCCGCGTTCATTGACGCCGACAGAGGCTTTCGGTAATCTTGGAGAGTCGGATGGAACAAAAAGTGCTTATCCTCGTGAAGGGAAGAGTACAGGGAGTTTATTTCAGAGCCTCGGCGGTGCAAAAAGCTATTGGGCTTGGTATCAGGGGACATGTTGAGAACCTTGCGGACGGAAACGTGAGGATAGTTGCCGAAGGAACGACCGAGAACCTCGAAAAACTGATTGAGTGGTGCGGCGAGGGTCCGCCCCGCGCAAAGGTGGAATCGATTGAACTCAAGTGGATGCCGCCGGAGGGCGGATTCACTGATTTTCGCATAAACAAGACTCAGAGGAGATCAGATTGATAATAAAATGCGTCCCGGGCGGGATATTCATTGAAAACTGCTACATCATAGGGGATGAAGAGACTAACGAGGCGATGCTCGTTGACCCAGGAGAGCAGATAGAGGAGATATCCGCGGAAATTGAAAGATCGGGACTCAAGGTAAAAAAAATAGTCAACACCCACGCGCATCTGGATCATGTGGCCGGTGTTGAGGCTTTTAAAAAGAAGCTCGGCATACCCTTTTACATACACCAAAAAGAACAGCCCGTGCTTGACGTGCTTCCCGAGGCGAAGATGAGGTTTCCCGGATTTGACTTTGTCGAGGTCCCCGAGGTAGACGGCTACGTGAAAGAAGGAGATACGCTTTCAGTCGGGAATCTCAGGGGAGATATTCTGCTTGTCCCGGGACACACCTGGGGGCACATATGTTTTGTTTTCGAAGAATCCATAATAGCGGGTGACACGGTTTTCGCGGGAAGCGTCGGCAGAGTGGATCTTACGGGGGGAACAACCATGGCGGAACTTGTCGGGTCGATCCGCTCCGAGATTTTTAAATATCCCGACCACTACGAAATCCATCCAGGCCACGGTCCCCGAACGACCGTGGGAATTGAAAAAAGCACCAACCCTTTTCTTATTGGAACTTTTGCGCTGTAAAGACATATGAAACCGGGGAAATTCATCAGGCTGGCCCTGTATTCGGTAATTATCGTGGTGGTGGCCTTGGTGTTTTTCAACGAGATTTCCAAGGTCTATTTTCTCAAAAACGAAAACAAGAGGATAGAAAAGAGAATGGAGGACTTAAAGGCGCAGAACAGCGCTTACAAAAAGGAAATAGACGCCATAAAGCAAGACCAAAGATACCTTGAGAAAATACTGAGAGAAGAACTGGGGATGATAAAAGATAAAGAAAAGATATTCAGGTTCAAGGAAGAATAACTTTGCGGGCTTCATTATTTTGCTTTCGTACTCAAGAGTTGCTCTAAAGTAGTATCCGTTTGCTTCGCTGGCGGGTAATCCCGCGTAATCTCCGAAAACATAGAATCAGAGTATAGTTTTACGATTGTATTTTCCCGCGGGGTCGGGATCGATACCGGTTTTCGCGAGTGGATGATATGGAGCAGGAAGAGACATTTCGCCATACTAAAAGGCTCGGACAGAATTTTCTGAACGACCCAAACATACTGCGTAAAATCAGCGCTGCCGCAGAACTCCGGGAAGAAGACCATGTGATTGAAATCGGTCCCGGCAAAGGCAGCCTCACCGAACATCTCACGCTTGGTGCCGGCAGAGTCACCGCGATTGAAAAAGACAGTAGACTCAAAACCTTTCTTGACGAAAAATTCGGAGAATCCGAAACCGTCAGGTTCGTTTACGAAGACGCCCTTAAAGTCAGTTTCAGTCGTTTTTCCGCTGGAGGAGAAATGAAGCTCGTATCCAATCTTCCCTATAACATATCCACCCGGATTCTGCTGAAGCTTCTTGATGAAAGAGAGCTTTTCTCGAAAATAGTCGTCATGCTGCAAAAAGAAGTGGCGCAGAGAATATCCTCTCCAAAGGGACGAAAAAGTTACGGTTCCCTGTCTGTGCTTCTTCAGAGCTGTTTTAGTATAAAGCTTGCCTTCAAGGTCTCGCGCCGCGCATTTTATCCGGTTCCCGATGTGGATTCGGCGGTGGTGATCCTTGATCCGCTGAAAGAACCCGTGTTTTCGGTATCAAGAGAGAAGACATTCAGGGCCGTTACGAGGCATGCGTTTTCCTCGCGGAGAAAGACCATAAGGAATTCGCTCGGCAATTTTTTTGAGAGGGAGACGGTTGAACGGGCGCTTTCGGATTCGCGCATCGATCAGGGAAGAAGGGCTGAATCGCTTTCGGTTGAGGAATTCGCTAGATTGGCGGACAGTTTCCACGGAATAAATCAGTAGACAAGTTCTCGCAGAAGCAGGTTCTGAAGTTTTTTTACCCTCGCCCCCACGCCGTTTGATATGATGGAAAAAACGTAAACCCGCCCGTTTTTCCCGAAGGCATAACCGGATAGGGACCTGGCTCCTTCAAGATATCCGGTTTTCGCGTAGACCTTGCCCTTGAGATTGCGAAACCTCCCCTTAAGAGTTCCGTCAACACCGGCAATCGGAAGGGATGCGAGGAACTCCTCGGAAATATCTGGATCTTCGTATACCTTGGCGAGTGCTTGGGTTATATCTTCCGGGGAGACCCTGTTCAGCCTTGAAAGACCGGAGCCGTCGGCCATGGAGAAGTTTCCGTTAAGACCGATTTTCCTCAGATGATTTTCAATTACGTACGTACCGGATTTCCATGAGCCCGGGGCACTGAAATACTTGGCTCCGATCACCTTGACTATGCTTTCTCCGATTATATTGACGCTTTCTTTGTTGTACTCACGGATAACGGTGCCCAGAGGTTCTGAGTAATGGGTGAATATTTTTCCGGTCCACCGGGGTACTCTCCTGCGGTCTATATTTCCGTTTACCTCGATTCCATTTTCTTCAAGAACTTGCTTGAGTACCGACCCGAAGTAAAAAAACGGGTCGGGTACCGAAAGCTCCAGGGTTTCAGCTTTTTTCCGGGAGGAGACGTATCCGGAGATCCTGAGCTCATTTCGTTCGTTGTATTGCGCTCTCACACCCGATTTTTTTAGCGACGTGGAAACCCTGTTTCTAATCGGGAAGGGAAACTCGGCAGGTTCCGTACTTACTATCGCGGGTACCCCCTGTACCCTGGACGCGGAAATCTTTATCTTGGCCGAGTTGTAGTTAAACGAAATTGCCGTTACGGGAGGGCAGAATCCTTTACCGAACCAATCCGGGTCCCAGCCCTCTCCGTAATGGATGTCGTCAAAATACGAACCGTCGAGGTGAATCCCACCCTCGATTCCCGTTATCCCGAGGGCTTTAATTTGCCCTGCAATCTCCCTAAGCTTCTTGATGTCTATGGAGGGATCTCCGAATCCTTTTACGTAAAGACCGCCGTGGCCGACTCCCGAGTGTATTCCTCCGCCCAGATAAAACTCCGTTTTGAACTGAAAATCCTTCCCGAGAAGCGAAAGCGCCGCGACTGAGGAAAGTATCTTGTTGTTGGAGGCGGGAATGAATTCCTTTTTGCTGTTGTAGCGGAAAACCGTTTTGCCGGTATCGGCGGAGCGGACCATGATCCCGATTTTCCCTCGCGACGAGGCGTTTTTTGAAATAAAGGAGAGGATTTTCTTCTGGTTTACTTCAGCGTAGGAAGATGCTGCCGGTAGAAAAGCGAAAAATAAAACCAGTGTGCGCAGAATCAAGGCTTTTCTTCTGGAGTTAATCATTGCTGTATCGTTCTTTTAGGTCAGTGGGCGTCGGCCCAGTTTTTTGCGGGGCGCATCTCCACTCTAAGCGGCACACGAAGCTCCCAGGCGTTTTCCATATCGTTTTTTATATGAATTTGCAGTTCTTCAAGTTCTGTTTCATACACCTCGAAAAGAAGCTCGTCGTGAACCTGAAGAATCATCTTGGAGTGAAAACCCCCTTCTTCAAGTCTTCTGAATATTCGGATCATGGCCAGATTTATTATATCCGCCGCGGATCCCTGTATTGGAGTATTTATGGCTTCACGCTCTCCTCTGTTCCTCTCCACCCTGTTTCCCGACACAAGCTCCGGTATTGGCCTTCTTCTCCCGACAAGCGTCTCGGTGTAGCCTCTGTTCCTCGCTTCTTCAACCGATGACTTCATATAGGCTTTCACCTCTGAATATCTGTCGAAATACCGGCTTATGTAGTTTCTTGAGACCGAGACCGTGGTGCCGAGCTGCTTTGAGAGCCCAAAAGCACTTATCCCGTATATTATCCCGAAGTTTATGGTCTTGGCGAGATTCCGCATCTCGGAAGTGACCCGGTCCTCGGTCGCGTTAAAGATTTCGCAGGCCGTTGCGACGTGTACGTCCTTGTCGTTTCGAAGCGCCTCAAGCAGTGTGGGGTCTTCCGAGAAATGGGCGAGCAGGCGAAGTTCTATCTGGGAATAATCGGCCGACAGTATAACGCAGCTGTCCTTCGCTACAAACGATTTTCTTACTCTTTTTCCGTCCTCGGTTTTTATCGGGATGTTCTGAAGATTCGGGTCGCTTGAGCTTAGCCTCCCGGTTGAAGTGCCGGCGGGATTAAAAGAGGTGTGAATTCTTCCCGTGGCCGGGTTGATGAGCCTTGGGAGCTGATCGATGTAGGTGGATTTCAGTTTGGAAAGAACCCTGTGTCTCAGTATGAGACGTGGTACCTCGTGGATTGTGGAGAGATCTCTCAGCACCTCGGAATCGGTGGAGAAAGCGCCTTTCGCGGTTTTCTTTCTGGTGGGAAGCCGAAGTTCTTCGAAAAGCACTTCGGAAAGCTGTTTTGTTGAGTTTATATTGAACTTTTTCCCGGTTTTTTCATATATTTCGCTCTCAATGGAATCTAGGTCTTTTTCAAACTCTTCGGACATCTCCCCGAGAATCGCGGTGTCAACACTCACTCCCGCAAATTCCATGTCGCAGAGAACCGGAAGAAGACCGAGGACGTTTTCTGTGTAAAGGTCCCAGAGACCCTCTTGTTTGAGAGTCTCAAGAAATTTCCTTGAAAGAATAAGAGTCACGTCCGAATCTTCGCAGGAGTATCTTGTCGCCGTCTCGATGTCCACTTCGGCGAAACTCTTTTTGGACTTCCCTTTTCCCGTAACGTCATCGTAGGAAATCATCCTGTGACCCAGCTCCGTTCTTGAGAGTTCGTCAAGCTTGTAGCTCCCTCGGGAAGCGTCGAGCAGGTGCGCGGCTAGCATAGTGTCGAAGTAAATCCCCCTGAGCGTGACGCCGTGGTTTCTCAGCACTAGCATCTCGTATTTTATGTTCTGACCTACTTTCCTTACGTCCTCGGATTCTAAAACGGGTTTCAGCATAGAAAGCGCGGTGTCAAGTTTCATCTGTCTTTCGGTTTCAATGGTTCCGATGTGCCCGACGGGAACGTAAAAAGCCTGCCCTGGAGCGGAGCAGAGCGAAAAACCCACTATCCCTGCGTTCATCGGCAGCTTTGAGTCAGTCTCGAGATCTATTGAGAGTTCTCCCGCTTCCTCTACCATGCTTATGACCCGACCGAGCGATTTCTCCTCGAAAACAGTTTCGTAGGAATCGTATCTTACTGCTTCGCCTTCGCTTGGCGGGCGAGAGGTGCCGCCGATCCCGTCAAGAAGCTTTTCAAACTCAAGTTCTGAGAATATTTTCCGAAGATCTTCGGCCGCGTATCCCCCGTATCTGAAATCCTCAATTCCGGTTCCTACCTCGACGTCCGTTTTTATGGTAACGAGTTCGCGGCTCAGGTACGCATTATCTTTATGCTCTCTGAGTTTCTGGGCGACGCTCGGGCGAAGCGCGTCGAGGTTCCTGTATACGCCGTCAAGATCTCCGTACTCGGATATAAGGGCTGAGGCGGTTTTTTCCCCGACGCCTGCGACTCCCGGCACGTTATCGACCTTATCTCCCACAAGAGCGAAGAAATCAATCATCTGTTCAGGCCCGATTCCGTATTTCTGCCGTACTTCCCGCACCCCAGTCACCCTATCTCTCATCGTGTCAATCAGAGTCACGTTCTCGGACACCATCTGGCAGAAGTCCTTGTCTCCGGTAATCAGAACGACCTTTGATTCTTCCTGCGCCCTGGCTATGGTTCCCATGATGTCGTCGGCCTCGTATCCTTCCATTGCCAGCATCGGGACCGAAAAGGCCCGGACCAGCTCGAAAATCTTCGGAAACTGAAGCTTCAGACTCTCAGGAGCCTCATCCCTGTTGGCCTTGTACTCGGGGTATATTTCGTTTCTGAACACTTCTCCCTTGGAATCAAACACTATTCCCAGGTATTCCGGTTCGTACTCCCTGAGAAACTTAAGAAGCATGTTGGCAAATCCGTAGATGGCGTTGGTGGGCAACCCATCTGATGTGGAAAGATCGGCCCTTATTCCGTAATACGCCCTGAATATATATGAACTGCCGTCAATCAGGTAGAGGGGATGCTGGAACATGAAGAAGACCGCTTACGCGTTATCCTTTAATTATACCCAACAGTTCTTGCGCTGCGGAATCCGGGTTGCTGATCCGGTCTTGGCCGGGGCCGAATTGAGGGAGATGAGATTATTTTTCCGCGCTGTACACAAACGCGGGAGGGAAATTGGACCAGACAGTTTTTGACTTGACGACACTTGTGAACTTGCTTCGCAGAATCGAGCGGAATCTCCTGGCGTTTGGAACCACCATGCTGATTGAGTAACTGAAGGTAATCATCTTGCCTCCGGGCCTCAGCACGTCCCAGATAGCGTTAAGCAGTCTATCCTGGGTTCCGTGGTCAAACACCGCCCACGGAAGACTTGAAATAATACAGTCGCAGGAATCTTTTCCGTGCCTCTGAAGATATTTTTTCATATTCTCCGCGGAGTCCATGTAGACTGTCGCGGAGGGACATCGGGACTTGGTAGCTTCGTAGAACTCGGGGTTGATCTCTATTGCGAAAAACAGCGCTTCAGGGCTTTTCTTCTCAAGGATCTTCTCGGTAAAAACCCCGGTTCCCGGGCCAAGTTCTACCACGGTCCCCATTTCGCTTAGCCGGGCGGTCTCGGTGACAAGTTCTGACAGTTCTTCGTTTGAAGGTGCTATAGAACCCGTGCTCTTCGGATATCTCATGAACTGCTTTATGTAACCGTATACTCCGAGTTTCAACGGTGCCTCCGAATAAAATGCAAATCAAGCTAATTATAATAGCCTTGAGCGTTTTGTCCATATGACCGCTTCTCAAACGTGGGTCTTCAGGTTTTTCCGCGCCTCGGCCGGGGAAGGATTGTATTTCGCAATTCCGGTATTATATAAATCGTAATCACGGCCCTCATGGGCTTAGAACCGGCAGGCAGCGCACTGATGTTTGAAGGAATCTCGAAAAAACTCGGCTCCACCCTTAAAACAATAGGGGGCTACGGAAAGCTAAGCGAAAAAAACATAGAAGACGCTCTTCGCGAAGTGCGCCTGAGCTTTCTTGAAGCTGATGTCAATTTCAGGGTGGTCCGCCAGTTCATCGAACTTGTCAAGGAGAGAGCGCTGGGTCAGGAAGTCGAAAGGAGCCTTAATCCAGGACAGCAGTTCATAAAAATAGTAAAAGAGGAACTTACCGGAATTCTGGGGCGGGAAAACGAACCTCTGAATCTTAACGTTTCTCCTCCCGTGATAATAATGCTGGTCGGGCTTCAGGGTTCGGGAAAAACCACCACGGCGTCAAAGCTTGCCAAGTTCCTTAAGGAACGCCATGGAAAAACTCCCCTGCTCGTTCCCGCGGACATCTACCGCCCCGCTGCGATAGAGCAGTTGAAAGTACTCGGGGAAAAAATAGACGTAGCCGTCTACGATACAGTGGCCGGAACGGACCCCGTGGATGTGTGCGCGGATGCGGTTTCGGGTTCGGCGAGACAAGGGGCGGACGCGGTAATCATAGACACTGCGGGACGCCTCCACCTCGACCGCGAGCTTATGGATGAGCTTGGGAACATAAAGAAGAAGATAAATCCCCATGAAATCCTCCTGGTCGCCGACTCGATGACGGGACAGGATGCCGTGAACGTTTCGCAGAGTTTCGATGAAGCCGTTGACCTCGACGGCGTGGTTCTCACCAAGATGGACGCGGACGCGAGGGGAGGGGCGGCACTTTCGATAAAAGCTACCACGGGCAAACCGATCAAGTTTTTCGGAACGGGAGAGAAAGTCGACGCGCTTGAGGTTTTTCATCCCGAGAGGATAGCCTCGAGAATCCTGGGCATGGGGGACGTCCTAAGCCTGATAGAAAAGGCAGAAGACGCTTTCGAGGAAGACCGAACGAGAAAACTTGCCGAAAGGATATCCAAAAAACAGTTCTCCCTTGAAGACTACAGGGAATCCATAGTAGCCATGAGCAAACTCGGCTCGATAGAAAACATAGCGCACATGGTTCCGGGTATGAAAAAAATCACCGATAATCCGGAAGCTATGGTAAAGGCCGAGGAGGAGATAAAAAAAAGCCTCGCAATAATCAACTCCATGACCCCGCCCGAAAGAAAAAACCACACTATCCTAAACGGCAGCCGCAGGAAGAGAATAGCGAAGGGAAGCGGTACTACGGTGCCTGACGTGAACCGCATGATAAAAAACTACATACAGATGAGAAGCATGATGAAAAACATGGGAAAAATGGGTAAACTAGCAAAGAGAATGATGAAATTCAGATAGCGGGAGCATATCTTTAATCCCGAATTCAGGAGGTAGTAGCAGTTTGGTTAAGATAAGATTGAGCAGGATCGGATCCAAGAATAGGCCGTTTTACAGGATAGTCGCCGCGGATGTTCGTTCCCCGCGCGATGGGAAGTTTCTTGAAATACTGGGACATTACGACCCGAGAAGAAAACCCCACGAACTTAAAATAGACATAGAGAGAGTAAAAGCATGGATGGATAACGGCGCCAAGGCAACCAACAGGGTGAGCAAGCTCATGTCGCAGGTTACGTAGCACATTTTCTTCCACGCGGAGAATTTAGGCAGAAAAATTTTAGTTTCAGGAGGTATGCTCCTTATGAGTCAACTCGGAGAGTTCGTCGATTTCATGGCTAAATCCATTGTCGATAACCCCGAAGAGGTTAAGGTGACGGAAGTCGCGGGTGAGAAAACTATGGTTATTGAGCTTAGAGTGGCCACTGAGGACCTGGGCAAGGTAATCGGAAAACAGGGAAGAACGGCAAAGGCGATTCGCAGCATACTGAATGCCGCAGCCGCGAAGATAAAAAAACGCGCCGTTTTGGAGATTCTTGAGTAGCATTGCCGGAAAACGCGAAACAAAGTCTTGTCCTCTACGGAAAGATAACAAAAAGACACGGCCTCTACGGTGAAGTGAAGATGTTCGCCTTCGGCGGACGCCCAGAAAACCTCTCCGGGGTAAAAGAAATCTATATAGAAGCTCCCGACCGGACAGAAACCCGAAGATTCAACCTGTCCCGGATAAAATTCCAGAAAAAAACCGCGATTTTGAAATTAAAGGGCATCGATACCCCCGAGGCCGCAGACGGACTGAGAGATCTCCACGTACTGATTGAAAGAGACAATCTGCAGTCCCCGGGAGAAGATGAGTATTTCTGGTCTGATCTCATCGGGCTTCAGGTCCGTACCACCTGCGGAGACAATGTCGGAGAGGTAAAGGACCTTATCGATTCGGGTGGACACGATATTCTCGTGATAAAAAGCACGGGGCGGGAATTCCTGGTACCGTTCGTCAAAAAATTCGTGACCGCGGTGGATCTTGAAGGTTCAGTGATTACCGTGGAACCGGTGGAAGGGCTCCTCGATTAGCCTCGTGATGCTGCGATGAAGTTTGATATAGTAACAATCTTCCCTGATTTCTTTGATTCCATTTTCTCGTTCGGAGTGATAAGCAGGGCCGTTGAGAACAAGACGGTGGAGATAAACGTCCACGATCTTAGAAGCTATTCAGGCGCGAAGCACGGAAAAACTGATGACACCCCATATGGCGGGGGAAGCGGAATGCTTATGACCCCGGAACCTATAGGAAACGCCATCGGCCGGATAAGGGAAAAAGGACTTCGCTCCGCCGTAATTCTCACGACCCCCAAGGGAGAGGAATTTGACGACCGCAAAGCGCAGGAGCTCTGCGGGTTTGAACAGCTGATAATCCTCTGTGGCCGGTACGAAGGGGTGGACGACAGGGTGAACGAACTTTACGTCGACATGAAGATATCGACCGGGAAATACATAAACTCCGGGGGAGAATACGCCTGCTCGCTTATAGTGGACGCCGTATCGAGATACCTTCCCGGGGTTCTCGGAAACACGGAGTCTCTTGCTTCTGAATCTCTTAAAAACGGGCTTCTTGAGTATCCTCAGTACACAAAGCCGCGAACTTACAGGGGAAAGAAGGTTCCCGAGGTGCTTCTTTCGGGAGACCATGGAGAGATAAGGAAATGGAGGAGGCGGGAGAGCATAAAAAGCACTTTCATCCAGAATCCGGCTTTTCTTGACGATGCGCAGCTCTCCGGGGAGGAGGATGACTTTCTAAAGGAGCTTAAAGCCGAGAATCCTCCCGGTTTTAAGGTTTATATAGCGTTGGTCCATTATCCGGCCTACAACAGCCGTCTTGAAGTCGTCTCGACTGCATTTAAGAGCATAGACGCACACGATGTATCCAGAGACGCCACTACTTACGGAGTGAGAAAACTTTATCTTATAAATCCCGTGGAGGAACAGCGCCGCCTAGCGGGGAGACTTGTTGATCACTGGACCGAGGGAGCGGGAAAAAAATTTAACGAGACTAAAAGCAAGGCTTTTGGCATTATAAGCATAATGAGCACAATTGAGGAGACCGTGGGGCATATAGAGAAAATTGAGGGCAAAAAGCCGAAGATGGTGGTTACAGACGCCCGCTTTTCAAACGACATGACTGGCTACAGGGTGCTTCGGGAAAAAATATTCGAAAATACGGATCCCTTTCTGATTCTTTTCGGTACGGGGTCGGGACTCACGCGTGAAACGATAGAAGTGGCCGACTATGTGCTCAAACCCATAAGCGGTTACACTGGATTCAATCATCTTTCAGTAAGAAGTGCGGCCGCCATAGTGCTTGACAGGCTGCTTTCCTGCGGAGCCTGACTAGGTGGGATGGACGCTTCGGGAAATCTCCGGGAGCGGCTGAAAAAAAAAGCTCTTTCAATATTTTGACAACACCGTAGAGGTTCTGTATATTCAACATCCCGCGAAAAGGAAGATTGAAAAAAATGGGAATTATAGCAGAAATTGAAAAAAAACACCTGAGAACCGACCTGCCGGAATTTCGGGCCGGGGACACTGTATCGGTCCACTACAACATTAAGGAAGGCGAAAGGAGAAGGATCCAGGTTTTTGAAGGCACTGTGATAGCCAGAAAAGGCTCGGGCTTCAGGGAAACTTTCACGATAAGAAAGGTTTCCTACGGTATCGGCGTCGAGAGAATCTTCCCCGTACACTCCCCGCTTATAGGGAAAATAGAGGTAAAAAGAAAAGGCCGCGTGAGAAGGGCCAAGCTTTACTATCTAAGAGGCCTTTCAAAGAAAGCCAGCAGGATAAGGGAGAGAAGCTCCTAGTCCGCGGCTCCGGTTCCGTCCGTCCCACCGTTTCCCGCTTCGTCTATCTTCTTCATTACATGAGCCATCCTCTGGATCGATGTGTAAAAGGAGAAGAGAAACAGAATGATGACCGAGAGTTTCAGAAGGTAATCCCTGTTTCCGAACCCGAGAAAAAAAGTAACTATGTTGCCGAGGAAGTTAAACGCCGCGAGAACCCCGAGGTAGACTACTCTTTCGGTTCTCTGCATTATTCCTACCTCGCAGTCAATTCCAAGCCCCTCGGCCCTGGCTTTTGTGTAGCTGACCATCATGGAACAGCTGACTATCAGGAAAACTATGTAAACGAAGAAAGTGTCTCTGAAAAAGCTCAGAAGACCCATGTAGATAAGAACTTCCGAATATCTGTCCACGCAGGAGTCAAAGAAAGCTCCTTTGGGTGAATTGAGACCTTGTGCGCGTGCCACCCTGCCGTCGAAAATGTCAAAGGTTGAGCCGGCCAGCAGCAGCACCCCTGCTATGAAGATCATGCCCAGATGGAAAAAGTAGCCGGCGAGCGCGGAAACCAGCAGCGTGGTAATAGTAAGTACGTTGGGGCGGAACTTCCTGTCTATGAGAAAGTCCTCTATGGGGCTCATGAGAAAGACCCACCAGGACTTGATCCCGCCCGAGAGAAGCTTGGAAGAGTCCGGTTTTCTTCCGGTCTTTGATCTCTCGTCAGTTTCTTCGGAGTTAGCGGATATCTGCTCGTTTTCCATGGGAACAAATAATAACCTGTAATCTCCCCTGTAGTCTATCTTTGGGTAGACGGTATATTCCCGCCCTCCGCTGATCAGTCATTGAGAGTTATGTAAAACTTGAAGTCTCTTTCTTTTTCCTTTATCTCGCTTCCGTATTCCTGCGCCTGTTCCTTGGATTGAAAGGTTCCTATCCTCACCCTGTAGAAAGTGGTGATTTCAGAAGGCGAGTACTCTCTTATAAAAGCTGGATACCCTTTGTCTTTGTAAAACCTTACCGTGCGGTTGGCGACTTTCTTGCTAAGGAAGGAGCTGATCTGAATAGTGTATTTGTGATCGGGGTTGATCATCGCCGACAGGTACTCGTCACGAGTGGATATTCTATCCGAAGAAGATTCGTCTGTGGATGCGGCCGGGTTTTCCTCTTCGCCGCTCGGGGATTCCCCTCGCGGTACAAACGAAAACAGTTTTTCCAGCAGACCGGGAGATTTCTCCGCCGAAGCGGGTTCGTCTGTGGGTATGAATTTCTTCCCCACTACAACTCCCAGAGAAAACACCATTGTGAAAACAACGAGAAAAACTAGGGACAGACGCAGCACCCGGAGATTTTTTTCTTTTCTTTCTTCAGTCATTTTTACATGCTCCGGGGAGCGTTTATTCCGAGAAGCCCGAGACCGTTTTCTATAACTACCTGTACGCAGCGGGCCAAGTAAAGCCTCGCGGAAGCCGTATCGGCGTTCTCTGAGTCCAGTATCCTTGTTTTATTGTAATAAAAATGAAACTCAGCCGCCAATTCCTGAAGATAATAGACTACCTTATGCGGAGAAAGCGACTCGGCCGCGGAGAGGACGACCTCAGGGAATCTGAGAAGTCTTTTCACTATGCTTCGTTCCTCATCCTCTGAGAGCAGGTCAAGATGTTTTTCCGAAGCGCTCACTCCCGCTTCCGCCGAGTTTCTTAGCAGGCTTGAAATTCTCGCGTTTGCGTACTGAACGTAGTAAACGGGATTTTCGCTTGATTCTTTTTTCGCCAGGGAAAGATCGAAATCGAGGTGACTGTCCGAGCTTCTCATCAGCAGAAAGAATCTTGCGGCGTCACATCCGACTTCGCGCAGCACTTCGCGAAGCGTGACGTAATCTCCCGTTCTTTTCGACATCGCAACTTCCTCGCCGTCCCTTACGAGCCTTACGAACTGTATAAGAAGTACCTGCAGAGAAGATTTATCTAGGCCAAGGGCCTTCATTGACGACTTAAGGCGCGAGACGTGACTGTGGTGGTCGGCCCCCCAGACGTTTATCAGCCTGGAAAAGCCCCTTGAGTATTTATCCACGTGGTAAGCTATGTCTGAGAGAAAGTAAGTCGGGGTGCCGTCTTTTTTTATTATTACCCAGTCCTTGCCGTCCCCGTACAGAGAAGCCTTGAACCAAAGCGCCTGCTCTTTTTTCTCAACTGCGTCAAGATTTTCAAGTCTGGCGAGAGTTTCGGCAATTTTTTCTTCTCCTGAGTCGCGACCGTGTATTTCGGTTCTCTCGCTGTACCAGTTGTCAAAATCCACCCTCAGGTCCAGAAGGTCAGTTTTTATTTCCTCAAGCAGTTCTGAGTAGGCAAATTCTTTGCAGAACTCGATAGCGGCTGATTCATCCCCGGGCACTTGCGGACATCTCTCCGATTTCCTTATTTCCCCGGCGAGTTCAGAGATGTATTCTCCGTGATACCCGTCTTCTGGAAGCTCTTTTGTGAGTCCGTACAAGTGTGCGAGGGCCGAGTATACGGACTCGCCGAGCATATCCATCTGCCTGCCCGCATCGTTTACGTAAAATTCCCTGGTCACCTCATATCCGCAAAAGGAAAGCATTCTGGACACCGAATCTCCGACAACGGCGTTTCGCGCGTGACCGAAATGAAGGTAACCCGTAGGATTGGCGCTTACGAACTCAACCATTACCTTCTGTCCGGAACCCTCGCGGGAAGCTCCGTATCGGTCGCCCAGACGAAGAATTTCCCGAAGTCCGGATCCGAACAGAGTCTCGTTAACGAAAAAATTGATAAATCCCGGCCCGGCGATATCAAGCCTTTCTATGAAGTCGCACTGGCGCTGCTCTATGGCCTCTACTATGCTTTGCGCGACTTCGCGCGGACTCGCGCCCGTCATGCTTCCTATAACAAGTGCCGCGTTTGTGGAGAAATCGCCGAATTCCTTTTTTTTCGAAACCGACACCTCAAACTCCGCCTTGTCCCCCGCCGGGATTCCGGGAAACGCAAGCGAATCCACGGACTCTTTTATTACTTTCAGTATTTCGTCCTTCATGAATTTTCGCGGCCTGTTTTATCGCCGAGAGGGCCCAAGTGATCAATATCGTTAAAGGATATTATAATGAATCTGTCGTCACATATCTCAACAACGCTTTTTGAGGCTTCATCCACCATGTAATCGCGGAATTCCTTGAGCGAACTTCCGGCAAATCTGCAAAGCAGGGCCCCTATAACCAGATTGTGACTTACGATCACTATGTTCTGCGACCCGAAGCAACTTCTGATATCCGCGACGGCATCAAGCGCCCTCTGCTGAACGCCGCTTAGGGTCTCTCCCCCGGGCAACTGCAGGGTTTCTGGGTCTCTGCGCCAGTGCTCAAGCACGTCAGAATATTTCTCCCTTATGTAGGAGAAATCAAGCCCTTCAAAAACTCCCTGGTCCATCTCCCGGAGATCATCCCTGATATTAAGGTCAAGGGAGTGATACGCGGCGATTTTCTCCGCCGTAGTCTTTGCCCTTATGAGATCGCTTGAGTATATGCGGTCGATCCTCTCGTCTTTAAGAGAGAAAGCCACTTTTTCCGCCTGCTCAATTCCGCCCTTGTTGAGCGGAACATCGCTTACTCCCTGGCATCTTCCGATTTCGTTCCAGTCCGTTTTTCCGTGTCTTACGAATATCAGGCGCATACGAATCACTTTTTACTTTCACATGAAATGATGAAAAATTCCGATTTTATCCTGTCCCTCAGCTCGTTTGGGGGAGGGGGCAGCGGTGAAGCTGCGTCTACGGCCTTTATGCAGTAAGAATCGAAACTTCTGTTTCCGGAACTTGTTTCTATACCTACGTCGTACACCTCTCCGTTTTCTCTCATATGAAAATTCACTTGGGCCGCGAGAAAAACGCTGGAATCTATGTTAAGGGGCAGGATAAGGTTTCTCTGTATCCGTTTCGATATTGTTCTGTAATAAACGTCAAGCACAAGCGAGATGAGCCCCGGGCCGGCCTTTTTGGAGGCAGGCTGGGCTGACGCCGCTTCCCCTGCTTTCTCGATACTCCTCAAAACGGATTCCTTTTTGATGTCCCTGATAACTTCTCTCTTTCCGGAGTCAAGAGGATTTTCCTCGGCAGCAGCTTCCTCCTTCTCAGTTTCGGGCTTCGTGCTCTGCGCGGTCTTTTCTGCAACTGTCTCCTTGCGTGTTGCTACAGGCTCCTTCCGCTTTTCGGGGGTTTTCACCTGTGCCGAGGGAGTTTTTTTAACTTTTTTCTTCGCACTTTTTTCTGGTTTCTGGGGATGACTGGGTGACTTTACATCTGATTTTTTTTTGTCGACACGCGGAGCATGGGTCGAAAGTGATACTTCTATTGAACTTTCCGGGGAAACCTCCCCGTGTCTCCCCACTCCCAGAGAAAGCAGACAAACAACAAGCAGATGAAAACCCAGAGAAACAAAAAGCCCTTTGCGAAATAGATTCTCTTCTCCCTTCATCTCTTTACATGTTCGCTTTTATATCCTTTATGTTTTTTGACTCCGTGACGAGACTTAGCTTCTCAACGCCAGCTTTTTTTATCTCGTCTATTACCTTTACCACGAATTCGTACCTGACCGATTTGTCAGCTCTGAGAAAAACCCGCCCACTCTCGGGTGTTGTTCCCTCCGCTTTCATGATGTTGCCGAGAGCGGTGGCGATTTCTGGAAGCGGATAGCTGGTGTCTTCGAGAAATATCTTTCCGGATCCCGTCAGGGTCACGGTTATTTTTCTCTGGTTTTTTATCGGGATTTTAGAAGACGCCGTTTGCGGAAGGTTTACCTTGATTCCCTGGTAGAGTATGGGTGTGGTGACCATGAAGATAACCAGGAGAACCAGCATTACGTCAACAAAGGGAGTGACGTTTATCTCCGAGAGCACTGATCTGTTGTGCCAGCCTGTATTGAATTTTCCCGCTGCCATGAAGCGAAATTCCCCGTTACCTGTTTAGATATCTTTCCGCCGTGTTTAAAAATCCGCCGCAGAAATTCTCCATTTCCACTTCCATCGCTCTTACCCGGTTGACAAAGTAGTTGTAGGCCACCGTGGCGGGGATGGCGGCCGCAAGACCGATGGCGGTCGCTATAAGTGCCTCCGCAATTCCCGGAGCCACGACCTCAAGCGAGGGAACCCCTTTGCTTCCCGCGAGTCCTATGAAGGAGTTCATTATACCCCACACGGTTCCAAACAGCCCTATAAACGGGGCTGAACTGCCGGTGGTGGCAAGAAAAACCAGAGACTTTTCAAGCTTTGAAGACTCTGCGGTCATTGCCCTGTTAAGCGCCCTTTCCACGAGATCTACGGATTCGGAACGAGAAGTGTCTCCATTGGGCTGAGGGTCGAGTTCGCCTCGACTTTTCTTCTTGTCCGTTTTCACCACTTCCGCGTAACCCGCCCTGAACAGTTCGGCAACCGGACCGCCGACTTTCTCCGAGAAGGAAAGAAGCGCTCTCATGTCTTCGTTTGAATGATAAAGATTAAGAAACGCGGCTGATTTCTTGGAAGAACTTCTTAGAAGACGAAATTTCGAGTAGATAATCGCCCAGGAAAAAATGGACATAAAAATTAAAACCAGAAGCACGACCTTGACCACGGGCCCGGTGCTTACAAGCAACATTAATATGTTGTTTGATCCTTCCGTGAACAGATTCATAAGGAGTGCTTAGGCGAAATTCGAAAACTCCAGTTCCGTCGGTAAATTTTTCAAACCATGTCGCGGATGGCACGCGGTCGGATAACCCAATGCCGAGCGAAGAGATAACCGCTGATAGGAATCAGACAGGAAATCTTAACTATATTATCATACCTGTTTTGGGAAATTAAACATCCCTTCACGGTCAGGTACAATTGAAAAACCGAGTTGGTTTGGCGAATATACGTCAATACCGCGCTTAATGGAGGACCAAGGTGTCAGTAAAACATTGTTTCTCAGCCGTTTTTATCCTGATTTTCTTTCTTGCGACCGCTGCTGTGGTTCGTGCGGAGGAGGGCAGATACACGGTCGTAGTGGAAGAAAGTTTCTATACCGTGGCGCCCGAGAACCGTGACGAGTTTCTCAGGGTATACAGAACACGTCTTTTTCCTTTCTGGCAGGAAATGAAAAAGATGGGTATCACCGTTGACGATTACAGGCTGTATTCACAGAGAATACATACCATAAAGCCGCTTTGGACCTACAAGACCGTAGTTAAATTCAAAAACTACGCGGCTATAGACAAGTGGCTTGAGATAAGAGACGAGGTATACAGAAAAATGTTTCCCGGAGAAAAGGGTTACAAGGAACCGAGAAAAATAATAGACGCCATTTCCGGGAATCACTGGGACGAGTTCATAAGGGAAATCCCGCTTGACTGATGGTCTTCTGATTCTTTGCGCGGATCAGAGAAGCTTCGGCTGACCCTCGGTTCGGCTGAGTCCGAGGTGTCCGTAGGCAAGCTGCGTAGCCTTTCTTCCCCTGGGGGTTTTTTCCACGAGTCCCTCCCTTATAAGAAAGGGTTCATAAACGTTTTCTATTGTGTCTTTCTCTTCGCTCACCGCGGCTGAAATGGTGTCTATTCCTACCGGACCGCCTCCGAATTTTTCGATTATGGCGGTTAGTATCGCCCTGTCGAGGTTGTCAAGGCCCATTGAGTCGATCTCAAGCATCAAAAGCGCGGCCTTGACCACGGGTTCGGTTATACGACCGTCCGATTTCATCTGGGAGTAGTCTCTTACCCTCTTAAGAAGCCTGTTGGCTATCCTGGGAGTTCCCCTTGCTCTCGAGGTCATTTCCAGTGCGCCTTCGTCTGTTACCTCGACTCCCAGAATCCCGGAGGACCTTTTCACTATGCTTGAGAGTTCTTCTGTATTGTAGTAATCAAGCCTGAGTTCAACTCCGAACCGGGAGCGGAACGGGGAGGTTAGAAGTCCCGTTCTCGTGGTCGCTCCTATGAGCGTAAACCTGTTCAGATTTATTTTCACTGACCTCGCCGTAGGACCTTCTCCTATCATGAGGTCGATGTTGAAATCCTCCATCGCGGAATAGAGATATTCCTCGACGACCCTGTTTATCCTGTGTATCTCGTCGATGAAAAGCACGTCTTTTTCACCAAGGTTGGTAAGCATGGAGGCGAGATCTCCGGTTCTTTCGAGGACCGGACCCGAGGTGAGATGCAGAGCCACGCCGAGTTCGTTTGCGAATATGTGCGCGAGGGTGGTCTTTCCAAGTCCGGGGGGACCGGAGAGAAGCACGTGGTCAAGGGCTTCGCCTCTTGCCTTGGCGGCGCCGATAAATATGGTGACCTGCTCCTTTATGCTGGGCTGCCCGATAAAATCCTGAAGAAAAGCGGGACGAAGATTTACGTCCGTAAACTCATCTGTTTCCGTATATTCGGGCGAAACGGTTTTTTTTGTGTTCTGCGACATCTAGTTTCTGATTACCTTAAGAGAATCCTTGAGAACGTCCTCGATGGATTCCGAGACTTCGATGATTTTCTTGATCTCGGAGGTTTTTCTCTCCACCTCAGACCTGGTGTAACCCAGGTTAAGCAGCGCGGAGACCGTATCGTTTAACATGGTGTTTGATATTGAGGACTCTTCATCCACGGCGAGATCATCAAGCTTGTCTTTAAGTTCGTTTACTATCTTGGTAGCGGTTTTGGTGCCGATTCCGCGGATTTTTCTCTGCGCGAGGTTTCCGTTTTTTATGGATCTTACAAGCTCCGGAACTGAAATGTTGGAAAGCACGTTCGTCGCCGCTTTTGGTCCTATGCCGGAAACGCTGATGAGTTTCTCAAAAAGTTTTTTCTCATCGTCGGTGAGAAAGCCGAACAGCTCGATGCTGTTCTCCCTGTGGCTGGTGTGTATTTTCAGTTCAACCTCTTCCCCGACTGCTCCCAGATCGTAGTAAGTCGAGAGGGGAACTGTAACGCCGTAGCCGACCCCGCCTACATCAACGACGACGGTCCCGATTTCCTTACAAGCGATTACGCCTCTAAGCAGATAGATCATTTGCCGTGTATCTCTTTTTTCTGCGTCGGTTGCCTACGCCTTTAAGCTCACCGTCCGGCAGTCCGTATCTTGAAAGGTTTAAGTGGCAGATCGCGATCGCAAGCGCGTCGGACTCGTCCGTGCTCTGAAAGTCACTGACTCCGAGCATGTAGGAGAGCATTTTCGCCATCTCTTCCTTGCCCGCCCTGCCTTTGCCGGTCAGGGCAAGCTTTACCCTAGTTGGGGCATACTCGCTTACCGGTATTCCTCTTTGCGCTGCCGCCAGGATTGCTATTCCTCTCGACTGGCCGAGTTTTATGGCGCTTCTCGCGTTCTTGGCGAAAAACATCTCCTCGACCGATACGACCGATGGACCGTAATCGTCAATTACTCTCAGGATTCCGACGTAAATGTCGTTAAGCCTTTCGGCAGTTGAGCTTCCGGATGCGGCAGCAATCGTTCCGCTGGTTACGTAGCTTAGCCGGCTCCCCGCGCCGTCCACGATTCCGTAGCCGCAGTATCTTGATCCCGGGTCAATTCCCATGACCCTGGTGTCGGAAATTTTATCCAAGTGCTTCGAGTAACTGTTCGTCTATATCGAAGTTGGCGTACACGTTCTGAACGTCGTCGCTGTCTTCAAGCGCTTCCATGAGCCTTATCATGTGCTCGGCATCCCGGCCTTCAACCCTCACGCTTGTCTGCGGTATCATGGTGACTTCGGCGGATTCGTACTGGATTCCGGCATCCGAAACCGCTCTTTTTACTGTTTCATAGTCCTCAGTCGGAGCTACCACCACGATCTCGCTGTCTTCGGTACGCACATCGTCGGCTCCTGCGTCTATAACCAGATCGAAAAGAGTATCCTCATCAACCGAGTCTGCCGGGAATGCGATTCTTCCCCTCAGATCGAACATCCACGCCACGCAGCCGTTCTCGCCTAGCCCTCCGCCGTGTTTCGTGAATATTCTTCTTATTTCGGAGACAGTCCTGTTTTTGTTGTCGGTAAGAGTTTTTACGTATACGGCGCTTCCGCCGGGTCCATATCCTTCGTAAAATATTTCGTTGTAGACTACTCCCTCGATGTCACCTGCGCCCCGCTTTATCGCCCTGTCGATCGTGTCGTTAGGCATGTTAGCGCCCTTTGCGGTAGCTATCGCGGTGCGAAGACGCGGATTGGATTCCGGATCGACTCCTCCTTCCTTTGCGGCAACCGTAAGCTCCCTGATAAGCTTGGTGAATACCTTGCCCCGCTTGGTGTCGACCGCGGCTTTTCTATGTTTTATATTTGCCCATTTGGAATGACCCGACATCTTAGCTCACCCCCTTGTTTTTTTGTTTTTGCATATCTTTCCTTCTCAAGTATAACTGGAAATCCCTTCAAATTGCCACAACGGTACGAAAATCACCACGGTGGACAGGGAGTGACTTGAAAGCCGAAGTCCTTGACATTTGTTTTGGTTCAAGTATTTTCCTTTTACAAGTAGTCGCAGAATCCGAGGCGTTAAACGTGCTTGTCAGGCGGGAGCGGGGTTCTCAAGGAAAAGCTGGGAGGAGTTTCTGCGGAACAGAAGTCCTTTTCTTCTTGCAAGTTCGGTTTTAGGTATTGACAAGCCCGTTACGCAGCAATAATATTATTATATCGGTTGTATCGGTTTTTCATTTTAAACTCTTAACACACGCGATTATCGCATTCCTGACACCCCAAAAGACCTTGATTGTTTTTTGAACCAAAATTTTAACTATGCCTTAGTTCAAGGAGTTTCATCGTATGGCAAAAGTCTCTAAAGCGGAAGCCGCCAACATTGTCCAGAAAGAAGAGGAGCAGGAAAACGGAAACGGCAAGCTGGTTTACCTGAACGATCTCAGGGCGAAAAAGCCCTCGGATCTCATAGAACTGAGCAGACTGGCAGGCATTGAAGACACTGCCAGAATGGCAAAACAGGAACTGATATACTCCCTGCTTAAGGCGCAGAGCGAAAAACACGGTTCCATAATAGCTGAAGGAGTGCTTGAAATCCTGACCGAAGGTTACGGCTTTTTAAGGTCCCCAAAGTACAGCTATCTGCCGAGCCCCGACGATGTATACGTCTCAAAATCCCAGATAAGGTCTTTCAGCCTGAAAACCGGAGACACGATAAGAGGCCTCGTGAGACTTCCGAGAGAAGGAGAAAAAAATCTGGCTCTTCTGAAAATAGAGCAAGCCAATTATGACTCTCCCGAGATATGCAGGCGGAGAACGCCTTTTGAAAGCCTCGTTCCCCTTCACCCGGATAAAAAAATTGACCTTGAATATGACAAAAACGAGTTTTGCTCAAGGGTGATGAATCTTTTCGTGCCGGTGGGAAAGGGACAAAGAGCAGTGATAGTGGCTCCTCCACGAACCGGTAAGACCATAATCATCCAGAGGATAGCCAACGCGATAACTGAAAATCACCCCGAGGTTGAACTGTTCGTGTTGCTTATAGACGAGCGCCCGGAGGAAGTCACCGACATGCAGAGGTCGGTCAATGGAGAAGTCATCAGTTCAACTTTTGATGAACCGGCGCAAAGGCACATACAGGTCGCCGACATGGTGATTGAGAAGGCAAAAAGGTACGTCGAGCACGGAAAAGATGTCGTTATTCTGCTAGACAGCCTCACCAGGCTCGCAAGAGCGAGCAACACCATAAGCCCATCGAGCGGAAAAGTGCTCTCGGGAGGAATCGAGGCAAACGCTCTTCAAAGACCCAAAAGATTTTTCGGGGCGGCGAGGAATACCGAAGAAGGCGGGAGCCTTACCATAATAGCCACCGCCCTTATAGATACCGGGAGCCGGATGGACGAGGTTATCTTCGAGGAGTTCAAGGGAACGGGAAATCTGGAAGTGTACCTCGACAGGCGCCTTGCGGAGAGAAGGGTATTTCCGGCCATAGATCTTCAGAGATCTGGAACCAGGAAGGAAGAGCTGCTTATCCCAGAATCCGAGCTTAGCCGCATATGGCTTCTTCGGAAGATCCTCAATCCGATGAACACCACCGAGTCAATGGAATTTCTGCTTGACAAGCTTCGGGGAACGAAGAGCAATGCAGAATTTCTGAATATGATGCACCAATGAGACGGTTCGTGTCTGAATCGGTTCAGAAGAGCAGCTAGTACCTTCCCATCGACTTCCTTGCACCTGATCTGAAGATAATACTTGCCGAAATATATGGAATTGGGGGATGATGGGGTCTTGTCCGTTTTTTATCGCTGTATACGTTTGGCCGTGCTGGTTTTTTGTTTAACTCGGCGCACTCTGGGATCGGTAATCCTGCCTTTAGTGACTGTTAAGCCGTGTTCTGATAAACACTGCTCAGTAATACGGAGCAATTCCTCAGTTATTTGATTCTTAAGCAGAAAGCGCCGAAACTTGCAGAGGGTAGTCTCATCCGGAATTCTCTGCATCGACACTCCGGCAAAACGGCGCATGGACTCAATATCATAAAGACTTTCTTCCATGGCAGGATCAGACAACCCATACCATTGCTGCATTAGATAAATCCGCAGCATAACCCTGGCCGGGATAGGTCGGCGTCCCTTGCGCGACTTCGGATATTTCTTTAATATCGGTTCAAGCAACTGTTTCCACGGTAAGACCTCATCCATTTTTTCGAGAAACCGCTGCTTACGGGTTACTTTCTTTTTGTTTTTGTAGGCTAAGTCAGAAAAACTGGGCTTGTTCAGCATTACCCCCGCTCCTCGCTTCTTTATAAGAATATACCACAGTGACTCAATTGAGGTTTATTACATTGAGTTAGACCCTTAAATCATACATACTTAACCCCTAAGTCCGGTGACGAAACATGAACAAACCTAAAGGCAGTCAGCTTGACTTAAGCGAGAAGGGAAGAGGCGATGGCGGAGAAACCGTGTCTCTTGACAGAAGGTTTTTCATGCAGTTTCTCGGCTTTGGAGGCCTTGATCCAGCACTTGAGTCCCGCTTGACCCGAGACCTAGAAAGCTCTCCTGTAGCCGCGGTTCTTTATGCGGACATGAACGATTATGGAGGTGTGGGCCTTTTGACCATGAGCGAGAGTCCCGATTTTTTCGTTAGGGAGTTCAGGCGGTTTCTTTCAGGTTCCTCTTTTGCCGGACTTAAGCCGAAGCCTGAGTACACCATGCTCGGAAGAACCTATTCCATAGGCTATGAAAAAGACCTTGAAAGAACCTTGATTTCAGGTCCGACGCAGAAGATTTTTGACCCGGAACTTACGTGGGCCGTCTGGTACCCTCTTAGAAGGGCGAAGGCTTTTGAAACCCTCGCGCCGGAGCAGCAAAGAGCTGTTCTGGCAGAACACGGCAAGATAGGGTTTCAGTTCGGAGACGCTGGATACGCTAAGGACATCCGCCTTGCTAGCCATGGTCTTGATAAAAACGACAATGATTTCGTGATAGGGATTCTGGGTAAAGAACTCTATCCGCTCTCCGCGCTAGTGGAGAGAATGAGAAAAACACAGCAGACTTCAATGTATCTTGAAAGCCTGGGACCATTTTTTGTCGGTAAAAAACTGTTTTCAACCGAACAGGCCATATGAAAGAGACTACTGAACTCTTCTCGGGAATTGGGACCCATATCGACCCGGCGATTATTATCCCGGTTGCAATAGCCGTCGCCGTCTTTGTGGCGGTTTATTTCTTCTCCAGAAAAAAAGAACTTCCGCCGGAAACTGCCTTGGAGACGGAGCAGGAACAGCCCGAAACTGTTTCCGCCGAACCCGAAAGAATTGAGCGGCCAGAGGAAACTAGCGCCCCGGATGTTTCACCGGCTGAGATTGCTGAGCCCGCATCCGAACCGCAGTTTGTCGCCCCCAAGCTCGCAGCGGCGGAAGAAAAAGAGATTGTCACACCGCCGCCCTCTGCCCCCGTACCCGCGGTTGAGCCGACTGAAATTCCCAAAGAACCGGTTCCTGCCGAAGAAGCGGAAGTAGAGCCTGAACTAGCGGAAGTGGAGACCGAAGAAGATACAGTCACGCCAGAACCGCAGCAGGAGGTTGTTGCGGAACAAAAAGAAGAGGATACGGAAAAAGATTTCTTCTCAAGACTGAGTCTCGGACTTTCTAAGACCCGCAGGGGAATCTTGCAGAATCTTGAGCATGTTTTTTCATCCGGTCGGATTGATGACGGCACCTGGGATGAATTCGAAGAGATACTGATAATGTCAGATATGGGTGTCTCTACAACCGCGAAACTGAGAGAGAAAGTCTCATCCGCTGTCACGGCGGGAGAAAGCGGAGACATAGAGAAAATAAAAACCCTTCTGGAAAAGGAAATTCTCGATATCCTGAGGGGAGTCGAGAGTTCGGTATCAGAACTTTCCGCCAAGCCGACGGTTTTCATGGTTGCTGGAGTTAACGGCGTCGGAAAAACCACTTCCATAGGGAAAATCGCCAACAGATTCGCACAGGACGGAAAAAAAGTAATGGTTGCCGCTGCCGACACATTCAGGGCAGCCGCGGTTGAACAACTCGGTGTCTGGGCCGAGAGGGTGGGGAGCGATTTTCTTCGCGGCCAGAGCGGAGCCGACCCTTCCGCCGTGGCTTACGACGCGGTAAAGGCGTCGGTTTCAAGAGGTGTTGACCTGCTCATAATAGACACTGCTGGACGGGTTCACACGAAAACGGGACTTATGGATGAACTCAAGAAACTGAGAAGGGTGGTTGCGCGGGAACTTGAGGGGGCTCCGCATGAGACTCTCCTTGTCGTTGACGCGACCACGGGACAGAATGCCGTGGAGCAGGCGAGGGTTTTCGGCGAGACCATCGGGGTGACGGGTATAGTGCTTACGAAACTCGACGGAACTGCCAAGGGAGGAATAATAGTGGCGATAGCGGAACAGCTCGGTCTTCCGGTCAAGTATATCGGCGTCGGAGAAGGTCTCGGGGACCTTCGCGAATTTGACGCCGAACAGTTCACAAAAGCGCTTTTCACATCGGATAAGGAGGCTTTGCACTAGATTTTTAATGCCCGCTCGAAACGACACGGAGTTCATGAAAAAAGCTCTGAGGCTTGCCCTCAGGGGAGAAGGGTGCACCAGCCCCAATCCCATGGTCGGCGCCGTCTGCGTAGTTGAGGGACGGATTGTAGGCCGTGGCTACCATAAAAAAGCCGGCTCTGCCCACGCGGAAATAGAAGCGTTCCTAGACGCTACGAAGAAAGGAATTTCTCTTGAGGGCGCCACGCTTTACGTAACCCTTGAGCCCTGTTGCCATACTGAAAAGCTTACTCCTCCGTGTACCGACGTTATAATAGCCTCTGGAATATCCGATGTTGTCGTGGGAGCCATTGATCCTAATCCCAAGGTAAGCGGAAATGGGGTGGCAAAGCTTCGCGAAAACGGTATAACCGTGAGAACAGGGGTACTTGAGAGGGAATGCGCGGAAATAAACGAGTTTTTCAACAAGCATGTTGTCTCGGGGCTTCCTTTCGTAATATTAAAATCCGCCTCGACTATTGACGGCAAGATAGCTTCGGTGACCGGTAACTCCAAGTGGATAGGGAGCGTGAGGCAGAGAAAAATGGCTCATCGCTTGAGAAAAAAAGTGGATGCCGTAATTGTCGGGATAAACACGGTGCGTGCGGACGACCCGGGACTTGACGTTCGCTTGGTCAGGGGAAACGTACGCCAGCCAATCCCGGTGGTTATGGATTCAAAACTTCGTATTTCGCCCGAAGCGAAGATTTTCAGTACTCATCCCCGCTCCATAATAGCCACTACGCAGTCCGCGGGACAGCCTAAGGCCAAGAGGCTTCGTAAGCTCGGCGCCGAGATTCTGAGATTAGAATCCGACGCTTCGGGCCGTGTATCTGCCGCAGACCTTCTTCGCGAACTCGGGGCCATGGGAATGTGCGGCGTTCTGGTTGAAGGAGGGAGCAGGGTGGGGGCCTGTTTTCTTCGGGAGGGTCTGGTTGACAAGGTGGTTTTCTTCTACTCGCCCAGGATTATCGGAGGCGACGGGGTGAGCATGATCGGGGAACTTGGGAAGGAATCGATTGAGGAATCAATCAATATCAAGAATATTAAGGTCAGAAGGTTCGGCGATGAAATGATGATAGAGGGCTATATATGAAAACAGGTCTTATGGGCGGCTCATTTGATCCCGTGCATTCGGGTCACATGAGGGCCGCTGAGGAGATAAGCGAAAAACTGGCGCTTGACGAGGTGGTTTTCATTCCGACTTTTGTTTCTCCTCATAAAAGCTCCGAAACAATGGCCGACTCCTCCCACAGGCTCAATATGCTTAACCTCTCGGTGAAAGACAACCCCCGTTTCAAGGTTTCCGATATAGAGTTTCGCAGGGAGCCTCCGTCCTACACTATCGATACGCTCAAGTCGCTTAACAAAAGCAGTCCACAAAACGAGTATTGTTTTATAATTGGTTCTGAACTTTTCGCCGAGATAGAAACATGGAAAGACTTCGCGGAGCTTTTTAACTACTCAAGTTTCGTTGTTCTTCGTCGCCCCGGTTACGTTCTTCCCGATTCCGCCAGTCCGATTCCTCTTGCTCTCGGAAATGACTTTCGATATTCTTATAGCGACAAGGGTATGGAAGTTTTTGCTCACACAAGCTCAAATGAGCTGTTTTTCGTAGATATTGCCGGTATAAGAGTCTCTTCCACGGAAGTAAGGGAACTCACTTGCCGGGGCAATTCCCTCAGATATCTGGTTGCTCCCCAAGTGGAGGAATACATAGCGGAAAACGGCCTTTACCAGATGGAGGAAAAAACATAGAGTCCAGGGAAAAAGCCTTGCTTGTCGCCCGTGCCGCCTGGGAGAAAAAAGCGGAGAGTCCCATAGTTTTGGAGATTAGAGAAAAAAGCGACGTGGCGGATTATTTCATCGTCTGCAGCGCGAACTCCAACAGGGGAGTGCAGACCATAGTAGAAAGCGTTAAGCGGGAACTTAAGAAACGCGGGGTAAAGGTATTCGGAACCGAAGGCGTTTCAGAGGGCAGATGGGTGCTGCTTGACCTCGTAGACGTAGTTCTCCACGTGTTTTACCGGCCCGTACGGGAGTTCTACGATATTGAAGGACTCTGGATCGATACCCCGAGGGTGGACCTGCCATTCCTTAAGGAAGACAGGTCCGAGGTTGTCTGACACCGTACCGAACATTCTCAACGGGCGGCGATTCTTTCTCTTCTTCTGACGAAAGTCGGTATATCGAGGTCTTCCTCCATATTGGGGCTGTACGGCTGTTCCGAAATTATATCGGCGGCCTTTTTATCGATATAATTTTCTATTCCGGTCGCAACCACAGTGATTCTTACGAAATCCTTGGTCTTTTCATCGAAGACCAGACCGAAAATCAGGTCGATATCGCCGTTTGCTCTTTCCCTTACGTGGCTGCACGCTTCGTTAAGCTCTTCGATTCCGAAGTCCTCAGAAGCCGTTACGTTCATCAGTATCCCCTTGGCTCCTGCTATGGACACTTCCTCGAGAAGAGGGCTTGTTATGGCCATCTGCGCCGCCTGAGTCGCCCGGTTCGGACCTTGTGCGAATCCGGAACTCATAAGGGCCTTGCCTCCGTGGTTTGCCATTATGCTTTTCACGTCGGCAAAATCGACGTTGATGTAACCGGTTCCCGTAACGATGTCGGAAATCCCCTTTACCGCCTGATAAAGAACTTCATCGGCCTGGCGAAAAGCGTCAAGGATGCTGACTTTGTGTATGGCCGCAAGCTTATCGTTGGGAATTACGATCAGCGTGTCGACATACTTGTCCAGTTCCTCGATTCCGTAATCGGCGTTTTCCTTTCGTGCAACCCCTTCGAATTCAAAGGGTTTTGTGACTATCGCCACGGTGAGAATGTCCTTCTCCTTGCATACCTGGGCGATTACGGGAGAAGCGCCAGTGCCGGTTCCGCCTCCCATCCCCGCGGTTATGAAAACCATGTCGGCTTCTCCGAGAACCTCGCTTATCTGGTCGCGGTCCTCCATAGCGGCCTCCTTTGCGAGCTGGGGGCTTCCCCCGGAACCTAGACCTCTAGATATACCCTCTCCTATCTGGAATTTCGTCGGTGCCAGCGATTTGCTGAGATCCTGGGAATCCGTGTTTACGGCGACGAACTCCACTTCCTTAAGTCCCTTGCTTATCATGGTGTTAACGGCGTTTCCACCGGCCCCACCAGTTCCTACAACCTTGATTTTGGCTCTGTTAAAGCCATTATCAACATTCTCAATCCTAAAACTTGCCATATTTTTACCCTCCAGTTGGATTTCTCCTTTAAAAAAATTCGTTAAACCAGCCTTTCATTCTTGCAAAAACGTTTTTCTGTCTAAGGATCCCTGCCGTAACGCTTGATTCTTGATTCAAGCTCGCGTATTTAACCAGGCCCACTCCGGTTGAGTAAATTGGGTCGGTGATAATGTCCGTGAGACCGTTTACATCGCGAGGTATCCCGATGCGAACCGGCATGTCCAGTACCCGCTCGACAAGGGTTGCCATCTCCCGTATCTTGCTGCTTCCGCCCGTGAGCACTACTCCTGCCGGCAGCATGCCGGCGAACCCCTGCTTTGAGAACTCTTTTTTTATCAGCGCGAAGATTTCTTCCATTCTAAGTTGGATTATCGTTGTAAGGTCTCTTTTAAAGATATGCTTGGGCACGTGTCCCGAAGCGCTTTTCACCTCTATTCTCTCGTCACTCGGCATTTCATTCGGTTTTGATGCGGCCACGCCGTAATTTTCCTTGAGCTTTCTTGCTTCCGGAAGCGGTACCGAGAGTCCAAACGCGATATCCCTGTCGAGGTGGTCACCTCCCAAGGTGATGCTTTCTGTATACTTCACGCTTCCGTTCATAAACACGGCTATATCGCAAGTGCCTCCTCCGAAGTCTATCATCGCTACCCCGATTTCCTTTTCGTCCTGCGTAAGAACCGCTTCGCTTGAAGCTATCTGCTCAAGTACCATGTCAACGGAAATTACCCCCGACATCTCTATGCATTTTATGATATTCCGGGCCGCAGTCACGTCCCCAGTAACTATGTGGACGTCTGCCTCGAGCTTTAAGCCATGGATTCCGACCGGGTCTTTTATGCCGCTTTCCCTGTCAACCGTGTAGTCCTGCGCGATAGCGTGAATAATTTCCCTTTCCGCCGGAATCAGAAGGGCATTTGCTGATTCTATGACTCTCTCGATATCCTTGGGAGTCACCTCTTTTTCCCGCAGGGTAACCATTCCGTGCCCGTTCATTCCCTTTATATGTCCGCCGGCTATTCCTACTAGGACTTCCTTTATCACGTGTCCGGACATGCGTTCGGCTTTCTCGACCGCATTCTGTATGGAGTCCACGGTTTTTTCTATGTTGACCACTACCCCTCTTTTTAGTCCGTGAGAGGGATGGTTGCCGATGCCGATTATCTCGATCCCGCCGTTTAGGTCAACCTCTCCGACCACTACGGAGACTTTCGTCGTCCCTATGTCGAGACCAACTATCGGGAGTGAATTGTTTTTTCTCTGCGCCATTTCGTGATTTTAGAAGTCATAGCCTATTACGCCTACTTCGCCCGAACTTATGTCTATGTCTTTTTCCACCAGGTTTTTCTTGCGGGAGTGAGCTATTATCCTCTCAACCTTGTGCCACTTGCTTTTCATATTGTTTTTTCCGAAGGTTACGAATCTGCGGTCAAGGGTTAAAAGCTTGATCCCGAAGTCTTCTTCCACCACTATCTCGGAAATTTCCGACCAGCCCAGAGCCGAACTGGCCTTGGAGAGGTTGAGGATCTCAATTGCCTGGAGCATGAGGCCCGGACTGATTTCTCCCTTGCTTGAGATTACCGGAAAATCAAGACCTTGTGCCGGCTCCGCGACACCGAGCTTTTTTCCTTTCCCGTCTATGTAGTAGGGTTCTGCCCCCTCCTGAGATAGTACGCAGAAGGGTTCGCTTTCGTAGATCTCAATTTTCATTTTCCCGTGGAGAAGTTTTTTCACCCTTATTTCGCTTACCCATGGATTCTCAAGGATTTTTTCCTTCGCTTTGGAAGTCGAAAACAGCATGGATGTTGACCCGGCTCTTATGCCGGAGCGTTTTATGATTTCCGAGGAGCTTATCTTGCTGTTTCCGGTGATTACGACCTCTTTTACGGTGAAATGCTTTGACGGCTGAATTGCGAAAAGAGCAATCCCGCAGATCGAGAGGAGAAAAACAGCTGATATTCCCTTTGTCAGCGTGCTCATGCGGCTCCCGCCTCCCTGCCCATTATCTCGACTTCAGGTTCAAGTGTTATGTTCCGTTCTCTCAAAGCGGTTTCTCTTGCCTTTTCAATGAGCGTGATGATATCATCGGCCTTTGCCCTGTTGAAATTCACGATAAAATTCGCGTGGATTTCCGAGAACTTGGCCCCGCCGACGCAAAGCCCCTTGAATCCAAGTCCCTCGAGCAGTTCTCCCGCGCTCATCGTGGGCGGATTTTTGAAAACCGAACCCGTGTTAGCCATTTTCACGGGCTGGGTCCTGTTTCTGTACGCGAGGTACTGCCTCACGTTTTCTTCGCTCTTTTCCCTGTCTCCTCTGCGCAGTTCAAATACCGCTTTTGTGACTATGGTGCCTGTGGGCAGATTGCTTTTCCTGTACTCGAAGTTTATCTCTTCTCTTGACAGTTCCTTTTCCTCTCCTTCGTGCCATATGTAAACTTTTTTCACCGCGTCCTTTATCTCTCCTCCGTTTGCGCCGGCGTTCATGTATATGCTTCCCCCCACCGTTCCCGGTATGCCCGCGGCGAACTCGAACCCGGTAAGTCCGAGGCGAATCGACCTGTTCATTATCGATGAGAGCATCGCGCCGCATTCGGCTTCAACGCGCGTGCCGTCCATGCGCACTTCCTTGAGTTTCCTCGTGCTTATAACCACGCCGTCGATTCCCCGCTCGGTTATTATGGTGTTGGAGCCGGCCCCGAGCACGATGACTTTCTCTCCTGCCTCGTGTGAGTGCCTGAGCAGTTCAAGGAAACTTTTCATGTTCCGCGGATACACGAGGCGCTTCGCCTCTCCCCCGACTTTTATGTACAGGTATTTTCTCATCGGGTAGTTGTCCAGTATGTCAAGATCCTTGTCTTGAGTTACGTTGCTCATCCGATCAGCTCCGCGATCTTATCCCCGTATTTCCAGACATTTCCGGCGCCCGAGGTAAGCAGGACATCTCCTTTCTTAAGCTCGCTTGCCATGCGGTCCGCAAAAGCGTCGGGGTCATCCACGTAACGCGCGTTTGCGTTGCCCGCCTTTTTTATGTCTTCGACCAGCTTTTCTGAAGTTATTCCCTTTACCGGTTTTTCCCCGGCGGGATATATATCAAGAACGTATAGGTGTTTTATTTTTCCTAAAACCCTGACGAAATCGTCGTAAAGAAGCTTAGTCCTAGAAAATCTATGTGGCTGGAAGAGAAGAATCGGTTCTCGGGAAAACGCCGTTTTAAGAGCCTCTATGGTAACTTCCAGCTCGCTCGGGTGATGCCCGTAATCGTCTATTATTTTTACACCTTTTTTATCACTTTTCAACTGCAATCTTCTCTCTATTCCCTTAAAGTCAGCAAGGCCCTCTTTTATCTTCTCGAAACTGAAACCGAATTCCATTCCCACGGCTATCGCCGCTAGGGAATTGAGGGCGTTATGGGCGCCTAAGGTGCTGAGTTCCACCTCTCCAAGCAGAGAACCTCCGTAGGTAACTTCAAACGATGTCCGCAGTTGCGAAAAGCGTATGTTCTCCGCCATGAGGTCAGCCGGGGCGCTGATTCCGTAAGTCAGTATTTTTTTGTTGAATTTTCTGCTTATCTCGGCGGTTCTAGGACAGTCGGCGCATGTTATGGCGAGTCCGTAGAAGGGGATTTTGTGCAGGAAGTTCGAGAAGGCAAGCTCGAGTGTTTCCATGTCGCCGTAGTAATCAAGGTGTTCCTTGTCGATATTTGTGAGCACGGTGACGACCGGGGAGAGTTTCTCGAAAGATCCGTCACTCTCATCGGCTTCGACTACCATGAACCGGCCGGTTCCGAGGTGAGCGTTTGAGTCTATGGTCCGCAGTTTCCCTCCGACTACTATGGTCGGGTCCGCACCGCAGTGGGAGAGCACCGACGCTATCATGGAGGACGTAGTGGTTTTTCCGTGGCTTCCGGCAACTGCGATGCCGAATTTGAGCCTCATCAGTTCCGCCAGCATCTCCGCCCTGGGTATGAGGGGAACTCTCGCTGCCGCCGCGGCGATCATTTCCGGGTTGTCCTCTCGAATTGCCGATGAGTATACGACTACCTCGCTTCCTTTTATGTTCTCGGAATTGTGGCCCGCGTGAACGACGGCTCCGAGAGAAGCAAGACGTCGGGTTATCTGGGTTTCCGCAAGGTCGGAACCGCTTACCTCAAGACCCATGTTGATCAGCACTTCGGCTATGCCGCTCATTCCTATACCGCCTATGCCGATGAAATGGACTTTCTTTATCTTCCCGTACATTGACTTACCCTATTATCCGCTCGATTTCGTTTACGATTTCCCGGGCGGCATGGGGACGCGCGAGTTTCTTTGAGTTTGCCGCCATGCGCCCGAGAGTGTTTTCCTCAAGAGTTTTCTCCATAACCGCGCAAAGACTTTCGACCGAAAGTTCTTTTTCCTCGACTATCACCGCAGCTGCGTTTGACTCGAGTACCTTGGCGTTTTTTAGCTGATGGTCGTGGGTTGAGGAGGCGAGGGGAATCAGTACTGACGGTATGCCGAACGCCGTTATTTCAGAGAGCGTTCCGGAGCCCGCCCTGCAGATCGCAAGGTCCGTTCTCTCGTAGATCCGGGACATGTCGTCTGTAAATTCGAATACCTCGGCGGAAATGCCAAGTTGCCGGTAAGTTTCCCTTACGCTTTCCACTTGGGCTTCTCCAGTCTGATGGGTCACGGTTACCCGCGCGCCGAGTTTTCCCAGGGACAGGGGAACGATCTCGTTCAGCTTGCGGGCTCCCAGGCTTCCTCCGAGTACGAATATGTTTCGCGGGGCGTTTTGGCGGGGTTTTTTCTCCGCGGCGCCATGGGCAAGGTCACGTCTTATGGGATTTCCGGTGAGCACCGTTTTTTCCGCCGGGAGGTGCTCCCCGCTTTCTTCAAAAGTTATGAATATCTTGCCGACGAATCTCGAGAGTATCCTGTTGGCAAGCCCAGGGACGGAGTTCTGTTCGCAAACGGCGGTCGGTATGGAACTCATGGATGCGCAAAGCAGAGTCGGTCCGGACGCGTATCCGCCGACTCCTATAACCGCGTCAGGCCTGAAATCTCTGAGTATCTTAAGGGAACTCAGCATAGCTCCGAGTATCGATATCACCGCCATCACCTTCTGGGAAAAGTTTTTTCCGACAATTCCTCTTGAGTTTATGAATTCGACTCTGTACCCCTTTTCCTGGAGAATCCTTTTTTCAATGCCCTGTTCGGTGCCCACGAACAGAACCTCGTTTCCGCTGTTTCTGTCAAGTATTTCCTCCGCGATTGATATCGCGGGGAAAACATGTCCACCTGTGCCTCCTCCGGCTATTATCACTCTCATCTGTTCCCGGTGCTGAACCTCGAGACGCTCAGGATGATCCCAAACGCCGCAAGCGTCGATACAAGAGAACTTCCCCCGTAGCTTACAAGGGGCAGCGTCAGTCCCGTAGTGGGAAAAAGACCAACTGCCACTCCCATGTTAAGTGCCGCTTGGAGCGTTATAAGCGCCGTAAAACCGAATACCATGTATCTTGAGAAAGGATCTTCCGCCCGCATGGCGATCCTTACGCATCTTGCCAGAATCAAGAGGAAAAGCGCGATTAATGTCATTACCCCTATGAATCCGAATTCCTCGCCTATTATCGAAAAGATAAAGTCGGTGTGCGCCTGGGGAAGGAAAAGCAGTTTCTGGGAGCTGTTTCCAAGTCCGCTTCCGTATATTCCCCCAAGACCGAACGCCATGAACGACTGAACAGCCTGGTATCCTGAGCCGAGAGGGTCCTTCCAGGGGTCAAGAAACGACATTATTCTCTCCATCCTGTAACCCTCGTTAATTATGGCTAGGGAGAGCAGCGCCACGGCCCCGATCCCGATGCTCAGCAGGTACCTGATTTTAGCCCCTCCGACAAAGAGCATGATGAAAAGAACCGCTAGAACGACAAAAGAGGTTCCCAAGTCCGGTCCGGCCAGTATAAGCCCCACGTAGGCGCCGCCGGCGAGCAGCGGAGAAAAAACACCGACCCAGAAGCTGTCCATCTTGTCTTCTTTCTTGAACAGAAAATGCGCCATATAGATAACCAGCATGTATTTGCAGAACTCAGACGGCTGAAACGAGAATCCCCAGACCGAAAGCCACCTTCGCCCCCCGCCGACCTCCTTGCCTATCTCCGGAAGAAGCGCGATTACAAGTAAAGCGAGTCCGAGCAGGTAACCGGGGTAAACCAGATTTCTCAGGAAAAGAGGCTTCATGTGCATCAATGTCACCATGACCGTTACTCCCACGAGTAGATATATGACGTGGAATTTAAGAAAACGCATCGAGTTGGCGTAGGTTTCAAGCGAATATATCGAGCTTGAGTTGTATACTGCTACCAGCCCGATTCCCGCCACTATCAGCACGAGCCCGAGGAGCACTATGTCGAAATCCCTGTTTCTGAAGTCAAACATCTCTCACGATCTCCTTAAACAGATTTCCCCTCTCCTCGTACGAGCTGAACATGTCAAAGCTTGAGCACCCGGGTGAGAAAAGAAGCGTATCTCCGGCTTCGGACAGCTCAAAAGCGCTTTGTGTCGCCTCTTTTAGCGAGTCCGCGCATGTGGTCTGCGCCAGATCGCCTAGCTGAGCGCGCATTTCCCCCCTTGTCTCCCCTATGAAGACCAGGGCTTTTACCTTGCTTGCCACGGCGTCCTTCAGGCAATCGTAGTCGATTCCCTTGTCCTTTCCCCCGGCGACCAGTATGATCGGGGAGGGCAGGCTCTCAATTGCTCTTAGTGTGGAAAAAGGGGTTGTGGATTTTGAGTCGTTGTAAACATCCACTCCTTTTACCGTCAGTACGAATTCCATCCTGTGCGGAAGCGGGCGAAATTCGTCTATACTTTTCTGCACCGGATTCAGCTGGCAGTCAAGTATTCCCGCGACGGCTACCGCGGCCATTATGTTTTCTTTGTTGTGTTCTCCGAGAAGTGCAGAGTCCTGAAGACAGAAGGACAGTTCCCCGAACACTATTTCATCCTCACTGCAGTAAACGTCGGTTTTTTCGTCCCGGGTCCCGAAAGATACTTTTTTCGCCCTGAAACCGCCTGAGCCTTTCAGCACCGCCGGATCATCCGCGTTGAACACGGCCCAGTCATCTTCGGTCTGGTTTGCGAAAAGGCTGAGTTTCGCCGCCTCGTATTCTTCCATGCTTGAGTGGTGATCCAGATGGTCTGGCGATATGTTGAGTATCACGGCGATATGAGGCGCGAAATTTCTTATTCCCTGGAGCTGAAAGCTGCTGAGCTCAAGCAGCAGAAAGTCGTATTCGCCGTCTTTCTCTGCTACCGAGATGAGAGGCGTTCCAATGTTTCCGCCCGTAAAGATTTTCAAGCCGCTTCGTCTGAGCATTTCCGAGAGAAGGGACGTGGTCGTTGTCTTTCCGTTTGTTCCCGTTATTCCTATTACCGGCTTTGATATGAAATTCCACGCAAGCTCAATTTCGCTTATCACCGTCTTTCCAGCTGCCTGGGCATCCCTGATCTCGGGAAGATCGAATCTTACCCCGGGACTCAGCACTACTGTGTCAGCCCATTTAAAAAGTTCGGGCGCGTGAGTTCCGCACAGGACCTCCATCCCCTCTGCTGTGAGCTCTTCCACCACGGATCCGAGCTCCCGGGCCTCCCTCGAGTCGGTTGCCTTTACCGCCACTCCTTTGGAGAGGAGAAATCTTGAAGTCTCCACTCCCGTTACCCCGAGACCGATAACTAAGAATCTGTTTTCCCCAAGTTCCATCTGATCACCTTATCTTCAGGCTTGAAAGAGCGAGAATAGAAAGAACCACGCATATTATCCAGAAACGCACCACTACTTTCGATTCGGCCCATCCGGCAAGCTCGAAATGGTGATGAAGAGGCGTCATCCTGAAAACTCTTTTGCCGGTAGAGCGAAACGAGACCACCTGAATTATCACCGAGAGGGTTTCCACGAAGAATATCCCCCCGGCGACTATCAGAAGTATTTCCTGTTTTATCACGAGAGCGCTGAATCCTATGGCCGCCCCCAGCGAGAGAGAACCCACGTCTCCCATGAAGACCTGTGCGGGATAGGAGTTGTACCAAAGAAATCCGAGGCATGCCCCTCCGACCGCCGCGAGAAAAATGGCCAGTTCCCCGGCTCCCTGTACGTGCGGGATCTGCAGGTAGCTTGCAAACTGCAGGTTTCCTGCGAGATAAGCGAAAACTATGTAGGTAGTGGTTACGATGGCAATCGAACCTATGGCCAGACCGTCAAGACCGTCGGTCAGATTCACCGCGTTTGAAGAACCGACGGTAACTAGGAGGGCAAAGAATATGTAGAGATATCCGAAATCTACCACGGCCTGCTTTATGAAGGGAAACACTACGGAGGTCGAGGAATACATCGCACTTTCCCCGGCCCTCATGGACATTGAGAAACTTCCGCTTTCGTTCACGCAGAGAATGACCACAAACGTCGCCGCGATGATGATCTGGCAGAGAAACTTTACCCTTGCCCTTATTCCCTTTCCTTTTTTTATCTTTATGAAATCGTCGAAGAATCCTAGGATGGCGAAACTTATCATGAACAGAAGTACGAGCATAACCTTGTCTACAAGGAAGTTCGTCCAGAGAAGGGATGAGATGGTTATAGCCATTACGATGAATATTCCTCCCATCGTGGGAGTGCCGGCTTTCGCGTCGTGGCTGCTGGGTCCGTCTTTGCGTATGGTCTCTTGGAACTGGGCTGCTTTGAGCAAGTCAATCAGCTTTTTCCCGAGAAAAACGCAGAGAAGAAAAGAGGTCAGTCCGGCTCCGAAAGAGCGGAAAGTTATGTACTTGAAAACGTTTAGGAAAATAAATTCGTCTTTTAGAAGGTGCAGAAAGTAGAGCATGGCCTAATTTTTGTAGAGCATCTGTATTACTGATTCCATTCTCATTCCCCGGGACCCTTTTACAAGCACTGTGTCGTTCTCCCCGCAGGCATCAAGAAGCAGGGCAGCCGCCTCTTGCGGGCTCTGCGCTACGTGACATGCCGTTTGTGCCTGCACCGCCGATACGAGCGACCGGGAGAATTTTCCCATGGCCACCACCATGTCGAGACCGAGTTCGGAAACATATTCCCCGATCAGTTCGTGCTCCCTTTCGCTGCTTTCTCCGAGTTCGAGCATGTCGCCGAGAACCGCTACCGCTTTCGCCTTGCCGCGGCGGTGGCTGACAAGTTCGTCAAGCGCCGCGCGCATCGAGTCGGGATTTGCGTTGTAAGAGTCGTTTATGATCCTGAAGCCAAACGGGGTGCGCATAACTTCAAGGCGCATCGCGGAGGGAACGTATTTCTCAAGACCGGCCAGTATCTCGTTCATTCCGCATCCAAGCGAATACGCAAGAGCGGAGGCGGATAGTGCGTTTGAAACGTTGTGTGCGCCTATTCCCTTCATTCTTGTTTTAGCGGACCGCTCGCCGATGTGTATCGTGAACTCAATGGACTCCATCCCCTCATGGCTGATGTCGCCTGCCCTTATGAAGGCCTCCGGGGAGGTAACCCCATACGTGATCTTCTGGCAGTGTGCGCGCTCGGCTATTTTCTTCACCCAAGGATCATCAATGTTTACGCAGAAAGTGTTTTCCTCGCCGAAGTTCTCAACCAGTTCGCCTTTTGCCCTAGCGACTCCTTCAATATCCCTCATTTCCTCAAGATGGGCTTTGCCTACCGTGGTGATCGTTCCCACATCGGGCGAGGCCACCTCGGCAAGGGTTCTTATCTCTCCGAAAGAGTTCATTCCCATCTCAAGCACGCAGAAATCATGCTCCTCCTCCAGCTTCAGCAGGTTAAGCGGAAGACCTATCTGGTTGTTAAGGTTGCCGTAGGTGCTGAGCACGTTGCCTGATATGGACAGTACGCTGTGAGTCATGTTCTTGGTTGTAGTCTTTCCGTTAGAACCCGTAATGGCGGCGACCCGGAGATCGGGAAACGAATTTCTCCAGTATCTTGACATCTCAAGCAGGGCTTTTTGCGTGGATTCGACCTTTATTATCGCGCCGCAGTTGTGCTTCGTGTCCTGTATTTGCGGGTATTTTTCCACTATAGCTCCCACCGAACCTTTTTCAAAGGCTTCGGCGACGTAATCGTGGCCGTCGAAATTTGGACCCTCTATGGCAACGAAAAGCTGGTCTTTCTTTATCTTTCTGGAATCGATAGAGACTCCGGAAGCTCCAATCGGCATCTTGCCACCGACAAGGCTGCCCCCGGTGGAATCTAGCAGAAAATCAAGGCTGAATCTCAAAGTCCTCTCCTGTCCCTGGCTTCAAGGTACTTTCCCGCGATTTCCCTGTCGTCAAAATGAATCTTCTCGGTACCGATTATCTGGTAGTCTTCGTGTCCTTTCCCAGCTATCAGGATTGTGTCTCCACGTCCGGCCCTATCCACGGCGTGTTTTACGGCCTCTTCCCTGTCGGCTATGACCACGACCCCCGCGTCTTGGGGTTCTATACCTTCGGTCATATCCGCAATTATCCCGTCCGGGTCTTCTGTTCTGGGGTTATCCGAAGTCACTATCAGCATATCCGAGTACCTGCGCCCGACTGCGGCCATGAGAGGCCGTTTTCCCCTGTCCCTGTCTCCGCCGCAACCCACCACGGTGATGAGTTTCTCCGCACAGAAAGGTTTCAGGCACTCAAGCACGTTCTCAAGCGCGTCAGGAGTGTGGGCGTAATCCACGAAAACGTCTATTCCCAGGGCATTTTCAATTTTCTCGAGTCTTCCTGGTACGCGCCTGAGTTCACTCAGCGCTCTCCCGGTTGTCCCAGGGGACGAACCGAGAGAGAGGAGTGTTCCGGTTGCCGCCATCATGTTATAGAGGTTGTGTTTCCCCATGAGTTTTGAGTCAAGTTCCACCTTGCCCCACGGGGTGGCCAGTATGGCCTTTATGCCTCCTGAATCAAGCGTTAAATGCTCCGCGAATACAACTGAGTCTTTTTTTTTCATGGAAAACGTTATTTTTTGCCCTTTTTTCGGGACGGATATCCTGTCTGCGAAAGGATCGTCCGCGTTTATTATCGAGAACACCTCTTTTTTCGCGCTTCTCTCGAGAACTTCCGAGAAAAGCCTTTCCTTGGCCCTGAAGTAATCTTCAAGCGTCTGGTGGTAGTCCAGGTGATCCTGGGTGAGGTTCGTGAATATCGCCGCGTCAAAATGACATCCGTCGACCCTTTTTAGGTCAAGGGCGTGCGAGGACACCTCGAGCGTGACGTTCGTCACTCCGGCGTCTTTCATCTCTCGCAGCATGCTCATAAAAGCGATGGGATCGGGTGTAGTAAGGGAAGCGGCTTCGGTCTTTCCCATGTATCTGTTCTCTATGGTTCCCAGAAGTCCCGTGTTTACCCCCTCGGCCTTCCAGCCGGCTTCGATCATGTGGGACACGGTGGTTTTTCCGTTGGTTCCCGTTACCCCCACGACCTTCATTGCCAGGGAAGGGTGGTCGTGGAAATTGGAGGCGACGATGGAGGCTGCGGCCCTTGAGTCGCCTGCTTTCGCGACGGGAACCCCGAGGCTTGGAATTTCTTCTGAAACATCCTCAAGCAGAA
This sequence comes from Thermodesulfobacteriota bacterium, assembly GCA_965229995.1. GTDB lineage: Bacteria > Desulfobacterota_D > UBA1144 > Nemesobacterales > Nemesobacteraceae > Nemesobacter. The sequence goes on along the minus strand of OZ245933.1, from coordinate 1,332,979 downwards.
GTGCCGCCGCCCCTTTTTTTACCGCCGAGGCGGCGTACATGTGCCCGTCAGTGACTTTGCCCCTGATAGCTATAAAAAGGGAACCCGGTTCCACGTTCTGCGAGTTGAGAGTTATTCCTGTAATTTCCGTATCTCCCGGATTCTGCGATCCAGTTAACGTTTCAATTCCCGCGTTCTTCAGAACATCTGCTAATCTCATATGTTCTGTTTAAGGGTAAAAGTGCAGTCTGTTCCCCTTCTTATTCTTTTTCCTGAGGGTGGGTGTTGGCTGACCACGTAGCCGCTTCCTATGAACCTGACTGAGACTTCTTCTTCTTCCGCCCACTTCATTACGGCTCTTGCGCTTTTGTTCGCCATGTCCGGCATGACTGTTTCCTCGATTCTTTCCTCGCGTGGCGGTATGCGCATGTAAAACAGGACTTTTTCAGTTATGGACTTGAAAATGGGAGCCGCGACTACTCCTCCGTAAGTGTGCTTTCTTGGGTTCTCGGCAATTACCACGAGGGCAAGGCGCGGATCATCAGCGGGAGCGAAGCCGATGAACGACGAAAGATATCTGCTTTTGTAATAAGTGCCGGTTTCCGGATTGGCCATCTGCGCCGTACCTGTTTTTCCGGCGACTCTGTAGCCGGAGATCCTGGCGTTTTTGCCCGTGCCGTTTTCCACCACTTGTTCAAGAATTGTGGTAATCTTCGAAGCCGTATCGTAGGAAACGACTCTTTTTAGCACCTCAGGGCTCTTTTCCAGGAGCACTTTTCCTTCCGGCGACACGATTTTCTTCACGATGTACGGTTTCATCAGGTATCCGCCATTTGCGATGCTTGAAAGCGCTGTTGCCAGTTGAATAGCCGTTACCGATATTCCCTGTCCGAACGATATCGTCGCCAGTTCTATATCTCCCCAGTTTCTCAGGTTCTGTATTCTTCCGCTGGCTTCTCCTGGAAGATCCACTCCGACCGTTTTTCCAAAACCGAAATTTCTAAGCGAGTCGTGAAGTTTCTTCTTCCCAAGGGTTTTCCCCATTTTCCAGGCGCATATGTTGCTTGAATACGTTATGGTCTCGGAAACGGTCAGGATTCCGTGGCCGTGCACGTCCTTTATTACGTTTGAACCTATTCTCTGCTTTCCGTTCTCACAGTCATACTCGGTGTTCTCATCACCCATTTTTTCTTCAAGCAGCGCTGCGGCCAAAAACACCTTAAGAGTGGAACCGGGCTCAAAGGACATCCATACGGGCAGATTTTTCCTTGCTTCTTGGGGGAACTCGTCGAAGCGGTTCGGATCGAAAAACGGATAGGAAGCCATGGCAAGTATCTCGCCGGTCTGGGGGTTCATCAAAAGAGCGGCTCCCCTGTCCGCCTTCATTTCTCTTAAGCCCTTCTCAAGTGCGGTTTCCGTTATGTGCTGTATATTGGAATCCACGGTAAGCAGCACATCGTTTCCCTTTGTCGACTGCTCTTTTGCATTGAGAAGGATGTCGGATATGCGGTTTCCCCTGCCGTCGGTTCTGACTCTGACCGTGGTGGGTTTGCCGGCAAGCGTCTTCTCAAAGCCGTATTCAAGGCCCTCTACTCCCTTAAGATCGATGTTAGTGAATCCGAGTGCCTGTCCAAGCAGGGAACCGTTTGGATAGATTCTTCTCGGTTCTTCGGCGAAGCCGACACCTGAGATGCCCATGGCCTCTATTTTCTTTGCGGTCTCGGAATCCTCTCCTCTTTTGATCCATACGAAAGGCTTCTCGGAGTGCGCGGCTCTGAGCAGCTTCTTGCGGGAGAGACCAAGCGGTTTCGATATTGCCCGTGCGAGCTTGTCCGGGTCTTTTACTTTCTTGGGGTTTACATAGATCGAAGTTGCCCAGACGCTTGTGGCCAGGGGTTTTTTATTCCGGTCATACAAAGTTCCCCGTATCGGAGGCATTTTATAAACCCTGCTGTGCTGTTTTTTCGCGCCTGCGGAAAACCTGTCGCTTTGGAGCACCTGGATTTCAAAGGACCTGTATCCCAGAGCCACAAAGAGGCCGGTAATAAAAACCGTGGTGAGATAAAATTTCCATTTTCCTTTTCTAGGAGTCTTCATTCTGCTTTTCCAGCAAGTACTACCTCTTCAACGAAAACGACATCCTTATAAGTGGCGAACCTGAACCCCATTTTCTTTGCCACGGGTTCCAGAAATTCCGGGGACTTGAGTTTTGAGAGTTCGTAGTTGAGAATCTGACCTTCCTTTATGAACTCCCTTTCCGTTTCCTTGTTTCTGGAGATCTCGTAACCGGTTCTCGTGTATTCAACCTTGACGCGCAAAAAGCAAAGGGCCGTTACAAACAAGACCCCGAGGATGATCGCGGTGCGCAGGGAAAAGCCACTCTCTTTTTTCTTACTTCCGGAAAGCTTTCTTCTCATTGTGGTTATACCCCCTCTGCTACTCTCATTTTTGAACTTCTCGCCCTGGGATTTTCCTCCACCTCGCTTTTCCCGGGTCTTACGACCGAACGGGTCACTATCCTTACCTGCTGAACTTTTCCGCACGCGCATACGGGAAGGTCTGGAGGACAAACACAGGGAGAGTCAAGTTTCCTGAACATGTTTTTAACTATTCTGTCTTCAAGCGAGTGGAAAGAGATTATCGCCAGTCTCGCTCCGGTCTTTAGAATCTTCACGGCTTCTTCGATAAAGGTCTCCAGGTTGTCTAGTTCGTTGTTAATCGAGATTCGAAGCGCCTGAAAAGTCTTGGTCGCTGGATGCGTCTTTTTCGGGTGAAACTTTTTCGGTATTGAGTTTGAGATTATTGAGGCCAGCTCAAAGGAAGTCTGTATGGGTTTTTTGGCCCTGCTTTTCACTATCGAGCTTGCGATTCTCCGTGCGAATTTCTCTTCACCGTATGTTTTCAGTATGTATTCGAGTTCTTCGCTTTTCATTTCGTTTACAAGATCGTAAGCGGAGAACTGAAGACCCCCGTCCATTCTCATGTCCAGAAACTCGTTTTTCTTAAAGCTGAATCCCTTGCCGCTGCGCTCAAGCTGAAAAGATGAGATTCCCAGGTCGGCGACGATACCGTCCACGTACTCTATTCCCAAGGAGTTGACCGTGCTTTTTATGTGTATGAAATTCCTGTTTACCATCTCTACTTTTTCTTCGCTGGCCGAAAGCCTGCCTTTCGCAAGAGAGATCGCGGCCTGATCAACGTCCATCCCTATTAGCTTTGATATTGAAGGATATTTATTGAGAAGGCACTCGGAGTGTCCGCCGAGACCCACGGTTGCGTCGACCACTACGGCGTCCTCCGGCAGATCAAGGTATTCGACTACCTCTTTTACCATGACGGGGAAGTGGAACTGTTCCTGGGGCTCAGAGCCTAAGGCCGCGGCTTTTATTCTCTTAGAGTCCATATTCGGCAAGCACCTCTCTGCTCTCTATGAAGTTATCAAATGCCTCGGAACCGTTTTCCTTTTCCCATATCTCTTTTGACCATATCTCTATTTTTTTCAGCATGCCGACCAGAATGACTTCTGTTTCAATGGCTGCGTATGAACGCAGCGACTGGGGAATCAGCACTCTTCCCTGATTGTCTATGGGGCAGTCAACCGCGTTTCCCATGAGATAGCGTATTGAAGAGGTCACCTGGCTGTCGGTTATGGAGATCTTGGAGAGCTTCTTTTCAAGCTCGTTCCATTCCCTCATGGGGTAGGCGATTAGGTAGCGGTCAAAGTTCGTAACTACGAAGGTCTCGTCGGAATATTTTTTCCTGCAGACCTCCCTGAACTTTGAAGGAATGCTGACCCTTCCGGTCTTGCTCATAGTGTGTTCGTATCTTCCTCTGAACATTTTATGCTACTTCCTGCCATTCTATGCCAAAATATATTCCTCTCATGCCAATTCATAAATTATAAAAAAACAGAGGAAAAGTCAAGTAACATTTTGAAATAGTTAATCTTTTCAATGAGCGAGCGGTGAAAATATAAAACTAGATGTTGCTTTAATAATGGGCGTTGCCGGTGTGAGATTTAAGAAAAAATACTATCTGTTGGGTACGGGATTCTACTTGTTGGCTTATTTTGTATATACTCTCATCCAAGGACCTTGATTTTACGGGTGAGGTTCAGTTTGAATTCGATTGGGGGAAAATGTCTGTTTTTTTTATAAAACTTGCGGATAAGAGTTCCAATGTTCTTTTGCAGGCGATACTTGGCACCTACGGGCACCTGATGTGGGTGAGGACCGAGGTGCCGCAGGAGATGATAGTCAAGGTAATCAGTACCCCTGAACTTGCTTCGGAAACGCGCAGGGTGCTTGAAGCGCTAAGAGGGGAAATAGAGTTTGAGTTTGTCGACCCTCCGCAAGGCGGTGATTTGCCGGAGGGGTAGGATTTTTATGGAAATCAAGGAAGATCATAAGCGCAAGTGGGGTCTTGTAGGTTTCCTCACCCTTCTAAGCAGGATCGTCGGATACCTGCGGGACGTTGTGGTGGCGGCGCTTTTCGGAGCGGGTTTTCAAACCGACGCTTTCTATGTCGCGTTCCGCATCCCCAACCTGCTGCGCCGCCTTTTCGCCGAGGGATCCCTAGCGGCGATTTTCGTACCTGTATTCTCGGAGTATCTTGAATCGGGTGACAGGCGGGAGGCGAAAAACGCCCTGCGTTCCGCATTCACCGTACTTTTCATCATTCTTGTTTTCGTGGTAGTGCTGGGAGTAATTTTTTCCCCCTGGCTTGTGAAGCTTTTCGCCTACGGATTCGATCAGAAGACTTTCGATCTGGCTGTCTATCTCAACAGGCTTATTTTTCCCTACGTACTTTTGATCTCTCTTACGGCCTTGGCGATGGGGGTTCTTAACTCCCTAAGGCATTTTTTCGCTCCGGCTTTTTCTCCGGTTCTTTTTAACCTGGGCATAATAGCAAGCGCCCTGTTTCTTTACACAGAACTCGATGTGCCTGTGGTTTCTCTTTGCTTCGGAGTTCTTGGAGGAGGAGTGCTGCAGCTGCTGCTCCACCTGTTTTATCTTCGCGAAAAAAAGTTCATGTTCGGGTTCACGAGAACCCTCAATCACCCGGCGGTCAGGAGACTCGCGTTACTCATGTTCCCCCAGCTTTTCGGGATAGCGGTCTACAACCTGAATATACTAGTGAACACCCAGTACGCGTCTTTTATGTCTGAGGGAACGGTTTCCTATCTTTATTTCGCGGAGAGGATAATAGAGTTCCCCCTCGGGGTGGTCGCCGTTTCCCTTGCGACCGTCACGCTTCCCGCGCTTTCAGGCTACGCCGCAAGGGAGGATTACGGGGGCTTCGGCACAGAATATTTGCGCTCACTCAGGCGCATGCTGTTTATAATGGTGCCCGCTATGGTAGGGATAGTTGCCTTGCGGGTTCCCCTCTGCAACTTCCTTTACCAGCATGGCGAATTTGATTACGTGGCGGTTATAAGCACTTCTCAGGCAATTCTGGGCTACGGCCTCGGGCTTTTCGCCGTGGGAGGAATTCGCATCACAGTACCCGCCTTTTTCGCTCTTCAAGATACAAAGACGCCGGTCAAGGTGGCGTTTTTCTGTTTCCTGCTGAACGCAGTCTGTGGGTTCGTTCTGGGATTTGTCTTTTCGCTTGACCATTTCGGTCTGGCCCTTGCGAGTTCGATTTCTTCTGTGATGAACTTTATTCTGCTTGTGGTTCTTCTAAACGGCCGTCTGGGAGATTTTCTCTCCCGAGAGATTCTCTTCTTTTCCCTTAGAATTCTCGCGATCTCGGTTATTATGGGTTTTGCGGTAAGTGCTGTTGCCGGTTTCTTTACGTGGAATGAGACTGGTTTTTCCATCGATAAGACGCTTGTTATGGTTGCCTCGGTTGCTGTCGGCATTATCCTTTACTTTTTGCTCGCAAGACTTCTCGGAATAAAGGAAGTGCGGATGTTTTCGTTTAGGAAAGAGGAATGAGGCTTAGGCGGCTTGTCCGCTTTCTGGCCTTTTGGTATTCTTGGTAACGCGGAGGCAGAAATTTAATTCTTGTGTGTACGGAAGATGGCAGGTTGCCGTGTCCCCTAGGCAGAAATCCTTATGGATGAACTTAAAAACCTGAGTCAGCAGGATCTCCAAGCCCTAAAAGAAAAATACGAGTATACCTCAAGAGTCTTTCCAGACTCCGAATCGCTACTCACTTTAGCTGAGGTCTATCTCGCACTTAGACAGGTAACAAAGGCCAGAAAGACTGTTTCCGATTTCACCCTTAACAAAGGTGATAGCAGCCGTGCGAGGTTTGTTCTCGCAAAAGCTCATCTTATGTGCTGGAATGCCACCGAGGCCGAGGAGGAACTTAGAAAAGCTCTTGAGCTTGACCCCCGCGACTCCCGAGCTTCCAAACTCCTTACCTACATATACAGAAGCAATGCAAAGATAGGCGAAGCTTTCAGGATTTCCTTGTTCTCTAGTCCCGGTTCGCTGAGCCAGGGAGAAAAACTACGAAAACCCAGAGAACCTTCCCCCGCAGTGGAAAAAAAGAGCAAACCACGAGCCGGGATTTTCGAAACTGAGACCATGCTTAATCTTTACGTTTCACAAGGATTTTACAAAGATGCTCTCAAGATAGTTGAAACTCTCTGCGAAATTGAGCCTAATAATCCCGCTTACCACCGCCGTCGTGATGAGATAAAGGTCCTTATTGGCCAATAGCGAGGAATTTGGTTTTTTCGAGTGTAAAATCAACCTGGTTCCCATAGGCTTCTTACGCCAAAGAACACGAGTTGAAGCTAACCCAAGTTTACCAAGAAAACTCGTGAGTCCAGAACATCAAGTCCATTTCTCTTCTAGCCGGGTTCTCCGCGAAATCGCAATCAGGGAAAACATAATTAAAAGCAGGTTAAGCAGGAATTTGATAGGACCGTACCGTAGCTCCATTTTATCGACCTGCTTATAGTGCGACTTGTGTGGCGGGAGCCGTTACCCTCAGCTGGCTTTGGAAAGGCAGCCCCGTTGTCAAACAGAGAACTTAAGTCAATGCCGCGAAAAATTAGAGTTGAATCTGCGGAACCGTTTAATTATCCTTACTCTCGGTATTTTGTCCCATGGAAATAATTGTCATAAACGGCCCGAACCTGAACATGCTGGGCAAAAGGGAACCGGAGATTTACGGAAGTCTTACCCTTTCTGAGATTGAATCTTTTCTTTCCTCGAACACCGAGACCCTAGGCGATGATGTCCGGCTCTCCTTCTTTCAGTCAAATTCCGAAGGGGAAATAGTTACCGCAATACAGGACGCCTACGGAAAGTCTGACGGAATAATCATAAACCCCGGCGCCTATACTCATACGAGCGTCGCCATAAGGGACGCCATACTCTCAACCGGAATGCCTGTTGTGGAAGTTCACATTTCCAATATATACAAGAGGGAGGACTTCAGGCAGAAATCATTTGTCTCGGGAGTATCGCTCGGCGTGGTGTCGGGCTTCGGGGCGCGCAGTTATTACCTGGGGCTTGTGGGCCTGGTTGAACACCTCAGGAAAGAAAGCGCCTCTTCCTGAATTTTTCCCCGCAGAGTTTTTATGAACGAAAGAAAATGGGTAGTCGCAAGGCCCGCCAAGGGGCCGGTTGAGAAGATTTCGGCAAAGCTCGGCATTTCACCGATAACCGCGGGGGTTCTGGTAAACAGGGGGATGAGTTCCGCTCAGGATGCCGAGGCGTTTCTCTCAGCATCCCTCTCGGACCTGCCTTCTCCCTTTCTGATGAAAGGTATGGAGGAAGCGGTCAGGCGCCTTACCAAGTGCGTTTACGAAAAAGAAAAAGTCGCCGTTTACGGAGACTACGATGTTGACGGCGTTACGGCGACTTCTCTTCTCACTAGTTTTCTGAGGGTTCTTGGCTGCGACGTCACATACTATATTCCCGACAGGTTTACTGAGGGTTACGGCGTAAACTCAAGCGCGCTTCGCGCTCTCAAGCAAAAGCAGGTGACCCTTGTGATCTCGGTTGACTGCGGAATTACGGCCGTAGACGAGGTGGCGCAGGCACGGACACTCGGGATTGACTTCATAGTTACGGATCATCACAGCTTCTTAGGCCAGCCGCCTGAGGCCGTTGCCGTTCTTAACCCCCGTCAGGCTGACTGCCGGTACCCGGGAAAGGAACTCGCGGGCGTCGGCGTTGCGTTTAACCTCGCCCTCGCGCTTAGAAGGACGCTTAGGGAGGAAGGATTTTTCAAGACCGTGGCGGAACCCAACATGGGGGATTTTCTTGATCTAGTTTCGCTTGGAACGGTTTCTGACCGCGTGCCGGTTGAAAACGTAAACAGGATCATGCTGAAAGAGGGTCTTACGAGAATGCGAACCCCTAAGCGGCTGGGCCTGCGCGCTCTTAAGGAGGTAAGCGGTATAGGCGACGGCATCGAGATATTCGATCTTGGTTTTCGTCTTGGCCCCAGAATAAACGCGGCGGGGAGGCTTGATTCCGCGGACAAGGCGGTTGAGCTTCTGCTCGCCGAGAGCAGGGAAGAAGCTTTTTCGCTTGCGAAATTCCTTGACGAACGCAACTCCGAGCGCCGCGGGATTGAAGAGAAGATACTGCGGGACGCGACCCGCATGGTTGAGTCCGTGTCGGGGTACGCAGAGAGCAATTCCCTTGTTCTCTCCTCCCGCAAATGGCACAAAGGCGTAATAGGTATCGTGGCTTCCTCCCTGGCCGGATCCTGCGGAAAACCCGCTTTTCTCATTTCGGTTGATGAAAACGGCGTGGGCAGGGGAAGTGGAAGATCTTTCGGAGGAATCAACATTTTTTCCGTGCTCTCAAAGTGCGAAGATCTTCTCGTCGAGTTCGGGGGACACGCCTATGCGGCCGGGGTAACCGTTTTGGAGGAAAAGATCGGTCTTTTCAGGGAAAGGTTCTCGCAAGAGCTTGAAAAAAGCGGCCAGAAACCCGAAAGCAGGCTTGATATAGACTCAGAAATTGGCCTCTCTAACATAAGCGATGCTCTTGTCTCCGAGATTGAAAGTCTCTCGCCTTTCGGAGAGGGAAATCCCGAGCCTCTTTTTCTCTCAAGGGCCGTTGATGTAGTGGATCAGAAGTTGCTTAAGGATCAGCATGTCCTGTTCAGGGTGAGGGAAAACGGTTCTGTGTTTAGCTGCATCTGGTTTTACGCTTCCCGCAAGCATCTTTCCGGAAAAATGGACCTGGTTTTCTCCCTGCGCTTTAACGTGCGAAACGGGAAGAGGGAAACCCGCCTTTTTATAAAGGACGTGAGGGAGACGCGCCAGTGAACCCACTGGTCCGGAATTTTTATGGGTCTATGTTTTCAGATAACTGTTATTATAATGTTATCAGCACATAGCGTGTAACGGAGGTATTATTATGAAAATCAGGCCCAAGCTGCCTAAACTTAATATTTTTTATCCGATAGTTTTTATCCTGTTGTTTTTTCTGGTGACGGGAGTTTTCGTAATAGTGGAAACTGGGCATGTTGGAGTCGTGCGGACCCTTGGCGCCGTACAGCCCGAGGCGCTTGCCGAGGGATTTCACATGAAAAAACCTTTTATAGATAAGGTCGAACAGATCGATATCCGTCTTACTGCGGCGAGTGCCAAGGCTGTCTCCGCTTCCAAGGATCTCCAGACGGTACAGACTCAAGTTACTCTCCAGTATTCCCTCACGGGAGCTCTCGCTCCTCTCATATATCAGAAGATAGGGAAAAGAAGTACCGTATCCCTGACTCTTATAGAGCCCGCAATACAGGAGTCTGTAAAGGCCATTACGGCCAAGTACACCGCCGAAGAACTGGTTACCAAAAGAGCGGAGGTGAAAGTCGCGATACAGGAAGCCATAGACACTTTCATATCAATTACTCTGGCCGACAAGGAAATTTCTTCCAATGCCCTTAGAATCGCCAACGTAGCCATAACCGATTTTGATTTCTCCGAGGAGTTCAACAAGGCGATTGAACTCAAGGTAAAGGCGGAGCAGGAGGCGCTTCAGGCTCTAAACGAGAAAATAAGAAGAGTGACCCAGGCCGAAGCTGCAGCTGAGGAGAAAATGCTTGCCGCAAGCGCCCAGGCTTTCCAGATAGAAGTGTCGTCTACGGCAAGAGCCGCGGCGATTGAGAGGGAAGCCAAGGCGCTTAGGAACAATCCGCAGCTCATTCAGCTTCGAATCGCGGAGAAGTGGGACGGCACCCTTCCGAAGTTTTCAGGCGGCGGCGCGGTACCTATGCTAAACGTGGATTCTCTTCTAAAAGAAGAGTAGTCCGGGGGGACGCCATATGTATCCGGTACTTTTAGACCTCGGCGGAGGTCTGGTCGTCTACTCGTATTCGGTATTTCTCGCGCTCGGATACCTGGTCGCTTACTGGGTGGTGTCCGCGGATGTAAGCCGCAGAAAAATGGACCCGTCCCTCCCCGCAAATCTCCTGCTTGCTTGCTTTATCGGCGGACTTGTGGGAGCCAAGATACTTTTTCTTTACCAGAATGCCACTTTGACCGAGTTTCTCGCTAACCCCGTGCGCTACTTCATATCGGGGTATTCATCGGTGGGTGGACTCGTCGGGGTTTTCTGCGCTCTCTGGGTCGTCTCCAGGATCAGAAAGACTGATTTTCAGATTCTTCTTGATGTTGTGTGTCCGGCCCTCATCTTGGGCTACGGCGTTGGAAGGATAGGGTGTTTTCTTAACGGCTGCGATTACGGAACCGTGTGTTCTCTGCCTTGGGCGGTATCGTTTTCCGAGAGAGTCGTCAGCGTTCATCCCACTCAGCTCTACGATACGCTGTTTATGGCCCTGCTTTTTTTCTTTCTCTGGAAAATCAGAAATAAAAACTACCCTACGGGCTTTGTCTCGTCGGTGGGATTCGTGATTCTCGGCACACAGAGGTTCTTAATTGAGTTCATAAGGGAGACTACCCCGAGCTTTATAGAGGGTCTTTCCCAGGCGCAGCTTGCGGCTTTGCTGCTTGTGGCCGTCTTTGGGATAAGGCTGTTTCAGCTTTCCGGCAGTGTTCTCGGAAAGCAGGCGCAAGGTTAGTTTGCTGCTATGCGAAGAATTCTGATAATAGGTCTTGGGCAGGTGGGAAATTTCCTTTCAAAGGAGCTTTGCCAGAGTCAGGAAGTCGTAGTCGTCGAAAAAGACGCCGAGCTTATAGCCAAGGCTAAGGAAACTCAGGACGTTCTGGCGATTGAGGGAAACGGGGACGACCCTACAGTTTTAAGACGGGCTGAGATAGAGAAAGCTGACATAGTTCTTGCCGTTACCGGGGATGACAGAACGAATATCCTCGCCTCGTTTATTGCCTATGCCTCGGGAGTCAAGAAGATCGTTGCCGCGGTAAAAAACGTTAAATATGCCGAATATGCCGGAGTTATCGACAACTCAAACATCTCGGTCGTAAGCTCAAGCAGCATAATCTCGGAAAAGATAAGTGCGCTTATAAGCGCTCCTTTCGCGGGAAGGGTGGAGTTTTTCGCAAGCGGGAAAATCGAGCTTCTTAAACTCAGGGTGGCTGAGGGGGCGCCCATAATAAACGAGAAGCTTAAGAATTTCGTCATCAACCCCAGGAACTGGACCTTCGTCGGACTGCAGAGGGATCACAGGGTGAGCATTCCACGGGGAGATACGGAACTTCGCGCAGGTGATTTTATCTTCGCTCTCGGAGTCCCTTCCGCTCTTGAGAAACTTAAAAAGCTGTTTAACCTGAAGATCCAGAAGGTCCATTCCGTTATCATAGTCGGTGGCGGAAGGATAGGGTGCGAAGTGGCTTCCGCGCTTCACGCAAAAGGACTTTCCGTAAGACTCATTGAAAGCGATCACGAAAAAGCCAGAACTGCCGCCGAGGAACTTGTCGGCGTAATGGTGTTTGAAGGTGACGGAACCGACCTCGAGGTACTAAAGGAGGCCGGTGTTGAAAAGAGCGATTATCTTCTTGCGCTTACCAGTGATGATGAAAACAACGTGCTCAGTGCTCTTCTCGCGAAAAATCTCGGTATTGATCGCTGCACGGTGCTTTATTCGAATTCCGATTACGTGGAAGTGCTCGAAGCAATCGGTATCGACAGGGCCATAAGCGTAAACATGTCTGTCGCAAACGGTATTTTGAATTCTCTGCATCTCGGCGGAGAAGCTAACGTATCGCTTCTTTACGAGGGAGCGGGAGAAATTCTTGAATTTGACGTAAGCGAACATACGAAAATTCTCGGGGTGCCGCTTTCCGACTGCAAAGTGCCCCACGGCTCCGTAATAGGCATCTGCATCAGGGACGGGAAACCGATATTCCCCGGAGGGGATTTCGTTGCGCAGGTCGGGGACCGCCTAGTGGTGTTCGCCCTGCCTGCCGCCGTAAAAAAGGTTGAAGAGATACTGGTTTCGTGAACGTTAGGTTCTGTTTTCAGATCACGGGAAAGTTCGTGATGTATCTGGGGCTTCTAATGCTCACGCCGGCCGTCTGCACCCTGTTTTACGGCGGGGACGACCTTTCTACCTTCCTGCTCTCGGCGCTTGTAACTTCGCTTGCGGGCCTTGCATTTCTAGTTGTTTTCCGCATCCCTGAAACTCCGACTGAAATACGAAGAAGAGAAGGTTTCCTGATCGCGGCGCTTTGCTGGGTGCTTGCGAGCGTTTTCGGTGCCATTCCTTATTATATTTACGGGGTGTTCGCCAGTCCGGTTGACGCGCTTTTTGAATCGACCGCGGGTTTTACCACTACCGGAGCGACTGCGCTTGTGTCCATAGAGGGGCTTCCCAAAGGGATTCTTTTCTGGAGGAATTTCACTCAGTGGCTTGGTGGTATGGGAATAATAGTTCTGGGAATCGCTATTCTCCCCAGGCTTTTTGTTGGCGGGGTGCAGATCATGGGGCTTGAGACCCCGGGACCCACGACAGAGAAATTCGCTCCGAAAATCGCCGAGACTGCCAAGAAGCTCTGGATCGTATACATAGCTCTTACGGCCGCACTGGTGGTGCTCCTTGTTTTCGGCGGAATGAGCTTTTTCGATGCCCTGACGCATTCTTTCAGCACGCTTTCAACAGGAGGGTTTTCCTGCAGAGACTTAAGCATAGGGGCTTATGACAGCGTCTATATACAGGGGCTGATTACGTTTTTCATGTTCCTCGGCGGAACTAGTTTCGTGCTTCATTTCTACTTTTTTACCGGAAAGCCAGGGAGGCTTTTAAGAAACTCCGAGTTTCGGTTCTACCTTTTCTTCACTGTTGCAGCGATGATGTTTATTGCAATAGAACTCGTGCAGACCGGCGTTTACGAAACCTTTTTCGAATCCCTGCGCTACTCATCTTTTCAGGTGGTTTCAATTATTACCACAACCGGCTTTACCACCACGGATTTTGACGCGTGGCCGGCTTTTGTGAAATGGGTGATTTTCATGCTGATGTTTTTCGGTGCGTGCGCGGGGTCGACTGCCGGGTCGGTAAAGGCGCTGAGAATCATGGTGCTTTTCAAAAAAGCCTACAGGGAAATACAAAGACTCGTTTATCCGAGCGTGGTTTCTCCCATAACCATAGAGGGAAAAAGCATAAACGAAAAAGCTGTCTCAAGCATAACGAGTTTCTTTATCCTCTACATTTTTCTTTGCGCCTTCATTGCCCTCGTGGTTCTTATGCTTGAGGACATATCCTTGGAATCCGCCGTCTCGGCTGCGGTTGCGTCCATAACCAATGTCGGACCCGCTTTTGACGAGGTCGGTCCGACCAGCCACTATTCTCACCTGGGGTCGCCTACGAAAATCATACTTTCGCTGGCCATGATCATAGGGAGGCTTGAACTCTACACGATTCTGGTACTTTTGATGCCGTCTTTCTGGAGAAGGTAGGAAGGGTCCCCGACTGGCTGGCTTGGTAAGATGGTTTCTGAACTAGGAATGATATGAAGATAATATCTTTATTAACTAATAAAAGTTTTCTTTCGCATTCAGTTTTTAGCAGGGTTAAGCGCACATAAATTCCTTTTGAAAATTGGCAAAACTGAATGTAACCTAATGAGAATATTCTATGGTAGTATTTCATTCTTTCCTCTCCCGCTTCCAGCGGGTGTTTATTTTTACGGTGTCGGTTTTCAGAAGATATGAAAATTATAGTTGACCCAAAACAGCCTCTGGATTTTCAGATCTCTGCGGGCATTGGAAATTTTGACGGCATCCATCTAGGACACAAAAAGATAATAGATGCCGTGAAACGTTGCTCGCGGGAAAATTCTACGCGTTCCTGCGTAATTACTTTTGATCCTCATCCGCAGAAAGTTCTCGGCAAAAAAGAAATTTCCCTCATATTCCCGCTAGAACGCAGGTTCGGGATGCTCAAAGCCATGGGGATTGATGTGTTTATCTGTCTTAACTTCACCCATGAGCTCTCAAGGGTAAGCGCGGAGAATTTCGTAAAAGACGTCCTTCTTGACCGCCTGAGGATAAAAGACATAGTTGTGGGTCCGGGATTCTCTTTCGGACACAAAAGAGAAGGAAACGTCGATCTTCTGCGATCCATGGGAAAAGCCCATGGCTTCAACACTGTGGTTGCCGAAGCGGCGCGGGTGGGTGACCGGGTGGTAAGCAGCAGCGTTATAAGGGATCTGGTAGCAGGCGGAGAAATTCGCGAGTCAAACCGGTTTTTCGGTTACGATTACTACATAGGGGGTGTCGTAGTGGAAGGGGAAAAAAGAGGCAGAAAACTGGGTTTTCCCACGGTTAACCTTGATACCGAATGGGAGATTCTTCCCAGGCCGGGAGTCTACGCTACCTACGTCAAGCTTCCCGACGGTCCTCACGGAAGCATTACCAACGTAGGAATCCGTCCGACATTTGAGGAGAGCAAGCTTACGGTCGAGACCCATATCTTTGATTTCAGTGACGATCTTTACGGAAAAGAAGTCAGAGTCAATTTTGTTGAAAGGCTTAGGGACGAGAAGCGTTTTGCGAATGTGGACGAGCTTGTAGCGCAGATCAGACACGATATTGCGGCTGTACGGGAAATTCTTCGCGGCCACCCGAAGGACGAGCGGATTTGGAAATAAAAGCCACAACGCGGATATACGGCATCTTCGGCTATCCCGTATCCCAGAGTTTATCCCCAGCCATGCATAACGCGGCGTTTACGCATCTGGGACTTGACTGCGTTTATCTGGCTTTTGACGTGGATCCCCGAAACGTAGCTCAGGCCGTAAGCTCAATAAGAGCCCTTGGTCTCTGCGGAATTAACGTCACTATCCCGCATAAGCAATCCGTTATGGCAGGTCTGGATGAAATTGCCCCCGAGGCGTCCATGGTTGGAGCCGTAAACACCATAGTTAACGAAAACGGAAGGCTTAAGGGTTATAATACGGACGTCTCCGGGGTGTTGAGAGCCCTTCACTCTGAGCTTGAATTTGCCCCGCGGGGCAAGAATATTTTTATTGTGGGAGCTGGCGGAGCATCAAGGGCCGTCATAGTGGCGATGTGTACGGGCGGCGCCCGAAGCGTTTCGATCGTGAACAGAACCTACTTGAAAGCGCGGAAGCTTTCGGAGGAATTTTCCCCGCAGTTTGGCAGTGTTGCATTTTCTGCGGCACCGCTTGACGACGCGGACCGGGTGGCGGAACTTATAGCGCAGGCTGACATTGTGATTAACTGCTCGTCCGCCGGAATGGGCGATGTCGAACCGCTTTGTCTTCCGCTTGATCTGCTTGGCAAGGATTGCGTGGTTTACGATCTTGTCTATAAGCCTCCTGTTACTCCGCTTGTCAGGGACTCTAGGGCTCTAGGACTGAAATCGGAATCCGGACTCGGCATGCTTCTTTACCAGGGAGTTGACGCTTTTGAGATCTGGACTGGTGAAGATGCTCCGGTAGAAGTTATGAGAGAGGCCCTTTTGGTTTCCGGGTAACGGTTCTGTTTTTTGGTATAATGAACCCAGAGGTTTTTAATCGGTCACGGGAGAATTTTCATGAAAGTAACCAGCCCAGCTGGGGATTTTGAGATAACGGTAACGGAATCGTCTGTGGAGGGCGACTTTATAGTAATAAGCGGACAGATGGGGGTGTGGGATTCGCAAATTTACATGAAACCCTCCGATCTTCTGAGTTTTGCGGGGGTGTTATTCAACTTTCAGGTTGTTTTATTCCTCGTCAAGCAACCGTTCAGATGGGTTTTCGGCAAAAAGCGAGATTAGCAGCGAGGTCTCTTCGGGGGAAGGAGTTTCTTGGCGATAGTGCTCACAAGGAAATCCGTGGATTCTTCAGGTGCATTGCTGATCGCACTCTTCTTGCCTCTTGTTCTCTTTGTTCGCGATCAAGGAACAGAGATACTTCCCACTTTGACCGGAATGCCGTCTGCATCATATCTGCTGATATCGTAAATTCCTTCCGTAGGATCGCCCGCGTCATCAAGTTCGATAGTGCCAGATACTCCATCATAGTCTATATCTTTACCCTCAACCACTAGATCGAGGCACTCAGAGAAGCTTTGACACTTCTCGCCTCCCCTTGTCACATTGCTTGTTTCATTTACGTATTCTGATGGTTCCACAGTCCGCGTGCTCAAAGAGGCAAGAATCATGATAACAGTGGCATCATAGGCATGTCGCGGGCAGGAAGGACATCCTATCTCTGGGGCAAATTCCATTATACGGCGGGCAAAATCCGGGTTCTCCGGAAAAGAAGTAGTAATACCCTTTATTCCCTCTACCTGAACTTCGTTACCTGATATTCCCAGAAAATTTCTTACGCTTGCGTCTAGGTGCGGCGGCGTGGCTCCGGCAAGATATACTTTTGTCTGGGATGGCCCTATGTCTGCGGCAATCAATGCCGCTATCACGTCCGTGCGTTCCTCTCCTACGGGAAGAATGACTACGGCGTCGGGGTTTGAGGAACTGGCTTGCCGGGCGGCTTCCGCGTACTCCGAAGCGGTAGCCTCCGGGGAATAGGGAATCTGCGTGATCTTGGAACTGTCTCCTACCGTTTCTATTAAAGCATCTTTTAGAGCGTTGCCGTAAGCATCGTCTATATGGATTACGGCGATGTTATCGGCCCCTCCATCTTCGGCTATAACTTTGGCGATAACTACGGCCCTGAACGCATCGGAAGGCTTGGATCTGAAGAAAAACCCATTACCTGAGGTCGGTTCCGTAGTTAGAACAGGAGAAGAACTCACCGGAGAGATCATTACCATTTCATATTCGTTTATCTCATCGAAGAGTCCCAAGGAAATGGTTGAACACCCGGCTCCGATAATGCCATGTACACCCTCATCTATAAGCTGACTAAAAGATCTTTCTGCTGTGTCCAGACTGCATGCGCTGTCTCTCTCCGCAAGAATTACATTCACGCCGGCTTCCTGTATTTCCTTAACCGCCAGCCTGACCCCTGGCTCGTAGTTATGTCCTATCTCCGGTTCTCCCGTTTTAGAAAGGAGCATTCCCATTTTAAAAACGGGGAAGTTGTCGAGGTCAAGGTATTCATCATCCGGACCGCAACTTGTCGAAGCAACAGCAAACACGCTTACAACAAGCAATGTTATGAGTAGCCCTAACGTTCCCTGCAGTTTGTCTTTTCTCATCTTACACGCCCTCCTGTCTCATATGGGCTAAAAGATTATGAGATAACGCGTTGTGCTGCTTAACCGTCCGAAAACGGGTCGGGAATATCGGGATGCCAGCGCGCGAAATGGTTTTTGTGCGCCTCCGTGTAAGCTCCGGGCGGGTAGTACTTATCGTAGAAATCCAGATCCAGATGATGGGCCTGCACCATGAATCGAAGGAACATGGGATCGGAAAAAGCCGGAAACCTCCCGTAAGTATCGTAAACGTAGTTGCAGATGTCCTTTACGACCTGGATTTCATCTTTGCTGGGTCTTTCCACCTCTGCAAGCACTGCGGCTGGATCTTTGTAGGGAAGCTTGTGTGATTCCCAGTTTGTCCATTTCATGTCGTTAAACGCCTCAACGGCTTCCCCCATGTCCTTGTAGTACGGCGGGCAGAACGACTGGAACAGGTCATCCCGACCGACCGCCACGGGGTTTGGATTTCCCGTGTCGCCCTGTATCTTGGGAGTCGCGAACCGAAAGCCCAGTCCCCTGTGAAAAGGGGTTCCGCCGAGCATGAACATGCTAGCGAATCCGCTGAAAAGCCATCCCCCAAGACCCAGTGTCTGAAGCGTTAGGACCATGTTCTGTCCCATAAAGGCCTGCTCCGCGATGTAACCGTTGGCGAAGCGAAGCTCTGCCTCGACAAGAGGCATTCTCTTCGACTTGTCAAGAAACCCTTTTTCAAGCCACTGCGCAGTTCCGGGAGGCCTAAGCCTGTGAAGCTCATCGACGAAGTTAAACCTGTGATCCGGTCTCATGTAGAAGAAATAAAGATTGATTATGCATGCCGAAAGATCGGTTACCGGCATGAACACAGTAGTTCCGGGCTTGTTCACGTTCCAAAGATTATGGGCGGCGATTCCCGGAGGCTTTGACGGCAGATCGGCCCTTCCGTCAGAAAGCTTGATCTTGGACTCGCGGAACAGCTCAAGTATCCGGTCCACTCTCTGATGGCGGGTCATTTTCTCAAGACCTTCAAAATCCTCGGCGCGGCGGTCATGCATCTTTATCATGTAGAGCCCCTCGTCGTTTGTGTAGAAAAGCTCCGTTCTGTGCACGTCCCCGAGGGCCGGAATCGTCTTGCTCGTAAACTGCATTTCAAGGTCAAGACCCACGTGCGGGGGGAAATCCGAGAGGTTTATGTTCTTTATGCCGAGGCCGGTCCACACCAGCATGGCTTCCTCAAGTTCAGATAGCGGGACGGGGTCGTGCTTGGATTTATATTGGAGGGATCCCCTTTCGATTTCCATTCCAAGACCGAAGCGCCGGGACCTTCTCTGAAAAACGGCGTCGTAAAAACCGTGGTTTATGGCGTGATCAAGACCTTCTGGGTATTCGCTCATGAATTTCTCCTTGCATTAATATCTTCGCTCCCGGGACAAATGTCATTCCTGCTCCTCGGAATCGGGCTCAGTCATAAGTTTCATGTACTCTTTTTCCGTAATTATCTCAAACGCACTCTCGACCCTGTCGAGAAAAACCACTCCGTTTATGTGATCGTATTCGTGCTGGAACACTCTGGCTGCAAAATCCGAGAAACTGCTTTCCACGAGATTGTTGTCTCTGTCCCTGTAGACCGCGCGGACGGACTTATGTCTCGGTACGAGCGCCCGGATTCCCGGGATGCTGAGGCATCCTTCCCAGTCTTTTTCCACATCGTCTGATACAGAGACTATTTTGGGATTGATTATCACTTTGGTCTCCGTTTCCGGGGCGTCGGGGTAGCGTGGACTCACGGCCCCCGCGATTATGAAAATGCGAAGAGACTCGGATACCTGAGGAGCGGCGATTCCGGCGCCGTTTGCTTCTTCGGCTGTGAGAATCATATCGTCAATCAGTTCCTGGATTTCCGTGTCGCTTATGCTCTCAACGCTTTCGGCTTCTTGCCTGAGCACGGGGTTTCCCAGTTCGGTGATTTCACGTTGCTGCGCCATGGTTTTAGATGATTGAAAACGGTCTGCCGTTTACAGCCTGCTCACAATGGATTGCGTGCAGGTGTTTAAGATTTTATTATTATAAAACAAAAAACCGGGAGGTTAAAGGGAGCTTCGTGCAGGAAATCGAACTTATACAAAGAGCGGATGGTTTCGGGCAAAGGACCGCTGTTGAGGACTGGACTGGAAGTTTTACCTACGCCGACCTGATACGCGTCTCGCGCTTTGCGGCCTTTAACCTTCTCGGCGACGAAAAAGACCTGACGGAAAAAAGGATCGCTTTCATCGTTCCCCCGGGATTTGAATATGTAGCCCTTAAGCTCGGCGTATGGATGGCGGGAGGAGTGTCCGTTCCACTCGGCATCTCTCATTCCCCAAGAGAAATAGAATACGTCATAAGGGATTGCGGTGCCGATACGGTGATTTTTCACCCGGATCTTGCGTACAGACTCGAGGGGGTTTCCTGCGGTGCCGAAATGCGGTCCCAAAGACTCCCGGATGTCCTGCGGCCCGCCCAGGGAGAACTTCCCCGGATCTCCGGGGAAAGAAGGGCTATGATCATATATACAAGCGGCACTACCTCAAAACCCAAAGGGGTCGTCTCAACGCACCTTAACATAAAAGCCCAGATAAGCAGCATGACGGAGGCGTGGGAATGGAGCCGCGAGGATTCCATACTCAACGTTCTGCCCCTTCATCACCTCCACGGCATATTGAATATTGTTCTGTGTTCCCTCTGGTCCGGCGCCAGATGCGTGATGATGAACGGATTTGACCCGCAAGGTGTGTGGAAGAAATTTGAAGAGAAAGACCTGACCCTCTTTATGGGCGTTCCCACGATCTATTCCAAGCTTATAGATTGCTGGGAGGATTCTTCCGCTCGGGATAGAAAACGGATGAGCGAGGGCCTTCGCCGGTTTCGCCTGATGGTCTGCGGTTCAGCGGCTCTTCCTGTTTCCGTTCTTCGAAAATGGAAGGAAATAAGCGGTCACGTGCTTCTTGAGAGATACGGAATGACTGAGATAGGAATGGCTCTTTCGAATCCCTACAGGGGTGAGAGACTGCCCGGACACGTAGGGTTCGCCATGGCGGGGGTCAAGGTGGGTATTTTCGATGAGCAGGACAGGCAACTTGGGGAAGGGAGTCAGGGACAAATCAGGGTTAAGGGGAAAAGCGTGTTTCTTGAATACTGGGGAGAGCCGCAGGAGACGGAGAGCGTTTTTTGCGACGGATGGTTCAAAACGGGAGACATAGCCTTTTTGGAGCGTGGGGGTTCCTACAGGATACTCGGGCGGGAGTCGGTGGATATAATAAAGTCGGGTGGATACAAGATATCTGCTCTCGAAATCGAGGAGGTGCTGAGGGACCATCCGCTTGTCGAAGAATGTGCGGTGGTCGGATTGCTGATCCTAGTTGGGGGGAGAGGGTAGGGGCCGCGCTTGTGTTAAGGGAGGGTTTCTCGATGGATCTTGAGGAGCTTCGTGACTGGGCTTCCGGCAAGCTTGCCCGGTATAAACTCCCGACCCGGCTTCTGCTTCTTCCCTCGCTTCCGAGAAACTCCATGGGCAAGGTTACCAAAAATGGCATTAAGCAGTCTTTTGAAAATAGTTTATAATTTTTCTGTAATCCCGTGTCAGTCTTTTTCGGGTTTTGAGGATAAACTTGGAGAGAACCATGAACCAGTCTGAGAAAGCCCCCGCGCGCTCAAACGGCCGTATCCGTTACGGTCCCGACATGAAAACTCTGATCGTCGGCGGTGGCGTCGCCGGACTCACGCTTTGCGGGCTTCTCCAGCGGCGGGGTTTTAATCCGACTCTGGTTGAGAGAGCTCCCGCGTTCGGAGATGTAGGGTACGTGATCGTGGTCTGGCCTTCCGGGAGCAGAATACTCAAGGGGCTTGGCCTCTACGAGCGGCTAAAAGAGCAGGGCTGCGACTTTACCGATTACAACATCTCCAACTACAGGGGCAAGGTTATAAACAGCTACACGATTGATTCCGTGGTTGAGAAATACGGCCCCATAATAAGCATTTACCGCCCTGATTTAATAGACATACTGAAGGGGGCGGTAAGCGAAGACTCCATCAGGATGAACACCACGGTCATCTCCCTTGCGGATACGGGAGAGGGAGTCGAGACGGTGTTCAGCGACGGAAGCACGGGGACCTACGATCTCGTTATAGGATGTGACGGGATAAGGTCTAAAGTCCGCAACGACGTCTTCGGCGACGTGCCGCTTCGCTACAGCGGCATGTCCGGGTGGGGCTTCTGGGTGAACCCTGATCTCTGCACAAGCGAAGGGATCATCGAGTACTGGGGAAAGGGAAAGTTTCTTGGAATGTGGCCGACGCGCGGTCGACTTGCCGTTTTCACCAGCGTGAGGAGGAAATCCGGCGTCGGGGACAGCGTTGATACGAGAATAGATAGCATCCGGCGGAACTTCGCCGAGTTCGGAGGTGTGGTTCCGGACATCCTGGGCGGCCTTGATGATCCGCGCGATATTTACTATGATGAGTACAATGACCTCAGAATGAATAGCTGGTCTCGTGGAAGGGTGGTGCTTGTCGGAGACGCGGTTCATGCCATACTGCCAAACGCCGGCGCCGGTGTGTCAATGGCAATGGAATCGGCTGCCGTTTTGGCCGAAGAGCTATGCAGAACCGATTCAGTAAACCTCACCCACGCCTTCGGGCAGTATGAGTCAAGGAGAAAGGGCAGGGTGAACAAGGTCCAGAACCAGTCGAGGATCATGGGGAAATTCATATATACCGAAAGCGGCACTCTCTCGTCAATCCGCGATTACCTAGTGCGGGTGTATTCAAGCAGACAGCTTTTCAGATACTGGGACAGCATGCTGAAAGATCCCCTGTGAGGGCACTGTCCTGCGGTTTTTAAAATTCTTAATTCTGGAGCATAAACTTAATGAAATTACTTAAATCTCTGCTTTTCTTCTTTATAGCGGCAGCGGCTTTCTCGTTTCCTTTCTCAGAAGCCCTCTCCCATGGTTCCTCAGAGTCCATTTCTCCCACGGTAAAGCGTCTTACTCCCTCGGTCGTTAATATAAGCACGACAAACGTGATAAAAGCGTCACCGTTTGCCTCACCTTACCAGGACGAACACTTCAAGAAATTTTTTGAAAAGTTTTTCTCCGACCAGATGCCGGAGAGGGAATTCAGAAACAAGGGACTCGGCTCCGGTTTCATAATGAGTTCCGACGGCTACATAATTACTAACAACCATGTCGTAAGAAAAGCTGAAGAGATCGAGGTGATACTCGAGGGCGGTAAAAAATACACCGCGAAGATAGTCGGCACTGACCCCGTAACAGATCTTGCGCTGCTGAAAATTGATCCCGAAGGGCCTCTTCCCGCGGTGGAAATAGGCGATTCCTCCACTCTTGCGATAGGGGACTGGGTGTTTGCGATCGGAAACCCTTTCGGCCTGGGCCATACGGTTACCGCCGGAATAGTCAGCGCGAAGGGGAGGGCCCTTGGAATCGGGCGCTACGATAATTTCATTCAGACCGATGCGGCCATTAATCCCGGAAACAGCGGGGGACCGCTTTTTGACTATGAAGGCAGGGTGGTGGGCGTGAACACCGCGGTTATGGCCCGTGGCCAGGGTCTGGGTTTCGCTATACCCGTAAACATGGCGAAATTCGTCATTGAGCATCTTAAGGTTCATGGAAGGGTTATAAGGGGATGGCTCGGAATAATGATTCAGGATATAACCCCTGAAATTTCAGAAGCTCTCGGGATTAACCGCGACAAGGGAGGGCTTGTATCGGAGGTCAAGGAAGGAAGTCCGGCGGGCAAGGCGGGTCTTCGAAGGGGAGACGTGATTGTTTCCGTTGAGAGTGAAAAAATTCCAGACGCCGCGACGCTTACGAGAAAGCTGGCGCTTACTAAGCCCGGGGTTGATACGAAATTCGTAGTGTTTCGCGACGGGAAAGAAAAAACCTTTACCATAAAGCTTATAGAACATCCCGAGAACAAAAAAATCACAGAATCTGTCGACAAGCTGAAAACCGAGGAAAAGCTTGGCATTGAAGTGAGTGAGATAACGCAGCAACTCAGAAACCGGTTCAAGATTAAAGCTTCTGGAGGAGTAATTATCGTAAATGTTGCGCCTGGGAGTCTCGCCTCGGAATCGGGGTTTCGTGCGGGCGACGTGATACTGGAAGTAAACGGAGATTCCGTTAATGGACTTGACGAATACCGGGGGGCTCTTGAGGAGCATGGGTCGGGGAGAACCCTGCTTTTTCTAATTGAGCGCGGGGGCAGGACCATCTATCTTGGCATAAAGACGGATCGTGGCTGATGATACAGGAAAAACTCAGAGAACTTGGAATAGAACTCGCAGAAGAAGTTCCCGCCTTGGGAAGCTATGTTCCAGCGACCGTGTCGGGCAATCTGATTTTCGTATCAGGTCAGCTTCCGGTTGAAAACGGAAAGCTTCTCTTCACGGGCAAAGTGGGGTCCGACCTTACGGTTGCGCAGGGCTACGAGGCCGCAAGACTGGCGGCGATAAACGGCCTTTCCGTAATCAGCCATACACTCGAAGATCTCCGGCAGCTCAGCAGAATCGTGAAAGTTACGGGTTACGTGGCAAGCGCCCCCGGTTTTACGGAACAGCACAAGGTGGTTAACGGCGCCTCCGAGTTTTTCTCTGACATACTCTCAGAGAATGGACGCCACGCCAGGGTTGCAGTGGGGGTTTCCGGACTTCCGATGGGCTCCCCGGTGGAAATTGAGATCATAGCCGAGTTCTCCCCCGCTGCCCTGAGAAGCTCGGATATTTCCTCCTGATGATCCCCCCCGTATACCTTTATTCAGACAGTCCTTCGCAGCCGCTCGTTATAGAAGACGTAACGGATTTCCTCTCGAACTTGGGTCTTTCGGTGGAATTTCGCGGAGATTTCCTGAGTTATCTTTCGCTCGGGGCCGAGGAGACTGCCGAACTCGAATCGCTTTTACCAAGGGCTAGGGTTTTTGACATTGGAAGTCCCGTAGATCTCCTCGAAACCCCTCCGGCCTCAGAACCATTCGAAAAGGAACTCTATGACGGTTTCTGGGTTCAGAGAATATTCTCAAGGTTTTTTCTGAGAAAGCATCCCGGTGAACTCATAAAAGACAGCTTTCACGCGGTTATTACTGGTAGGCTGCTTGGCACTTACGGATCCCGAAGATATCATGCGAGGGTTATCATCTCGGGGTTTCCGTCTTTCGTCTCAACATCGGGACTGGTGGAAGGCCCGGCGAGACCCAGGGAGTATTATTTTCTAAAGGCGGAATTTATCCGGTCGGGAAGAGACCTTGGGGAGCTTGACGAGATGTTCCGGGGAAAGTTTGTCGATTACCAAGACGAGAAGATAACAAAGATAACAGGCCCATACGTGCTTCAGCCTCTTCTGCATCATTTCTCAGGCAAGGAATTCTGTGAGAACGGCGGATGCGCGCTTTTTAATTCCCATTGGCAAAAAGAAGTTCTTGAGGTTCAGTACACAGGCCTTGTGTGCGCCGAGTGCAGGAGCGAGATAAGGAAGATAACAGGAAGGTAGTAGAAGCGACGCTTCACCGGGCGACGAAGAACAGGAACCCGCCACGATCTCTAGTCCATTTCATCAAGTATGTTTATCGCCACCTGAGCCACCTTTTTTCCCGAAAGCAGCATTCCTCCGAAGGTGGGTCCCATTCTCGGAAGTCCGAAGGTGGTGTTAACCGACATTCCGCACGCGAGCAGTCCGGGGTGTATTTCTCCGGTGTATTCAACGAGGGCTTCTTCCGATTTCTCGACCCACATCGATCCGTGACCCGGAAGTTTTCTGTAAAGACCCTGCTGGGATAGCCTCGAAATGCAGTAGGCGTCATGGCCTGTGGCGTCTATTACCAGTTTTGATTCTATAGCAATGGGGTCAAGGCAGGTTATCTCCTTGGGCATGTTCGCAACGGGCGTCCAGTTGATTACTATTCCCGCGACCCTTCCGTTTTCCCTGTAAACCAGATCGTCAAACAGCGTCATGTTCCTTACTTTCGCCCCGGCTTCACATGCCGTCGCTATCAGCTTTGAGCAGGCGTAAGGGCCGTCGGCGACGAAAAGCCCTTCGGAGACCTCTTCATAAGGTACTTCAATCTCGTCCAGAACAGTCTGTCCAGGGGCGCGTACTGTGACCTTATTCATCAGGTATCCGCCGATCCAGAACCCTCCTCCGAGGTAATTCATTCTTTCAACGAGCAGCACCTTGTACTTTTTCTTCGCTATGTCCTTTGCAGCAACGAGCCCGCTTGGCCCCGCGCCGACGATTATAACGTCACTTGTAATGTACTCGGTAAATTCCTTCGAAAATCCTTCGACTATGGCCCGGGTGACTTCTTTTTCTCCTACCGGGGCGAACTTCGGGGTTTTTAAACTGTCTGACATGTGGTGGTTTCCTCCGAAAAAATGTCAATAAGGCTCTACTTCTTCCTACTGCTCTTCCTTTACGACGTTTACGGTTATCTGCGGGGTTACGTCCGTGTGAAGCTTCAGCGCAACCGAGTAAGTTCCAAGCGCTTTTATAGTGCCGTCAAGGTCTATATCCCTTCTTGAGATTTCAAATCCTTTCTCCCCGAGGGCGTCGGAGATGTTCTGCGAAGTAATCGATCCGAACAGCCGGCCTCCCTCTCCGGACTTGGCGGGTATGGAGATTTCAATACCCTCGAATTTTTCCGCAAGCGCCTGGGCGTTCTCAAGAATTTCGGTCTTGCGCAGTTTTATGGTATCTATCTTCGTTTTCCAAGCCTGCAGGTTCGATTCTGTTGCCTTCACCGCAAGCTTGCGGGGGAAAAGATAATTCCTCGCCATCCCGTTTTTTACGTCTTTTACCTCTCCGACGCTTCCTATGTTTTCCACGTCGGAAATCAGAATTACTTTCATTGTTTACCTCCGCGTATCAGTTAAGCGGTATCCGGGAATCACTTGTGAGTTACCGTATACGGCAAAAGTGCCATGAAACGGGCTCTTTTTATTGCGATTGCCACTTTTCTCTGCTCCTGCCTGGAAAGTCCGGTGTTTCTCTTGGGCAGTATCTTCTTTCTCTCGGTTATGAACTGAGAGAGAAGTTCCGTATCTTTGTAATCTATCCGTTTGCCTTCTTTGGCGAGGTCTCTGGGTTTCTTTTTGCGTGAGTAAAATTTTCTTCCGCCGCCGCCCATTGGTCTTCTGCTCATGATTTGCTTCCTCCCTGAGTTTGCTCTTCGCCTTCCTGCGGCGGCTCTTTACTTGCCTGCGGCGGCTCTTTACTTGCCTGCGGCGGCTCTTTACTTGCCTGCGGCGGCTCTTTACTTGCCTGCGGCGGCTCTTTACTTGCCTGCGGCGGCTCTTTACTTGCCTGCGGCGGCTCTTTACTTGCCTGCGGCGGCTCTTTACTTGCCTGCGGCGGCTCTTTACTTGCCTGCGGCGGCTCTTTACTTGCCTGCGGCGGCTCTTCTGGTATCCAAGGAGTCTGAAAAGCGCTCTGTTCCTCTTGCTGGGATGTCTGCGGAGTAGTACTCCCCGCGGCGCCCGCAGGTTTCTGTTCCTCGATGTATTGTACGGTTATGAACCGCAGAACGTTATTTTTCGAAAGATTAAAATATCTTTCTATGTCCGTTACGGCCTTGGGTTCAGCCGAGTAAACGGCTATGTAGTAGGTGCCTCTGGTATAGTTGTCTATTCTGTACGCGAGATCCCTCTCGGCCCATTTTTCGGATTTTACCATCTCCCCGCCGTTTCCGGCTACGCTCTGTTCAACCCTGTTCTGGATCGTAAGAAGATCTTCGGGGGATATGTCCGGCCTTACGAGATAAAGCGTTTCGTACTTCTTCGGTTCAATAGCCATGCTTACTGCCTCCTGTCTTGGTCTTTGGCCCCTGACGACATTGCCTGAAAGTCAGGAGCAACAGAAAAAAACATTATACTGATTTTCGGAAACTGTGTAAATATGGGCGGAGCCACGGCTCCGCCCGCAGGTCAAACGTCCTTTTATAGTATAAGGAGAGGAGCTACGACAAGCGATACTATGGACATAAGCTTGATCAGAATATTCATCGCTGGTCCCGAGGTATCCTTAAATGGGTCCCCTATCGTGTCTCCGACGACGGCGGCCTTGTGAGCCTCCGATCCTTTTCCTCCCAGGTTTCCTTCCTCTATGAATTTTTTCGCGTTATCCCACGCCCCACCGGAGTTGGCCATCATAAGCGCGAGCATGACTCCCGCCACAACGGCGCCGGCGAGAAAACCTCCAAGGGCTTCCTCTCCAAGGGCAAAACCTATGACGAGCGGTGCCACTATGGCGGTGACGCCCGGAAGTATCATCTCTTTTAGGGAAGCGTCGGTGCTTATCTTTACGCACCTTGCGTAGTCCGGGGTGGCTTTTCCTTCAAGTAGTCCGGTTATTTCCCTGAACTGCCTTCTTACTTCCTCCACCATTTGCTGCGCCGATCTCCCTACAGAACCCATGGTCAGGGCAGCTATGAGAAACGGAATCGTTCCGCCTATCAGCATTCCCGCCACCACCTTGGGCTGGATAATGTCGATTGAAGAAAGCCCGACGGCGTTTGTGTAAGCGGCAAAAAGCGCGAGAGCGGAAAGGGCCGCGGAACCGATGGCGAATCCTTTTCCTATGGCTGCGGTCGTGTTGCCGAGAGAATCAAGCTTGTCCGTAATTTTTCTTACGTCTGTGCCGAGTTCCGACATCTCCGCGATACCGCCCGCGTTATCCGCGACCGGACCGTAGGCATCAACCGACATCGTTATTCCTATCGTTGCGAGCATGCTGACCGCGGCTATCCCTATTCCGTAAAGCCCTGTGAGCCAGTGGGACAGCACTATCGCCGCGGCGATTATGACCACCGGGTAAACCGTGCTGTACATTCCCACCGCGAGTCCTTCAATTATGTTCGTGGCAACTCCCGTCTCGGAAGCGTGGGCTATTCTCTTGATCGGAGGTCCCGAGGTGAAGTGCTCGGTAACCTTGCCGATCAGTATTCCCGAGAGCAGTCCCACTATGGAAGTGATCCATATGCTTAGGTATCCCTGTTTTCCCATTGTGGACAGGCTCTCCACCTGCGCGAGTCCGTAGAGCGCCGCTAGGGAAATCGCGCAGTATACCACCGCCGCGAATATGGTGGACCTTTCAAGCACCGCGCTTGGTTCTCCATCCCTTAACCATCCTACCGCCTTGGATCCCACAAGAGAGGAAAGGCTTCCAACTATGATAAGTATCAGCGGGATCGACATCAAGGCGAGCTGGTTTCCCTGGATGCTGATCGCGATTACTACGGTTGCGATTACGGCTCCCACGTAGGATTCGAAAAGGTCGGCGCCCATTCCCGCCACGTCTCCGACGTTATCTCCTACGTTGTCGGCTATGGTGGCCGGATTCCTAGGATCGTCCTCGGGGATTCCCGCCTCTACCTTTCCGACAAGGTCAGCTCCGACGTCAGCCGCCTTGGTGAAAATCCCTCCGCCTATCCTGGCGAAAAGAGCTACGGTGCTCGCCCCCATCGCGAATCCGCCTATCATTCCTCCGAATTCCTTTAGAAACGCGGTGAGAAGGGGACCGTCTTCGGGTTTTGCCTGAAGATCAACTCCCAGAAGAAAAACGATTGAAAGTCCCAGAAGACCAAGACCCGCGACCGCGAGACCCATTACGTTTCCGCCCATAAATGCCACCTCAAGAGCTTTTCCCTGTCCTTCGGTCGCCGCTGCCTGAGCGGTCCTCACGTTGGCCTTTGTAGCCGCTTGCATGCCACAGAATCCGGCTATGAGCGAACAGAGCGCCCCGCCGAGATAAGCGGCTCCGGTTTCAATTCCCAGAAACACCGAAAGCAAAACGAAGACAATCGCGGCGAAAAGACCGATTATCCTGTATTCCCTTTTCAAAAACACCATCGCTCCCTCGTGAATCGCAGAGGCGATCTGCTTCATTTTATCACTGCCTTCGGGAAGCTTGCTCATCCCCCTGTAGACAAAATACGCGTATACGAGCACGATAAGACCTACCGCGACTCCCACAAGGCCCATGTTGCCCGCTATAACTTCACCCATTGGTAAATTCCTCCTAGTAGAGAATTGTTTTTTTAGTTCAGTCGACTGTTAAATCTGTTCATCGCCGAATCCACCCCGGCGCTTATTATCTCAAGTGTTGCCTCGACCGCGGTTTCGACCATCTCAGCCGCCGTTTCTTTTTCATCCGAGGCGAATCCGGACAGGACGTAATCCCGGGCGTCTTTTTTCCCGGAAGGCTTTCCTATGCCGATTCTTACCCTGCAGAATTCCCCGGAACCCAGAGAGGCTATTATCGATCTTATTCCGTTGTGCCCGGCTGAGCCTCCTCCCCTGGTTATCCTTATGTTTCCCAGGGCTAGGTCAAGTTCGTCGTAAATAACTATTATCTGCTCAACCGCTATTCTGTAGAATTCCTTTGCTTCCCGAAGCGCTTCTCCGCTTGCGTTCATAAAGGTCTGGGGTTTTATTATCAGCAGTTTCTCATCTGAATAGACCGCTTCTGTGCAGAGGCTCCTGAATTTTTTCTTCCCGATCTTCGCGCCGAGGCGTTCCGCCGCGCGCTCCGCCGCGCGAAACCCTATATTATGTCTCGTATTGTCATAAGCGGAACCGGGATTCCCCAGACCGGCAATCAGATATCGCATGGATTCGGTGACTTATTCCTGGGCCTCGGGTTCCTGTTCCACTTCTCCGGCTTCTTCAATTTCTTCTATTGAGCGCTCCACGATCACGTGGACGACTTTTTCGCTCCCGTCTCTAAGGATTTTTACTCCCTCGCCGAACGTAAGGCTCGCTATGTCCACGAAATCTCCCATGTTGAGACTGCTCACGTCTATCTCTATTGAATCGGGAATATTGCCCGGCAGGCATTCAAGATCAATGGTTCTCATCAGTTTTTCGAGCTTGCCACCTTTTCTTTCTCCTTCGGACCTTCCCTGAGTGTTTACCGGAACCTTGACCTTGACGTTCTTTTCCATGTCGATGGCAAGGAAGTCAATATGGATTACCTTGTTTTTAAGGGGATCTTTCTGGACTTCCCCCAGCATCGAGAATTTCTTTGCTGAGGGCTCGGAACCGTCTATCTCGAGTTCCAAAACGGTGTTCATTCCGGCGTTGTTCGAAAGCGCCTGCTTAAGTTCGTCGGGCTGTACCACAAGCGGCATCGGGTCCTCTCCCTGCCCGTAAAATATGGCCGGTATGTTACCTTCCTTCCTTACTTCCCTGGCTCCGCTTTTGCCTATTCTTTTTCTGGGTTTTACCCGCAGTGAGCTCTGTACCATGTTTTTCTCCTGGAGTTGTTTAAGTGAAAAGTGCGCTTATTGATTCCCCGAGCGCCGTTCTCCTTATGGCTTCGCCGATCAGGTCGGCGATACTCAGCACGGTGATTTTCGCGCTTTGTTCCTGGTTTGCCTTCTGGGGAATGGTATTCGTGATTATTACTTCGTCAATGTCCGAGTTGTTTATCCTGTCAAGAGCGGGTCCTGACAGCACGCCGTGGGTGCAGCAGAGCGAAACGCTTTTCGCTCCCCTCTCAAGAAGCACCTTAGAGGCCTCCGTGGCGGTTCCCGCCGTGTCAACGAGATCGTCTACTATTATTGCGTGCTTGTCTTCCACGTCGCCGATTATGTTGCTTATCCGCGCGACGTTGGGCGCGGGCCTTCTCTTATAGCAGATGGCGATTTCTGAGTGTGTTCTGTTCGCGAACTCCGTTGCCCTCTCAACCCCTCCAGCGTCGGGAGAAACCACTACGGTTTCGCCGTCACGGTATTTTCCCCGAAGGTAGTTGGTTATCACGGGTGCGGCGTAGAGGTGGGTCACCGGAACGTCGAAAAATCCCTGTATCTGGCCGGCGTGAAGGTCCATGGTCACTATTTTGTTCGCTCCCGCCACGACTATTAGGTCCGCGGCCAGCTTGGCGCTTATCGGGGCGCGGGGCTGGACCTTGCGGTCCTGCCTTGCGTATCCGTAATACGGGATGACGGCGGTTATTACCTTCGCCGAGGCCCGCTTGAGCGCGTCTATTATCACGAGAAGCTCCATAAGGTTCTCGTTTACGGGAGGACAGGTGGACTGTATGAGAAACACGTTTGATCCTCTTACGCTTTCCCTTATGTCGACGAATATCTCCCCGTCGCTGAAACGGTTTATCTCCATCTCCCCGGGAGAAACCTCGAGATAATCGCACACGTCCTTAAACAGGGGGTGATTTGACGTGCCGCTGAATATTTTTGCGTCCTGCATTTCCATGGCGAACCTCAAAATATGAAACCCTGTATTATAGAGTAAAGTTTCGATAATTCAAGCGCCGGAGATGTCGCTGTTAGTAATAAACTAATTGAGACTGTGAGAGTATTGAGAGAGGGGTGGTTTAAAAATAAAGGTATAGTCCAGAACACAAGTATTTTCTGATGGGAGAGGCTAAAAACTCTCCGGATTTGGTTCGCCACCCCCGATCCGGTGTCATAATATCAAATCAGCAGGCTTTTTTCCCTACTTCAGGCCATTTGCGGGCCATAAACCCTCCGCCCGGCGCAATATTCCTTCAACCGCCACATCATCCCCACCGAACAAATTAAGCTCTCTGCACAACAAAACAAAATCCCTGGTCACTTCCCTCAACTGCCGCGCGTGGTCCTTGCGGAAATTCGCAATGCTCTTGTACGAGGGTCGAAGCCCCTTTACAAGCCAGATCACTTCAAGGTTCCTTTGGGTCTCCGCCTCCAGCTTGCGGCTGCTGCGTATCCCGTGCTGATACCCATACAGGTAGAGCTTAGCATCGCTCATGGATTATAGGGATGCTGCCCGGCCATGGTCCCGGTCTCGGTGTGCTTGAATCCGAGAGAAGCAAGGTCGAGCGTGTCGACATAAACGTCAAGAGCCCGGACCTGATGATTCTCTCCCACGTAGTCCTCCACCCTCTCGGGCAGAAGCAGTCTCTGTGTGCGGTCAAGGGTGGGTTTGTATCGACGTTGGTTCATGTTGTGTTCCACCTCGGTATGAATAAGTGATGTAATTGTACCTTGGGAAAGGGATGATATCAATACCTAACTGCCTGAAATACAAAGATAATTGTACTGTTTTAGGTTGTAGACCGGGGGGGGGGCAGATCAATTCTTGCACTTCCGCAATGCCATCTCGGGTCTGAGTGCTCCGCCAGATAATGCTAAACTCCAGAATATCTTCACAGTCTCAATTAGTTTATTACTAACACCCTCAAAGAAAATAGAAGTGAACTGACCGAAAGAAAAAAGAGGGAGCGTCGCTAGGCGCTCCCTCTTTTACTTGTCTTCGCTAAAATACCAATCCGCTCAAATTGGGGAACTATTCCCAAGATAGCGGTTCCTTAAGTCAAAAAACATCCCAGAAGCTATGACCGAACACCGTTCCGTTTGTCCATAGCACGGTTTCCGAACGATACGGCAAGGAACAAAACAGACACTATCAATAGCAGGTTAAACGCGTTACTCCGAGGTGTACTGTCACCCCCTGCCGCAATTGCGCAACCTCCGCTTTCGGCAACATCCTTTACTGTGTCTACTATACCATCTCCGTCACCATCTCCGTCACCATCTCCGTCACCATCTCCGTCACCATCTCCGTCACCATCTCCGTCACCATCCATCGTCCCCGTCGTAATCAGCCATTCCGTTCCCGTCACATCCTGACGGTGGTTCACCCGTTTTCGGATAGATACCGGAACCGAAGATAACACGCGAAGAATCTGAGGGTGAGTCTACTCCCAAGTATCCATCCGTCTCTTCCGTATTAAAGGGGTCCACAACGTAGCTGGTCTTCCAAGAATCACCGGGGGCCGTCAAGGGATCCATGTCTTCTATCTCGTCATCTTCTACACTAGGATCCTCCCAGCAATAATCCAGAAAACCTTTTTCTGTTCGGCTTTGCACCGGACCGTCGGCAGCTTCCCTAATCAAGTCTATGATTTCCCTTTCGCCTTCGTCTTTAAGGCCCGTCACATCTCGATTTTCAAACGGCATATCTATCCCATGATAGATAAGTATTTGTTCCTGATCCGTATATTGGACCACAAAAAGATATATGGAATCTGACCGCCAATCCCCTTCTCCCAACCCAAATACCTCACGCAATGACGAGGAGGGGGGGATCTCGCAAGGCTCCCATATATCTAAGCCGCCTGGGATAAAAGATTGCACTTCAGGAGTATTAAAAAGAGAAATTAATCCCTTTATATCGTCTGTCGACAACGTTCTCATCGAACTAGGGGAAAGATCTTCAATATCATAACGAGCAAGAAAACCGGGAAGAAGATTAATAAGCGTTTGAGGAAGAACTAATTGGCTAAAATCACAGTGTTCTTCTTCTCCTTTTATGAGAAAATCTATGTAATAGGCGTCAATTGCATCCTCTACAAATTCTTTAAGCTTTGCTTCGTCGGTACCTACATCTTCAGCGTGTATAAAACCTTCATGCATAGCGTGCACAGAAACCGTAGTACTGAAAAAGGCACCTGCAAGTGCCAGCATGCATAAAAAAAGACCCGCGAGGGCCGCTGTCTTAAAGACAGTATTTCGCATCAAAATCCTCATTATATCCTCCTTATTGATTCAACAAGATTAAACAAAAAAAACCGACTCTCGCCGGGTCATCGATCGGATTCATCATTCTTGCTTATTCCGATAAAAACGAACACCGATTCCGGCGTCGACCGGAACATGCATTCTAATTAAAACAAAAAAACAAAAAGACTGTCAAGTACTTTACAGGGCAAGATCGCGTATAAACCCCCTTGCTCCATGGCTATCATAATTTTGCCCGCAAATCTCCCCGTAACAAAAAGCCTCACAGTCGCGGAGTCCGCGAGGCGAACTACTTTCTGTAGGGCGAGAAATCAGGCGGTCTTTTCTCCATAAACGCCTCGGTTCCCTCGGCGGCTTCCGCGGTAGTCTTGAAAAGATCAAGGGAGGCCTTGCCCATGCTCGATATTCCGAAAAGGCCGTCGGTTTCCGAGTTAAAGGAGTACTTGGCAAGCTTAAGGGCGGTCGGGCTTTTCGAAAGCAGCTCCTCGCACCAGCGCTCGACCTCCGAGTTAAGCTCATCTGCGGGAACGACCCTGTTTACAAGTCCCATCTCAAGGGCCTCAGTGGCCGAGTACTGCCTGCAGAGATACCACATCTCTCTTGCTTTTCTCTCCCCGATTAGCCTTGAGAGATAAGCGGTTCCAAAGCCTGGGTCAACGCTTCCGACCTTGGGGCCTACCTGCCCGAAGATCGAATCCTCAGAGGCGAGAGTGAGGTCGCACATGAACTGCAGTATGTTTCCCCCGCCTATGGCGTAACCCCTCACCGCGGCTATGACCGGCTTCGGTATGTTTCTTATCAGATAGTGAAGATGGGAGACGTAGTCTCCAACTCCGAGGAGGCCGTCTTTTCCGCCTGCGCCCGCTTTTTTCTCCTTGAGATCTCCTCCGCTGCAAAAGGCCTTCCCGCCCGCGCCCCGGAGAACCATAACCCCGATCCGCCCATCTCCCCACGCGTCTGTAAAGGCCGCGATCATCTCATGGAGCGTCACGTCCCGAAAGGCGTTAAGCGTTTTGGGGCGGTTTATGGTTATAAAAGCCACCCCGCCCGTTTTTTCGTAGATTATGTCTTCGAAATTCATCGGCTACCCTTTATACCACTTCCCGGTACTTTCCCCGGTAAAGATGTTAACGCACTTGGTCTCAAGGTAGTTGTCTATTCCCTCGGCTCCTAGTTCCTTGCCGATTCCGCTCTGCTTGAAACCTCCATAGGGGGTTTCGGGGATTATGCCGCCGTAAGTGTTTACCCAGAGGTAGCCGGCCTTAACGGCCTTCGCCATCCGAAGCGCACGGTTTATGTCCCGGGTCCAGATTCCTCCGGCAAGTCCGTACTCGACGTCGTTTGCCATGGTGACGGCCTCTTCCTCAGTTTTAAAGGGCATTACGCAGACCACCGGCCCGAAAACCTCTTCGCGCGCGAGGGTAGAGCCCGGCGGAACATCCTCAAGAACTGTCGGCGAAATGTAGTAACCTTTCTCGAATCCCTCGGGGCGGTCTCCGCCCGCGATCACCCGCGCTCCCTCGGAGATGCCTTTTTCGATGTAGTTCATCACGCTCTCGTAGTGCTCTTTCGAGATCACCGCTCCGAACTCGGTTTCGGGGTCCTCGGGGTCTCCGATTCTTATCCTCGAGATCCTGTCAAGGTATGCGGAGAGAAACTCGTCGTATATCTCCTCGTGGAGCATGAGCCTGGTCACGGCGGTACAGTTCTCTCCCTGGTTAAAAAACCCTCCGCGAAGACACGCCTCGACAGCTCCCTCGACGTCAGCGTCGGGGAAAACCACGCAGGGGGCCTTGCCGCCGAGCTCAAGCGATACTCGTTTTATCCCTCCGGCTGCCGTTCTCATAACGTTTTTTCCGACTTCCGTGGAACCCGTAAACGCTATCTTAGCTACACCGGGGTGTTCCGTAAGGGCCTGGCCGGCTACGGATCCCTTGCCGGGCACCACGTTCAGCACGCCGTCCGGAAGCCCGGCCTCTGAGCAGAGCTTCGCCACCTCGAAAATTCCGCACGAAGTGAGTTCGGCGGGTTTTATTACCACGGTGCATCCGGCAACGAGCGCGGGGGCAATTTTCCAGAAAGAAAGAAGCAGGGGAAAATTCCACGGGATTATGTGCGCCGCTACGCCCACGGGTTCTTTTATGGTTAGGGATATCTGGTTTTCGTTTACCTGCAGGGTTTCTCCGTTAAGTCGGGTGTGGGCCCCGGAGTAGTATTCAAGCGTTCTCACGGAACCGGCTATCTCAACCGCGGCGCTCTCGCGGATTGGCTTTCCAGTCTCGCGGGTGTTTATAAGGGCGATCTTATCTCTGTTATCAGTGAGTGTCTGCGCAATCCGAAGGAGGTACTTGGCGCGTTCAGATGCCGCAAGCTTCGACCATGCGGGGAAGGCACGTTCTGCGGCATGCACAGCCGCGTCAATGTCTTCCGGTCCTCCCTGAGCGACCTCCGCCAGGGGTTTTTCCGTCGCGGGGTTTTCCCTTACAGAGTAGGCACCGCTTTGCGGCTTCCTTTCCCCGCCGTCAATGAAGAGATCGCACCTTATTTCCGTACTAGCCATAGCTTGAGAATTATAACAGACAGTTCCTTATACGTATCCGCCCGGGAGCAATTCGATATTTTGCTGCCTTGCTTCGGAGTCAGTAATAAGGTGCGTTCAAATGCCGAAAAAAACAAGGGCGGCCTTAACCAAGTTAAGGCCGCCCTTGTTCAATCAGCCGTTACTGTCAGCTTCAGAAGAACTGCTAGTATCGTAAGAAACTTCCTATACGCGTCTTCTCAGAAAAACAACCGAGAACAGAACGGATGCTATCAGGAACAGGTTGAGCAAAGCGCTCCGAGACATATGTCCTGCCCCGGCGATGGCGTATGCTCCGCCATCATCTTTCGGATAAATTCCGGAACCGAAAATGTAGAGAACCGGAGGAGTGCCTGCTGGCAATGGTAAAAGTTCGTTTATGTTTGCCACCTCGATGTAACTTCTCTTGAGGGACGTGCCGGGAACCTTTCGATTCATAAAAAAGTCCTCAACGTCATCCGTATCAATCTCGGGGTTGTCCCAGCGATATTCAACGGTAGTGGAAGTTCTGTCTGCTAATGCTCTGTTAAACAGGCCCGATATACTCTTGTCAGACCCGGGCAACTCATCATCATCCAATTCAAGGTTAGTGCCGTTCAGGTCGAAGTTGTTTCCGTTCAGAAGCACTGTGGAGGCTACTGGATCGGCGGACATTATGAAAGTGTATATGTTTCCATGCTTGAAATCCCCGCTTCCAAAACAAGCAGCTTGGTCGTAAAGCCTTTGGGCCACTTTCTGTTGAAATGCTGCCGCAGCAACCGGATCGGTTGAAGCCGCACTTGCAGCGGCCGGGTCTTCGGTAAATACCGCTGTTGTTATATCTCTTATTAGCTCTTGAGACACCTTGATAACGCCTTTTACATAAGCTTCGAGATTGGCGTCGGTCGGGTCGTCGTATACGTCCTCAGCGGTGGTAGTGTCAAGCATGAAATTGGAACAGTCGGGAAGAGTGAAAGCGGAGTCGTTCTCCGCGTGATGAAGACCTGCTATGACCGTTACCTTCCCAGCGGGACTCTCTACTTTGGTCGCACAGGCTACTCTGCCTTGGCCGTAATTTTCGCACATCGGCATACCAACATCTGAACCGTCGATTAAAGCTTTTACGGTATCTGCAACCGCCGAATTCGCGGCATCAGGATCAAACTGGTAACCGAACAATCCGGGATATCCCGCGTGATTCGTTAGATATCCCCTTTCGTTTATGCCCATTGAGTAAACATCACCGTCTTTATAGGCTCCTCCATCCATCCTGATCTGCCTTCCATATATTACGATCGCTCTGCTCAGCGCGAGGTCGTCACCGGCGTGTTCGGCGTTAACATCATTATAGTAGTCCACTATATGAGTAAGAAGGGCCTCCACATCGGCTTTACTTGTAGGGTCGACGTCTCCCGCGGCTATGCCCTCGCTACCGTGGCTGGCAGATGCCTCCATGCCGAATGAAAAAACAAGCCCTAACGCGAAAAACAGGCTCAAAACCATTCCGTGTATTCTGAATTTCATCCTGATAATTCCTCCCGTAATTTTTTACTGCACCGACATCGTGGTGTAAAATCAGTACTTTGCAGGTTAAACCACAACTAAAGTTAAGATTTCAAGCACAAAAACAGGTTTCGGTGCGATATTTGCTCCGGCGTCGCTAACGCGTAAAATGAAAAAAATCTATATAGCAGGTCCACTGGGATTCTCGGAAGCTTGCCGGGATTTTTACTACGGGCGGCTCCTGCCTATTGTTAAGGAATCCGGCTTCGAGGTTCTTGATCCGTGGGATACGGAAATCGAGATTCCTTCCCCGGAAGCGCAGAAGGAGGCGTGGGATCGCTTCAACATGCTCGTCGGAGAGCGTAACAGAAAGGCAATCGAATCCTCAGACGGCATGTTCGCCGTTTTGGATGGCACAGATGTTGACAGTGGTACCGCTTCCGAAATAGGCTACGCTTTCGCTCTCGGAAAGAAGATTCTCGGCTACAGGGGGGATTTTCGTCTCACGGGAGATAACCCGGGAAGCACCGTGAACCTTCAGGTCGAATACTTCATACGAAAAAGCGGCGGCAGGATAGTACGCTCCGTTGAGGAACTGGCCGACGCTCTTGCGGATGTTTTCACCGACTGAGCGGCTCCCGGACCGCAAGCGGCTTCGTTTGACAACCCCGCCCGTTTCTGTAACCTAGATTTCCCTAGACTTAAGACTCCGAGGTAACTGAAATAGACATTCTTGACGTAGTTTCCGAAAAGCTTCTGGAAAAAGAAGAAGACATAAACTTCGAAGACGCCCTCGCGCTTTCGGAACTTCCCGCAGAGCGCTTCTCGGAACTCATATCGCTTGCGAGAAAAGTCACCCTCAAGTACAAGGGCGACGGGGTGTTTCTGCGTTCGATCATAAGTGCCCAGACCGGGAACTGTCCCGAGGACTGCTCCTTCTGCTCCCAGTCGGCCCATTTCGATACCGAGGTTGAAGCTCACCCGCTTATGGCCGCGGAAAGAATACTTGGAGCCGCCAGGCAGGCGGAGAAGATGGGCGCCATGGATTTCTGCATAGTCATAAGCGCCAAGGGCCCGACGCCGAGGATATTCAAAAAGGTTTTGGAAGCCGTTGATCTTCTCTGCGCGGAAACGAACCTTAAGGTCGGCTGTTCTCTCGGAGACCTGACCAAGGAGCAGGCCTACGAGCTCAGGGACCACGGGGTGTGGAGATACAATCACAACATTGAGACCTGCAGGAGCCATTTTCCCAGCATATGCACCACTCACAGCTACGATGACAGGCTGAAGACCGCTCTTCTGGTAAAGGAAACGGGAATGAACCTCTGCTCAGGCGGCATACTCGGCATGGGAGAGACGATTGCCCAGAGAATTGAGTTTGCCTTTGAGATAAGGGATCTTAACCCCACATGGGTTCCCATAAACTTCCTTGACCCGAGACCCGGAACCCCGTTTGAGAACCTCGAGACCATACAGCCGCTTGAAGCCGTAAGAACCATCTCGATTTACAGGCTCGTGCTTCCCGACAAGATAATAATGACGGCAGGGGGAAGGGAAGTGACGCTTCGCGATCTCCAGGCAATGGGTCTTATGGCGGGGGCAAACGCCATGATTCTCGGCAACTACCTTACTACTCCCGGGCGCTCACCTCGAGAAGACCTCCGGATGCTTGATGACCTGCAGATGCCGATCAGAAAGGAAATCCTGAACTAGCATCGCCCCTGCGATTTCGTTATATTCTTCCCATTCGGGGCCTCTTGCGCTCCTATACGGACCGAGATGAGTGACAGATCAAAACAGATAGGATCCTACGACAGGGAATTCGTATGGCACCCCTTTACCCAGATGAAGGATTACGCGCGCAAAGACCCCATAGTAATCGAGCGCGCCGAGGGTTCGTACCTTATAGATTCTGAGGGGAAAAGATACATAGACGGCGTCTCATCCCTCTGGGTAAACATCCACGGCCACGGGGTCCCCGAGATTGACGGGGCCATAAAAAAACAGCTTGAACTCGTAAGCCACAGCACACTTTTAGGCATAACCAATCCCCCCGCGGCGGAACTTGCCAAGGAGCTTGTAGAAATCTGTCCACCGGGACTAAAGAAAGTCTTTTACTCGGGTGACGGGGCAAGCGCCGTTGAGGTCGCGCTCAAGATGGCTTTTCAGTACTGGTCCCACAAGGGCAGGGCGGAGAAAAAGGCGTTTCTGTGCCTTGATAACGGTTATCACGGCGACACGCTGGGGGCCGTCTCGGTCGGGGGAATCGACATTTTCCACAAGGCTTTCGCGCCGCTTCTGTTCAAGACCTTCAGGGCTCCTTCCTATTACTGCTACAGGTGTCCGCTCGGGGAGACCTGGCCCGGATGCGGGATCGCGTGCGCGGACGAGATGGGGGAAATACTGAGGGAGAACCACGAGGAGATAGCCGCCGTCATACTTGAGCCCTGCGTTCAGGCCGCCGGAGGTATGGTGGTCGCTCCCGACGGGTATCTGGCTAAAGTCAGGGAGCACTGCACCCGCTACGACGTGCTTATGATAGTTGACGAGGTGGCTACAGGCTTCGGCAGGACGGGGAAGATGTTCGCGTGCGAACATGACGGGGTAACGCCCGACATGCTGGTTCTCGGAAAGGGAATGACCGGGGGATACCTTCCGCTTTCAGCTACTGTCACTACCGATGAGATCTACGAAGAGTTTCTGGGGGACTACGAGGAATTCAAGACCTTCTTTCACGGCCATAGCTACTCGGGCAACCCTCTTTCTTGCGCGGCCGCGATGGGAAATCTCGAAGCCTTTCGAAATAACGACACCTTGGCAACCCTTTCAGAAAAAACTGAGTTCCTTGAGAACGAGCTTCGGGAATTCGAGGGCCTCTCCCACGTCGGAGATGTGAGAAACAAGGGGCTTATGGTCGGAATCGAGCTCGTGAGCGACAAGAAGACGAAAAAGCCCTACGAGGCGGCGGAGAGAATGGGATGGCAGGTCGCCGAGGAGGCCCTATCGCACGAGGTTCTGATAAGACCGCTTGGGGATGTGGTAGTGCTCATGCCTCCCGTGGGAATCCCGATGGACGATCTCGCGAAGCTTCTGCGGGCAACCTATCTATCAATAAAAAAGGTAACCGAAGAGGGGTGATCCACATGGAAGCTCCCGATTCTCTTGAGTGGATTGAAGATGAATTAAGGACCATCCGGGGAAAGAATCTTTTCAGAACGCTGACGGAGATCACATCGGGCCAGTCCCCCGAAATACTGATCGGCGGAAAAAAGCACATACTCCTGGCTTCTAACAACTATCTGGGTCTTTCAACTGACCCGAGGGTAATGGAGGCGGCCGCGGCGGCCCTCTCGAAATACGGCACGGGTTCGGGGGGATCAAGGCTCGTGAGCGGAAGCTCTGATCTTCACGCGGAGCTTGAGAGAAAAATAGCGGAATTCAAGTCAACCGAGGCAGCGATTCTTTTCTCAAGCGGCTATCTCGCGAACGTGGGAACGATCGCCGCGCTTGTCGGGGAAGGGGACACGGTGTTCAGCGACGAGCTTAACCACGCTTCCATAATAGACGGCTGCAGGCTGTCGCGGGCCACGGTAGAGGTCTATCCCCATCTTGACACGGACAGTCTTCGGCGCATAGTTTCCCGAAGCCGGGGCGGAGGAAAGAAGCTCATAGTCACAGACACGGTGTTCAGCATGGACGGGGACCTGACGGACCTCGGGGAGATATGTGCCATCTCTGAGCGCCACGGCTGCATGCTCATGGTGGACGAGGCCCACGCGATGGGAGTTCTTGGGGAAAAGGGAAGCGGAGCCACCGAACATTTCGGGGTCGAGCAGAGGGTTCCCGTAGTCATGGGCACTCTTTCAAAAGCCGTCGGTTCCGTGGGCGGATACGTGGCCGGCAGCCGCAGTCTCATTGACTTCATCCGAAACAGGGTGAGAAGCTATATTTTCGATACGTCACTTCCGGCCGCTTCGGTAGCTGCGTCAATCGAGGCGATCGGCATCATAGAGGGCGAACCGCAGAGAAGAAAGCATCTGATGGATCTTGTAGATACGTTCAAGGCGGGTCTCTGCGAAATGGGGTTTAACGTGCTTCCGTCCCAGAGCGCGATTGTGCCCGTATTAACCGGAGAACCGGAAGCTACCCTTAAGTTGGCCGCGGAGCTTCGTGAGCGGGGAATCTACACTCCGGCCGTAAGGCCCCCATCGGTTCCCGCCGGAAAATGCAGGATAAGGGCGTCGCTTATGGCGACCCACACGAAGGATCACATATCACTGGCGCTTTCGGGGTTCAGGGCAGCAGGTTCGCTTGTGAGCGGTTCATGATCCGGTCCAGTTGGCGCCGCGCATCTTGCGAAGCGGTAGGCGCGGCGGTTCTACGGAGGAGCTAATAAGTCTGCGGCATCCCGCAGCCTTTTTCGGGAGCTGTCGGAACTTGAATCTCGCCACTTATTATACGGTCTTTGTAGCCTTCCAGTCGGTCTTTTATGTCATCTACGAAGCCTCCCGACGTGGAGTAGCCAACTCCGCCGTTTAAGAGATTATGGTCCACTGGGTCGCCTGAGAATTCACCGTTTTTCTGCGCTTCAATAATATTGTAGACGGCTACGTCCACTCTTTTCAGCATGGAAGTCAGTATATACTCCCGCACGGATTCGCTCGTGGTCTGGTACTGGTCGGAGTCAACACCTATCGCCCAGACCTTGGTTCCCTTGGCCTCGCTGAACTCCTCTGCCCCCTCGAAAAGCCCCGCTCCTGAACCCCCGGCCGCGTGAAAGACGACATCCGCGTCCTCTCCGAACATGCGAAGCGCGACCCGCCTGCCTCCGGCAACGTCGCTAAAACCCGCCAGATTATCCCAGTCGGACAGGTATTCCGTTTCGACCGTGATATTCGGGTTTACCGTCTTTGCGCCCGCGATGAACCCCGCCTCGAACTTTTCGATGAGTTTGTCCGGAGTAGAGCATACGCCCCCTATGAAGCCGACTTTATCTGTTTCGGTCGTAAGCGCGGCCGCGGCGCCGACGAGAAAGGAACCTTCAGCCTCGTTAAAGAGCAGGCTCGCGAAATTTGCGGGCGGGCCATCTCCCTGCTGAATATCTACGCCGGCGAAATTGGTGCCGGGATCCTCAGCGGCGACCTTTT
The DNA here is from genome assembly GCA_965229995.1 of Thermodesulfobacteriota bacterium. Classification (GTDB taxonomy): domain Bacteria; phylum Desulfobacterota_D; class UBA1144; order Nemesobacterales; family Nemesobacteraceae; genus Nemesobacter. Next base: position 1,289,744 of record OZ245933.1, on the reverse strand, counting down.
TTATCGAGCTATCGAATGAAAATCCGACCGCTATTACCAGATCGTTGTCTGCGGCAAGAGACCGGATCAGTTCCTCGCGGTTCGGTTCAGTCCCGTCGGTCGTTTCCTCGCTTACCACGGCTCCGAGTTCCTCCTGGGCTTTTTTAATTCCCTCGTAGGCGGAATCGTTAAACGATTTGTCACCCTTGCCTTCCGCGTCATAGACTATTCCCACCGTGAGACCGCTCTCGTCATCGTCGCCGCAGGACAGAACTGTAAAAGACAAAAGCAGTACCATAAGAGGCAGAATCAACAGGAACGCGCTTGTGTTCGGGGCTCTTTTTAAGGTTTTTTCAGCCATTTTTCCTCCGGTTAGTTTGTGAAAAAAGAATTGTTTGGCAAAAGACGCCTTCTAAATTGCTTGTGTCCAGAAGATGCAAAACCGAGACAATTATATATCAGTACCGGGAAGATTACATTTAAAAGTGCGAAAAAATCCCGCGGCCGGATGTCTTGACGCTGACCGTCTCCATGCGAAGAACCCGGCGCGCGTTTTTCGCTTCGGCGCGTGTTTGACATGCGGCGGGTATTGCTCTAGAGTTTAGCGAAACGGCAATTGGAGGACACGCGTTTTAATGGATTGGGGTATGAAAAACAGGATGGCCCGTATTATAAGGCCGGATACCGGAAGGGCGGTCATGCTCGCTTTTGACCACGGCTATTTTCTGGGTCCCACCCACCGCCTTGAGGTTCCCTCCGAAACCATAACTCCTCTTCTTCCCTACGCCGATACCATAATGCTTACGAGGGGAGTGCTCAGAACCTCGGTTTCCCCCGACTCGGGAGCCAACGTGGTGCTCAGGGTCTCGGGGGGAACAAGCATCGCGGGCCCGCATCTTGAGGACGAGGGGATTACCACTGATTTTGAAGAGGCCATAAGGCTTAACGTGGCCGGAGTCGGAATTTCCGTTTTTGTCGGAACCGAGTTTGAAAGACAGACCCTTCTGGGGCTCTCAGAGCTTGTGAATCAGGGGGAGAAGTATGGCATTCCGGTTCTCGGGATAACGGCTGTCGGGAAGGAACTTGAAAAAAGAGACTCAAGGTATCTCGCGCTTTGCTGCAGGATATGCGCCGAACTCGGGGCGCATATTGTTAAGACCTATTACTGCGAGGATTTTGAGAAAGTGACCCGAAGCTGTCCCGTTCCCATCGTGATCGCGGGCGGTCCGAAGCTTGATACCGAGATGGATGTTTTCAACATGACTCACGAGGCGATATCCCGGGGCGCCGCTGGAGTGGACATGGGAAGGAACATATGGCAGCGCGACAACCCGGTTGCGATTATAAGGGCAATCCGCGGGATTGTTCATGAGAACATGACCCCGAAGCAGGCCCATGAGTTTTTCACGGAACTAAAAGAAGAAAGTTCCTAATATGCTTGCCGCAGTCTACCACACAAACAGCGACATAAGAATCGAGGAATTTCCCCGTCCTGAGCCGGGCGAGGGGGAGATACTGATCAGGGTCAGGGCAAGCGGAATCTGCGGAAGCGATCTTATGGAGTGGTACAGAGCGCCGAAGGCTCCTTTGGTGCTGGGCCACGAGGTGGCTGGGGAGGTGGTTGAGACGGGGCGTGGGGTAAGTCTGTTCCGTGAAGGTGACAGGGTTATAGCCACCCACCACGTTCCCTGCAACGAATGCCGGTACTGTCTTACCGACAGGCACACTAACTGTCCCATGATAAGGAAATCGGGGTTTAACCCGGGCGGTTTTTCAGAATACGTGTGCGTGGCGCCTCCGAATGTGGAGCGGGGCGTTTTTCATCTTCCGGAGAACGTTTCTTTTGAAGAAGGGTCGTTCACGGAACCTCTGGGCTGCGTTACGAGAGCGGTCCGGGCTGCGGGGCTAATCAGGGGGGAGAGCGTGACGATTCTCGGAAGCGGCACAGCGGGACTTTTGTGCCTTCAGTATGTTCTTCATCTCGGAGCGGGGCCGGTCTTCGCGACCGATTCAAACGAATTAAAGCTTCGTAAGGCCATGGAATTCGGGGCCACCTGCGCTTTTAGCTCAGGCTACGATATCGCTTCGCTTGTAAGAGAAAGCAACTCGGGATACCTCTCTGAGATGGTGATAGTCTGTACCGGTGCGCGGGCCGCGATAAAAAGCGCCTTCGAACTTGTTTCTCCTTCGGGAAAAATTCTTTTTTTCGCTCCTTCCGACCCGGAATTCACCCTTGATTTCCCCTTTAACGAATACTGGTGGTCGGGAGTGCGGGTCATAAGTTCCTACGCGGCCGCTCCCGGGGACCTAGAAGACGCCCTCTCTCTAATAGAAAAAGGGGCTGTTGACGTAGGGAAGATGATTACCCACAGGTTCTCACTGCGGGACATCCAGAGAGGCTTTACCCTTGCCAAAAATCCTGAAAAAAGCCTTAAAATCATGATAACTCCCTGATTATATTGAGAATCTATGCTATATACGCTTGCAATATATTTTGAACTATATACAATGTGTATATAGCAAGTTTTAAGGAGGTTTCATCATGCCTGCCAAAGGATCAGTTTTTAAGAACAATCGAACTCAAGCCGTTAGGCTTCCCGCTGGAACGCGCTTTCCAGACGACGTCAAAGAGGTCGTTGTGAGGGTGGTTGGTCATGACCGCATACTTTCGCCTGTTGACCATGCTTGGGATATGTTCTTTTTATCTGAGGAGCGTGTAACTGACGACTTCATAACTGAGCGTGGCAGCCAGGAACAACCAGAAAGGGAACCTTTTGAATAATGCTGAAATACATGTTGGATACCAACATTGTAATCTATGTTATTAATCGTCGCCCAGTTGAGGTATTGGATACTTTTAACCGTTACGTTTCACGGATGTGCATAAGTTCGATTACCTTGGCTGAATTACTGCATGGTGTTGAGAAAAGTTCAAAACCGGAGCATAACCGGAGGCAGGTTGAAGAGTTTGTTTCCCTGTTGGAGGTTCTTGAATATGGACCAGAGGCGGCAGTTCACTACGGAGAAATACGTGCCGACCTAGAACGTCAGGGTATTTCTATCGGAGTAAACAATCTGCACATCGCGGGGCATGCCAGAAGTCGAGGATTAACCATTGTTACGAATAATCTGAGAGAATTTGAGCGGGTTAGAGGTTTAAGTGTGGATAGCTGGATCAAAAGCACTTAAGATCAATATTTCTATCCGTTTTCTATTTCCTTTATCCTGTCAAGGACTCTGTTTGCGAGTTCGAATTTGCTCATGAAGAGGAAGTTCTTTGACTCTCTCCCTGTCCACGAGCCACGCGGCATTGGTGTCTTCCCCGAGCGATTTCAGTATATTCCACCATCTCCGAAATCTCCCGTGCGAGGCCCGCTTTGGAGAAACTTTCCCAGACGCTTGTACACAAGTCCTTCCGTGCCTTGGTCTGCGTAACGGACTATGTGACGACAGAATGTCCGTTACGTTGTCCCAAGCCGCGCCGCCGCCACTGTCCGTGTCAGCTTCTTGCCCTTCCATACGTTGTCGGCTCTCTTGAACTGGTTCATCCTGACTCTGTGCAGAAACCTTTTCCGGTTCATGAGTATCTAGCCCTTGCATGAAAGAGACAGATCTGGACAACCGCTCCGCTACGAAAGCGGACAGACCAGCAATCAAGATTAGAACCGGTCGACCGTATTATTCTGAAATCACTTAAGAATTCATCTAGAATTTTCTTGACAACCATAAGCGCTTTTATAAGAATTGTACTAAGGCGTACTAAAGCGTTTGATGAATAACAGCGGTTGCATTACCCAGGAGTAAAACTGCGGGACTATTCTGAGATGTTGCTCAATGACCCGAATGAAAGAAATTATAGCGAACAATAAAAATTCAATTATCGGGAGTCAGAACCATGTGTATACGACCACGAATCGGCGCCGTATTGCGCTACCGTCTGGCGGCGTTTGTGTTTACGGCTGTCGCTGTTCCTGCTGCTGTCGGTGGCGTGTGTCCTTGTACGGATCAACTTGCGTGCGGGGGCTTGTGGGGCGCGACAGCCCGCCTGGACTTTTTTCTCTGAATCCCCGCCCGGTATCTTCCAAGGGCGGTCTTTTGCTCCGTGTGGCAGCGTTGCTGCTTCTTGCCGCATCGCTCGCGTCTCCCCTGTTCAGTACTGGCGGTACAGCGCACGCCGCCGTGCTGGTGAGCAACATGGGAACCAGGATGTGGGGTGCTTGCACTATGGGAAGTTCCAACGATTGTACCCAGCCATTCACGACCGGTAGCAACGCTGCCGGATACACGCTGACCAGCATCGAACTCGTACTCGGATCTGGCAGGGACGGTTTTGTTAACCCTCCTACCGTGAAGCTTTTCAGTGGATCCGCAACGGGAACGGAGGAGGCCACGTTCACCGGTCCGACGTTGCTGACTCCAGATCAGTCAGGGAAGGCCTATACGTTTACGCCGTCTTCATCTGTTACTCTCAGTGCGTCAACCCGATACTGGATAGTGGCCGAGGGCGGTTCAAACCATATGAATTGGAACGATACTCAGGAAACCGAGGAGAGCGGCACCCCCGCCGCGGGCTGGAGCATCGGTGATAACGGCGGCTACCGTCGCGCAAATGAAACCGGTCCCTTCTCGGATAGGACCAGACCCCGTAAGATCAGGGTCAACGGCACCATCGCTTCCACAAACGCTCCTCCTACGGCATCGCACAACACAGTAACGATGGACGAGGACACGGGCTATATGTTTGCCGTGGCCAGCTTCAACTACTTGGACAGCGACGGCGACGCTCTCTCCAGCGTCAAGATCGTGACGCTGCCTGGATCGGGCAAGGGGACCTTGAAGCTGGACGCTACGGCGATCGTATCGGAGGACCTGCCGAAGACCGTGACCAAGGATGATCTCGATAACAACAAACTGGAGTACTCCCCACTTCCAAACGGGAACGGTACGGGGTATGCAAGCTTCACCTTCAAGGTGAACGATGACACGGTGGATAGCACATTGGCCTACACGATGACCATCGACATCAACCAGGTGAACGACCGGGCGACGGGGAAGCCGACCATTGAGGGAACCGCGCGGGTGAGTCAGATGCTCACGGCTGATATCAGAGGCATTGCGGATGTGGACGGTCCGCCGGGCGGTTTCGCCTACAAGTGGCAGCGGTTCGCTTCCAACGGCACCACATTCGAGGCCAACATCGGCACGAACTCAAGCACCTACACGCTGCAGCCGAGCGACGCGGGCAAGAGGATCAAGGTGGAGGTGCGTTTCACCGACAATGACGGCAACAGCGAGGGGCCGCTGACCAGCGATGCCCATCCCTCAAGCGGGACGGTCGCTTCCACAAACGCTCCTCCTACGGCATCGCACAACACAGTAACGATGGACGAGGACACGGGCTATATGTTTGCCGTGGCCAGCTTCAACTACTTGGACAGCGACGGCGACGCTCTCTCCAGCGTCAAGATCGTGACGCTGCCTGGATCGGGCAAGGGGACCTTGAAGCTGGACGCTACGGCGATCGTATCGGAGGACCTGCCGAAGACCGTGACCAAGGATGATCTCGATAACAACAAACTGGAGTACTCCCCACTTCCAAACGGGAACGGTACGGGGTATGCAAGCTTCACCTTCAAGGTGAACGATGACACGGTGGATAGCACATTGGCCTACACGATGACCATCGACATCAACCAGGTGAACGCTCCCGCAAACGCTGCTCCCACGGCATCGGACAACACGGTAACGACGGGCGAGGTTGAGGCGCTTGTAGCCTTGTATGAGACAACATCTGGGGAGAACTGGGAGGACAATGCCAACTGGAAGACAGGCGAGCCGCTTCATACTTGGTACGGAGTCACTTTGGATGCGGAGGGCTGGGTAACTGGACTTGATCTTGGGGGCAACGGGTTAAGAGGGGAGATTCCGCCTGCCGTGGTGGTGAATCTCCAAAGGCTAAGATCTCTTTATCTTAACGACAACCGGTTGACGGCGGTTCCGCTCGCGCAGTTTGAGGCGCTGGTCAGCACGCCGGATTCCGTTCTTGAAGAGCTTGCGCTCTGGGGGAATCAGGGGCTCGTGGGTATGGAGAATATCTCTCCTGAGCTTGGCAGGAGGGTTGACCGGGCGGCGCTTCGGGCACTTTACGACAATAACGGCGGTCCCGGATGGAGGGAGGAGGAAAACTGGCTTGACGAAGCCGACCCGTTTTCGTTTTCCGTATGGTACGGGGTCATGACTAATGACAATGGCCGGGTTTCAGAGCTTGATCTCGCCGGTAACGGGTTAACGGGGGAGCTTACGAACGGACTTGAGGAGCTAAGCGGTCTTGAGCGGCTTGATCTGTACGGAAATGCCGGTTTGAGCGGAGTGCTTCCGCTGGGTCTTATGGAATTGCCGGAGCTCAGGATGGTGGACATAGTGGACACAGGGGTGTGTGCGCCCGAGGATGCGACTTTCCAGCGATGGCTTGCCGGTATCAACTTCCGCGGGGAGATCTGTGCGGAAGATGCGGATGAAGATAGGTTGGAACAATCTGGTGGTGGGGGGTGTGCGGTTACCTCGACGTCAAATACTGGTTATACACCTCATAGCACGGCGTTTGATCTGCTCTTGGTCGTATCGGCCATGCTTTTGCTGGCCTTACGCAGAAACAATAGTCGGCAGGGAAAAACATAGTGTTTTATCCGGGCGATTTTTCCCAATGTTTCTCCGGTCTGGATTTGCTGTTGGTGAGAAGTGAATTGTCGGGATGACTTCTGTTCCCCTGAAAAGTTCCCGGCTTCCGCACTTCCATATTGTAAACGACTGAAATCATGCACTCGGGTGCGTAGTTTGGTGACTTACAGCATAAAAGCGCGGAAATCAGTAAACGTTCGTAACGGAAATCCTTATCTTTTCTCTATCTCCTTTATTCTGTCAAGGATTCTGTTTGCGAGTTCAAACTTGCTCATGAGCGGAAGTTCTTCGACTCTCTCCCTGTCCACTAGCCACGCGACATTGGTATCTTCCCCGAAGCCCGCCTGCGAGGCTGTCACGTCGTTTGCCACTACGAGATCAAGGTTCTTTTCCTTAAGCTTCTTTCTGGAGTTATCTAAGAGGTTCTCCGTTTCAGCCGCGAATCCCACGAGAATCCTGTTTTTCTTATCTTCTCCGAGCGATTTCAGTATATCCCGGGTTTTCTTAAGGGGGATTGAGAGTTCTTTTTTCGATTTCTTTATCTTCTGCTGCGATTTCTCGCAAGGCGAGTAGTCGCTTACTGCAGCCGATTTTATCACTATGTCCACAGAGTCGAAGCGCTCATGAATTTTTTCGTACATCTCATCGCAATCAGTTACCCGCACCACATCCACTCCGTGGGGGTCAGGAAGAGATGAGTATCCCGAAACCAGAGTTGCCCGGGCTCCGCGAAGCCACCCCGCCCGGGCTATCGAATAGCCCATCTTGCCGGTCGAGGGATTGGATATGAATCTCACGGGGTCTATATGCTCCCTAGTCGCCCCGGCGCTGACCAGTATATTCTCTCCCGCGTAGTCCTGCGGCGTAACTGCCTTCTGGACCTCAAGAGCGATAACGTCCGTTTCGGCAAGTCTTCCCCTGCCGGTCCACCCGCAGGCGAGATCTCCCTCGCCGGGTTCCACTATGGTGAATCCGTGCCGCCTCAGTTTTTCCATGTTCTCCTGCACTATGGAGTTTGAGTACATGTTTGAGTTCATGGCCGGGCAGATGATCACGGGAACTTTAGTCGCCAGTATGACGGTTGCGAGCAGGCTGTCGGCTATTCCCGAAGCGATTTTGCCTATGAAGGACGCGCTTGCGGGCGCGACCACAACAACGTCGGCCTCGTCCGCGATTTTTATGTGACCTATCTCGGATTCGGAAGTCAGGTCGAAGAGGTTTGAGGCGACCTTGTTACCCGAAAGGGTCTGCAAGGTGAGAGGGGTTATGAAGCGCGTGGCGTTTTTTGTCATTACGCACCGCACTTCCGCCCCGTCTCTAACGAGAGACCTCACAAGTTCGCAGGACTTGTAGGCGGAGATGCCGCCCGTTATTCCCACTACGACGTTTTTTCCGCGAAGCGAATTCATGGGATAAAGTATATTCCCGCCGTGAGAATAGGCAATACGCAGGGCGCAGTGGATGGCTTAAGCCCTAAACACTGTCGGTCACTGCGCCCTGGGAAGCGGAGGAAACGAGCCTTGAGTATTTCGCCAGCACGCCGGTTTTTTCTTTGGCTGCCGGTTTTTTCCAGGCTTTTTTTCTTTTTTCAATTTCCCTTTTCGGTACGTTCAGGGTTATTTTTCTGCTATCCGCGTCGATCATGATCTCGTCCCCGTTTTTTATAAGCGCAAGGGTGCCGCCGTCAATCGCCTCGGGCGTTATGTGCCCCACGACAAAACCGTGGGTTCCGCCCGAGAAGCGCCCGTCTGTGATAAGCGCCACCTCTCCTCCGAGGCCCTTGCCCATTACAGCCGCCGTGGGCGCTAGCATCTCCCTCATCCCCGGCCCGCCTTTGGGGCCCTCGTACCTGATCACTATCACGTGACCTTTCCGCACCCTGCCGTCGAGAATCGCCTTAAGACTCTGCTCCTCTGAGTTAAACACTATCGCCTTTCCGGTAAAGGAGTTGCCTTCCTTGCCGGTTATTTTCGCTACGGCCCCCTCCGGCGCGATATTTCCCTTGAGAATCACTATGTGGGCCGATTTCTTTATCGGGTTTTTCACGGAGTGAACTATCTTCTGTCCCCTGGGGTACCTTTTCACTCCGCGAAGGTTCTGCTTGAGTGTCTTGCCGGTCACCGTCATGCAGTCGCCGTGGAGAAGCCCTTCATCGAGGAGGATTCGGAGCAGCGGGGTGAGTCCTCCTATTTGGCAGAAATCAGACATCATGTACTGTCCGCTCGGCTTCAGGTCGGCGAGGACGGGAACTTTTTTCCCGACTCTGGTGAAGTCGTCTATGGTGAGTTTCACCCCAGCGGCGTTTGCCATCGCGAGCAGGTGAAGAACCGAGTTTGTGGAACCTCCAAGCGCTATCACTACCGTTATGGCGTTTAGAAAGGCCTTTTTCGTCATGATGTCTCTGGGAGTTATATTTTCCTTTATAAGGTTAACAACCGCGGCCCCCGCGTTTTTGCAGTCCTCTACCTTGTCTTTTGAAACGGCCGCCTGGGCGGAGCTGTTCGGAAGACTCATCCCCAGGGCTTCTATTGCCGAAGCCATGGTGTTTGCCGTGTACATCCCCCCGCAGGAACCGGCTCCGGGAATGGCGCAGGATTCGATCTCCTTTAGCTCAGAATCGGTAATGTCGTTGTTTGAATGCGCTCCCACGGCTTCAAACACCGAGACGATGTCCACGTCCTTTCCCCTGTAGTTGCCCGGAAGTATCGTTCCGCCGTAAACGAACACCGATGGCCTGTTGAGCCTTGCCATCGCCATGAGGCATCCGGGCATGTTCTTGTCGCATCCTCCTATGGCCACGATTCCGTCAAACCCTTCTCCCGCGGTCACTGTTTCGATCGAGTCGGCGATGACTTCTCTGGATACGAGGGAGTATCTCATTCCCGGAGTTCCCATGGATATTCCGTCGGACACGGTAATGGTGTTGAAGATTATGGACTTGCCCCCGGCCTTGTTCGCCCCTGCGGCTCCGTGTCTTGCAAGCTGGTCTATGTGCATGTTGCAGGGTGTTACCATGCTCCAGGTTGACGCTATTCCTACTACGGGTTTCTTAAAGTCCCTGTCGGTAAAGCCCACGGCCCTCAGCATGGAACGGCTGGGTGCCCTGTGCGCCCCTTCCACGTAGATTGAAGAGTATTTTCTGGGGGTTTCTTTTTTCTTAGCGGTTTTCGTTGCCAATAGAGTATTCCTCCTTGTGTTGATCGTGCCGTTCTCGGTTGATTATTTCTCGTGGTAAATTTTAACTTAAAATACACTTTCGCGCGATAACAGAAGGCTGGGGTCTTTCCCAGACTTATCCGGCACTTGCGATCAAATCGTTTGAGATATTCCGGCCGAAACCGAATACAGAAGAAATCAAGTTCCAAGAAAGTATTTAGCACCTAGCAGGAAAATAAGAATTAGTGATATCGGTATGTTACAATTCCAAACCGTCGAAGTCGGAACGACTTTACTCACGATCAGCGAATGGGCGCTGCGTACAAAAGCCCCCCTGCTTTCCAGGAAGCGTTAAGCCCCCTTTCAAGCGCTAGAGGAGTCTTAGGCCCCAGATGCCTTTCGAATATTTCCCCGTAGTTGCCTACGGCTGAAATTGCGTTAACGGCCCACTTCTTGTCAAGACCGAGCATTTCGCCCATGCTGCCTTCGGTGCCTAGAAAACGGTTCATACCCGGATTATTTCCAGACTTCTTAGCGAGTTCCTTGACGTTTTTCTGGGTGACGCCCATCTCTTCTGCGATAATCAGCGCGTTAACCACCCACTTTCCGATATCAGCCCAACGGTCATCGCCGTGGCGCACCGCGCCGCCCAGGGGTTCTTTTGAAATGATTTCGGGAAGAATCACATGCTCTGAAGGATTTTTCAGCGCCGCTCGCGTAGAGGCTAAAGCCGATGCGTCGGTTGTGTACACGTCGCATCTTTTGCTTTCATACATGATGATGCTCTCTGCGTTGGTTCCGGTATTGAGATGCTCGTACTTCATTTTGTTGAATCTGAAGTAATCCGACAAGTTAAGTTCCGTGGTGGTGCCGACCTGGACGCACACTGAAGCCCCGGCCAGCTGTTTTGCTGACGTTACCCCAGGACTTTTGCGGATTAAAAAGCCCTGACCATCATAGTAGTTAACGGGCAGGAAGGTCAGTTTCAGGTCAGCGTCACGACTCAGCGTTTCGGTGGTGTTGCGGAACAGTATGTCGCCTTCGCCAGCATTTAGCTGGGCAAAACGCGTTCTATTCGTAGACGGTACGAAATTTACCTTGTCACCGCTTCCCAGCACGGCAGCGGCTACGGCGCGGCAGAAATCGACATCAAAGCCCTGCCAGCCGCCTTTTCCGTCTGGAGAGGCGAATCCTGCCAAGCCCGATGAAACAATACAGTTGAGCTTGCCCCGCGCTTTTACATCCTCAAGGGTGCCGGCATCAGCCATGACTGTGAATGAAAACAGTACGGCAATAATTGCCAGAAACTTCGTTACTCTCATATCTACTATCTTCTTAAGCAGGATGAAACGTCTTGAATTTAAGGATGAAATCAGATTTCTGCCCCCTCCCTTATGTAAGATAATCATATTTTCCATCAGTGATCCAGTATCTGGCTTAAAAACAGCTTCGTTCTTTCATGCTGCGGGTTCAGGAAAAAGTCATCGGGGTTGTTCTCCTCAATTATTTCTCCGTTGTCCATGAAGATGACGCGGTCGCCGACAGTTCTTGCGAATCCCATTTCATGGGTCACGCATATCATGGTGATCCCTTCGCTTGCCAGTTGAACCATCACATCCAGCACTTCCTTGATCATTTCGGGGTCAAGTGCCGATGTGGGTTCGTCAAACAGCAGTATCCGGGGTTTCATGCAGAGACTTCGCGCTATCGCCACGCGCTGCTGCTGGCCGCCTGAGAGCTGACCCGGGTACTTGTCCGCCTGCTCGGGGATCTTGACTCTTTCCAGATATTGCATGGCAATTGCGTTTGCCTCCGCAAGAGGCATTTTGCGGACCCATATGGGGGCAATGGTACAGTTCTCAAGCACCGTCAGATGCGGAAACAGGTTGAAATGCTGAAAGACCATGCCCACCTCGCGCCGAATGATCTCGATGTTCTTGATGTCATGGGACAATTCTATTCCCTCAACGATGATTTCTCCCTGCTGGTGTTCCTCCAGCCGGTTGATGCATCTGATTAATGTTGATTTTCCCGAACCCGATGGGCCGCATATAACGATTTTTTCCCCGACTTCGACATTAAGATTGATGTTTTTAAGCGCATGGAACTTGCCGTACCATTTGTGCACATCCCGCATTGTTACCGCATAGTTCCCCGCGGCCGATTTTGTTTTCTCATTCGCTGATTCAGGTTTTTGGGTCATTTGTGCCATGCTCCTTATCTTTTATGATCGGTTTCCAGTTTGTTTTCAAGGTGCTGTGAATATCTTGCCATCCCAAAACAGGAGATAAAAAAGAATATTGCCACGAACAGATAAACCTCGGTGGAGAGCCCCGTCCACCTTGTATCTGCGAGAGACGCCCTGCCTATTCCAAGCGGATCCAGAAGTCCGATAATAATTACCAGTGTCGTATCCTTGTATAGTCCGATAAAAGTATTCACTATGCCGGGTATGGAAATCTTCATCGCCTGGGGCAATACGATCAGCCTCATGGCGGACCAGTAGTTAAGCCCCATTGAATCCGCGGCTTCGAACTGTCCTTTCGGTATTGCCTGCAGACCTCCACGGATAACTTCCGCCATGTATGCCGACGCGAAAAGGGTAACCATAATCAGTACGCGCAGCAGAAGATCGAAAGTCACTCCTGGAGGGAGGAAATAATTAAGCATCGTTGAAGCTACGAACAGAAGAGTAATCAACGGTACTCCGCGGATAAACTCAATGAAGCCTATTGAAAATATCCGGATGGCGGGGAGCTTCGACTGACGACCCAGAGCCAGCAGAATCCCGATCGGTAATGAAAACCCGATGCCGGTTATCCCGATGACCAAGGTAAGCATGAAACCGCCGAACTGGTCGGTTTCGACAGGTGTAAGACCTAGTCCTCCGACCAGAAGCCATGCGGTGACGAATGGGAAGGCGACCGCGATATGAAGAGCGTATTTGCGATAAGGCGCTTTTTCAAAGAGTATCGGAAAGAGAGTGAAAATCAGCAGGACAAGTGAAAGATTCACCCGCCAGCGCTCAGCGACTGGGTAAAAACCATAGGTGAACAGGTTAAGACGTTCACCTATAATTGCCCAGCACGCACCGCCAGCCTTGGCACTGCATTCATCTCTGCTTCTCCCGGTAAATGCCGCGTCAAGAAACAGCCAGTCCACAAGCGCGGGAACGGTTTCAATCAGGAACCAGAACACCAGAAGCGTTAAGACTATGTTTGTGGGACTTGAGAAAAAATTTTTTCTTGTCCAGGCGTAGATTCCTATTACGTTACGAGGCGGCGGAAGATCGGGGTGTTCTCCAACTCTGTAGTTTTTTTGGTTTATAACTATTTCCTCCTAACGTTCAACCAGCCTGGTTCGTTTGTTGTAGATGTTCATCGCGAAGGATATTAGCAGGGATAATGAGAGATACAGCAACAGCACGATAATCATGCATTCCATTTCCCTGCCCGTCTGGTTAAGCGTAATGCCGCCGATGGTGGCGACTATATCCATGTAGCCGATCGCGATGGCCAGAGATGAATTCTTGGCAAGGTTAAGATATTGCGAGGTAAGCGGTGGTACTATCACCCTCATCGCCTGGGGAATCACGACCAGATTAAGCGTTCTGCCGTGGTTTATCCCAAGGGCCAGGGACGCTTCGGTCTGCCCGTAATTGACGGAGATGATGCCGGCCCTTACTATCTCGGCGATAAACGCGGCTGTATACAGGGAAAGTGCAATCCAAAGTGCGGTGAATTCAGGCCTGACCACCATACCTCCGCTAAAGTTAAATCCCGTCAGCGCGGGTATCTCAAACGTGATCGGACCACCTATCAGAAAATAGGAGATAAACGGAATTCCCAGCACGGCCCCCAGCGATATCCAGAACACCGGGTAGTGCTCTCCCGTTTTTTTCTGTATATCCGCCGCATATCTGCGGAACCATATTGTGAAAACAATTCCCGCGGCGAACAGGCCCAGAATCACCAGAAACAGAGGTTCAAAAATCGGTTTGGGAAAAAAAAAGCCGCGATTAGTCAGAAACGCGATATCGCCGAAACTTTGCGCCTCTCTGGGCACGGGAAGCGTATTAACTAGGATCCCGTATACAAGGAGTATGTGGAGCAGTACGGGTACATTCCTTACGTAATCAATATAGATGTGGGCAAGCTTGCTTGCCAGCAGGTTTTTCGACAGCCGCAGAACGCCCAGCGAGAATCCAAGAACCGTTGCCAGAACTATGCCGCTTACCGCCACCAGAAGGGTATTTAGAATTCCCACCAGCATTGCGCGGAAGTGAGTGGAACGGGACGTGTATTCTATTAGATGCTGATTTATATCATAGCTTGCGGGCTCCTGCAGATAGCCGAAACTAAACCCTTTGCCTATTGCTTCAAGGTTGACAATGGCATTTCTTACTAGGTAGGTGAACAAGCCGAAGATCAGCACGACTGCGAGGATCTGAATAATAACGGATCGGGAATGCTCATCCCTCCACAATCGAGACAGAGAAGCTTTTGGATCCATCACATTCGTGCTGCGGCTTCGGATTGAATCATTATTGACGTTTACTCACGATCAGCGAACAGGCGCTGCGTACAAAATTCCCCCTGCTTTCCAGGAAGCGTTAAGCCCCCTTTCAAGCGCTAGAGGAGTCTTAGGCCCCAGATGCCTTTCGAATATTTCCCCGTAGTTGCCTACGGCTGAAATTGCGTTAACGGCCCACTTCTTGTCAAGACCGAGCATTTCGCCCATGCTGCCTTCGGTGCCTAGAAAACGGTTCATACCCGGATTATTTCCAGACTTCTTAGCGAGTTCCTTGACGTTTTTCTGGGTGACGCCCATCTCTTCTGCGATAATCAGCGCGTTAACCACCCACTTTCCGATATCAGCCCAACGGTCATCGCCGTGGCGCACCGCGCCGCCCAGGGGTTCTTTTGAAATGATTTCGGGAAGAATCGCATGCTCTGAAGGATTTTTCAGCGCCGCTCGCGTAGAGGCTAAAGCCGATGCGTCGGTTGTGTACACGTCGCATCTTTTGCTTTCATATGCGACGATGCTTTCTTCATTGGTTTCGGTATTGACAGGCTCGTACTTCATTTTGTTGGCTCTGAAGTAATCCGCCAGGTTAAGTTCCGTGGTGGTGCCGGTCTGGATGCACACTGAAGCCCCGGCCAGTTGTGTTGCTGACGTTACCCCAAGACTTTTGCGAATTAAAAAGCCCTGACCATCATAGTAGTTAACGGGCAGGAAGGTCAGTTTCAGGTCAGCGTCACGACTCAGCGTTTCAGTGGTGTTGCGGAACAGTATGTCGCCTTCGCCAGCATTTAGCTGGGTAAACCGCGTTTTATTCGTAGTCGGTACAAATTTCACCTTGTCACCGCTTCCGAGCACGGCGGCTGCCACTGCGCGGCAGAAATCAACATCGAAACCTTGCCAGTTGCCTTTTTCATCCGGCGAGGCGAATCCAGCCAGTCCCGATGAAACAATACAGTTTACCTTGCCCCGCGCCTTTACATCCTCAAGCGTGCCGGCCTCGGCCACGACCGTGAATAAAAACAGCGCGGCAATTATTGTCAAAAATTTTGTCGCTCTCATGACTAAATCCTCCTTAGATAGAAACCTTGAATTAAGAGACGTAACCGATCTGTCGGAAATCACAGTTCGTATCATAAATACAAACATATTCCCCGGCGTTTTGCAACTGGGAATTTAAGTGTAAAGCAGGTGTTTTTTCGCGAGTTCGAAGGCTAGCAATAAAGGCTAGCAATAAAGGTTAGCAATAGATGAGTTAAGGATGGATAACCGGTCAGTATTTATAAAATCCACAATCATTTGGGACTTCCTACCGTGGTATTCATAAAACCGGACAAGCAGACAGAAAAGCAAGGCGGATAGGTTAAAAGAAAGTAGCGAATTGTTACCATGAGCGAAAGAGAGTTTCCAGAAACTATATCTCAGCCGAAATGTCGGTTCCATGGCAGAGAGTGCGCCACAGCAAGGAGTGTCGCTGCACTTATCCGTCTTCTTCCCTTATCCTCGTGAAAAGATTCTCTCCCTTTTTTACCACAGTGCCGGGTTTCGTATTTCCCCAGTCCGTATCTTGAGCATCGATCTCGGGAGACAGACCGATTTTCCTGCGGATCTCACGGGCGGTTTCCGGCAGAAACGGGTAGATGAGAAGGGAGATCACTCTGATGCTCTCAGCAAGCGTCCAGAGCACTGTTCCGAGTCGTTCACCTTGTTCTTCCTGCTTCGCGAGTTTCCAAGGAGCGGCGTTATCAACGTACCTGTTTACAAGCGCTATGAATTCCCATATACGGGAAAGCGCCTTGTTAAAAGCGAGTTCTTCAAGATCAGAGCTGACTTGCCGTGCCGTCTCGCGGTAGGAATCCTCTATTTCTCTTTCACTTTCCGATAACTCAGCGGGCTTAGGAAGAACCCTTCAAAATATCTCTCAATCATCTTAAGGGAGCGGCTCACAAGATTTCCAAGCCCGTTTACCAGCTCTCCGTTCACGCGGCTTACAAGTGATCTTCTTGAGTAGTCCCCGTCTTGCCCAAAAGGTATTTCGCGGAGCAGAAAGTAGCGGAAAATCTCTGAGTTAAACTCCTCCACCACCTGATAGGGATCAACAACATTCCCCAAGGATTTTGACATTTTCTCCCCCTCGACTGTCCACCAACCATGCGCGAAAACGGTTTTCGGCAGCGGTAGCCCAGCTGACATCAAAAATGCGGGCCAGTAAACCGCGTGGAACCTGAGTATGTCTTTTCCCACAAGATGTATGTCAGCCGGCCAGAACTTCTCAAGATCCCCGGTTTTCTCAGGGAACCCCAGGGACGTCAGGTAATTCGTGAGGGCGTCGAACCAGACATAGACAACATGTCCTTCGGCGTCGGGAACCGGAATTCCCCATGAGAAATTCGTCCTGCTTACGCTCAGGTCACGAAGTCCTCTCTCGACGAAACTTACAACCTCGTTTCTTCTGTAATCAGGTTTTATGAATTCTGGATATTCATTGTAGTAACGTAAAAGGGGCTCTTGGTATTTCGATAGCCTGAAGAAGTAGCTTTGCTCCTTTATTTTTTCCAGGTGCGGGCGGTTTTTTTCAGGAAGTTTCATTATCTCTTCAACCTGGGTTTCGGTTATGAAAGCCTCGTTTCTTACGTCGTACCACCCCTCGTATTCGTCAAGGTATATATCCCCGTTTTTTTCTACGAGTCTCCAGATCTCGGAGACCGCCTCGTGGTGGCGCGGTTCCGTGGTTCTTATAAAATCGGTGTTTGAGATGCCGAGGACTTCCCAGAGGTTCTGGAACTTCACTACTACCCTGTCGGCAAGCTCTATCGGAGTTTCTCCGTTTGTCTGGGCAGTTTGTTCTATTTTTCTTCCGTGCTCATCGGTCCCTGTAAGAAAGTAGACTTCGTATCCCGAGGCGGCCTTGTATCTTGCGACAGTATCGGCCGCTATGGTCGTGTAGGCGTGGCCGATGTGAGGTACGTCGTTTACATAGTAAATTGGCGTTGTTACGTAAAATTTCTCTTTTTTCATGGCTTTCGTTTTCCGGGTGAAAGATATCCGGGTTCGGATTAATAAAACATAACCGGCGGGTATTTCAATTATTTCCTGCGAAATGCGGCCCCTGTTTGAATAGAATAATCCTGCTGCGATGCGGATTTTGCCTAATACGATAAATTCAAGGATTCTGCGGCTGCTTTGAGACGTTTGTCCAGCGTCAGTAATCGCGTCGGCGGTTCCAAAGCCGTGGCAGTTAGCAGATGAGCGTCAATATAGCCAATGCCGAGCCCCGTTAACTGATTTTGTTCTATGAAATATAGAACTGAGGATTCGGCGGCAACAGGAAGAGAAGGCAAATCATTAAGCATTGAAAGAATTTCAGCACGATTGGCAAGATTACCGCAGGCGATCTCACCAATAACGGAAGGATGGATAAGTGCCTTATTAGTCTTGAGCAAATCCTCAATCACTCCGTATCCTCTACTCAGATACTCAATCCATATCGAAGTATCAATCAGAATCATTGTCAAAACGGCGACGTGGAATGGATCGAAGCCCGGGTTGACTGCCACCTAACTTGGCAAGTTGCCGTGCACTTTCCCGCTCCACCAAAGCTTTTAACGCTTCCCTAACAAGTTTCGGTTTTGAGGTGATATTTGTGAGGTTTTGTGCTCGGGCCAGCAGATCATCGTCTATATTCAATGTTGTTCTCATCTTTAATGCCCCATGTTTAATTGATGAATTGTGAGATTATTTACATCAAATCATACATCAGTTGATGCGTAAACACAAGTCTTTTAAAAAGCTTCGGGCAGATTAATATTGCTACCGGGAGAGTCTAAGAAGAAGGTTCTCAAGAGAAACCTCGACGTTTACGTTATTCTCCGAAATGCGTGTCATTGTTTGTTCAAGAGCGGCAAATTTACCTAGAAGTTCGGACATGTCCCTTTTTTCCGAGTATTCGTTTAACTGCTCAATAAGGTCGGTATTCACTATTTTCTCTTTTTCCCCCGAGGTTTTCATAACTATCGAGTCCCGAAGCCATGTGGAGAGAATGTCGAAGACCGTTTTCAATTCTTCCGGTCCTTTCCCCTTTATGTCTTTCTGTATCTTTTCCACGGAATCAAAAAGAGTGAGCGGCTTTTTGCCGTCTACGGTCATTACGCAGCCTATGTATTCGGTCCTTTTGCGAAGGTACTCTTCGTCGGTATTAAGCGCCCTCGAGATGCTTCCTCCCGATATTCTCGAGACAAGCTCCGGGTCATTTTCCCCAGGTCTTTTCTTTTCCAGAAACTCTCTTACTTCCCCCACCCCAAGAGGCTGAAACACCACCGACTGGCATCTTGATCTTATAGTCGGCATGAGCAGGTCGGCAAGCGTCGTTATGAGGATTATGACGGAGTTCGGCGGCGGCTCTTCAAGGGTTTTCAGAAACGCGTTCTGGGCGTTGAAATTCATTCTCTGCGCGTCGTCGATTATAAAAACCTTGTAGGGATTCTCATAGGGTGCCAGATGAATCAGACGCTCTATGTCCTGTCTTACGTGGCCTACTTTTATCGTTTTCTCGCCCGGGTATCCGAACACAAGAACGTCGGGGTTCAGGCCTTTTTCCGTTTTCGCGCACGAGACGCATTCACAGTCCAGATTTTCCGTTTCTCTCTTTGCGCAGTTTATAAGTTTCGCAAAACCGATAGCGGCCAGTTTTTTCCCCACGCCCTCGGGTCCTGAGAAAAGGTAGGCGTGTGAGATGCGGTTTTTCCGGACCGAGTTTTGAAGAAATTCCTTCTGGGGTTCGTGTCCTATGATTTGTGGAAATCCCATGAGTTTTTATCTTACCGGCAAGCGCAGGGGTCTTCTATGGACGATGAATCTTTATTTTGCGTTTTACCCTGATATAGATTCTTCAAGGAGCAGGGCTATATGAACCGGAGTTGCCTCCGTGAAATGGGATACCTGCTCGAGGCAGGAGATGCCCGTGACACAGACCCTCTCCAGCTTACCGAGGTTCCTTATCTTTGGAAAAAGACTGCATTCCCCCATGGCTTTTGATATATCGTAGTGCTCTTTTTCGTAACCGAAGCTCCCCGCCATCCCGCAGCACCCGGCATCGCTCGGCTTCGCTTCGTAGCCCAGGTTTTTAAGAAGCGACAGGGTTTTTCCGAAGTCGCCCACGGATCTTTCGTGGCAGTGTCCGTGAACTAGTATCTTTTCACGTTTTTGCTCCGCGAGGTTTTTTTCGTGGAGATTTTCCCATTGCGCGCAAACGAATTCGCAGACCGAGTGGATGTTAGGGACGAGCGCGTCAAGAGATTCGTTTCCGGGAAGAAGATCAGCGTATTCATCCCGAAACGCAGACAGGCAGCTGGGTTCTGAGAAAACCACGGGGATGCTCCTTTGCGCGTAACCGGAGAGAACATTTACGTTATGAATCGCGTTTTTCCTGGCTTCTTCCACCATCCCGACACTCAGCATCGGCCGCCCGCAGCATTTTCTTTGCCTCTCCACAAGCACGCGGAAACCGAGACTTTCAAGCACTCCGGTAACGGCTTTTCCTATTTCGGGATAGAAAAACTCAGACCACGTGTCGTGGAAATAGACCACCTGTTTTCCGTTTTCAGTCTTTTCCTTTCTTTTCTGAAACCACCCGCTGAAAGTATCTTCGGCCATGGGGGGAAGGGATCTTCTTCGGTCAATTCCCGCAAGGGAGAGCAACCCTCGGGGGAAAGAGCCCTCAAGCGCCCGGCTTAAAAAGCGTGGAAGGGTGCTGCGTGCGGAACTTATCTCGTGCACGCGGGCAAACAGCCTGTCTCTTGCCGTAAACCCTGTTTTGTCTTTGTAGATGGCCAGAAATTCGGTTTTCATCTTGCCCACGTCAACCCCGGAAGGACATTCGGTCCGACACGCCTTGCATCCCACGCAGAGATCGAAAACATCGTAGAATCCTTTTTCGTAGATCATGTTCTCGTCCATGTTGCCCAGCAGAAGTTCCCGAAGAAGGTTGGCGCGCGCTCTTGTGGTATCGCCCTCATCAAGGGTCGCCCTGTAGGAAGGACACATTATTTCCTCGGCGGTTTTTCTGCAGACTCCCTGGCCGTTGCACATGGCGGCCGCGGCGGCGAGACCCCCTTCACGGGACCAGTCAAGAAAGGTGGTGATATTCCCCGCGGATTCCCTTATCCTCAGATTTGAGGAGGAGGCGGTCCCACGGACTACTTTCCCGGGATTGAGTATTCCCTGCGGGTCAAAGATTTCCTTAAGCCTTTTCATGACGGAGTAAAGTTTTTCTCCGAAAAGCTTTTCGTTAAGATAGCTTCTCTGCAGACCGTCTCCGTGCTCGCCGCTCATTACCCCGGAGTAGCTGAGAACAAGTTCAAGGGTGCGCTCGGAAAGCGCTACCATGTCGGATATTCCCTTTTGCTCCCGCAGGTCAAGAAGGGGTCTTATGTGCAGGCATCCGGCGCTTGCGTGGCCGTAGAAAGCGGCTTTAAGACCGAATTCGCCGAGAAGAGAAATCACGTCCCTTGTATAGTCGGCGAGATTTTCCGCGGGAACCGAGACGTCTTCTATGCACGGCACCGGTTTTTGCTTTCCCCTGTCGCTCATCAGGATGCCAAGCCCCGCTTTTCTTACGTCCCAGATTCTGTTCTGATCCTCCCGTCCGAGCACCGAAAACGCGGTTGTGCCCGGGACCGCGGACTCAACGGACTTAACGAGGTTTTTTGCCCTCTCGCCGGTCTGCATTTCGTCGTCTCCCTGAAATTCGACTACCAGAATTGCTCCCGGGGTTCCCTCAATAAAGGAAACAGCGTGGGAGAATCCTTTTTTCCTCCTCGCAAGTCCGATCAGCGTTCCGTCAATAAGTTCGATCGCCGAGGGGCTGTGGGAGAGAATTTCTGAGACCGAATCCATTGCCTCGGGAATTTCGCGAAACGAGATGACGCAGAGTGCGCTTGAGGAAGGTCTTTGCACGAGGTTAAGTTCGAAATCGGTTGAAACCGCAAGTGTGCCTTCCGAGGAGGCTAGAAGTTTCGCCGGGTTAAACTCCTTGTCCAGAAAGTAGTTAAGCGAGTACCCAGAAGCTCTTCTCCAGTGCTTCGGGAAATCGTTTCTGACAAGTTCTCCGTTTTCTTTTACTAGCGCGGCGAGTTTTTCGAAAAGATTCTCCGCGATGCCGTTTCCTTCCCCGTGCCTTTCGTAATTTCCCTTGGAAAGCTCAAGCGAAGACCCGTCCGCGAGCACGACGTTTGAGGAAATGACGTGATCGCCCGCCATTCCGTAGAGTATGGAGTGAGCTCCGGTGGCGTTGTTCGCGACAGATCCTCCGACGGTGGCGACGCTTGCGCTTGAGGGGTCCGGCCCGAACATGAGACCTAGGGGCAGAAGGCTTTTGTTCAGGCCGTCAATGCAGATTCCGGGCTCTACCCTGACTTTCCTCCCTCCGGCGTCCACGTCGATCACTCTGTTCATGTACTTTGAGAGGTCGAGAATTATTCCTTCTCCTACCGCCTGTCCAGCAAGGCTTGTTCCCGCTCCCCGTACCGTGACCGGGATATTGCGTGCGGAGGCTTCCGAGATTGTTATCTCTACATCCTGGTGGTTTCTGGGGATTACGACCGCTTCAGGAAGAATTCTGTAGTTGCTCGCGTCCGTGCTGTAGATGGTCCGGTCAACGAGGCTTTTCCTTATCTCGCCCCGGATTTGGCCGCGAAGCGTCCTGCTCAGCTCTTCGATTCTTGATTTTTCCATGGGAACCGATGCCGGCCGGAACGTTTCGGGATAGAAGACGGCGTGTGGGAGAAAAAGTCCTCAGGCCTCACCGTTTTCAAACGTCTTGAGTATCCCGTAGGTCGTGTCCCGTTCGGCCGGGATTCTGCCTATCTCTCTGGTGAGTTTCCTGAATTCTTCGGGCGGGAAGTACTGTCCGTAACTTGCGCCGGCGAAACGGGATATCTGCTCTTCCATGAGCGTTCCCCCAAAGTCGTTTGCCCCGGCGGTGAGCGAGAACTGGGCGAACTCAGGTCCCTGTTTGACCCAGGAAACCTGGATGTTGTTTATCCATCCCCTGAGCATCATCCGCGAAACCGCGTACATTTTCAGCTGGTCAAGGTCGGTTGGCCCCTTCCTCACCTTTCCCTTGGAGTGAATGAACAGCCTGGTGTTCCAGGGAATGAACCGGAGGGGAACGAATTCCGTGAATCCTCCCGTTTCTTTCTGTATGTCTCTCAGGATTCCCAGGTGTATGGCCCAGTGATGGCGCTTGTCAAGGTGTCCGTACATTATGGTCGAGGTGGTTCTCATCCCTTCTTTGTGGGCTTTCTTTACTACCCTTATCCACACCTCGGTCGGTATCTTCCTGGGAGCGATTATCTTTCTTACTTCCTCAACCAGAACCTCCGCCGCGGTGCCGGGGAAGGTGTTGTGACCGACATCCTTGAGCCTTCTTATGAAGACCTCTTCCTCTATGCCGAGGGTCTTGGCGCCGTAGTAGATCTCGTAGGGAGAAAAAGCGTGGGTGTGCATCTCCGGCACGGCCTTTTTCACTGTCTTTATAAGCTCGACGTAGAAATTGCCGTCTATTTCGGGGTGCATACCTCCCTGCATGCATACTTCCGTCGCGCCTATTTCCCAGGCTTCCACGGTTCTCTCAGCGACTTCGTCCATTGAGAGAAAATACGCTCTTTCGTCCCCCTCGTCCGCCATGAAGTTGCAGAAGCCGCAGTAGACATCGCATATGTTCGTGAAGTTGATGTTTCTGTTAACGACGTAGGTGACCACGTCCCCCACATCTTCCTTCCTTATCTGGTCTGCCGCGAGCGCGAGAGCCGATATTTCGTCGGTATCCTCTATGCTGAAAAGATGAATACCGTCTTCAACCGAGATCTCTTTTCCCAAAAGCGCGTCTTCAATTATTCTCCCTGTCGTGCCGTTTATACGCGACATCACTCCGTCGACGCCGATGGGTCTTCTATGCTCTATAGAGTCTATTATTTTGTTTATATCTTCCATTTTTCAGTTTATGGGAACATACCCGTTTTCATCCACGCGCTGCTTTACCTTGCCCAGAACGTAGGGGTCTATCCACTGCTCGTTTATATACTCGGGATACACGGGAAGCCTTTCCCGGAGCTCGTAGCCCAGAGCGCTTACTTCCCTCTCCATTCTCTCCACCTGAGGCCAAGGGGCCTCGGGGTTCACGTAGTCTATCGTGAGAGGTGACACGCCACCCAGGTCGTTTATGCCGGCTGTGAGGTAGAAAGTGAAGTTCCTGTTGTTAAGGTTAGGCGGTATCTGGATGTTCATCTCCCCTCCGAACACGAGCCTTGATATGGCGACGGTCTTTAGCATCTCGAGAAAATCGGCGGGAGGAGACTGCTCCATCCTTATTCCTTCCTTTGGATTGAAATTCTGAATTATTATTTCCTGCAGATGACCGTACCTTCTGGAGAGTTCAAGCAGGGCGTAAAGCGAGTCCACTCTTTCCTCGAACGTTTCCCCGATTCCGACCAGTATGCCGCTTGTCCAGGGAATGCTGAGGTCGCCCGCGTACTCCATTGTCTCCATCCTGAGTTTCGGGACCTTGTCCGCGCAACCATGGTGGGCATTTCCTTTCTTAAGAAGTCTGTCGCTTATGTTCTCGAGCATAAGACCCATGCTTGGGTTGCTTTTTCTGAACTCAGAGAGCTCTTCCGGGGTTGAAAGTCCGAGGTTCGTGTGGGGAAAGATTCCGTGCTCAAGCCCGGTTTTTCCCATGTCGATCAGGTACTCCGCCGTCGTTTCGTAGCCGATTTCCCCCAGAGCGTCCCTGTATACCTGGTAGGCGAGTTCGGGCTTGTCGCCCGTAACGAAAAGAAGTTCCGTGCAACCGGCCTCCGCCCCTTTTTTCGCCATGTCAACGACTTCTTCCGGGGTCATGAACAGTGCTCCCTCTCCCGGTTCTATCTTGAACGTGCAGTATCCGCAACGGTCCCTGCAGAGCTGGGTCAGGGGTACGAAAACATTTTTGGAGTAGGTTACGGTTTTTCCCTTCGAGCGGTTCCTGATCGCCGATGCGGCCAGAAGAAGAAAGGGGATTTCCTTGGGGAAAAGCTCCGTCAGGTAAAGGGCGTCTTCGCGCGTGACGCTCTCTCCCTCGATGGCTTTTGATATTATTCTCTCAAGTTTCGGGGCCGCGCGAAGCTCCGAGAAGCCTCCTACGCCGAACGTGTCGAGCAGCATGGCGCTTTCGTTTGCGCCGAATGTCTTTTCCCAGGTCTCAGCTAAAAGAGCCATATACAGAAACCACCCGTTTCGTTTTCCGCGAGGAAGTAATTTCAATACCACAAACCCCGCTTGTAAGTATCTTATACTGGGGGCGTTTTTGTCAAGGAATGCATGGAGGATTTATGGAGGAACCGCGGGGCTCCCTGCTCGAAAATGTCGCGAATTCAGAGTACTATTTTACCTGAGGTGACTCCGCCAAAGTCAGACAGGCTGCCGGGCCCGCCCGTACCGCCGCGCCGGAACGATATCCGCGCGCGGGGGCGCACCCGTCTTTTGCGGTTCTCCCGCATCTTCCGCGGTTCCTGCCGGGGCGCAATGGGTCTTCTCCTCCTTGTCGCCATCGTCCTAGGCGCGCAGCCGGAACCGGCCCGCGCGCAGACCACCGCCGCCTACACGGTAACTTTTGAAGGCAACTGGAACACCGACAGCACACCCGGCGGGGTTGCGGGCGGCGCGCATTTCACGACGCTGATCGGCGCCGTACACAACAGCGATGTGACCTTCTGGGCACCTGGCGGCATGGCCACCGCCGGCGTGGAGAGTGTGGCGGAAATTGGTGGCACGAGCACGTTCGAGTCGGAAGTCAGCAATGCCGGCGCGGACGTAAAATCCCCCGTCAGGGCCGGCGGGGTCACCGCCACGAGCACGAGGACGTTTCCAGTCGAGTTCAGCCGTACCCATCCCCTGCTTACCCTTTTGTCGATGATCGGCCCCAGCCCGGACTGGTTCGTGGGCGTCTCCGGTCTCTCTCTGCTTGATGGGTCGGATGCCTGGCGGTCCTCTCACACGGTAGACCTGTTTCCCTACGACGCCGGCACCGAGGACGGGGAAGAATTTTCGCTGAGCAATCTAGCCACCAGTCCACAGGGAACCATCACCAGTCTCAAGGGACAGGGCAAGTTCTCCGACACGCGCATGGCAAGGCTGAGCTTCACGCTCAATCAGAGCAACAATGCGCCCGAGTTCCCAAGTACGAGCATGACGCGGAGCTTCACTGAGACCGTGGGTGCGGCGACGGTGCAGAGCGCGGCCAACATCGGCGCGGCTGTAACGGCCACGGACGACGACAACGACACTCTTACCTATAGCCTCGAAGGAACGGACAGGAATAAGTTCACCATAATCTCCGGAAGCGGGCAGATCAGGACCAGGGCGGGAGAGAGTTACGACAGGGAAGCCAGGGCAAGCTACTCGGTAACGGTAAAGGCGGACGACGGAGAGGGGGGCACGGATACGATTGCTGTGACCATACACGGTAACGAACGTTTCCGAGCCTCCGGTGGCACCCGCGGCGCCTTCCGTGTCTTCTGCGGGCGCAACGAACCTTAACGTGAGTTGGAACGCGCCTGCCAACGCGGGCCGCCCGACGATAACGGGCTACAAGGTTCAGTACCGCCAGGGGACGAGCGGGGGCTGGACGGACGTCCCGCAGGGGGACATAAGCGACATGAGTGCGACGATTGCGGTTTCCGACGCGAACGCGCAGCATCAGGCTCGGGTTCTGGCGACAAACTCGGACGGGGACGGTCCGTGGTCTCAACCGGGAAGCAACGTGGCGCCACCGCCGCCACCACCTTCGACGGAAGAAGAAGTAGAAGAAGTAGAAGTAGAAGAAGTAGAAGTAGAAGAGGGGTGCGCTGTTTCCGGCGTGACCGATGATGAGAGCCTCAAGGAATTTGTTGAGTGCGCGGCGGAGAGCATCGCTGCCTCGCAGACCTTCGGGGAGACCCTTGGCCTCCTTGAGGAGTTCAGAAACAGCGAGGGAAACTGGAATGACGATTCCACGTACCTTGTTCTTCTCACCAAAAGAGGCGGGGTGTACTTTCACGCCACGGACAGGAAAGTCGAAGACCTTGAGTGGTCCGGGATTCTTTCCTGTGAGGAAGGAGGGTCCGTGCTTGACACACAGGAGGGATGCTTCATTGAGTACGACGGCGGGAGGAGCGGTTACTCGCATCCGTTTTCCGCTTCCCATGTTCCCCTGGCGCACGGCGAGGAGGAATTCGTCCTGCTGGGCGGTTTCGATAAAACTCCCGAGGGGGCACCTTTCACTGGGGTGATTGGCGGACCGTCGACAGAAGCCGGGGAAGTGGATACCGACGATGAATTAAGGGAATTCGTGGGGGACGCGGGAAGAGCTCTCATGGTAGCCATTGTGAATTCTGAGATTGACCCCGCGCAGCTGCGGGGGATTCTGAGGCGGGGGGGACCGTGGAGAGAAGGGGACGTCTACATTTATATCATGGATAAGACGGGGAGGGTGATATTCGACGGGGCGGACAGGAGCAGGGAGCAGAAGAACGAATACGCAAAGCAGTACGTCAGGGATCTTATAGAGGCGGCGGGCAAAGGGATTGTCGAATATAGGGAAGGCAGATCGCTCAGAAGGGGTTACGCCGTAAGGGTAGAGGCTCCTTTGGATGAGGGTGAAGACAGCCGTGTATACGTCGTGGGTTCCGGGTACCGCGTGGGGGAACAGCCGAGTGAGGAGAGGCGGCCGGGCGGGAGTGACAGCGGTGGAGGAGGCTGCGCTGTCGGAGGGAGCGGTAGCGGCGGTGCGTTCGGCCTGTTTCTCGCAGCGTTGGCGCTGCTTCTGACGGTCTTGCATAGAAGACACTTTGCGGAAGACAAGATGCATTGAGGTGAGGTAGAAGTGTTGTTGCTGAGAACCGCAGGGGGATCCTCATTGAAGAAGGAGTTTGACCGGAACGACCCCGCGCTGAAAAGTGTGAGCGGTTTTATCAGGAGTTGGCAGATATTCAGTGTCTGTCGCAGAATCCTCTAGCTTGCCGAAACGGAATAAGCAATCTGGTTTTTGTGGTGAATATTCACCGCATAATGTATAATTACGCCCGAAAATCAATATCATGCAGTCCTGTTTTTAAAGTTCCTCGCGGGTTTTCCGTCCGGCGGGATTTAAAGACTCGAAAAAATTTGCCAAGCAAGTTTTTAAGGAATCAGTAAATCCATGACAAAACCGAAAGTTTTTCCACCCCCGCAAGCTGTAACCGAAGGAGCCTTGGTCAACAGGGATGAATATAACTGGATGTATCGTCAGTCAATTAAAGACCCAGAGGGATTCTGGGGCGCCCACGGCGAGCGGATTGACTGGATCAGGCCCTATACGAAGGTAAAGGACACAAGCTACGGCCCGGGGGAGATATCGATCAGGTGGTTTTACGACGGAACCCTTAACGTGTCGGCAAACTGCGTTGACCGCCACGCGGAGAGAACCCCTGACAAAATCGCGATCATATGGGAAGGGGATGACCCCGATGAAGACAGGAAGTTCACTTACGCGGAACTCAAGAGTGAAGTCTGTCGCATGGCTAACGTGCTCAAATCCCTCGGTGCTCGCAAGGGCGACAGGGTAACCATATACATGCCGATGATCCCCGAGGTCGCCTTCGCCATGCTTGCCTGCGCGCGAATCGGCGCCATTCATTCGGTGGTGTTCGGAGGTTTTTCGCCTCACGCGCTTGCGGGGAGAATTTCTGACTGCTCTTCTGAAATAGTCATTACGGCGGACGAAGGTTTGCGTGGCGCTCGCAGTGTGCCTCTTAAGGTAAACACGGACAAGGCGATTGAGGACGGCACTGTGGACTCGATTGTAAAAAAAGTCTTGGTGGTGCGCCGCACGGGAGCGGATGTGCCTTGGGACGAGAAGCGGGATGTCTGGTATCACGAGGCCGCCGCGGAAGTTTCCGATGACTGCGCGGCCGAGGAAATGGATGCGGAGGATCCGCTTTTTATTCTCTACACTTCTGGTTCGACCGGAAAGCCCAAGGGGGTTCTGCACACAACAGGCGGTTATCTTGTTTACGCTTCGATGACTCACCAGTACGTGTTTGATTACCACGACGGAGAGGTCTACTGGTGTACGGCCGATGTCGGCTGGGTCACCGGCCACAGCTATATCGTCTACGGACCGCTTGCAAACGGCGCTACCACGGTGATGTTCGAAGGAGTGCCGGGTTATCCTGATATGTCGCGCTTCTGGAGGGTCTGCGACAAGCACAACGTCAGTATTTTCTACACGGCTCCCACGGCTATCCGCGCGCTCATGCGTGAGGGCGACGGACCGGTTAAAGATACCTCACGCGCCTCGCTTCGCATTCTCGGCACCGTGGGAGAGCCGATCAATCCCGAAGCCTGGATGTGGTACTACGAAGTAGTCGGCGACGGTCGCTGTCCCATAGTGGACACCTGGTGGCAGACCGAGACCGGGGGCGTCTTGATAACTCCGCTTCCCGGCGCGACGGATCTTAAGCCGGGTTCGGTTACGCTGCCGTTTTTCGGGATTCGCCCGGAACTGGTTTCGGACGACGGCAATGTTTTGGAAGGTGCGGCCGAAGGAAATCTCTGCATAGCCGATTCATGGCCGGGACAGGCGCGCACCGTATACGGCGATCACGACCGTTTTATCGAGACTTATTTCACCGCTTATCCGGGCAAGTATTTTACCGGCGACGGCTGCCGTCGCGACGAAGACGGTTATTACTGGATCACCGGGCGAGTCGATGACGTTATAAACGTGTCGGGTCACCGTATGGGTACGGCCGAAGTGGAAAGCGCTCTGGTATCGCACGGAAGCGTCGCCGAAGCCGCGGTAGTCGGCTATCCGCACGAGATAAAGGGCCAGGGAATCTATGCCTACGTGACCCTGAACGCCGATTCCGAGCCCTCCGAAGAGCTTCGCGGCGAACTGGTTAAGTGCGTGAGAAAGGAAATAGGGCCGATCGCCTCTCCCGATCTTATACAATGGGCCCCGGGTCTTCCAAAAACCCGCTCGGGCAAGATCATGCGCCGGATCCTGCGCCGCATCGCCGCCAACGATTATGCCGATCTCGGCGATACTTCGACGCTCTCGGATCCGTCGGTGGTTGATAACCTGATTGATAACCGGATGAACCGCTGAATCTTGTCAACGATCCGATCTTCTGGTTTTCGAACTCTCGGCTGAGCAGAAGATAATAAAAACTTTACAAATCTGGAATTGTATTCCGTAATTGCAGGGAATATCGCGGTACTTTCTGGGAGGTCTTCATTCTAAACCCATATCTGAAGCGGACCTAAAAGCGGACAGAACAAATACTGGAAGAAGACTTGAAACGAGTTTAACTTTCTGATATCATTTATGTTATGGATGATATAAAACCGGACAAGGAACCGGCCATCAAAACGGCTGTAGCATGCGGTGCGGAGGACCGGGGCGAGACGGTTACCCTGATGGAACCGCTTCTGATAGGCGAAACTTCAAGACACCGCGGCGAACTGACGGATCTGGCAATCGAACTGGCGCAACGTGTTGCGGGTCTTCGCCGCGGCCTGCCGGAGAGTGTACTTGAGTCCCTTTCCGATCTCGTAAGGGTGATGAACTGCTACTACAGCAATCTTATCGAGGGTCATGACACTCACCTGATGGATATTGAGAGGGCGCTGAAAGACGACTACAGCGCCGATATCGAAAAGCGCAACCTGCAGCTTGAAGCTAGGGCCCATATAGCTGTTCAGAAATGGATTGATGAAGGAGGTCTCAAGTGTGGTGCGACCGCCGTCGCCGGCCTGCAGGAGATTCACTACCGGTTCGCGGAACTGCTTCCCCAGGAATTGCTCTGGGTGGAGAATCCAGATACGGGGGAGGTGATCGGCGTTGTTCCCGGCGGACTACGCGGCCGCGATGTACGCGTAGGTCACCATGTTGCTATAAGTCCCGGTGCTGTGCCCCGTTTTATGAAGCGGTTTGAAAGTGTCTACAGCGGCCTCAGCAAAACCAACGCTATTTTGGCTTCCGCGGCGGCTCACCACAGGCTGCTCTGGATACATCCTTTTCTGGACGGCAACGGACGCGTCGCTCGCCTCATGTCCGACGCCATGTTGTTGGAAACCTTGGACGCGGCCCGGATATGGTCGGTCTCAAGAGGTCTGGCGCGTAACGAGAGGGCGTATAAAAGCCAGTTGATGGCATGCGACGCGGTACGCCGCAACGACCTCGACGGCCGAGGTCCTCTGAGTGAAGAGGCCTTGGCGGAGTTCACGCGTTTTTTCTTGGCCACCTGCATTAACCAGGTGGATTTCATGGAGGGACTCATAATGCCGGACCGCCTGCTAAACAGAATCCTGCTCTGGACCGAAGAGGAGATTCGCGCCGGCCAACTGCCTCCGCAATCCAGAATCATCATGAGAGATGTTTTTTACCGCGGAGAGCTTCCAAGAGGAGAAGTCACCCGCCTTCTCGGTTCAAGCTCTCGCCACGCCCGCCGCGTCACGTCTGTTCTGCTGAAACGGGGAGTCTTGGTTTCACGGAGCACGCGCGCCCCGTTGCGGCTTGCTTTTCCGGCCGAACTTGCCTCCCGCTGGTTGCCGGGACTGTTTCCGGAAAAGTGAGAGAAACGAACTTCCTGTGTTACGGCCCCCGAAGATTCATAAAGCGGTCCTTGTCAATTTCGCGAGGTTCTGGCCGGAGCTAACGTCCTCGGCATATATGGATTGCCGTGGTGTAAAGACGATACGGACTCTGATTTTCGAATTTTGTCAGATGGTTTAGTTTTCGCAAGCAACTGAATTGCGACGGTAAAAATCGATTTCAATCTGTACGGGTGGCAAAAAGCAAGCCGGTACGAGCGTGAATATCCGCCTTTCTATTGTATATTAGAGATGTGTAAAGAAGAACACACTCATAGAAACATTGAACTTCTTGTATCAAATGGTGAAATATGTTGGTTAAAAAATGGTTCTGCAAATCAGAGATTACTGGTCCAGTTGAATGAGACTTAACAGATTCCTTTCCAAGTGTGGAATAACATCAAGAAGAAAAGCGGACAACCTTATAAAGGCGGGACGGATAACTGTAAACGGGGAGGTCGTCAGTACTCTCGGGTCCGTGGTGGACGAGCTTGCCGACGCTGTGCTTCTCGACGGAAAACCCGTACGCACTGAGAGGAAAAGATACTTGATGCTTAACAAACCCCCTTTTTACCTTACTTCCCTTAAGTCCATGGAAGACGGAAAAAAGACGATAACGTCTTTTCTGGGGGAGATAGAACAGAGGGTTTATCCCGTCGGGAGACTTGATTACGACTCGGAGGGACTTTTAATTCTCACAAACGACGGAGAACTCGCAAACAGGATACATCACCCCAAATACATGGTAGTAAAAACTTATCTGGCCGAAGTCTCGGGAGAGATGCCAGATAATCTTGAAGCCGTGCTCAAGGATGGAGCGGAAGTCGAAGGGCGTTTTACAAAGCCGGATTCTGTCGACGTCCTTAAAACGTCTTCTCAGCGCGTGCGGGTCAGCATTTCCTTTCACGAGGGTAGAAACCACTTGGTAAAAAAATATTTTGAGGCCTTCGGGCTTAAGGCTGCGAGGCTTAAGAGAATTTCGTGCGGCAACGTGCGTCTCGGCGAACTCGCAAAGGGAACGTGGCGCGACCTTAACCCGGGAGAACTGAGGAGCCTTCGGAGGATGGCGGGGCTTTTGCCCGGCAACTTGAAAGAAAAACCGCCAAGTAATTGACTAGCGGGTTTTCTTTATTCAAATCATCCGAGGTTGACTCTCCGGGCGCTTAAGGTTCGGGGAAAAGACCGACTGCAGACCGAACTTGCCCTTGAGAGTTTGGTTCATGTAACATAACTGCCGACAAGTGTTTTAGCGCTGTATTGCCAAATGGCTGCGGCGGTAACGGCAAAAAAGCGGTTGCGCGGGGAGTCTCGGGGAAATTCTTAAGTCAGGATGCTCCTTAACGCGGCGAAAGGGTCTTTTTCCCCCGCGAGGTAAAGACATGAGACAGGTCAAGGTTACTGATGCGCTTCTCCGGCAGATGGTAAGGGTGATAGTGGACGAAGCGGATCCGGAGCAGGTAATCCTCTTCGGTTCGCACGCCCGAGGCGATGCGTCGGCTGACTCGGATGTGGACTTGATGATTGTGGAATCCGATCCGTTCGATGAAAATAGGGACCGGCGTGCCGAAGTTGTCCGCCTTTCTTGGGCGTTGGCGGACTTTGCCGTTCCCAAGGACATCTTGGTTTACAGCAGCGAAGAAGTCGAATACTGGCGCAACTCTATCAACAATATTCTTGCGCGTGCGCTTCGCGAGGGGAAGGTACTGTATGAAAGACCCTGAACAGGTTGCGGTACTTCTGGAAGCGGCCGAGCGGGATCTTTCAGCCTTGCGGGCAATGGGCAACAACCCTGATTTTGCCGATGAAATTTTCGGTTTTCATGCGCAGCAGGCGGCCGAGAAAAGTTTCAAGGCCTGGTTGGCTCTTCTGGGTGAGGTTTACCCGACAACTCATGATCTGATACGGTTGCTGAAGATGTTAATACAGCGTGATGCGGACGTAACGCGCTTTAAAGCTCTTGGCGATTACAGTCCTTATGCTGTCCAATTTCGTTACATAACTGACACTAGCGTAAGACTGCTTGACCGCGATGCGGCCGTGAAGCATCTGGAAGCCTTAATGGAACATGTACGAAGCATGTTCGCGGACCTGCGGGAAGCAACCGATGATCAATAGGACCTCATGTGGCAACGCGCGTCTCGACAAGCTTGAGAAAGGAGCATGGCGCGACCTTAACTTGGGAGAACTGAGGAGCCTTAGAAAGATGGCGGGACTTTTGCCCCGCGGTGAAAAGAAAACGCCGGGAAGCGCAGCATGAAAAGGTTTATCACCTTCGAGGGAATAGACGGAAGCGGCAAATCAACTCAGGCGAGGCTCCTTGCGGATTACCTTTCGGGTAAGGGAACCAATGTGTTTTTTACCAGGGAACCGGGCGAGGGAATAGTTGGCGAGGCGATAAGAACCGAGATTCTTGACCGAAGGGATATTGATATCGAGCCCTACGCGGAGCTTTGCCTTTTCTGCGCGGACAGGGCCCAGCACGTAAGGGAACTTATACTTCCGAAACTCAAAGACGGTTACACGGTCATCTGCGACAGGTACTACGATTCGACCCTGGCTTACCAGGGCTCAGGAAGGGAGCTTGATCCCGGCCTGGTTTTCCGCATGGCCATGGCCTCAAGCCTGGGGGTTGAACCCGACATCACGTTTTTTCTTTCGATACCAGTTGAGCAGGCGCTTTTAAGACTTAAGGACCGCAAAAAAGAAATAAACAAGATGGATGAGGAACCGTTTGAGTTCCATAGCCGAGTAGATGAGGGTTACAGGGAACTGATTGCAAAAGGCATCTCAAGAATCAAGGTGATAGAAGCGTCCGGTTCTCCCGAGGAGACTTACTTAAAGATAAGGCGCTTTTTTGAGTGAACCCGTAGTTCAGACGTAATCTCTCGTGCTCTCGACAAGCTGCTCCACTTTTGGATACATATAGATATGCAGGATGATCCCTATTGCCGAGAAAGGAATTGCGTCTGCGGGATTCTTGCTTAGAAACGAGAGCACGAACCCGAGCAGCACCACGCTTTCGTTTATTCCCCAGGGAACCACGTGCGGGAGAAGAAGGCGGTTTGAAAGTTCCTCAAGCCTTTTTTCCGGTTCCTGGCCCTGCGTGGCGAGGAATTTCTTGCGAAGCGATTTGTCTGAAAGGAAAAACCTGTATATAAGAAGGGAAATTATTCCTAGTGCCGCCCCTCCGAGAAGAAAAACGGCTTTTACGTTCTCTCCCAGATCGGGCGGTTCGGGCGATCCGAAAATGAAAACCACCCCCGTGTAGGCGAACATGGCGAGCAGCAAAGCGAACCAGACTATTTTAAGGGCGCTTTGGTTCTTCGTGGCGGATGAGGCGCGATTTTTTATGTCCATTGCTTGTGATGGGAGCGGAATTCCGCGCTCAGGAGGTGATCTTGGCGAAAATCACGCTCAGGATTATAAGCGCGACAAAAATCCCCATCATGTAGAAAGGTATGCTGGTGTTGTACCCCTTTTCTATGTTGGGAACCCTTTTCTGGGACCAGATTATGGAAGGCGCTTTGCTTTCGTCCGCGGCTTCGGTTTCCTGCTCCACCGCATCTTCTGTTTTCTGCTCTTCTGTTTCCGCCATTTTGAGGTTTCCTAGAACTGCGTGTACGGAAAAATTATCACGCAACACGCCCCGAAAATCAAGTTTTCCGCCGGGTGCTGCCCGTCGCATGTTTTCCTTGAAAACTCGGCTCCGTATATTTATAATTAATTGAATACAATAAAAGGCTGCGCAATGCGCGACCGAACGGAGGTTTTACATATGGCGGATTACGCAAGCCCGGACGTTCTTGTGAGCACGGACTGGGTAGAAGAGCATATTAATGATCCCGATATCGTTATTGTGGAATCGGATGAGGACCTACTGCTCTATGAAATAGGACACATAAGGAATTCAGTAAAGTTTGACTGGCAGACCGAGCTTCAGGATCAGCTTGTAAGGGATTACGTAAGCAGGGAGAACTTCGAGACATTGCTTTCCGAAAAAGGCGTTTCCAATGACCACGCGGTGGTTTTCTACGGAGACAGAAGCAACTGGTGGGCGTGCTACGCCTTCTGGACATTCAAGGTTCTCGGGCACGAAAAGTGCCTTATAATGGATGGCGGCAGGCAAAAATGGGCTGATGAGGGAAGAGAGTTCGTAAAAGATGTTCCCCAAAGGCCGAAAACGGATTACAAGGTGTCGGCTGTTGATGAGTCGATAAGGGCTTTTCGCAATGAGGTGATGGAGCACATGACGTCTTCAAGGCCGCTTGTTGACGTTCGCTCTCCTAAGGAATATTCGGGAGAACTTCTCCACATGGAGGCTTACCCTCAGGAAGGCGCGCTTCGCGGAGGACATATTCCGGGTGCGGTAAACGTTCCCTGGGCTACTGCTGCCAACGAAGACGGAACTTTCCGTTCGGCCGATGAGCTTGTCGATATATACGAAAAGGGACAGGGGCTAAGCAAAGACCAGGACGTGATTGCTTACTGCAGAATAGGAGAGCGCTCTTCTCACACCTGGTTTGTTCTTACCTATCTTCTTGGATTTGAAAACGTTAAGAATTACGACGGTTCGTGGACCGAGTGGGGAAACCTTGTAAGGGCTCCCATAGAAAGATAAAAGGAGAAGAGTCTTTTGTGCAAATAAATAAGGATGTGGTCTTACGGGTCCGCATCCTTTTTTTTGAAGCCGCGCGAATATGGCCAGCATAGAGGAAATAGTAAGGGAATTTCAAGGGGCGGACCGCCAGGAGATGATAGAGCTCCTGATAGATTATTCGGAAGG
Organism: Thermodesulfobacteriota bacterium; assembly: GCA_965229995.1. Classification (GTDB taxonomy): domain Bacteria; phylum Desulfobacterota_D; class UBA1144; order Nemesobacterales; family Nemesobacteraceae; genus Nemesobacter. The sequence goes on along the minus strand of OZ245933.1, from coordinate 1,253,977 downwards.
TCTTCCTGAAATCCCCAGAAGGTTTGCCGAGCTTGCGGACAGGGACCTCAACAAGGTGCACGAGTGCGAAACCCCGGTCTTTATCTGGGTCGAGATAGAAGACGGGAAGGCAAACATATTTGCCGACGTTCCCGAACCGTTTCCGACTGTGAGGGGGCTTGTATCGATTCTCGTAAGCGCTTTTGACGGACTTAGCCCGGAGGAGATCGAGTCTGCGCCAACGGACTTTATCTCCCGCCTCGGACTGGCCCAGCAACTGGGGATAAGAAGGGTCAGAGGTCTTAGCGCGGTTTATGCGAGGATAAAAAACGAGGTCAGACGGCAGGGCACGGTCACATGATTGAAGAAAACAGAATGAAGATGATCATGGATCATTACGAGAATCCGAGGAATTTCGGTGCTCTGGACCGCCCCACGGCGACTCTCAGAGGCGGCAACCCCAATTGCGGCGACACCCTAAATATCTATATCCGCATGGATGGCGAAAACATTATAGAAGATATAAGTTTTGACGGGGAAGGCTGCACGATAAGTCAGGCCGCGGCTTCCCTTCTTACGGAGTTTGTGAAGGGAAAGACCGTTGAGCGGGTCGGGGAGCTAGATTCCGATTACCTGAAGGAACTTCTGGGCAAGGACATCATGGTAACCCGCCCGAAGTGCAGCCGCCTCGCCCTTGAAACCCTTAAATCCTGGGTCAGGGAGTTTGGGAAGGGAAAAACCGCCTGATTTTATGTATAATTCACGTTAATACTCAAGCAGACTCAAGGAGGTTTGAATAATGAAAAACGGCAAACCCGACAAAGCGATTCTAAGCGAGAGGATTGAAGAAGCGCTTAAGTACCCTCTTTTCGATTCCATATTTAACAGACGCTCAAGAAGGTTCGGTCTTGGCATGGAGCTTAAAGACAGCACTCTTGAGTTCAAGTCAAATTACGACCCCGTACCTCTGACCGAGATCGAGGAAGCGCTTCTGGTGTGGGCCGGGACGGGGCTCACCGGGCTTTGCCTTGCCGATCTGCCGCCTGAAAACGGAATTGATCTTCTCTGCCAGTGGACGGGAAGAACCTGGCCTTCTGCGTGCAACAACCACGGGACGGAACTTTTTTTCACAAACGACGATGGACTCTACCATGTGGATGTGAAAAACATGCTTCCCAAGGAGCATGAGCTTGATCTGTTTTTCAAGCTCTCCCGCGAGGAGAAAATGGCGAGAGTTCTCGAACTTTACAGGGAAAGCCTTAACAAGCTTGAAGACGGAAGGGCCGACATGCCCGACAAGATGCCGGGGCTCTTTGAGTTTAACCAGTGGAATACCAACAAGCCCGGAACCACGCTTTTCGTTCCGGTTACTGATGTCACCGAGGAGTACCTGAATCTTCTTACCCTTTACTGCAGTCACAGTTACGGATTCACGATCATCGACGATCTTACCGGGAAGCCCGCGGGTGTCGAGAAGTGGGTGGAAAAGGGCAGGCTCAAGGGTGAGATCAAGCTTTCTTTATTTGATCTTGAGGTAAGGATTCTCACGGGACTTAACGTCGAGCAGGCGTTTATTACGCAGAACATGGCGCTTGCCCTACAGCCTCTGGGGCTTGCGGGATGGGCCTTTACGGGTTTTATTCCCCGCTTCGCCATGGGTGCCGCTCCGAACCTGTTCAAGGGACTAGGATTTCGTTTTATCCAGCCGAAAAAGGGTACGATAGATCCTCCCACAACCGTTCCCGTAGGAAAGGACGGAGTTTTTGAAGCTTACTGTCCGCCCTACTATGAAAACATGGATGACGCGATTGACCATTTCTTGGCCCATAAATGGAAAGCTTGGGAGTCTGGCAAGCCTTTCCCGTATACAGAACCCGACAAGCATCTTATGAAAGCCCCTAGACCCACGGAGACCACCATGCAGATCGTAAGGGATGTCGCGAACTATATTTATGACACTTACGGCAGATTTCCCGCCTTTGTGGATCCCATGTACATGAGGCTTGTGTTTCAGGCGATGCACATAGACCTGGATTTCTACGACAAGTACTACCCGAAAGGTTCTTATTCGGACAGGCATCTAAGCACTTTTCTTGAGAATCATCCGGACCAGAGAGAACGGTTCGAAGAGTAATATCTGCTTGCGGAGAAGCAAACTCGGCTTGCGGTAAGGGAGGAAACCAGCCATGCGCGTAGTGATTATCGGAAATGGAGTGACCGGGGTCGCAGCCGCCCTGCGCATACGCAGGCTGCAGCCCGACTGGGAGATTGTCATGATCTCGGGAGAGTCTTCCTTTCACTATTCCCGCCCGGCACTCATGTACATATTCATGGGTCACATGAGCTACGGGGACACCAAGCCCTACGAAGACAGTGTCTGGCGGAAAAACCGTATTGATCTGCTACGGGGCTGGGTTACCGAAATTGATACCGCCGGAAAAAAACTCATCATGCACGAAAAAGATCCCGTTGCGTTCGATAAGCTGCTTATCGCCACGGGATCCAGGTCCAACAAGTTCGGGTGGCCCGGTCAGGATTTAAAAGGCGTCCAGAGCCTCTACAGCCTTGTGGATCTCAGGCTTCTTTACGAGAATGTAAAAGGTGCCCGAAGCGCCGTTATAGTCGGGGGAGGACTCATTGGAATTGAGTTCGCCGAGATGCTTCACTCGCGCAATATCCACGTCACTTTCCTGGTGAGGGAGCAGTCCTACTGGACAAACGTTCTTCCGATGGAGGAATCTCGGATGATAAACCGAGTGATCACCGAACAGGGGATCGACCTCAAGCTCACAACGGAACTTAAGGAAATAGTGGGGAACGATTCGGGAAGAGTACGGGGAGTCATGACTAACAAAGAGGAATTTATCGAAGCCCAGGTCATCGGACTCACCGCGGGGGTAAGTCCCAATACTGCCCTTGCCAAGGCAAGCGGCATAAAGACGGGGAGAGGGATACTGGTCGACTGGAGCCTCAGGACAGATACACCGGATGTGTTTGCCGCCGGAGACTGCGCCGAGATAGTCACGGAAGGGGAGGGGAGAAACCTGATTCAGCAGGTCTGGTACACCGGAAAAATGCAGGGAAGGTTGGCCGGCGAAGTTATAGCCGGAAAGCCGAGCGTTTATGACCCGGGAATATGGTATAACTCCGCCAAGTTTTTCGATCTCGAATACCAGACTTACGGTACCGTGAGAAATGTTTCCGCTGAGGAGGAAACCAATTTTTACTGGGAACACCCTGATCATAAGCGTTCCATAAGGATTGTTACCAGTGGTGAAGTGGTTTGCGGCATAAACGTCATGGGTCTTCGCTACAGTCACAGGGTCTGCGAGAAATGGGTAGCGGAGAAAAGGTCCCTTGATTACGTGCTTGATAATCTCGGGGAGGCTAATTTTGATCCCGAGTTCTACGAAAAATGCGAAGCGGAGATAATAAAGGAGATAAGGAAACAGGCTGCCTGATGGAACAGAACACGATAGATTACGATTTTGACGAAGAAAATCTGGGTTTTGAGGAACCGGAGAAGGCTCCGGCCCTGCCGCTTGGAAACGGAGAAAAGCTTTCTCTTGCCGTCTTGGGATTCGGAATACTGATGTTTGCGCTACAGGCGCTGGGTATGCCTCCGGGCGGTACCTGGGCCGGGTTTCTTCTGGTTTTCCTTCCCGTTCTCTTCGGTACGGCGTTTTACTTTCACCTTAGCTTCAAAGGCACCGTCCCGGGAATCAAACACGATAACATCTACTTCAGGGGAATAACTTCCCGGGGAGCTCTGGGCTGGCTTATCGGCGTGGTATTTACCGGTTTCTACATAGCGCTTTACTGGTTTCCCGAATACCTGGCGGGGGGAATAAATATCGTAAACCCGCTTTCAATGGCCCTTTCCGGTTCTCCGGCTAACAACTGGTTTTTCTACGGTTTTCTCTACACCGTAGCCGTTTTTGTCTTCGGCATAAGAATGTTCATGAAATACAGGAATAACCGCTACCAGAAAATCAGAACGGCTTCGGTGATGTTTTTCCAGCTTGGGTTCGCCTTTCTCATCCCAAATATCCTTATGCTGTTTAACCAGCCTGAGTTCTACCTGAGCTACTTCTGGCCGCTTAAACCCGAATACCTGTTCCCGGGCACTTTAAGCTATTTTGTGAATCATCCCGGCGGTCTCGGGATGTTCCTTATTTTCTGGGGCGCCGTGATGACTTTCGTGGGCACTCCGCTTCTTACCTATTATTTCGGCAAGAGGTGGTATTGTTCCTGGGTCTGCGGGTGCGGAGGGCTTGCGGAAACCATGGGGGATCCGTGGAGGCAGCTTTCGGACAAATCGAAAAAAGCGTGGCGCTTTGAGCGCTGGATCGTGCATTCCGTGCTGGTGTTTATCGTTGTTACAACGGTTCTTCTCTGGATTAACTCCGCAAGCTCCGGAGCGGTGTTCGGAGAAGCGTCGATGTCTCTTAAGAGATGGTACGGGTTTTACATCGGGGCTATTTTCTCCGGGGTTATCGGCGTCGGTTTCTACCCCATGATGGGAGCCAGGGTGTGGTGCCGGTTCGGTTGTCCGATGGCGGCCGTTCTCGGGATTTTCCAGAGATACCTGTCAAGATTCAGAATTACCACAAATGGCGATCAGTGCATGTCGTGCGGAAACTGTTCCACGTACTGCGAGATGGGCATAGACGTCAGGGCTTACGCACAGAAGGGCGAGAACATAGTGAGAGCGTCGTGCGTCGGATGCGGGGTGTGCTCAGCCGTATGCCCCAGGGGTGTGCTGAAACTTGAGAACGGGGCAACTTTCAAGGACAGATTCTCCGGGGCCGACAGGCCTCTTGGGGCACTTCTCGACTCGCTGAAACATGTTTAGTCTCCGCGCTCGAAATTCTTTGTCATTTCCCGGTTTTTACGTCAACTGAAACAGTACAGGAACGTTCAGATATTGAGAAACTGAACGGATTCCATGCTTTCTTTTTTTCCGCGGTCGATTCTCTCGACTACCTCGCCGCTTTTTATGTCGAAGACAAAACAGGATATTCCGGAAAGTATTTCGAGGTTAAATTCAAGGAAATTGTTTGCGTACATCTTGGAGTCTTCAATAGTTTCCTTGGGATCGGCTTTATTCGGTTTTCTTACGAGAATAAAATACGCGCACAGAAAATCCGGAAGGTCGGGATTATGGGCGAATACAACTTTTGAATCGTATTTCAGGATTACGTTCTGGTTGAAATAGCGCTGATATCCGGCGATTAGCGGCTGGTTCAGATGAGACAGGGCGTAAACTATCGCGCAGGCGATTTTGTTCTGGTTCTCAATCATGAAATCAAGCGCTTCCTTGTTAAACCGCTCAAGTGTTTTTTCCGCTTCCTCGTTTACTCTTCGTTCTGGCATTTCATCCTCCTTGAAAAGTGCTGTCCCGGTTTTTCCTTTTAATCGGTGCTCTAATATACCATAAACCTTAAGTGGAGACGGATGCGACTTTCTTTTCCTTATGAAGCATACGCTGTCGCCCTGCTTTCTCGTATGACCATGATTTTTATCTGTCCCGGATAAACGACCTCTTCTTCTATCTTTTTGGCTATTTCATGCGACAGAATCGCTCCCTCCTCATCGCTTACCTGATCGCTTTCCACTATTACCCTTACCTCTCTTCCGGCCTGGATCGCGTAGCATCTTTCAACGCCAGGAAAAGAACTCGCGACCCCTTCTATGCTCTCGATTCTTTTCACGTAGTTTTCATACGTTTCTCTCCTCGCGCCGGGGCGGGCAGCGGAAATAGCGTCGGCTGCCTGAACGAGAAGCGGCAGAACTCCCTGGGGCTGCGGGTCATGGGTTTTTTCAAGCGCATCGACGATTTCAGGGGGCTCACCGTATTTTTTAACGATATTCGTTCCTATGTCCACGTGGGAGCCTTCAACTTCGTGATCAACCGCTTTTCCTATATCGTGGAGCAGGCCGGCCCTTTTCGCGAGCTTTTCGTTATAACCGACTTCAGAGGCGAGCATTCCGCAGATAAATCCTACTTCAATCGAGTGGTTGAGTATGTTCTGCGAGTAGCTTGTTCTGTATTTAAGCATACCGAGCTTGTTTATCAGATCCGGATGCATGCCGCTTATGCCGAGGTCAAAAAGCGCCTGTTCCCCTTCTTTCTGTATTTCCTTCTCTACTTCCTTTTCAACCTCGGTTACCACCTCTTCGATTCTGGCGGGATGAATTCTCCCATCCGCTATCAGCCGCTCAAGCGAAATTTTCGCCACTTCCCGTCTTATGGGGTTAAAGCACGAAATCACGACCGTCTCGGGCGTGTCGTCGATAATGATGTCCACCCCGGTACGAAGCTCTATGGAGCGGATATTCCTTCCTTCACGCCCGATAATTCTCCCTTTTACGTCGTCACTCGGAAGATTAACGACCGACACCGTTTTCTCGCTCGTGTATACGCCGGAATATCTCTGGATGGCAAGAGATATGATATCCTTCGCCTTCTTCTCGGCGCTGGAATTACACTCTTCCTCTATATACTTGAGCCTTTTGGCCGCTTCGTGTCTCGCCTCATTCTCTACCAGGCTTACGAGTTCCGCTCTTGCCGCTTCGCGGGTCAGTCCGGATATCTCCTCTATTTTGCCCTTTATCTCTTCAATGTTCTCATCAAGAGTCCTCTGCTTTTCTTCGGCAGTCAGGTTTTTGCTATCGAGTTCCGCCCGCATTCTCTCAAGTTCCGACTCTTTTTTATCAATCTCCTCGTATTTCTTGCTGAGGCCATCTCCCTTCGTTTTGAGGTTCTTTTCAATGGCGGAAAATTCCTTCCGTTTGTCACTGGACAATCGTTGCATCTGGGAATTTTTGTCCTTGACGAGTTTCTTCGCCCTGTTCTCCGCCCTGTTTCTTATCTCTTCTGCTTTATTCTCAGCCCCTTCAATCATAGTCCGGGACTGTTCCTGGCTTTTACGGATCCCGTTTTTTTCCATAATCATCCTGTAGATGAAATGGGCGGCGAACCCAAACCCAAAGAGCAGTAAAAACAATAATATTGATTTTGCTTGCATTTCAGTCTCCTTCTTTTCCCAGACAGTCAATTGCTCCGTCTTCGGTGATTATGCGACCGGTCTTCACGTCGGTTTTGTGCGAAGGGACGCTTTCTAGCACCTGGAACCGGTAAGCCAGTCCGAAGCGGGTCTGCCTGGGTATATCCTTTAAAAACCTGTCATAAAAACCTTTTCCGTACCCGATTCTGTTTCCGGAAAGGTCAAAAGCCACTCCCGGTACCAGCACGAGGTCAAGTTCATCGCTTCGGGCACATTCGGTGTCCGTGGTGGGCTCGGGGATGGCGAAAGCACCGTGGGTAAGTTCCTCAATATTCCTTGTTCTTAGGAAAATAAGGTCAGAACCTCGGGTTTTCGGAAAAAAAACCTTTTTTTCAAGATCGATGCATTTTTTGAATATTCCGCGGGTATCGACTTCGCCGTTTACGGGGAAATAAAGAGCGACGCTCGACGCGTCGGCAAAAGCCTTTTCTGAAAGAAGAACCTTGAGAATCAGGCTGGATTTTTCCTGGCAAACCGATGACGGAAGGCTTTTTCTTTTCTCGAGAAGGTCTCTTCTCAGTTTTTTCTTTTTCTCAAGGATTGAATTCCCTGAGTTGGCTCCCCGGGAACTGTTTACGGATGTGAGGCCGGAGCGGGTCTCAGAAGCTGGTTCCTCTTGATTTGAAAGGATCTTCGGGGCTTTCTTCAAGAAGGAGTGGTTCTTCGTCTTCGTGGTTTCCGGGTGATTCGAGCAGGCCGACCAGTTCTTTTGTTTTTCTTTCCGTGGTTCTCTTGAATTCATCAAATTCCCTCTGTAACGCGAAGAAATCATCGACGATCTCAAGAGAAGCCAGAAAAACGGGAGAGGAGACGGTTATCGCTGGTTCGTCTCCAGCCGCATTGGTAATTTTTTGTTCAAGATAATTTACAATATGCATGAGGTAATCTTTTTCGGCGTCCGTAACGACGGAATATTCCTTCCCAAAAAAAACTACTTTTATCCTGTCTTTCATACCGACTCTTCGCCAAGATGCTGCTCAATTGTCCGTATCATGGTGTTGACTCGTGTTCCAAAGCGCTCCTTTTCGGCTTCAAGCGAAGCCACGGTTTCTCTGAGCACCTTAATCTCCTCAAGCAATCTGTTGTGTTCTTCAGCGGTCCTGGCGTTTTTGTCTACATAATCTCTGATTTTTCTCTCAAGAATCTCTAATGATTCCATAATAGATATGAATTGTATCACTATGATGAAATTATTACAAGAATCACGCTTGAAGCGTCTTTACTTGAAGCCGCAAAGATAATTTCCTTACGTTTTGAGAACTTTTTGTCTATAATTTCCTGCCATGCAAGCAAGTCCTGTCGAAGATAAGAAGCTGTTTGAGAAGCTTGAGGAGCTTGAGCGGAAGTTCGTTGAGCTTGAGAAGGCGCTCAGCGACCCCGATATCTCCGCCCAGCAGAGAATCAAGTGTTCCAAGGAGCGGGCGGAGCTTGAGGACTTGGTCTCCGTTTACGGGAGACTTAAGGAGGTTGTGGAGGCAGCCGAGGAGAACAGCAAGCTGCTTGATGACAGGGAACTTGCGTCTCTTGCCCGCGAGGAGCTCGATGAGCTTTCGGAGGAGAAAAGTGAACTTGAAGAGAGACTCAAAGAGCTTCTTCTTCCCAAAGACCCGAATCTTGGGAAAAACGTTTTCCTTGAGATAAGGGCTGGAGCCGGAGGGGATGAGGCGGCGCTTTTCGCGGCTGACCTTCTCAGGATGTACTCAAGGTACTGCGAGGACCGCCGCTGGAAGGTTGACACTATAACCATGAATGAAACCGGGATCGGAGGAATAAAGGAACTTGTGGTAAAAATTAAAGGGAGAGATGTTTACGGCAAGCTCAGGTATGAAAGCGGGGTTCACAGGGTCCAGCGAATACCTTCGACTGAGGCCGGCGGGAGAATACATACCTCCACGGCGACCGTCGCTGTGCTGCCGGAGGCCGACGAGGTTGACGTGGAAATAGACGAGAAGGAACTCAAGGTGGATACTTTCAGATCTTCCGGGCCAGGGGGTCAGCACGTTAACAAAACGGATTCCGCGATAAGGATAACCCACCTTTCCACGGGGATCGTTGTGCAGTGCCAGGATGACCGCTCGCAGCGGAAAAACAGGGCTCACGCCATGAGCATGCTCCGCGCGAAACTTTACGAAATTGAGGAGCGCAAACGCGCAAGCGAGATTTCGCGCACCAGGAGAAACCAGGTTGGAAGCGGGGACAGAAGCGAAAAGATAAGAACCTACAATTTTCCCCAGGGAAGAATAACCGACCACAGAATAGGTCTCACTCTCCATAAAATGGAGGCGGTGCTGGGAGGAGAACTTGATCCTCTGCTCGAACCGCTCGCGGCTCATTTTCAGGCTGAAAGTCTGAGAAATCTCTCGGAAGGCTGACGGCTTTTCTCAACTTGTATTTGCCGACCCGCGCAATACAATATACCTTCAATGAAGGTTATATATCTCATTTCCGCCCTCTACCTGCTTTCCTCTCTTCTTTACGGAACGTACCTCTGGTCGCAGAAAAGAAAAATCTCCCGGGCGGGAGTTTATTTCGCCGTTGCGGGAGTGCTTGTTCATACCGCGCTGCTGGTTGTTTTCCTCGTGCGCGGGGATATACTGGCCGGAAGCACTTCAAGGCCTCTTTTTATTTTTTCGTGGCTGATAGCGCTTGTCTTTCTTGTCTCGCAGTTAAGGTTCAAGACCCCGGTGCTCGGCGCGTTCGTGTTTCCGGTGGCCTTTCTTGGAACCCTGCCCTACCTGATCATTCCGGACGGGATGATTACCCAGGATCCTACGCTTGGCAACCCCTGGATACTGGCGCACATACTGTCCATCTTCCTCGGGGAGGCGTTTTTCGCGATATCTTTTCTCGCGGGCGCAATCTACATATTCCAGGAAAATCAGCTCAAGTCGAAAAGAATCGGAAGCCATCTGAAAAAACTTCCTTCCCTGATAACCCTTGACAGGATAAACCACCTGAGTCTTCTTCTCGGTTTTCCGCTGCTGACCGTGAGTCTTGTAATCGGTTTCATACTGGCAAAGGAGATGTGGAGCGAGGGGTGGACATGGGGAGCCAAGGAGACGTGGTCGACGGTTACGTGGCTTCTTTACGCTTTTTTGATAAACGGACGTCTCTCGCTTGGGTGGAGAGGCAGAAGGGCCGCGGTCGGAGCGGTGGTCGGATTCTGCATTGTGGTGGTGACTTTCGTTATGGGATATGTCTTCCCGGGGCAGCACAGATTTGAGTGAAGTTGCCGGCTGTTTTGCGCAATACAGGTATACAAAAATCTGGAAATGACGTTATAATATATCTCCTAAATCACAACAACAACACTGTCTTAAGGAGGAAACAATGGCTGTAGCTAGAGTAACGGAAGTGATAGGATCATCCGAAAAGTCATGGGATGACGCTGTAAAGGAGGCTCTTGACAGGGCGAACAAGACGATAAGGGGCCTTACCGGAATCGAAGTGACTAAAATGAACGCCCGCATAGAAGACGGGGAGATTACCGAATACCGCTCCCATGTCAGAATCACTTTTATTCTGGAAGATTAGTGTTTTTTCCCGGAACATTTCCCCAAAACTGAAAACAACGTGATGAACGGTTTTGTAAAATCACATGGGTTGGGAAATGATTATATTGTCTTAGACAGCGCCGACATAGATTTTGAGCTCGGCAAAAATGCCATAGAGATCATATGCCACAGAAACTACGGCGTAGGTTCAGACGGGATACTGCTCCTGGTACCCCCTGGCAGCGGGGATTTCGGGCTCAGGGTTCTGAATCCCGACGGGAGCGAAGCCGAGAAAAGCGGAAACGGGCTTAGGATTTTCGCCAAGTATCTTTACGAGAAAGGGCATGCTTCGGATAAGACTTTCTCAATAGACACTCTGGGTGGCCTCGTTACGGCCGAAATTGAGGAAGAAGACGGAAAAGTACACCACGTCACGGTCGAGATGGGCAGGGCGACTTTCAGGGCGGATGAAATACCGGTAGATATAGAAAAAGAAGAAGTAGTGGCGCAGCGCCTTGCGCTCGGCGGAGGGGAATTTGATTTTACGGCCGTCTCGGTGGGCAATCCACACTGCGTTATTTTCTTTGATGAACTTAGAGAAGATCTCATAAGGGAACTTGGACCCGAGATAGAGAACCACCCCGTTTTCCCGAACAGAACGAATGTTCAGTTCGCCCAGGTGATCTCGCGCGATAGCGTTCGTATTCTTATCTGGGAGAGAGGAGCCGGTTATACATTGGCTTCCGGGAGCAGTTCCTGCGCGGTTGCAGCCGCGTGCGTAAAATCTGATCTTACGGACCGCCGGCTTCGGGTTATGATGCCCGGCGGGCATCTTGACATAAACGTTGGGGATGACTGGTCAATCACGATGCGCGGTGAAGTGGAAGAGGTTTTTTCCGGGATCTTAAGCGACGATCTGCTTTACAAGCTCAGAAATCCCTCTGCGATAAACTTTTAGAGCGCCCCGTTTTTCTGATGAAAAAACTGCTTTTAACGGCGGACTTTGTGGTTCCGGTAAGTTCAGAACCGATTTGCAACGGAGCAGTCGTCGTGGATGGTGGGCGTATCATTGACATCGGAACATCGGACAAAATCGAGGCTGCCTATCCTGACTTTCAGAAAATAAGAAAACCGAACTCTATAATACTCCCTGGGTTCGTAAACGCCCACACCCACCTTGAACTCAGCTGGACGAAGGGAAAGATCAGGGGTTTCGAAGATTTTACGGGATGGCTTGAGCGGTTAATCACTCTTAAGTCCGGCGGGATTGATCGAGACCTTGTGGAAAATTCAATGAGGATAGGGCTTCGCGATGTAATCGAAAGCGGAGTTACAACCGTTGGGGAAATATCCTCTTTGGATTTCTGGGGAAGGAAAATGCTAGAAGACTCGGGGATGAGGATTATTGTGTTTCTCGAACTTTTTGACCGCGTTTTGCCGAAACTCCCCTCACTTGAATTTCGAAGCGAAGACCTTTACGAGGAAAGACTTTTCCCGCACGCGCCTTATTCCTGCTGCCCGGAACTTCTGGATGCGGTTTTCGCCTGTGCGCGCGAAAATGCAATTGCGGCAGGGATCCACTTGGGTGAGAGCCCCGATGAAGTCGATTTCCTGAAAAACCTGCCCAATGAATTTGAGCGGAAAATTTTTCCGCTGATAGGAAAGGAAACCTTCACGAGGCCGTCGGCCGAGACTCCAACACGCTACATAGACGGATTTCTGCGTGGAGAAGACATAAGACTCTCTGCAGTTCACATGGTCCAGGTAGCGGCTGAGGATATGGAGATAGTCCGGAGCGCCAATATCGGCGTGATTCTCTGTCCCAGAAGCAATGCTTTTCTGAAAGTGGGAAAACCGAACCTGAGGCAGATGCTTGATTATGAAAGAGTAGGGCTTGGGACCGACGGACTTTCAAGTAACGGAGATCTGGATTTTTTTGAGGAAATCAGGTCTCTGCACGGCATGATGATTGAGCAGGGAATCGGGCAAAGCGCCCGCCTGGCGGTATATTTCGCGACTCTCGGCGGAGCTAAGGCTCTTTTTATCGAAGAGAGGACAGGAAGTCTTGAGATCGGAAAAAGTGCTGACATCATATGCGTTGACCACGAGGGGGAGATTGCTCCCGATCCCTATCTCTGCATAGTGTCTTCGGGGCCGGAGAATCTTCAGTTCTCAATGGTAGGCGGAAATTTCATCTACAGCAAAGACTCCTGTGCTTGTCGTGAACATTAGTTCTCTCAGTATCTTCGATGACTGAAACAAAGCCCAAAAAGCTTTTCGTCTATGGAACCCTGCGAAAGGGTGGAGAAAGAAGCGGACACCTTGAGCGATGCAGGCTTCTTAAGATGATGCGAGTTCCCGGAACTCTTTACCGTACCCCTTTTGGCTATCCGGCAGGCGTGTTTGATGAAGCTTCATCCATGATGATCCAGGGGGAACTTTATGAACTTCCCCATGATTCCGAAGACTTTATCAGGAGCGTGGACCGCTTTGAGGGTGTTGGCGAAAAGCTGTTTTCAAGAACGGTTGTCCGCTTCGAAGAAGAGTCTTTTTACGCCTATGAACCCGGCTTGGAACTCAGAAGGCGTATTAGCGACGGGGACATAATAAAAAGCGGCAACTGGTTTTCTGATCCCGACCTCTGCGTAGAGGATCCTTTTTCTTTCGCCGTTGCATTTGAGAATATCCAGAAACAGTACTACAGGATGAAACCCGACGGCCACTCGGAAGAGAACATTTTTCTTGAAGGTGCGGTCCCGGTTCTGGTTACCTGTCCGCATTCGACGGCTCACTTGAGAATGGGGAAACTGAAACGCCATGAATTTTACACCGCCGCCCTCGGGGCCGTGTTGCATTCGGTTCTCGGCTGCCACTGTCTTTATGCGAACAGGGAACAGGAAACGGATCCGAATTACTATGACGACTGCGATTTTAAGATAGTTCTCGGAAAAATTCTTTCCGAAAGAAAAGTTGACCTTGTCGTGGACATACACGGTACAGGAAACGAGAGGCCGGAAGATTTGTTTCCAGGCGTTGGAACGGGAAAAGAATTCCTTCTTTCGGCCCCGGATGTTCTTGATAAGTTTTATCTGACCGCAGAGAAACATGGAATTGCGGCCGGAGGTGCCGATATATTTCCTGCTGCGAGGCAGATGACCGTTGCCAAGTTCGCCGCAAACCGGTTTTTGGTTCCCGCGATCCAGATTGAGATAAGCGACAGGCTCAGGATGCCGTGGCGGCGGGAAAAAGAATTTCGCCGCCTAATAGGGTTTCTTCTGGGATTTGTCGAAAAAGTGATCTCGGATAGCCAGGGCAGATAACGCGCTGTGTTTGCGCAAGCTCAAGGAAAATCAGTCGCAGAGAATATCAAGCCTTGGATTCTCGGCTATGATTCCCTTTCTGCGGGCTTTCTCAAAAAGATGCTCAAGCGCCCCGGTTCCGCTTTCTCCAAGATCTCTGGTCCATTCATTTACGTACATTAAAACGAACCTTTCTCCGGTATCTTCGCTCATTCCCCTTCCAAAACGCATCGCGTAATCAAGAGCTTCTTTTTTGTTTGAAAGGGCATATTCTATGCTTTCTCTGTGCGCCCGAAGGACTTCAGCGTCAAGTCCCTGGGGTATGTCTCTTCGAAGGACATTGAGTCCAAGCGGCATCGGAAGGTCAGTCTCCTCGGCCCACACCACTCCAAGATCAAGCAGGAGCTCAAGCTCCTTCTCTTCGTAGGTAAGCTGTCCTTCATGTATAAGAAGACCCGCATCCACTTCTCCGGCGAGCACTTTGTCCATGATCTCGTCAAAGGGTGCTTCCACGGGGATGAAATCATCCGCGTAGAGACTCAGAAGAAGGTACGCGGTCGTGAGTTTTCCGGGTATCGCGACAGTTTTTCCCCTGAGGTCAGAGATTTTCTCTCTGGCAACCACTATTGGGCCGTAACCTTTCCCCATGCTGGCTCCGCAGGAGAGAATCCGGTAGCGGTCCTGTACGCTAAGGTATCCGTGGGCGGAGATCGCCGTGGTTTCAAGTTCCGCTTTCATAGCTCTTTTGTTAAGAGACTGTATGTCTTCAATTACGTGCTCAAAGTCGATTTCTTCGGAAACCACCTTTCCACTGGCTATGGCGTAGAACATGAACGCGTCATCTGCGTCGGGACTGTGGCCCAGTTTCATAATCCGTTTTTTCATTCTTGTCTCCTTCTGGATTTTTTTTACGACAGGTATGTGTAGAAGTCGATTTCGTTTTTCTTCTCTATTTCGTTGAGCTCAAAAAGAAGATCGCGGTATTTGATCAGTCCTTCAATCTTTGGGTCATCGAGGTCGTATTTGATTCTTTTCTCAAGGTAAGTCAGGCACTGCTCCCTGCTGAGTCCCAGTTTTTCCGATTCGATGTCGACTATCTCCGAAATGAGCTTCACTCCTTCTTCTCTGACCGAGGGAAGACATTTGCAGCTCTCGCCGGTGTTCTCATCTCCCTTTTTGATCGCCATTACTGCGTATACGAAGGGAAGGGCCGTTTCCTTTGTCCAGAGTTCCCCTAGGTCATAGGTGAAAGGGGATTTGTCGGCACAGAGATGACGGGCCTGGAGGCCTGCGTTGCCGATAAGCATCCCGCCGTCAACTCCCTCAAGGAAACCCTTTCCGGGTTCTCTTTTTACGTATTCGGGTTTAAGGCCCAAAAAAAGCTCCAGAATGATTCTGAGCAGGGCCGTTGAACTCTTGGACCTACTGTCAACCGATACGCTTTTAATTTCCGTTATTTCTTTGCGCGTCTTAAGTATCACGCTGTCAACTTTCCCGAAAGAGGATATGGAAATATCGGGCAGAATGGAGTAGGTATCGGTTCTTAGAAATTCGATTGAAGGAATGGGTGCGACATCCACGACTCCTTCCGACAGATTCTCGGAAAGGAGGGAAGGGTCAAAATACATTATATTGAAGCTGTGCTCCACGACCCCTTTTTCCAGGGGATAAATGAGCGGCCGCATGTTAAGAAAAGGAGCTGCTCCGAGATTTATCAATGACCGGTCCCCCTTTTTTCGTTCATAAATACGCGTCCCGTATCTCCTGGCTTTTTGTCCATCTGCTCGGAAGAAATATCTTCTGGTAAAGCGAGAGCGCGTAAAGATCTGACATTCCCGCTATGAAGTCGCATACCGCTCTTTGCAGCGTCTCATCCTCGCGTGCGGGCATTTTACAGAAGCTCTCGCGGAAGATTTTCTCGTTCTCGCAGAAATACAAGTAGAGTTCCTTTACGACTTTCTTGGATTTGTTGTGAAGCGAAAGCAGCCGCTCGCTGACGTAGACATTCTCGTAGAGATATCTTCTGAGTCCCAAAAGCGCTCCGAACACTTCCTCGCTCATTAAAATTCTCATCCCGTCTCCTGCGATGGTCTGCTCCACGATGTCGACTACCATCGTGTTTATTCTTTGCGAGGCCGTCTCTCCAAGGACCGAGATATATTCTGCGGGAACATCGCCGGCCGATATGATACCCGAGCGGACTGCGTCATCAAGATCGTGATTCGTGTAAGCGACAAGATCCGAGATCTTGGTTACCTGGCCTTCAAGGGTAAGCGGCCTGTTCTCCTCGGTTTCTATTCCCTCTTTGCCCCATCCCTTGGAATGTTTGGCTATTCCCTCCCTGACTTCGTGCGTCAGGTTAAGTCCCGTTCCGTCGCGTTCAAGTACGTCCACGACCCTTATGCTCTGAAGGACGTGTTTGAAACCGCCGGGAAACACCTCGTTCAGTCCTTCTTCACCGGAGTGACCGAAAGGAGTGTGACCGAGGTCGTGACCGAGCGCTATGGCTTCGGTCAGATCTTCGTTAAGCATAAGCGCTTTCGATATGGTTCTGGCTATCTGGGAGACCTCTATTACGTGAGTCAGTCTCGTGCGGTAGTGATCGTTGGTCGGAGAAATGAATACCTGGGTTTTATGTTTGAGTCTCCTGAAAGCCTTGGAATGAATTATCCTGTCCCGGTCCCTTTGAAAGCACGTTCTTATGTCGCATTCGCGCTCGGGGTTTACTCTTCCTTCGGATTCGCAGCTAAGAGTCGCAGTCGAACTGAGCAGTCTTTTTTCGTTTCCCTCGGTCTGTTCTCGTATCAGCAATATGTCTTGAACCTCTTTTTACGGCAGTCTTACCAGCACTCCCTTTTCCGACAGGAACTCCTTCGCCTCATTTATTGAGTACTTGCCGTAATGAAAAATCGAGGCGCACAAAACGGCGTCTGCCCGTCCCGCTTCCACGGCTTCAAGCAGATGTTCAAGCCGTCCCGCGCCTCCTGAAGCTATAACTGGGATGCCGACGGTCTCGGAGATGGCTTTTGTGAGTTCAAGGTCGTATCCGTCCTCCGTACCGTCCCTGTCCATACTCGTAAGAAGGATTTCACCCGCTCCGAACTCTTCCATCTTTGCAGCCCACCCGACCGCGTCTATTCCGGTCGGATTACGTCCGCCGTGGGTGAAAACCTCCCAACCCCCGTTGTTTCTTCTCCTTGCGTCTATGGCGACCACTATGCACTGGCTCCCGAACTTGTCAGAAGCCCGCCTTACGAAATCCGGGTCCGCTATGGCCGCTGTGTTGATCGTAATTTTATCCGCCCCGGCCAGAAGAAGCTCTCTTACGTCTTCCACGGTTCTCAGTCCTCCTCCGACGGTCAGGGGAACGAAGACCTCACTCGCGGTTCGCTCGACTACGTCTATCATCGTCCCTCTCTTCTCGTGGGAGGCGGTAATATCGAGAAACGTTATCTCGTCAGCGCCCTCTTCGCTGTACTTTTTCGCTACTTCAACAGGGTCTCCGGCATCCCTGAGATTAACGAAGCGCACCCCTTTTACCACTCTTCCATCTTTTACGTCAAGACACGGAATTATTCTTTTCGAAACCATTTTATTGAAACCTTCGTATGCCGTCTTTAAGATCAATTGAGCCCGAGTAGAGCGATTTTCCGAGTATTACTCCCAGCAGGTTGTCATTCCCGATGGACTGTATCTCGCTTAGGTCGGCAAGCGACGCGATACCGCCTGAAATGATTGCCGGAAGGGGACACAGGGAAAGAAAGCTTTTTATCGAAGCTGTTTCTATTCCTTCCATGGTTCCGTCTCTGTCAACGTTTGTGTGAATCACAAGCGATACTCCTATATCGCGGAGTTCCAGAATCGTCTGGGCAATGCTTGTGTCTATTGTTTCCTTCCATCCTCGAAGAGCTATCTTTCCTCCCTTCGTATCAACCCCAACGGCTATTTTTCCGGGAAACCTCCGGCAGATATCCTTGAGAAAGTTCCTGTCGGTAAAGGCCGAAGTGCCTATTATCACTCTCTTAATGCCAATTTCTAGATATTTTTCCACCGTAGCGATGTTTCTTATCCCCCCTCCTACCTGAACGCTTGAGGAAACGGACCGCACTATTTCTTCTACCGCTTCGAAATTTCTGGGGATTCCCCTGAAGGCCCCGTCAAGGTCCACGACGTGAATCCATTTGGCTCCGCATCCCTCCCATCTTTTTGCGGTATCAGAAGGGCTGTTTGAAAACACGGTCTCCGTGCCTTCTTCTCCTTTTAAAAGCCGTACACAGTTTCCGTCTTTTAAGTCTATGGCGGGGATTATGAGCAATTTAGAACCTCATTTAACTTAAAAGCCACGGGAAATAATACACAAGCCGGGAGGTTATTATAAGAATATTTCGAAAAAATACCGATTTAAATCTACTATTCTACTCAGTCTGGAGAATCACGCAGTATTTTCTCCCTGGTTTCCCTAAGTGTGAATCTGCGTGATTTAAGTTCGTTTATTAATCTTATTCTTTCAACCATCTCCTGTGCGTAGAGTTGGTACCCGGCGTCGGTAACTTCGGCGACTTCAAGCAGACCTTCCTTGGTCCAGTGGCGTATGGTGGAATTTCTCTGGTTGACCAGCTTTGCCAACTCGCCGATTTTAAGCAGAGAGCCCTCGGTATCACTTGTATCCGTTTTGCCTTCAGCTGCCTTGAGATATATATCAAGTGAACGGTCAACTGCCCGTGCGACAATTTTCATGTAAGCGTCTTTAGAGTCGCCCGGTTGCGCTTTTTCAAGCGAGTCTATATAAGCCAACCGGTCACGTTTGCGTATTATCGCTGCCGGATAACCCGACATGAGCAGGATCATGTTCATTAGAAGTCGTGCTGTGCGGCCGTTGCCATCTGTAAACGGGTGAATGGTAACTAGCCGGTAATGAGCTTCCGCAGCCAATTCTACCGGGTGCAGGCCGGTTGCCAGCTTGAGCCACTTCGCGAACCCGGCCATCAGATCCGGCACTTTGCGCGGGTTTGGAAGCGCCACCGCCGAACCGGAGATCCGCACCGGCGTCACACGATAACGACCGGCATTTAGATCATCAATGCCTTTCATAATAAGATACTGGATCTGCAGGATATCCTCTTCGGTCAGCGAATGCGGTCTGCGGTTCGCTTGTTTCTTCACCCAGTCCAGAGCACGGGCGTGGTTTACGGCTTCCATGTGCTCCAGAAGTGATTTTCCCCCGACGGTGAGACCTTTTTCGACCACCAGAGCGGTTTCACGCCGACCCAGCGTATTTCCTTCAATTGCGTTACTCGTGTAGGTCAACTCAACCCGAAACCATTTGTCCAGGTTGCTTAGGAGCGCGTCGGGCAGCGGTCCATATTCATCCAGCAGCTTCTTTTTTGCGGTCAGTTTTTCGTATTTCATGAAATAGACTATAAACCATAACGTTATAGTTTTCAAGTTAGATAAAAATCGAACAATTTCTGCGCTGTTGACGGGCACGCTGAGATGGATTGAGGAATTTTATAGTCGCCCTATTACCATCCTCATTGGCATTGGTTACAGTTTTGTTCCCACCGGTCGTTACAAGCGATGGCTTGTTAACGAGTGCGGCTTGGGCTGCCTAGCGCTCGGTCAGGCGCTGTTTTCCGGTACTTGCGTTAATATCGTCGGGAAAAAACAATAAAAGTGCTGAAATTTAAAACCAGGAGGCAAAGGTGTTTATGAGAGAAAATCCATCTTGCATTTTGAATCCGTACCGTGTTTTTAAAGGATTCATCGCCTTTATTCTCTTAGCGTATTTAGTGATAGGGTGTGGAGGTGGTTCGTCGGATACAAAGCCTCCGCCGGTTACGCCTCCGCCAGTTGTATCTCCGCCGGCCGCAGGAGAGCTAACTCTCACAACTGACGATACGCGTATTTTGGAATTGAAAGAAGGAGAAGATTATTATGGCAATCTATATTCAGGAACTTACAACGCGCCTGATGGCGTATCTATAGACGTATGGGTTTCCGTTCGAGAGACCGATATGACAACCGGCATCGGTACGGTTAACCGTATGGGTGTTGTTATTCAGGGTGGAACAGGCTTAGAGGTTACGCATTTGCTCAAAGATGATGAAGGATTACATGCTCTTTGGGTTGCGGTAAATTATCGTGGGTCAAGCCTTACAAACATCACTGCTGGATGGGAGTGTGTGCCAGGTACGGAACTCATTTCCTGTCTCAAAGAGCACGATACTTTCAGTAAAATCAATCCTAAACTCAATGCTCAGGACGCTAACTCCGTAATACGTTTGTTTGCGGACGATGACGGAGAAATTACCGTTAACGGAGTTGCGATGAAAGCATCCGAGTTTGTTCCCTCCGGCACTATCCGGTCACCCGTGAATCTTTATACCAGTTCATTCGGGGGTGTAATCGTAAGCTACATGCTTGCCGAAGAGAACAGTCCCGAGCTGCACAATGTCTTTTTTGAACAGGTCACTGTTCCGAATGAACATCCCATATCGGACGGTCTTAATAACGCGGCGCGCATGATGGATATTCTTTTCAGCGCATGTGAAGACGATGCTTCTTGCAGTAATTACTATCCGGACATCCGCATCAATTTCCGCGATTTTATGGATGCCTATCACTCCATGACTATTGAAATTGACGATGAACAGGTTTACGCGGGCGGGGTTTTCGATAGAATCGTGTCTATTATAGATCGTGGTTTCAAGTACCAAACGCAACAGGTGGATTGGTTCCGAAGAATACCTGATTGGGTGTTTTGAATCCAAGACATTTCCTCGGTCTGTTGTTCAATTTGTCCATAACTCTGTTGGCATCTTCCTGCGTAAGCTTTGTGAAGTCCATTCCCTTGGGGAAGTACTGGCGTATAAGTCCGTTTGTGTTCTCATTAAGCCCCCGCTCCCAGGAGTGGTAAGGATGGGCGAAGTACCAGTCGGCTTTGAGTTCTGTGGAAAGCTCTTCATGCAAGGCAAACTCCTTGCCGTTATCGCATGTCACCGTCACGAAGTTCTCAGAGACCGGAGTTGCGGCATCAAGGATCGCCCGGGAAACGGAACTTGCCTTTTTGTCCTCGGAAACCACGATCATGCAATAACGAGACTTGCGTTCGGCAAGAGTAGCAAGCACCTTGCCCGCTTTTCTGGTACCGATAAGGGTATCGGCTTCCCAGTCGCCGATACGCAGGCGCTTATCCACTACATCGGGACGTTGATCAATACAGACACGGTTTCTTATATGTCCTCTGCGCGAGGGGGTTCCGTAGCGTTTTCTGCGCTTTTTCTGACAGCGCAGGTGCCTGTAGAGATCTCCTCCACCGATTTTGTCGTCTTTTATGTGCTGGTAGATTCTCTCGTGACTTACCCCCAGCCCCTCGTTGTCCAAAAGCCAGTGGCTTATCTGCTGAGGGCTCCAATCTTCTCTTAGCAACTGCTCTACCCGAAGCCAGGTTTGCCGCGGGATACGGTCCTGGGCACAGAAGCGCCGCGCATCCGCAAACTTCTGGGCCTGCTTGGGACGATAACCCCGTTTGCCGCGATTGCGGTGCAACTCTCGGCTTATGGTGGATTTGTGTATGTCTAACTGCTTTGCTGTCTCAGCCTGGTTGTGGCCTGCTTTCAATAGAATTGCTATCTGGTATCTTTGTCCCAGGGTAAGTTGCCTTGGTTTTCTCATTGAAATGCTCCTTTTGATCTGGTCGTTAAAAGAGTGTTGCGAAGATTATCGCAACTTGCCCTTTTAATCTATCTCAAAAGTTGCATTTGGTACTTGAAACCACGGATGATGATAGAGAGGTAGGCAAAGCAATAAGATATATTGGTGAAATCGCGAACGCGCATGACGACGGTAACACTGCTATAACTACCGGGTATGGACCGAGGGAGTATAGCAGCCAACTTGGTGAACAGCCCCGGGCTACGTATGGTCTCCCAGAGTTAGACGATAACAATTGGCCTGCTTTTCTTCGGGAACTTAGGCGTGATTTCTTTCCCGGAATAACGAACCGGACCGCTATGATCTGTTCTTTCGGTATAAACCGGGCCGCTGATCCCGACAGTCTCTCTCGTTATGATGCGGTAAAGATGGAAGAACTGCCTGGAGACAGCGGTGGAACGAAAGAGATGTTCGGGTATGGCTTTCTGGTCGGCTACAAGACTTTTTTAAGAGTGTGTCCGCAATTGATTGAACAAACCGGTGGACTTGAGTTGCCGGACGCTTCGGATATAGAAGCGGAAAACGTAATTGTTTATCGCGGTGGACTGGATATAAAACACTACTTTAACCCGGATCCAAGTCGTCAGGATGAGATCATGGCTTATTTCAAGAGTTTGCCCAATCATCGCCGTGTTATCACGCACAAGTTTCTTGGTCAGGAACTAGGGCAGGATTACGAATGTCTGAAGACTATTCGCAGGAATTTCTGGAACGCGGCCGACATCACCGATGAGAGCCTTGGCGACGATTGCGAAGAAAGCAACGATTTATCTGCCAGCGGGCTGGCAGGGTGGTAACCTGATCTAGGGTATGCGGGTAAACGGCGATTAACTCCCGGTCGCCTGTATTATTTAACTATGAACTACTGGCTTATTAAATCCGAACCGTTTAAATATTCATGGGAAGAATTTCTTCACGACGGCTGGACGTACTGGGACGGGGTGAGAAACTATCAGGCGAGAAACAACCTCAAGAACATGAAAAAGGGCGATCTGGTTCTTTTCTACCACAGCAACAAGGGGCTTGAGGTAGTCGGCATATCCGAGGTTATAAGGGAATATTATCAGGACCCTACGACGGAAGATGAAAGGTGGGTTGTGGTGGATCTTAAACCTGTGGAAACACTTGAGAATCCAATATCCCTTAAGCGGATAAAAAACGACGAAAGACTTGAGGATATCCCGCTTGTAAGGCAGAGCAGACTCTCGGTCATGCAGATTGAAAAGAAGCATTTCGACACAATCGTTGAGCTTGGAAGAGAAAGCGCCTGACTTCCGCGAGGGTGCGTAAAAACCTTCTGCTCCCGTATACAGCCGCGGGGGAGACTCTTTTTGGCGAAATGCCGAACAGAGATTTTAACCAGTCGACGGGTTTAATTTTTCCACATTAGATACTTGCGGTTATAGTTTCCAAGATAACTGGCTTATCATTTTAACATCCTATATGAATACTCAACTTATCATCAACTCGCTTTTTAACGAAACGAGAATAGCGGTTTTGGAGAAAAGCAGACTGAGCGAGCTTTTCATCGAAAGAAAATCCAGTTCTTCCATGGTGGGGAACATCTACAAGGGGAAAGTCGAGAAGATAATCCCCGGCATGCAGGCGGCTTTTGTAGGTATAGGAGACAGCAGGTCCGGGTTTCTCTCCGCTGAGGATGTGTATGAGGAATCGCTGAGCGAGCTTTTTCTTGAGGAGGAAGAGACCACCAAGGTTTCCAGGAAAAAACACCAGCCGATACAGGACGTCCTGCGCCAGGGTCAGGAAGTGATTGTTCAGGTTACAAAGGAACCCACCGGAAACAAGGGCCCCAAGCTGACATCTCATGTCGGGATACCGGGCAAGTATCTTGTTCTGCTTCCTGGGTCAGACTCGGTGAACATATCCCGCAAAATAACGGACAAAAAAAGCAGGAAAAGATTTTCCGAAACCATGAAGGATAAGCCCGAGGATCTGGGCTTTATAGTGAGAACGGCGTGCGTGGGCGCGGACGAGAAGGATATCAAGACCGAGATGAGAGTGCTTGTGAGAAAGTGGAAAAGGATAAAGAAAAAATATGAAGACTCGAACCCCCCGGGCGTGATACACGAAGAAGCCGATACATGTATCAGGGTCGTGAGGGACATCATGGGAAACGGTCTTAAGAAAATTGTTGTTGACTCCCCAAAAGCCCACGACCAGATTACCAAATACTTTTCCGACAGGATTGAGAAGGATGGCTTCAAAGTCGATATTTACGACAAAAAAGAGCCCATATTCGAGAGGTACGGAATTGAGAGCCAGATCCAAAAGATGTATAGAAAAAAAGTTTGGATGAAATCCGGAGGTTCCCTGATCATAGACGAGGCTGAGGGACTCACGGTGATAGACGTTAACTCGGGAAAGCTTGTCGGAGAGGAATTTCACAAAGAAACAATAATGAAAACAAATGAGGAAGCCGCATCCGAAGCCGCAAGGCAGATAAGGCTTCGCAACCTGGTCGGAATCATAGTTATCGATTTCATAGACATGCAGTCCATCAGATCGAGAAAGAAGATAGAGTCGCTTTTCACTGCTGAGATGAAAAAAGACAAGGCGAGGACCACGATCCAGGAAATATCATCTTTCAGCGTAGTCCAGCTCACGAGACGCAGAGTCAGGGAAAGCATACTTTCCGACCTGACCGAACCCTGCGATACCTGCGAGGGAAGCGGAAGGATAAAATCGATATACACCATCTGTTATGAGATACTGAGGGATATTGATCAATGGACAAAGGAAAGCGCTGAAGGGCCGCTTGTCGTGCACGTCAACAAAAAGGTGATAGAGAAGCTCAGGGAGATAGAAGGAAGATCCATAAGGAAGATCCAGCGGGAGAGGGGTATCAAGATAAAATTCAAATCAACTGAAGATCTTCTCGAAAAGTTCACCATTTCCAGAGAAAAAAGTTCGGGTTAACCGATTAAGGAACGTTCTAATCTTGAGTAAAGACGGATTTCTTTATCACGTGGCGATCGCCGTAAAGGATATCAAGAAGGCTGAAGATATTTACTCGAAATTGCTCGGGCTTCGGGTTATCCACCGGGAGGATGTGGTCAACTATGGGGTCAAAACGTCAATGCTTCGCTCTGAATCGGGAGAGGGTACCGCGGTGGAGCTTATCGAACCTTTGGACGAAAATTCCCCGATTTCGGAATTCCTGAAAAAAAGAGGAGAGGGCGTTCATCATATCTGTTTTCTTGTGGACGATATAGAATCTTCTCTTCAGTCTCTCAAAAAAGAAGGTGTCAGGCTTATCGATGAACATGCGAGGCCTGGATCTTATAACTCAAAAGTTGCTTTCATACATCCCAGTTCAATGAACGGGGTGCTTGTTGAACTTGCGGAGATGAAAAAAGACTGAGGAGGGGAGGCCCTTAATTAAGAGTCGTCCTGTTTTTCTTCCTTATTGTCTGAATCGTCGTCTTTTAGGGATTTTCTGAACCCGCTTATTCCCTTGCCGAGCGAAGACCCCAGATCTCCGAGCCTGCTTGGACCGAAGAGTATGAGCAGGATTGCCAGTATCAGGATTAATTCCCATATGCCGAATTGCCCAAACATATCAGAAAAATAATACCCGAACACTGATACTTCTCAAATATTTTCAGGATGATGCTCTCCACGTGGGCGGAAGAACTGGGACTGTTTGCCTGCGCCTGCCGGTTAGTCCCGGGTCAGATCTTCGAGAAATCGGCGATCATGAAAAACAGATCTTTTATTTCATTCAGCAAAGCCAAACGGTTGTCTCTGATCTTCTGGTTTTTGTCCATGACCATTACCGCGTCAAAGAAACGGTCTATGGGACCCGCAAGTGTTTTTATAGACTCAAGGGAACTCAGATAATCGCTTTGCCCGGCGGCTTTTTTGGAGTCAGCTAGTTTTTTTAGGACCGCGGTCTGTGTCTTGGTAAAGGCTTTATGGAGATCTTTTTCTTCCTTTTGCTTGAACAGTTTTTTGTCAAGCGGTGAAGACGGTCTGGTTCTCGCTATGTTGAAAACCCTCTTAAAGCCCGTGGCGAGTGCCTCAAAATCCTTGCGTTTCGCGAATTTTCCAAGTGCATTTATTCTGCGGTAGGAGTCAAGGGGATTGTCAAAACCGGCCGAGATAACGGATTCGACGATATTTTTCTCATAGCCCGACTCCGTCATTAAATTGCGGAACCTCTCGGAGAAAAATGCCAGAATGTTTTCTTTAAGTTTCTCCTCAGATAGTTTCCCAGCGCGAGTTTTTTGGGCGTCCATGGAATCAAATACGAGCTTGATATTGCACTCAAGAATCTTGGAGAGAGAAATATCGAACTTTTTCTCTATGGCGATCCTTATTATTCCAAGGGTCTGTCTTCTCAGCGCGTAGGGATCAGAAGACCCGGTAGGTACGAGGTCTGCTATGAAGCAAGAGCAGATGTTGTCCGTTTTATCCACGACGCTTAGAAGCGCTCCGGTTTTCGTTCGCGGGAGTTCGCCGGTTCTCGTAAGCGGCATGTATTGTTCCTCGATCGCGGTTGCAACGGCTTTTTTCTCCCCGGAGGCAAGCGAGTAATACTTGCCCATAACACCCTGGAGTTCAGCGAATTCAAAGACCATCTGAGTTGCGAGATCAGATTTTGAGAGTTCAGCGGCCCTCTCAAGGTCGGGGTTGCTGAACATATCGGCTGCAAGCGTCCTCATTCGCTCGATTTTTCCACGGTAGCTTCCTATATCCGATAGAAACACCATGCTCTCAAGCTCTTCTGTATAGCCGCTTAGGTTTTTTTTCGTATCTTCTGAGAAAAAGAATTCGGCGTCGTTCAGTCTTGCCCTTATTACGCGTTCGTTTCCCCTTACAACCACCTTTTTATCCTTAACCGGGGTTCCGCAGACAAAGATGAAACTGGAAAGCAGTTTCCCGGTCTTCTCCGAATAAACGGGGAAGTATTTCTGGTGGTTCTTCATCACGCTTATCAGTACTTCCTCGGGCAAGCGCAGGTATTTCTTCTCAAACTCTCCCACCAGAACTGTCGGATGCTCCACCAGATTTACTACGGTTTCAAGCAGTTCGGGATCCTCCTTTACGATTCCGCCTATCTTCTTCGCCGCCGTCTCGGTATCCCTTCCTATGATTTCCTTTCTTTTTTCTGGATCTGCCACTACGTCGTTTTTCTCAAGGGCTTTTAGATAATTTCCCCAGGACGCCACTCGAAACGACTCTGGGGAAGTGAACCTGTGACCGAAGCTTTGATCTGAACTTTTGATGTTTTCAACACTGAATCTAACGGGTTTGCCGTCATAGACCGCCGCTATCCATCTTATGGGCCTTGCGAAGGTTAATTTTCCGCTGCCCCATCTCATTGATTTGCGGAAGGGAACTGATGAGATTACTCCCGGAAGAATTTCTTTTAGGACAGATGAAGTTTTTCTTCCTTTTACCGTTTTCCTTACGCAGAGAAATTCTCCGTTATCCCTTTTCGCGATAACGAGTTTCTCGACATCAACTTTCTGGGATCTCGCGAAACCCACCGCGGCCTTGGTGGGCTCTCCGCTCTCGTCAAATGCTATTCGCTTGGGCGGTCCGAAATTCTCGGTCGTTCGGTCCTTCTGCTTTCTCTCAAGTCCGATTACCCTTACAGAAAGTCTTCTCGGGGTGTAGAGGATTTCCATTTCCTCGAACTCAATACCCTTGTCACGAAGTTCTCCGCTTAGGATCTTGCCCAGATCTTCCCGGGCTTTTTCAAGGAAAAGAGCAGGTATTTCCTCCGTTCCGATTTCCAGTATCAGTTCTTTTTCCATGGGTTGCTTTTCAGAAGAGGAAATCCTAGATTTTCTCTAGTCTGCAGATACGAATTTGCGCACAGGTTCGCAAGTACCCTTACCCTAGCTATGTATGACGCTCGCTCCGCTACCCCTGTCGCCCCTCTTGCGTCGAGAAGGTTAAAAGTGTGCGAACTTTTAAGACAGTATTCATAAGCCGGAAGAGGAAGCTGCTTTTCGATAAGGGACCTGCATTCCCGCTCGTACATGTTGAACAGATCGCGAAGCATTACGGGGTCGGATTCCTCGAAGTTGTATTTTGAGAACTGGACTTCGTTTTGATGATGAATCTCTCCGTACGTTATTCCCTTTGTCCACTCAAGATCGTAAACGCTCTCGACTTCCTGCAGGTACATTGCTATTCTTTCGGTTCCGTAGGTGATCTCGGCGGATATCGGGTCAAGATCTATTCCGCCCGCCTGCTGAAAGTAGGTGAACTGTGTTATTTCCATGCCGTCAAGCCACACCTCCCAGCCAAGTCCCCACGCTCCAAGCGTCGGGGATTCCCAGTCGTCTTCAACGAACCTTATGTCGTGCTCAAGCGGGTTTATTCCGAAGGACTTGAGGCTGTCGAGGAAAAGCTCTTGGATGTCGTCGGGAGAAGGCTTTATTATTACCTGGAACTGATAGTAGTGTTGAAGTCTGTTGGGGTTATCGCCGTATCTTCCGTCCGTAGGTCTCCTTGAAGGTTCGACGTACGCCACGTGCCAGGGTTCCGGGCCGAGACACCGCAGGAAAGTGGCCGGATGAAAAGTTCCGGCACCTTTTTCTATGTCGTAAGGCTGGACTACAAGGCACCCCTTGGATGACCAGTAATCCTGGAGAGCTAAAATCAGTTCCTGGTAAGTCATGACCGGCAAAATATTACCATTAAAATATGAGAATCAAACACTCCGTACGCCTCGTTTACTTGTAAGGACTGTATTCGCCGATACTCTCAAGGGCCTTTTGTGCGATAAGCATCCGTTTTTTTTCTTTTCCCATCCTCCCTCCCACTTTGGGGAAGAGTCCGAAGTTTATGTTCATTGGCTGAAACCCGGTTTTTCCGGGAGCCGAGATGTACTCAAGCAGGGAACCTATGGACGTTTCCCTTGGAACGGGGGCAGGTAGGAGTCCGAGTGCTTTTCTCGAGGCATTTATTCCGCAGACGATTCCAGTTGCCGCGGATTCGACGTATCCTTCAACTCCCGTTATCTGTCCGGCGAAGAAAACGCTTGGGCGGGTTTTTAGGGAAAGATTTTTCTCAAGCAGCCTTGGAGAATCTATGTACGTGTTTCTGTGTACGCTTCCGTATCTTAAAAACTCCGCCCCCTCAAGCCCCGGAATCTTTTTGAAAACGGTTCTTTGCTGCGGGTATCTGAGTTTTGTTTGAAAACCCACCATGTTATACATTGTTTCCTCGCTGTTCTCCGTTCTTAGCTGCAGGACGGCAAAGGGGGTTTTGCCAGTCTTCGGATTAACAAGACCGACGGGTTTCAGGGGGCCGAACCGAAGCGTATCCTTTCCTCTCTCGCACATGACTTCAACCGGCATGCAGCTTTGAAAATAAATCGCTTTCTCAAACTCCCTGGTTTCCACTTTTTCTCCGCAAAGCATGTCGTTTACAAGCTCGTAGTACTGATTCTCCGAGAGCGGACAGTTGAGATAATCTCCCTCTGCCGAGTCTCCGCGGTCGTATCTGGATCCCCTGAAGATTTTTGAGTGGTCGATTGTATCTGCATCGATTATCGGCGAGATAGCGTCGTAGAAGTAAAGATATTCGGATTCTGTAAGCGAGGAAATCTCAGCGCAAAGCGCATCCGAGGTGAGCGGGCCGGTGGCTACGATCACGATGCCGTCTTCGGGTATTTTCGTTACCTCCTCCCTTCTTAAGTCTATAAGCTCATTGCCTTGGATTTCTCGCGTTATGTAATCCGAGAAAATCTCCCTGTTGACCGCGAGGGCTTTTCCGGCCGGAACCTTTGACGCTTCGGCCGCCTTGATGACAAGTGAGCCAAGAGATTTCATTTCCTCTTTCAGTATTCCCGAGGCGTTTTCCATGGATGCCGATTTCAGGGAATTGCTGCACACAAGCTCCGCGAGACCCGAGGTTCTGTGTGCGGCGGTTTTCTTGCGGGGCCTCATTTCGTACAGAGTTGTCCTTATTCCGAATTTCGTTATCTGGTTTGCGGCCTCGACTCCTGCGAGTCCCGCGCCGATTATGGCTATCGATGGCTGTTTTGCGTTCATAAGAAAAATCCCGAAATGGTCTGTTTCTGGTCTAGATGCCGGCTATCTAGTCTAGAGCAGTTTTCTAGTTTTGAGAAATCATATTATCATTTTATCATTGCGAAGTGACGAGGAATCAAAAACATGGTTGCTTGGGACCGTGATTTCTGACCACAGAATCTGGGCTGCCAGTGCAAAAACAAATTGTTTTCTTTTCCTATATTAGTTATTTAATTCAGGGCAGGACTATGAACTACGGAGCAGTTGTATTTGATCTTGATGGAACCCTGATTGACTCTCTTGAGGATCTTGCTGATGCTGTGAATCAGGCGCTTGGCATAAACGGGTTTCCAACGCGTGCGACCGGGTGCTTCAAGTATTTTATAGGAAGCGGCCCCAAGACCATGGTGGCCAGGGCTCTTCCGGAGGACAAAAGAAACGATGAGGCTATTGTTGAAAAGTGCCTTGGCGATTTTAACAGCATCTACAGCAGCGGTTTCAACGTGAAAACCACGCTTTATGACGGCATACCGGATCTTCTGGACGAACTTTCCGAAAGAGGTATGAAAAAAGCGATTCTGACCAACAAGCCGCACACGTTTACCGAAAAATACGTGGAGGACCTGCTTGCAGACTGGAATTTCGAGGTGGTCATAGGTCAGAGAGATGAAATTCCGAGAAAACCCGACCCCTCGGGAGCGCTTCGGATATCAAGGGAACTCGGGGTTGAATCCTCGCGCGTGGTTTACCTTGGAGACTCGGGAGTGGATATGCTTACCGCTGTCAGGGCGGGCATGCTTCCGGTGGGAGTTCTCTGGGGGTTTCGAACGGGTGACGAACTTCGCGAAAACGGAGCCGAGCACCTTATAGAAACTCCGATGGAACTGCTCTCGATAATTGACTTATAGTTTCTGCCGTGTGATGACCATGGATTTTGAACAGATAAAACTGGGGATTCTCGGAGGCGGACAGCTGGGGAAAATGCTTTGTCTCGTTGCAAGCAACTGGAACCTCAGCACCTATGTGCTTGATCCTTCCTCCGATTGTCCGGCGGCGTCTGTGTGTACCGGGTTTTCCCATGGTGATTTCAGGAATTACGAGGATGTTTACGCGTTTGGCAAAAACGTTGACATTCTGACCATAGAGATTGAGCATGTGAATCTTCAGGCGCTTTTCCGCCTGCAGGAAGAAGGAGTCGTTATAAGGCCCGAACCCCACGCACTTGAACTTATACAGGACAAGGCCAGGCAGAAGAGGTTCTACACTTCAAAGGGGCTCCCCACTGCGGACTTTTCGGTTTTTCCGGGGAAAGAAGCGATAGTTGCAGCTGTCGAGTCCGGGGAAATAAGAATTCCTTTCGTTCAGAAACTTTCAAAGACGGGTTATGACGGAAGGGGAGTATACGTCGTAAGGGAAAAAGAGCAGCTCAGCGATCTTTTGGCGGGGGAATCCGTCGTCGAGGATCTTGTTGACGTGGAAAAGGAAATTTCCGTTATAGTTTCGCGCAATTCCGCCGGGGAAATGAAATGCTTCCCTCCGGTTGAGATGGTGTTTAACAGCCACGCCAACATAGTTGAATTCCTGATAAGTCCCTGTGAGCTTGACGACGCTCTATTTGTTCGTGCATGTGAACTTGCCGAGCATACGATAAAATCTTTTGACATGTGTGGAATCCTCGCGGTTGAGATGTTTCTTTCCAAAAAAGGCGATATTCTCATAAACGAATCTGCTCCGAGACCGCATAACAGCGGGCATCACACGATTGACGCCGCACGCACCTCGCAGTACGAACAGTGTCTGAGATCAATTCTGGATCTTCCTCCAGGCGATACTGAAATAAAAACTCCTTCCGTTATGATTAACATTCTCGGGCAGCCGGGTTTCGAGGGTCAGGTAAGATACGAGGGGCTTCGTGTATGCATGAGTGTTGAGGGAGCCAAGTTTCATATATACGGTAAAACCCGGACTAAGCCTTACAGGAAAATGGGACA
Organism: Thermodesulfobacteriota bacterium; assembly: GCA_965229995.1. Classification (GTDB taxonomy): domain Bacteria; phylum Desulfobacterota_D; class UBA1144; order Nemesobacterales; family Nemesobacteraceae; genus Nemesobacter. Next base: position 1,222,419 of record OZ245933.1, on the reverse strand, counting down.
TGTAACGGTGCTTGACGATGATATTTCAAGCGCGCTTGAGAAGGCAAAGTTCATAATGAATAATCTGAGGGCGGTAGCATGAAACCTGTTTTAGTAAGCGTTATCATGGGTTCTGACTCGGACCTTGCGGTCATGGCAGAAGCGGTCGAGGTGCTGGAGCAATTCGGCATAGGGCATGAAGTCACCATAGTCTCGGCGCACAGAACTCCGGAGCGTCTTGTCGATTTTTCGAAAAAAGCTCACAAAAGAGGGATCAAAGTCATAATAGCCGGAGCTGGAGGCGCTGCGCATCTTCCGGGAATGGTAGCTTCCGTTTCTCCTCTCCCGGTCATAGGGGTTCCGATAAAATCCTCAAATTCGATTGACGGATGGGATTCCGTGCTTTCCATTCTGCAAATGCCCTCAGGTGTTCCGGTCGCTACAGTCGCTTTAGGCGGGGCGAAAAATGCGGGCATCCTCGCTGTTGAGATTCTTTCGGTCGCTGACCCTGAACTTCCACGCGCAGTGGCTGAGTACAAGAAGAAGCTTTCTTCTGAGGTAAAGAAAAAGGCCGCACGGCTCGAAAAGCTGGGCGCCTCGGTTTATCTTGAGCGAATGAACGCGGAGGAAGAGGCTTCCTGAAGTTCAACCTACTGTATTGTCTTGTTCCCCGGTTCGTAGCCCCGTACGGGAATTGGCGAGGCGTGATGAAAGATCATAAGCCATCTGTCGCCTTGCTTCTCGAATATGTTGGTTGACTGCGAGAGATTGAACATGACCGGGTCTCTTTTTATGTATACCATCTCCTGCAGGCAGGTCACCCAGGCGATGTTGTCGCTTATATCCACAGTCACGTTTGAAATGCTGATGTCGACTTGATCCTCGGGGTCAAAGACGCTCTCCCAACTCTGGCTGATGGCTTGCCAGTTGCGAAGAGCGGTCCATCCCGGATGAACGCAGCCTGACCTTGAGTCCTTTATCCAGATCTCTCCCATAAGCTCGAGATTCCTGGTTCCCAAGGCCTCGTAAAAAAGGTCGTTGATCCTGAGTATTTCCTCGTTGTCCTTTTTCATAGTCTAGTCCTAGGTAATTTTACCGGAAAAGATCGAGAATTCTGCCGAACTGCGAGAAGATGTCTTCACGCATCCTCAGGATGTCGTTATACAGGGCTGCCGCCATGATGAAAATAAGAAAGGAAAATCCGATTCGCTGGGTTATCTCAAGGGTTTTTATGCTAAGCGGCTTTCTCTTTATCTTCTCAATGCCCAGATAAAGCAGGTGTCCTCCGTCGAGCATTGGTATGGGGAGAAGGTTTATTAATGCGAGATTTATGCTTATAAGCGAGGTGAACTGAAGAAGATTCGATATGCCGCTTTGGGCTACCGCTCCCGACACCTTGGCTATGAGAAGGGGTCCCGCGACTGTTTTGCCGGCAGTGGCAAGCGCTATTTTCCCGGTTACGAGCTTGAATAGAAACCCGAAGAAAAGAATAGTGATCTCAACCGTCATGCGTGCCGCTTCGGCTATTCCCTTGCGAATCGATTCGAAAAAGCCGTATTTTTTAAGCACCTTGTCCGTACTGGGAGTAATGCCGACTATATAGCGCTCAATACCTTGTTCCATTTCCGCTGCCAGGAGAAAATTCACCTCATCTCCACCACGCTCAACCGTAAAATCAAGTTCTTTGCCCCCGCTTTCGGTTATTACGTCAGACATATGGTTCCAGTCCGTAACCTCTACGCCATCTATTGCCTTTATCTTGTCTCCCGGACGTATGCCTGCCTTCCAGGCGGGGCGGTCTTCGGATACCTGCTCTATGGTCGTGGCTATGGGTCTTGCAAATCCGGTCTCTACCCTGCCGTCGGGACCGGCTTCTGCGAAAAGAGCGAGAGTCCTGGTCTCGCTTCCGGTGCTCACCCTGAATTCAAGCAGCGAATCGGGGTTTGAGTGAACGCCAATGTTTACGTCTCTCCAGCTCTTGACCTCTTTTCCGTTTATGCTGAGTATCCTGTCACCCGCGGCGAATCCCGAGAGATGGGCGGGGGAATCTTTTTTTACGTAAGTTATGTCCGGAGGATCTTCCAGATAACCGGAGACGCTTATGCCGAACATGAACACGAGAGGCATGAAGAAAAAGGGGATTATGAAATTCATAGCCGGCCCCGCTATGATCACCAGGAACCTGTCGGTAATGGACTTGGTGGAAAATCCTCTCTGGTAGTCCTTTTCGTAATAGGCTTCTATATCGTGGAGGGCCGAGTGGTTGACGAGGAAAGTGTAGATCTTCCCACCTCTTTCCACTTCAAGTTCTTTTTGCTGATTCGAGTCTGATCTTAGGGCGTAGAGAAGCTTCTCCCAGCTTGGGTACTTCTCAAGACTGAATCCCTTTATCCCGATAATTCTGTCTCCTGAGGCAAGTGGCGATTCTGTGTCCGCGACGTTTTCGACAATTATGTTTCCCTCTGTTCCCTCGCCGTACATCTTCACGTATCCGCCGATGGGAAGGGCTGAAATGAGATATTCTGTTTCGCCTCTTACGAAAGACACAAGTTTCGGGCCGAAACCCAGAGAGAATTGCTCGACCCTGATATTGCTTCTTTTCGCGAGCAGAAAATGCCCCAGTTCGTGAAAAAAGACTAGAATTCCTATTACGAAGATAAAAGCCAGGATTGTGATCATCGCTAAGACAGAAAGCTCTCCATTACCGAATCGGCGGTTCTCCTCGACCACCTGTCCGCCTCTAATATATTGTCAAGACAACCCGAGTCAAGTTTGTCGTGACGCTCAAGTGCTTCTCTGACAATCGGGATTATGTCGGTAAATCTTATCCTCTCGTCAAGAAACGCGTTTACGGCCACTTCGTTTGCCGCATTCAGAACAGTCGGGTAAGTGCCGCCCATCCTGAGACATTCAATTGCAATTGCAGGAGCCTCGAATTTATCTGTATCAAGTTTTTCAAACGTAATGTCCGACAGGTCGTCCGGCGAGGCTGCAGTGTGTCCGAGATCAAGCCTCTCGGGATAGGAAAGCGCACGGGCTATCGGTATTTTCATGTCCGAGGCGGAAAGATGAGTTATGAACGAGCCATCAATATATTCAAGGATTGAATGAACGATGCTCTGGGGATGTACCCAGATCGATATTTTTTCGGTGGGTATGTCAAAAAACCACCTTGCCTCTATAATTTCAAATCCCTTGTTCATTAGCGTCGCCGAATCTATGGTTATTTTGGTTCCCATTTTCCATGTAGGATGACAAAGCGCGGCGGCGACCGTGACTTTTTCCAGATCTTCTTTCGGTGTTTTGCGAAACGGTCCGCCAGACGCCGTTATAATAACCCGTTTGAGGAATTTACGGTCTTTTTCCCGGAGCGTCTGGAAAACGGCGCTGTGTTCACTGTCCACGGGAAGCAGAGTAACGCCTTGATTTTCTGCCTCGGAAATAAGAAGTCCTCCAGCGACCACCAGAGATTCTTTGTTGGCTATTGCCACATCTCTTCCGGCCTTTATTGCGCAGAGGGTTGGCAGAAGACCCGGAAAACCTACCATGGAAGATATCACCAGATCGCAGTCCCCTTCTGTCGCAACCGCGATGTTCCCCTCGTCTCCGTAATGTATCTTGGTTTTCGGACCGGCTATTCTCTTTAGTCGCTCCGAGTCTTCTTTTCGGGTGACCGATACGACCTTCGGAGCGAATTCCTTTACCTGCTCTGCCAGAAGATCAATATTTTTCCCCGCGCAAAGACCCGTAACCTCGAACTTTTCGGGAAATCTTCGTATTATCTCAAGCGTCTGCGACCCGATCGAACCGGTTGATCCGAGTATGGAGATCTTTTTCAATCTAGCGCCCTTTCTCCCGTATCTGCTCTCCTGTCAGTCCGAACCTTCTTTCCCTGGTGCGGTAATTGGCGATGGCTTTTAGCAGGTGTCTTTTTCTGAAATTCGGCCAGAGAGTTTTCGTAACGTATATTTCGGCATAAGCCAGTTGCCACAGCAGAAAATTGGAAAGTCTCATTTCCCCTCCGGTCCTTATGAGCAGATCCGGTTCTGGCAGTTGGGATGTATATAGATATTCCTGAAAATCCTCCTCGGTCACCGTTTTTTCCCCTCCCTCCGCGATTATGTTGTTCACGGCATTGATTATTTCCTCCCTGCCCCCGTAGCTGAGCGCCAGGGTTATTGTCAGGGAGTTGCATTTCTCCGTCATTTTCATCACGTGCCCGAGAAGTTCACGTATGTCCGGTGGGAGGTTGGAGAGGTTCCCGATCGCGTTTAGTCGCGTGTCCTGCGCAAGCAGTTTTTCGCCTTCATTTGACAGGTAGTTTCTTAAAAGATCCATCAGCGCGAAGACTTCTTTGCCCGGCCTTTTCCAGTTCTGGGCGGAAAACGTGTAGAGGGTTACGTACTCTATTCCAATTTCCCGCGCGGCCCGGACCACTGATCTTGCTGATTTTATTCCTTCCCTGTGACCGCTCAGCCTGTCAAGATTCTTACGCCGCGCCCATCTTCCGTTGCCATCCATTATTATGACAACGTGTCGGGGAATAGGCCCCGGCGAGGGAATGTCATGATCTTTCTGCATTACGAGACACTGTTTGTGAGCTTCGCCGACGGCCGTCGCTTCAATTCGCTGCCCCGTAGATATACGAAACGGGATATGCGATCAAAACGACCGTAATAATTACCGCCATGGCCACGAGCAGGGCGACCGGGTATACGAGAAGCGCCCCAAGGTAGAAAAGAGCTCTTTTCAGCGGGAGCCATTCCCGGGATACTTCGGGAAGGTCGGAAACACAGCTTTTGACAAATCCTGATATTATTCCAGTAAAAAGTGTAGACATATGAGTGAACCGATCTGCCGTAAACCTATCTTATTTCCCCTTCCTCATCAAGGGCAAAAACTGTGCTTTATCCGCTTTGTCCAAAAAATTTCCTTTCAGGTAAACTACCGAAACCGTAAACCGCGATGAGAAAATCCCGCTTTTTTTTCATAATATACGCATTAGTTCTGGCTTTCCTTTTTTCAGGACCCCTTTTCGCAAAAGAAGACACATACAGAGGTCTTTCCGACTTTGCAAAGGCCCTGAACCTCATAGAGAAAAACTATGTGGAAGAGGTTTCCTCAGAGCAGCTGACCCGAAGCGCTATAAAAGGCATGTTTGATTCTCTTGATCCCTATTCGGTTTATCTTTCATCTGAGAGCCTGAGGAACCTTGAGATAGGAACGATGGGGGAGTTTGAAGGCATAGGAGTCGAAATTACGGTGCGCGACGGGCTTTTGACCGTTATATCCCCGATTGAGGGAGGTCCGGCGCAGGAAGCCGGCGTGAAATCGGGAGACATAATCGTATCCATAGACGGAGAGAGTACCGAGAAAACCAACATAGTTGATGCTTTGGACAGCATAAGGGGGAGAGAGGGGACCAAAGTGGACATCGTTGTCAGAAGAGACGAAACCGGGGAAGACCATAAATTTACCATCACAAGACGGATAGTGAAACTCAGAAGCGTCGAGTCCAAGCTGGTTGAAAAAGACATAGGATATATAAAGCTATCACAGTTCCACAGGGACTCTGCAGATGAGTTCCTCAGTTCTTACAGGGGGCTTGAAAAAGAAAACGGCGCGAAGCTCGGAGGACTTGTGCTTGACCTCAGGAACAACCCCGGAGGACTGCTTGAACAGGCGCTTGCGCTTTGTGACATGTTCATTGATAAAGGACTTATCCTGAACGTCAAGGGAAGGTCCGAGCAGACTTCGAAGGAATATTTCGCCAGAGAGGGGATGGAGATACCAACCAATCATGTTGCCGTAATCGTAAACCAGGGGAGTGCGAGTGCTTCCGAAGTTCTCGCCGGAGCCCTCAAAGACAGCGGCAGGGCGAAGATAGTCGGTACTAGGACATTCGGCAAGGGTTCTGTTCAGTCCGTGATAGAACTCTCCGGGGAAACAGGAGTGAAGATAACCACGGCGAGACTTTTCACTCCCAAGGGGATTCTCATAGATGACAAGGGCATAGAACCTGATATTTTTGTTGAAGGTGGCGACCAGGATTCCCCTTCCGACCCGCAGCTTGTAAGAGCTTTGGAAACGGTAAAGCGCATGTGAGGAGATAAGAGCCTTGAGTCAGAAGAGACGAACGAGAAAAAAACCGTCTGCCGGAAGAACCGGCGGCAAAAAAACCACGGCGAAACTTTCCCACGCGGTCTTGGTTCTGCTTTTCTTTTTCGCCTTTTCGATTTTCGGCCTCCGGTATGTCGGGAAATTCCTTGACGAATGGTCACCCCGTGAGGTTACGCCTACTGTCGCTGACAAGATTGCGGAGAAAAAGCCCAGGCGTCCCGGAGTTGTTCTTATAATAGATGATCTGGGCGGCGACAAAGAATCGATTGACAGGCTCCTTAAGATCAAGCAGCCGATCAACTTAGCTGTACTTCCGCATCTTCCCCATTCCCGGTACGCTGCGCGCGTCGCTTACCGCGGAGGGATGGACGTGATACTCCACCTTCCCATGGAACCCAAGGATGCTTCCGGTTACACGGCCGATGACGCTGGAGAAGGAGTCTTGCTGCTCGGCTTCTCGATAGACCAGATAAGAAAGGAACTCAGAAGAAACATCATGGCGGTTCCCAATGTCGCCGGAGTCAACAACCATATGGGTTCCAAGTTCATGGAGAATGAAGAGCCGGTAAGAACGGTTATGCAGGAACTGAAGGCCAGGGATCTTTATTTTGTTGACAGCTTTACAACTCCGGACTCCCGTGGATACAGCGTGGCGAAACAACTTGGAGTAAAGACGCTTAAAAGGGATGTCTTTATTGACCAAAGGGAGCGGGGCAAGGAATATACCATAAAGCAGCTTGATAAACTGGTAAGGATCGCCGAGAAAAACGGCATAGCGGTAGGTATAGGTCATCCTTATCCGCCGACAATAGAGGCTCTTGCGGAGTACATGCCCAAAATTGAAGAAAAAGTGGAATTTATGAAAATATCGTCAGCCGCTTTGAACTGAAACGGTTGCTGAGGAAAAACCAGAAAGAGGATAGTCATGGGACTTGTAGATGAGATAAGAAACAGAAGAGATTCATGGGGCCAGAGGCTTGAGGAGCAGAGAGCTTCCCAGGAGCCGTACGACTATGAATTCGAGAAGCGAAATTCCCGCAGAATCGAAGAAGAAATAAAAAAGAACCGGGAGATGGTCGGAAAATTCCCATCCGCGGAAAAACTATCAGAATAATCGGCGAGAAAGAGGGGTTTAAAGGTGATTTGACAACGCTCTTTTTATCCTTTAGGTTTTTCGTTCCCGCGAGGATGGAGGTTTTAGTTTTTTGCCAGGAATAACAGTAGGTAGCAGCGAAAGTATTGACAGTGCTTTAAAAAGGTTTAAGAAACAGGTTGAGAAGGGTGGGGTTCTTTCTGAAGTAAGGAAGAGAGAACACTACGAAAAACCAAGCGAAAAGAAAAAAAAGAAGATGTTTGCTGCCAAAAAGCGCAGTTCAAGCAAAAAAAGAAGATAAACCGTTTTAATTTGCGTGGTTTTCACCTGAAGCTCTTTCTAAAGATCCCACCGAACTAAGTCGCTTTGAATGAAGAATCCTTCTTTCACATCAGCGATAGCGGATATAAAGGCAAGGCTCAGTATAGCAGATGTCATACAGGGCTTTGTTTCCCTTAAAAAATCTGGGAAAAACCATATCGGGCTTTGCCCGTTCCACGACGACAACAACCCTTCCATGCACGTAAATGATGAGAAGGGCTTTTTCCATTGCTTCAGTTGCGGAGCCGGAGGGGATGTCTTCGGCTTCCTGATGAGGTACAGCAATATAGGTTTCCACGAAGCCTTAAAAGAACTTGCGCGGAAAGCCGGAGTCAGGCTTCCTGCCCAGCGTCCACGCACGAAAGGTGCGAACAAAAAAGAGATCGCCGCGGCGAGATTTTTTGAGATAAATTCCCTCGTCTGTTCGTTTTACAGACAGAACCTTCTCCGTTCTGGGAGGGACTCCACGCAGGCCAGGGAGTATCTTAAATCGAGGGATATCACTTCGGAGATAAACGAGGAATTCAAACTTGGCTTCGCTCCCGACAGCTGGGACGCCGTCCTAAAATTTGCTTCCGGAGATAATATCAGTATCAAGGAGCTTGAAAAGCTTGGACTTGTCGTTGCGAGGGAGAGAGGAAGCGGGCACTATGACCGGTTTCGAAACAGGATCGTTTTTCCCATAACCGATATAACGGGACGAATTTGCGGTTTCGGCGGCAGAACCCTGACGGAAGACGAACCGAAACAGCCGAAATACATGAATTCCCCCGAATCCCCGGTTTTTGACAAAAAAAACGTTCTTTACGGACTTTACCACTCGAAAAATGAAATTGGAAGAAAACGTAAAGTCGTTCTGGTTGAGGGCTACATGGATTTCATAAAGCTCTACGCAAACGGAATGCGCAACGTGGTTGCCACCTTGGGAACGGCCTTTACGAATGAGCACGCCAAGCTTCTTCGACGTTTCTGCGAAGAGGTAGTGATTGCCTACGACGGTGATGCAGCGGGGATACGTTCTGCCGTCCGGGCCGGAGAAATTCTTCTTGAACAGGGGATTTCTTCAAGTATCTGCCGCATTCCCGACGGACTTGATCCCGATGATTACCTGAAAGCGTATGGTCCGGAAAGTCTCGGCGAACTGATTGTGAACGCCGTTGATGTCTCCGATTTCATTATTGACGACACTTTCGCAAGATACAGGGAAAAGAAAATGTCTTCTGGAGAGTCGATGAGATTTCTCGCGGACATGGTTTCGAAAATAAAAGACCCAGTTCGAAGGGCCGAAGCTGTCTCCAAGGCAACCGGGGTTTTCGGGATAAGGGAATCTGAGTTTCTTTCTATGATAAAAACTTCGGATTCTGGTAAAAACCGCGGATCACTTGCGCCGGTCTCCTTGATTCCTGAAAAAAGCGTTCATGAGAGAGAAATTGTAAGGATACTGCTTAAATTCCCCCACCTGCTTAGCGCCGAGAGGATTGAAAATGTCGGAGAGCATTTTGAAAATGATGATTTAAAGGTTATTCTCAAGCATGTGGGTGAAGGGGAGTTTACCGAGGTTTCCTCCCTGATGAGTTCTTTTGAAAAAATCGAGATGCAGCAGTTGCTGGGCGAGTTAATTTTTTCTTCGGATGATTTAATAGACGAGACCACTTCGGAGAAAATAATAAGTGGCTGCGTAAGAGAGCTTAAACTGAGAAACATAGCTTTTAAGCGTAACGAGGTAATGGATAGAATCCGCAAGCAGCGCGGTTCTTCGAATAAAAGCCTTGAAAGAGAGCTTGTTGAACAATACAGGAATCTGGTGAGAATGGAAAAAACCATAAAAGGAACTGTTAGTTGAACCCAAACGACGAAACTAACGGGTTAGGGGGCGAAATTAGCGGGCAGGACGAAGGGGAATTCTCTGAATCCGTACAGGCACAGGGTTTTCAAAATGCCCCGGCTGATTCTCAGACCGAAGACAGGCTCAAGAACGTAAAGAGTCAAGATGCCGACCAAGACCCTATAAGATCGTACATTCTCGCTATTGCACAGCACTCCCTCCTTTCTAAGGAGGAAGAGGTTGAGATAGCAAGACAGATTGAAAAAGGTAAAAAAATAATTGCGAGAATGATAATTGAGAACCCTTTCATGATGAAAAAGGTTCTCAAGCTCGAAGAAGAGATCAAAGATGGGAAACTTGGCGCGGGTGATGTCTCCTACCAGGGCGAGGACATCGAATCCTCCACCGATGGCGAAGCATATCGCAAGTCTATAAAGAATTTTCTTCCGATCAGACAGCTTTTTGCTGAGAACCAGGAACTGAGAAAGAAGCTCGGTACTCTGACACTTCCAGATGACGATAAAGCGAAGATCTCAAGGAAAATCAGGAAAAACAACGAAAGGACTGTAGAACTTCTTGACGAAATTGATTTTTCCTCGGCACAGGCCAACAGGATATACAGTCTGGCCGTCGAGTATGTGGACAGAGTCGAGAGTGGGGTCTGTGACGACTGTATGATGGATGGTTCAGATGACGCTATTGGCAATGGTTCGGAATCTGAATATTCCGAGGAGAAACTCGCTTCGCTTAAAAGGGTGCTTGGGAGGTTTGAAAAAGCAAAGAAAGCTACTAAGAAAGCCAGAAAAAAACTTATCGAATGCAACCTTAGACTTGTTGTCAGTATAGCGAGAAAATACGTTAACAGAGGACTGCCGTTTCTTGATCTGGTTCAGGAAGGCAATATGGGGTTGATGAAAGCGGTTGAAAAGTTTGAACATGGAATGGGATACAAGTTTTCAACCTGCGCCACATGGTGGATAAAGCAGGCCATTACGCGTGCGATAGCCGATCAGGGAAGTCTTATAAGAGTTCCTGTTCACATGACCGAGAACATAAACAGGCTAAACAAGATCTCAAGATCCCTCATGCAGAAATTGGGAAGAGAGCCCAGACCGCAGGAAATAGCCGAAGCAATGGATATACCCCTTGAGAAGGTATTGAAAATCATGAAGGTGTCACGCGACCCGATTTCGCTTGAATCTCCGATTGGTGAGGACGATTGCAGGCTGATGGATATTATCTCGGACCCGACTTCCTCTTCTCCGCTTGAGATACTCGAAACCAAGGAATTGAACCGGATCATGCGCAACGCACTCTGCACCAATCTCAGTAACGGAGAGGAAGGAGTTGTCAAAATGCGTTTCGGTATAGATGAGGACAAGGAACATACCCTTGAAGAAATAGGAAAAAAATTAAATGTTACCCGCGAGAGGATAAGACAGATCGAGGTAAAGGCTATTAAGAAGCTAAAAAGGTTCGGAAGAGCTCTTCCAATAAGGGGTTTTAACTCTGACTGATATTCCCGCTTGACATTATTTTTTCCGATGATATTTTTCTATGTCTAGGGTGGCTATGCTAAAGGGGAAGCACCCGGTCCCATCCCGAACCCGGAAGTTAAGTCCTTACAGGCCGATGATACTGCTCCTTTCAGGAGTGGGAAAGTAGGTAGCTGCCCTTTTTTTCTTTCCTTGTTTTCTCAAGTTCCCGGTGCCTGCGATGCCAAAGACCAATGTTGCCGTGTTTGTTTCCGGAAGCGGAACCAATCTTCAGGCGGTGATAGATTCCGGTATAGAATCCGCAAACATAGCCGTGGTTGTCTGCGATACTCCAGGGGTCCTAGCTATTGAGAGGGCTAGGAAACACCGTATTCCCGTAGAACTCGTAAACAGCAGAGATTTTGAATCAAGGGAAGAGTTTGAGAGGCAGATAGTCACGAAAATCCACAGGTATGACATAGAACTTGTCGTACTTGCCGGATTCATGAGAATACTCACTCCTTATTTCATAGGCCGCTTCAAGGACCGTATCATCAATATTCATCCTTCCCTGCTTCCTTCTTTTCCTGGAACGAATTCAGTAATACAGGCACTTGACTACGGTGTGAAACAGACGGGCTGTAGTGTCCACTTCGTTAGAGAGGAAGTTGACGTGGGTCCGATAATTCTCCAGGCGGTTGTCCCGGTTGACGAGGAAGATACAGAGGAGACTCTGCTTGAGAAAGTCCATGCCCAGGAACACAGGATATTGCCCGAAGCCATAAGGCTTTTCTGCGAGGGGAAACTGACTCTCAGTGGAAGAAAAGTTCTGATTTCCTCCTGAAACCGAGAAATTCTAAACGGTTCTTCCAACGGCTTCGGCAACAGGAGCAGCTTTTTCCATCAGGTTTTTGAATGTTTTCGGTTTAAGCGACTGGGCTCCGTCGCTCACCGCAATCTCGGGGTTGTTATGAACCTCGACTATTATTCCGTCCGCTCCGGCGGCTATTGAAGCTAAAGTTACCGGGATTACATACTGCCAGTAGCCGGTTCCATGACTAGGGTCAGCGAAAACTGGAAGGTGGGTTTTTTCCTTGAGTACTGGGATCGCGTTTAGGTCGAAAGTGTTTCTGGTCGCGGTCTCAAAAGTTCTTATCCCCCGTTCGCAGAGCATTACATTGCTGTTGCCCTCCGACAGTATATATTCGGCACACATCAGGAATTCGTTTATAGTCGTTGACATTCCGCGTTTTAGTAAGACGGCCTTGTTTGACTTGCCGACATGTCTTAAAAGCGAGTAGTTTTGGGAATTCCTGGCTCCGATCTGAAGCACGTCCGCGTATTCCTCGACCATCTCAAGATCGTCCGGGCTCATTATTTCGGTTACTATGGGCAGCCCTGTCATCTCTTTTGCCTTGACAAGAAGCTCCAGTCCCTCTTTTCCAAGACCCTGAAAAGAATAGGGGGAAGTTCTGGGCTTAAAAGCGCCCCCTCTGAGCATTGAGGCTCCCGAATCTTTTATGGAGGCCGCGATTGTCATTATCTGTTCTTCGTTTTCAACCGAGCACGGCCCTGCGATTATGGGGATTCTTTTATCCCCTACGGTAACGCCGCCCACATTAAAAATGGAGGTCTCATCATTTACTTCCCTGCTCGCGAGCTTGTAGGGATGAAGCACGGGAACAACCTTGTCAACTCCCTGGAGCTGCTTGAGAATATCAAGATCATGCGGCTTTCCTCTCTCGTCTCCGACCACTCCGATAACGGTCCTGAGAATTCCTTCGATCGGATGCGGCGAATAGCCAAGTTCCTTTATGACGGACTTGACCTTGTCAATCTCCTCTCTGGTCGAATTGGGCTTCATTACTACTATCATTTCAAAAAACCTCCATATATTGTGCGAAACGGACACAACTTAATACATAGAAGATTCTCAATGTCAATTCTATTATCCCCTAATGTCCGTATAGTTGGCGTATTCAACTTGTTTGCGAGGGAAGATTAAGAAAAACGGCGCTGAATATCTTTTGCGAGGCCTGCCTGAAATGTTTTTCAAACTTCGTCTCTGTTTCTCCTTTTCGGGTCTCAATGAAACCTGGTGGCGGATATGCTGAGCGGAACAAACCGCTTCTTTCGAATTCGGACACTATCTGCTCAATATAACTCAGCTGATCGGTCTTTATTACCGTTCTCCCGCTTCCTGTAAGCACTTTTGCGAGGCAGCCTATAAATTCCCGGTTAAATATTCTGTGTTTTGAGTGCTTTTTCTTCGGCCAGGGGTCGGGGAAATTTACCAGGACAAGATCGAACATCCTTTCCCTGAAGACCTGTCTGAGTGCGATTTCAGCTTCGATATGGACGAATTTTAAGTTTTCCAGAGAGAGTTTTTCCGCCGCCCGCACGGCTTTGCGGAATCTTCCTCTCTTGATCTCAAGACCCAGGTAGTTCCTGCTTCCGTCGCACCGCGCTGCGTTTATCAGAAACTCCCCTTCTCCAAAGCCGATTTCAAGCACCAAGGGATTTTTGTTGCAGAAAATGTCTTCTTTGGCGATCGGAAACGAAAACAGGGAGATGTCCACCGCGGAGTCGGTTAACTTCATTTTCCGGATCAGGATTTAAAAGCGGAAGTTATGGTTTGTTCTCCGATCTTTATTCCGTAACTTCCCTCATCTTCTTTCATCTTCCCTATGCGCTCGGGAAGTGACATCTCTATCTTGCCTTTTCGGGCTTTCTTGTCGATTTTCATGATGTCGATTATCTTCCCGACGCTTACCCCCCGCGGGGGTTCGGTGGGAAGTTCCGCCCTTCTCAAAAGACGAGTGAGCCTTTCCTGCTCTTGCTCGCTCCACCCCGTTTTGCCCAGAGCGATTTCCCCCTCAATTACCATTCCTGCAGAAATTGCTTCTCCGTGGGAGATTGTATAGTCGGAGAGCTGCTCGATTGCATGGCCGACCGTGTGTCCGAAGTTAAGGATTTTCCGCAGGTTCTGTTCCTTCTCATCCTTCTCGACTACTTCTGCCTTGATCCTGCAGCTTGCCCCTATCACCTCAAGCAGCGCTGCGTCGTCGAAGCTGTAGATTTTTTCGATGCCCTCCTCTAGGTACTGGAAAAGATCCGAGCTTTTTATTACACCGTATTTGATTATCTCGGCGAGTCCTTCCGAGACCTGCTTTGGTCCGAGGGTTTTAAGGGTGCCTGTGTCTACATATACACGCCATGGTTGGTAAAATGCCCCGATGAGGTTCTTCCCGTGAGGGGTATCTACTGCGGTTTTTCCTCCCACCGAACTGTCCACGCAGGCAACCAGGCTTGTAGGTACCTGAACGCAGGGAACTCCTCTCATATAGGTGGCGGCCACGAATCCTGCGATGTCTCCCACGACCCCTCCGCCGAGTGCTATGACTGAAGAGTCCCTGCCAAATCCCGATTCAAGCATCCTGTCTTCTATGAAGGACTTGATTTCTCTGGTCTTGCTTTGTTCTCCCGCCGCAAAGGTGATCATCCTGACTTCTGAGAGTGTTTCCTCAAGATCGCCTAGAAGCTTCGCTCCGTAAAGTTCCGCCACGTTTGAATCAGTTATCAGGGCGTGGGAGTGAGCTATGGAGGCTTCGGCCAGATCGTCGGCAATCCGGCCCAGAAGACCTTGGCCGATCAGGATTTCGTAGGAATTATTTTTACTTGAACCAATTTTGACTTCTATCTTTTTCAATTGTTACCCCGGCATTTTCAGTAGGGACCAGACTGGGTGTGGGGAAAGTGCTTCAGCCCCCTTGAGTCCCATGAGTTCTATAAGAAAAAGGTATCCCTCAACGCTTCCTCCCAGCTCTTCCACCAGGTGCCCGGTACTGCGTGCTGTTCCTCCCGTGGCAAGAAGGTCATCAACGATTACTGCCTTGCTTCTGCTGTCTATCGCGTCTTTGTGAATTTCCAGAACGTCTTTTCCATATTCAAGGTCATATGAAACGCTTGCGGTGGTGCTTGGCAGCTTGCCCGGTTTTCTCACCAAGATCAGTTCTTTCCCAAGTTTATAGGATAAGGCGGAAGCGAATATGAAACCTCGGCTCTCGGGTGCGACAAAAGAGGTTATCTCTTCGCAGGCAAGTATTTCCGCCATCATGTCCACGGATTTTTGAAAAGCTTCGGCGTTTTTAACAAGTGTGGTTATATCGTAGAAGACTATTCCTTTGCTTGGAAAATCAGGAACGCGTCTTATGTGGTTTTCTATCTCTTCCAGTGTCATTTCTTTTTCTGTTTGGGCGCCCGGAGAGGTTCTCATCCGGTTTTTTCCCCGCGGGAGGATAGCTCAAAGGCTGTCCTGACTGCTTCTTCCGGGGTTTCGCATTTGATAATTCTCTTAGAGACGTCCCAAGTGTCAAGCCCGATGACGGGAATTCCCGACTTGAGCGCGAACGATATTTCCGACAGAGTGCCGAAGCTGCCTCCAACGGCGATTATCGAATGGCTTGACTTTGCCACTATTACATTTCTTGCTTCCCCCATTCCTGTAACTATGGGTATGTCAATGAACCTGTTGGCTGAGCAGGCCTCCGGACCAGGAAGAATCCCGATTGTTGTGCCCCCGGCTGATTTTGCTCCCCGGCACGCGGCTTCCATAACTCCTCCCATTCCGCCGCAAAGCAGAAAACATTTTTTCCTGGCAATCAGAACTCCGACCTCTTCTGAGGTCCTTTTTTCTTCCTCACTTGCATTCCCCGCTCCGATTACTCCTATGATCGTTTCCATTCAAGCGTCACCGTATTGTGTTTAACAAGCTGGTATAAAACAGTTAAAATTATAGGTTTCAAAGTATACCACGGGTTTAAGCGATTTATATCAAGGGAAGACTTACATGTATTGCACGAGAGTTTGGCTGACACTTGTTTTTTCACTTTGTTTTTTCCTCCCTTCTTCTGTTGAGGGGAGCCAGATAAATCTTAGGATTCCCCACGGTTTTGAATTCGGGATTTCAAGAGAGGACGCTCTTAATCTGATTAAGCCTTCCAAAGTCAAGGTTGTTTCTGATCGCAAATACTCAAATGACATCCGAAAAGTTGTCTTGGGCGGTTCGGTAGCCGGGGTTACTCTCGATCCTTCGCCGGACCATGAAACTCGGCTTGAATTTTATAAAGACAAGCTTATGTCAAGTTCCATTTTATTCGTTTTTGAGGACGAAAGCCGTTTTGCCTCCGCAAAAAACGAACTTATCGGCAACCTCGCAGATGCTCTCGGCGACACTTTCAAGCGGGAGAAGATGTTTTCTTACGAGGTGCTGTCATGGGATCTTTTGGACACGGTTGTACTTGCTAACCTGAACTCTCAAAAAAGAACGATAGAGATTGAATACGTTCATAAACCTATTCTGGAGAAAAAGACGGCGAAGGACCTGCACCGCAAACGCAGGGAAGACCCGGGAGACCCTGCCAAGCAGATGTTTATTGATAGCAACTTCTCAGCGCAGAAAAGGCGCTAACCTGTAAAAAGAATTCATACTTCAGGCTTTTGCGGACTACCATGAACTGTTAAAACCTGCTTAACGTGTGTTTGCAAGTGGATCCAGACTGGCGCGGTACGAAAAAACAAAGAGGTTCTTCTTGTTTTTTCTCTTTGTAATCTACGAAGGTCTTCCGTAAAGAGTCAGCAGCGTTCCTATGTGGAAAGCCAAGGCCACGTATATGCCGCAGAGAAAAAGCTTCTGATAGCCGGCGAGATACTTGTTTACCAGGAATATAAGCGCGAGAAGAAGCAGAAACCACCCCGCGGTTTCCAAGACTAGATGCACAAGCCTCTGTACCGGTACTTGAGGACTCCCGCTGGCTCTTGATCTGAAAACCTCCGGCAACTGCATAAAAACGAGGGAGAAAAAAGTTCCCAATATATATGTCCCGGCGAAAAATCCGAGGAGAACAAACAACATAAGCAGTAAAAGTTCCATGGCTTAACGACCTCGGAGAAAATAATATCATATTACCGCGTTATGTATAAGTGGTCTTGTCCTTTCCCCCATGTCTGTGGATTGCTGCCTTTTTGACGGTGTGGCTTCGGCAATTTTGCAATAGTTTCTGAGTTCGAGATTGTGGTGAGTGTGATTTTGTGCGCAAATCTAGTTATTATTATTTCCGCCCAACTAAATATCTGCGTTTGTTTCTGACCCGCCGGGATTTTTTTCAGGGTCGCCCCTGTTAGTATTAATGGAGAGGGACACTTCTATATCTTCTTGTTCTAGCCGCAAATACGATAGGAACTTTCCGTACAAATTCCTTCTTACGCATCGCTTCGTCAATTTTTTCCTCTCAGGACTTTTCTTTTGCCTAGCAGCTTTTTCCCCGACTTTGGTGCTTAACGCCGAAGAAATAGAGAAAGACGAAACGGTTTTTATCTCCGGGATCAAGATAAAGGGGCTTAAGGATATAGAAACTGAGAAGATAAAAGACTCCATGATTACCCATTTTCCTTCGAGAAGACCTTGGAAAAAGCGCCCGGAATTCAACGAGCAGTTCCTTGAGGACGATATAAAGAGGATAGAACAGGTTTTTAGGGAACATGGTTATTACGGTTCCACCGTAACTCATACCTTGGATTTTCGGGATGGAAACCGAAAGGTAGATATAGAAATAACAGTTGACCAGGGAGACCCCGTAATAGTGAAAACCCTGAGCATAGAAGTTCTTGGGAACCATCTGTACGATTACGTCTCCGATGTCGCCGAAGTGATTCTTTTGGAAGAGGGGGAACACTTTTCGCAGATAAACTACCAGAAATCAAAAGTTCTTATCACAGAGATGTTTTCCGACAGGGGTTATCCTCTGGCGGATGTTAGATCTGAAGCGATTGTAAACCTGAGGAACAGAGAGGTTAACGTTGAATTCACCATTGATCCAGATCAGGAGTATTATTTCGCCGACGTGATATTCAGGGGGAATTCCAACATTGCCACCAGACTTCTCGAGCGGGAGATAGAGCATGAAAAAGGAGATCTGTTCTCCCTCACAAAAACTCAGAAATCACGGGCGAATATTTTCGAAACAGGACTTTTTAATTCCGTTATAGTGGATAATGACTACGACGAACAGAAACTTGAGGTTCAGACGACATACAGTGTTACCGAGAGGAAACTCGGAACGATAAGGTTTGGTGTCGGATATGCTACAGAGGACAATTTAAGGGCGCAGTTGTCCTGGAGCCAGAGGAATTTTCTCGACGGCGGAAAGACACTACGGGTTACTTCCAGCTATTCATCCCTGACGCGGGGTCTAATGGCTGAGCTTGAGAAGCCCCACTTAATTGGTAGAAATTCCAGTCTTGCTTTTCTGCTTGACGTGAGAAGAGATGATCTTCCGGGCTACGATGGAGAGACTTTCGATTTTAACAGTACCGTGTCCAAGGAATTTTTGGACTATCTTACGGTTTTCACTTCCCTAAACGTCGTATATTCAGATATAGATTCTCAGGTGGTCAGAACGCCGATCGAAAGCGCCCGCGACAAGGTCTTCATGACGTTTATCGACCTTGGAGTTGAATATGACCTGACCGACAGTCTTGTAAATCCTACCAGGGGGATGCGGCTGTTTTTATTTCTGGAAAAACCAATTCAGATAATCAGTTCCGACCGTACCGATTACCTGAAGTCCTTGGCCGAGTTAAGATACTACAAAAATGTTTCCGGAATCGTTCTTGGAAAAAGACTGACGATTGGAAACATAAGCACGATTGGAAAGACTGACCCGCTTGACGTACCGATCTTCAAGAGGTTTTTTGCTGGAGGCAGCGCGAGCATGAGGGGTTATTCATTTCAGCACCTGAGTCCGCTTAATTCAGATCGGGATCCTCTGGGGGGCAACTCCATGATCGTGGGAAACGCTGAAGCCCGTTTCGGGCTTTTTAATAAACTTGGGGCGGTAGTCTTTTTCGATTATGGAAATGTTTATTCAGAGAGCTTTGGTTTCAGTGTTTCTGACCTGAAGTACGCGGCCGGCACGGGATTGAGGTACCATACGATCATTGGACCGATCAGAGCGGATTTCGGCTACCTTCTTAACCCGGAAGATGAGGAGAGAAACGACAGGTTCAAGATTTTTATAAGCATAGGACAGGCCTTTTAGTAACCGCGGGGGCCTTGGAGAAGTTTCCTCACTCCCCTTGCCGCCTGAGTTATCCTGTTCTCGTTCTCAACAAGCGCGAGTCTTACGAAACCTTCTCCGTAGTTCCCAAAACCCACTCCAGGGGATACGGCAACTTTTGATTTCTCTATAAGCAGTTTTGAGAATTCAAGCGATCCCATTTCCGCAAACTCTTCCGGTATCTGTGCCCATACGAACATCGTCGCTTTCGGCTTTGGAATTTCCCATCCGGCCCTTGCGAATGATTCGATCAGTTTATCCCTTCTGGACCTGTAGGTTTCCCTTATACGATCTATATG
This sequence comes from Thermodesulfobacteriota bacterium, assembly GCA_965229995.1. Lineage (GTDB taxonomy): Bacteria > Desulfobacterota_D > UBA1144 > Nemesobacterales > Nemesobacteraceae > Nemesobacter. The sequence goes on along the minus strand of OZ245933.1, from coordinate 1,203,190 downwards.
TTGCTGGGGTCCGTTAAGAGCCGTGATCGCGGCTATCTGTATCGGCTGAAATATTCCGTAGTCAAGATAGCTTTTTATCCTTTTAAGCGCGGAGACGATCTCCGGATTTCCCACCATGAAGCCAACCCGCCAGCCGGGCATGTTGTAGCTTTTGGAAAGGGAATAGAATTCCACCGCAACATCTCTGGCTCCTTTTACCTGCATTATGCTCGGAGCCTTGTATCCATCGTAACACAGTTCTGCGTAAACCAGATCATGTACAACTGTAAGACCGGTTTCCCGCGCCAGATCACAGACTTTTTCGAAGAAATCAAGATCCATGACTTTCGTGGTCGGATTGTTGGGGAAGGAGAGAATAAGAACCTTGGGCTTCGGCCACACTTCCTTTATTGCCTTCTCTATTGACAGTATCAGGTCTTCCTTTTCCCCCATCGGACAACTGTGAGTGTCTCCTCTTGCTATTATTACGGAGTAGCTGTGTATTGGATAGGTTGGATCGGGAACTATCGCTATATCTCCCGGGGAGAGTATTGAAAGCATTAAATGGGATATGCCTTCCTTTGAACCTATTGTCACGACGGCTTCGGAATCCGGATCAAGGTCAACGTCGTACTTTCTTCTGTACCAGTCGGTTATGGCCAGACGAAGTTTGGGCAGTCCGGCGGAAGTGGAGTACCTATGGTTTCTGGGCTCCTTTACCGCCTCGCAGAGTTTCTCCACTATATGGTCCGGCGTGGCCTGATCAGGGTTTCCCATGCCGAGGTCGATTATATCTTCACCCCTGGCGCGCGCCTGGTGTTTAAGTTCATTGACTACGCCAAGTATATAAGGGGGAAGTCGGTTTATTAGGGAAAAATTATGATCCGGCGGGTTCATTGTATCTGCCTATTTTTTACTGGCACTATTTTATTCTAACCGCTTATAATCTCAAGGCTGCAGGTTGCGGAACTGGTATTTCCAGCATCCCGGTGTCCGTGTGTAAATCCTTTTATGGTAAAATAGAGTTTCATGCTCTGGATCAGATTTGCTATCTTGGCAGTGCTTTTTCCGGTCAGCTGTTTTCCCTTTCCAGGTTCGCCGAACTTGGAAAGCCGGGAGTTCTCTCGACCCCGATCAACGGATACCGTGCAGTACGGCAAGGCTTCTTGGTACGGAGACAAGGAACATGGGAACAGGTCGGCAAGTGGCGAGATATTCAACAGATATGCCTATACCGCCGCACACAAGGAACTTCCTTTCGGTACCGTCGTACGTGTTACCAATCTTGAGAACCGCAAGCAAGTGGAGGTCAGGATAAATGACAGGGGTCCTCACGTAAAGGGCAGGGTTATAGATCTTTCCTATGCCGCCGCGAAATCCATCGGACTTGTTAGAAGCGGTGTTGCGAAGGTAAAAATAGAGGTGCTGTCAACGCCGTCGAAAAGGTCAGAAAGCCTCTTTGTCTCCCTTTACACGGTTCAGGCGGGTTCTTTTCGCAGCAGGGCAAAGGCCTATGACCTCAAAAGAGAACTTTCGCGGGTCACAAAGGAGGAGGTGAGGGTGGAATCTTTAGCCTTTGAGGGGAATACTTATTACAGGGTTAGAGTGGGAAGATTCAAGAAAAGAAAAGATGCCGAAAGACTTCGCGTGATTTTGAGAACGCGGGGATACGCAGCCAGTATATATGTTGAATGATTTCGGGGAACTTCGGAAAAACAAGGGAAAGTGTTTAGCGATGAAAAAGCTTAGAACAACAGATTTTAGCAAGATGAAAGAGCGGGGCGAGAAAATCGCCATGATAACGGCGTACGACGCCACCATTGCCGCAATAGTGGATGCTGCGGGAGTAGACATGGTTTTGGTAGGGGATTCTCTTGGCAACGTGGTTCAGGGCCTCGAAGATACGCTTTCCGTTACGCTGGATGAAATGATTTATCACACTAAAATCGTCTCAAGGGGCGTAGCACATGCCCATTTGTGTTCGGACATGCCTTTTCTTTCGTACCAGAAATCTCTGGAAGACGCCATAGGGAATGCCGGAAGGCTTTTAAAGGAAGGGCGGGCAGAGTCGGTCAAGCTTGAGGTGAACGAGATGTACGTCGATACGGTGTATCGCATACAAAAAGCCGGAATTCCCGTTGTCGCTCATATAGGACTTTGTCCCCAGTCGGTTCACGTAATGGGTGGATACAAAGTACAGGGAGGTTCGACGGAGGAGCGCAAAGCGCTTTTGAATCTCGCCAAGTCCTGTGAGCAGGCCGGTGCTTTCCTGGTGGTTATCGAGAGCGTTTTATCGGGAGTGGCAAAAGAGATTACGGAGGGTCTTGCGATACCAACTGTTGGAATAGGTTCCGGGGCGGATTGCGACGGGCAGGTGCTTGTTGTAAACGACATGATCGGCCTTACGCCGGAGCCGCTTCCCAAGTTCGTCAAAAAATACGCGAAGGTCGCAGACGCAATCTCTGATTCAGCGAAAAAATATGTGGAAGACGTAAAAAAGGGAACTTTCCCCTCGCGGGAGCATTCTTATGGATAGCGTACAAACGCTTTCCGTGCTCAACCGCCCTTCCGACATGAAGAGGGTTTCCGACGCTTGCAGAAGAGCGGGCAAGAAACTCGGCTTTGTTCCCACTATGGGAGCTTTGCATCAGGGGCATATCAGTCTCATTGAGGAATCGGTGAGAAGGGCGGACGTGACGGCCGTAAGCATTTTTGTTAATCCCACACAGTTCGGACCCGGTGAGGACTTTGATCATTACGAAAGGGACTACCATGGCGATATTAAGAAACTTGAGCGCTGTGGCGCCGACTACCTGTTTTATCCGGATATAAGCGATATTTATCCCGACGGTTTCCAGACTACGGTTTCAGTGGGAGCTCTCGGGAATTGCCTTTGCGGTCTTTTCAGGCCGGGACATTTTGACGGGGTGGCAACGGTTGTGCTTAAGCTGTTCAATGTTGTCCGCCCGGATTTTGCGGTATTTGGAAGAAAGGATTACCAGCAGCTTAAGATTGTCCAGAAAATGGTGCGAGATTTCGATATGGACATTGAAATAGTGGAAATGCCGATAATGCGGGAACCGGACGGACTTGCAATGAGTTCAAGAAACGCTTGCCTAAGCGAAGGTCAGAGAATCAGGGCGGCTGCGGTGAACAAAGCCCTGCGCGAGGTCGGCAAAAAGTTCAGAAGCAGTTGCGATAATTGCCAAATTCTGCTTGCCGAGGCGGATCGGGTATTGCGTATGGCGCAAATTAATGATATTGATTATATTGAAGTAAGAGACCCGGAAACCCTTGAGTTTCGGCACAGGGCTGTGGAGGGTGATCTGGTGGCGTTGGCCGTGAGGCTAGGCGATACCAGACTTATCGATAATATCATGATTTAAGAGGTTGGTAATGCAAAGAATACTTCTGAAATCCAAGATACACAGAGTAACGGTTACCGAAGCCGAACTGGACTATGAAGGGAGCCTTACGCTTGATAGAAATCTCATGGACGCGGCGGATCTGTTTCCCTATGAAGAGATTCACATTTTCAATCTGACCAACGGTCACCGTCTTTCAACTTACGTGATTGAAGGCGCTAGGGGTTCAAACACAGTTTGCGTAAACGGTGCGGCTGCGCATCTTGCGAGGAAAGGCGATTGCCTAATAATAGCGGATTTTGCAATCTATGATGAGGAACAGAGCAAAACACACAGACCCAAGCTTATATATGTGGATGAGATGAACAATATAATCAGCATAAAATCTGGAATTAACGCTCTTAAACTTGCGACCGAAGGGTAATTTGCCCGTGCTTCTGGCAAAACCCGCGCAAGACTCACGGATTAAAGGCGTGTTTGACATAGCTAGTCCCTGTAGTTACATTAGGCCTTGGAGGATTTCTTGAAAGTAAAGCATTATGCTTCGTGTTTTTTCCTGAAGCTGTGACCCGCACTTCACAATTCTACGGGCGTATGGCTGTTTATTTAAGAAACCTGATTTATGAAAGCTATAATACTTGCAGCGGGCAGGGGCACTAGGCTATACCCCTACACCCATGACAAGCCCAAATGTCTTCTTGATATTGGGAACATATCCATACTCGAACATCAGATAAACCTTATAAGGGACTGCGGCATAAACGAAGTCGTGATCGTCGTGGGATTCGGTTTCGAAAGGGTTGAGGATTTCCTAAGAAGCTACGACGGCTTGGGAATGAGAATCAACACCCTTTACAATCCCTTCTACCAGTCTACAAACAGTCTTGTGTCTCTTTGGATAGCCCGAAGTGAATTTGATGAAGACCTGGTGGTTATGAACGGAGACGATGTTTACGAGATAGGGGTTTTGGACAAGGCGCTTTCTGTAAGGGATGAGAAAATCTGTCTTCCTATAAAAAAAAGGCCTCGGTATGAGAGGGAAGACATGAAAGTTATTGTTGACGACAGCAGGATCACGAAGATAAGCAAAGATATCTCAAACAGCGAAACCTCCGCCGAATCGGTTGGTATAAGGGTTTTCAGGGATACTGGGGTAGAGCTTCTTAAAAGAGCGGTAGAGGAAGAGATGAGAAACCCCGGGGCCGAGGGGAAATGGTACATTTCCTCAATACACAGGCTTATAAGCAAAGGGTATAAGATCAAGCCCCTTGATATAGGCGAACTTTACTGGATGGATGTTGACTGTCCACTGGATCTTTTCAGGGCAAGAAAACAGGCCGACAGATTCTTGAAAAAGGAATACCGTGCTCCAAATCTTCTGAGAGTTGTCGACTCCTCTGAATAACTTGCCATGAAAAATGCTATTGTACTTTGTTCTGGCACGGGAACAAACGGTGAGGATCTGTCCAGATTCTCAAGCAAATCGGTAGCACAAGTTCCGCAGCTTAAAAGAATTATAATAAATTGCCAGCGTGCCGGAATTGAGCAATTCCATATAATTACCGATAACGCGGGTTTTCTGAAAAACCTTCTTATAGATGATCCGAGGATTACATCGGACATAAACTGGGTCTTGCCCGGAGGATTGGTATCGATAGATTCGGGCAGAGTACTTATTTTAGAATCTTCCCTTGTTGTTACAAACTCCAGTTCTCTTGAAAAATTCGTTTGTGATTCAGCGGATTGCCGCGAAGAGGATGTTTCCGTCCTTGTTCACCAAGACGCTGATCCTGTTGTTGGCATGGACAGGGAAACTGGTTACGTAACCAGATATTTCGGTGGAGGAAGCAGCGTTCTAGGTGCTTTTTCCGTAAATTCCACAGAAGCCGCCGCGGTTCTTTCGGCTACCGGCCTTGATACTTGGCTTGGTGAAGAAGCCACACGACACCGTATAAGAACTTTCAGTGCCGACAGTGGATATTGGTGCCGTCTTTCGGATACTGCGGAATCTGAAAAAGAAGCGGAAAGAATTATTTTTTCTCACGTAGGTAAAACGGCTACCGGATGGATAGCCAGAAATATAAACGGCAGGATGTCTCTTCCTCTGAGCAAGCTTCTGGTAAAAACATCTCTTACACCTAACGCGGTAAGTGTTCTGATTAATCTGATCGGAGTGCTCTGCGGGCCGTTTTATGCTCTTGGTCATCCGGTACTCGGAGCTCTTTTTATGCAGGCAGCAACCGTTTTGGACAGGTGTGACGGGGAAGTTGCGAGAATAAAGCTTATGGAGACGAAGAAGGGACAGTGGGTTGATACAATAAGTGACCAGTTCACCGTGCTTTCTTTCCTGATCGGAGTTCCTGTTGGGTATTATCTTCAAACAGGAAGCACCATTGCGGTTGTGCTCGGAAGCTATAACATCATCATTTTCATCCTGTTTCTAATATGGTCGTTTTACTTCCTGATAAAGTATACGAATTCCGGTAGCTTGGTTGCCTACTTTGAAGTTGACAAACATATTGATCCCGAGGAACTTTCCGTTCTGAGAAAACTGCTTGCGCGCCTTCGTCCCTTGGGGAGAAGGAATTATTATTCAGCCGGAATAGTTTTCATAGCTATAATCGGAGGAAATTCCCTCGTTCTTTTCGCTACGTCTTTTGCTCTGACTTTCTTTTTGATACATCAGCTTGAAGATGCTATAAGGATTTTTCGCCTTGGAAAACCCGAAGAGGTTCTTCATGAAGAAACGGAGCGGAACTAAACCGGCAAAAATATCTGGTCAGTTACCGAAAAAGCCGGGAAAACATCTTCTGCGCTGATCCTGTGGCAGTTATCGGGAATTCCTGTGGAATTTTATCAGACAGAAAGAGAGAAGACTCAGAATACTTGCCCACGAGATGAACATAAATAGCGCAGCAGCAAAATCCATTATCTTTCCCTCCTGCCGGCAATATAAACCATAACTGATAGAAAAACAAACAATCCCAGAATGTAGAACCTTGCGAACCAGATATTCCAGCTGGCCGCTCCGATTACCGAAGGCAGACTGCTATACCCCCACCAAGATATGAGGACCAGAAGGAAAAATGGTGTCAGGTATTTCAGAATGTAGTAAAAAACACGGGGTGCTTTTATAAATCCGCCCGAGTTTATCTCATTCCAGGCCCTCTCGGACCCGAATACCCACATGAACATTACTATTTCAATGAATCCGAATACGACGAGCATTATGGTGCCGGCCCAGAAATCCCATTCGTCAAGGACCTGGCTTACCAGTATCACGGGCAGCACGCTTACGATTATTATTAGCATGGTGTATACGACCGCCCTTTGTCTTGAGATGCTGAATTCGTCCTGAAGGAAAGTTACTACGGGATATGCTATTGCTACGGATGAGGTCATGCCGGCGAAGAACAGGAGAAAAAACCACAAAAAACCGAAGATTCTACCTGTTTCAATGCCTCCCAGATTTCCCGAAATGCTGCTGAACACGGCGGGGAGACTTACGAATCCCAGGCTGAAAGCACCTGATTGCGCTATGGCGACCACGCTTGCGGTTCCGAAAAACGCTACCGCCGCCGGAATGGCTATCGAACCCCCGAGAACTATTTCCACCGTTTCGTTAATAGTCGCCGAGGTCAGGCCGCTTAACGTTACGTCATCATCAATTTTTATGTAAGATGCGTACGCCACTATTGCTCCGAAAGCGAGGCTCAACGTGAAAAAAATCTGCCCCGCTGCCGCTATCCATACTTCAGGGTTTTTAAGGGCTTCAAAGTCTGGATTCCAGAGAAAGTTAAGACCGTCGATTGCTGTTCCGTAATCGGTCTTGAGCGTCAGAGTCTTTACTACGAGTACCATTGCCAGAACAAACAGCACGGGAAGGGCGTACTTGACGAATATCTCTATACCTCCCGATATTCCTCTCAGCATGACGTAGAAGTTTGCCGCAATCGTGATTACAAAGGCGGTAATAGCCATTTTGGAAGGGGTGAGAAACACCCCGTCTCCCATGCCGAGATAATCGGAAAGAAAACTGCTGTAAGGCTTTACATACTCCGCAGCGTTTGAAACCGACCCCGGATCAAGACTGGGATTGCTTCCAAAGAGAAAGTGTAGAGCGTATCCCAAGGTCCAGGATTCAATGTAAATATAGTAAGTTGTTACGACAAGCGGTATCCAGAGCCCTATAACGCCAAGAATCCTGGAAACAGGGCTTTTCCAGAAAAGATTGAATATCGCGGGGGTTGTTCCGTGTCCGCGGGACCCTCCGTACCTTCCCATTCCCCATTCCATCCACATGATTGGAATTCCTATCACGATAAAGGCTATAAAATAGGGGATCATAAAAGCGCCGCCGCCGTTTTCCGCGGCCTGCGTGGGGAATCTAAGGAAGTTGCCAAGGCCTATGGCGTTGCCCGCCATAGCTAATATAAGACCTGTCTTGGTTGCCCAAGCGTCCCTATTGTGAGAACCGTTTTTCATCTTGAAAGGATCAGAATCAAGAAAAAATTATATTATCACTTAGCCGGGAGAGATGGCAAGGATGAAAAGCTTTAAGTGTAGGGAATAAATAGTATTGACAAAAAGAATAATGATTTTATCTTAATTCACCCTTAGAGAATTTGAACTTAACTATCAGAGGAGTTAGCGTGCCCAAAGTAAACAAGAAAAAATCCGAAAAAAACCCTTTAAAAAAAAGCTCTTCTACGGAGACTGGTGCAAAGGCCAAATCGAGGAAAGCGAATCCCAGGAAATATACCAAGAAGTTTCTTGCTCAGATGACTGCAATGCTCAAGGAAATGAGGGGGGAGCTGCTTAAAGACGTAACCAGATCAATAAAAGAGGAATCGGACCATCTGCGTTTCAACGTCGGGGATTTTTACGACCACGCGTCCGAGGACAGGCAGAGAGAACTTGCCCTTACGCTTTCAAACAGGGAGCGCAGCAAACTGCATCAGATAGATGACGCTCTAAAGAGGATTGAAAACGGGGAATATGGTTTCTGCGAAGTTACCGGGGAAAAAATAGGGGAAGAGAGACTCATTGCAATGCCCTTTACCAAACTGAGCGTTGAAGCTCAGGAGGAAATAGAAAGGGGAGATTACTGATCTTTCTTCTTAAGCCTACTGAGAGATTTCGTGTAGGGCTTTTTGAATAGACCGACTTCAGTTATCAGGCATTCGATATTGTCGGCCGGGGTAATGTCAAACGCGGGATTGATCGCGTTTACTTCAGCACTTATTCGGTTGCCATCTATGTGCGTTACCTCTTCGGGATCCCTTTGCTCAATTATAATATCATCTCCACTTAAACATTCGTTATCTATGGTTGAAGTGGGAGCGGCTACGTAAAAGGGAATATCGTGATGCTTGGCCAGTATGGACAGGGAATAGGTTCCTATCTTGTTGGCCGTATCTCCGTTTGAAGCTATCCTGTCGGCCCCGACTATGACCGAATCCACAACTCCCTTGCTCATCAGATGTCCGGCCATGCTGTCGGTTATCAAACGGACCGGAATGCCGTCCCGCTCAAGCTCCCAGGTAGTTAGCCTCGCTCCCTGGAGAACTGGTCTTGTCTCTGATGATATTACGCTTATGTTCTTGCCTTGGCGAAAGGCCGATCTTATTACCCCTAGAGCAGTTCCATAACCTGCGGTGGCGAGTCCTCCGGCGTTGCAGTGAGTTAGTACAACAGAGTTGTCTCTTATTAGTCCCGAACCGTTCTCTCCGATCTTCAAGCATGTTCTGAGGTCTTCTTCCTCTATATTAATTGCTTCGTCTATGAGTAGTTTTTTGATTTCCTCCACTTTCTGGCCTTTGTACCCGGAAATCAGTCTGTTCATTCTGCTGATAGCCCAAAACAGATTTACGGCCGTCGGTCGCGTCAGGGCCAGATGCTTTGATATGATCTTCATGCGCTCTGCGAATTTTTCATAGGAGCAGTCGTTGCTGATACCTAGGGCCCCTAGAGCCATTCCCATGGCAGCCGCTATTCCTATTGCCGGAGCCCCCCTGATAACCAGCTTCCTGATGCATTCGGCAATCTCTTCAAACGTTGCGCATTCAATGTAGACTTCTTCGCGGGGAAGCTTTCTCTGGTCAATCATTAAAACCCTGTTGTTTTTCCACTCTATAGTTTTAAAGGAGTTCATTCCGTCGGTTTCCTCATTTTTTCAACCTGAAGAGCAGGCCGGCCCATTCGCCCTCGACTTTTCCGCTAATCATATCATAACCCGAGTTTCTGTATATATCGGCTACCTCCTGTTTCTCGTTTGCCTGTATTCCGGACACTATAAGATGTCCTAGGGGGAGAAGCCTCTTTTTTAAACTGTTTTTCATAGAGATAAGAGTATCTTTGGATGTGTTGGAAACAACCACATCGAATCTTTTTCGTGTACAGTCCACAGAACCACACCAGACTTTTATCTTATCGGAAATCCTGTTTCTCTCGGAATTTGAGATGGTTTCCACTGTGGCCTTGAAATCTATATCCGCGCAAAACGAAATGTCCGCTCCCAGTTTAATTGAGCAGATGGCTAGAATGCCGCTTCCGCATCCAACATCAAGAACGGAACATCCGGGGGATTTTTCGATAATCTCGTCCAGATAGCTTACGCATATTCTTGTTGTTTCGTGATGTCCGGTGCCAAAAGCGTTTCCCGGATTTATTTCAACTGCCTTGGTTCCTTGCTCCGCCTGGTATTGTTTTTCCCAGGGAGGTTTGATAACTATTCGGCGACTTGCCCTTACAGGTTTCAGATAAGATTTCCATCCTTCCCAGTCTGCTTGATCAATGTATCGAGTGGTGAACCGCACTGCCTCGGCGTTTTCGTCAAACAGCGTCGAGAACTCTTTTACGGTTGTTATGATCCCCGCAATATCTGTTTTTTCCTTAAAATACGCATGAATTAACAGTCCTCCGTATTCTCTTTGCTCCTCGCTTACGGCTCCGGCTTCAAGACCCAGAAGCAGATCCGAGACAGCTGCCGCCATTTCCTCCGGCAACTCGATCGTTAGTCTCTTCATTCTCGACATGGCAGATAATTAATTATATTCGCCGTGCTTCGTCAAATTTACAAAAAAAGCATGGGTATATATAATATTTTCTATGAAAGCAGAAACCAGGGAAACGGTAAGAACCATCCTGATTCAGAAAATGTCCGGCATTCTGGGCATTGCTTATGACACTGTCGATAGGATGAGCAAGGGATCCAATTCTTTCCCGGATCCCCTTGACAGGGCGCTGTCCGAGTCAAACAGGGTTCTTGAGCTGCGGGAAAGGGATAGGGAAAGAAAGCTGCTTCGGAAAATACGCGATGCGCTTGCAAGGCTTGAGGACGATTCTTATGGGATCTGTGAGGTTTGTGAAGAGGAGATCTCGGAGCAGAGACTGATTGCAAGACCGGAGACTACTTTTTGTATAGATTGCAAGGAAGAGCAGGAAGATATTGAAAAGAAGTTCGGCTAGCTCTTAATTGTCAAGAATCATAGTTCCGCTGAGCAAATTAAGCATAGACTCCTTGGTTATTTTCCACTGCCCTAATACTTTCGACAAATTAATAACCTCTTTGGCTTTATAAGTCATTGAATAGCCATCTATCTTTACGTCAATGGAAGAGAGCATCATTACCCTTGCATCTGTTCCGTTGATATATATGTATCTTTCGGATTCACCGAACGATACCGTGTCAATGATGGATACGTGATCCCTGAATCTGCTCACCAGTGTCTGCTTGTCCGTTACTTCCTCCCCCGAGGCTATCCTATAATCTTCGTGTATGCACTCCGAATATATTCCGGGGTCTTTTAGTTCAAAGGCGCTGGTCCTCTTGTCCAGAAGGAGATTTATCTTCTCCTCATCAGAAGACGCACAGGAGACGAGAAAGATAACCGCAACCAGATATGCCAGCAGCTTGTATGTCGTTACCATGTCCGTTTTGTCGTTTAAGCGGGATCGCGTTGCCTTATCACGTTATACGCTCCGGATCAAAAGCACAGCCGTCAAGTGAATCTACCGTGTCGTTAAATTTACGTGCCGGATTGGTTGCCTGCAGCCCCGCGAAAGGTTTCTCCAGCTGCTAGGATGACTGCTCGGATAATTTCTCCTGAGTCTCTAAGAGAAGCTTCCTGGCTTTCTCCACGTATTCAGTGTCGGGGTAATTTTCCAGGACGTTTTTATACCTTTGCGCCGCAGCTTCGTAGTTTTTTTTCTTCTGGTAGAATTTCCCTAGGTAGATTTCTCTTTCCGCGAGTACTTTCCTGGATTCCTCAATTTTCTCCTGCGTTTGCTCAACATACGGAGAGTCGGGGTAGGTTTTCTTGAGCAAGGTAAACCACTTTATCGCCTTAAGCAGCTTCGAGTGATTTCTGTCCTTCCCCGATTTCATTTTATAGTAGGAGAATCCGAGGCGATACATTGCGTAATCAAGTTCTTCGTGGCCCGGATGGTTTGCTATGAAATTTTCGTATTCCTCGGCAGCTTGAAGGTATTCCTTCTTTTTGAAATAGACATCACCGCTTCTGAGTTCGGCGAGCGCAGCGTACTTTGTATAGGGATAGCGGATCTGTATTTCCTTGAGTATGTCGAATACTTTGTCGTAATTTGTTCCGCCGAATATCCAAGGGAAACCGCCTTCCTTGTTAAGTTCTTCAAGAATTTCGTTGTTCAGTTGTTCCGCTGTTCCTTCGTAAATCACCTGCTTTCCCCCACAGGAAGCAGCAAGAAGCAAAGCAACGATGACTAGTAATTTCGCCGGGTTTTTCATGACTCAATATTGTTTGGGAAATTGTCTCTGTGTCAACATATTCTCAAGCAAGCATTTTTGGGAGCGCTTATTACGTTCTATGAGAACAAAGAAACTCCTTCAGTTTTCAAATAAAATTCTCTGCAGGTCAGGTAATTTTCTGCCCCGGTTCCAAGGCAATCACGGTCAGCGAATCAATATCCCTGGTCAGCGTTTTCAGTTCATCCGGGGTTCCTACCAGAAGCGGAAAAGTTGCGTAGTGCATAGGAACGACCCATTTCACGTTAAGCAACCTGCATGCGTATGATGCCTCGAGCGGAGACATAGTGAAAAGATCTCCGATAGGAAGCATTGCCAACTCTGGTTTGTATATTTCTGATATAAGTTTCATGTCACCGAAAATGTTTGTATCTCCGGCGTGGTATATTGTGTAGTTATTTTCAAACTTTATTATGTAGCCTGCCGGTTCTCCGCCATAGATAACCGTTCCGTCTTCCTCCTTCATACTGCTGCTGTGCTGAGCGTGGGTCATTGTGAACCTTATCCCGTCTATGGTCACGTTGCCTCCCTTGTTGCACTGCACGCAATTTTGAACTCCTTTTGAGTCCAGCCAGTCGCAGATTTCCCAGTTTGCCACCACCATGGGATTGTATTTCTTGGAAAGAGGAATCACGTCGCCTATGTGGTCAAAATGTCCGTGCGTGATTGCTACAATGTCAATATGACCGACTTCACGGAATTGCTCCGGACACGATGGATTTCCTTCAATCCACGGGTCGATCATCACCGTTTTGCCGCCGGACGATCTTACCGAGAAAGTGGAATGTCCGAAGTAGGTTATTTCTATTCCGTTATTCAGTATTTCCATTACGGGCTCCCTTTGTTTATGCTCTTTCAGGTTCGTAGATTTCGTTATTAAACCCGAAAAGAGCCTTTTGTGCAAAGTAGCAGGCTGTTTGAAAATATCGGCTTTGAGTGTAAATTAGACACTCGATTCTGGTTTCTTCAAGTTCTTGCGGAGTATATGTTTTAAATGCTGGATCCCAAGCTAATTGAGCAAAATATTGATCTTGTGGGTGAAAAACTCGCTACCCGCGGGTATGAAACCGATTTCTCTGAGTTTGTCGTACTGAATTCCCGGAGAAAAGAGATAATAATAAGGGTTGAGACTCTTGAACACCAGAGAAATGAGGGCTCAAGGAAAGTAGGAACTCTTAAGAGGTCTGGAGATGAGAAAGAGCTTTCAAGGCTTCTGCCGGAACTAAAAGCCCTCTCGGAGGAGATAAAGGATCTTAATGAGAAGAAAGCAGAGGTGGAAGCGCTTCTCAGGGAATTCCTCCTAGGTGTCCCCAATATGCCTGATTCCTCGGTTCCTGAGGGGCCTGACGACACGGGTAACGTTGAGATAAGAAAGTGGGGAGAACCGAGAGATTTTGAATTTGAGGTAAAAGACCACGTATTGCTGGGTGCGGAGCTTGACATACTGGATCTTCCTAGGGCAACGAAGATCGCGGGCGCGCGATTCGCGCTTTACAAAAACGCGGGCGCGCGGCTTGAGAGAGCACTTATAAACTTCATGCTTGATATTCATACCAAGCAGCACGGGTACACAGAGGTTCTCACTCCATTTGTAGCCAACATCGAGAGTCTTACGGGAACGGGAAATCTTCCCAAATTTGAAGAGGACCTTTTCAAACTGAGCGGTACGGATTACTACATGGTTCCCACTGCCGAGGTTCCGGTTACCAACATTCACCGCGACGAGATAATTCCCGCGGAGATGCTTCCGGTTAAATACGTGGCCTGCACTCCGTGCTTCAGAAAGGAGGCAGGCTCCTACGGGAAAGACGTACACGGAATAATGAGGCAGCACCAGTTCAACAAGGTAGAACTTGTACGTTTCGCCGACCCGGAGAACTCGTATGAAGAACTTGAGATGTTGACCGCTGATGCCGAGAGGATTCTCGAGCTTCTGGGTATTCCCTACAGGGTTGTTGTTCTTTGCACCGGGGACATGGGATTTTCTTCCGCCAAGACTTATGATATTGAAGTATGGGTACCGAGCGAAGGCAGATACAGGGAGATATCATCCTGCAGCAATTTTGAGGCCTTTCAGGCAAGGCGGGCCAACATAAGATACAGAGAATCAAAGGGGTCCAAGCCTGCCTATCTTCACACCCTTAATGGTTCGGGAGTAGCTGTGGGCAGAGCTCTTCTGGCAATTCTTGAGAATTTCCAGACCGAAGAGGGGACCGTGGAAATTCCCGAGGTGCTGGTTCCCTACATGGATGGTATCAAGGTTATAAGCCGGTAATCCGCGCGATTCTCAGATTTCCAGTATTTCCTTTTCTTTCTTTTCAAGCAGGACGTTTAGCCTTCTTATCCTCTCATCTGTCAGTTCCTGTATTTCGGAGAGGGCTTTTTTTGTTTCGTCTTCAGGAAGGTTCTCTTTTTTCCCGGCTTTTTTTATAAGATTGTTCGCATCTTTTCTTATCTGCCTTATTGATACTCTGTGTTCTTCGGCAATCTTGCCCGTGTGCCTGACCAGCTCCTTTCTTCTCTGCTCCGTCAGGGGAGGTATAAGAAGTCTGATCGCGTTTCCGTCAACTGACGGGGTTATTCCGAGTTCAGACTGTGCGATTGCCTTCTGGATCCCCTCAACAGCACTCGGGTCCCACGCCTGTATGAGTATGGTTGAACTATCGGGAACTGATACGTTGGCGAGCTGGTTAATTGGGGTCTGGGCGCCGAAATAAGAAACTCTCATCGTATCGACAAGACCCGTTGACGCCCTTCCGGTTCTTATCCTGGAAAGCTCCTGCTCGAAAACGCTTACTGTCTTGTCCATCCGGTCTTCGGCGTCAATACAAAGTTCCTCAACGGATAGTTCTTCGCTCATTGTTCCCTACCGCTCCTTACAATAGTACCTACTTTCTCTCCGCGTATAATTCTCTCTATGCTGTCTTTTTCAAAAAGATCGAACACCACTATGGGAATATTTTCTTCCATGCAAAGGGAAATTGAAGTTGCATCCATGATTTTCAACCCCTTTTTGAGAATTTCCATGTACGTGAGTTCGCTGAACTTAGAGGCATCTTTGTTTTTAACCGGATCCTTGTCATAAATGCCGTCAACTTTGGTTGCCTTCATTATGATATCCGCTCCCATCTGCAGTGCTCTTAGAGTTGCAGCCGTGTCGGTCGTAAAGAACGGATTGCCGGTACCTGAGGCAAATATGACTATTCTTCCCTTTTCAAGATGACGTATAGCCTTTCTTTTGATAAAGGGTTCGGCAACTTGT
Organism: Thermodesulfobacteriota bacterium; assembly: GCA_965229995.1. Taxonomy (GTDB): domain Bacteria; phylum Desulfobacterota_D; class UBA1144; order Nemesobacterales; family Nemesobacteraceae; genus Nemesobacter. The sequence continues at coordinate 1,187,799 of OZ245933.1, read as the reverse complement.
TTTATTTCAAGGGCAGTCTGTATCCGTGTTGGAAGTCCTTTTCTTTCGAGGAAATCCTGCAGGGCAAGCGCGTTTATTACAGTTGCGAGCATCCCCATATAGTCGGCCGTGGAGCGGTCCATACCCTTTGAAGAACTGGAAACACCCCTGAAGATATTTCCTCCGCCTATAACTATGGCCGTTTCCACTCCGAGCGAGTAGAGAGTTCTTATTTCTTCGGAGACGTATTCAATTACGTCGGAATTGATACCAAACTGGCCGGAACCCTGAAGAGCTTCTCCGCTGAGTTTCAGCAGGACTCTTTTATATTTCGGGATGATTTTCTCAGAGGATCCCATTGCGCAGTCTTTTCATTCGCCCAGCTGGTATCTTACGAACTTTTTTACAACTATGTTTTCGCCGATTTTTGCTATCAGATTGTTTACAAGATCAACAACTTTTATTTTGGGATCTCTTATGTAGGGTTGTTCAAGAAGGCATATTTGCTCAAAAAACTTGTTTATTCTCCCCGCAACCATTTTTTCCGCTATATTCTCGGGTTTTCCCGATTCCATAGCTTCCGCCTTGAGAATCCGCTTTTCATCTTCTATTTCACCTTCTGAGACTTCTTCCCTTCTTACGTAGATCGGATTGTTTGCGGCTATCTGCATCGCGACTTCCCTGCAGAGATTCTGAAATTCATCGTTTCTGGCCACAAAATCCGTTTCGCAGTTAACCTCGAGCATTACGCCGATTCTGCCGCCCGCGTGAACGTATGAAGATATAATTCCCTGGTCAGTTTTTCTGGTGGTTTTTTTAGACGCTTTCGCAACGCCTTTTATCCTCAGGACCTCGGACGCTTTTTCAAAATCCCCTTCGGTGTCCACGAGTGCATTTTTGCAGTCAAGAAACGGAGCGCCTGTCTGTTCTCTCAACTCCTTTACCATTGTTGCTTTGATTTCAGCCATTTTTAATCCTCTTTTTTATCTTCCGTCTTTTGTGAAGCTTCTTTCTTCATTTGGGCGTTTTCACTTTGCGAAGATTCCGAGATCGCTACCGAAACAAAATCTCCCGTATCATCACCAGACTCAGCTTCCTTGAAAACAAACACTTTCCTTTCTACCACTACGCCCGCAAGACTGTCTTCTTTTACCTGTTCAACCTCTCCGCTCACCAGTTTTTCCTGATATATGTGGGTTCCTTCAATGCAGGCGTCAGCTACCTTTGAAGTGAACAGCTTTATCGCCCTTATGGCGTCATCATTGCTCGGAATCGGATAATCCGCGTTTGCGGGGTCGCAGTTCGTATCCACGATCGCTATGACCGGTATTGAAAGGTTTCTAGCTTCCTTTATCGCTATATGTTCTTTTTTGGTGTCTACGACGAAAATAGCGTCTGGAATCTGCTTCATGTTTACTATTCCACCCAGAAGCCTATCAAGCTTCACTATCTCTCTTCTGAGGTTTTTCGCTTCTTTTTTCGGAAGCATTTCCATCTGTCCATCTTCTTCAAGCCTTTTCAGTTCCAGTAGATAATCAACCCTCGAACGTATCGTGTTGAAATTGGTAAGGGTTCCGCCCAGCCAACGCGTGTTTATATAAGGCATGTCGCATCGGGTTGATTCTTCCTCGATTATTCCCCGGGCCTGTTTCTTGGTTCCTACCAGTAAAACGATTCCTCCGTCCGCCACTGTGTTTCTCACGTAATTAAACGCTCTGTTAAAGAGGGTGACGGTTTGCTGAAGGTCGATTATATGAATGCCATTTCTTGCTCCAAAGATGAAAGATTTCATCTTCGGATTCCAGTGGCTTTTCTGGTGTCCGAAATGTACCCCTGCTTCAAGCAGGCTTTTCATGCTGAGTTTTTCGGTAACTGCGGCTTCTTCTGTCATTAAGTATCCTCCAAATTCCTTTTACAAAACTGCTTTTAATACCAGAAAAACAATCATTAATCAAGTTGTTGGGTATCATAATGTCTCGCAATCCTGATGCAGGGGCGGGAAAAAGATAAGATGAAATACCTTGTGATAGCAAATCCCAAAGCGGGTACAAAAGCACTTGGCGAAACACTTGAGCAGGTTCGCCGCGCTTTTGAAGCAAGAAAAATTATCCACGAGGTAAGATTTACGCAGTTCTCTGGGCATGCTACGAAGATTGCTGCGGAAGGACTTTGTGAAGGATTTACCCACATGATTTCTCTTGGAGGGGACGGTACTTCAAGCGAAATCGTAAGTTCTATTCACGGTACAGAAACTGTTTTTGGAATCATTCCGGGCGGCAGCGGAAACGATTTTTCGAAGGCTGCCGGTATTCCGATTGATACGCATGCGGCCGTAGATAATATTTTTTCTGGCCGGCCGAGAAAAGCCGACGTAGCTTTTGTTGACGAAAAATGCTTTATAAACGGTTTCGGGGTCGGGATGGACGGGGCCGTGGCGCGCGCTTTCGGGGAATTGGGCCTCAGGCGTTTTGGCTCTTTCGGTTACATTGTTGGAGCGGTAATCGAGGCGTTTCGGTTCCAGGGGTTTTTCTCCGAGATGGATGGCGAAGTTGGTGCGGCGGCCGCGACGGGTGAGAAACTGCTTCTTTTCGGGGCTTCAAACGGCCCTTTTCAGGGTGGAAAATTCAACCTAGCTCCCCAGGCCGACATATTCGACGGATATCTTGATATTCATATAATAAGTGACATGAATCCACTGGGAAGGCTTTTTAAGATACAAAAGGTGCTTGAGGGTCGTCACGAGGGACTTCAGGGAGTCAGTATTGTTAGAACAAAGCAACTGTCGTTTGAAACCTTTACCGATCTTCCGGCACACATGGACGGGGAGACATTCCTTCTCCGTGCCGGGAAACACTCTATACGGATTGGAGAGCAAGACGTAAATATTGTAGTTCCCGTATAGTCTGCGCGCCTAGGAACTGCTTCTGTGGCGCGGAGGGGTAGCATTGATGAGAAAAATAAGAAGCATTCTGGCGATAATACTTTTGTCTTTTTTTACAGCGTTCTGGAGTTCTGTAGGGGTTTTTGTATCACTTTTCGCTGTGAAGTATCTCATAAAGTGTTCCGTGCGGCCTTGGGGGAAAACGGTTCTTTGGGCCTGTGGGGTGCGGCTTGACGTAAAAGGAACAGAGAATTTTCCCGACGGTCCCTTCATAGTGATGTTCAACCACCAGAGCTCTTTTGACATACCCGCTTTTTCCGCGGTACTGCCTTTTGAGTGGAAGGCCGTCATGAAGCAGGAAGTCGCCTCGATTCCTTTTATCGGCTGGGTGTGCGCACTGAGCGGACAATATTTCGTTGCGAGGGACGGATCGGTTGGGGATACGAACAAAGTTCGGGAAATCGTAAGGAAAATAAGGAAAGGACCTTCGGTGATTATAGCCCCCGAAGGCACAAGAAGCGAGGACGGAACACTCCTTCCTTTTAAACAGGGTGGTTTCTTCATGGCGTCTCTTTCGAGGGTGCCGGTTGTGCCGGTGGTCATATGGGGAGGCAAGGATATAAGAAAGAAGGGTTCCTACGAACTTAATACCGACAGAGATATTGTATTTAGCATTCTTCCGCCCGTAGATACCGCAAGCTTTCCAAAGGGGAAAGAGGGTGGCAGGGAGCTTGAAGGCGTTGTTCGAGAAAAGATGCTTTGCGAAATTGAAAAAATCCGTGCCAAGCGTTAGACTCTAGATAGCTCGGGCTTGGTTGGAGCTTTCGTTTACTCTGTTTTGTTTCCCCCTTTGCCTGTATTCTGATACGGGTTGTGTGAGGTTGTCTTTTTTATGAATAATCATCAGGGAATTGCGGACTTGGGTCTGCAAACCATAGCGGCGCTTACGGGAATGCCGAAGATAAAGAATCTGGTGAATCCCAAGAATCCGGCGGAGATGTCCCAGCGGGTTACCGTAACTTTCAAGCCGCTTCCGAAGAACTACCCGGAGACCGAGATAAGCGCATACAGGGAGAGGCTCAGGAACTCGCTTCTGAGTAACGGGGTCAACGTGATTTCCTGGGAAGACGCCACAAACAGGGATGTGCCTTACGGAATGTTCTCGAAGCTCATGGGACTTAAGTCCGTGAAAAGGAAGGTAAACGCCGTAATAGATGTTAGGAAGAAACTGTCTCCGATCAGATGGTTTCTGAGCAAGGTAGCGGAGAATATCTACAGGCTTGTCAGAAAAGACAGCCTTTCGGTCAGCGGCATACTCAAAATAAGCGGCTGGGCAGACGATTTCACCGTGGGCTATCTTCAGGATCCTTACAACACCCAAGTTATCACGATAATGTCCCTTGACCCTGAGTTTGAGAACGAGGATACGACCTATGATGAAAAAATCTCCATAGGGCTTAAAAACCTGATAAACAACATGTCGGAGATCGTTATAGGGGTTTCACACAGTAAGTTCGGGATAACAAACATGAATTTATCCGATTCCATATATACTCATGAGCAGCTTGATAATTTCGTGCTCTATTCGCTTATTCCGAAGATATATGCCCCGATAAAACCACCTGTTCTAACCCGTTTTTCCATAAGCGAGTATGACCCGCAGGAGTTTGAATGCACCAAGAAGCTGTCTGCTTTGGGTGCGGACCTCAAAAACACCGATCTTTTTCCCGCGGGGTCAAAGTTTTCAGATGCGATAAAGCGCCGGTCGCACAGGGACGTGGCGAACAAGATACTTGACGGAAGGACTGGTGTTTCATACGGATTCATAGCGCTTGCCGAACCTCCCGGGTACGACGGGGACAAGTACATCGACGAGAACATGTGGAATTCCCTGCGGGAGATTCCGAATTACAACCCTGATGAGGTAAGAACAGCCTCAAACGATAGATGGTATGTTAAAACCCTTATCAGTGAGAAAACCGTATACCAGCAGGTTCCGGACATATGGATTGTCACTTCAAGGTCAGGATGCGATAAAACAAACCTTAATCCGGATTCGGATATAGTCAGAATCGGCCTTGTAAAGGGAAAACTCTATCTTGAGATACCGAAAGGAGTTGACTTGGGGAGAAAAGATATAAGACCGTCTTTTGACACTTACGTAATACTCTCTCAGGCACTCTCTTCCGCTTTTTATGCCCCTTCTCTTATTGAGAAAGAGATGTCCATTCTGCATTTCCACGGCTATCCCGACCCATGCTGGTTTCGCGTGAGCGAACACCACGCCGGAGCCCAGAATCCTTCTCTTCCCTGTGGCACCGTGGAAGCTGCGCTTCTAAACTATTCTGCGGTTTATGAAACCGCAGCCAAAAATGGCAGCGACATAAAGCTTCTATGTCTTGTTGAGTCAGACCATGGGGTTAACGTTCTCGGGCCTGACAGAGAATATCTCGTGCAGAGACTTCTTGCCGGTTCAAGCGAGGGTCATATACTGCTCGGCGGAAAATATCTTCCCATGCTTAAGCGGCAAAGCGTTACTTCACAATAGCCGTTGGCGGAAATGGATAAAATAAATCCCGAACAAAATTCAATAGGCTGGATAGGAACGGGAATCATGGGAGCCCCCATGTGCAGGCACCTGATTCATGCCGGGTACCGTGTTTTTGTTTTTAACAGAACAAAGGAAAAAGCCAGGGAGCTTCTGAGTGAAGGGGCCAACTGGTGTGGCTCTCCCGGTGAGGTTGCCCGCCAAGCTGATGTTATCTTTACGATTGTCGGTTACCCGGATGACGTAAGAGAAGTATATTTCGGTCGCGAAGGACTTCTTATTGAGCCCGTATCCAGTCGTGTCTTCGTTGATATGACTACAACTGAGCCGACTCTTGCCGGGGAAATATACGAAAAGGCGCTTGGTTTCGGCTGCGTCTCTTTAGACGCGCCGGTCTCCGGGGGAGACGTAGGTGCCGTGAAAGGAGAACTTTCAATAATGGTTGGAGGGGATGAGGAAGTTTTTGATTCGGTAAAACCGCTTCTTGGGCTTTTTGGAAAGAACATCGTGTATCAGGGAAAAGCAGGTTCCGGTCAGCACGCGAAGATGTGTAACCAGATCACGGTAGCAGGAGTAATGATAGGAATCTGCGAGAACTTGATGTATTGTCAGAGGGCAGGGTTAAATCCCCGTAGCATGCTTCGCTCCGTAGGAAGCGGTGCAGCCTCGAGCTGGCTTCTGAACAATCTCGGCCCCAGAATCATGGAGAGAGATTATGACCCGGGCTTTTTCGTTGAACACTTCATAAAGGATATGGAGATCGCCCTTGGTGAATCACGGCGGATGGGGATTGATCTTCCCGGACTTGCTCTTGTTAAATCCCTTTATGAAAGGGCAAGCGCCCTCGGGCACGGAAGGCTTGGAACGCAGGCGCTTTTACTTGCGCTTGAGGATCTTTGCGGAGATGAAAACCGGAACTGAAGGAGATTTCAAATGAGTTCTGATAGCTTCAAGGCAATGGTTATAAGCAGAACCGAAGACGGGAAATTCACAAGAGAAATCACAACCAGACAAATCGACAGTCTGCCCGACGGAGAAGTGCTCTTAAGCGTAAAGTATTCATCCCTGAATTATAAGGATGCGCTTTCGGCTATAGGCAACAGGGGGGTTACGAAAAATTATCCTCATACGCCGGGCGTTGATGCTGCCGGCATTGTTGAATATTCAAAAAGCGGGGAGTTTGAACTTGGAGATGAGGTGATAGTGCATGGTTACGACTTGGGAATGAATACTTCCGGGGGATTCGGACAATGCGTGAGGGTTCCGGCTGACTGGGTAGTTAGCCTGCCCGCGGGACTTGATCTGAAAGAGTCAATGATGTACGGAACTGCGGGTTTTACCGCGGCGCAGTCCGTGTTAAAAATTGTGGAAGGCGGAGTAAGGCCGGAAGACGGAAAGATTCTCGTAACGGGGGCGACGGGTGGAGTCGGAAGCATGGCTGTCGCTATTCTAGGAAAAGCCGGCTACAGTGTGACGGCTTCCACGGGAAAAACTGAGCAAGAACAGTTCCTTGTGGGCCTGGGAGCGGAGGAAGTCATCGGGAGAGAGGATCTGACCGACCCTTCGGGCAGACTGTTGCTTAAGGGACAGTGGGCAGGTGTGGTCGATACGGTGGGCGGAGAGATACTTGCCACCGCTATTAAGTCCACTGGACAAAGAGGTGTTGTAACGACATGCGGCAATGTCGCTTCTCATGAACTCAACACGAATGTCTATCCGTTTATATTGAGGGGGATTACACTTGTGGGTATCGATTCGGCAAGCTGCCCGATGGAAAGAAGACGGCTTGTGTGGGAAAAGATGTCCGGCGAATGGAAGCTAGATATTCTTGAGCAGATGTGCAGAACAGTTTCTCTTGAAGATGTTGATCCCGAAATAGACGTCATACTGAAAGGCGGTCAGGTCGGGAGAGTCGTAATTGATCTTTGGGATTAGAGATTCTGAGATCCCCGGTTAAGTGCATCACAGCGCGTCACTCAGAATACCGTCCCAATATCTGAAGATCTGCCTGCTTGAGTATATCTTCATAATATAATTCCGGGTCAGCGAGAGCGGTTCGCTGTCTGTTAAAAAGAATTTTCCTATAAATCTCGAATGGTTCAGGACCTAGTCCTTTAAGTATTCTGCTTCCCGAGGGCCAGGGTACTATCACGTACCCGACATTTCCGTATTTGTGGGCTCTTTCAACTATGGTCGGAGAGAAACCCCTCTGCTCAAGGAGAGAGCAAAGGGTGAGTCCGGCAATGCCTCCGCCTACGATGAGGATTCCCATCTTAAGCGTTCGGCTTCTTCCATACTTTCTCCAGCCTCCCTCTTGAAACCAAATATTTCAAAAACAACATAAATTAAGTGGAAATTCAATCTAAGAAAGCGGTTTTTAAAACGGAGCAGGAGAGTTTGTCAAGGATTTCATATCTTTAGAGATAAGATGTTCTCGTTGAATGACGATTCTGAAAAAAACATGTACTTTAAATAAGAGAACGTTTTCGTGATTAGGGGTTTCAGGATGGTAGCAATGAGCAGGACATTTTTTTTGTTTTTCATAGCCATGGCCATGTCATGGAACGTGGCTTTTGCGGAAGAGTATTTTTCCGAATCTCCTCCCGGCGCCAAGGCCTATATCATTTCCCCGAAAGACGGGCAAGTTGTCAGTAAGACTTTCACTGTGAGATTCGAGCTGGTGAACATGGGGGTTGCTCCGGCCGGAGTTAAGCTTCCAAATACCGGGCATCACCATCTGTTAGTTGATCTTGAGAATCTGCCTGACATGGAGAAACCTCTTGTTTTCAGCGAGGACGTAAGGCACTTCGGAGGCGGACAGACGGAAACGGAGATAACCCTTGCTCCCGGGAAACATACCCTGCGTTTGCTGCTGGGCAATTATTTGCACAAACCTCACAAACCTCCCGTGCTTTCGGAGAAAACAACTGTTACAGTGAAAGATCAGTGAAGCACGGCTGGTTTATCTGTATAATCTGATTTTTGCCGGAGGGCTGGCAGAACGGCTATTGCACCGGTCTTGAAAACCGGCGTCCGAAAGGACTTGGGGGTTCGAATCCCTCGCCCTCCGCGGCAATCTGTGGAAAACAGGCCTCCTTATCTTGGCAGACTAATGAACCTACATAGCAAAACGCATTTTAATACCTGGGGATTGGCTGAATAACTGCATGCTTGGAAAACTCTTCGTGGTCTCTACCCCGATAGGAAATCTTGAAGATATAACTTTGCGGGCTGTGAACGTTCTTAAAAATTGTGACGTTATAGCGTGCGAGGATACGAGAAACACAAAAAAACTCCTTACCCGCTACGGTATCGAGACTGCAGTCACAAGCTATCATGAACATAACGAGGTTGAAAAGTCGCCGAAGCTGCTTGAAAAACTAAAAGCGGGCAAAGACGTAGCACTTGTTTCCGACGCCGGAACTCCGTCGGTCTCCGACCCGGGGTGGAGGCTTGTAAATCTCTCGATTGAAAACAATATAAAAGTAATTCCCATACCGGGTCCTTCGGCCGTTCTCTCTGCACTTGTTGTTTCGGGACTTCCCGTGGACAGTTTTCTTTTTCTTGGGTTTTTTCCGAAAACCGCCGGCAAAAAGAAAGAACTTTTAAAGAACGTAGAGCACTATCCCTATACCCTGGTTTTCTATGAGTCTGCCAGGAGACTTTCGGGCAGCTTGAGTGTTTTGCTGGAGATTCTTGGCGATAGGAATATCTGTGTCGCCAGAGAAATGACAAAACTCTACGAAGAGGTGATTCGGGGATCAGTTTCGGAAGTCATTTCCATTCTTTCGAAAAGAGTATCCGTTAAAGGAGAAGTGACGGTTGTTATAGAGGGCAGCAGGGGAGGGCGCAGGGAAATTTCAACGGAAGAAGCGCAAAAGACCCTGCGCGCAATGAAAGAGCGTGGTGTAGCTCTGAGTGACGCCGTCCGCGCGGTTTGCGAATCCTCCGGGGCATCAAAAAACAGCGTATACAAGATGGCTCTTGAAATCTGGGAGGGATAGCGTGTTACTGCTCTTTTGAACGCTTATCGGCTATTGAGCCACTTACCTTTACCTGCTTTTCCATTTTTGACTTCTTGCCCACGGCCTCGCCCTGAATATTTGACTTGCATGACTCGCATATAGAATCGGGAGATGGCTTGCCGCATACTAAGCACTTTTTCTCTTTACTCATTACTCGTTCTCCTTTCTTGGGGGAATATCTTTGATAATACCATGCTTTCCCGCGAACATGTATGCCGGATTACAATTATCCAAGCGGAGCAAGTTCTTTTTCGTACCATTTCGTGCTTTGCTCGTAGGCGTACGCTGCATTGAGCACCGTCTGTTCGTCAAATGGTTTTCCCATTATCTGAAGTCCTATGGGAAGCTTTTCGGAGCTGAATCCACAGGGAACCGATATTCCCGGAAGTCCTGCTATGTTGCAGGGAATGGTAAGGACGTCGGAGAGGTACATTTTCAAGGGGTCATCCGTTTTTTCGCCGATTCCGAAAGCGGTTTCAGGAGAAGTAGCGCTTGCGATGACGTCAACTTCTTCCCACGCATCCTCAAAATCCCTTATTATTAGGGTCCTCGCCTTCTGCGCTTTGAGGTAGTAGGCGTCATAATAGCCTGTGGAAAGGGCGTAGGTTCCAAGCATTATCCTTCTTTTCACTTCATCTCCGAATCCTTCCGAACGACTTCTGAAAAAAAGATCTCTGAGGGTTTCCGCATTTTCGCAGCGGTAGGTGTATCTTACCCCGTCGTACCTGGCGAGATTGGAGCTTGCTTCCGAAGGGGCTATTATGTAGTAGGTTGAAACTGCGTACCGGGAGTGAGGAAGAGAAATCTCCACAATTTCTGCTCCTAGGGTTTCAAGCTTGGTAATGGCTTCGCGTACGGATTTTTCCACTTCAGGATCCATACCTGAAACGAAGTATTCCTTCGGTATTCCTACCCGAAGCCCCTTTATATCCGCACTAAGCGCATTTGCGTAATCAACAGTCGGAAGGTTCACGGATGTTGAGTCCAGAGGGTCATAGCCTGCTATGGAAGAGAGAATTATAGCCGCATCCTCCACGGTTTTTGCGATCGGTCCTGCTTGGTCAAGGGAAGAGGCAAAGGCGATCATGCCGAAACGGCTTACCCTTCCGTAAGTGGGCTTCATTCCCACTACTCCGCAAAGCGAACTAGGTTGTCTTATGGACCCTCCGGTATCTGTTCCGACTGACGCGACGCACAGATTCGCCGCCGTCGCGGCGGCGCTGCCTCCGCTTGATCCTCCCGGAACTCTGTCAGTATCCCAGGGGTTTTTTACCGGTCCGAAGTAAGATGTTTCGTTTGAGGAGCCCATGGCGAATTCGTCCATGTTGTTTTTTCCGAGTATTACCGAACCGCTGGCTAGGAGTTTCTCCGCCACGGTTGAATTATAAGGGGCGACAAAATCCCGCAGCATTTTCGACCCGCAGGTAGTCCGTGAGTTCTTTGTTACGAAAATATCCTTAAGCGCTATGGGGACTCCATGGAGAGGACCTAGGTAGTTTCCTTCGGATATCTGTTTTTCTGCCTTTCGGGCGGCCTCGACGGCCGCTTTTTCCCAAACGGTTATGTATGAGTTTATTTTTCCGTCCTCGGCGGATATGCGTTCTAGAAAAAGTTCTGTGAGCTCCACCGGAGAAGCTTCTCTTTTTTCTATAAGTGCAGCTGCATCTTTTATGGTTCTTGGAATGGACACCGGGCTAGCTCTGATCCTCTATGACTTTGGGAACCGTGAAAAAACCATTTTCCTTGCTGGGTGCGTTGCGGAGGGCTTCTTCTGTCGTTATTGTCTGCCCCACCTCGTCTTTTCGAAAAGGGGTTGAGAGTTCAAGCACGTGCGAGGTAGGTTCGACGTTTTTCGTATCAAGTTCGGCGAGTTCATCTATGTGGACGAGAATGTCTCCTAGCTGGCGGGTGAATTTTGAAAGCGTCTCGTCATCGAACTCGAGTCTTGCGAGTTCGGCTGTGTTGAGTACATCTTCTTTTGATATCTTCATGTTTAAAATCCTATATCGTGCGTTTTACCCGAAACTGCTTTTAACTGATATCTGGAGTGTGGCAGATAATGCTTTCCGCAAAATCCACTATCTGCGATTCAAGTTTTACTCCACTGAAAAAATTTATTTCCTGAACGCATGTCGGGCTCGTTGTGTTGACTTCGGTCAGGTACCCTCCGACTATGTCGATTCCAACTAGGTAGAGCCGGTCCTCTATGAGTTTGCGTCGAAGGCCATCGCATATCTCAAGGTCTCTTTCCGTAAGCGTGGTTTTTTCGGGATGTCCCCCGGAGTGGAAGTTGCTTCTGAATTCTCCCTTTGCGGCGACCCTCATTACGGCCCCTATGGGCTGGCCGTTTAGAAGTATCACTCTTTTGTCTCCTTCCGAGACCTCTCTTATGAATTTCTGGGCCATCACGTAGGTTTTCCCGAAATCCGTTATGCTCTCGAGTATCACATTGAGGTTAGGGTCGTCGGCCCTTACGAGGAATATCCCCTCTCCACCGTAGCCGTCAAGCGGTTTTACAACCATTTCGTTGCCGGTATGTGAGAGAAACTCCTTTAGCTTTTCGATGTCTTTTGAAACCAGTGTCGGGGGAATGTAGTCGGCGAAATTAAGGCTGTACATCTTCTCGTTAGATTCCCTTATTCCGGCCGGATGGTTAATCACGTGCGTTACGGATTCGTCAACCCTGCTGAGTATGTAGGTTGAGTAGATGTAATCCATGTTGAAAGGAGGATCTTTCCTCATCCATATGACGTCGAAGTCGTCAAGCGGAGAAGTTTCCGTAGAACCCTTGGTGTAATAATCGCTCTTTCTCTCGAGGCGAAGCGTGGTTGAATCTGCCCATGCCCTTGAGTCTTTGACGAAAAGATTTTCAAGTTCGCAGTAGCGGACTTCATGTCCCCTTGCTTGGCCTTCAAGCATTATGACGAAGGTTGTATCCTTGTTTATGTTTATGGATTCAATCGGATCCATTACAAAAAGCATTTTTGACATGGGGATAATCTATACAAAATAGTGTTGGCGGACAACATCACGGCCCAGATTCTTGCTTGCCAAGGCAATCTTAGCCTAATTGGTCTCAACAAATTTCATTACCCGAAAAACGATAACAGTTCCGCTGAAGTTTCCCGCGGTTTTTCTTCCGGGAGAAAATGGCCGCAGTCAATCGGTTTCCCCGAGACGTTCCGCGCTTTTTTTCTCCATACCTCAAGCACGTCGTAGGTTCTGTGAATGAACCCCCTTTTTCCCCAGAGAGCAAGAAGCGGACACGTTATTTTAGCGTTCATATCTTCTTCGTCGTGAACAATATCTATTGAGGCCGCGGCCCTGTAGTCTTCACAGCTTGCATGAATTGAGCGCGGGTCGCTGAAACAGCGCACATACTCTTTTACGGCCTCGGGATGAAACTTTGCCCCGGGAGCGCTCCAGCGTCTGAGTTTTTCAAGAAGATAGTACTCCGGGTCCGCCCCTATCATCTTTTCCGGAAGTCCTTCGGGCTGGATAAGAAAAAACCAGTGATAATAGCCCGTGGCGAAATGCTTGTCCGCGGTCTGGAACATGTGATGGGTAGGGGCTATATCCATGACGCAGGCCTTGAGCACTTTCTCAGGGTAATCAAGGCACATGCGGTGGAGCACCCTGGCTCCCCTGTCGTGTCCCGCAACGTAGAACTCATCAAACCCTAAATCCTCCATCACGGAGACCATGTCCGAGGCCATGGCTCTTTTTGAATAATTCGAATGATCTTTTTTCCCTGCAGGCTTGGAGCTGTCTCCATAACCCCGAAGATCGGGACACACGACCAGAAAGTTCGAGGTGAGCGAGCGTGCTACCTCATGCCACATAACATGCGTCTGCGGGTAGCCGTGGAGGAGAAGAAGGGGTTTTCCTTCTCCTCCCCAAGCAGTGTTTATCTCGACTTCTGGAGTCCGTATTTTTTGCTTTCTGAAACTTTTGCCAAACATGTTTTCGTATATTTTATTCTAACCAGACATAGCCGTTTTCCTCAAAGTCACTGGGAATAGGGTTACAATTGAGTACAAGAGTTCCGTCAAATGTCTAATAGAGCACAAATAGTTATCAAAATGATTGCCAGCGGCTTCTACGACGGTGAACTTAATCTGTCTGAGAGGGGAATAGAATCTTACGAGCCATGGTCGCAAATGCCGGAGGTAAAATTTGTTGAGGAAATGCGTGCTTCCGGTAAGCCCGACCGTACTGTTCGCCTGTTCCTGACTTTCGTTTCGGCAATGGACCGCGCGCGAGACTCAAATAGTTTGTGGCGGAACGCGGCGGACCTGTTTAGATCGCGTCCAGAGCTTTTCGAGCCTGCCGAGGTAACAAAGATTCACCCAGACAAGCTCAAGGGATACTTGTGTAAGAGCAGGGTGAGCCAGCGCCACGGACCCGACTCAAAAGCTTGGCATGTTATTTCTACCAGCTTAACTTCAGAGGATAGTCCCATACGCCGCGTAATAGATTGTGGACTCGGGGACGCGGAGGAATTGCTCAAGGCGCTAAAGAGCAGGGATGGCATGAGCAGGTCTAAATTCCCATCTCTTCGCGGTCCGAAAATAGGACCGATGTGGGTTCGGATCATGGCGGACCCCGGTGGAGCTGAGATAGAGCGTATAGAAAAAGTTCCGGTAGCGGTCGATGTTCAGGTTCGTCGCGCGACGGAGAATCTGGGAATCGCGGACACTCGAGGACTTAAGTTTTCGGAAGCTAAGCCAATAATTCAAGATGCCTGCCGCAACGCGGTTGCCAAGACTGATATAGGGGGACCACAAAGGATCGCAGGAACAAGTGCGGCGCTTGATCCCGCGCTGTGGTTCTACGGCAAATACGGTTGCAGTTACTGTGAAAAGTCAGGTAAGCAAATACCTATAGGTCGTGCTTGTGCCCACTGTCAGCTTTAGTGCGGGTATTCTGTTTCCATGCACCACAAAGGCGACTTGATAAAAGACCTTGAAATACTTTATTCCGCAAAGTCTCCTCCCGTGAAAGAAGCTTTTCGTATTCAGAAAGAGCTTTCCCGAAGGGTTGTACAAACCCCTGACCCGAAGCCTATTAGCACGATTGCCGGCACCGATATCGCTATCTGCGTTAAGGAAAAAAAGCTTGTCTGCGGAATGATTCTTTTTTCCTACCCTAGGCTGGAAGAGATCGAGAGAGTGTGGACTGTCTCGGATGAGGTATTTCCCTATGTTCCTGGGCTTCTGGGGTTCAGGGAGGCTCCTTGCGTCATAAGGACCTTCGGTGAGCTTCATGAGCGCTGTGACATGATCATGGTAGATGGACACGGGCTTGCTCATCCAAGAGGCTTTGGACTTGCCTGTCATGTCGGGGTTCTACTCGATATTCCGGTAATAGGTGTCGCGAAAAAATGTCTTTACGGGGCTTTCAGTGAACCGGGTCCCAGGAAGGGTGAAAGAGAGTTAATAAGAGGTAAGGACCGTGAGGTCATTGGCGCTGCTTTGAGAACCAGAGACGGGGTCAAACCGGTTTTCGTGTCTATTGGGAACAGAACTGACCTCTATACCGCCGTTATGGTTGCCCTTGAGTGCTCACGCGGTTTTAGGGTTCCCGAGCCTACGAGACTTGTAGATAAATATGTCGCTTCGCTCAAAAAGGATGTGTGCGGATAAGTCACTGCTGGATGCTCGGCAGCGTGCATTTGGCTGGATAACGTGTTTGCAAAAAAGGTTTCCGCTAATGCAGGCATGTGACGGACAAGGTCTGATCGGTTACTCATATTGCTGTAGGGAGGAAAATAATATGCAGGAACAAAAGATAAAAACCCCTTCGGATATATATGATCATCTGTATGAGTTGCTCAACACAAAAATGAAAGAGGAAAGATTCGAGGGGCTTGATAAGAAAGCGGAACTTACATTGCGGGTAATAGAATTTCTTGAGCCACATCTGGAAAGAGAAGAAATGGGATAATACGCAAGGAAAAAAGCTAGATGAGCGGTTCTGTGGACCAGCATATTGTGAATTTCAATAGATCTTTTGAAACATGGAGTATTGAGCTTCCAAAAGAGGCGATCGAAAATCAACAACGGGGCAAGATAGTCAAGGGCGGGTGGACTGTCTGGTATCTGTTTGGTAGAGATGAAGCCGGCGACTATCTTGATTACTACGCGTCTCATCGCATGACAAACGACAGGCATGTCTGTCTGTATGCCGACGGCAGTTCCAAGGGTCTGAATTCATATCGCAGCATGCGCAGAGTTTCAGACGACCCGGAAGAGGACAGGCGGCTTGAGAATGAATTCTGGGAACACAACGAGCGCGTCTCGCGGGAACTTGAATCTAAAGGTTTCGGGTTGGAAGGCGATGAACACCCGTCGACTATCATCAACCGCGTGTTGATTTCGTCCCGAGAATCTCATCGGAGAGTGACGAAAGAATCGGATTCAGAAGATTAAACTTACAGACTCTATTGAATCTTCGAATACCGAGTATCTATCGTTCCCTAAACGAATACGCACGCTGAGTGCTTACGCTGAAAAATTTTCCATCATCTCGATGAAGTCTCTGAAAAGATAGGAGGAATCATGCGGCCCGGGTGAGGCTTCGGGGTGATACTGGACGCAGGAGAGGGGATACTCCTTGTGTTTTAGCCCTTCAACCGTCTGATCGTTCAAGTTTATATGGGAGATAGCGACATTGCTTTTAAGCGAATCGGGGTCCACGGCAAAGCCGTGATTCTGGGAAGTTATCTCTACCTTTCCGGTCTCAAGATTCTTAACCGGCTGGTTTCCTCCGCGGTGCCCGAATTTAAGTTTGAAGGTCTTTCCCCCGAGGGCCAGACTCAGAATCTGGTGTCCAAGACAGATTCCGAAAACTGGTTTTTTCCCGATGAGCTTCCTTACATTTTTAGAAGCGTATTTCACCGCGGCTGGATCCCCGGGTCCATTCGAGAGAAAAATGCCGTCGGGGTCGAAATCCAGCATGTCCTGCGGGTCCGTCTTTGATGGAAAAACCGTCGTGTCGCATCCAAGATCGTAAAGTTCTCTGAGAATGTTTCTCTTTATTCCGAAATCATAGACAGCGACTCTGAATCTTTTAGAGAGTTCGGGGTCAATGTCCCTGCCGTAATGCCACTTTCCCGTTCCTTCCTCCCACGCGTAAGGCTGCACGCAGCTTACTTCTGTGACGAGGTCGCGTCCGATTATAACCGGCGAAGATTCGATTTTTCCGGCCAGAATCTCTGGGTTTGTCTCAGCAGTTGAGATAATCCCCTTCATAGCTCCGCTGGTTCTAATGGTCCTTGTAAGTTCCCTTGTATCAATTCCCTGTATGCCGGGTATTCCATGCCTTGAGAGGAAGTTGCCTAAGCTCTCCCTTGATCTCCAGTTGCTTGGATAGTCCCAGTATTCCTTTACGACAAGACCGCTTAGATGAGGTTTTTCAGACTCGAAATCTTCAGGGTTGATTCCGTAGTTGCCTATTTCGGGGTAGGTCATTACGATAATCTGACCGTTATAAGAAGGATCCGTGAGTATTTCCTGGTAACCCGTTAAAGAGGTATTGAAAACGACTTCTCCGGTTACCTCCCCCTGGGCTCCAAAACTTGTGCCTTCAAATACTTTACCGCCTTCAAGTGCAAGATAAGCTTTTTTCATTCTTCCGGGGGTTAAAATATATACGTCAGTGGTAATGTCAAATGCTCTGTTCTCCCGTAGATTAACAGGATGGGCTCCAAAAACGCCCTTGGTAAAAAATCGATTTATTCCAATTAAGAAATTCTGTTGTATTCTTTGTGGTCTAAAGAAGCTGTTACGGCGGGAATCTCGCTGTGGATCAAATTGTAAAAAACACCGATATGAACTGGGATCTAACTTCTTATTTCCCCGAATTTCAGGGGTCTGAGTATAAAGAATTCAAAGTAACCCTCTCCGGCGGCATAAAAAGTCTCGATGGGAAGGCCTCGGCTTCTGAACCTCTTTGCAGAGAAAACCTTGAGTTCTGGAAGGATGTTTTTCTGGAAACGGAGAAACTTATAAGCGGATATTCTCATATACGTTCTTATGTGGGATGCCTCTCTGCTTCGGATTCTAACCGGGAGGATTACCTGCGCGAGGAAGCGGTGATTTCCCTTCTCGGCTCGGATCTCGAGAAACTTAAAGTTCAGCTGCAAAGAGCGCTTCGGGATGCTGACGAAGATTTGCTTTCCGAATTTGTTTCTTTTCCGGATATTGAGTCGGCTTCCTATTACGTAAGGCGCGTCTGGCGAGATTCCAAGTTCACCATGTCCGCTCCGAAGGAAATTCTGGCTTCAGAACTGGGAGTTGACGGAATAAGCGCATGGGGGAGGATCTACGATACCGTCTCTTCCAAGATGACGTTTGAGATGGTTTACCCCGACGGCACGAAAAAAAGGCTTCCCATGTCCCAGAGAAGGTCGCTTATGGAAAGTCCTCAGAGGGAGATAAGGAAAGCTGCTTTTTCTGGCGGCAACGCAGCCTGGGAGGACTTTGAAGACATAGCCGCGGGGGCCATAAACGCCATATCTGGAACCAGGCATACGCTTTACAGGCACAGAGAGATTGATCATTTTCTCGATGTCGCGCTTTTTGACGCGGCGATCTCGAGACAGACTCTGGATTCAATGATGGAGGCTATACGGGAAACAGTCGAGCTTCCAAGAAGCATCCTGAGACTTAAGGCCGAGACACTTGGGCTTGATGGGGTGTCCTGGTACGATCTGGGCGCTCCTATGAATCTGGGGAAAACAGGTGTGGTCAACTGGAGCGGAGCGAAATCCATGGTTTCTGATTCTTTTTCCGCAGCTTATCCGCGCCTCGGTAAGTTTTTTGAGCATGTATGCCGAAGTGAATGGATAGACTGGGAAGTAAGGGATGGGAAAAGGCCCGGAGGTTTCTGCACGGGCTCTCTTCTTACCGGAGAGTCAAGGATATTCATGACTTATAACGCCGGGGTGGGCGATATACTTACCCTTGCTCACGAGGCGGGCCATGCCTTCCATTCTCACGTGATGAGAGACCTGCGTTCCTACGCTCAGTTTTATCCTATGACGCTTGCCGAAACCGCTTCGACTTTCGGGGAAATGCTGCTTGCCGATGGACTGCTGCGCGACCCTTCAACAAGCGTTGAAGAGAAAGTGCTTGTTAGGGACGCGGAAGTAAATCACGGGGCCATATATCTTCTGGACATCCCCGTCAGGTATGAGTTTGAGAAAAAGCTCTACGAGCGGCGCGCCGAAGGGGAACTGACCGTGAGCGAGCTAAAGGAACTTATGACTGAGAGCCAGAAGGAAATTTTTGGAGACGTGCTCTTGGAATACGATCCGTTTTTCTGGGCGTCAAAGCTTCATTTCTACATAACCGGCGTCAGTTTCTATAATTTCCCCTATACCTTCGGCTACCTGCTGAGCAGGGCGCTTTTCGAGAAATTCGAACAGCATGGGGAAGAGTTTATTCCCGTTTACGAAGAATTTCTCGCGCTCACCGGTTCAGACGACGCAGAGGGGGCCGTGAAAAGATCCATCGGGGACGATATAACGAGTAAAGATTTCTGGAAAGAGGCGATCCTTACCCTCTCACGGCCGCTTGAGGAACTCAAAGAGCTTCTGCCTTCGGTTGCTACAGAAAATTCCCGATGACTCTCTCCACGGGGGACAGAGACTTAACCAGTATGTCAACCACTATGCCGAGCATTATGAGAAGCATGTAGATGATAGAGGCTGAGAAAGCCTTTCCGTAACCACGGTTGCCGAAGACACTCTTTACTACCAAGTAATTAAAATATATCCCGCATATTGCCGCGAAAGCCGCGAAATAGACGGTGTTTGTTCCCGTAAGCCAAAGTATGAAAGTCAGGGGTATCAGGGAAAGGGAATAGATAAGTATCAGCATGTTCGTGTACTTTGTGCCCAGAGCGACCGGGAGGACGTTTATCCCGGCTTTTTCATAATCCTTCCTGTATTTCTGGGCGAGCACCCAGAAGTGGGGAGGCTGCCAGAGCATCATGAATACAAATACGATTATCGCGTCGAATTGCAGAACGGGTTTTATGGCGGTGTACCCTATGAGCACCGGAAGGGCGCCCGGGATTCCCCCGAGGATGGTGCCGAAAGGGGAAGTTCTTTTGAGAAACAGGGTGTAAATGAGCGTGTAGCTAAGAATTGCGAGGAGAATAAGCGCCGTGTTTACGTAATTAAAATAAGAAAACGAAACAGCAAGAGCCACGACCATCATCAGTATTGAGATTACCCAAGCGTTTCGGTCTCCGAGAGTCCTCAGGGCTTCCACCCTTTTGTTGAGGCGAGTCATTTGTCTGTCAATTTTCTTGTCGAGCAGGTTGTTCAGAATTGCTGCTCCTCCGGCGCTTAGAAGAAGGGAGATGACGCAAAGAAAAACCGCCTGTCCGGAGGGAAGGGCGCGGTTGGCTACCACCATCCCGGCAAGGCCTGTAAATGCCACGCTTATTATTATTCCGGGCTTGGAGAGAATAATGGCGGAAACCGCCATGGTCCCCATAGATTTTTTCTCCATTTCATTCATTGTTAGCGTGTTTTTTGGGCGACAGTGTTCTTACTTATATAACTGAACCAGGTGAGAAGGCAGAGGGAAAGTATCAGAAGACCGATTGAGAGATGAAGTGCGGTAACGTAAAAAGTAAGTTTTGAGGTTACAACCAGAATTCCAAGTCCGATCTGTAAAAAAAGGAGGGTAACCGCCCAGGACATGTTTTTTCGAGCTTCTTTAAGTGTTTGGGATCTTCTGGAGAGAAACAGTACGCAGATAAATACCGCCGTGAGCAGGTAAGCAACCGACCTGTGCATAAAGTGCGCCAGCACCTTCCCCGAAAGTTCAGGCGGGATCCAATAGCCTAGGCAGGTGGGAAAATCAGGGCACGCGAGTCCCGCTTCCAGATGCCTTACGTAAGCTCCCAGAGAGGCTTGGATAAATACAAGCAGAAAAAGCGCGAAAAAAAGCCCGGCTGGTCCTGAAAAACGGAAATCGGGCCTTCTCCTGACACCGTCGAAGTAGACCAGATAAAAAGTAATCGAAAAGATTATGATAGCGTTTGTGAAATGAATCGTCGTGAGGTTCACGGGAAGTTTGGCAAGAACCACTATCCCCCCGAGCACTATTTGAAATAAAAGAAGAGTTGCTACCAGCAGTGGAAGTATCCTGTAATTCTTTTTGTACGTGCGAAATCTTCTGTAACATAAGATAAAAAGCACTACGGACGTTATGCCACCTATTACGCGATGGGAGAATTCGACGTAGATATCCCATCTGAAAGGCGGGATTACCTGGCCGTGACAAAGCGGCCAGTCGGGACAGGCTAGTCCTGCCTTGAGTCCCGATACCGCATTTCCCCATATAAGAAGTATGAACAGAAGTGCTAGAGCGGTCTTTGCAAGCATGCCTGTTTTTGTATGACTACTTTATTACCGGCACCCTTGTGAAGGTTTCCATTAGGGTGAAGCCGATAAGAAGGAAAAGCAGAAACAGCGGGTAAAGAGCGTATATCCATATGAGCCTGTCCTCAAATTTTAGATGCATGAAATAAAGAGCGACAATTGATGCCTTTATCGATGCTATCACCATGGCGATGACTATGTTGAGATCGCCGAAATCAAATCCCGCGGTATACACTGTGATTCCCGTAAGAACGAACAGTGCCAGACATACCGCGACGTATACCCGCAGACCCGTGTGATGTTCTTCAGTGTGGTTGTGTGCGCTCATTTTATTTCTCCGGTTACCCGATTAAATACAACAGCGGAAACAGATATATCCAGATCAGGTCAACCAGATGCCAGTAAAGCCCTCCGACCTCAACCGGTGTATACCTTCTTCCTTCTGCGAATCTTCCCTGTCTGGCCATTATTATCAGGGCCAGAATTATACCCATTCCGACAAACACGTGGATCATGTGGAGTCCGGTCATCATGAAGTAAAGGGCGAAGAATATGTTCGTTTCGGGGAATATATGATGATGGAACTTGGCGCTGTACTCAAAATATTTGTTTACCGTGAAAGCCGCTCCGCATATAAAGGTTACAGCAAGGAGTATTATAAGCCATTTTCTGTTTCTTTTCTGCGAGGCTGATACTGCCAAAGCCATGGTGAAACTGCTGAAGATGAGCACTATGGTGTTTGTGGCACCCAGAGTAACATCGAGTTCCTTGTGGGACTCGTGAAAAAGATCCGGGTACTTGGCCCTGAAAAGCGCGTACGCCGCGAAAAGTCCCCCGAAAAGAAGAATTTCCGTTCCGAGGAAAAGCCACATCCCGAATTTCGCCGCGTTGTGCGTTACGGTATCCCCGAGCCCATGTCCGTGCGCGTGGCTTTCAGCGTGTTCAGCTGTACTACTCATTTTTTGCGTTAGCCTCCGATCTATTTTTTTCCGTAAGCGTAAGTCCAGTCAGTTACAGTTGGTATTTCCTTAAAGTTCTCATGGGGTGGCGGGGAAGGAACCTGCCACTCAAGAGACAGGGAACCGTAGGGATTTGACGATTCGGGCTGCCCTTTTCTCATAAGCGGTAAAAGCAGGTTCACAGTCATTATTAAAATCCCGAGCCCGAGTATCCATGATCCGTAAGTTGAAAGCGAATGATAGGATACGTACTCGACAGGGTAGGTCGCGTATCTTCTGGGCATTCCCTGATATCCCATGAAAAACTGCGGGAAAAACGTTACGTTGAATCCTATGAAAGTAAGGAGCCACGCGAATTTCGCAATCAGTTCGTTGAATACCTTTCCGAACCATTTCTGGTACCAGAAGTGAAGGGCACCAAAAAATCCCATCACCGTTCCTCCTATCATGACGTAATGCATGTGAGCTACTATGAAGTAAGTGTCGTGCAGGTGTACGTCAACCGCCAAAGCTCCCAGATAAACCCCGGTCAGCCCTCCAACCGTGAAAAGGACTATGAATGACATTGCGTAGAGCATCGACGAGTGAAACTCTATTGACCCCTTGTACAGTGTGGCGGTCCAGTTAAAGACCTTTATGGCTGTTGGAATGGCTACCAGCATCGTCAGAAAGGAAAATATCGCCGCTGCCGTTTCCGATATGCCGCTTACGAACATGTGATGCAGCCAGACAAAAAAGCTTATTATGGCTATTGCGAAGCTTGAATACGCGATTGCCTTGTATCCGAAAATGGGCTTTCTGGCGAAAACAGGGATTATCTCCGAGATGATTCCAAAGGCCGGAATAACCATTATGTAGACAGCTGGGTGGGAATAAAACCAGAAGAAGTTCTGGAAAAGTATCGGGTCTCCTCCCTTGGCCGGATCGAAAAAGCCTATGTCAAAAGTCCTCTCCGCTATCAGCAGAAGAAGTGTGATTCCCACAACCGGCGTTGCGAGCAACTGCAGTATTGCGGTTGCGTAGGAAGCCCATATGAAAAGCGGCAGCCTAGCCCAGGTCATTCCGGGTGCCCGGAGCTTGTGTATTGTCACTATGAAATTCATTCCGGTGAGAATCGACGAGAATCCGAGCACGAAGACCCCCAGAGTTATCAGTATTACCTTGGCCCCCGTCTGAATGCTGTAGGGAGTGTAAAATGTCCAGCCCGTATCGGCCGGCTGCAAAAGTGCGGAAAGCAGTATTGCCGTTCCGACAAGATATATCCAGAAACTCAGCAGGTTGATTCTGGGAAATGCCACGTCCCTGGCCCCGATCATAAGCGGTATCAGAAAATTGCCGAAGCTCGCCGCTATCCCAGGAACGATAAAAAAGAAAACCATGAGGGAGCCATGAAGAGTGAACGCTACGTTGTACTCCGTCGGAGTTCTGAAAAAGTCAAGCTCTGGAGTCATAAGCTCGTATCTCATTCCAAGAGCCGCTAGACCGGCGATCATGAAGAAAAACGAGATTGTAATGAGGTAAAGGATCCCGATGCGCTTGTGATCCGTTGTTAAAATCCACGACTTAAAACCTTTTTCAGCTAAAAACGATATATGCTGGGTTTGCGTCATGACTCCGTTTGCCATCTTTTTCTCCTTTGATGTCTCCTACTTTAACGTTTTTATATACTCGATAAGAGCGGTTACTTCCTCCTCAGGCAATATACCCTTGAATGAGGGCATGCTGGGCGGATAGCCCTTTACCATTTTCGCCTGAGGTTCATAAATCGATTCCCTGAGGTAGTTCTCATCCACAAGAACCGAGGAACTATCTTCAAGAGTTTCCGTTCTTCCGTAAAGGTTTTTGAAAGTAGGTCCTATAACCTCTTTGCCGTCTATGCTGTGACAGGCAAGACAACCTCTCTGGGAATACAGATCTTTTCCTCTCTCAGCAGGAGATGCGCTGATTGCCGCCACGGCGGCTCCGTCTTCAAACTCGTCTCTTTTTTCCCATCTTGCGAATGATTCAGGACTCAGCACATTTACTTTCGCAAGCATTTTCGAGTGCCCGGAACCGCAGTATTCCGCACATAGAAGGTCGAAGGTTCCGACCTTGGTCGGGGTGAACCAAAGCTGTGTGTAGCTGCCCGGAAGAATGTCCTGCTTTACCCGGAACTGCGGAACGAAGAAACTGTGAATAACGTCTTCTGACCTCATTATGAGTCTTACGGGTTTGTTCTGCTGCACGAACAGTTCGTTCAGAGATTTTTTCCCGGTGAAATACTCAAATTCCCAAAGCCACTGCCTTGCCACAACGTTAACTTCAATCGCTTCTGCGGGCGGATTGCGAAGTTCCTTGAAGGCTATCCATCCCCACACAAAGATAACCATAAGAAGTATTGTAGGGATTATAGTCCAGATAGTTTCAATGAGTTGGTTGTGAGTTATGTAAGCGGTTTCCTGGTCCTCGCTTTTTCTCCTGTACTTGATTGCAAAACCAACGAGTACCGCGGAAATCAGGACAAAGAAAAATACTGATACGATTGTTATGAACAGAGTTAAGTTATCAACACTTGCGGCGAGATTAGAAGCCGATTCCGGTATCCAGGTGGACATTTATGATTTACAACCTCCGCAAATGATTAAAAGATTTTCCTTTCTCTTTTCCACATGAAGCAGAGAAACGCTACGAGAACCGTGAGGGTTACCATTCCTCCCGCCTTGACGACATTAAGGGCAGCTAGTGCGTATCTCTTTCCGACAGGGTCAAACTGATAACAAAACATAAGCACTTTATTAAGCAGCTTTGAGGAACCTATTTTCCCCTCTGAAGCCTCTATCAGCGATAACTTGAAATTACGGGGGTCGTGCTGAATTCCGTAGAGGTATCGCGAAATTTTCCCCTCCGGCGTGAGTATGACTATTCCTGAAGCATGAGCGAACTCCTCACCGTCTTTCTTGAAGCGGAATCCCACTGAATCAGTAAGCCTAAGTATGTTTTCCGCCGTCGCTGTGAGAAAGTGCCAGTCTCTGGCTTCCTCCTCCCCGCCTGCAAGTGCTTTTTTGTATCTTGCGGCCTTCGCGCCAATAACATCGGGAGATTCCTCGGGGTCAAAACTCACGGTAACTACGGTGTAGTCCTTGCCCGGTCTGAAGGAATCCAACTGGTTTATAGCTTCGAGAACTCCGTCCGTCGCAAGAAGGCAGAGTCTTGGGCATGTGAAATAGGCAAGACTTAGAACTACCGGTTTTTTTTGTCCGAAAAAAGAAGAGATACTTACTGTTTCTCCATTTTCCCCGCGAAATTCCGTGTCAAGATCGATGGCGGACGCAAGTTTTTCGTCAAAACCGATTTCTTCTACATCCTTTACGTTCGAAAGTGCGTGAGCGTCTGATGTATAAAGAACCGGAAGAGTGCTTGAGATAAACATAACACTGAGAAAAAAGAAAAACCTCCGCATGAAAGGAACCGTTTTCTGGCTGTTTTTTAAATGAAAAATGTTTTAAAGCCTAAGAGAAGAGAGTTTTACCCTTTCCCTGCCCGAAATCGGCGTAGATTGTATCCGATGTTAATTCTCTGTCAAGAATTCGTTTGCTTTGCGCTTGTTTGGACTCTCGAACTCTATTTATTTTCTTCTCAGGCAAAGAACGATGCCGATTCCTATGAAGGCCGTCAGGGTTGAGGAACCGCCGTAACTGATGAAAAAAAGAGGAGTGCCGATGATCGGCATAAGCCCCGTAACCATAGCGATGTTTATCACGGCGTGCCAGAAAAACATCGCCGCGATTCCAAAGCATGCGGTCATCGCAAAGCGATCTTCTAGGGATGTTGCGATGCTGAGAATAAAAAGAATTATCGAGAAATACAGAAGGAGGATGAACACCGAACCGCGAAATCCCCACTCTTCGGCAATTACAGAAAATGCGAAATCCGTATGGTGTGCGGGAAGAAAATTCAAGTTGGACTGTGAACCGAGAGAAAAACCTTTTCCATAACCCATGCCGGAACCTATCGCAATCTGGGACTGAATCGAGTTGTAGCTTATCCCAAAAGGGTCGGAGGAAGTGTCAATAAAGGAATATATCCTTTCCTTCTGGTAATCCTTGATCAGAAGATGCCAGATCGGCACAACGGATATCAATGCTACGATTATTATTTTCAGCAGAGTATTTCTGCTGATTCCCAGAAACAGAATAATGCTTGAACCTATAAGAAGTATGGTTAGCGCAGTTCCCATATCGGGCTGAGCAATGACCGCCACAGTCGGGATAAACAGAAAAGCTATAGGTTTAAGAAGATCTACTGAACTGTAATTTTCCTTTGCGACCACCTCATTTGCGTAGTAATTGGCAAGCACCATTATTATCCCGATTTTAATAAATTCGGAGGGCTGAATAGATGCAGGGCCTATCTGGAACCAGCTTTTGGATCCCGATACCGTTTTTCCGAACACGAAAATCAATACCAACAGCACAAGGAAAAGCAAGTAGAAGGCGAGCGAGTGCCTTTTCAGCGTCAGAGGTCTTAAGCGGCTTATGGCTGCCATCGTTACCAGTCCCGTCAGGACCCATATGAGTTGTTTCTTAAATGCGCCCAAGCCGGTCAATTGAGAGATGCTGTAGAGATTAGCAAGTCCTGCCACGCACAACAAAGTAGTCAGCAGCAATATCCAGGAGGATTTACTCAGATTTGGCAACTCAAGTCTCATTTCGTTCCTTCTTAAGTCTGAAATAGGTTTCAATGATTTTTTTTGCTATCGGAGCTGCTGCCACGCTTCCACTGCCCCCGTTTTCAACAAGAACGGTTACGGATATCTCCGCTGAATCCGACGGCGCGTAAGAGGTGAACCAGGCGTGGTCCTTGAACCGTTTTTTAGTTGACTCAACTTGCGCCGAGACAACCTGTGCTGTTCCGGTTTTGCCCGAGATGGGTGTGATTTTTGATCTTGCGTAAATCCCGGTACCCCGGTGTGCGTTTACGACATCATGCAGTGCTTTTTTCAGAAAAGATACTGACTTCCTGTCAAGGTTCTGAACCACACCGGTTATCCGTGGCGGTATTTTTTCGTCTGCTTTTACTATCTTCGGTCTGACGATACTGCCTCCGTTCGCTATTGCGGTGGTCATAACATTTATCTGAAGAGGAGTTGCGGTCACGTATCCCTGTCCTATTGCCAACATTGCGGTTTCACCGGCGTACCAAGGTTCTTTTAAGTGTTTTCTTTTCCATGCCTTGGATGGACTCACTCCCCGTTTCTCGGGCAGGACTATTCCGGTTCTTTCCCCCAATCCGAACTTCTTCAGGTACGGGTAAAGTCCGTCGACACCGAGTTCCAAGGAGAGTTTGTAAAAGTATACGTCACACGATTCCACAATTGCTCTGTGGAGGTTCATATGTCCGTGACCTTCTTTACGCCAGCAGTTAAAACGTTTTCCGTTTATTAAATGATAACCCGGGCAGTATACGGACGACTTCGGATTAGCTGTTTTTTCCTCTAACAATGCAAAAGCCGTGATTATTTTGAGCACTGATCCAGGCGGATAGGTTCCCTGGGTTGAGCGGTTCAGAAGGGAAAAAGAGTCTTTTCTCTTTTTTGACTTCTCCGCTGAAAATCCTTTTGATATATGTTCGGGGCGATAAGACGGACGGCTTACCATTGCTAGGATTTCTCCATTCCTTACGTCCATTGCGACTACAGCCCCTTTCTCATCACCCAAAGCGTCATTGGCGACCTTCTGCAATTCAGCGTCAATGGTGAGATGGAGGTCTTTTCCTTGGATCATTTCTTTATTCCTGCGCGTCGGCGGTAATACAGAGAGAGAGTCGGAGAGCACCTTTCCGTGTGCATCTACCATGATGTATTTAAGACCGTTTATTCCTCTGAGTTCGTTGTCAAAAACCTTTTCCACACCCATCTTTCCGATTTGGTTTCCCGCCTTGATCCGACGGCGGGCTTTTATTTCTTCCGCATTGGCGATTCCTGTGTATCCCAGAAGTACAGCGGCAGCTTCTCCATGTGGATAGAACCTCTTGTGTCCCAATTCCAGAAATATGCCTTTTAACGCTTCTTTGTTTTTTTCAACCAGAAGGAGTTCTTCTCTGCTTATTTCCTTGGCGATTGTAACGGGGTAGAAACTCTTCAGGCTTGCTATTGTGCGAAGTTTTTTCAGAAGTTCTTCCTCGGGAATGTTTATTACCTCCGCGAGCTTTTCCGCGAGTTTCTCGACATCGGTTATTTCTTTCGGAAATACTCGTATGTTAAAAGACGGTTTGTTATAAAGGATTTTCTCGCCGTTTCTGTCAAAAATGCGCCCTCGGGGTGCAGGAAGTTCAAGGACCCTCAGGACGTTTCTTTCCGAAAAATCTCTGTATTCTTCACCCTTGTATATTTGGAGGTAAAACAGCCTTGCCGAGAAGATAGCAAAAACCAGCATAGGCAAAGAAAAAGCTATTATTAGTCTATTTTTTAGTAAGTCCATCCAGTCTTCTCAGAAGCATTATCATTGGAACACCAATGCCTGTGTTAATAATAGCCTGATAGAATGCTAGCTCAACACTGAGAAATGCCGCTTGTCCACTGTCCTGCTTCAACAGAGCCAGCACCATTAGCAGCAAGTGCATAAACAAGGTCCCCATAAAAAGCGCCAGAGACAGGAAAAAGGGATGGTTGCGGTCATAATTAAGGTTGTGCACGCTCACTCGCAGCGCCAGAAACACAGCGAATCTGGTAACCGTATGAAGCCCCCAAGTTCCGGCCGAAAAAACGTCCATTAAAAACCCGTTTAGCACGGCAAGTGTGAACAGATAAGGTATTTCGGTTCTGACTGCCAGGCAGATTATTATGATCAGATTAAGATCAGGGGTGAATTTGCCCAGAGAAGACGTAGGGATGACTGATGTCTGGATAATAATGAAGAAAAAGGAGCAAAACAGGTAGAAAAAAAAAGAGAAGTTTATTCTCATTTTATTCCAACTGGATCCAGCCGGCAGAGTGTTAATAGAGTGCTAATTAAGATGTATGAGCACCTCTTCAACCCTGCTCACATCGATTTCCGGTTTTATTATGGCTCTTTGAAGTCCTCTGTCCTGCTCAACTCTTATTACGGTTCCTATAACAATATTTTTCGGGAAAACATTGTCTTTTCCGGATGATATGATCTTGTCTCCGGTTGTAATATCGTCTTCTTGCTCAATGTACTTCATAACATAATGGTTTCCTGCTCCGGTTACTATGCCCCGCGCGCGACTCCTTTGTACAATCGCGTCAGCTACGCTTGAGGGGTTTGTCATCAGCATTACCATGGAGGTTTTTTCACTTACCGAGTGTACGGTTCCGATAGCCCTGATGTTATTCAGCACCGGAAACCCCTTCTTTATTCCGGAAGACAATCCTTTGTCTATTATAAGGAAGCCGGGGCCTACAACTGAAGGGCTGCTCCCTATAACTTTCGCTCCCACCACTTCTCCCTCAAAAGATTTTTTATAGTTAAGAAGGCTCCTTAGCCTTTCATTCTCAAGCCTTATTTCCGTTAGCATCAGCTCCTGAGCTTCCATTTCCTGTAGTTGCGCCTTGAGACGGGAGTTTTCAATGCTTGTATCCACAAGATCAATATAATGATCCCAATAGTGCCTCATGCCATCCCTGAGATAGTTTGCGGAGGCACCGGAACCATGGTTAATGCTAAGCATTAGCTTTGTGGTGTAGTTGGTTTCTCTCTTTGCCAGATCAAAAGCGACAGGTAGCAGATGAATTAACGCAATTACGAGGACAAAGGACAGAAACAGTTGGTTCTTACTAAAAAGTTTCCTCATTAAGCTCCCTTCCGGTGGGAAATGCCTAGCCTTAATTCCCACAGCGGGGAAAATCACCGACCATACTATAATTAAGGTTCCACTCTATAATTACAGCCGTCGCAAGAACTTACGAAATACAAAAACTTATCAGGTTAATCTTGTAACACAAAACGACTCAAGTTTCAAGTAAAGGCGAATTACCAAGGCAAATTCAGCAATAAAGACGCCATTAAACTTTATCTGGTGCACCCGGTTCCTATATCTTCTATAGGGCGACGGAGTTGAGAAGGTCTATATTTTCAAGAGCTTTCCCAGAACCCATAACGACGCAATCAAGGGGCTGCTCAGCTCTTTTTATCTTGATGCCGGTTTTTTGCTCGATACGGTTGCGCAGCCCTTTGAGAAGCGAACCGCCTCCGGCGAGCGTTATTCCCGATTCAAAGATATCCGCGGACAACTCCGGCGGGGTTCTTTCCAGAGTCTGCAGTATTGCCTCAACTATTTGGTTTACAGTCTCTTCTACTGCCTCTTCAATCTCTTCTATATCAATGGAAAGCATTGAAGGAACTCCAGAAATGTTGTTTCTTCCAGTTACCTTCATTTGCATCTTTCTGTTGGGGTTTATATCCGGGTATGAGGAGAATTTCTTCTTAAGCTCTTCGGCTGTTCTATATCCGATGATTATGTTGTGATTTTTTTTCAGCCACTGCTGTATAGCGTCATCCATCCTGTCTCCGCCAATTTTGATTGATCTGCTTACAACTATCCCGGACAGGGCGATAACGGCTATTCCCGTGGTGCCGCCTCCTATGTCAACCACCATGTTTCCCGAGGGTTTGTCCACATCTATCCCGGACCCCATGGCGGCGCACATTGTTTCCTCAATAAGATAGACTTTCCTTGCTCCCGCCGCCTCGGCCGATTCTCTTACGGCTCTTTTTTCTACTTCGGTAATCTCAAGGGGAACCGATATTACTACTCTTGGGCGCACGAAGCTTCTTTTGTTGCCGTTGGATTTTCTTATGAAGTACTCAATCATTCTCTGGGCCGCGTCGAAATCCGCTATAACCCCGTCACGTAGTGGCCTTATGGCTCTGATTGATCCCGGAGTTCTTCCGACCATCTCCCAGGCCTGCTTGCCCACCGCAATGAGTCTCGGTCTTTGTCCCGGAATATCCTGTACCGCTACCACAGAAGGTTCGTTAGACACTATGCCCTTGCCTTTGAGGTATACAAGGGTGTTTGCAGTTCCGAGGTCAATTGCCAGATCGTTTGAAAAATGTTCCAGAAGCTTGTCGAATATCATTTTTTATAATTACCTCTTTTTTTCAGTTAAAACTGGGCCAAACCCGAAATGCTTGCCGTACGCATCTATAAAACAGACAAGGTGATAATCAAATATTATTTAACTTTTAAAACATATCATTTTTTTTTAGCTATTCAAAGCCTTTATAAAGGGGTTTTTCCATTATCTTTACCGTGGTTGGAGTTTTATCGTCGCATTGTTCTCCGTCAACGGTTAGTTCTCTCTGGAAATCGCGGAATTCCCTTCTTATATAGCCGATGGCGATATTTTTTCCGAGGGTTGGAGAGTATGCAGAGGAGGTTATTCTCCCCACTTTTTTTTCGTTAACCCAAAGTATGTCTCCGGGTGATGCGCAGCCGTCTTGCTGTACCGCGAAATACGCCAGATGCCAGTTAACTCTTCCTCTCCATTTTATCCTTGCTATTACTTCTTGCCCCACATAACATCCTTTTTCGAAATCAAGAGCGTTCCAGATACCGGCTTCAATGGGTATGGTGGAGATATCCATGTCCTTTCCGTAAACGGGAATTCCGGCTTCGATCCGTAGAATTTCAAGAGCATCCTGTCCCGAAAGTCCCGGAGCTGGTGAGCTTTCCAAAAGGAGGTTCCAGATTTTCTCGGCGCTGCGGTTTTCAAAAAGAACGTCAAAACCAGTTTCTCCTGTTCTGTTAAGTTTCATTACAGTTGCCTCACCGAAAGCCTTGTGGTCGTATTCGTTCATCTGTTCAATGTTAATGCCGAGGCGTTTGCTGATTAATTCCCCGCAACCGGGACCACACGCGTGCAAAACGCAGTAATCTTCGGTAACGTCAAGCACCTCGGCCTTGTAAGAAAGCTTGAATCTGCGAAGAAGCTGCGCTATGTCACCGCCCATGCCAGGTTCTGTGTCCATGTAGACTGAGTCTTGGTTCTTAAAGACTCTCATGTCTGAAATCATTTTTCCCTTCGGGGTGAGTATTGCCGCGTAGACACCTGTCCCCGGGTTTTTTTCCTTTACGTCGTTTGTAAGCATTCCCTGCAGGAATTTTATGTGGTCTGCTCCTCGAAGCGTAAGCTTTCCCCTGCTTGAAATATCTATAATGCCCACCGATTCTCTTACGGTTTTTGCTTCCCCTTGCGGGTCACCGTAGTTTTTTGGAAGGAAAAATCCGCCCGTTTCGCCGAATACGGCCCCTTGGGCCGCGTGTCTATCGTAAAGCGGAGTTTTCTTTGCGGATTCCATTAGCGTCTGCGCCTGTACGGACGGGGTTTTGCCCGCCACTTTCGTTTATCTTATCTCTTGAAAAACCACTGCCTGAATGTAGTATAAAGTCCCTATTCTAAAAAGAAATTGCAGGAGTACGGAGTGAAAGAACTAAAAGGGAGTTACAAGGTGGTCATCATGGGTTCCGGCCCGGCGGGGCTCACCGCGGCGCTTTACGCGGCGCGGGCGAATCTCGAGCCGCTTGTATTTGAAGGTCCGGAGGCCGGCGGGCAGCTCACCACCACCACTGATGTTGAGAACTTCCCTGGGTTTCCAAATGGAATCATGGGTCCTGATCTTATGGATCTTATGAGGGAGCAGTCGGAACGTTTCGGGGCGCAGTGTGTGCAAAAGGCCGTAATCTCGGTCGATTTTTCGAAAAGGCCGTTTCGCATATCAACGGCAGATGAGCAGATACTGGCCTCCACGTTCATTGTTTCTTCAGGTGCCACGGCGAGGATGCTTGGTCTGCCCTCCGAGCGCGGACTTCTGGGTTACGGGGTTTCCACATGCGCCACATGCGACGGGTTTTTCTTCAGGGACAAGGAACTTGTGGTTGTGGGAGGAGGTGACAGCGCCATGGAGGAATCCATTTTTCTTACCAAGTTCGCCACCCGAGTCACGGTGATTCACAGGCGCGATAAGCTCAGGGCCTCGGTGATAATGCAGCAGCGGGCCACGGAGAACGAAAAAATAGGTTTTATCTGGAACGGCGTTGTAGAGGATGTGCTGGGTTCAAGAGAGAGCGGAGTAACGGGAGTTCGGATAAAGGATGCCGTAACTGGGGAGGGTTACGTGAAGGAATGTCAGGGTATGTTCGTAGCGATCGGGCATACTCCTAACAGCGGAATTTTCAGGGGACAGCTTGAGATGGACGATAACGGTTACCTTATTACAAAAAACGGCACCTCTGAAACAAGCGTTGCCGGCGTTTTTGCGGCAGGGGACATACAGGACACAAGGTATAAGCAGGCTATAACGGCCGCGGGAAGCGGGTGCATGGCGGCTATGGACGCGGAGAGATTCATAGAAGAGCATGGACTTTAACCGCTATGTGTCTTGGTCTTGGACAAAGAGTTTTTATTCGGTTATACAGATTGCCTGCTTTTTTGGGTTTTTTGCGGGCGGTTAGCTTAGCGGGAGAGCACCTGCCTTACAAGCAGGGGGTCACAGGTTCGAATCCTGTACCGCCCACCATCTGATTTAAACGGGGCCGTAGTTCAGTCTGGTTAGAACGCTGGCCTGTCAAGCCAGAGGTCGCGGGTTCGAATCCCGTCGGTCCCGCCATCCCGTTAAAAAGTCACCCTGAGTCCCGCGTTCCACCCATGGTCGGAATCGTATACACTCAGGACACGCAGTGTCTTGCTTAGTTCCCAGGAAAGTTCGAACTCGTATTTATAATCGCCGTCAAAATCGGTTTCCCATTCCCACTCGAAATCCGTGCGGGGCGTGAGATCAAAACCGGAGTGAATTTCAAACCTAATCTCTCCTCCGGAGCGGATTCCTAAATCGGATTCAATAAACATCGGAAGCAGGTATTTTATTCCCGCCATGGCTTTTTTTTCCGTTTTTTCATTTACTCCCTCGCGTTCGAAATCCGCGCCCGCGTACATGGAAAAAAACCTGCCGAAACGACGTTTATAGTAAGATTCAATCTCCCAGACCCTGTTGTCGTAACCGTACTCATATTCGGCCATAAGAGCGTTTTCGGTATTGAAAATTCCAAATGATCCTTCGGTCATGCTGGTAAGCGCGGAGAAACTCGCGGCCGTGTACCAGCTTGCGTCATGCGAGATTTTTTTTATGGTGCTTTCATCCGCTACGCTCGATTTCTCGTAGGAAATCACCCGCGCCATACCCGCCATCATGTGGTAGAGATTGTGGCAGTGAAAAAACCAGTCCCTGTCTGCGTTCGCTTCGAATTCAATCACCACGGTATCCATTGCGGGTACGTTCACCGTGTGCTTAAGCGGACTTCGCTCCCCCTGGCCGTTTAGAACCCTGAAAAAGTGTCCGTGCAGATGTATGGGGTGGTGCATCATGGTCATGTTCTTCAGTGTGAAGCGCACGTTCTCTCCCCTGCGTATGAGTATTTTGTCCGCCTGAGAGAGCGTTTCGCCGTTAAAAGACCATGTGTAGCCGTCCATGGTTCCCGTAAGTTCGAGCGGAATCTCTCTTTGCGGGGAGCCAAGCGGCAGGGAGGTGTTTTCCTTTGAGACTAGACGGGAGTAATCCTTCATGTGTTTGACCGGGGAATTGAAGCTTTTTCGCATGGTTTTTTGATTTCCGTGGGTGCCCATGCCGTGTGCTTTGTGCGGATTACTTTTCTTTTTCATTGCAGACATCATACCGGTATGCTTTTTTTGGCCGCTGTGGTGATGGTGGTCTTGGAGATAAAGGTTGGGTTTTGAGATATCGGGAGCGTAGATGTGTTCTCCTGAGCCTATGAAGATGCTTGCGTGGCCTGTCCCGTCTTCTGATGTGGCGCGCAGTTCATAAGAACCTTTATCCGGAACACTGAGCAGCAGATCATATGTTTCCGCTATCGCGATGCGAAGCCTCTTTACCTTCAGGGGTTCTGTGGCGGGGCCGTCGGCCGCTACTATAGTCATGGGTCCTCCTGCGAATTCCACATTAAAATAAGTTGACGCGGCCGAATTTATAAGACGGATGAGCACGGTTTCTCCCGGGGTGGCCGAGAAAGTTTCCGCGCGTCTGCCGTTTACTAAAAACGCGTCGTATCCGACATCCGATATGTCCATGGGTCCCATGCGCGTCCAGGAGCTTCTGAGACGATTCGCCACGGCCGCCCACCCGTGCCGTATGACCTTATTCCATGACTGCACACTTCCTTTTTTGAGCGCGTAGTAATCACCGTCTTTTTTAAGATTGGAGAGAACAGTACTCGGATTTTCGTCAGTCCAGTCGGAGAGAACCACGACATGTTCGTGGTCCGTTCGAGGAGGCTCCTCTTCTCGGGGATGAAAAACAATTGATCCGTAGACGCCTCGCTGTTCCTGAAGGCCGGTATGTGAGTGATACCAGTATGTCCCACTATGTATTACCGGGAATTCGTACGTAAACGATCCGCCCGCTTCAATCGGAGGGGTGGTGAGATATGGCACTCCATCCTGATCGTTTGGAAGAAGGACTCCATGCCAGTGAATGGAACTTGCGACATCCATTTTGTTATTGAACGTGACGCGCAGAGTGTCTCCGATTGAGGCCTCGATTGTGGGTGCGGGAATGGTTCCGCCGACCGCCATCGCTTTTACGTCTTTTCCGGTGTAGTTAACCGTTATGTAGCTGATATCAAAAGTGTATTCAACAAGTTTTGCCTGTCCCTCCGCGACAAACAGCAGTATGGCAAGGGCGATGCTGGGTAGAAGTCGGATACTGACCATCATTTGTAGAATGTAACTGTTATTATTGTAAGGTCATATGTCTATCCGGACTACGGTTCTTTCGACTTTTTGATGTATAGTTGGTATTAGGACCAGATGCAGGAAAGATGGCACGTAGCGGCGCTTTCGGCAATACTTTCGCGTTTGCGGGAAATTCGTATCTTGGATATTCAAGAACAGATTGAGCGGTTCGAAAAGGGTTATCCCTTCCGGGGGCTCCTGCGCCCCGCGACAGTCGGGGACGGCATAAGGGAACTGGGGGAGGATGAATCCCGGGTGCTTCAGCGGGAATACGAGGATTCTCTTTGCAAAATAAGCGTATGCAAATTTGTTCCGGCCTCGGGAGCGGCATCGAGGATGTTTCGGGAACTTAACCTGCTTCGGGATGTTTTTTCCGCGGACGATGGGGTTTTGGATCTGGAGGAGAAGAAAATCCTTGAGAAATTCATCTCGAACCTGACAAGATTCCCTTTTGCGGGACTTCTTTCACAAAAGCTTGAGGGAGGGCTTGAGAAGGTCGTTTCTTCCGGGAATTTCAGGCTCCTTCTTGATGCCGTTTTGGGTGAAGGAGGCCTCGGCTACGCGAATATTCCGAAAGGACTTGTGCCTTTTCACAGCTACGCCGGGGAACCGAGAATGGCTTTCTGTGAACATTTCAAAGAAGGTCTTGGATATATAAACTCGCGCGAAGCGGTTTCCATGCATTTTACAATTCCTCCCGATTTCGCCGAGCAATTTGCCGCTGAGGAAAAAAAAGCGGCTCATCTTTTTTCATCCGAAGGGATTTGCTTTGATATAACCTACTCGGTTCAGGATCCGCAGACAGATACAATTGCGGTCACAATGGACAATACTCCCGTTTTGGACGCCGATGGATCTTTACTTCGAAGACCCGCGGGACACGGAGCGCTGCTAAAAAACTTAAATGAGCTTTTCCATGACTGTATTTTTATAAAAAATATAGATAATGTGGCCAAAGAAGGGCTTCTTCCCGATACGGTTAACTGGAAAAAGATCTTGGGAGGGTTTCTTCTTTCGATCCAGAAAAGGGTTTTCCGCTACACAGAAGTTCTTTCTTCCTCCGGCATTTCAAAATCTCTTGAGCATGAGATAACTTCTTTTTGCAGTGAAGAACTTTTCATGGACATCTCCCGGGAACTTGCCGGGCTTTCTGAGGCGGGGAGAAAGGAGCATCTGTTGCGCTTGCTTAGCAGGCCTATCAGGGTATGTGGCGTTGTAAAAAACGAAGGTGAGCCGGGTGGGGGTCCGTTCTGGGTGGAGACGGAACAGGGGGAATCTCTTCAGATAGTTGAAAGCGTTGAGGTTGATCAGGGTTGTTCTTCCCAGCGCAGTGCATGGGAGAATTCAACGCACTTTAATCCGGTGGACATCGTCTGCGGAGTGAAGAATTTTAGAGGCGAGAAATTCAATCTGGCTGATTTTGTCGACCACGAAGCGGGAATTATCACTGAGAAAACTTTCGGCGGCGCGAAGATAAAGGCGCTTGAGCTTCCCGGGCTCTGGAACGGTTCTATGTCCGACTGGATAACCGTTTTCGTGGAAGTTCCCTCCACAACATTTAATCCCGTGAAAACCATCTGGGACCTTCTGAAGGAGCCCCATCAGGTAAAGTAACACTCAAAAGCTTCTCTGTGGGACTCGTTCTCAAAATGCCTAAGGAAAACCTTTATTGTCTTATTCTTGCCGGGGGACGGGGAACCAGGCTCTGGCCCATCTCAAGAGAGTCCGTGCCCAAGCAGTTCCTCAGGATAAACGGAAATGACTCGCTTCTGCTCGAAACTCTTAAACGTGCCGCCCATCTTGTTTCCACAGAAAATATATTGGTTGTACTCGAGGAAAAACAGCGCCCGCTGATTGAACAGAGTCTTCGGTCCACGGATTTTTTGGGAAAAATAAAAATTATTACCGAGCCTGTGGGGAGAAACACTGCTCCCGCAATTTTGCTTGGGACTCTTGAGGTCGCTTCTGAAGACGAGGATGCGGTGATAATGGTTTTCCCATCGGATCATGCCGTCGGGGACGACGAGAACTTCCGTGATCATGTGCAGAGGGCGGTTTCACTTGCCAAAGATAATCACATAGTGTGTTTTGGAATCACTCCTTCCGCACCCGAGACCGGATACGGTTACATTGAAGGGGGGGAGCCACTTTGCGACGGCGGACTTAAAATAAAAAGATTCGTCGAAAAACCTAATGCCGAGATCGCGAGTGAATATTTGCTTTCAGGAAACTATTTCTGGAACAGCGGAATGTTCGTTTTTCGGGCTCGGACTATGATCGATGAATATGCGGCTCTTTGCCCCGATGTGTACGT
This sequence comes from Thermodesulfobacteriota bacterium, assembly GCA_965229995.1. Lineage (GTDB taxonomy): Bacteria > Desulfobacterota_D > UBA1144 > Nemesobacterales > Nemesobacteraceae > Nemesobacter. Next base: position 1,149,945 of record OZ245933.1, on the reverse strand, counting down.
GCCAATGCGCGAAATTTCCCACCGGGAGACCGCCGGAGATATTTACGCCGGGCTTCCTTCTGTCCCCGTTGATCGCGCGGTAATGGAGAGGACCTCGCGCGGAGCGGTAATACCGTCTTCTTTCTCATGGAGTGACATAGGGTCATGGCGGCTTTTTTACGAGTTTTCCCCAAAAGATTCCGCAGGTAACGTGCTTGAAGGAGATGTAATTTTGAGGGACACGGAAAATTCTCTTTTAAAAAGTGGCTCAAGGCTGGTCTGTGTAAACGGTCTTCGCAACGTAGCGGTGATTGAAACTCAGGACGCCGTTTTTGTCTCCGACCTCGACCGCTCGAATGAAGCGGGTGCGTTTGCGGAGGAACTAAAAGGCGAGGGCAGAAAGGAGGCAAGTTGCCTTGCAGTGGTTCACTATCCCTGGGGCAGCAGAGAGGAAATTGAAAAAGGGAAGTTTTCAAAAGTAGTGAAAACGACTCTTTTCCCCGCTAAATCCGTAAGGACGGAAAATACCTCTTCTCAAAACCTCCGACTTCTGGTTCTCGAGGGAGAAGCCCTGATCATCGGTGAGGAAAGCAAGAATGAACTTGGCCCGGGGCAAACAGTTTTTCTTGAAGATGGGGCGAACTGTACTGTTGAAAATAAAGCAGAAGATGTCCTGCTCATCCTAGAGGTTTTTTCTGTTAAGGGTTAAAAAAAGCAGAAGAGCGGAGCTTTGACTCTGTTTTCCGTTGAGTTATCATTTTCTCACCAAGCGGGGAGAGGTGGCCGAGTGGTCGAAGGCGCTCGATTGCTAATCGAGTAAGGGGTAAAAGCCCCTTCGTGGGTTCGAATCCCACTCTCTCCGCCATTGACGCAGCTGTTCCGGTTCCCGAACCGGGGAATCGGTAACGAACATATACGCCTGTTTTTGGTCTTCTGGTTCGAGCTTAGTGCCGCGGATTTTTTCTGCTCTTAATCGTTGCTGCATGATTGATGTATCTCGGCAAAAACTTATAATTGCTATGGGCGGTGAAATAAAACCACGGTGAAAGTTCCTGTTCGCATCCTGTATGTGCAGCGTTATCTTTGATTTCAATATCGATTCAATCGACGATTTAATTTGTTGTAGAGAGTACGTTATCTGTCCGGTTTTTGAGTACGTGAGTTCGGACTGTGAAGATATTCTCGGGTCCGAGCGTTCCGCCAGATAATGCAAAACCCAGGAATATCTTCACAGTCTGAACTTAATTGACTCCCTACACTCTGGAAAAAGTTTTTGACAAGGAACGGAGTTTCTAGTACTTTACGTTTCTAGCTAAATCGCAAGTGAATGATGTATACTGCAGTAGGTAACTATCAAATGAGTTCACGAAGTGACTGCCGCAAAGCGGCAAGGACCGATTCCCGCCTGGATTTCACTTGCCGCGTCGCGGGGCTGGTTCTTTTGGCGTGCGCCGCAGTCCGGAAAGCACAACCGCGGGGACGCGCTTTATAGCTTTTTCAAGTTTTTCCGCAATCCATCTTTCCAAAATGTGTGTATTTTAGGAGATAGACTCCGAAATTGCAGGGTGTTTCTGTGCAAAAAATATAAAGCCCCTTTTTATTTGAATGACCCAGGAAACTTCATAAAGAGTGGATTTAAGGCGCTCGGTGGCGAGACAACTCCATTAAAGATCGCTTACACGGCAATTGCGTAGGCGACTTCGTTTTTTACGTTTTTTATTTCTACTTTTATTTCGGTCCCGGAACTGATGTTGGCTTCAATCAGTTTTACGTTTATGTAGTTTTCCGTGGTGCAGTTCGACTTGCTCTCGACAATGGCGTCAAGAGTTTTACCGATGAACTTCCTGTAGAAGGCTTCTTTCTTTGTTTTTCCAAGAGCGCGAAGTTCCGCCGCTCTTTGCTTTTTTACCTGCGGGGGAATCTGGTCTTTCATGTTCGCGGCGGCGGTCATTTTCCTTATTGAGTAAGGAAACACGTGGAAGTAGGTGAGTTCCGATGTCGCCGCGACGTTGCGGGAATTTTCAAACTGTTCCTGCGTTTCCCCGGGAAACCCAACCATTATGTCAGTACCGATTGAAGCTTCGGGCAATGCGTTGCGTATCGCATCCGTGCACTCAAGGAACTCCTCGGGACTGTACCTTCTTCTCATTCTCCTCAGTACGTCTTTGTCTCCGCTTTGAAGCGCTACGTGGAAACTCGGACAGACGACTTTGGAGTTCGAGACGAAATTGATCAGTTCCTTTTTGGTGTCTGCGGGGTCAAGCGAGCTTAGCCTTACCCTGTGTACCGCTCCGGACTCCTCAATCTTTCCTAGCAGACTGACAAGGTCAGAACCTGTATCTCTTCCGTAGCTTGCCAGGTGAACCCCGGTAAGAACAACTTCCTTGTACCCTGCACGTGCGAGAGTTTTTAGTCTTGAGATCACTTCATCTGCCTCCAGACTGCGCGACCGCCCGCGTGCCCTTGGAATCACGCAGAACGTGCAAGCGTAATTGCACCCGTCCTGCACCTTGAGAAACGCCCTTGTCCTGTCGGGAAAAAACCTGATGTCGGGGGTATCGAATTTCCTTTTCTTTTCCTTGAAGATATCGGATATGAGAACCTTCGGCTCATTCTGAACCTCGCCCCGGCGGACGACTCCGAGCAGGGATGAGAACTTGTGGGAGTTTCCGATTACGTAGTCGACTTCTTCTAGGGCCGAGAGCTGCTCGGGAGAGACCTGGGCGTAGCAGCCCGTGACTATTACCACACCGTGGGGATTTGATCTTTTTGCCCTGTATACGTAGTTTCTTGCTTCCGAATCCGCCTTGTGGGTGACGGTGCAGGTATCTATTACGTACACGTCCGCCTGTTCGTCGAATTTTTTGTTCTTTACAAACTCTGAGGATGGCAGGTGGTTAAGCAAGGCGGCCGTGTCATACTGGTTAACCTTGCACCCCAAGGTTACAACGGAGATCCTTTTCATTGCATGCGGGCCTCTTTTATCCAGCCGCCGCCCATCACGGCTTCGTCTCTGTAAAAGACGATTGCTTGGCCGGGTGTTACGGCTTTCTGCGGTTCCGAGAAATTCACTATTGCCTTGCCGTCATCGGTAACTGTCACTTTGGAAGGGACTGCGCCGTGGCGGTGTCTTATTTTCGAGCGCACCTCGATTTCTCCTTCCGGAAGCTGGTTGACCCACGATAAGTCTCCCGCCGTAAGGGCATTGCTGTAAAGGTCCTTCTCCTCTCCGACCCTGACCTCGTTTCGCTCGGCGTCAATACCGACAACATACATCGGCTTTCCTTTTGCGAAGCCGAGTCCGCGTCTCTGCCCTATGGTAAAAGACGCGATTCCCCTGTGCCTCGCGACAGGGTTCCCTTCCATGTCCACTATATGACCCTCTCTTTTTCCTCTCTCTAGGTATGGTTCAAGAAATTCCCTGTAGCCGTTTCCCGTGATAAAGCAGACGCCCATGCTTTCCGCCTTCGCGGCAACCCGAAGTCCCATATCTTCGGCAATCTTTCTTACTTCGGTTTTCGTTTTGTCTCCCAGAGGAAAAATAAGTTTTTCAAGCTCCCGCTGACCGAGAGTGAAGAGAAAGTACGACTGGTCTTTGGCAGGGTCGACGGCCCGATCGAGAGAGTACTTGCCGGTCTCGGCGCTGCGGGATATTCTCGCGTAGTGTCCTGTGGCGAGAAAATCCGCGTCAAGTTCAAGAGCGCGCTTCAAAAGGAAATCAAACTTCATGAACTGGTTGCACAGCACGCAGGGTATTGGCGTCTCTCCGGAGTCGTACTTGCTTACGAAATCGGAAACCACAAGCTCCCTGAACGAATCCATGTAATTTACCACGTAGTGAGGTATGCCTATTTCGTATGCTACCCTTCTCGCATCGCACACCTCGTCGGCGGAGCAGCATCCTCCCTCGCTCTCTCCGTAATCCCAAAGCTGCATGGTCACTCCTATAACTTCATGTCCCTGGGACTTAAGAAGAGCGGCCGTGGTGGCGCTGTCAACCCCTCCGCTCATGGCTACTACTATTCTCTTTTTCATCACGCAAGGATTCTACCCTAGAAAAAAAAGCGGACAAACGGAAAAGCTTCTTTTCGCTCCGCTACGGAAAAGGGTGCGGAGCATCCGGTCGGGACTTGAATTATGCTAGATATGTTAGAATTGATAAAATGAACGAGGTTTCATGTTGCCACACTCCGCCGCCCGGCGAACCGCTTCGAGTCAGCCGAAACCTGAAAATTTCTCTTGTATTGCTTCTGTGTCTGGTAGCCGTTTCCTTTCTGCCGTCGCTTGAGGCTCTTAATGCTTCGCTTCTAGGTTATCTGAAGCTGCTCGCCATCCCGCTTGTTTTGGGTTTTCTTCTGGGTGGGTCTATAGATTATTTCGTTCCCCAAGGGTTCATATACAGATACCTTGGCAGAACGGGGAATTCATCTCTTTTCTATGCGCTTGCCGGGGGTTTTCTCATGTCCTCCTGTTCACATGGAATACTTGCGATAGCGATTCAGATCTACAGAAAAGGGGCCAGCATTCCGGCAGTGATAACGTTTCTTCTCGCTTCTCCCTGGGCGAATTTTCCCGTAACCATTCTTCTTATAAGTTTCTTCGGGTGGAAGGGTGTTCTGTTCATAGTCACGGCCGGGTTTATCGCGATTGTTACGGGCTTTATCTTTGGGATACTTGAACGAGGCGGCTACATAGAGAAAAGCGATGTCGCAGGCTTGGAGGAAGGATACGAGTGGGAAAGAGTAAAGAATTTCTCTCTTAGAGAAAGTGTCCCGGGAGTTCTCAGGGGAAGTCTCAATCTTTCTAACATGGTTCTCTGGTGGCTTATAGTTGGCCTTATCGCGGCGGTTCTGATAGACGTATATGTGCCAGGGGAATTTTTTATGCAGTATCTGGGTCCGGACGCTGGGGGCCTCTTGCTCACCCTTCTTGCAGCTACCGTGATTGAGGTCTGCAGCGAGGGAAGTTCGCTTGTGGCGTTTGAGATCTACGATAAGGTGGGGTCATTTGGAAATCCTTTCGTTTTTCTTATGGCGGGGGTTGTGACCGACTATACGGAGATCGGACTTCTCTGGACAAACATAGGCAGAAAAACGGCCTTGCTCCTTCCCGTAGTGACTGTACCGCAGGTGCTTTTTTTCGGGTTTCTCTACAATGCTTTTCTTTGAACAGCCGGGAGAGATAAGATGCGAAGATGTCCTTGGTGCGAGAAAACCGATATTGAAAGGGTTTACCATGACAGTGAGTGGGGAGTGCCCGTTTTCTCCGACGAAAAGCAGTTTGAGTTTCTGGTTCTTGAATCTGCCCAGGCCGGGCTCAGCTGGCTCACGGTTCTTCGCAAAAGGGAGAACTACAGGCGTCTTTACGACGGATTTGATCCGGAAAAAGTCGCCTGCTACGGAGAGAAAAAGATACAGCAACTTATGTCGGACAGCGGAATAATACGCAACCGCAAGAAGATAGAGGCTTCAATAAATAACGCCAGACGGTTTCTGGAAATACGGGATGAGTTCGGAAGCTTTTCCGATTACCTGTGGAGATTTACGGGAGGCATTCCCGTTACGAACAGTTGGGAGAGACTCTCAGAAATACCCGCTTTTACGGAGCTTTCGGTGACGGCGAGTCGGGATCTTAAAAAGAGAGGCTTTCGTTTCATGGGTCCCACCATAGTCTACTCGCATCTTCAGGCGACCGGTGTGGTGAACGATCATCTGGTCTCGTGTTTTCGCTACGGTGAGATCCTGAGTTCAGCCAAGAGCGTCAAATAGCCTCATCAGGTAATCTCCGCTTTCCCTGCTGAACTGCACTATTTTTTCAATCTCTTCTTCGCTCAGAGTTCCTTCGACTTTTTTCACCGTTCTCTTTATCGCCAAGGAATGTACGGGGTCTTCTTTTGCGTGGACTTCTATGAATGTCGAGGGGTCGGGAGCCGACTTTATTTCAGGAAAAAGAAGCCCCGATACATTTTCAAACAGATAGGAATGTCCGAGTATCGCGAGAGGAAATTGCTCGGCGGCGTTCTGGAGGAACTCGTCATATTCGCTTGCGACTTCAACGCAGAATGGATTGATTTCCTTTTCCCCCAGATCCTTTAGATTTCCGAGAGCCAATTCTGCGTGTCCGAGTTCTCCCTGTGCGCAGGAGTGGAATCTTTTGCTGAGGTAAGGATCTGAGTCCCTCGTGTTTATGCTTGCCATGTTGACCGCTCTCTGGCTCAGGAACTCAATGATATAAAAAGTAAGCAGAAATCTTGCGTAGGTTTTCCGGGTGAGGTTCCCGGAAACAAGATCCTTTATTTCCTCTTTGTCCTTTACCCTACGGAGATAGGTTTCGACTTCCATGTCAAGAAGCGATTCGAGTTTTTCCATCGTGTTTTTCCCGCAAGAAAATTCAGGGTGACTATTATAATATAGAAATCCGTATTGTTAACTGTTCCTGCTGTTTTTCAGGTTGACTGCGGTGCTCAGCGCGGGAACCATTAGGAAGCATAATTGTTCCCGCGCCCGTAGCTCAACTGGATAGAGCACTTGACTACGGATCAAGAGGTTGGGGGTTCGAATCCCTTTGGGCGCGCCACCAGAACCTGTTCTGATACATCCTGATTTTCAGATAACCGCAATTATACTCTCCCATGTTCACAGGTATGCCGGGGAGTATGCTCCTGCGAGGATTCATGCTCTTTTCTTAGTTGCTATCCCCACCGCTCGTATAATCAGGACCGCCGCGGTGTATGATAGGATGATGATCGGTCCGGCGGGCATATCGAACGCTACGGCGAATGCAATACCCGATAGTACCGCCGCAACTCCGCAGAGCCATGCCGTAACGTGCGGCTGTTTGACGCCTACCGCAGCCAAAGCCGGAAGTATGAGGCTTGCAAACACTACATAAACGCCGACTAGCTGTACCGATGAGGTAATAGCGAGAGCGAATAACAAGTAAAATCCTATATTGTTTCGTACCGCCGGTCTTGAAAACCACACGAGCAGTATCAGTGCGTAAATGGGAGCGTGTTTCAGTACATCCGCCCATGTCACAAACAGCATCTGTCCTGAAAGCAGATGCTGTACCTCTTCTCCGCCGTGTGGATGATCAGCAAGCAGTAAAAGCGCAAGCGATGCGGCAAGCACGAATGCGCACCCTATAATCGCCTCCTGCCGCTCGGGTATCGCCGTTTCCACTTTGCGGAAAAACAGCCCTGCCGCGATCGCGCAGACAAGCGCTATGAACTGAACGAGCCAAGGGGATGGATCATGAAGAAACAGGTGGCCGACCACAAGTCCAAGTCCCGCGATCTGTGCAACCGCGAGATCAATGAAGATGATGCCGCGGCGGAGCACCTCAATACCCAGAGGAGCGTGCGTGAGCGCAATCATGAGGCCGGCTGCCAGCGCCGGTCCGACGATTTCAATAATTTCATTGCTGATCATCATAAGCCCCCTTCAATAAAGCTATGGTGCGATCAAACAGTGCGAACAGATCACTGCTTTGCTCATCACCGCCAACCGTGTAAGGAAGCACGATTGCCTTCGTCCCGGTTTTCTCCGACAACCATTCACTGCCGTCATCAGGATCGGAAGGGGTGCGAATAATTACGTCTGCCGGGCTGCTTTTTAACTGCCGCAGCAGATTTTTCAGATGGGAAGTTGTCGGCGGAATACCGGGTTTTGCCTCAAGTGTTCCCACTTGTTTCATTCCAAGCCAGTCAAGCAGATAAGTAAACGATTTGTGATGAACTACGACCGGTTTTCCTTTGAGCATAGCGGCCTCGGATTCCCACCGGGGAATTGCCCTGCGCAGGCGTGATGAAAAATCTCTGTAGCTATCGTGATAAAAAGAGGCGTTTTCAGCGTCAATTACGGCAAGCCGGTCCGCAAGCGATTTGCCTACCAGCATTATATTATGTGGATTGAGATGCACGTGAGGATTACCTTCCGGATGCACGTCTCCCATACTGCGATCAACCTTGACCGGGATCCCCAGTACCGGAACCACCTCTGCTGCCATAAGGTAGCCTATGGAACCGGGTTGCAGGTCGGAACTTACCTTCTGAAGCAGAATCGGCAGCCAGCCGATCTCAAGACTCGCACCCGAGCAAAGCAGCAAGTCGGCTTTGCGCGCTTTGGATATCAGACTGGGGCGCGCCCTTATGTAATGGGGGTCCTGCATGGCCGAGGTAGCTGAAAACGCTTCCACCTTGTCACCGCCGATCTCTTCGGCCAACGCCGCCCATTCGGGTTCACAGGCAAATACCTTTACCTTTGCGAAAGAAGATGCCGGGGCTATGACAAAGAGCCCCGACAGCAGGAGAGAAAGAAAAAGTAGAATGCGTTTCATCTTACGATTCCTCTAGTATTTATGCGCCCCATGAGCGCCGATACCCATTATGTACTGGAGCAGGATCTGGTTGTCACTGAGATCTTCTCCCAGTTTCTCGTAGTTGTATTGAAGGCGCAGACGGGAAAACTCGCTGTTTGACCAGTCGCTCATGACTGCCACCGCATAGGGATCGTGTTCAATTCCTGAATCTTCAGGAGAGTAGAGTAGGGAATAACGAGCGCCGATTCTCCATCTTGGTGAGAACTTGAAAACGCCTTGGGCGTACCAGCCATGGCTTCCTCCATCGAGACGTTCTTCGTGGGTTTCGTCTCCTTCCATAATGGAATAGACGCCTTTTTCATCGCGCCTGAAATACTCGCCCTGGAGAAGCAACTCTTTCTGACGGGCGTTTCCGGTTGGGGCCCACACGTAACGGAAATCAACCGCGTAGAGTCTCGTATCACCCGTGAACGTGCCAGAGGTGAAAAACTCTTCAAGGTTCTCTTCGTTCTCTTCTCCATCCACTTCTTCATTACCGTGTCCATCGTCGTTTTCTTCGTGTCCGTGTCCGTCACCGCGACCGCTTGCCTCTCCGTCCAGCACGTAGCCTCCGATTCTCCAGGATGAATTTTGGCCTATGTCACCGCCTACCCGCAAAAAGGCGCTGAAAGAATTTATGTCGTTTCCCACGGCTCCTGCAAACGGGAAATCATCTCCCCTGAAGATTCCGCCTCCCGCCTCAATGTAGAGGTCAGTGGGAAACACGTATGAAATCTGCGCTCCTGTATCGTTAAAGACCTTGTCAAGAAACGCCCTGTAAGGCAGCGGACGATCAGCGAAGTCGTCGGCGTGGGAGTGATGCTCATTTAAGTATCCCAGAGTCCAGAACGCACGGCCCATTTTTATAGTTGCTCCCGTTGGAAGCCCGAGGCCGGGAAGGGTCTCCACATAGGCTTCCTCAAGCTCGACCTCAACCCCGTCTCCTTGGTCCGCAAGTGCTGAGGTTGTGGAGGCGTAGAATTTATCGTCGACGCTTGTCGAAAAATTCAGTTCGGTTTCTCCGAGGGAAAGTCCTTCCTTCCCGCGTTCCCCCTCATGTCCCAGAGCAAACCCGGGAATTTCGTCCTCATCGGAAGAAAAGCTCGCGAAGCGTCCGCCCAGTATGACGCCGATTGAAGGATTGAAAGCTCTGTTATAGATGGCTCTGCTGGGGAAGTCCTTATCCTTGCTCTTTGAGTAAGTTGTTTTGGGCTGTGAGGCCTCGGCCTTCATTTCGGCAAGTTTTTCTTCCATCTTTAGAATCCGTTTCTCGTATTCCGATTTCATGGCCTGTATTTCCTCCCGGAGAGCTTCTATCTCCTGGTCGGAAGCGGCAAAAGCGGATATATGAGAAAACAGTGAAACTGCTAAAAACGCGGTTACGACCGCGACACGTAATACATTCATTTTTTCCTCCGTGTTTTTAAAAGTAGAGCAATATTCCCCGTGTGTATGGGGAATTTAAAAAAGGAGTCTTTACTGCTTAGGAGGAAACGGGAGGTCCACGGGTAATTCCCGTGTTGTAAGCGTCGCGAACGATGATAACTTCAGTCGGTGCTTGCGGGATGTATTCCGCGTGGCAGAGAAACAAGGTTCCGCTTGAGGTGCCGGGGCTTGTGAAGTCCTGATGTTTAACGCTTAGGCAGATATCGCAGCCCGCTCCCTCATGTCTGTCTTTCCCGGAACTGTGCTCAGTCACATGGGCAAAGGAAAGCACCTGCGCTCCCAGGAAAGCTATTGTCAGTAATAAGGTAAGTGTTCTGCTCATCTGCGTGGTTAAATGAGAAATATTCTCATTTAGTCTAGCATACGGGAAAGTATCGTGTCAATATATAAATGAGGCCCTGAGACTCTTGGTTTCCCCGGTTAGTGCGGCGGAGTTTGTTTTTCCGCCGGAATCTGCGAAAAGTCCGGGTGGATGTTCCCGGATCCCTTTGTCCTGTTGAGTATATTTGCTGTTTGAGTAACATTACCGCCACGCATCGACTCTCGGAGGTTAAAGTGAGTTCAAGACCCATTCTAGTTACCGGAGACAGGCCGACAGGAAAGCTTCATTTGGGCCACCTTGTGGGTTCGCTTCGAAACCGCGTCAGGTTTCAAAGTGAATACGACTGCTTTTTTCTGGTTGCAAACCTCCACATGCTTACCACTCATTACGACAGGGCTGTTGAGGTTGAGGAAAACACAATCGAGATGGTGTGCGACTGGCTTTCGGTGGGAATGGATCCGGGATCCTCTGTTTTCTACGTGCAGTCCCAGGTTCCGCAGATAACGGAACTCTCGACCATACTTTCGATGCTGTGTCCCGTACCGAGGCTTCAGAGAATACCCACTTTGAAAGAGAAAATTCAGGATATGGGAGTGGGGGACAACTATTCGGCCGGGCTTCTCGGATACCCCGTTCTCATGGCGGCTGACATACTGATGTTCCGGGCTACTAAGGTTCCCGTGGGCGAAGACCAGCTGAGTCACGTGGAGCTTACAAGAGAGCTTGCCAGAAGGTTTAATTTTATCTACGGCGATTACTTCGGTGAACCTGAACCGCTTGTGAGCGAAGCATCACGCCTCGTCGGCACTGACGGGAACAGAAAGATGAGCAAGAGTCTTAATAACTGCATATACCTTTGCGACAGCGAAAAGGAAGTTGAGAGCAAAGTAAGGAGCATGTATACCGATCCGAAGAGGATAAGGGCTGATATACCGGGCACTGTGGAAGGCAACCCGGTTTTTATCTACCACGATCTTTTCAACGACGATGCCGGGGAGGTCGAGGATCTCAAGGACCGCTACAGGACCGGAAACGTCGGGGACGTCGAGGTAAAGAAAAAACTCGCCCGAGCCATAAATCTTCTCCTTGAACCCATCAGGGGAAAAAGAGCGCAGTATGAAAAAAGGACGGACGAGGTAAGGGACATACTCCGCGAGGGAACCCTTAAGGCAAAGCGGATAGCGGAAGAGAACATGGAGGAGATAAAGGAGAAGGTAGGTCTTTTCCGTACGTAGAAACCTGCGTGTTTGTTGACAGAAACGCCACCTATTCTATATTCTGCTTAAAGGAATTGTTTTTATTATGATGTTTTTCGCGACGGAAGAGGATATAAAAGATGAACTCTATTGAAGAAATTATTGATGACGTAAAACAGGGCAGACTCGTAATACTGGTTGATGACGAAGACAGGGAGAACGAGGGAGATTTCGTAATACCGGCCGAGAGCGCCACGGCGGAAATGATTAATTTTATGGCCACTCACGGCCGCGGCCTCATCTGTCTCTCTCTTACCCGGGAAGACGCTGACCGCCTGGCGCTTCAGCCTATAAAGCCCGAGTACAACGATGCTCCGGAACACACGGCTTTCACCGTTCCCATAGACGCGAAAAAAGGGGTTACGACCGGCATATCGACTCACGACAGGGCCTTGACGATAAGACAGGCGATATCCGAAGATTCGAGACCGGAGGATTTCGTGCGTCCCGGACATATTTTTCCGCTGATAGCGAAAAAAGGTGGGGTTCTTGTCCGCGCCGGTCATACGGAAGGCTCGGTTGACATATCACGGCTCGCGGGTTTTCGCCCCGCGTCGGTTATCTGCGAGATAATGAGGGATGACGGCGATATGGCGCGCCTTGGGGACCTAGTGTCTTTTTCGGAAAAGCACGGCATAAAGATCGCCACCATTGCCGATCTCATAAGGTACAGGATAGGAAAGGAAAGTTTCGTGCGCAGAGTGGCCGAAGCGGAAGTGCCTACCGAGTACGGGATTTTCCGAACCATCGCTTTTGAAAACGAAATAGACGGCCTACAGCACATGGCTTTTGTCAAGGGAAAACCCAGTTCCGAGGAGGACACGCTTGTAAGGGTGCACTCAGACTGCGCTATAAGCGATGTTTTCGGTTCGCTTTACTGCCACAGCAGGGCGAAGCTTACCCAGTCCCTTAAGATGATAGAGGCAAACGGCTCCGGGATCCTTGTCTACATAAACCAGGAGTCAACTAATGGGGGGTTCGCGAAAAAGATAACGCGCTATTCAAACGGGAAGAGCAGGGAGACGCCCTCGCTGGTCCCGGAAAGACAGGAACTCAAGGCGGAACTCAGGCATTACGGAGTGGGAGCGCAGATACTTCGGGATCTGGGAGTGCGCGACATAAGGCTTCTCACTAACAACCCGATAAAGGTAAAGGGGCTTGAGGGATTCGGGCTCAGGATAGTCGGGAGCGTTCCCATAGACATTTCGGATTACAGGGAAAAGGAAATTGCCATGGGAAAAAGTGCGGATTACGGTAATATTCTTTCAATATCAAAATAATAGGGGAGCAGATGCCTGAAACAATAGAAGGAAAACTGAGCGCCGGGAAATTCCGCTTCGCCATCGTGTCAAGCAGGGTCAACAGTTTCATCACGAACCCGATGACGGAGGGAGCGGTCGACACCCTCGTTCGCCACGGCGCGAGCGACAGGTCGATAGACGTAATAAAGGTGCCGGGCTCCTTCGAGGTGCCTTTGGCTGTGAAAAAGGCGGCGCTGTCCGGAAAATACGATGCCGTTGTGGCGATCGGAGCCATAATAAGGGGACAGACTTCCCATTTTGATTTTCTCGCTTCGCAGGTGACAAAGGATCTCTCCGCGGTGGCTCTTGAGACCGGAGTGCCCGTCTGCAACGGCATAATAACCACGGAAACGACCGAGCAGGCTATTGAAAGAGCCGGAGTCAAGGCAGGAAACAGGGGAAGCGAAGCCGCGCTCGGTGCGCTTGAGATGGTCAATCTCATAAAAGCGCTTTCCTAGGTTCTCCGATGGGGAAGAGAAGGTTATCCAGAAAAACCGCCCTTCAGTTTCTCTATCAGGCTGACTCGGTGTCCGGGAACGGTTACCCACAACCATCCGCCCTGCGTTCCGATTTTAAATCATTCTGTTCCTCTCATCACCGGACGGCTGACGGCGAAATACTCGGATTCGCACTTTTGCTCTGCCGGGGCGTCTTGGAAAATGTCGACACTATAGACGGCATTATAAACAGGTGTTCTGAGCACTGGAAGGTATCGAGAATGTCCATGATAGACAGGAACATTCTGCGCCTCTCGGTTTACGAAATGGTTTTCTTGAGCGATATACCTGTGCCCGTTACTATAAACGAGGCGATCGAAGTGGCCAAGGAGTTTGGGTCTGAAACCTCCGCCGCGTTTATAAACGGTGTTCTCGATAAGATTGGAAGAGATATGGAAGAAGGCGGGTTAAGCGATGATGATTGAAGTGATTTCGAAACTTGTGGAAGGCGGGGATCTTTCGGAAAAAGAGGTGACCGCGGTGCTTGACCTTATGATGGAAGGGGAACTTCCCGAGAGCCAGATGGCCGCCTTTCTTACGGCGCTTCGCGTAAAGGGGGAAACCGTTTCCGAGATAACAGGTGTCGCCAAGGCTCTTTTACAAAAGGCCGAAAAAATAGACTGCGACCGGGAAACCGCCGTGGACCTCTGCGGAACCGGCGGAGATGGGAGCGGAACGTTTAACATATCCACCACTGCGGCCTTCATAGTCTCCGGCGCCGGAGTCACGGTCGCAAAACACGGCAACAGGTCGGTTTCTAGCCCGGTCGGAAGTGCTGACGTGCTTGAAGCGCTGGGAGTGAAAATAGGTATTTCTCCCGCCTTGGCACAGAGATGCCTTTTGGAAGCGGGCATAGCTTTCCTTTTCGCTCCGGTCTATCACCCCGCCATGAGAAACGTTGCCAAGTGCAGAAAAGATCTCGGAATAAGAACCGTCTTCAATCTCATAGGTCCGGTGGTAAATCCCGCGGGCGTGAGAAACCAGGTCATGGGGGTGTACTCTCCTGACCTTCTCGTGCCAGTCGCCGAGGTGCTTAAGAACCTGGGTTCGCGAAACGTCATGGTGGTTCACGGCGAGGGTTGCATGGACGAAATAACGGTCACGGGAACCACAAAGGTGGCAGAACTTCGCGACGGCGAAATCCGTGAGTACGATCTGCGTTCCGAAGATTTCGCCGTAAAAACCCGTTCCCACGAAGAACTGAGAGGCGGTAGGGACGCGGCCGAAAATGCCGAGATAACTCTTTCCGTGCTGAGGGGAGGGGAAAACGGCGCGAAAACAGACGCGAGTCTCCTAAACGCGATGGCGGCCATATACGTTTCGGGCAAAGCGGAGAGCCTCGCAGAAGCCCTTGTGATGGCCGAGAATTCACTCTCAAGCGGGGCCGCGCTTGGAAAGCTCGAGATGCTGATCGAAATTACTAACCGGAACCAGCCGAATGATCCTTGACGATATAGTTGCGCACAAAAGAAAGGAACTAAAAGAGGCGAAAAAAAAGCTTCCTCTAAAAGAACTTGTGTCAGTTGCCGCAGAAAGCCCCCCGGCCATTAATTTTGTGGCCCTTCACGCAAAGACTCCGGGAGTGAAAATAATATCGGAAATAAAAAAGGCCTCTCCTTCCAAGGGGGTAATAAGGGATGATTTCGATCATCTCTCCATTGCCCGGGAGTATGAGGACTCCGGGGCATTCGCGCTTTCAGTTCTTACGGACCGCAAGTTTTTTGGGGGTGATATTTCCTATCTCTCCGATATAAGGGCTCACTCGGCGCTTCCGATTCTGAGAAAGGATTTCACCATAGACCTCTACCAGGTCTATGAGGCAAGGTGCCACGGGGCTGACCTTGTGCTTCTCATAGTCGCCGTTTTGGACCGCGGGCAGATAGAGGAGTATCTTTCTCTAGCGCGTTCCCTCGGGATGAACTGTATCGTGGAGGTTCACGGCGAGAGAGAACTTGAGACCGCTGTTTTGGCGGGAAGCGAAATAATCGGAATAAACAACAGGGATCTTAGGACATTCGACGTTTCGCTTGACGTGTCGAAGAGACTTTCCGGCATGGTGCCGGAAGGAAAAATCATAATAAGCGAAAGCGGCATATCGTCGGTTGAGAACATGGCCGGACTTCTCGCCTGCGGTATAGATACTTTTCTTATAGGAGAGACATTTATGAAGGCGAAAAGCCCGGGGGAAGCCCTTCGCGGTTTTCTTTGCTGATGGAGTTTTTCTTGAGCATGTGGAGAGAAGGAAGAAAAAAACCTTGGCTTGCAGTTTTGCTGTCCCTCTTTTTTCCGGGACTGGGACAGCTTTACAACGGGCAGTTCGTTAAGGCCGTATCCATATTCGCCCTCATAATGATTGTGAACATCCTTTCGCGAGCGCCGCTTGAGGTTTTCCTGGAGTTTGCGGACACAGCGGCACTTGAAAATGTTCCCCGCGCTACCTTTACTCTGGTTGCGGGGTATTCTTTGGCGACGCTTCTTATCGCGGGGATCTCTATTTACGACGCGAACGTAACGGCCAAGAAGATAAATCTTGATATTGAAGAAAAACAGCTTTAAGGAGGAAAAAGCCAGATGGAAAGAGATGACGCGGTAAAAATGAAAGGCAATCCGCTTACCCTCATCGGTACTGAACTTAAAAAAGGCGACCCGGCTCCTGATTTCAGGTGCGTAGAAACTCTGGGAAGCGAGATAGACCTTGAGAGCTTAGGCGACGACGTAAAGGTTTTTAACGTCGTGGTTTCAGTAGACACTCCTGTCTGCGATGTTCAGATAAGGAGGTTCAACGAGGAAGCTGCGGGGCTTTCGGACTCGGTCCAGATAATAACGATGAGCATGGATCTTCCTTTCGCGCAGAGTCGCTACTGCGCGGCCGCCGGAGTGGAGAGGGTAAGAACGGCGTCTGATTACCAGTACGCTTCTTTCGGCGAGGCCTACGGGGTGCTTATAAAGGAAAACAGGCTTCTTGCCCGCTCGATTTTCGTTGTGGATCGCGATAACGTTCTCGCACACGTTGAGTACGTAAGCGACATAGTAAATGAACCCGATTACGAAGCGGCGCTGGCAGCGATAAGATCAGTAGCATAGGGGAGGCTGACCATGCAGTTTATTGGATTGGCGATTGCGTTTGTAGTAGCCTTCTGGGTTTACTCGGACGCGAAAAACAGGGGGAAGACTACCGGGAAGGCCTTTTTGTGGTTCCTAGGCGTGTTTTTCGTCCTTATACTGTTTTTGCCGCTTTGGCTTATCACAAGGCCAAAGGTAAAGCTTTGTCCTCACTGTGGCGAATACTACGAATACGGGGCGGCGGATACCTTCTGTCCCAGATGCGATGTTGAATTATAGGTCGGGGAATGATACTTTTAAAGAGAGGTGTATGTTTCGATGAGTGAAGCAACTCAAAAATCCGGAGTTACCGAGGATGACGTAATGGAGGTGCTCGGCGACATATACGATCCCGAGATACCGATAGATATAGTCAACCTGGGCCTTGTCTACCAAGTCGCTATAGAAGGTTCCCGGGTGGATATCGATATGACGATGACATCTCCCGGATGTCCCGCCGCAACTCAGATAGTTGCCGAGGCCAAGTACCTTGTAGAGGAGCTTGAAGGAGTATCTGAAGTGAACATCGAGATCGTGTGGGATCCCCCCTGGGATCCGGGAAAGATGAGCGAAGCGGCAAAGGAAAGCATGGGGATGTTCTAATCTCTGACGCCGCGCCCCTATAACCAAAGGAGTTTAAAAATGGGAGAAAATCTTGAGATAGGAAACCAGGCTCCTGATTTTGAAACCGAAACCTACGGAGCGGAGAAGGTAAGACTGAGCGACTTCTATTCGAAAGGGGCTGTAGCACTTTATTTCTATCCTAGGGACAACACTCCGGGCTGTACGAAGGAGGCCTGCTCGCTTCGCGATGCTGAGGAGGAACTTATGTCCCTTGGAGTGCAGGTCTTGGGAGTAAGCACAGACGGAGTAAAGTCCCATGAGAACTTCAGAGACAAGCTTTCGCTCAATTTTCCGCTGCTAAGCGACAGAAGCAAGGAGATAGTGGGTCTCTACGGGGCAAAGAGCAGATTCGGTTCCGCCCGCAGGGTCACTTTCCTTATAGAAAAAGGCGGCAGAATAGTGCATATCTGGAACAAGGTGAAAACCTCGTCTCACGCCGAAGAAGTAGCCGAAAAAGTAAAGGAGCTGGGTTTGTAGTTTCTCTGCCACGATTTCTGATGAAAGACCTTCCCAAAGCCGTTTTCATCACCGGCACCGATACGGGAGTGGGTAAAACCGCGGTCACCGCGGCGCTTGCGGCTCTTCTCTGGAAAAAGGGTCTTCTGACCGGGGTAATAAAGCCGTTTCAGACGGGAACGGAACTCGATGGTCTAGGCGACGCTGAATTCATCTACGGGTTTTTGGGAAGGGACTGCGTGCTTTCCGAAGTTTCTCCCTGTCGCCTGCGCGTGCCTCTTTCTCCTTACCGCGCCGCCTCGATTGAAGGGGTAAAGATACCCCTGGGGGATATAATAGAACATACGCGGGATTACATATCCCGAAACGACGTAACACTGATCGAAGGCGCCGGAGGTCTCTGCGTACCCATTACGGAGAGTTACATGATGGTTGATCTCGCTATTGATCTTGGGGCCCCGGTGGTTGTCGTCGCGCGTCCCGGGCTCGGCACCCTTAACCATACCGCCCTTTCGCTTGAGTACGCGAGGCAAAAAGGCGCACGGGTACTCGGGGTTGTGATAAACGATTTTCCGGAGTCAGAGGACATCGCTTCTGCGACTAATCCTGCTGTTCTGAGAGATGTCTTCTCGGTGAACATACTTGGGGTTCTGCCCCATTTTCCTGGGCTTGACGTCGAGGGAGGTTCATTTTCGGGACTCAAAAGGGCGGGGGAGCACTGGTTTTCTCCACTTTTTGGAGGAAATTTTTCAACGGAGACTTTTTTAAAGGAGCTTTCGGAAAAAACGGGGTTATGATTTACCCTTAATAAAACAATTCCCGCAGACTTTTTTTCCTTCGGGTTCCGCAGTTTCTCCATTGCGGTCTGCTAATCTGTTAATAGCAAATACAACTGTCCGCTTTTAAGATACATCAATTGTCCGGTTTGGCTTTGTTCACATCAGCCTCGCAGGGCGTAGCCCGAAGAGGGTGATGTGAAACTGCGATATCCTCCTATGTGGGCCTTCGGTCTGCTTATTCCTCCTTCATTTTTCAATTGACCCTCGCTGTCATACTCTCCCACTTTGCGCTTGCCGTGATATATGGACATGCTCCCGTCTGAGTACTCATGCACCATCACCTTTGCCTTCACGAAGTGATAACGGTCCTCAACCGGTGGAATCTGAAGACGCGTCCCCTTGTAACTCACGCAGTTGTCGTTGCCCACTACCCTCTGGTGCTTTAAACACAGTATATCCTCAAGCCCCACGCCGAGCAGCGGCACAAACGCGCTTCCCTCTTCTGTGGGGGCTACCATGAAACGCCTGTTAAAATCCGATACGAACTTATCTCTAAGAAACCTGTTCGCCTCCTCCATCTCCACTATGCCCAGTTCGGACAGCTCCGCACACAGCCGCCCCTGCAAAGTCTCGAACATCCTCTCGCTTCGCCCTCGGGCCTCAGGAGAGTATCCCGGTATCGTCAAAATCCCAAGCTCAATCATCCCTCTTCCGAACTGCGTCGGGTTCTCCTTGTCCACACGCCCCCCAGCCACAGGAGTATTCCAGTAGTGAGAACCCCTGTCACTGTAAAAACTTGAGAATATCCCCTTACTCTCCAATACATCCCCTACGCCCCGAAAACTGCTCCATGTCCCCTCCTGGGCAACGAAAAAAGCACTGTATATCTCTCCCGTGGCATCATCCATCGTGACCACAAGGTCCCACTTCTTCCCCAAAACCCACTCGTGCGTGCTCGCGTCCTGATGTATCATCATTCCCGCCTGTTCCTTGCGTTCCCTGCGCTGGCGGTGAGGTCCACCGCCCCTGGGTCTTCTTCCCACCCCCGCGCGGTAAAGAGACCTTTTAACCCAGCTATAGGAACGTTTGCCTCCGTGGCGCTCGGTGTAAGCTTCGTAGAAGTGAGCTACGTTGCGTTGCGGGTAAAGATCCCTGTACAGCGCCACCATCTCTGAGGTCTCCTGTTGAGGAGCCCGCCTGGGTGACACCTTCCCAAGGCGACGGTCCAAAAGCCCTTCGGTGCCTTCGCCCCTGTAACGGACTATGTAACGGCGCAATGTCCTCTCCGTTATCCCAAGCTGCTCTGCCGCCTCTTTCTGTGTCAGCTTCTTCTGCTTCCATCTGTCGTAAACTTTTTTGAACTGGTTCATCCTGACTCTTTGCAGAAACCTTGCCTGATCCATCAATATCTCCTCCCTGTATGGAAGAGATAAATCTAAACAATCGCTCTACCGCAAAACCGGACAAATCACGTGCTACAAAACCGGACAGATAATGTACCATTGACACTAATCTTGACAGATTGGAAGAACATGCTAATAATAGTAGCCGATCAAATTTACTTCCTGATTGATTAACCCGTTTTTAAGCAAGTTTGAGATGAAGAGAGACAGACATAGATTTCTGCCTATTGCTGTAGCCGTTTTGCTTGTAACGGCGGGTTTCTATCTGTACGCGGAGAAAGCCGAGAGCAGCGATAAAGGACCAGCACAGCCCGTTCTTTTCAGCCACAAGATACACACAGGGGACAACCAGATACAATGTCAGACCTGCCACAGCTACACGGAAGTTTCCCCCCATCCAGGCATTCCCTCAATGAAAAAATGCATGGGATGTCATTCCTACGTTGCGGGAAGGGACGTTGAATACACCACGCAGGGAGGGCAGACCATCAACATAAGGGAAGAAATAAACAAGGTGAAGGGCTACTGGCGCAGACAAGAACCGATACCGTGGGTAAAGGTTACCGGAATGTACGGTACAACCTCCGCGGGAATGCCGGAGTTTGTGCATTTTAACCATAAAAGGCATATAAAACGCGGATTTGAGTGCAGTACCTGTCACGGGGAAGTGGAGAAAATGGACGTGGTGCACAAGGCAAAAGACCTGACGATGGGATTCTGCATATCGTGCCATGAAGAAAATGCGGATAACGAAGAACACAAAACCGAACTGAAGGATTGTCTGACCTGCCATTACTAGGCCGGAGGGAATAAATGTCTCGGAAAGAAAAAAAAGGAAAAGATGGCATGAAAAGAAGGGATTTTCTGAAGGTGCTCGGGGTGGCGGGCGGTACGGCCGCTGTTGCCGGAAGCTGTTCGGAACCCGTGGAGCAGATAATTCCTTACGTCATTCCTCCTGAAAACGTTATTCCCGGAGTGCCGAAGTTCTACGCGACAACCTGCAGAGAGTGTTCCTCGGGTTGCGGTCTTGTGGTGAAAACCCGCGAAGGTCGTGCTATCAAGGTTGAAGGCAACCCTGAAAGCTCGATAAACACGGGTAAGACCTGTGCAGTTGGCCAAGCTTCTCTTCAGGGTCTTTACAATCCCGACAGAGTCCGCTCCCCACTTAGATGCAACACTGAAACGCAGAGACTCGAACCCATAGGCTGGCAGCGAGGCGAAGAAATACTCGCGGAAAAATTAAATTCTCTCGGCTCGGGGAAGATCGTCTATCTGAGCAACAACATATCGGGAACTTACTCAAAGTTCGTGGCAGAATTCCTCAGACCCTTCGGAGGAAAACATTACGTTTACGAGACTTTTTCCCACGAACCAATCAGAAAAGCAAACTCCATTGTTTTCGGAAGGGACGAAATACCTTCCTACAGGATAGACAAAGCGGACTATCTTCTCTCCTTCGGGGCGGATTATCTTGAGACGTGGCTTTCTCCTGTTTCAAACACCGTGGGATATTCAAAGCTAAGGGACATAGATCACGGAAAAACCGGTAAGATCGTGCATATAGAACCGCGCTCCGGAATGACAGCTTCAAACGCCGATATGTGGATCGCGGCAAAACCAGGCACTGAGCAGTATCTCGCTCTCGGGATCGCTAACGTGATGATCTCAAAGGGTCTTAACAAGGTTGCCCCGGGGCCGATAGCGGGAATGGTTTCCGGCTACGCGCCCGAAAAAGTCGCAGCGCTCACAGACGTATCCGCGGACACGATAGAGAAAATCGCCCGTGACTTCACGGCTTCAGACAGCCTCGCGATAGGGGGCGGAGCCGCCAACACGGGATCAAACGCCACTGAGACCCTTGTTGCCGTAAACATACTGAACTACCTTGCCGGAAACATCGGCAAAACGGTTGATTTCTCCGATCCGCTTTCAATTTCGGACGCAAACACCTTCGGCGACATAAAGAGTCTGGTGGAAGAGATGAGGTCGGGCAAGGTGGAAATTCTCATTGCTCATAACGTGAACCCCGTCTTCACGCTTCCCGGGGAACTGAAAGTTGCCGAGGCGCTTAAAAAAGTGCCGTTTGTCGTGAGCCTCTCCGTGTTTCTTGACGAGACTTCCGAGAAAGCGCATCTCATACTTCCCGAAAGCACTTCTTTTGAAAGCTGGGGTGACTACAGTCCGAAAAAAAGCGTAACGGGCATAACTCAGCCCGTCATGAGGCCGGTTTACAATACTAAATCCGCGGGCGATACGCTGATATCGGTTTCAAAGAATGTTGAGGCGCTTAAAAACACGTTTACCGAGAAAAAATACTACGACTATTTAAGAGGCGTTTGGAAGAAAAGGGCCGCGAGAATATCCCCCGGAACAAGCTTCGAGAAGTTCTGGGAGAATCTTGTCGTAAAAGGTTCCGCAACGACCACTCCCGCACTTGCCACGGTCGCTCTTTCATCCGGGATCAGTTCCGTTTCTTTCAGCGACCCGCAGTTCCGCGGAGAAGGAGATTTCCACCTGATCGCTTACCCGTCCTACAGATTTTTGGACGGAAGAGGAGCCAACAAGCCGTGGCTCCAGGAGCTTCCCGACGCTCTTACCACTTCGGTGTGGGATTCGTGGCTTGAGATAAATCCCGCGGTCGCGGCAAAAATGGGTCTTGAGGACGGTTCTTACGTGAAGGTTGATATTCCCGGGGGAAGTTTTGAGGTGCAGGTTTTCGTCTATGAGGGAATAAGGCCCGATACGGTCGCTATTCCACTGGGACAGGGACACACTTCCTACGGAAGGTACGCGAAGGGAAGGGGAGTGAATCCTTTTGCTCTGCTGCCGGCGGCAACCGACGCGCTTTCAGGGGGACTTTCACTGCTTTCAACCAAGGCGAACGTTTCATCTTTAAGAAAAAGAGATCTGCTTGTAAGGACCCAGTACACGAAAACCCAGGGAGACAGACACGTCACCCAGACCATCGCTCTTGGCGAGCTCGGTCACAACGGCGCCCATTCGGCCAAGCACTCTGAGCACCCTGATTTCTATCCGGAAAAAAAGTACTCGAAATACAGATGGGGAATGGCCATAGACCTTAACAAGTGCACGGGATGCGGAGCCTGCATGACCGCGTGTTACGCCGAGAACAATATCCCCTTTGTAGGAAAGAAAGAGGTTTCAAAACGCCGCGAGATGAACTGGATTCGCATAGAGAGGTTTTTTGAGAAAAACAGCGACGGAAGTCTTGACGTGAGATTTTTGCCTATGCTCTGCCAGCAGTGCGGAAACGCCCCCTGCGAACCCGTGTGTCCGGTTTTCGCGACTTACCACAATCACGAGGGCCTAAACGGCATGATATACAACCGCTGCGTGGGCACCAGGTACTGTGCTAACAACTGCACCTACAAGGTAAGAAGGTTCAACTGGTTTACCTACAAGTTCCCTGAGCCGCTTAACTGGCAGCTTAATCCCGACGTAACCGTGAGATCTAAGGGAGTCATGGAAAAATGCACCTTCTGCGTTCAGAGGATAAATTACGGAAAGGACCTTGCCAAGGATGAAGGAAGGCTTCTCCGAGACAGAGAGGTTCTAACGGCCTGCGAGCAGGCGTGTCCGAGCACCGCCATAGTATTCGGCAACCTGCTTGACGACAAAAGCAGGGCATCGGTACTGTCGGAGGGTGAAAGGGGTTACAAGGTCTTAGAAGAAATAAACACCAAGCCTGCGATTACCTATCTTAAGAAAGTCAAACAGGAAAGAGTGTAATGAGCCAGACGCAGCAGGCGCCTTTAACGTACGCGAGAATAACCGAAGACATAGTCAGGATGGTCGACAAGCCATCTAAGAAGTGGTGGGCGCTTTTTATTCCCACGGTGATGCTCGTGGGGCTCGGCGCCACATGCTTTTTCTATCAGGTAGCGATGGGACTTGGGGTCGCAGGCTACCGTCACCCGGTTTTCTGGGGAGTATACATAACCGATTTTGTTTTCTGGGTCGGAATAGCGCACTCGGGAACTCTTATCTCGGCCATACTTTATCTGTTCCGCGCGAGGTTCAGGATGTCCATATACAGGATTGCGGAGGCCATGACGGTTTTCGCGGTTCTCACCGCGGGACTTTTCCCCATAATCCACCTCGGAAGACCATGGAATTTCCTGTGGCTCATACCCTATCCCAATTCAAGGGAGCTGTGGGTAAACTTCAAATCCCCGCTTGTGTGGGACGTGTTCGCGGTAGGCACGTATCTTACGGTAAGTTCGCTGTTTTTCCTGGTTGGAATGATTCCCGATATCGCGGCGATAAGGGATAAGGTGAAGGAAACTCCGAGAAAGATCATATACTCGATTCTTTCCTTCGGATGGAAGGGCTCAAACAGGGAATGGCTGCACTACACGAGGGCCTATCTTTATTTCGCGGCCCTCGCCACGCCGCTTGTCCTGTCGGTTCACAGCGTCGTGTCCTGGGACTTCGCCATGGGCAACGTTCCCGGATGGCACACAACCATATTTCCCCCGTACTTCGTTGCGGGAGCCATTTTCTCAGGACTCGCGATGGTTATTACACTTACAATACCGATAAGGAAGATTTTCCATCTCGAGGACTACATAACGCTCGATAACTACGACGGTATAGCGAAGCTCATAATTTTTACTTCTTGCATAGTCGGCTACGCGTACGCGGCGGAGTTTTTCATGGCGTGGTACAGCGGAAGTCCGTATGAGTGGGGACAGTTCGTGTACAGGGCGACGGGCGAGTACGCTCTTTTCTACTGGACGATGGTGATATGCAACTGCGTCGTTCCGATATCGCTTTGGTGGGAGAAGGTAAGAAAGAATATAAAGGCCCTCTTTGTCATTTCCATTCTCATAAACATAGGTATGTGGTTTGAGCGGTTCAATATTATCGTCATATCGCTCTCGAGGGATTTTGAACCAGGCGCGTGGGGCGTATACAAGATATCACTTGTCGAAGCCGGTATAACGATCGGCAGTTTCGCGTGGTTCTTCATGTTCTTTTTGATATTCGTAAAAACTCTTCCGGCGGTTTCCATAGCGGAGATGAAGGAATTACTTCCGGTGCCGAAGAAGGGAGGTTAACAAGAGATGGATCAGGGCGTAGTCGGAATTTATTCATATCAGGATTCGGTTCTTGAAGCCGTGGGGAAACTCAAGGAGGCGGGTTACCGCAACATGAGGGTGTTTTCCCCGTTCCCAAGCCATGAGATTGAGGAAGCCATTGATCTGCCGGAGAGCCCGGTGCGGTTTTTTACCCTCTTCGGATGCCTGCTGGGAGCAACCTGCGGAATCGGTTTCACGGTTCTGACTTCAAGCTCCTGGCCCATAGCCGTGAGCGCCAAGCCGATAGTTTCGATACTTCCCTATATGATTATTGTTTTTGAGCTTACGGTGCTTTTCGGCGCGCTTTCAACTTTTTTAGGGCTGATAATAAATTCCCTTATAAGAAAAAGAACTCCGGTGAGACTCTATGACGAGCGTTTTTCCGACGACAAGTTCGGCATCGCAGTTGTATGCGAAAAGGAAAAAATAGGGGCGGTCGAAGCGATATTAAATTCTACTGGAGCTGAAGAGATCAAGTTTGATGAAGCATAGAAAGTTTTTCCGGATAGTCTCGGGAGAAGCCCGGTTTTTTAATTTCCCTGGAGGATTGAAAGTGTGTGCGGCTGTCGCTTTTGCGGTTGCGCTTTCTATTTCTTCCGCTCACTCGCTTCCATGGTCGTGGGACATGTGGTCTCAGGAATCTATCCAGCCTTACGAAGAACCAGTGGCTTTCCCTCGCAACTCGATTTCCACCGATGGGAAGAAAACAAGACTGGAAGACAGAAAGAACGTCGAACTGATAAAAAAAGGACCGGTTCCACAAAGCGATGAGTCGGTCGCAAGGGGAAAGAAGGTTTTCAAAGAGCAATGCGCCGTGTGTCACGGTCCCGGTGGAATGGGAGACGGAATCATAATAAAAAAAGGACTCGGTTTTTACCCCGTCAACCTTACCACCTCAGCCGTAAAGCAGAGGAGCGATGGTTACATCTACGCCTACATACGTTACGGAGGCAAGGTGATGATGCCTTCTTACAGCGAAAACATATCTGAGCAGGATGCGTGGCACGTAGTCAATTTCGTGAGAAAACTTCAGAACCCGGATTCTGTCAAGGAGAATCAATAGAAAATGGATCAGTCCGTAAGTCAGGAGATACTCGCGAAGAGAAACCAGATACCCCGCTGGGTATTCATGGTTTTCATCGCTCTTGCGGTTGTGGGCGCTGGGGCTTTCGTAATTAATGCCAGGGGAGAGAACGCCGAAGAGGTCTGGCAGCTTTTCCTGGTGAATTTTCTTTTCTGGACCGGAGTAGCCCAGGGCGGGCTTGTGTTCTCCTGCATACTGAGGATAACCAATGCCAGGTGGGGAAGGGGACTTCTTCGTATAAGCGAAGGTTTTGCAAGCTTCACTGTGGTTTCCTTAGTGCTTTTGCTGGTTCTTTTTCTCGGAAAGGAATTTATCCTTCCTTACGCATCTCATCACTACCACAGCCCCAAGGACATATGGCTCAACATAAATTTCGTAATGGCGAGAAACGTAGCGGGTTTCGCAATCCTTCTCGTCCTGAATTATTTCTACCTTAAGACATCCATTGAGCAGGATCTTAAGGGCAAGGAAAACATTGTCAGGTTAAAGAAACTGGCCCCCGCAGTAATTCTGGTCTACGCTATTGTCTTCTCCCTTTTTGCCTGGGACTTCATGATGTCGCTTGATCATCACTGGTTCAGCACGCTTTTCGGACCCTACTATTTTATGGGAAGCCTTATAGCCGCCATAGGGGCGACAATAATACTTTCGGTTCCCATCAAACGTCATCTGGGACTCGACAGCTACCTCTCGCTCCATCATTACTGGGACATGGGGAAGATACTTCAGGGCTTTTCTCTTTTCTGGGTTTATCTAATGTTCTCCCAGCTTCTTACGATCTGGTACGCGAACATGCCGGAAGAGACCGGGTTTGTGATAAAAAGGGTAGTGGACGAGCCTTTCCGCTCGTTTGCCTGGGCTGTCCTAACTTGCTGCTTCATATTTCCTTTTGTCTCCCTGCTGCCCCGTTCCCACAAGATAGTTACCCCAATAGCCGTTTTTATCGCTACGGTTTCTTTCTCGGGTCTTTGGATGGATAAGTTCCTGCTGGTTATTCCGTCGCTTACCGACGAGCTGGTTTTCGGTATCAATCACTTTCTGATCACCTTGGGTTTTCTCGCGGGATTCGTGGCGACATTTCTTCTGTTTATAAACAGGTTCCCGGTAATACCTTTCGGTGACCCTTACTTTGACGGCAAATCGAAAGGTGGAGGACATTAAGATGAAGCTTACTCCTGAGCAGCTCGACAAACTAACCTTGTTTTTCGCCGTGAATGTTGCTGTAGGTGTCGCGGCTTTCATAGGCATAGTGGCGACCGTTGCGCTTTTCGGTACCAAAATAGCCCCTTTGATGGGCAAACTTCCCTGGTAATTTCTACCTTTCTCCAGTCTCACGTGAACAAGGTTCAACGAAACGTCATCTGTTCTTTGTTGCTGGCAGTCATGTTGGTTTCGGCTCCGTACTCGCAAGCGTATTGGGGACCGATCCCGAATGAGAAGGGAACGAAAGAAAGGATTGAGAGTTTATACTCGGTTTTTACCCGGGGCACAAAAGCGGTTGTTCAAGGCTTTAAGAATGTGTCTCCGTATGCGAAATACGCAAAACAGGGACTGGAAGAAAGCAGAAGACTCGCAAAGCTTGGGTACGGTTACTCCTTGCGCGGGATCAGATATAGCTACGAGAAGAGAAAAGACGGGTTGTATTATATAACGATTGCAAAAGAACATGTGATTCCCGTTGTATCTGATGCAAAAGATTACACAGGAAATGTTGCGAACCTCTCAACCATCTTACCTATTCTTGCTCAGAGTCGATGGCTTAATTCTCTTGAAACGTTAACGACATCCGCGGCCACAAGGTTTGATAAGGCCTTGGACGCCAAGTATGCAAAGGATGCACTAGGCGGAGGCAATCACAGGCTGTTTGACGGAGGACACACCCTCGGAGGAGCCTGGTCGAACATCGCCGAGATGTGTGCCAAAACCGGATGTTCAACCAGAGAGCAAGTCAACGGATATTTCGGGGCTTTATGGAAAGACGCTACCACACCGAAGGGGTTACCTTTCATGACTATGGAAAAGCAGACCTATGATTCGTTGGCTAACAAGTTGAGCAATTACGGAGTTGGCAAGAATTGGACTTACGACGCTTTGTCTTATAACGCTTTGGAGATACTCGGGGCAGGAATATCAGCAGCGGCAGTAGTGTATTTCCTGAAAACAGAACAGATCGAGGAATTGTCTCAAGCACTCGGTGCAATGGGGATTGTAAGCGTTGTTTCTGCCAACCCGCTTCTAGCTTTAGTTGTGATTTCCTCCGTTGCATATGCAATTGCGACTGGAATCGACTTGAATGCCAAAGCTGCAGCGGAAGGGGTCATAATAAGTTCGATCATTTCGGGGTCACTTGTATTGCTTCCCGGGGCGTTTTTGTTGCAAATAACAGCCGCAGTTGCGATTGCAGTTCTGCTCGAAAAAACTATGAAGGACGAGAACTATGAATTTACCAAGGACTACGCAATGGAAAAGATTAATGAGTTGAAGACTTGGATTCCATATATTCAAAAAGAGGCGAATGCGTGGTGCCGTTTGAGCAGTTCCCCGAAGTTACTGAAAATATAAACCCGCTGAAACCGGATATAATTTCCGCGCGGGTTTTCTCCGTTCTTTCATAAAAACATCTGTTAAGGAGTTCTCCATGTCCAAAGACGCTGAAATAAGACTGAAAGTGATTCTTGGGGATGACAATGTTCCTGAAGAGATTCTCTGGGATGCTTCGCAATCCCAGGAACCGGGAGAAAAACGCTGTGAGGCGGTTTTTCTCTCCATGTGGGATGCTGAGAAGAAAGAATCTCTGGTAATAGATCTTTGGACCAAGAAAATGGAAGTAGGAGAGATGGGCTATCATTTTTACTATACGATGATGAAGATGGCCGATACTTATGAAAGGGCTACCTCGCAGGGCCGGGTATCGCGCAAAATGAGAGAATTTGCGGGCGAGTTCGCCGAAATGGTCAAGGAGTCTTTTGAGGAACAGGAAAACTCCTGACCCAACTGTTTTTATTCCGAAGACGCTTGTTTCACACCTAAGCTATAGTTCTATCAGTCTGGTAGAACCCCGATTATCAATATCCTCGATTCTTTGCGGCCCGAGAAACGCCGGTTCGGCCTGACGTTTCCCGAATCCGCTAACCCGAAAGAGATCAATAAAATACTCTTACGGCGATGAAGGCGAAGAAAAAGCCTACGCACCATAAAAGTACGGATAACCAATATATCCAGACGCTTGTCTTTCGTAATTTGGCACACGCCATCGCTTGCGCCGGATCAATCGGGCACGAAGCGTTTTTTGACCGCCAGAGCGCAACTCCCGCGATCAGGACCATTGCGCCTGAGATTCCAAACGTCCAGATTTTGTATTTTGACAACGCTACCAGCCAAGGAGCGCTTCCCACGAGTCCCGCAAGAGCCGCGCCGGCCCCGAGCGTCACTAGTAACGCGGGCAGGGCGCAGCAAACCAGCGTTCCCGCGGACGTAAGCAGACTGAGCGCGGGAAGAATGCCTTCCTTCACTCCGTAGTCGGAATTGGTGTTATCCATGTTCACACCCCCTGTCTATGGCGGCCACGTTGTATCCGGAGTCCGTGATAAGCTTCGTGAGCGTCGTATTATCAATGGTCAGCCCCGGTTTCATGGCGACTGCTACCAAGCCTTTGCCGAGATTAACCTTGATGCCGGCGACATCGTCGCGTTTGAGGAAGATTCTTTCCAGGGAACGTGCGCAGAAATCGCAGACAAGCCCGTTGACCTTGATATTGATAGTGTCTTCACAGGGTGCGTTCTCTATATTGCCGGCAGCGGCGGAGGGTTCCACCACTTCACCTTCATGGTTATGTCCGTGTTCTTCATGTGCCGCCTGGCTTTGGAACGTGAAGAAAAGGGTCATAACCGCAAGTGCAATAGTTAATATTTTCATGATTTTCTCCTTAAAATCTGATTATTAAGTTAAACAAGATCTCACCTTTGTCGCTGATTCCGACTTCGCCAAGATACTCGTTTTTAAACATCCGAATGAGAGGCGTAAAAGAGATTCTACCTCCCTCGCCCGTGATATGGTCAACCTGCAGCATGAACCACGAGTGAATATCATCGTAGTCCCCTAGGTAGGGGGCGATTCCAATTCGCGCTTTCTGTCTGAAGAACTTGTTTATATCTCTTGCGTAGTAAGCGCGGGTCTCATAACTCGTAAAATACCGTCGACTTTCCCAATCAAGGGCGATATCGGTAAAAGCAGCGGGTTGGGTCTTGCCGTCGGGTAATCCTAGATCACCGTAGGCCATGCCTAAGCCGCCTTTAAGATAAAGATTTGCCTGTGAGGTCGGTGCGTTGTGGCGTTTCGCCAGATAGTTAAGCTGCACGCCGTGGAACTGCCAACCCTTGTCGCGCCAGTATTCGGTCCTGTATCCCACTGAATACCTGGCCGTTGGCGAATAATGAACGTGAAGAGAGTGTGCGCTCTTCTCGTTTTTCTGCATGACCGTCCAGCCGCCCGGATATGACACCGGACGGGACAGGGACTGGGGAGCGTATCCCATAAAGACCACGCAGCATAAAGCGAAAACTGCTGATTTCATGTTTCCTCCTGAATATCGATTATAGCCTGACGACGCCTAAGCGAAGCCGTTTATAGCGCGCGAGGGCGCAGTTTGCTCAGGAGAGGTGTTTTGGAGGTTGAAAAGGGGTTTCGATTTGGTGGGAGGGCGAAAGCTGATCGGCAGGAATTCCGACAGCTATTCTCTCGTAATGATCTTTTGGTTGCTGAACCGGTAAGACGTTTATCTGGATGCAATGCTGACAATCACAACCACTGCACTGGTCAGAGCTTTGATCTTCCGAATCTTTTGTTTCATGGCAAGGCATGTCCATTTCACCGCTCATCTGCATTTCGGCGGAAGCCTTGTCCATGTTCATTGGACATGTGGAGAAGGCGTTTGCCATACCGCCCGTGAAGAACAATGCAATGCATGTTACCAATAGTAATGCTGCTTTCATAGAACCCACATCCTACTTATAAACTATTGAGTGTTAGTTCAAATTTCAAGGGTAAAAGTTTGAAGTGTAGATAGGATACCATTTTATGCTGTCGGATATCGTGAAATCCTCAGATCCATCCGTAATTTAGCCTATGCTCGGGTTGTTATCCGGAGATTAGCCCATCCATTACAATACCGTCAGATGGCAACATTCGTTTTTAGCTGCCGGATGCCAATGGTCTTAGCGACAACGCGGGCAAAGGGCTACGTCATCTGCTCCTGAGAGCTATGATCGGAACCTAAACTCTCGGACGACCTAATCCTGAAAGCAAGCAAAGCCGGTATGTTCTGCGTTCCCGAGAGTGGACCTTGGGTAAGGCCGTGCGTGCAAGAGCTTCTCAAGTGGCTTCAGTTTACGACCAGACTCGCGGCCGGCGAGCAGTTGTTGGTGGTGTCGGACTCCCTGGGCACCTCGTCCACGCACGCGCCGTAGTAGTATGTGTCAGGCGCATCCTCCGCCGTCAGCAGAATCGTTGCCTCGGAGGTTCCCGAAGGGGAAAGCCTATTCACCGGGCCCATGTGCAACTCGGTGTCGAAGGTCGTGATCGTCCCGTCCGTCGAGCGGTAGTACCGCACCGTTGTCGCCGCGGCCGTCCCACCGCCTTGGTTGCGCACCGTCACCACTAGCGAGAACGTCCCGTCTAGCGGGTATATCTCGTTGATCGCGCTCACACTTGGCGCCAGCACGACCAAGTCCGGCGGAGGCCCGCCCACCTCGACCCTCACCGAGACCGAGCAGTTGTTGGTGGTGTCGGACTCTCTGGGCACCGCGTCCACGCACACGCCGTAGTAGTATGTGTCAGGCGTCGACGGCGCCGTCAGATTAATACTTGCCCCGTAGCCCGCCGAAGGGATAAGCGTAGAAGCCTCGTCCGTGCCCACCGTCGTGTCGGATGTCGTGATCGTCGCGTCTGTCGAGCGTTTGTACCGCACCGTTGCCGCCGCGGACCCCCCAGCGCCTTCATTGCTCACCGTCGCCCCTAGCCAGAACGTCCCGTCCTCTCGGATCTCGGTCACACCTGGCCTCCCCACAACCAAGTCCGGCGGAGGCCCGTCCACCGTGATCGGCCGAGCGTCCGAGCAGTTGTTGTTGGTGTCGGACTCGTCGGTCACCGCATCCACGCATGCGCCGTAGTAGTACGTGCCGGCCGCTGACGGTGCCGTCAGCGTGAGCGTTTCGCTGTCGATCCTCCTGGAAGCGGCAATTGTCCCAACCGCGACCGTGTCCAAAAACATGTCGTCGGTCGCGATCGTCCGGTTTCTCGATCTATAGAAACGTAGCGTCGTCGCGGGCGACACCACGTTGCCAACATTGCGTATCCTGCCCTGAAAAGTGAGAGAGCGGCCTGGAGCGCCGTCGTGGACGCCGCTTGCCAGGAAGAAAGCGACGACCGCTAGGTCCGGTTGCTGCGGCGGCGGCGGTTGTGAAATTGATGGTGAGGCGACATCCACCTGCACCGATGCCGAGCAGTTGTTGTTGGTGTCGGACTCGCCGGTCACCGTATCCACGCACGCTCCATAGTAGTATGTCCCGGGACTTGAAGGCGCTGTAAGATCGACTGACTCGCTGGCGCTCCCCGAAGTCGAAAGCTCCGCTACCGCGTACGAGCCTACCTCTATGTCGGATGTTGTGATCGTCCCGTCGGTTGATCGGTAGTAGCGTAGCGTCGTGACCCCCGAAGCTCCGTCCCCGTCGTTCCGCACCGTTGCCGACAGGGTGAAAGATTCACCCGGATAAGTGCCGCTGGGATTGGTTGTGACTGCGACTGCCGAGATTGTCAAGTCTGGAAGGCCTTGTGGCTGGTCCTGCGGCTCCGATACAGTCACTTGGACGGATGCCGAGCAGTTGTTCGTTGTGTCAGACTCGTCTGTCACCGCGTCCACGCACGCTCCGTAGTAGTATGTCCCGGGACTTGAAGGTGCTGTAAGATCCACTGACTCGCTGACGCTACCTGACGCTGAAAGCCCCGCTACCGTGTACGGTGCCTACCTCCATGTCGGAAGTAGTGATTGTTGTGTCCGTTGACAGGTAGTAGTGCAATGTCGTAGCGGCGGAGTCTCCGTCTCCGTCGTTTCGTACCGCTGCTGACAGGGTGAAGGGTGCTTCTGGATCAGTGTCAAAAGGACCGCTCGACAACAGAACTGCATAGACCACCAAGTCTGGGCTACCCTGTGACTGCTGTGGCGATGCCGGCACATTGACTTGGACGGATGCCGAGCAGTTGTTGTTGGTGTTAGACTCGTCTGTCACCGCGTCCACGCACGCGCCGTAATAGTATGTCCCAGGACTTGAAGGTGCTGTAAGATCCACTGACTCGCTGGCGCTTCCCGAAGTCGAAAGCCCTGTCACGGCGTCTGTGCCCACCGCCGTGTCGGATGTTGTGATCGTCCCGTCGGTTGACCGGTAGTAGCGTAGCGTCGTGACCCCCGAAGCTCCACCCCCGTCGTTCCGCACCGTCGCCGACAGGGTGAAATTGCCCCCTGCGGTCGGGGTGCTATCACTCACCGAAGGCGACTCTACTACTAGGTCCGGATTGGTCGTCGGGGTATTCTCATCGTCGCCGTTTGCTTCACCACCACCCTCCCCGCAACCATACAAAGACAGCAGCACTGTAACGAGACCGAGAATACATATAAAAACAGCATTCTTTACAGATATACTCTTCATGTCAAATCCTCTCTTTTTCGAAATGAAATTGGTCAATCCAAATCCTTTCCACTAAAATGATTTTTCATCTTCTTAAGTCATTTAATCTGAATAATACCACATAATTTCTGCTCGCATTTATAAGAATTTTACAGGAGTGTTAGGAACAACTATATCTTAGTATCAATTTCTTGTTTTCCAAAACCTCGAAGCAATCGTTACACTGTCTAAGCCTTTATTTCTGACGCATATGGGCGCCGGGCCTTGTTCACAGCCAAAATGATTTTGGACTTTTCGCCTATTTCCCTAGAACGGGTTTTGTATTAACGGAGACCCGGCAAAGCGGGTCACTTCAACTGCGAACACTTTTATTAGCACACAGAAGGGAGGTGCAAAGCAAGAGAAAAACCAATGATGTTAAGGGGAATGTGAACAAGTTCTCGACATTCAGAGTATAGTCCTTAGAAGACAAGGTTTTACGATTCCAGATAGAAAACCAAAACCTTGCATATAATCCCCGTCTTACTAGGGATGTTCTTTGTATCGAAGGAGAATCTCTTATCGAGAAAGAGAGCACGAGAACTTAGGTTTCCATGAACGTGCAGTTGGGACTGATTTTTGGAAAAATCTGAGACCGAGAAGCACTCTATTTACCTGATGGAACCGATTGGGAGACATCCAAAAATGTATTTCAAGATGTAAAGAATAAGACATGTGGAGAGAATTACAGAATTCATCAAGGGGAAAGACTTCCTGAAGAATGAAGATAGAATCAACTAGAAAAAGCAGACTTTGTTCTTGAGTCAAATCTAACTTTGGCTAGTTATAGGAATAATTCTCTTTAATTTAGCAGAGTTGACTAGGTTCTTATCTGAATTCGGGTATTACCTCTTTTGCGAAAAGCTCTATTGTTTTCGGATTCATTACGTCGGAGAAGAAAATCGTGTATTTGGATATTCCCTTCTCCATGTCCGCGTTGATCTTTTTTACGCAGTCTTCGGGAGTTCCCACGATTCCGAGTTTTTCTATGTTTCCAAAAAATCCGTAGCGTCTCTGGGCCTTTTCGAGTTTTTCAGGGAGATCTTTTCTGTCTTCAACCAGAACACAGACGGTCTGCTGGGATATCGTTATATCTTCTACGCTTCTCCCGACTTCTTCGCAGTGCCCCCGGAGTATTGAATATTTGCGGTCAAAGTCGATTGCGCTTGAAGCGGGGCAGTTCCATTCATCGGCGAGTTCCGCCACTGCTCTTAGGAGAAGCTTTTCTCCGGAGCCTCCGATGCATACGGGAATATGAGGACGCTGCACGGGCTTAGGGTTGCACGGCGCGTTCTCCACACTGTAATGTCTGCCGGCGAAAGAGGCGGTTTCTTCCGTCCACATCAGTTTGAGTATCATGACCGCTTCTTTCAGCATCTCTATTCTTTCTTTTGTTTTTGGGAAGTCATATCCGTAGGCGCGGAATTCCTCTTCAAACCACCCGGCCCCTATTGCGAATTCCACTCGTCCGTTACTTATTACGTCAAGCGTTGAAGCCATCTTGGCAAGCAGCGGAGGGTGTCTGAACAAATTACAGAGCACCATCGTTCCGAGCTTTACGTTCTCCGTTACGGTCGAGAGGGCGGACATGAGTGTCCAAGGTTCGTAAATGTCGATTCCTATTATTCCTTGACCTAGAACATGATCGTAGAACCAAACGGAATCATATCCGAGTGAATCGCATAGCTGCGCCGTAGTTTTTATCTCTTCAAAATCTATTTTCTGCTGTCTCAGCATTACTCCGAATTCGGGTCTGCCCATTGGTTTGTCTCCGTATTTGGTGTTCGTACGAGCTTGTAAAACGCACGGATAAATTATTCCTTCAGTCAGTGGCACTGTAAACACAGCAATTGCGCTTTACTTCTTTAGAGCAGGAAATAAAAATTCGCAAGATGTTCACTGTTCTGCTTCTTTATGCTATCATTACGGGCGATAGGGAAACAGAAAGCCGACGGCTACCGCGGAGCTTTCTACCGCCTGTTTTGAAATAAGGAAAATCCGTTTCTTCTTAAATTTACAATCCTGAGGTTTTCAATGAAAAACGCAACTGTTTTCGCTTTATGCCTTATTTTCGCTTTGATTGCTTTTCCCGGGGAGGGACACCCTTATTCCGATCCCGAGCATAACAAAAATACGTCCGCTGATTCGAGCGGTAAAAAAGAAAGGAGAAACCCAATGGTTCTGATTTCAACTTCGCAAGGCGATATAAAACTTGAACTTTATGAAGAAAAAGCACCGATTACGGTAGCGAATTTTCTTTCCTATGTGGAAGAGGGCTTTTTTGACGGCACCATATTTCACAGGGTGATAAATAATTTCATGATACAGGGCGGGGGTTTTAGTGCGGACATGAAACAGAAGCCGACTAAAGCCCCGATAAAAAACGAGGCCGACAACGGGCTTAAAAATGACCGTGGTACCATAGCAATGGCCCGGACCGCCGTTGTGGACTCCGCGACATCGCAGTTTTTTATAAATCACGGAGACAGCACTTTTCTTAACCATGGTGCGCGTGATTTTGGTTATGCGGTGTTCGGGAAAGTTGTTGAGGGAATTGAAGTTGTTGACAAAATCGCCGCCGTTAAGACCAGATCGGGGGATGTTCCCGTTGAAACGGTTTCTATTTTGTCCATAAAGACCGTCAATTAGCGAACGGTCTCTTTTTTCGTGTCGGAAAAAATTACTTACAAAGGCGCCGGTGTTGACGTAGAGGAAGGCGAGAGGTTTGTGCGGCTGATAAAACCTCTTGTCGAGTCAACCTACGGTACAAGGAAAGTAAGCCCGCTCGGGGGTTTTGCGGGTGCTTTTCCGCTTGATGTGGGAGCTTTTCGCAACCCCATGCTCGTGTCCGCCACAGATGGCGTCGGCACGAAGCTCAAAACAGCTTTTTCGGCACGTAAATTTGATACGATAGGCATAGACCTAGTTGCAATGAGCGTTAACGACGTGATTACGTGCGGCGCGGAACCACTGTTTTTTCTTGACTACCTGGCTACCTCCAAACTGCACTCCGAGCAGGCGACGGAGGTGGTGAAAGGCATCTGCGAGGGATGTATCCAAGCGGGGTGTGTGCTTATGGGAGGTGAGACGGCGGAAATGCCGGGATTTTACGCTCAGGGCGAGTTCGATCTGGCGGGTTTTTGCGTCGGAGTGGTGGAAAAAGATCTCTATATTGACGGCGCCAGGGTAGGGCTCGGCGACGCGGTCATCGGATTTGCTTCAAGTGGTCTTCATTCAAACGGTTATTCGCTTGCGAGAAAAGTGCTTTTTGATATCGGAGGCTACTCAATGGATTCAAAACCCGAAAGCCTCTCAAAACCGCTTGGAGAGGAGCTTCTTGAGCCTACAGTCATATACTCAAAGGCCGTTCTCGGGCTTTGCGGGAAATTCGATATAAAAGCTCTTGCCCATGTAACGGGCGGCGGGATTCCGGGAAACCTCTCAAGAGTTATTCCTGACGGACTTTTCGCCGCGATTCAAAGCCAGAGTTGGCCTGTTTCTCCCGTTTTTGATCTGATAATGAAGACCGGAAACATAAGCCGCGACGAGATGTACTCGACATTTAACTGCGGGGTGGGAATGATAGCTGTACTGCCGCGGGAGCAGGCCGAAGAAGCGATTTCCTTCGCGCGGGATCTCTCCGAGAGAGTTTACCTTATCGGCGAGATAAGAGAACTGGACACCACGGGCGGCAAGGTCCGTATTCTCTGAGAACGCGGGTTTAGTTGTAGTATCTTCTTACCCAGGTTGGAAGCTTGTAATCGAAAGTGGCGGGTATTTTGAGCTTTTCTTCCTCCCAGCTCTTAGGAAAGGGGTTATAAGGGGAAGCCGTTCTTATTGTCCGCAGCACTTCCCTGTCCAGATTCTCAAACCCCGAAGACTGAATTATCCTGACGTTTTCAAGATATCCGTCTTTTGTTAGCGTGAAAACGATCCTGATATTTCCCTGTTCCCTTCTTACCTGCGATTCCTTGGGATACTTCCAGACTTGGTAAATTCTCTCTTTTAGCTTCGTGAAATAGGAAATGTATTTGTATTCCGTCGTGTTGAGATCAACTGTGATTTCCTTTTCAACGTTTTTGGTTCCCAGAAGCTGCTCTTCGGTATTATAGTCGAAGGGAACATCCGTTATTTTGGGGTTGATAATCTTCGAAGCGGAAGCGCCGGGGCTGTTTCTCGACAGTTCGTTGGGGTTGGTCTTTCTTTTCCGGGGCTTGTTTTCTTCTCCCTTGGGTATAATGGCGACCCGGTCTTTTTCAGGGGAGAACTTTTCCGTGCTCTTTTCGTGTTCTCCGGGGTCAACGGCTCCCGCAGGTTTTCTTTGCGGCGTGTTTTTCTTTGTCGTCCTGGGGATGGATCTTGAGAGTTTTGTCGTCTCGTCTCTCGTGGTCTCTTTTTTCGCCCTGTGGGATTTATCAGCGAGTCTTGACGGTTTGTCAGGGGGTTCTGTTTCTTCGGTAACGGGTATTTCAATAAGTTCTATGTATGTTTTCTCAAGCGTGGACTTAAGACTTTCTGGGTCGGGCAGTATCTCTGCGAAAAGAAGCTGAATCAATATCAGGTTCAGTACGGCTGAGATAAGAAGAAAAACCGGAAAAGGGGCTTTTCTGTTCCTGTTCATCGGGGTTTACCAGTGTTTCGTAGCACCGAGGTGGGGCCTGTCTATATTTTCAGTATATTCTGTATAAGAACCCTGGCAAAATCAGCCGTTTTCAGGTTGCCTCCCAGGTCCCGGGTCGTGTCGCCGCTTGAAAGGGCCATGTTGTAAGCCGTTTTTATTTTATCGGCAGCTTTTCTCATATCCTCTCTTCCCTCCGAATCTGCCAGATGTCTTAGCATCATTCCCCCTGACATTATGAGAGCAAGCGGGTTTGCTATTTCGAGTCCCGCTATATCCGGTGCCGTCCCGTGCACTGCTTCAAAGACCGAATATTCATCACTTATGTTGGCTCCGGGGACCACGCCGAGTCCTCCGACCAGTCCGGCGCAGAGGTCGCTCATCACGTCGCCGTAAAGGTTCTCAAGCAGCAGGATGTCAAACTGGGTCGGATCCTGAACCAGTCTCATGCACCCCGCGTCTATGATATATTCTTCATACTCGATATCCGGGTGCTGTTCGCTTACTTCCCTTGCCTTCCTGATAAAAAGACCATCTGTCATTTTCATTATGTTGGCCTTATGAAACACCGTTACTTTCTTTCTGTTTCTTCTTTTCGCGTACTCAAAGCCCCATCTGGCGATTCTATGGCATGATCTTTCGGTCGCGACTTTCATGCTCATCACGACCCCGGGAGAAACCGTGTTCTCAACGCCGCTGTAAAGACCTTCCGTGTTCTCGCGCACAATGACTATGTTCACGTCAGAGAATCTGGTCCTCACACCTTCAATGCTCCGTACCGGCCTTATGGCTGCGTACAGGTCAAGTTTTTTTCTGAGTTCCACGTTTACCGATGAAAACCCTTCTCCTATGGGTGTCATGCAGGGCCCTTAAGTGCGACTTTATGCTCCCTTATGGCGTCCAAAGTAACTTCGGGCAGCACTTCCCGGTACTTTTCAATAGCCGATACGCCAGCCCTTCTTATGACCCATTCAATCTTGGCTCCGGAAGCCGCGATGACGTTCTTTGTCGCCTCGGTAATTTCCGGACCGATACCGTCTCCTGGAATTAAAACGACTTTTCTAGCACTCATAATCGGTATGCGTGATATGGTTTGAAAACAGGTTCTGATGAAACATATATGTTTTTATGGAGCAAATTACGTGCCAAATTACCTTCTATGTCTGCATGTCGCAAGACTTCTGCCGAGACAGAGTCTAGGCATTTCAGCCCAGTTTTTTTAGAAGCAATACCCCAACCAAAAGCAGTATGAAAAATATAACCGTAAATAAGTTGAAGTATTTATCGATAAGCAATTTTACCCTCGTTCCGAAAATCGACAGGAGACATGCAATTATCGCGAATCTGGCTGTTCTTCCCACCGCACAGGCGGCAATGAATGTCGGAAAATCGACCTTGAAGACTCCCGCCGTTACTGTAAAGGCTTTAAAAGGTATGGGAGTGAAGGCTCCGGCCAGGACGGCTTCAAACGCGTTCTCAAGATATTTGTCGCTTACCGCGGCGAACGCTTCCGCAGTTATTATGTGAGAGAGAAAGAAACTGCCGACAAGCTCCCACACCCAGTATCCTATCAGATACCCCGCTGCCGCTCCCAGCACGGAAAAAATGGAACAGTAAAGAGCGAAACGGTATGATTTTCCGGGGTTTCCGAGGCAAAGCGCCATCAGAAGCGGATCAGGGGGTATGGGAAAAAAAGACGCTTCTGTAAAGGAAACAAGGGAAAGTGCCCAGGGACCATGCTTTTTGTCCGCCCAGCCTAAAACCCAGTCATAGAGCTTTTTAAGCATGTTTTTCCAGTTTTTCTCTTAGCTCTTCAAGATATCCATAATCAGTCATATCAAGCTTTATGGGAGTTATGGATACGTAGCCTTCAAGAACGGATGCTATGTCAGAGTTTTCAATTCTCAGGGAATCAGGTTCGTTTCCGCCTATCCAGTAATACTTTTTCCCTCTGGGGTCCGTATTCTCCACTATGGGGGCCTCATAAACCCTCTTGCCCTGACGAGTAACCCGTATTCCTTTTACTTCTTCAAGCGGGAGGTTGGGGACGTTAACGTTGAGAAGGGTGTTTTCAGGAAGACCGGTTTTAAGAACGAATTCCGCGGCCACTCTTGAGTAATGGGCCGCGGTTGAGAACAGAAAGTCTTTTTTCGCCGCAAGCGACACTGCTATGGCGGGGATTTTCATAAGTGTTGCCTCTATCGCGGCGCTTACGGTTCCCGAATACGTTATGTCATCTCCCAGATTGGCGGCCATATTTATTCCAGATACTACGAGATCGGGTTTCCTGTCACCCAGAATTCCGTTTACGGCGAGATTAATGCAGTCCGTGGGAGTTCCGTCCACGGAGAATATTCTCTCTGAAATCTCTTCAATTCTAAGAGGCCTCATTAGGTTAAGCGAGTGACTCGAAGCACTTTGGTCGCGGTCAGGAGCCACTGTGTAGACTTCTCCAAGATGGGAGAGGGCGTCTCTAAGGGCTTTTAAGCCTTCTGAGTTCACTCCGTCGTCGTTTGAGAGCAGTATTTTGGCTTTCATGTCTGGGAATGGTCGGGGTGACCGGATTCGAACCGGTGACCCCCGGCTCCCGAAGCCGGTGCGCTACCAAGCTGCGCTACACCCCGAATAAAAAGTTCCGGCTAGATTTTAACCCATAAGGGATTTCTCGCAACAGCCAGTTCTAGCACAGGAAAAAGTTGCAAAAACAGCGAAGTTTGCCTGAGAACCGGACTTGTGAATTTGATTTGGTCGGGGTGACCGGACTTGAACCGGTGACCCCCGGTCCCCCAGACCGGTGCGCTACCAACTGCGCCACACCCCGTACTGAAAAGAAACCGGGTCAGAAACAAGAGGAACACAAAAGGACCCGTTTAGAGATCTTCTCTCAGGGATTTTAACTTATTTAGGGTTTCGCGCAACAGCACTTTGTCTGTATAGAGAGGGGCTATATTACCGCTTCCGCTTTTTTCATCTTTAAGTCTTTTCTGCACTCCGGCTATGGTGAACTTCTGGTCGTGAAGCAGGTGCTTTATCTTGTGGAAGAGGTGAATTGTGTCTTTGTCGTAAAGTCTCTGGGACTTCCTTCTGATAGGTCTTACCTCTCTGAACTCGGTTTCCCAGTACCTAAGGACATAGGGTTTTACTCCTATGATCTCGCTTACTTCTCCTATCTTGAAATAAAGCTTGTCCGGCAAAGACAGATCTGAAAGCATCTCAGACATACTTATATTATCATTTCAATGGCAAGACAAAGTCAAGATATAATTATGTCAATCAGTTATAAGACACCTTTAAAGGACTTTCTATGTATCGGACAGGGTCCCAAATTTCGTAGAGCGCCGAAATGTTCTTTTGTGGGGTATCCCTTGTGACGGGAAAAGCCGTATCCGGGATATTCCTTTTCAATTTCAGTCATGATACGGTCTCTTGTAACTTTTGCGACAATAGAAGCGGCTGCTATGGACGCGCACTTTGAGTCGCCCTTGACTATCGCCTTCTGTTCAATCGGGAGGGAGGTCTTCGAGTTTCCGTCTATGAGAACGCAGTCCGGTTTTTTTCGCAGAGCCAAAACGGCTTTTTCCATCGCGAGAAGCGACGCCTGCAGGATATTTATGCGGTCAATCTCCTCAGGCGCAGCCATGCCGACCGAATACGCGAGGGCTTTTTCCCGGATCTGTTCGAAAAGCTCGTTGCGCCTTTTCTCGGAAAGCGTCTTTGAATCCCTGAGTCCGTGAATAGGCCGGTTCTCATCAAGTATGACGGCACCTGCAACAACCGGCCCCGCGAGACATCCTCTTCCGGCTTCATCAACGCCGGCCACAATCCTCCCGGGTCTTAAAATTTCATTATGAATATTTAGAAGACAGTCTGATTCAGGCAATTTCTGTGTTATGTGAGCCCGTAGTTTTTTAGTTCTCTTTTCAGTTTTTCGAGATTTTCTCCCGAAAGCTCATAAAGCGGGGCTCTTATCTCTGGGCTGATTTTTCCCATAACGGCCAGGGCAGCCTTTACGGGTATCGGGTTTGATTCCACAAAGAGAACCCTGCTTAGCGGAAAAAGGCGGTAGTGAAGCTCTTTAGCTCTCTCAAATTCCCCCCTGGCAAAAGAATTGTACATTTCCGATACGTCCGCGGGGGCTATATTAGCCGTTACGCTTATAAACCCCTTGGCCCCGACTGTTAAAAGAGGGTAGTTAACCGCGTCGTCTCCCGAGAGAAGAATCAGGTCCTCTCCACAGAGAAAAATGATTCTGCTTGCCTGCTCAAGCGAACCTGAGGCTTCCTTGATGCCGATTATGCTCTCGCAGTCGCAAAAAAGTCTCTCCACGGTCTCCGGTTCTATGTTTACGACCGTGCGCCCGGGCACGTTGTAAAGTATCAGGGGAACAGATGTTTTGTCGGCGATAGCACGGAAATGCCTATAGATGCCTTCCTGGGTGGGCTTGTTGTAGTAAGGCGTTACCAACAAGGCTGCGTCTGCACCGACATCTTCTGCGAATTTCGTGAGTCGTAAGGCTTCCTCGGTGCTGTTTGATCCCGTGCCTGCGACCACGGGAATCCTTCCTCTTACTGTTTCCACCGTGAATTTTATTACTTCTTGGTGCTCAGCGTGAGAAAGGGTAGGGGATTCTCCGGTGGTTCCGACCGGAACTATACCGTGGGTTCCGCTGTCTATGTGGAATTCTATTAACTCTTCGAGCTTTCCGTAGTCAACAGCGCCGTCTGTAAAAGGTGTTACTATCGCTACTATTGAACCGTGTATCAATTTTTTCTCCGTCCAAAAAAGCTATACCCTAACTTTTTTCCCGCAGGAAGAACAGAAGGCGCTTGTCACGGGAATTTTTACTCCGCAGTGCATGCAGAAAAAAGTCTTTCCACCTGGTGCGGAAGGTTCAAGGGTTTGCGCCATTACCTCTTCAAATTTCCCGGAGAGCTCCTCAAACTCTTTTCTGTACTGCGGATGGAACCTTATCACGTCTTCTGAGTCAACTGTCTTTATTTCAAGCTTAAGCCCTTTAGTTCTGGTGGAACCGAACTTGTGGTGCGTTATGGTATCAAGCTCTATGTCTCGAAAGACATTCACTTTGGAACTGTTTTTAAGTATCAGAACTCTTTTTTTCGTAAGCATCAGGATGCCCCTGAAAAAAGTGTTTCTGTCTACCCACGCCCTCGGTTTGTACGTGCTGCTAAGAGTCGGAACCGTGAGCAGCACGGGGCCGTCTTCCCCGATCAGTTCCTTTAAGTCCTCAGGGTCAATCCTCGACGGCGCAAGGAAAAAATCCGAAAGCTTTTTCCAGATACCTCTCTCAGACATGGTTTCGAACCAGAAGCTCTGCTATCTGCACGGCATTAAGCGCCGCGCCCTTTCTTAACTGGTCTCCGCTCACCCAGAGAGAAAGACCATTTTCGACAGTGTAATCCTCCCTGAGTCTTCCGACGAAGCAGTCGTCTTTTCCGGAACTCTCAACCGGCATCGGGTAGTCAAGATTCTCCGGGTCGTCAACTAGCGAGACCCCGGGGAAATTCCTTATAGCCTCCCTGGCTTCCTCCACGGTCACTTTTCTCTCCGTCTCAAGGTTAAGTGAAACCGAGTGGGACCGGAAAACCGGAACCCTTACGGTTGTCGCTGTTAGGAGTATTGAATCATCTCCCAGTATTTTACGCGTTTCATTGTGAAGCTTCATTTCTTCTTTCGTGTAG
Source organism: Thermodesulfobacteriota bacterium (assembly GCA_965229995.1). Taxonomy (GTDB): domain Bacteria; phylum Desulfobacterota_D; class UBA1144; order Nemesobacterales; family Nemesobacteraceae; genus Nemesobacter. Next base: position 1,106,201 of record OZ245933.1, on the reverse strand, counting down.
CCGGTTTCCGTAAAAGAGTCTATGTGGGGGATTACGTTAAAGGCTATCTGGTGGGGAAACGTGTTTGTGTCCTGCGCGGGTTCTTCGTTCTCCGACCAGCTTCGCACCTGGCTTTCAAGTTCGGCTATTCCCCCGGCTCCAGCTCCGGAGACCGCCTGAAAACTCGTCGCGACCACCCTTTTTATTCTTGATACGTCATAAATGGGCTTAAGGGCCATGAGAGTTACCGCAGTTGTGCAGTTGGGGTTTGCCACTATTCCTTTTTTCGTGTGAAGAGCGGCCGCGGGGGCGTTTATCTCAGGTATTACTAGAGGGATCTCAGGGTCCATGCGAAACGCCGAACTGTTATCAATAACCACCGCTCCGCTTGCAACAGCGAAGTTCGCGTATTCTCTGCTTCTTTCAGATCCTGCGGAGAAAAGCGCTATGTCTATGCCGTCAAATGAATCCTCACCCAGCACCGAAACGGTTATATCCTTTCCACCGAAACTGTATTTTCTCCCGTGGGAGCGCTCAGAAGCAAGAAGGCGAAGTTCTCCTACGGGGAAATTCCTTTCCGCAAGTATCTGCATCATCTCCTGTCCCACGGCGCCCGTGGCGCCGGCTATCGCCACGTTGTATTCTTCTTTCTTTGTCATTTCTCGATTATTTCGCCCGGTTGCGATATCTGGATTCGATTCTGCTTACCTTTTCTATGTTTTCCCTCTCAGAAGGGTCCGGTTCGCTCCGGAACCATGCATCAAGGATTTCCTTTGCTACGTCAGAGGATATTAAACGCAGGCTCATGGCAAGTATGTTCGCATCATTCCACATGCGCGCGCCTGCGGCTGTCTTTGAGTCTGTACACAAAGCCGCCCTTATTCCCGGAACCTTGTTTGCGGCAATGCTTACCCCGGTTCCCGTTGAGCAGAACAGAATCCCCTGGTCGCACTCTTTCTCAGAAACCCTCTCGGCCACCTGTTCTGCGACTTCCGCCCATTCAACATTCTCGTCCGCAAGGGGTCCGAAGAGTTCAACTTCCATGTCTCTTTTCCGAAGCTCCTGTATTACCTCGTCTGTGAGAGCGTTTTTTTCATCACTTCCAACAGCGATCTTCATTCTTACGGGTCTCCTTCTTCAGAATTGTGCGTTCTTCCCAACCCGTTTAAAAAGCAAACTTAAGCTTTAACAGGGGTTGGTATTCTAAAGGTCCCGAATCGAAAAACATACCGATTCATTTTTATATAAGTCTATACCATAATATGGCGGCAACATCACGAGGTAAAGCAATCTTCTACATCTGTTACCCTAAGAAGCGGTTTTGCCCATCTGACCCAGTTCACTGGTGATAATGATTCGCCTGAATCTTTGAGAAAAGTGATATTGTTGGATGTTTGTATGTGTTTAATAGGGGTGAATTACTCTACTGAGAAGATTTTCTCAAATAGAGTAATTCCAAGGTAGCAAGGAACCGAATCACTTGATAACGGCAGGCAGATTTTCGATAACGTTTCCACGTTCTGCACATCCGGATTCCGCTCAAGGTTGTGAGAATCTCTTGTCCTTGACAGAGAATACCTAATATTTATAATGATACGCTTAACAAGGAGTAAGCTTTTTGGCTGCTTTTTCCTTATAAGATTTGCATCTCTATTAAATCAGTCCAGCATGGAGGTAGTATCAGGTGAAGATAGTGGTTTTTATAACACAGACGCAGGACACTGAAGCAAGAATAAAGGTCAGTTCCTCAGGTGATTCCATAGATGCAGAAGGCATGAAGTGGATCATGAATCCCTACGATGAGTTCGCCGTTGAGGAGGCTATCAAGACCAAGGAAGCATACGGAGGTGAAGTTATTCTAATCACCGCGGGTCCGTCCCGCGCTTCCCAGGTATTGCTTCAGGGGCTTGCCATGGGTGCCGATTCGGCAGTGCACATTTCAGACGAAGCTATTGGAGAGACCGTTGATTCCCTTGTTATCTCGAAGCTAGTTGCGTCGGAGCTTGCAAAAATTGAAGGTCTGGACTTGGTTTTCACCGGGATGAAGATTATTGACGAAGAATCCGTACAGATGGGCATACAGATAGCTGAAGAACTGGGAATTCCTCATCTCGCACTTGTAAGCAAGGTGATTGACGTAAAGCCTGATGAGAAGAAGCTTGTATGCCAGAAAGAGATTGACGGTGGAAGTGTTTCCGTCGAGGTTTCTCTGCCGGCGCTTATTACATGTCCCGACGCCATGAACGAGCCCCGCTACGCGTCCGTTCCAAATATAATGAGAGCGAAAAGAAAACCGATGAAGAAAGTTTCACTTGATGACGTGGATTTTGGTTCTCTCGGCATCACCAAGGATGCCGTGGGCAAATCCGGGGCAAAGATAAAAACGGTCAGTCTTGAGGTTCCCGAAGTGGAAAGAAAACTGAGAATCATAAAGGGAAGTGACGAGACCACAGTCAAGGGAGATGAGATTGCCGAGTCCGCAAAAGAGCTTGTTAAGCTTCTAAGGGATGACGCGAAAGTCATATGATCCGGGATATCCGGCGTTTTATCAGAAAGTATCGCTAGGAGGCTTGAATTAAATGAGTAGTGAAATCTGGGTTGTTGCTGATGTTAAGGCTGACGGAGAGATAAGAAAGGTAACGTTTGAAGTCCTTTCCGAGGCCAGAAGAAAACTTGGAGGTCCGGTCTGCGCGGTGTTGCTCGGAAATGGCGTATCGGACAAGGCTTCTGAGCTCGCAAGCTACGGAGCGGAGAAAATCTACGTAGTTGACAATCCCAACCTCAAGGATTTTAATCCCGATGGTTACGTAAAGTCCCTTTGCGAATTGATAAAGAAACACTCTCCTGCGGTTGTGCTCTCCGGCAATACGGCTTTTGCGGAGGACTACATACCCAGGGTTGCTTCGGGCGTGGGTTCGGGTCTTGCCATGGACTGCGTTGATATAGGTATGACCGATGACGGAAGACTGAGTATAAAGAGGTATTCCCATTCAAGCAGGGCGATATCCACCCAGGAGTTCAGTGGTGACGGAAGCGCGATGATTGCCACCGTAAGGCCCAATTCCTTTAAGGAAGAGGAATCCGCCGGCGCGGGGCAGGTTGTGAACGAAGATACGGGAGTTACGGATGCCGACATAAGGATCAAAGTGCTTGAGATGAAAACCAAGGAATCTGATCGCCCGGAGCTTACCGAAGCAGAGAGGGTGGTTTCCGGCGGCAGGGGTCTTGGGAGCGAAGAGAATTTCAATTACATATACGATCTTGCGGACCTGCTGGGTGCGGCCGCAGGGGCGACAAGAGCCGCGGTCGACGCAGGATACTGTCCTTACGATATGCAGGTCGGCCAGACCGGAAAAGCGGTTTCTCCCGTGCTTTACGTCGCGGTTGCCATATCCGGATCGGTACAGCATTTCTCCGGCATGGGTTCGTCAAAAGTAATAGTTTCCATAAACAAGGATTCGGAAGCCCCGATTTTCGCGAAGTCGGATTATGGAATCTGCGGGGATCTCTTCCAGGTTCTTCCCCCGCTTACAGAGGAACTCAAAAAAGCCTTAGCTGAGTAGTCGTACTCGTTACACTATATCGACGACTTCAGCTCTTTCCATCGGTCTGCCGAGGAACCTGGACGCGATTGATGTAAAGGTTTCCGAATCATCCGTAAGGTAAAACGACATTTCCCGCGCTTTGCCGTCTTCTCTCAGCAGCCCTTGGATCCTGAGTATGTTTTCGGTCTGCTTTGCGGTCTCTTCCGCTGAGTCAACAAGTCTTATCCCTTCTCCCATAACCCCGGCAATCGTGTTTTTAAGAATGGGATAGTGTGTGCAGCCGAGTATCAGTACGTCTATTTCGGATTGCCTCAGATCTCCAAGATATTTTTCGGCTATCAGGGCTGCGGTCTCGTCATTTTCCCACCCTTCTTCTGCAAGCGGAACGAAAAGCGGACAGGGTTTTGAGTATATCTCAATCGGAAAAGAGCAGATCTCCCGCAGTTTTTTCTCATAGGAGCCGCTTTTTATAGTCGCCTGGGTTCCTATAACCCCTATTTTTCCGCTGACGGTGAGTTCCGATGCTCTTTTCGCTCCAGGTTCCACGACTCCGACAACAGGGATCTCCAGGTTTTCTTTCAGCATTTCTATTGCGTACGCGGATGCGGTGTTACACGCTACGACCAGAAGCTTTATGTTTTTTGACAGAAGAAAATTCGTGGTACTTTCAACGTATTTTCTTATCGTTCTCCCGGATTTCGTTCCATAAGGAACTCTGGCGGTGTCACCGAGATATACGATGTTTTCTTCACAAAGAAGATTCATTATCTCCTTTGAGACTGTAAGTCCTCCTATGCCCGAATCAAAAATCCCTATTGCCTGGTTTTTTCTTTCTTCCTTCATTTTGCTGCTGTGCCCGCATGCTTGCTCCGAGGATGTGAAAAAGACAGATTCTGAGTCCGCCGGAGAGAGTAATTAGATGTTGTTCTCTGGTCTGGAACTGACTTTTTTGTATTCGTTCAGGTAATCATCGGCGAAGCGCCTGATTTTTTCCACCCTCGCTTTTCTTCTTTCCTTTCTTCTCTCCGCTTCTTTCCATAGACGAATTTCGCAGGGAGTTTCAGGGGTGAATTCGGGAACCGAGACGGGGTTTCCGGCTTTGTCGACTTTCACGTAAGTGAGAAACGCCGTACACGCGTGGGATGATTCTCCGGTCTCGGTATCATACGAATCGACCTTAATCGCAAGCTCAAGCGACTTGGTTCCCACATAGGTGATACCCGCCTTGAATTCAATCAGATTTCCGACATTGAGCGGGGAATAGAAAAAAAGATCGTCAAGTGATCCCGTAACCAAAACCCCCTTGGCAAACCTTTTCGCCAGAATAGCCGCACTCTCGTCAATATACTTCAAGAGCTTTCCAACGGACATGAAATTTCCGTAGAAGGCGTCTTCTGGGAGTACCATCTTGGTGGTCGTGAAAATAAGCCTCGTGTTTTCCGTCTCATCCGCTACGTTGAAGACATTCTTTTTCCTTTTTCTTATTTCTGGAAGTCTTTGTACTTTCCTTTCCTCCGCCCAGGCTATGAGTTCTCGTTCAACCGTGCTGGATGCGTTGAGCTTTGCTTTCATTTTTCTCGGTTTTACGTTTTTGTCTACGGCGACAAAGGCCATGTAGGAGAGGGTTATAAGCTTCTTTTCTTCAGTTTCGCCGTCTTCTGAGTGTACTCGTACCGCGACTTCAATGGATGAGTTTCCGACATGCTCAACCCAGCTTTCGAGAATCACTATCTCTCCGATTTTTACAGGGTTCAGAAAATCTATGCTGTCCGTGGCTCCCAGAACCGCAGGCCCGTTTGCGAACTTAAAAGACGTGATGCTGCCCGTAAGCATAATCCAGTCCATGAGTATTCCGCCGTGCAGGGTCCCGTGGTTGTTCGAGTGTTCGGGAAGAACGTACTGAACCATTTTGTTAGCAGTTTCACGTATGGAGATCATGGGTTCCTTAGCTACGCGCCATCGCGGTTTATGCTCCGAGAGAAATTCAGTCTGTTTTGGCCCGAAGAACTATCTCTTTCCCTTTAAGGGAGAAAATAGCCTTGCCACCGCCGGAGAGTTCTCCGAAGAGAATCTCCTTTGAAAGCTTTTCCGCTATTTCGGAGTTTATTACTCTTTGAACGGGTCTTGCGCCCAACTGGGGATCGTAGCCCTTTCGGGCGAGAAAAAGTCTCGCTTCAGGCGTAAGACTGATTGTTACTTTTTTCGGGACGAGCCTTTGCTGAAGCTCTCCGATCATCTTGTCCACTATTCTCTCTACTATTTTTATATCAAGAGGGTTAAACCTGATGATTTCATTCAGTCTGTTTCTAAATTCCGGGGAGAAATACCTGTCTATGGCTTCTCCGCTTTTGTCCTCAAACTCTTTTTTAGCGAACCCGACATTTCTGTTCATGCTTTCCCTTGAGCCGGTGTTTGTTGTCATAATCACAATTACCTGACGAAAATCCACCTTTCTTCCGTTTGAATCCGTAAGCGTCGCGTGGTCCATTACCTGAAGCAGGATATTGTATATGTCTTCGTGCGCCTTTTCGATTTCATCTAGCAGAAGGACGCAGTGGGGAGATTTGTATATGGCCTCGGTAAGCTGTCCCCCCTGATCGTAGCCCACGTATCCCGGCGGTGAGCCTATGAGACGGGAGACAGTGTGTTTTTCCATGTACTCACTCATGTCGAAACGTATGAATTCAACTCCTAGGATCTCCGCGAGTTTTTTCGCAAGTTCCGTTTTACCGACTCCTGTCGGGCCTGAGAACATGAAAGAACCCACGGGTTTTTCCGGTTCGCTTATTCCGGCGCGCGACATCTGTATGGCATTTACGAGCTTGTCTATGGCTTGATCCTGGGCGTAGATGAATTTTTTTAGATTGTCCCCGAGGTCATGGAGAAGGTTGCGGTCTTCGACTTTTACCGACTTCGTGGGTATTTTCGCGACCTTCGCTATCAGTTTTTCCATGTCGGACACTTTTACCTGTCTTGTAATTTCGGGATCAGGATTTCGAAGTTTCACCGCAGCTCCGGCCTCGTCCATGATATCAATTGCCTTGTCCGGAAGCTTTCTGTCCATTATGTACCTGTCGGAGAGCTCTATGCACGCTCTTATCGCTCTCTGGGAGTATTTCACGTTGTGGTACTCTTCGTAATGCCGCTTCAGTCCGAAAAGAATCTTCCTGCAGTCCTCAACCGACGGCTCATCCACGCTTATTCTCTGGAATCTTCTTGAAAGCGCGTGATCTTTCTCGAAGATAATCCTGTATTCCTTAAGCGTGGTCGTTCCTATGCATTTTATGTCTCCTCCGGCAAGAGCGGGCTTGAGCATGTTTGACGCGTCAAGGCTTCCGCCGGAAACTGCTCCGGCGCCTATAACCGTGTGGATTTCGTCTATGAAAAGCACGTTGTTCGGATCCTTTTTGGTTTCGTCTATAACGGTGTTCAGTCTTTCCTCAAAGTCCCCCCTGTATTTTGTTCCGGCCGTAAGAGTTCCTATGTTGAGAAGGTGTATCTTGAGATCTTTCATAACTTCGGGAACTTCTCTGGAAACGACCCGAAGAGCCACTCCCTCCACAATCGCCGTCTTTCCAACTCCGGCGTCTCCAACGAGCACGGGATTATTTTTCTTTCTCTTGCCGAGAATGTGGATTATCCTCTGAACCTCTTTTTCTCTTCCTATGAGCGGGTCAATGTTTCCGTTGCGGGCTTTCTCGATCAGATCCGTGCAGTAAAGCTCAAGGGGATTCTTAGTCTCTGTTTTTTTCGCTTCCTTTGGCTGCTGCTCCTTAGTTATTGAGGTCTTTTCCTGTTGTTCATCAGTTTTCTCGCTGTTTCCGTGGGATATCTGTTTTATAACGGTGAGACGGCTGAGTCCCTGGCGATTCAGAAAATACACGGCGTGCGATTCGGGAACCCTGAACATGGCAACCAGTATGCTGGCTCCGGTTATTTCTTCTTTTTCCGCGCTTTCGGCGTGCATGGACGCTACCCTGAAGATGTACTTGCTCCCTTCTGAGTAGGTTGGTTCGGGAAGATGGGGAGAATCGACGGAGGATATGTTTTTACTGAGATGTTCCTCTATGTCGTTTGCAAGAAGTTCAATGTCAACGTCGCATTCTATGAGTACTTCCGCCGCAACTTTATCTCTTGTGAGTTCAAGGAGTATGTGTTCCGGGGTGATAAACTCGTGTTTGCGGTTTTTTGCCTGCTGGTACGCACGGTAAAGAGTTTTTTCGAGTTCTTCTGAAGCCACCATGTCAGCTGTCCGCCTTTTGAACTTCAAGTATGCATTTGAGCGGATGTTCATATTTTTCCGCCAGTTTTTCAACCTGTTTTACCTTCGTAGTAGCTATATCGTAGGTATAGCAGTCGATGATGCTTTTTCCCTTCGTGTGAGCTTCAAGCATTATTTGTCTGCTGTCGTTTTCGTTCTTGAAAAACACCTTCATAAGAACCCAAACTACAAAATCCCTTGGCGTATAGTCGTCGTTTAGCAGGACTATGAGGTACATGTCCGGCCTTTTTACGCGGATATCTTCCCTTACGACCTGCTTGGGATCCTTTGTATGAGTCGGGTTCTCGTGCTCAGGCATGGCGAATATTTTATACGATTTTTTCTGATTTGCCACCGCGGGCCCGTTTAAGCGGGGAGTGCTTGTTGTACTCTGAAATAAGCGAGCGCATGTAGGGTCTTTCTCCCCGAAGGAAGTTGTCTATGGAGCTTTGTGCCCCGGAATTGAAAAAGAAGTGCGAACTGTAAACCGGTACCGCTTCAAAACCGCGAAGGAACTTATGTTCACCTTGCGCTCCGGCTTCAAAAACATTTATTCCGTTCTCTATGGCAAACTCTATCGGCTTGTAGTAACAGCACTCAAAGTGAAGATACGGCACCTCGACGTTACATCCCCAGTATCTTCCGTAAAGCTTGTCGCCTTTTCTGAAATTGATGGTGCCACCGACCGGGCGCCCGCCCATCTGCGCGATCACCAGCATGGTTTTTTCCCTGTACGTCTCAAACACCAGATCGAAAAACTCCCTGTTAAGATAGGCGCTTCCCCATTTTCTTGAGCTGGTGCTTACGTAGAATTCCCAGATGGAGTCAATGTGCTCGCGGCGTATCTGCTCTTTTTCGAAGACCGAGACCTCTATGCCTAGATCATAGAGACGGCGTTTTTCTTTCTTTATCTGTTTTCTTCTCCCCGAGCGCAGGTCACGGAGAAAATCATCGAAACAGAGGTACTCTGAGTTATGCCAGTGGTACTGATGAGTGAGTCTTGAGAGAAACCCGCAGTCAGCAAGCAGTTCCTGCTCCTCAGCGGTTACGAATAAAAAATGTATTGAAGAGAGGCTTTTAAGAGAACATACTTCAACCAGTTTATCTACAAGCGCCCGCCCGCATGTTCCGTAATCGTAATCCGCGCGCACAATTATTCTCCGGCCGGTTGCCGGGGTAAACGGTATGCCGACGACAGCCTTGGGATAGTAACTCAGTCCCGCGTCCTGGTACGCCCGGGCCCACTGCCAGTCGAATATGTACTCACCGTAGGAATCGGTTTTCAGGTAAAACGTGACCGCCCCGATGAGTTCCCCTCCTTCGCGCAGCAGAAGATGGCGCGATTCCCATCCGGTGCCGGGACCTACGCATCTGGATTTCTCGAGGGCGAAGAGGAAATCAAACTCGAAAAAAGGGTTGTTATCCGGCTGAATGGAATCGTATTCCTCCTTTTCTACCTCTGTTATCGAATGGTATATCTGGAATGCGGTTGATTCTTTGGATAGTTTTTTGTCAGCCTTCATGGTTGGCAACCGGTGAATGAACCCTTAAGTTGCTTCCGATTCGTGGTTTTCGGTTAGAAAAGTACCTAATTCACTGATTGTTGTCATACTCGATAATTGCCTGCGATTCGAGACCATGCAGCGGATTGTGTTGCTTGACTTCAACCGGATGAGCTATAATGATAGCCCGTGTAAAAGAGGAATATAATGGAAGTAGGTATCAGTGAAGCAAGGGTAAGATTGTCCGCCCTGATAAACGCGGCTCTGGCTGGCGAACAAGTGGTTTTGACAAAAAATGGTAGGCCTGTGGCTGAAATAAGACCCTTCGCCACCGCGAAAAGACCCGCTGAGAAACTGTCCGCAATCCGAAGGATAGTAACAAAAGCCAGAAGCAAGCGTCTAAGCGGTGTTTCCGCGACAAAAGCCGATAATTTTTTATACGACGATACCGGATTGCCCTCATGATTTTTGCTGACAAGTCTGCGATTATGTCTCTGTGCTCCGATGCGTTTTATCTCCATGCTCGCGACCGGCGAACAAAACCGGCATCACTGGAAAATATAGTCAGGGTTCTTTTGTTTTTGTCGAAATGATAAGTTTGTCGGGCATATGTCATTCCTTTTCTGGAAAGGATCTTTTCCTTAATCTTGAGTGGAGCATAAAAAAAGGAAGAAAATACGGCCTTGTGGGTCCAAACGGCTCGGGTAAAACCACGCTGCTTGAGATCGTAACGGGACTCATGGAATCGGAAAAAGGGGAGGTTTCCGTTCCAGCTGCGCTGACCGTGGGTTATCTTCCTCAGATAATGGACCCGCACACAGGCGATCTTACAGTGCTTTCGGCGGCTCGCGCAAGCGGTTTCGGCGGCGATGAAGACGGTTCCGAGAAACCCGTCCACGAAGCTGAGAAAATCCTTTTCGGACTGGGTTTTACAGAGGAGCAGCTCTCCCACAGAGTCTCTTCTCTTTCAGGCGGCTGGAAGATGCGGGTTGAACTCGCGAGGATACTTCTTTTAGAACCCCGGGTGCTTCTTCTAGATGAGCCGACGAATCATCTCGACATAAAAAGCATCGAGTGGCTTGAAGGGTACCTTGGAAATTATCGCGGAACAGTGGTTCTGGTATCTCACGACAAATACCTGCTTGACCGCATGGTTGACACGGTAGCAGAGCTTGAAGGCGGGGGGATAAGGGAATTTCGGGGTAATTATTCTTCTTACCTTGAGAAAAAAGAGCAGATTGCGGCGGTTGCGGAGGCAACTGCCAGAAACCAGGAGAAAAAGCTCCGAGCACAGCGCCGTTTCATAGAGCGATTCAGGTACAAGGCTTCAAAGGCAAGACAGGTACAGAGCAGGATAAAAATGCTTGAGAAGATGGAGCCCGCCGCGCCATCCTCAGAAACCCGCAGAACCCTTGAATTTGATTTTCCCGCCCCGGAGCGCGCAGGACGCGTGGTTTACGAAATAAGCGATTTTTCAAAGGAGTACGAAACACCCGCCGGCGCAAGAAACGTCGTTTTTCGAAACTGTCCAGCGCTTCGTGTGGAAAGGGGAGACAGGATAGCCGTTACCGGGAGAAACGGTGAAGGAAAAACCACTCTCTGCAAGATGATTGCCGGTGTTGAAAACTTCTCCGGTAAAAGTCGCTTGGGACATAACATAACCTTGGGCTACTACGCACAGAACCAGGACGAGATGCTTAATCCGAAAAACAGTGTTTACGAAGAATTCATCGGAGCTTATCCTCTTTTCTCCCAGACCGAGGCGAGAACGCTTCTGGGTTCCTTTCTTTTCGGTGCTTCTGATATAACCAAAAAAGTCTCGGTTCTCTCAGGCGGCGAGAAAAGCCGCCTGTCCCTTCTCAAGATTCTGGTTTCCCGCTCTAATTTCCTGGTTCTCGACGAGCCTACAAACCACCTTGATATGGCGTCGAGGGAAGTGCTTCGCCGCGCTCTCGGGGAGTATCCCGGCACTTTTTTGCTTATAAGCCACGACAGGTATTTCATTGACAGTCTCGTAAGCAGAATATGGTACGTGGATGGGGGAGGGGTTGAGACGTTTATCGGCAATTACTCGGAATTTCTCGAGAAAAAGGCCCGCGACTCGGAGGACAATCAGGTTCTCACTGAAACGCGCGATGACAGACCTACGGAGAAAACCGCAAAAACCATCGAGGCGGAGCGGCGCAACCGGCTTTACGGGGAACTTCGGGAAAAGGGCATAGAGAACATGGAGAACTGGACGCTTCTTTCAAAAAAACAGATGGAGAAAGCTCTTTCGGATCTTGAGGGAAGAATCTGCGAGTGCGAGACTGAGAAAGACGAGATGGAGAAACTTCTCGCGAACCCCGAAACTCTTCCTCGAGACGCTGACTGGGAAGAGAAAACAAGGCAGTTCGGCGAACTTGAGGCCAAGCTTTCCGCTCTTTACGGCAGGTGGGATGAGGTGAGCGAGCACATGCGGAAGAATTTCAGTTGAGAGCAATGCTGTTTCCGCCCCATGGTTTTTTCTTTATAATGATGGAACCTGCGATTTTCTGATTTCAGGAAACTTATATGAACGCAGCCGTAATAGCGATAGTCGTAATCGTTCTTTACCTGGTTGGGTACAGGTATTACTCAAAGTTCATTTCTGAAAAAATTTACGGGATAAGCGACAGGGAGCCCACTCCGGCCCACCAGCTGCGAGACGGCATAGACTACGTGCCCGCCGGCAAGTACGTTCTTTTCGGACATCATTTTGCGTCCATAGCTGGTGCCGCCCCGATAATAGGGCCGGCCATCGCTGTGTTCTGGGGATGGGTTCCGGCGATTATCTGGGTTGTGTTCGGAACAATTTTCATCGGGGCCGTTCATGATTTCGGAGCTCTGGTTATCTCCGCTAGAAACAGGGGAAGATCCGTCGGAGATCTGGCCGGCATATTCATAAGCCCGAGGGGAAGAACCCTTTTTCTCCTTATGGTCTGCTTTCTGGTCTTTTTTGTAATAGCCGTTTTCGCCTACGCCATATCGGTTCTTTTCGTCAGCTTTCCCGCAAGCGTGCTTCCCGTAAACTTCCAGATACTGGTGGCCCTTGTAATCGGTTTTCTTTTCTACAGAAAAAAGGTTTCCATCCTCTGGCCTTCTGTAATCGCGCTTGTGCTTCTTTACTTTATGATCTGGGCGGGAACCAAGGTGCCCCTGACTATTCCCGAGGTTATGGGAAGCCAGGTGGTGACGTGGGTAATAATTCTTATGATCTACTCCTTCGTGGCCTCGGTTCTTCCCGTTTGGGTGCTTCTTCAGCCGAGAGACTACATAAACGGTATCCATCTTTTCGTGGGTCTCGCGATACTGATAGCGGGGATAATGGTAGCGCATCCCGAGATGCAGGCCCCCGCCTTTAACTTCACTGCCGACGGACTTCCCGTGCTTCCCTTCCTTTTCATAACGGTAGCGTGCGGAGCGGTAAGCGGATTTCACGGTCTTGTCGCAAGCGGAACCACGTCAAAGCAGCTTGACAGAATGTCGCATTCAAGATTTGTAGGCTACGGGGGGATGCTGGGGGAGGGCACGCTTGCCATGATAGCCACCCTCGCGGTCGGGGCCGGAATAGAGCGCAGCGAGTGGCTTACACACTATGATTCATGGGAATCGGCATCGAGCGGGGGCATAGCTAATTTCGTCATGGGAACTTCGAGCTTTCTTACTGCCATCCACATTCCCGAGGTGCTCGGGACCACTCTTATAAGTGTGATAGTCATAAGTTTTGCGGCAACCTCCCTTGATACCGGGGCCAGGATACAGAGGATCGTTATAGGCGAGCTTGGAGAGTCCTACGGTATTAAGGCTCTTAAAAACAGGTATATCGGGGCGTTTCTCGCCATCGTGCCGCCGCTTGCGCTTGCGCTTTTCGCGCAGGTTCCGGGCAAGGGACCTGGCTCAGGCGGATTTCTGCTCTGGCCTCTTTTCGGGGCCACCAACCAGCTGATAGCCGGGATTACGCTGCTTCTGATAACTCTTTATCTGAAAAGATCGAAAAAACCGTTTGTCTATACGCTTGTGCCAATGGTTTTTCTGGTGGCTATGACGACGGCCTCAATATTTTTCAATTTGAAGTATTTTCTCGACAACACGCTTCTTTTCAGTCTCTCCGCGATAATGCTCGTTCTTGCTGTCTGGCTCGTTCTGGAGGCTGTGGTCGTGTCAAGAAAGACCTCGGGCAGTGGCTGAGACTCTGCGCTACATCTCCTTTCTGTCTCTAAGCGCCTTGCCGAGAGTGAGTTCGTCTATGAACTCTATGTTGCCACCGACGGGTATTCCGTAAGCTATTCTAGAGGTTCTGATTCCTATGGGCTTTATTGTTCTTGAGAGATAAACCGCGGTTGCCTCGCCTTCGACGTTTGTGCCGGTCGCAATTATTATTTCCTTTATGTCTTCCCGGCCTGCTCTTGTTACAAGCTCTTTTATACGGAGGTCTTCTGGACCCACGCCTTCAAGAGGAGAGATTACTCCGTGGAGGACATGGTATTTTCCCCGAAACTCCCCGCTTCTTTCTATCGCAAGCAGGTCGAGCGGCTCTTCAACGACGCAGAGGATGTGCCGGTCTCTTGATGGGTCCGCGCAGATCGCGCACGGGTCTTTCTCCGTGAAGTTAAAGCAGGTGTTGCAGGTGCTGACGTCGGATTTGGTTCTGATTATCGCGTTTGAGAGGCTTTGCGCGTAGCCCTCAGATGAGCGGAATATGTGAAAGGCAAGGCGCGTAGCGTTTTTCTCGCCGATTCCCGGAAGCTTTGAAAGTTCTTCTATGAGTCTTGAAATCGGCTCGGGAAGGCCGGTTCTTTGCATCTCAGATAAGCCCTGGTGGAAGTCCCATGCCGGAGGTAATACGCGAGACTTCGTCTTTCATCAGTTCCTGTCCCTTGTGAAGAGCCTCGTTTATGGCGGCGGTTACCAGGTCCTGGAGCATTTCGATGTCGGTTTCGCTTATTATTTCGGGCTCTATGACTATTGACGATATCTCCCCTTTGGCCTTTGCGGTAACCGTGACCATTCCGCCCCCGGAAGAAGCTTCCACGATCTTTTCCCCGGCCTCGTTCTGGAGTCGCTCCATCTGCTCCTTCATCTTTCCCATCTGCTTCATGAGATTTTTCATGTTTCCGCCCAATTTCATTTTTTCACTCCTAACTTAGATTCTTTCTTTTTATCACGCTGGCGTCAAACTGCCGGATGGCGTAGTTCACTATCTCATCTTCCCCGGGGTCCGGTCTTTTCACGCTGCCGGCGACCCCGTTAATTCCCTCTTCGTTTACGGTATCGATATCAAGTCTTATTTTCTCAACGGCCAGCATTTCCCTCAGGATGTCTCTGAGCTTTTTGGATTTCTTAAGTTCTTTTTCGTAATTGATGCCGTTTTTAAGAAATTTTACGCTCACCCGGTTTCCGCTTACTTCAAGGAGATGGGCCTGGGCGAGTTTCCTCGCCAGAAATCTGTCTTTGCCGTTTACAAAGTCAACGACTTCCTGCTTTCCGGGACCCCTGCCCGCCGTTTTCGCCTCAGCGGGAGGTTCTGAAGTCTCCTTCTTCTGTTTCCCGCCTCCGTCTCCGTCTTTTTGTTTGATCTGGTCTCTGCCTTTTTCCGCGGGTTTGTCTTCCCGTTTTTCCGGTGTGCGCGCTGCGGCTTTTTTCTGGCCTCCAGTAGAACCCGGGGTCTTTTCCCCGCCGGATTTTTGCGGCGACAGTTTTTCAAGCCTTTTCAGCATATCGTCTATTTTTTCGACTTTTCCGACCGTGCTCATCTTGACAAGCGCGAGCTCAAGCACGACCTCAGGGTAAAAGGAACTCCGTATTTTCTCTCCCCCGTCAATCATTATGTTGAAAAGAAGCTCCACGGTTTCCGTGGATTCGTCTTTCACCAGAGAAGCGAGTTCGTCTTTTTCGTCCGGGGAAAGATCCGAAACGAAGTCCTTGCCGCAGATCTTCAGGTAGAGAAGATTTCTGAACATGTAGATTATGTCCTGGGCCATTCTCCTGGGGCTTATCCCCTTTGATGCGGCGTTTCGCACAAGCTCCACGCATTTTGCCGGTTCTTTTGTGAAAACGGCTCTAAGGATGCTTTTAAGCGATTCGTTATCCGGTATGCCTAGGAGACTTATCACGTCCTTGTGGGTTATCTTGTCTTCAAAAGACACGGTCAGCTGGTCAAGCAGGCTCAGGGAATCTCTCATGCTTCCCTCAGATTCCCTTGCGATCAGGTAAAGGGTTTCTGCGTCGATTTTTATCTTTTCCGCTTTTGTTATTTTCTCGAGCGACTGCTTTATTTTCTCGACGGGTATTTTCTTAAAATCATATCTCTGGCAGCGGGACATGATGGTCGGGGGAACCTTGTGCGCTTCGGTGGTCGCGAGTATGAAAACCGCGTGCTCAGGGGGCTCTTCCATTATTTTCAGAAGGGCGTTAAAAGCCGACTGGGAGAGCATGTGCACTTCGTCGATTATGTAAACTTTTCTTCTTGCCGAAGCCGGCGCGTATTTTACGCTTTCTATGATCTCGCGAACGTCGGCTACGCCTGTGTGCGAGGCAGCGTCGATTTCCTGTACGTCAAGCGATCTTCCTTCCGATATCCCCGCGCAGCTTGAGCACTGGTCAGTTGAGCAGGGGTATTTTCCCCCGTCTTTTCTCTCGCAGTTTATAGCCTTAGCGACGATTCTCGCCGTGGATGTCTTTCCCGTCCCTCTGGGGCCGGCGAACAGAAGCGCATGGGCTATTTTTCCGGATTCGATAGAGTTTCTGAGTGTGACGGCGGGGAATTCCTGACCGACAAGGTCTTCAAAAGTCTGGGGGCGCCACTTTCGGGCAAGCACTCTATAGGCCATGATACCAAAACCAGCGACCAGGTATCCGTAACGCACGGGGGTTATTGCTACCGTTGCTCCCTTCCGGGCCTGGCGGAATTCACAAGCCCCAGTCGTACGGGCCCGGCCACTGGATTTATTCTCCAAGCAGATGAACCGTCACGGTTCGGTAGCTAATCACTTTACACAAAAATGGGTTTTTTAGAAATGCGCAATAGTGAATTTTGTTTTATATCAGGGGAAAACGATGCGATATGCCGGTTGGCGCAATTCCCGCTGCGGCACTTTTTACGGCTAGGGCTATCTTTCAATCTGTTTTTCAATGAGCTTCGCGCGTTTTTCTATAACGGAGCATATATCTGCGAAGATCGGGGACTTTACCACCTCCTTTTCAAGAGAGCTTCTGAGCGTAGGAGCGTTTTCAAGGCAACTTCGCGCGGTGGTGAGGAGCAGTTCCTCAAAATTCTTTCTGGCAACCGCGGTATCGGGAACGAGTCGGCGCCAGTCGCTCGGAAATATCCTTTCCGGGTCGTACTTCTTGCCGATTTTCATTGCCATTTTCCTTGACAGTCGCGGATAAACGGCCGTGCTCACCAGATCGTAGGACGGGGCAAGCTCTGGTTTTCTTTTTCTGTAGAGAAGCGAGAAGTTTTTCGCGTGTCCGTCTGCGTTGCCGATCAGGTAGTTGAATACAACCTTTCTGAGAAAATCAAGTTGGTCCGCAGCGGGTCTCAGACCGTGTTTTCTCAGTATCTCCAAGCAACTGGATATGCCGGGTCCTCCCTCGCGTTCATATTTAGCCTCTGGAGCGGTGCCCGAAGCCTGACAGAAGTCTTCCTGATGCAGTCTTCTCGTAAGGCCTCTTTTATCTGTTATACGGTCGTAACGCTTCACTAGCAGGTAAGGTGCGTCGTCTGACCACCCCGCTTCAACATCCGGAGCCTGAATTCCGACCATTTGCGCAAGGCGCATGCAGAACAGTTCATTCTGTACGCTATCTCTTAAATCTCCGATTGAGGGTTTCAGAATATGGGTTGTCGGCACGGTTCCTCTGACAAACGCGATTCTTCCGTCTCTTACGCTAACGGCGATCTTATCCTGAGCCCCGGCAAGCGACATGCGTAAACCATCGTATTCCGCGAGTAGCGGCCGTTGTTCCAGAAGCTTAAGAATTTGGCTGAGTTTTCTGTCATCGAGGATTTCCACTTCCCCTTCGCTTTCTTCCAGAGGTTTTACACCTTGGGGGTATAAGGATACGGCCCCCGCGCACTCGCCACCCACGGCTTCGAGCATGGCGAAAGCGTTTCCCTCTGAAATCCCGAGATACCCAGCCAATCTGTGCCGCACGATATCGTCGGGCAGGAGTCCTGAAAAAAACGCTTTTACTACGTTCCCTTCATGGGATCTTTCGTCCTGGGGAAGGGATACGGACAGCGCGGGATGGTTCCCCTTCAGGTATTCGGTATCATAGGAGAACAGTAGTTTGGCGGAACCATGGGGCGCCGAGAGTTGACCCGCGTAAATTTGATGCAGATGAACGTCAAGAATACGGTTCATGGGTCCCCATGTCCTTCAATCGATATGTCCATACCCAGCATCCTTGCCACTCTCAGGGATTTGCCGAGGTGACATGACTCCTTCCCCGACTCAAGTTCGCGAACAAATCTTGTTCCGACTCCGCAGGCGGCCGCGAGTTGTTTCTGAGTTAGCCCCTGATCTTTTCTGACTTTGCGTATGGTCTCGCTAAGTTGTTTCACATTTTTGATAAGCAACTTCATAAATCATCCCTTTCGGGATTATCTTATCATAAAACAAGGTGAATACAATGAAATCATCCCTTTCGGGACTATTTCTCGTGTTAAAAAAGATTCCATGAAGAAATGCTCCCGATCGGGATGAATTCCTTTGGGACCAAAGCTTTCTTCTTTCCCGTTAAGGGTGTCTTCACTCGGGGTAAACTAACGATACATATGATCTTAACAGTTAGTTTATAATTTGTTGTATTAAATGGCGTAGAGTCTATAAAATGAGTTTAAAGATATTTGCTGGTTGGGGGTAAAAGCGTATGCATGTAAAAAAGATTGACGATATAGAAAGCGTGGTTGTGGAGGCGGGCAGCGGCGTTTCAAGACAGATGCTCATAGGTCCCGAGGAGGGTCCGAATTTTGCGATGAGAAAGCTTGTCATCGAACCCAGGGGTGGTATTCCCGCTCATACAAGCGGTGCTGAGCACGAGCAGTACGTGCTCGGCGGCAGGGCCAGGGTTGGAATCGGGGATCAGGTTTATGAAGTTGAAAAGGGCGACGTGGTTTTTATTCCCCCCGGAGAGCCGCATTGGTATGAGGCCTATGGAGAGGAGCCTTTTGAGCTTCTGTCCGTTGTGCCGAACAGTGACAACAAGATGGTTTTCATAAAATAGCCGCACCGGAAAACAGCTAGCAGTATTACAACATCTGTTGTTATAGTCTTGGGAGCCGTGGTTTGAGCTCTGCCCGTCTCAGACGGTCTTCCAGATAATCCTGAGTTCTTAGCTATCAGGCTTCAGACTGGTTTCCGATTCAACCAGCATTTTTTCGGGGTGTTTGCATTGGAGTGCGCAGGCGGCGTAACTCTCGGCGAAGTCCTATCCAGACACTGAAGAGTATCACTACGAATAGAATGGACAACGGGAAGCTCGCCACGATGACTGCAGCCTGAAACGATCCCAGTCCACCTGCGAGCAGCAGCACAGCGGGGATCAGTCCCCCTATAACGCACCAGAACTCGCGTTGGCGTACCGGCGCATTGAGCTTTCCTCCGGCCGTTATGGAGTCAATGGCCAGGGAACCGGAATCCAGCGAGACGACAAGAAAGGAAAACAGCAAGACGATACTGACTAAGCAGAGCGCCTCTGCCTGCGGAAACGTCTCCAGCAGTTTGAACAGAGCGAGTTCGTGGCGCCCCGCAGCGACCGTTTCAGTCACCCCCGTGTAACCTTCGGCGAGGAACTGGTGAACTGCTGTGCCTCCGAAAGCGTTCATCCACAGCACGCAGACAAGAGTCGGCAGTATAAGCACGAAAAACAGAAACTCGCGCACGGTTCTGCCTCTTGAAATGCGGGCGATGAACATTCCGACAAACGGCGCGTAGCAGAACCACCAGGCCCAGTAAAATATGGTCCAGTTGTGCAGAAAATCCGTATCTTCGCGGCCTGTCCAGCCGCTGAAGGATATTATGCTGACGATATAAGTAGCAAATGAGACCAGGCAGTGGCGGAGTATGTCAGCTGTCGGCCCGGCCGCGGCGACAAACAGCATCAGTGACACCGCGAGGGTTAAGTTGACCCGACTCAGGCGACCGATTCCGGAATTGATCCCGGTCAGCAGAGCTATCATCGCCGTCGCCACCACCAGTGCGACCAGCACCACCTTGGACAGTCCGGTCGGCGGAAATGAGAAAAGGTAATCAAGGCCGCCGGTTATCTGCTCAGCTCCCAGGCCGATTGAGACCGCCAGGGCGAACAGGGTGCAGAATACCACCAGCGTTTCGATCAGGTGCCCGGTCCAGCCCCACACGCGGTTGCCGAAGACGGGATAGAACACCGAGCGGATGGAAAACGGCATGCCCATATTGTAGGAAAACAGGGCCATGGACAGACCCATGATGGCGAATAACGCCCATCCGTGGAGTCCCCAGTGAAAAATAGCTCCCGCCATGCCTATGGCAAAAGCTGTTTCAGTGTCGGAAGGGTCAACGCCGAGTGGCGGATTCTGGAAATGATATACTGGCTCCACGACGCCGAAAAACAGGAATCCAACGCTTACAGACGCCCCGAAGATCATGGCGAACCAGCTTACGTACGAGTAATCCGGCTTTGCGTCCCTGCCTCCCAGGCGCACTTTGGCGAGCGGGGAGACCATCAGCAGTAGGCAGAAAAGCAATATGATGTTGGCGGCGGTCATGAACCACCAGTAGAATCGGGTGACGACCCAGTGGTGGGCGTTTACGAGGATCTCGGCCGTTTGCTCCTGAAACATTGTCCCCGCGAGAACGAATGTAATGATCACGGCCGCGGAAATCAGGAATACCCGGGCGTGAAAGTCAAACCCGAATATCTTGACATTATCCCACCCGCGCCAGTAGGAGCGCTTCTTGTAAATCTTTGATCCCCGCGCCGGTTTTTCTTCTTCTTTCATTTAAAGGAAGCCGACGTTAAGCTACCACATTCGCATTGAAAAGTCCGTCTGTATCCGGATCAGCGGGGCTCGCTTCTGATTCCCTTCCATATGCTGACCGTCATCAGGATAAGCAGAATCGAAAACGGAAGTCCGGCTATGAGTGAGGCCGCCTGCAATGATTTCAGACCTCCGCCAAGAAGCAGGGCGATGGCGACTGCACCTTCCAGGCTGCACCAGAACACGCGCTGGACCGCGGGAGGTTCCAGCTTCCCGCCGGCCGACGTGATGTCGATGACAAGCGAAGCGGAATCCGATGACGTAATGAAGAAGATTACAAGAAGAACGACGCTGGCAAAGGAAGCCAATTGTGTCATAGGCAGCTGCTCAAGCATTTTGAACAGCGCAAGCTCCGGCTTCCACTCCGTAACTATCTGGGACACGCCCGTGTAGCCTTCAAAGAGCAGCTGGTGGATGGCTGTGCCGCCGAAAACACTCATCCACAGCAGAGAGCACAGTGCTGGCAGAACAAGGACACAGATAAGAAATTCACGGATGGTACGCCCCCTTGAGATACGGGCGATGAACATTCCGACAAACGGCGTCCATGAAATCCACCAGGCCCAGTAAAAAGTTGTCCAGCCGTGCAGAAAATCCGTATCCTCTCTGCCTACCCAGTTGCTCAGAGGCACAACCTTGACGAAATAGTCCGCAAGTCCTGCAAAGAGGCTGTGAAATATATACTGCGTCGGTCCCACTATGAGAACAAACAGCAGCAGCAGCAAGGCAAGCGCGATGTTGAACTGGCTCAGGCGTTTGATACCCACGTCCAGTCCGCTCAGCACCGAAAGAGTGGCAAAGAAAGTAGTCAGGATTATAAACACCACCTGGGTCAAGTCGGTTGCCGGAATTCCGAACAGATAGTTGAGGCCGGCTACGGACTGCTTTGCGCCGAGGCCGAGCGAGGTGGCGAGGCCGAACAATGTGGCGAATATGGCAAGCGTATCTATAAGATGTCCGCTCCAGCCCCATACGCGTTCGCCGAGAAGGGGGTAGAATGCAGAGCGGATCGTGAGAGGCAGTCCCCTGTTGTAGCAGAAAAACGCGAGGCCGAGGCCCGCGGTTGCGTAAAATGCCCACGCAGACAGTCCCCAGTGGAAGGTTGCCGCGGATATGCTGATGGCTTGAAGCGCCTTGGTATCTGAGGGATCGATTCCCAGAGGGGGATTCTGGAAATAATAGACCGGTTCCAGCACGCCGTAGAACAGCAGGCCGATGGCGACTCCTGCCGTAAAGATCATGGAGAACCACGTGATCCTGGAGTATTTGGGGACCGCATCCGGACCGCCGAGGCGCACTTTGCCGAACGGAGATAAAATCAGAAAGAAGCAGAACAGCGCGCATATATTGCAGGCGCTCATGAAAAGCCAGTCAAACTGGGTGGTAATCCATACGCGGAAAGTCCCCAGCACTTCCGTCGCTCTGTCCTGGAAAATCAGCGCCCCGACTATGAAAGCGAGCGTGATGATTCCGGAAGCCGCGAATACCGGAGCGTTTATATCAAGACCGAATATCTGAATATTGTCCTGCCCGGCGGGGCGGCCGCTACTGTTTTCCATTTATGATTCCTCCCGTCTTTAGCCTTTTATTCGTAAAGATTGAAATAGTAGCCTACATTGACGTTAAATCGCTTATGCCACCTGTTGTTTCCGTTGGCGCCGAAGTTGTTGATTCCATAGATGCTGCTGTAGTTATCTCCTTCGTTACCAACGAAGTTGTTGCCGTCTGAAACCGCAAAGTCCGTGTAAATATACAGTTTGGCCCAGTACCAAAGAGCGCCGAAAACCCAAAGGGAGCTGTTGTTAAAATCGTCTCTGTCTTTAAGGATGGAACTCCACTCGATGTAGGGCGTGACGCTGTCAAGCCACGAGATATTCGAGGTATTTATGCCGTTGTACCTGAGCGAAACGGCGGGCACCCACGCCTCAGACGCCACGGGCCAGGCGAAGTTAAACGCTCCCATCGGGATAAGGTCGCCGGTTCCCCAGGGAGTATCGTCCGTGATGTCGTACCTGTAGTACGAGACCTGGGAAAAAAGCGTGAAATCCCGAAGCGGGGTCACCGCGTGGGCGGAGACGGCGAGGTGGTCGGCGCCGGAGTCATCCATGTTCGTTCCCTCAAGCTTGCCGTACTGAAAGGACATTCCCATATCTCCGATGCTTTCGGTCGCGTAGATAAGGCGCAGGTTGAACTGGTGCTTTTCCTCAAAGCCGTTTTCCCCGAATTTGTCATTAACATCCCCTTCTGACGAGACTTCGCTGTTCCACTTCACGGGATCATAACTGTATCGGGCGCTGTCGCGGCTGCTTCCGTCCCAGTGTCCTTCGTCCTCAAGATAGTAGGCCAAGTCAACCGTCAGGTCACCGAAGGGTTTCGTCCACCTGACCCCCAGGTCCATGTCGTCGGCAAGACCGACGTAATAATGCTGGTCGAAAAACCAGCTGTTGGAAACGCCGTAGGGTCCCGGTCCGAAAGGAACGCGGACGATGCCCGCCTTTAGGGTACCGTAATCGTCCGACCTGTATCCGAGCCACGCCGTGTGCATCATGCTGTATTTGTCGTAATACCGGTATTCGGCTCTGCCTATAACGTTGCCGTAGTCGAGATCGACGTTAAGGCGTAAGAGTTCAAAGCCGGAGTCTCCGATATTCTCGCCCCCGCGCCCGGAGTAATCGCCGTAGGCGTGGTTCGCGCGCATGGCGCCGCCGATTCTGATCGGACTTTTTTTCGGTTCCGCCGGTTCGTAGGAAGCGGCCTGCGGTTCCGACTCCGCAAGCTTTTCACGGGCCTTCTCCAACTCCCGCTCCAGATATTCGATACGTTCCCTTAAAGCTTCGTTCTCATCGGCTGCCTCGTCGGCAAACGCCAGCGGAGAAGCGAAGAGCAGAATTACAATGCTTAAGATCAGATTGTACATATATTGTCCCGGCACCCGTGTTGCTTTCGTCATTCTAAGACCTCCTGCTTATGCTCATTTTTCCATGATATTAGGAGTGGAGATTTATATCAACCGATTTTTTAACAAGTTGATTCAGACTGTGAAGTTGTTCTGGAGCATCTTATTATTTTTATTTGGCGGGAAACCGAAATTCATAGAACCGATAGACGCAACGACGGGTGATGTGGTCAAGTCATTCTTTGTCGAGAACTCTGAGCCTAAGAAACCCATTGAGAAAGACAAGAAAGGCCAATCTCCACCCCTCGAGGTTGACTGGCAGTGCATGTAATCCCCTAAGTATTTATAGAATAATTCATCTTTTCTGTGTTACACTACTAGCATGTACGTAAAAAAGGTTAAGGACGTGGAAAGCACGGTTATCGGAGCAGGGCAGGGCACTTCAAGGCAGATTCTAATCAGTCCGGAGCAAGGTCCGAACTTCGCGATGAGAAAATTTGTTATGCAGCCCGGAGGCGATATCCCCGCTCATACCAACGCCGTTGAGCATGAACAGTACGTGCTTGGCGGCAGGGCGCAGATTGGAATTGGAGACGAAGTGCATAACGTCGAGAAAGATGACGTAGTCTTTATTCCTGCGGGGGTGCCCCACTGGTATGAGGTTCAGGGCGACGAGCCTTTTGAATTTTTGTGTCTTGTGCCGAATCTTGAAGACAAGATAGAACTTCTGAAATAATTGTGCTTGGAACCAACTAAATCTGGCGGAGAGAGTGGGATTCGAACCCACGAGGGAGCGTAAACCCCCTACACGCTTTCCAGGCGTGCACCTTCGGCCACTCGGTCATCTCTCCCCATATTTGTTGTTCTAGTACGCTCCGCGGATTATTCTTTCGGGAGTTTTATAAACAATTTCCTCGGTTTGTGAAAAACCCCTTCTAGTTTAACAAGAGAATCGGGTTTATTAAAATATCAAAATGCCAAAAAAATGGAAGCTTCAAAAAAGCACTCCGCTTAACGATTACAGAATTTTCTCAACGAAAAAGAAAAACAGTGTATCGCCCAAAGACGGCGCCGTCCATGACTTCTACGTAATAGACGCCCCAGACTGGGTTAACATTCTTGGCGTTACTCACGCCGGTGAAATTGTTTTGATAAAACAGTTTCGCCACGGCACCGGAGAGATCACTCTTGAGATTCCGGGTGGAATGGTCGACCCGGGAGAAAGTCCTGTTCAGTGCGCGCGCAGGGAACTGCTTGAAGAAACGGGATTCACTTCTTCCCAGTGGGAGCAGATAGGGTGCGTCAGGCCGAATCCGGCCATCATGTCAAACTCCTGTTTTACCTTCCTGGCCTCTGACTGCGAGCGGACGTCAGAACCCTCATTTGACGCTACTGAAGACATAGAGACTCTGCTTGTTGCTCCGCAGGAAATAAAACGATACATAAGGGAAGGGACCATAGACCACTGCATAGTGATAGCGGCGTTCGGGTTTTACTTTCTAGCGGAGTGATCCTGTTGATTTCTCCGGGTTTAGCGAGAATAATAGTCCCCTATCTTAAGGGCGGGTGGCGGAATAGGTAGACGCGACGGCCTCAAAAGCCGTTGGGCTTCGGCCCGTGAGGGTTCGATTCCCTCTCCGCCCAGAGAAAAAAGCGTCCGCTTTTTTTCTCCCTTTCGGTAACCCTCGGATCCTCAGTACCTGGCCATATCCGAGTCGTACTTAACAGCCCACTCGTCTATGCCGCCTTTGAGATTCTTCACCTTGCTGAAACCCTGCTCGACAAGGAAAGTCGCGGCCTTTATGCTTCTTCCCCCGTGGTGGCAGTGAACGACTATGTCGTCTCGGGGATCAAGTTCGTCCGTTCTGTCCTTGAGTTCGCCCAGAGGAATAAGCCTTGAACCCTCAATGCTGCATATCTCGTACTCATGGGGCTCCCTTACGTCGATTAGAATGATATCGGCCTTATTTTTCTTAATAAGGCTGAACTCCTCAACGGTTATCTCTTCAACCAAGGGTTTTTCCTCTTTGGCTTCCTCGCCTCTTCCAATGCCGCAGAACTCCTCATAGTCTATGAGTTCGGTTACGGTGGCATTCTCGCCGCAGACTGGGCACTCCGGATCTTTTCTAAACTTAAGTATCCTGGGTTCCATGTTGAGAACGTCAATAAAAAGAAGTCTTCCTATAAGCGGCGTTCCCTTGCCGATTATAAGCTTTACGACCTCGGATGCCTGCATGGTTCCCACAACTCCAGGCAGTATTCCCAGCACTCCTCCTTCGGCGCAACTCGGCACCAGTTCCGGGGGAGGGGGCTCCGGATAGAGACACCTGTAGCAGGGGCCTCTTTTCGCGTCAAACACGCTTACCTGGCCCTCGAACCTGAAGATGCTTCCGTAAACGTTCGGAATTCCTAGGAAAACACAGGCGTCGTTTGTAAGATACCTAGTGGCGAAATTATCCGTTCCGTCAACAACCACATCGTAGTCCCTCATGATTTCCATGGCGTTACCTGAATTCAGCATTTCGTTATAGGTAACGATATTGGTATCGGAGTTAAGCTCCAAAAGACGGTCTCTTGCGGATTCCACCTTGGGCTTGCCTACGGTTTTTTCGCTGTGGATCACCTGTCTTTGCAGGTTGCTGAAATCCACCACGTCAAAGTCCAGTATTCCCAAGGTGCCAACCCCCGCGGCTGCGAGGTAAAGAGCAAGGGGAGACCCAAGCCCTCCGGCGCCGATACACAGGACCCTCGAGTTCTTGAGTTTCTTCTGTCCCTCAATGCCGACTTCGGGCATTATAAGGTGCCTGCTGTACCTCGTTATCTCCTGGTTGCTCAAGTCCATCATCAATACCTTCCTTGCGAATCTGGAATTGTAAAATATTCAAACTGTAAACTAGTACATGATTTGAATATTTTCAAACCACAAACGCAATCGTCCCGTCAGTTGAGAAACAGAGATTTTTCCTGGGAACCCGAAACAAACGGATTCAGAGTTTCCTAGGAAGTCTTTATGACGTTGGTTGCGGTGGGGCCTTTTTTACCTTGGATAATCTCAAAGCTCACTTCGTCACCCTCATTGAGGCTCTTGTAACCATCACCATCAATAGCGGTGTAATGAACAAAAACATCATCCTGTACATCATTGGAAGTTATAAATCCATAGCCCTTAGAGCTATTAAACCATTTTACTGTTCCATGCATAATAATATATACCTCTAAAAAATTAAGATTTGCGGGAGTATTCCACAGCGAAGTTCTTTTGTCAAACAAAATTTTATCCGTCCCCAAAATAAAATTCCTGGTGCAGTGAAGAAGAGTAGTGGTTCTCGAAGTTTTTCGCAGTATAATTAGGGAATCTCAAATCCGCGGAAAGCGGACTCTTACACAAGGTACAAGGTCAATGGAATATAGAAAGAGAAAAACAATCTACATTTTCTGCATAGTGGTACTTCTGCTCGGAGGGGGTCTTTTCTTTTATAATGTCGTGAGGAGTTTCAGTGGGTTAGGCGCCACGCTTAGCGAATATACTTTCCCGGGAAGCCATTCCCTCGGGCTTGAAGAAGAGGGGCTTTATTCGATCTACCACCAGTACGAAAGTGTTTCCGAAGGGAAAAAAACAAGCAGTGAATCCGCTGAGGACGGCTCGATAGTTGTTCATCTGAGAAAAGTTTCGGGCGAGGAAAATGTTGAACTCAAGGTTCCGGATTCACAAAAAAGATATAGTTACATGGGGAAAAAGGGAGTGAAGATTTTTGAGTTCGAAAACCCAGAACCCGCAAGTTACGTAATCGAATCCTTTTCCGGTGCCCCTTCACAGGGCGCCTCCTACACCCTGGTAATTGAGCACGGATTCGAGATGACCAGGCTTAAGGGAATACTCATTTCCCAGGCGTTTTTGCTTGTCCCGATCCTTTTCGCGATAATACTTTTCATGCGCACCTACATAAGGAGCTGACCGCAGCGGATGTTCAGAGACGTAAAATCCCGGATTCTTGCCTTTGACATAGAGTGGGTTCCCGACCCTGAGTCGGGAAAGGCCGCGTACGGATTTCCCGAAGACATCTCCGATCGTGAAGCGATTGAGTTGATGTGGAAGGAGGGCGGGGCGACGGAGGAAGAGCCAATGCCGTTTCTTAAGATGGTTCTCTCCAGGATAGTTTCGATCTCGATGGTTTTCCGGGAATCTGATAAGGACGGAGCGGTGTCTAGACTCAAGCTTCACTCCATTCCGTCAATTCCGACTTCCGCCGAAGACTGCTCGGAGAGAAGAATTATAGAAGACTTTTTCAAGATCCTCGATAAGCACCACCCGCAGCTTGTCGGATACAACTCCTCGGGTTCTGATATACCGATTCTGGCTCAGAGAATGATTAAGAATGGGCTCCAGGGCGGTTTTTTTACGGAAAGGCCTAACAGGCCCTGGGAAGGCGCTGATTTTTTCGCCCGCGGAAGCGACTGGAACATCGATCTAATGCGTTGCATAAGTGCGTGGGGGAAGGGGACCCCTTCTCTTCACGAAATATCGGTTGTAAGCGGAATCCCAGGGAAAATGGATGGCGTTGACGGAAAACAGGTCGCCCCGATGTGGCTTGTCGGCAGGCTTGACGAAATAGTCGCCTATAACGAGTGCGACGCGCTTACGACCTATCTTCTATGGCTCAGGATGGCCCATTCGATCGGACACTTTGATTCAGACCAGTATGCCGAAGAACAGCGGTTGCTTCGCGACATGATAAAAGAAGAGTCAGAAAATCCCCAGAGGCGGCACCTTCTGGGTTACCTGTCAAAGTGGGAGAGCCTGAGCGGGGCCATGGAGGATGAGTGAACGGCCCGACAATCACGTCGTCGTCCTTTCCTTCTACGAGTTCGTGGATCTTGACGGCCTCGAGGAGATCAAAGCTTCGTTGTTCTCGTTTTGCGAGAAAAACGGGATAAACGGCACTTTTATTCTTGCCACAGAGGGGATAAACGCCACGGTGGCCGGTCCCCGGGAAGGCATAGACCGGCTTATTTCTTATCTTGAGAGCGATATGAGGCTCTCAGACGTGCGGTACAAGCTGAATTATAACGAGCGAAGCCCCTTTCACAGGCTCAAGGTTAAATTCAAAAAGGAACTGGTCCCGATGGGTGTGGGCGACGTAGAGCCGCAACGGCTCTCAGGGCGGCGCGTCCCGCCCGAGAAGTGGAACGAGCTTGTAAGCCGCCCCGACGTGCTTCTTATAGACACGAGAAACAGTTACGAGCACCGCGTCGGAACCTTCAGGGGCGCGGTAAACCCGGAGACGGCCCATTTCAGGGAGTTTCCCGAGTACGTAAGAGAAAACCTCGACCCCGGGGAACACAAGGAGATAGCGATGTTCTGCACGGGTGGAATAAGGTGTGAGAAAGCGACCTCATATCTTCTTGAGAAGGGTTTTCAGCGAGTATATCAGCTTGAAGGAGGAGTGCTTTCGTACCTTGAGCAGGTTCCTTTGGAGCAGAGCCTCTGGGAGGGGGAATGTTTTGTGTTTGATGACCGTACATCGGTCGGCCACGAGCTTGAGAAGGGAATCTGGAGTACCTGCAGAAACTGCAGGGCGCCTGTATCTGCGGAAGACAGGAAATCCAAGGGGTTTCGGGAGGGGATATCTTGCCCGCGTTGCCACGGGAGACTTACGCCCGAGAGAATTTCATCGCTTGAGGAAAGACAGAAACAGATGAGACTTGCCCGGGAGAGAAACCAGAAACATCTGGGAGCCGTAATAAAAAGAGGTAACCCGAAATGGGCGGAGGGGTAATCTCAGGCGCTTAACTCGTCTTTTAATATCTTGTAGTCTATGCTGTCGACAAGGGCTTTCCAGCTTGCTTCCACTATGTTGTCAGAGACTCCCACAGTGCTCCAAGTTTTCTCCCCGTCTCCCGATTCGACAAGCACCCGAACGACGGAATCGGTACCGCCTGACCTCGACACGACCCTTACCCTGTAATCAAGCAGTCGCAGAGTCTTTAGTCCGGGGAAGAATTTCTCAAGCGATTTCCTAAGGGCCCCGTCTATCGCGTTTACGGGACCGTTTCCCCTTGCCACTGTATATTCCGTGACGCCGTTTACCTGGACCTCCGCGGTCGCTTCGGACAGTGGTTCTTCGTCTCCCTCCCTCTTTTCGACCAGCGTTCTGGTGTTTTTGAGGTAGAACCGCTTTTTATAGGTTCCGAGAGTTCTTCTCACCAGCAGTTCAAAAGAGGCGTCCGCCCCTTCGAACTCGTAACCCTGGTTTTCAAGAATTTTGAGCTCGTTCAGTATTTTCAGGATTCTTTCGTCCTTGGGGTCTATATCCACTCCAAGTTCCTGAGCCTTGTAGGCTATGTTGGCCCGACCGGAGAGATCCGAGACCAGCACCCGCCTTCTGTTGCCGACACTCTGGGGCTCTATATGCTCGTAGGTATCGGAATTTTTCATGACGGCACTTACATGAATTCCCCCCTTGTGCGCGAAAGCGCTTTCACCTACGTAAGCCTGCTTTTTCAGAGCTGGAAGATTTGTAAGTTCGTGAATGAAATGGGATACGGAATAGAGTTTACGCAGATTTTCCCTGGAAATAGAGTCCATCCCGAGTTTTATGGCTATATTGGGTATTATGGCGCAGAGGTTGGCGTTGCCGCACCGTTCCCCGTAACCGTTCATGGTTCCCTGAACCTGGGACGCTCCCTCCCTTACCGCGTAGAGGCTGTTGGCGACCCCGACTTCCCCGTCATTGTGGGTATGTATTCCTATACTCGGGTTATCGAACCTGCTGTTAACCTTTATTATGGCGTTTTCTATGTCCCAGGGCATCGAGCCGCCGTTTGTATCGCATAGAACCACCGTGTCAACTCCGGCCCCCAAGGCCGTCTCAAGGACTTTTGTGGAATACTCGGAGTTTCCCCTCCAGCCGTCAAAGAAGTGTTCGGCGTCGAAGAACACCTTGTCCACGTGGTGCTTTAGGTATTCGATTGAGTCGTTTACGAGTTCAAGGTTTTCCTCAAGCTCTATTTTGAGAGCCTCGGTCACCTGAAAATCCCAGCTTTTTCCGACGATTGTCACAACGGGGGTTTCTGCCTGGAGAAGCGCCTGGATGCTCGAGTCCTCTTCGCAGCTTTTTTTCGCGCGTCTTGTGCTTCCGAAAGCCGCCACGCTTGCGTTTTTAAGCCCCAGTTTTTTTGCTTCTTCAAAGTACCCCTTATCCCTCTCGTTCGAACCCGGCCATCCTCCCTCTATGTAATGCACCCCGAGGTCATCCAGTCTTTCCGTTATCCGGACTTTGTCGTTTATGGAAAAGGATATGTTCTCTCCCTGGGTTCCGTCACGCAGGGTCACGTCGTATATTTCAACGGTTTTTGAGTTACTCATCGGTTTTTCCAAGATTAAAAGCGTCGTGAAGAGTTCTCACGGCGGTTTCGGTGTCTTTTTCCTCAAGCACGCAGGAGATTTTTATTTCCGAAGTGCTTATCATCATAATGTTAATTCCCTCGTTTGCAAGCGTTCGGAACATGCGCGACGCCACTCCCGAATGAGTCTTCATCCCCACGCCCACTAAAGAGACTTTGGAGATAAGGTTATCGGAGATCACCTGCTTTGCCCCGAGTTCCCGGGCAATCTTTTCCGAGAGTTTTATTGACTTCTTGAAATCCGACTTGGGAACGGTGAACGTGAGGTCGGTAAACCCCTCCATGCTGACGTTCTGAACGATCATGTCGACAACTATGTCTTTGTCCGCAAGCGACGAGAAAAGCATCGCCGCTATGCCGGGCTGGTCGGGCATCTGCGTCACGGTGATTTTCGCCTGGTCCCTGTCGTAGGTGACTCCCGATACAACAACATCTTCCATGGATTCCATAACTCTTTCCTCGTCCAGAACCCACGTCCCCTCGTCCCCGGGCCTTGGAGTTGATTTAACATGTATAGGCACTTTAAATTTTTTTGCAAATTCAACCGCGCGGGCCTGCAGCACCTTGGAGCCCAAAGACGCCATCTCAAGCATTTCGTCGTAGGAAATTCGGCTGAGTCTTCTGGCGTCGGGACAGATCCCGGGGTCCGTGGTGTAGACCCCGTCGACGTCATCTTTGTAAAGTTCGCACGCATCGGCGCCCATTACCGCCGCAAGCGCCACCGCGGTCAGGTCTGAACCTCCCCGCCCGAGCGTGGTAAGGTTCCCGTCCTCGTCAACTCCCTGGAATCCGGCTATAACGACCGCCTTTTTTTCTCCGAGAGCAAGCCGGATATTCCTGTCGTCGATCGATTTTATCTTAGCCTTCGAGTAAATGTTGTCTGTAGTGATCCTTATCTGGTGTCCCTGGAACGATATCGCGTCCTCGCCGAGCGATTTTATCGTCATCGCGAGAAGACCGGAAGAGACCTGCTCCCCGCTTGAGGTTATCACGTCAAACTCCCTTTCGTCAGGAGGGTCCATAACCTCTTTTGCGAGGCCGACGAGCCTGTCGGTTTCACCCGCCATCGCGGAAACCACCGCTATCACATCATTTTTCTTTCTTTTCGTTTCTACAACGTGCTTGGCCACGCGCCTTATTTTCTCGATGCTCGCAACGCTTGTTCCGCCGTATTTCTGAATGACAAGAGCCATTTTCCCTCACCTGTTACTTTTATCGTTCTTGATTCATCACCCGCCTGGGGTGGAGATTGGATATCAATTATAACAGCGTTTGCAGGTAATACATCCCGAACCCTGTCCGCCCATTCCACGACCGAAACGCCGTCTCCGTAAAAAAATTCCTCGTAGCCCGTATCCTCAAACTCAGGGCCGCCCGAGAGCCTGTAGACGTCAAAATGAAAAAGAGGAATCCTGCCTTCATAGCAGTTCATTATGACGAAAGTCGGGCTGTTGGGTTCCTCTTTTATTCCCAGACCGCGGGCAAGACCCTTGGCAAAGACCGTTTTTCCCGCGCCGAGCTCCCCCGTAAGACCCACTATTGAACCACGGGGAATGAGTTTTCCCATTATCTCACCGCAAAGCATTGTCTGTTCAGGCTTGCTGACTTCTAAGAGGAATTCGGGTTCCATTTGAACTATCTTACCGTAGAGAAGTGCTTTTCTTCCGTGGACGAAATGACGGAATTTCTTGAAGCCGGGATTTTACGCGATATTTCAGACGCCGTAAAACCCGCCGCACCTGTTTCTTCGAGAAGAAGGTCTGCAGCGTGACCGTGGAGAAAAACGCCGAGAAGACAGGACTGAAGACAGTCGTATCCCTGGGCGGCAAGCCCGCCGATTATTCCCGTAAGCACGTCTCCGGTTCCGGCCGTGGCCATAGCGGAATTTCCAGTCGGGTTTATGAACACCTCTCCGCCCGGGGTAGTGACGACTGTCCGGGCGCCTTTTAGAACTACGTAGCAGCCGTATTTCTCGGAAAACCGTGTTGAGGTTCCGATACGGTCATCCTGCACCTGCTTTGTTCTAACGCCGCAGAGCCTTGCCATTTCGCCGGGATGCGGAGTTATTACCGCGGGAACTTTTGTTTTTTTGAGAATATCCGGGGTCTTTGAAATTATGTTAAGCGCGTCGGCGTCAAGAGTTATCGGCACTTCGCATTGCGTTATCACCTTTTCCAGAAACTTCTCGGCGCTTTTAGAGGTCGATATTCCTGGGCCGATGGCAAGCGCCGTTTTTTTTCCGTCAAGCT
Organism: Thermodesulfobacteriota bacterium; assembly: GCA_965229995.1. Classification (GTDB taxonomy): domain Bacteria; phylum Desulfobacterota_D; class UBA1144; order Nemesobacterales; family Nemesobacteraceae; genus Nemesobacter. The sequence continues at coordinate 1,073,321 of OZ245933.1, read as the reverse complement.
CTCTTAGCACTTCTTCATGCGCGTCCGGGTGGAAGGTTCCGTCCTTTGAGTCCTTGAGTGAAACGGACATTACCTCCGTAGTTTTCTCTTCCACGGCGGGGGATATGCTGTTTGGAATTCCCAGGGTGACGAGTCCGCTTCCGGCCCGAAGCGCCGCCTCGGCGCAGAGAACCGCGGCCCCGCTTTTCCCCGGAGAACCCGCGAGCACAAGAAGATGTCCGTAGGTTCCCTTGTGGGAATCGGCGGCTCTTTTCTTTATGAGTCCCCGGCATTTTTGAAACGTGAGAAGTTCGAGGGGGAGGTCTTCCCAAAGCAGCCTGGGGATTGTTATGTCCGCTACGCAAAGCTTTCCCGCGTAATCCACTCCAGGGTAAATGCACATCCCAAGCTTCGCGGGAGTGAATGTGACGGTGACGTCTGCCATTACGGCAATTCCAAGAGGTCGTCCCGTGTCGGCATCAAGTCCCGAGGGTATGTCCACGCAGACGCGCCGGGCGCTCTGGCGATTTATGAATTTTATTAGCTTTTCGTAAAACCCTCCCACATCCCTGTCAAGTCCGGTGCCGAAAATGGCGTCGACTATCACGTCCACGTCCTTTATTCTGGGGAGCTTTCCACCTAGTTCCCTTACCTCAGACCCGATTTCGAGAAGTGAGTCGAGATTTGTTTTTGCGTCTCCCCTGTAGCGCTCTTTTCTCTCGGCGATGTGGATGCTCACGTCCTTTCCCGAGGAAATCAGATGGCGAGCGATTACGAAGCCGTCCCCGGCGTTATTCCCGGCGCCGCAGATAACCGCTATTCTCTTAGCCGAGGGATACTCGCCGAGGATGAGCGACGCCACGGCTCTTCCGGCGTTTTCCATCAGCACAACGCCCGGCACGCCGAATTCCTCAATCGTCCTTCGATCTATTTCCCTTGAGATTCGCTTGGTTGAGAGCTTCATGGTTTTCTGATGAGGATGACAGGATTTGCTATTTTCCCATCCCGCCCGCTCCCGTGGGTCTTGTATCTCCGAACTCTTCTATACGTCCCGTGATGAATTCCTCGGCGTGATCAAAGCAGAAATAGTAGGAAAGAAGGATGCTTCCGCTTCGATTGATCGTGATCAGCTGGTAGTGGCGGCTGCAGATATCCACACCGCACTTTATGCACTGCTTGATCGAGTTTCTTTCCCCCGCAAGTTCGCATCGCTCTCCTCCAGGACTTACGTGATCGCACTGATAGATTTCAACCTCTATAGTTTTTACTGACAAATGTCTTTACCTCCCCTGAGTTTCTACGTTAATTATACAGTTTTGCGTCGAGGTTTGGTAAATCACGCGGATGATTTATAATAGACGTCAAAGAGATAATCCGATGATAGCTCCAAGACAGGCCCTGAGCGGCACATTAAAATATTTTTACATCAAGGCTACGGGAAGGCCGAAGCTACTTAATCTTGAGATAACCAAGCTTTGCAACGCCCGCTGTGATTTCTGCGATTACTGGCAGACGAGACACGAAGAGCGTCTCTCTGACTACACGCCCGTCATAAAGAAGATAAATCCTCTCGTCACGGTCATTACCGGCGGGGAGCCCATGATCAGAAAGGATCTTCCCGATATCGTAAGGCAGATAAAGGGATGCTCCATGTTCATTTTTACTTCCATGGTCACCAAGGGGGATTTCCTGACCGAGGAGAAAACCGAAGAGCTTTTTGACGCGGGGATAGATCAGATCGCCGTCTCCCTCGATTTTCCGGGGGAAAAACATGATACCTACCGAGGCATTCCCGGTCTCTGGAAAAAACTGTCAGAAACCCTTCCCGAACTGGCGGAGCGGTTTCCGGACAAAAGCCTTGTGCTAAACACCATAATAATGGAAGACAACCTTGAAGAGGTTGTCGACATAGCGAAAAAGGCAAGAGAGTGGGGCATAGCAATATCTTTTAGCTCCTACTCGGTTATGAAAACCAACAACGAAGACCACTTCGTTAAAAAGGAAGCCCTGTCAAAGGTAAGTGACCTGGTCGAGGAACTGATCGCGCTTCGAAGGGAGTGGAAGGGAACGATACTCTCGACAGAGTACTACCTTAGGGAAATCCCGGGCTATTTTGAAAGGGGAAGCGTTCCTGACTGCCTGGCGGGCATAAGCCACATACACGTTACCCCGAGCGGTCACTTAAAACGCTGCTCAGAGATGCCCGTCGCTGCCCATTACACCGAGTACGAGCCGAATCTTTACGGCAAAACCAAGTGCACTTCCTGCTGGTACAGCTGCAGGGGGGAGACCCAGAGCCCGGCGAACGTTAAGAGGGCCATGGAATACATGGGGATCTATATCTAGTCTGTTCTAGCGGGGGGAATGGGTGCACTTCTGAGCTTTGCAACTCAAGTTAAGAAACTACTTTGCAGAGGGTAACCCCAAGTAGCGTGGGACCCGACGCTTATATGCCAAATATCTTTCACCGTATTGCTTTGCGAGCCACCGTTCTTCCGGAAAGGGAGCGCTTAGGTAACAAAAGATAGCCAGTACAAGCAGCACGATTGCCTTTGGCGAGGCTACCAATACGCCCAGAAAAACACCGGCGATCGAATAAAAAACGTATTGTGGATTCCTGCTGTATTTATACAAACCCGTTTCAATAAATCCGGCGGCTTCTCCGTGTGAGTTACGCCACCCGAGCTGCAGGAACGCGACGGTGCCGAGCACCGCTGCAATGACAAATATGGGCAGTGCTACATAAAAGCGTAACCAGTGCGGGATATCTAAAGACGACCATTCAAACCATGAAATCAATCCGATACAAAGAACCAGAACTCTGATCGCTCCCCACAAGGATCGATATTGCCAGGAGTCGCGTTTTGGCGGGGGCCAGAATTGGAAGTTTTCTTTTACTTGGCCAAGTGCCAGCATTGTCAAAAGGAAAGCGTTTGCTAAAAAGCCAATGATAAATAGCAACGTGCCCATATTAATTAGCATAACGAAGCTGTAAAAAAAACGTTAGTGTTACGAAATTGAAGTGGTATGCAACAAAGATTCACTAGGACAGACTCAAAGAGGAGTGTCGGTTGCCCTCGGCAGAACTTGAATCACGATGATCAGGTTCTCTGCGCTTTCCAGTCAGTGCCGTCAGGGCGGTCTTCAAGCACTATGCCTTTGGAGCTTAGGTAGTCCCTGATCTCATCGGCCTTTTTCCAGTTTTTCTCCTTTCTGGCAGAGGTTCTCTCGTCAATGAGTTTCTCTATCTCCAGGGGGTCTATGTCGGAGAGGTTGGCGGTGGACCTTCTTTTTTCCATGTACTCGGCAGGCTCCTCGGACAGCACTCCGAGCACTCCGCAGATCTCCTTTATCTTCTCAAGCGCAAGGGTTGCGCTCTGAGTCTTTCCCACGGAATCAAGAGACCTGTTGATTGAACGTATCAGGTCAAAAAGATTTCCCACCACGTCAGCGGTGTTGAAATTATCGCTCATCGAGGAGTGAAAATCCTCCTCGAATTTCCTGATCGAACCTTCAAGCTCAGGGTCGGAGCCTTTCGCTTCCCGCGCCTCGGCTGCTCTTAGCAGGGTGAGGTATATTCTCTCAAGCGACGCCTCGCTGTCATACATGCTTTTCTCTGAGAAATCGGCGGGATTCTGATAGTGGTGGGAGAGGAAAAAAAGCCTTATGGCCTCTGGGGACCATCTCTTTGTGGCCTCAGACAGGGTAAAGAAGTTCCCCAAGGATTTTGACATCTTTTCCTTGTTTATCCTTATCAGGCCGTTATGAAGCCAGTATCTTGCAAACGGTTCGCCGGATGCGGCCTCTGACTGTGCTATTTCGTTCTCGTGATGCGGGAAAATAAGGTCTTTTCCCCCTCCGTGTATCTCAAAATTTGTTCCCAGGTATTCCATGCTCATAACGGAGCATTCTATGTGCCAGCCGGGTCTTCCGTCTCCCCAGGGGCTCTTCCAGGACGGCTCGCCGGGTTTTGACTCCTTCCAGAGCGCGAAATCAAGAGGGTCTTCCTTCTCTTCGTTTACGTCTATCCTGACTCCCTCGAGCATGTGATCAAGAGAGCGCCCGGAGAGCTTTCCGTAGTCTGGGAATTTTCTTACGGAAAAAAAGACGTTGTTGCCCGAGCGGTAGGCAAAGCCTTTCTCCATTATCTTCTCTATAAGCGCCGTTATCTGCTCTAGATGCTCAGTTACCCGTGGCTCTGCATCGGGAGTCTCAACCCCTATTGAAGCCATGTCCTCTTTGTATTCCTTTATGTATTTCTCGGAGATCTCATCGCAGCTTACTCCTTCTTGGTTTGAGCGGTTTATTATCTTGTCGTCTATGTCGGTGAAGTTTCTCGCGAACAGCACGTCGTAGCCGGCGTATCTGAGAAATCTCTGTATCACGTCAAAAGACACCGCGGAGCGGGCGTGTCCCAGATGTGCGGAGTCATATACCGTGGGGCCGCAGACATACATCCGGACCTTGCTTCCTTCAAAGGCGATAAGATCTTCTTTTTTCTGCGAGAGAGAATTATAGATTTTTATTCTGGGAAGATCTTTTTCCATGTTTTCAAGGGAGATCATTGCGGGACCTGTTTGTCCCGCTGTATTTTTTGAAAGGAGAATTTTACGTATTTGTTTCCTAAATTCAAGGGTAGAGTGCCTGTACACAAGGCGATCAGGGGTTTTTTCTCAGGATCCTATGGAGAGGCTGTAGGGGGGTTTTGCTGGGGTTTTGCTATGGATCGCAGGTTTTTTTCTTAAAATGCAAAAAAGCCCTTGCCAAACCAAAACCGTCCGTTAATATGATGGTTCACTTCATTTTTCGTTCTGAATTTTAATTGTTTTTTTTCTTTAACACATTGACAATCACGTATGGGTAAGTAAGCTATTTTACCCATTTTGAAAACTGATTTTTTAAAAACTGATCTTTGAAAATTTAATAGCAGATGATAGCGGGCGAACGAGAGCAGTATCCGTAAATTCTTTAAATTCTTATGAAGAGTTTGATCCTGGCTCAGAGCGAACGCTGGCGGCACGCTTAACACATGCAAGTCGAGCGAGAAAGTGACTTCGGTCACGAGTAAAGCGGCGAACGGGTGAGTACAACGTGGATAATCTACCCTAAGGTCCGGGACAACCCCGAGAAATCGGAGCTAATACCGGATAAGACCACGGTATCTAAGGATACAGGGGTAAAAGATTTATCGCCTTTGGATGAGTCCACGTCCCATCAGGTAGTTGGTAAGGTAAAAGCTTACCAAGCCTAAGACGGGTAGCCGGCCTTAGCGGGTGAACGGCCACATGGGGACTGAGACACGGCCCTGACTCCTACGGGAGGCAGCAGTGGGGAATATTGGGCAATGGGCGAAAGCCTGACCCAGCGATGTCGCGTGAGGGATGAAGGCCTTCGGGTCGTAAACCTCTGTCGGGAGGGACGATGGGACTTAGGTCTTGACGGTACCTCCAGAGGAAGCCCCGGCTAACTCCGTGCCAGCAGCCGCGGTAATACGGAGGGGGCAAGCGTTGCTCGGAATTACTGGGCGTAAAGGGTCCGCAGGCTGTCAGGCAAGTTGGTTGTGAAAGCTCAAGGCTTAACCTTGGAATTGCATCCAAAACTGCCTGACTAGAGTACAAGAGAGGTTGGCAGAATTCCCGGTGTAGCGGTGAAATGCATAGATATCGGGAGGAATACCAGAGGCGAAGGCGGCCAACTGGCTTGTAACTGACGCTCAGGGACGAAAGCGTGGGTAGCAAACCGGATTAGATACCCGGGTAGTCCACGCCCTAAACGATGGATGCTAGGTAGGGGGAATTCAATTCTCCTTGCCGTAGCTAACGCATTAAGCATCCCGCCTGGGGAGTACGGTCGCAAGGCTGAAACTCAAAGGAATTGGCGGGGGCCCGCACAAGCGGTGGAGCACGTGGTTTAATTCGATGCTAAGCGAAAAACCTTACCAAGACTTGACATGTTAACTCAAGTCTATACGAAAGTATTAGGTGGTTCCGAGCTTGCTCGGAACAGTTATCACAGGTGCTGCATGGCTGTCGTCAGCTCGTGCCGTGAGGTGTCCGGTTAAGTCCGGTAACGAGCGCAACCCCTATCTTTAGTTGCCATCACTTTGGGTGGGCACTCTAAAGAGACTGCCGGCGACAAGCCGGAGGAAGGTGGGGACGACGTCAAGTCATCATGGCCCTTATGTCTTGGGCTACACACGTGCTACAATGGTTGGTACAATGGGCTGCGAACTCGCGAGAGAGAGCCAATCCCATCAAAGCCAATCTCAGTTCAGATTGCAGGCTGCAACTCGCCTGCATGAAGTTGGAATCGCTAGTAATCGTGGATCAGCATTGCCACGGTGAATACGTTCCCGGGCCTTGCACACACCGCCCGTCACACCACGAAAGTCGGTTCTGCCCGAAGTAGCTGTGCTAACCTTCGGGAGGCAAGTTCCTAAGGTAGGGCTGGTAATTGGGGTGAAGTCGTAACAAGGTAGCCGTAGGGGAACCTGCGGCTGGATCACCTCCTTTTTCACGGAGATATCTGTCTCTTTTTCGCTCGTCATCTGCTTTTTATAAAAAAGTATTTGCTGCGCTTTAAAAGCAACGGGGCCTATAGCTCAGCTGGTTAGAGCGCACCCCTGATAAGGGTGAGGTCGTTGGTTCGAATCCATCTAGGCCCACCACTAGGGGGTGTAGCTCAGTTGGGAGAGCGCCTGCTTTGCAAGCAGAAGGTCGACGGTTCGAGCCCGTTCACCTCCATAGAAAAAGAATTTTTGAATGCTTTTTTGATCTTTGACAACTGAATATAACGCTGAGAAACAGAATTGATCGTGTTGTTAGTATTATCGAGGATTTTCATGCCTCGCAGATAAGATATGTAGAGCAGAAGGTGGATGCCTTGGCAACGGACGGCGATGAAGGACGTAATAAGTTGCGATAAGCCTCGGGGAGTCGCTTAATAGGCTTTGATCCGGGGATTTCCGAATGGGAAAACCTGACCAAGCAAACCTTGGTCATACCATTGTGAATATATAGCGATGGTAAGCGAACGGGGGGAAGTGAAACATCTCAGTACCCCCAGGAAAAAAAATCAACCGAGATTCCCCTAGTAGCGGCGAGCGAACGGGGAAGAGCCCAAACCGAAGGGATTTTCTCTTCGGGGTTGTGGGACCTCAGTATGGGACTTTAAGAAGTAGCAGAATAGTCTGGAAAGTCTTGCCACAGAAGGTGATAGCCCTGTACGCGAAACTTCAAGAAGCCCTAGAGGGATCCCGAGTACTCCGGCACACGTGGAATGTTGGAGGAATCTGGGTGGACCACCATCCAAGGCTAAATACGTGCCGTTGACCGATAGTGAACCAGTACCGTGAGGGAAAGGTGAAAAGAACCCCTATAAGGGGAGTGAAATAGAATCTGAAACCATCTGCTTGTAACCAGTGGAAGGGCTATGTCCATTTATGGAAATGCCTAACTGCGTGCCTTTTGCCTAATGAGCCTGCGAGTTATCTTCAGTGGCCTGATTAAGCCGAATAGGTGTAGTCGTAGCGAAAGCGAGTCTGAATAGGGCGCTAGTCACTGGGGATAGACCCGAAGCGAGTCGATCTATCCATGGCCAGGGTGAAGCAGAGAGAAAACCTTTGTGGAGGCCCGAACCGGTCAGGGTTGAAAACCTGTCGGATGAGCTGTGGATCGGAGTGAAAGGCTAATCAAGATTCGTGATAGCTGGTTCTCCCCGAAATATATTTAGGTATAGCCTTATGTGATGACTGACGGAGGTAGAGCACTGATTGGACTAGGGGGTCGAAAGATCTACCAAACCCAGCCAAACTCCGAATGCCGTTAGGTTAACATAGGAGTCAGTCGGTGGGAGATAAGTCCCATCGGCGAAAGGGAAACAGCCCAGACCGCCGGCTAAGGCCCCTAAATGCGAACTAAGTGGTAAAGGATGTGAATTGGCATAGACAGCCAGTAGGTAGGCTCAGAAGCAGCCACCCTTCAAAGAGTGCGTAACAGCTCACTGGTCGATGCGGATTTGCGCCGAAAATGAAACGGGGCTAAGTTCGTTGCCGAAGCCGCGGGTTGCGTATTTATACGCAGCGGTAGGGGAGCGTTCCCAACGGGTCGAAGGGTTACCGTAAGGAGACCTGGACTGTTGGGAAGTGAGAATGCAGGCATGAGTAGCGATAAAGGTGGTGAGAATCCACCTCGCCGTAAACCCAAGGTTTCCTGGGCAAGGCTCGTCCCCCCAGGGTAAGTCGGGACCTAAGGCGAGGCCGAAAGGCGTAGTCGATGGAGAACGGGTTAATATTCCCGTACCAGTCGGTCTGAGTGATGGAGTGACGGAGAAGGATAGGTCATCCGGGTGATGGATATCCCGGTTCAAGCTTGTAGGAGGAAAAGACAAGTAAAACCTCTTTTCAATACTCTGAGAAGTGAGTACGAGAGGCGTTAGCCTCGTAAAGTGATTGAGTCCATGCTTCCAAGAAAAGCTTCTAAACGTTGACGACCGAGTGCCCGTACCTAAACGGACACACGTGGGTGAGTTGAAAATACTAAGGCGCGTGAGAGAACTCTGGCTAAGGAACTCGGCAAATTAACCCCGTAACTTCGGGATAAGGGGTGCCCATATGTACGTGAAAGCCTTCGCGGCTGGAGCGGAAATGGGTCGCAGTAAATTGGTGGTAACGACTGTTTACTAAAAACACAGGGCTCTGCAAACACGCAAGTGGACGTATAGGGCCTGACTCCTGCCCAGTGCCGGACGGTTAAGGGGATGGGTTATCTTCGGAGAAGCTCAGAACCGAAGCCCCGGTAAACGGCGGCCGTAACTATAACGGTCCTAAGGTAGCGAAATTCCTTGTCGGGTAAGTTCCGACCTGCATGAAAGGAGTAACGATTGCCACACTGTCTCGGCCAGAGACTCAGCGAAATTGTGGTTCCGGTGAAGACGCCGGATACCCGCTACGGGACGGAAAGACCCCGTGCACCTTTACTATAACTTAGCATTGAGTTTTGGTGCTACATGCGCAGGATAGGTGGGAGCCTATGAAACTTTGCTTTAGGGCAGGGTGGAGGCAATGGTGAAATACCACCCTTGTAGTTCTGGAATTCTAACTTAGGTCCGTTATCCGGATCAAGGACAATGTTAGGCGGGTAGTTTGACTGGGGCGGTCACCTCCTAAAAAGTAACGGAGGTGTGCAAAGGTTCCCTCAGCTTGATTGGAAACCAAGCGTAGAGTGCAAAGGCATAAGGGAGCTTGACTGTGAGACTGACAAGTCGAGCAGGTGCGAAAGCAGGCCTTAGTGACCCGGTGGTTCTGTGTGGAAAGGCCATCGATCAACGGATAAAAGGTACGCCGGGGATAACAGACTTATCTCCCCCAAGAGTTCACATCGACGGGGAGGTTTGGTACCTCGATGTCGGCTCATCGCATCCTGGGGCTGGAGAAGGTCCCAAGGGTTGGGCTGTTCGCCCATTAAAGCGGTACGCGAGCTGGGTTTAGAACGTCGTGAGACAGTTCGGTCCCTATCTGTAGCGGGCGAAGGAGATTTGAGAGGATCTGCTCATAGTACGAGAGGACCTGAGTGGACGAGCCTCTAGTGTACCAGTTGTCGTGCCAACGGCAGTGCTGGGTAGCTATGCTCGGAAAGGATAACCGCTGAAAGCATCTAAGCGGGAAACCCACCTCGAGATTAGATCTCCCGAACGTAAGTTCCTTAAGGTCCCTTGAAGATTACAAGGTTGATAGGCTCAGGGTGTAAGTTCCGTGAGGAATTAAGCTGATGAGTACTAACCGACCGTGAGACTTACTGCGAGGCTTGAAAATTCTCGATAGCAACACACAATTTCTCAGCGTTATATTCAGTTGCCAAAGGTTTTTCTGCCCCTCCGAGGGCAGAACCTCCTGAGGGCCGTTCCCCGCGACCCCCATTATCGTTTATAATAACTGTGCTATGGATATTTCTGGTCTGCTTACCCATCTGGGAGCAATGGCGATTGTTGCCCTTGCGTTGTTCTACTACCTGACTAGGGAAAAGGGCCGGCGCGAGTCAGTTGAAACCGAACTGTCCTTTATCAGAACCGAACTGAAAGAGTCAAAGAGCAAAGGCGTACTGCTTGAAGAGAAACTTAGAAACTCGGTTGAGGCCGCAAGTGCTCTTAACGCCGAGAAAGCCTCCCTTGAATCCAGCATAAAAGAAAAAGCAACTGCTATTACGGACCGCGATTCCAGGATTTCCGAGTTCGAAAGGCAGATCGGGAAACTGAACTCCCAGGTTACTGAAAAGGAAAGTCTCCTTTCGCGGCTTGAAACCACCATAGAACAGGAAAGAAGGGGTTTCAAGGAAAAACTGGCTATCCTCGATGAAGCGAAAAAAAGGCTCGGAGACGAGTTCGAGAACCTTGGAAACAGAATTTTCGAGGATACGACGAAAAAATTCACCGACAAGAACAAGGCGGACATGGAGAATCTCCTAAACCCCCTTCGCGAGCAGATAAAGGATTTCGAAAGAAAAGTCACCGATACCCACGAGAAGGCAACCACCGACAGAGCCTCCCTCAAAGTTCACATAGAGAATCTTAAGAACCTTGGCGAGCAGATGAGTCGCGAAGCCCTTAATCTCACGACCGCTCTCAAGGGAGAATCGCAGACCCAGGGAGCTTGGGGGGAGATAGTGCTCGAAAAAGCGCTTGAGATGTCGGGCCTGTCTGAGGGCAGGGAATATCACTCCCAGCCGAGCTACAAGGGGGATAACGGCAATACACTAAGACCTGACGTGATCGTTCATCTCCCCGAGGGAAAAGACGTTATAATCGACTCCAAGGTTTCCCTTACCGCTTATGAAAGATACATGTCCTGCGAGGACGGAGAGGAGAGAAAAGATTACCTCAGGCAGCATATTCTCTCGTTTCGAAGCCACATAAAGGAACTTAGCGCCAAGGGATATGAGGATATTCCTGAAATCACGAGCCTTAACTACGTTTTGATGTTTATTCCGCTTGAATCCGCTTTCATGCTGGCCATAGAAAAGGAGAGGGATCTTTATGCCGAGGCTTTCGAGAAAAATGTGATAATCGTCTGTCCCTCGACTCTTCTCGCGACGCTCAGAACCATACACAGCATCTGGCAGTTTGAGTACCAGAACGCAAATGCCAGGGAAATAGCGGAAAGTGCCGGAAGAATGTACGACAAGTTCGCAACTTTCGTTGATCACTTAAAAGATGTGGGTAGACGCATAGAACAATCCGACCGGGCTTATCAGAGCGCAATAAACAGTCTCTGTGAGGGGAAGGGTAATCTCGTGAAAAGAGCTTTGGATCTCAGGGAATTGGGAATAAAAACCTCAAAGGAACTTTCCCCGGATCTCTCGGAGAGATCTCAGCTCTCTGGGTACGCCGTTTCTTCCGACAAACAGACAGACGACGAGTTGCCGTGACCTGTCGTATTTAGAAAAAAGAGGGGAAATCGTGTACGATTCCACTTCTTAAATTAGATATCTAGAGAGGTAGAAAGATTGTTTAACAATTCTCTTAAGGGCAGTTGGGCGGTTGTGCTCGGTTCTTCAAGCGGCTTCGGAGAGGCCTGCAGTCTTGAGCTTGCTCGCCGGGGAATGAATATTTTCGGCGTACACCTTGACCGTCGGGGTACCATGGCGAAGGTGGAGGGCATAATGGAGGAAATAAAGAGCACGGGAAGCGAGGTCAGATTCTACAACGTAAATGTCGCCGACCCGGAGAAAAGACAGGAAGTTATCGGGGACATAAAAGAAGTAATACAACAAGACGGTTCCCAGGTAAAGGTGATGATACATTCCGTCGCGTTCGGGACGCTTAAGAACTATGTCTCGGATGAACGCAGAGACGTTCTTAACAGTAAAAACATTGACATGACCCTGGATGTAATGGCTCACAGCATCGTTTACTGGGCTCAGGATCTTGTTATGGAGGGAATGATGGGTGAGGGCGGGAGAATATTCGCCATGACAAGCTCAGGGAGTCACAGGGTCTGGCCCACATACGGCGCGGTATCGGCCGCTAAGGCGGCCATAGAGGCCCACATACGGCAGCTTGCCGCTGAACTCGCACCCCGTGGAATTACCGCGAACTCGATAATGGCTGGGGTAACTGACACTCCCGCGCTTAGAAAAATTCCGGGAAACGAGAAACTCATTGCCCACGCTCTCGGGGCAAACCCTTCGGGAAGATTGACGACCCCGGAAGACGTGGCAAGAGCCATTGCGCTTCTCTCTCTTGACGAAGCCGCCTGGATAACGGGTAACGTGATAGGGGTTGACGGCGGAGAAGACCTTGTTTAACAGGTCTACTTAGTATAAAATTGGAAATCATGTTAAGTTATGGCAGAAGCAGGGATGTGGATTTAGGAATTTTTCTGCTCAGAGTGGGTTTTGGCTTCTCGATGCTTATTTTCCACGGCTACGGAAAGCTGATCGGGGGGCCCGAGAGATGGGCTAAAGTCGGGGGGTCATTACAGACTCTCGGTATTGATTCTTACCCGGTTTTCTGGGGTTTCATGGCGGCTTTTGCCGAGTTTTTCTGCTCGGCTTTCATAATTGCGGGGGTTTTCTTTATGCCCGCGACTTTTCTTCTGTCCGTTAACATGCTCGTGGCGGTTCTCTTTCACCTGTATCTTCCGGAAGAGTCATCCGCGGCGGGATGGCAAGGTGCTTCAAACGCGATTGAATATCTTTTTGTCTATGTGGTATTAATGATTTCCGGCTCTGGAAGGTACAAGATAAACCTGGGCTGACGGTCTTCGCTTGAGTCCACTATCATTGTGGACTTGCTGAAACCACATACTCCTCGGGCTCGGGTGAAAATTGACGACAGATATGAAGAAACTTTACGAGCTTGGTTTTTTCATCCAAACAGGCTGTATGATGCTGTTTCAGTGGAAAAGATCCTTGAGGAAAAGAGTGAAAAGCATGTAGTTAAGGTTGCTTCAGTACATAGAGCCAAAAGTCAAAAGTGTGCGGATAAAAGAAGGAGTTGTGACTGTTGATATTGGACTCTACAGGTTTCTTCCAGTAAATAGACTCGGATCTGGAACAATGTGCATTCTTGGGATTATCCCCCCTAGGTAAAGTCCTGCAAGTTTAATTTGAAGACAAAGAGGTCTTGGATTTTTAAAAGCGTAAGCTATCACCATGTCCAAAAACCGTAGAATCAGTTCCTTTATCTTATTTGCAGCTACAATGTCAGTCGCTTTGGTGCTGTCCGGTTGCCAAACTCTGAATTGGAACGAAAAATGGCAAAGCAACTTTATTGATCAAATGGCTGTGGCCAGAGACAGTCAGATGCTTAAAAACCTGGTGCGCATGCGCTATGGAAAACCGCCTGTATTTACAACTGTTGGAACGGTAACGGAAAAATACAAACAGGAACCGAGCAAAATTTCATTAACCGGCGCGGTAACCAGCTTCCTTGCCTCCTCAGAAGCAGATAACCAGAAAAGCGAAAATAGTCTCTTAGGGCAGGTGGGAATAGGCGGCACCCGTGAAACTACCCTTCAATACAGTCCGCTTATCGGCAAGGAACTGAATACGACCATGAATCGACGTTTGGGGCTGGAGACAGTGTTTGATCTTACCCAATCCGGGTTTTCGATAGAACGCGTTCTGGCAATAACAGTTGAGCGTTTCGGCCCTGCATTAAATGCCCCGTTTGCATCCGGACCTACCCCGGATTATTTACCAAAGCAGGAAGAATTCAACAAATACGAAGCTATACTTACCGCATTAAAAGATTTGAGACAACAAAATAAAATAAGATTTCTCAATGCCAGCCCTGATGAGATCTGTTCCGAACTTTGCATACCTACCAAAATCAAAAAAGAAGAATCGCGGAAAAAATTAATAGCCTGTTTTTTGGATGACAACGATTGCTTGTGCGAAAACAATAATGACCCGCAATGGAAAGAGTTGACGAATCTTTTGAAGATTGAAGATAGAAAAGGAATTTTAATACTGACCGACTCTGAAACCAGGTCCAGTTCCGAAATAAAAGTGAGAACCCGCTCATTATTCGGAATAATGCACTATCTGTCGCAGAACGTAAAAGTACCCGATAGGGACAGGGAAATAGTCAAAATCTCAAAGATCAAGAACGGCGAAGGTTGCAGGAAAGAAGGCGAAAAGCGAGATGGTTGGGACTGCAGCCCCGCTGGACAGCGATTCGAAATCATATCAAGCGATACGCAACCTCAGCTGATTTGTTCAAGTCCCCAAACTGATGGAGACTGCGCTTCGGTCTTTACTAGACATAACGGTCACTGGTTTTACATCGACGCCAAGGATCATAGCAGCAAAGCGACTTTCGCGCTGCTGACAAAGTTATTTGAGATACAAATCTCTGGCAGGGAAACGAATCAAGACATTTTTCTTGTTCAGTAAACTTACCCATGTCAGCAGAAAGATACGGGGTTTCGTGTAAAGCGGAGGCAGGGCAGTGAGGAGTTTGTAGAGGTCGGAGGCAGCATCCCGCGGTGGAGTCTGCTGTAAACGCTTTGAATCACAAGGGGTATGACAAGGTAAGAGTTCATGGGAAGCAGGGGTTTGCGAGGAGTGTGGTTTTATCGGTTCTTGCCGCGAACATCAATCGTCTTGGGGTGCTTTTGAGGAACGGGGAGAGGGAGGAGGAAAGAAGAAGGCTGAAACTTGGCTTCCCGATTGCCGCTTAAGCATCCTTGGAGCACAGAGAACAAGGGGTTTGGGAGTCAGCTATAAAATCCTCCTAAATCCCTATGCGGTGAGAAATGCGGGTTGATCTTGTAGTGTACCTGCGCATACCCGGATATGTGATTCCAGTCACTTACATCACAAAAGTGCGGAAGTCAGGAATCGGTAAGTATCCGCTCTGGATTAAAGAAAGCATCGGCGACGCGTTACTCGATGTCGTCCGGTACCTTTTCGAGGTTCGTTTTTATTACCCGAAGGAAGTTTGTTCCCATTATTTTCTCCACAACCCCCCTCGGATATCCTTTGCCGAGAAGATACTCGGAGAGTGCGGGAAGTTTGGATATGTGCCTCATCTCCTCGGGGAAATCCTTTACGGGCGCTCCGTCCATGTCGGTTCCCACTCCCACGTGATCCTCGCCGCAGACGCTCAGAATGTGATCTATATGAGCGTATATGTCTTCGAGGGTGGCGCAACCCGGTCCTTCCCTGAGGAATCTTCCGTAGAAAACAACCCCCGTTACCCCGCCTCTATCGGAGATGGCGCGAAGTTGCTCGTCACGCAGATTTCTGGGGTGATCCACAAGGGCTCTTGAATTCGAGTGGGTTGCAACGGGTATGAGTTTCGTGAGTTCTATGCTTTCCCAGAAACACTTTTCGTTTAAGTGGGAAAGATCAAGCGTAATGCCGAGTGAGTTCATTTGGCCGAGAAGTTCCTTTCCCTGCGCGGAGAGTCCCTTGTCGCTTTCGGGCCCGGACGCGTAAATATTCTGGTTGTTCCAGGAGGGACCGAGCGCCCGGACGCCTCTTTTGTGGTATTCGAGAAGATGTTTTGGGTCCGAGACGGGGTCAGCTCCTTCCATAAGAGTGAGAAATCCGATTTTCCCCCCTTCGCGCAGTCTGTCTATGTCCCGTCTGTCTTTTATCTGAAAGACGCTTTCTGAGTGTTCTCGGTATATCTCATCGTATACGTCAAGCTGGGCCATGGCTTCTGTTACCGAACCCCCGGGTTTGTGCTTGGGGTGAATGAAGACGGTGTTGAAAACGACCCTTGTTCCGCTCTGCCTGAGTCCGGGCAGGGTTATCATGCAGGGAATCTCGGGGCTCTCGAAATCTCTTTTGTGGTGACGCATGTGAAAGGCTATGTCCTGATGGGCGTCAACGGTAAAAAAAGTCGCAGGGGCAAGGCTTCCCCATCCTCCTCCTCCCGGAGTCTCGATTCTTACCGCTTCTCCGGCTTTTACCGCAATGGAGCACTTCGCAGGCAGTTTTTTCTCTTTTGTTCCCGATAAAAGGGTGTTCTCCCCGCTCTTGCCGTCTTCTCCGCCTCCAACTCCCCAGGGCCGTTTTTCCCTTCTCTCGGTTATAAGGGAAACATGAGAGTCCTCCAGGAACCTGTACTGCCTTATGATTCCATCGCCGCCCGGGAACCTGCCCGCTCCTCCGGACCCCTTTTTTATGGAGTATGATTCCACCATTACTGGAAGTTCCCTCTCGATTGCCTCGACGGGGGTGTTGAGCGTGTTTGTCATGTGCGTCTGCACGGCGTTTGCTCCATCTGCACCTGACCGTCCTCCCATTCCGCCGGCGATGGTTTCGTAGTAGGCGTAGGAGGAGTCAGAAGGGGTGCTTTCCGGTGAACCGAACGCCAGATTGCTCATTGTTCCCGCACTTGCCGCCTGTATTGTTTCTGGGATTGCGGAAGCGAGCGCTCCGAACACCGCGTCCACTATCCTCTGGGACGTTTCGACATTTCCGCCGACAACCGCACTCGGGTATCGGGCGTTTAGGATTGAGTCCTCATCGACTTTGATTTCAATCGGTCTGAGCGTCCCCGAGTTAAGAGGCGTGTCTTCGCCTGAGAGACACTGAAAACAGTACAAGACAGCGGAAGTCGTTACGCTCAGGGGAGCGTTAAGACATCCTTTAACCTTTTTTGAGCTTCCCCTGAAATCCACGGTGGCGGCATCTTCTCTTATTTCTATTTTTACCTTTATGGGTATATCCCTTGTTCCCGCTCCGTCATCTTCAAGGTAGTCGGTAAAGACGTAGTCGCCGTCAGGTATTTTCTCTATGGCGTTTCTCATGAGTCTTTCCCCGTAGTCAAGAAGACCCGAAGCGGCATGATTTATCCTCTCAAGGGAATGCTTTTCCAGAAGCTCCTGCATCCTCTTCCCCCCGGTGTCAAGCGAGGCTATCTGCGCCCGCAGATCTCCTTCTCTTTCCTCATGATCCCTGGTCGAGCGGATTATCTCCTCAAGCAGGGTTTCCCGCAGCACGCCCCCTTCCCGTATCCTTGTCGGCGGTATTATGATTCCCTCTTCGTGTATTGTCGTTGAAAGTGGCATGGATCCCGGTGTGCTGCCTCCTATGTCTGCGTGGTGGGCGCGAGAGGCGAGCAGAAACTCCGGTTTCCCGTCCACGAACACGGGCGCTACGCATGTTACATCAGGGAGATGCGTTCCGCCGCGGAACGGATCGTTAAGAATGAAAACGTCTCCCGGAGAGAGATTTTCCGTCGCTACCGATCTCACCGCAAATGACATTGACCCGAGGTGTATGGGGATATGGGCCGCCTGTGCGATCATTTCCCCGTCTGAGTTGAATATGGCGCAGGAAAGATCCCTTCTCTCCTTTATGTTCGGAGAGAATCCGGCTCTTATGAGAACCGAGCCCATTTCCTCGGCTATTGTTCCAAGAAGGTTGTTAAAAATCTCGAGTTCGAAAAGTTTGAGTTCCATACGGGCACAATAATAACCAATTTTAAGGATTGCCCGTGGAACATGACATGATAGGGAATTAAGACGCTGAGCGGTTGAGATTTTCGGTTGCTTTAAGACTGGGGGCGTTACGAGATCGCGCTACGAAGCGCTTCCCCCATCTCTGCCGGGCTTTTGCAGGTAGCGACTCCGGCACGCTCAAGTGCTTGGAACTTGTCTTCGGCGCTTCCGGCGCTCCCAGAAATTATGGCTCCCGCGTGACCCATTCTTTTCCCTTTGGGCGCCGTGGCTCCGGCGATAAAGGCGGCTATGGGCTTTGTGAAGCTCTGGCTTATGTACTCCGCCGCTTCTTCTTCATCTGACCCTCCGATTTCCCCTATCATTACCACCGCGTCTGTGCCCGGGTCGTTCTCAAAGAGTGAAAGCGCGTCAATAAACGTGGTTCCGATAACGGGATCGCCTCCTATGCCTAAGCAGGTCGATTGTCCTATACCGAGATTTGTAAGCTGCCAGACGGCCTCGTAGGTCAGGGTTCCACTTCTTGAGATTATCCCCACTCTTCCGGGTTTATGAATGTAACCCGGCATTATTCCGACCTTGGCCTCCCCGGGAGTTATGACACCCGGACAGTTGGGTCCCACAAGCCTTGAATGAGAACCCCTCATGTATTCTTTTACCCTTACCACGTCAAGGGTGGGTATTCCCTCTGTTATGCAGATGACGAGTTCTACGCCTGAATCGAGGGCCTCGAGCATTGAATCCATAGCGAATGCGGCCGGAACGAACACCAAAGATACGTTGGCTCCGGTTTCCCGCACAGCTTCAGTCATGGTGTCGAAAACCGGGAATCCTTCGACGCTGCTTCCACCTTTTCCAGGCGTGACGCCGCCCACGACATTGGTTCCGTACTCCCGGCACTGGGTCGCATGAAACAGCCCCGCGCTTCCCGTTATTCCCTGAACGAGAACTTTTGAGTCTTTATTGACAAGAATACTTATTTTTCCGGTTCTCCCTGGAGAGTTTCATTGTTTCTCAAATGAGGCCGTACTATAACATGCCTAGTCCGTTTTTTCAAAATCTTCTGCTCCGGGTTTACGAATATGGCAAAAGAATATTTTACGGCCATGGAGTGTTTTTCGGGGCAGGAACACCTCAGCGATCTTCTGTGAAGTGCTTACCGGTCCTTCTAGATCTTACCGTTTCGTATCATATTGAAATCACTCATTAATTGTTATAATGCATGCTCATGGGCAAGCCACCGCCTAGAGCAGGCAGAACGATACAAATATATAAAATTAGCTTTCCTGACGGGTCGGCTTATGTTGGGCAAACAAGACAATCGATTTCCTACCGACTCGCACAACATCGGCGGTTGAATCCATGCAATTCGATTTTGCACCGCAAGCTTTTGATAATGAGGCCGACTATAGAAGTTCTCTCGCGTCACCACAAGCAAGAGGTCGCCGATCGAGAAGAGAAAAAATGGATTATGCGGCTTGAAAAACCAATAAACAGATATGTTAAGGGGAAGCAAATCAACGTGAATCCTGAAGCGCCGTTGCTAAGTAACAACAGGTGGTCGAAAAAAAGAAACCGCAGAGAGAGACGCAAATATCCTCGTAAGGCTAGCGGTCATCACGTTTGTTCCTGGTGTTGGCGAAAACTTCCCGTGTCAGAGTTCTATACCGACCGTTGCAGGTCGGTCGGTCTTTCAAGTCGGTGCAAAGAATGTGCCGGGATCGAGAATAATGCCCGCCGAGAGACGATAAAAAGAAAAGGAGATGTTTCCGTCGCTTATCTGAGAACGAAGCTTGCGCGTCAAGCACTCCGGAAAACCAAAATTCGCCCGGTAGTTAGTGTTTATGAGAAGTAAGAAACAAGCCGATTTCTAACTGTCGTTGGCTAGCATTATCGCCTTGAGCGGAGAAAATAAATGGTACGAGCTGGACGGAGAGTAGCTGGCATACTATCTGGCATGAAGGATCGTGAGCGCGGAAGACCGCCAAAGCCGCACAGGAAGGGTAGGTCTGAAATTGCCGGGTTGGAGATTAAGCAATTCTGTCAACTCTCCTATATAATTTCCGAAGATCAGTGCGGATTTTATAGTGAGCGGAACGTAAGTATTCGTAAGGCTTACTCTATATTCTGAATCTGCTCCCGTATTTTCTCAAGTTCAAGACGTATATTTATGGTAAGATGCGAAATTCCCGCGTCCTTGCATTTCGCTGATACGGTTCCGGCTTCCCTGTTCATTTCTTGAACCAGAAAATCAAGCTCTTTCCCCACGGGCCCCTTTTTCCTGGCGGTTTTCCTGAACTTGGAGATATGAGCCTCAAGCCTTACGATTTCTTCATCAATCTCACTTTTTTCCGTCATTATGGCCGCAGCTTCCTGAGAGATAAGAGGGTCGTTTTTGTGCCTTGAGGAAAAGATTTTCTCAATCTTCTCCTTTGTTTTCTTCTCGGATTTCTTTACGAATTCCTTTCGTCTTTTCTTTACTCTGTCAACCGTTTTTTTTATGATTTCCAGACGCCCGAGTATCGCTTTTTCAAGTTTCCGTCCCTCGGTTTCCCGGCTCCTGTCGAACTTTAGGAGGGCTTTTATGACCGCTTCCTTTATCCTGGCTTCCGTCTCCCTTGAGATCTCGGGTCCGACATGGCTTTCAAAGGAGTTCTCCATCATGAGCAGGTGCTCGATTCCTATCTCCGTTTTAAGCCCCAGCGCGGAATTGATCCTTTTAAGGGAGCTGTGATTCTCCCGAAGCACTTCTTCGGATAAACGCTGTCTTTCCCTTCGGGTTGCCTGCACGGAAAGCTTCAGCCTGAGTTTCCCCCTCTGAATTGAGTTCTTCAGTTTGTCTTCAATGGCGGTTTCCATCTGGAAAAACGATTCGGGAACGCTGGCCTTGACGTCAAGAAACCTGTGGTTCTCCGACCGTATATCCACCACGATCTTTCCGACCTCGGTATTTACGGATGATTCCGCGAAACCAGTCATGCTTTTCATAATGTGTTTCTGTCCTTATTCTGTATACGGGTTTCTTTTTTTTCCAAAGCAGAATACCCGCAACGGATTTTAATTCATAACCACCGCCGGGCGGAGAAAGAAAACTCTTGTATATTCTCCTAACTTGCTTGTACTACTTTTCTCATTTACCTTCTTAGGTTATTCAGAGGACTAGTTTCCGCTACGTTATCCATGAGAAAAGCTTACCTTTTCGTTCTGCCGTTGCTGCTTCTTTTTCTTTCCTGCGCTGTTCCGGTGCGAGGTTCGGGAGAAAGGAGGCCGCACCCGAAGGTTTCCGCTACCAGTGTTGTCAACTCTTTTCTTGAGGCGCTTAAGGAAAAGGACTTTGAATCCGCTTACGACAAAATCTATATATTCAGTTCAGACCGCGAAGGTTACATAAGCAGGATTGAGTTTCTTTACGAGAGCTACGACCTCAGGATAGTTGACTACAAGGTCTTGGCAACCCAGCTCTTTAGGGATACCGCCATAGTGGTTGCGGACGTGGAGGTTGACTACAGCAATCCGGGCGAAAGCGAGCGTCTGAGGGCCAAATACAGAAACCGCTATGATCTTTCCATACCCAAAAAAGAGTGGAAAATAGTGAAGGACGAATGTATTGAGAACTGCAGTTACGGACCTGAGGGTGAAAGCGGAGACGGAGGAGGTTAGGGTGATAAAAGTCGCGGTAGTCGGAGTGTGCGGGCGCATGGGAATGAGCATAGCTTCGCTTGCGGGCACGGATGAGGACATTGAGCTTGTGGGCGCTACGGAGGTGCCGGGACATGTTTCGATCGGTCGCGACCTGGGGGACCTTGTCGAGGGCGCGGGGCCGGGAGTAAGCGTGAGTGACAGCATTGAGGTAGCCGCGCGGGCTGCGGACGTGATAATTGACTTCACAGTTCCCGAGGCGACCCTTGCCCACGCCGAATATTCGGTTCGGAACGAAAAGTCGATGGTTATTGGAACGACGGGCTTTACCTCTGAGCAGAGGGAAAAACTGCTGCGGCTGCTTGATCGGATACCCTGCGTTCTTTCTCCCAACATGAGCGTGGGTGTCAATGTTCTTTTCGAAATCTCAAGACAGGTGGCGTCTCATCTGGGAGAGAGCTACGACGCCGAGATTTTCGAGACTCATCACAGGTCAAAAGCCGATTCTCCGAGCGGAACGGCCATCGCGCTTGCCGAAGCGGTCGCCGCGGGCCTGGGATCGGAGCTTAAGGATGTGGCGAGATATGAAAGACACGGGTGCATAGGGGCGAGAAAGAAAGGGGAGATAGGTATTCAGACGCTTCGGGGAGGAGACGTGGTCGGAGATCACACCGTCATGTTCCTTGGCGACGGAGAAAGAGTGGAGCTTACCCACAAGGCGACCAGCAGGGAGAATTTTTCCTCGGGCGCGCTTCGCGCGGCGAAATGGATTCCGGGAAAATCCCCCGGGGTCTACGCGATGCGGGACGTACTTGGATTCTGATCCCGCAGCGTTTATCCATCATGTACAGGTTCAGACTTATCGAAAAAGAAAAAGGCGGTTCCGCCAGACTGGGGGAAATCCGCACTTCCCGGGAAACGGTTGCGACTCCGGCCTTTATGCCTGTAGCGACCCAGGGGGCGGGCAAGGCCATCTCGCCCCTTGATCTGCGCCGTCTCGGTTTTCAGATTCTTATCGCAAACGCCTACCATCTCTACTTAAGGCCCGGCACGGACATAATAAGTTCCCTCGGCGGACTTCACAAATACATGTCGTGGGACGGTGCGATTGTTACCGACAGCGGCGGTTTCCAGGTTCTAAGCCTCGCAAAAAGCAGAAAGATCACAGACGATGGAGTCTCTTTCCGCTCCCACATAGACGGAAGCGAACATTTTTTCTCGCCGGCGATCTCGATAGCCGTTCAGGAAGACTTGGGTTCAGACGTGATGATGTGTTTTGATGAATGCCCGGCCCATGATTCTCCATACGAGTACATGGAGAAGTCGGTCTCTCTCACGACGCGCTGGGCTAGGCTTTGCAAGGAGGCGAGACGGGAGAGTTCCGGGGCCCTTTTCGGTATCGTGCAGGGAGGGGTGTACGAGGATCTTCGGGCGCGCTCGGCGGGGGAACTTGTGGATATAGGTTTTGACGGTTACTCGATAGGAGGGCTCGGGGTCGGTGAGTCGGGCGAGGCGACTTTTGAGATTACGGATCTTTGTACGGGGCTTCTTCCGGAGGATAGGCTTAGATACCTTATGGGTATCGGAACCCCAAGCGACATAGTGAGGGGGGTGGCGCTCGGAGTTGATCTTTTCGACTGCGTCATCCCGACCCGCAACGCCCGGAACGGAACTCTCTTTACAAGCCGGGGAAAAGTGGTTATAAAAAACTCCCGTTACGCGTACGATCGCTCTGCACTTGATGAAGATTGCGGCTGTTACACGTGCGGAAATTTCTCAAAGTCGTACCTGAGGCATATATTCATGGCCGGGGAGATTCTGTCTCTTCAGCTTTTGACCCTTCATAACCTCTATTATTACTCCGAACTGATGAGAAAAATAAGAGAATCGATAAAAACCGGCACCTTCAAGCAATTCCGCTCGGAGCTAAGCGATGCGGAAGAGGAATAGAAATTGAAAAAACTTGCTTTTATATCCACTGCGGCCCTTTTTGTTTCATCGTGCATGCCTCCCGGGGTCGGCCAGGGAGGAGGAACGACGGTTTCAGCCATACTTCCGTTCGTTGCCATATTCGGCCTTTTTTACTTTCTTATCATAAGACCCCAGCAGAAGCAGAGCCGTGAGCGAAAGCGGATGCTCACCGAGGTAAAAAGAGGCGACAGCATTATTACCACCGGAGGCATATACGGGAGGGTGATAAGCGTTGATGGTAATGATCTCACGGTTGAAATAGTGAAAGGCATTAACATAAGAATGGCCCGCTCCGGGATCGCGGAGCGGACTGATTCTGCGACAGCTGACGGCAAATCCAAAGGGGGCAGCTGATTAATGAAAGGCGTGTCCCGTCTGTGGATTATCGTTATCGCTCTTTGTTCTTTCCTCTCCGTAATACTTCTTACGCCGACCTTTATGGGTGACAATCTTCCCTCGTGGTGGGGAAAGGCGTTCTCAAGCAAGGGGATGAGTCTCGGGCTTGATCTTGAGGGCGGAATATTCCTTCTTCTGGGAGTTGAGACGGAAAAGGGCGTTAACCAGGAAATGCTTATCGTGGAGGAAGCCCTTGTCTCGAAGTTCGCGGAAAACAGGATTCTGGTGAAAAGCTCGTCCGTTTCTGACGGAACCCTCACGGTAGGTCTTTTCCCCGGCGCGGATATCGACAGGGCGCTTGAGATTGCGCGCGACGATTTTGAACAGGTGGCGAATATAGGTTCTGACGGCTTTCTGGTCAGGCTCTCGATAAAACCTTCTTACGTGGCCGAGCTTGAGCAAAACTCAATAGAACGGGTCCGCCACATAATAGAGAACCGCGTTAAGGATTTCGGTCTCGTTGAGCCAAGCATACAGAAGTCCGGTGACGACAGGATTCTGGTGCAGGTGCCGGGCGCTTCCAAAAAAGACAGACAGAGAATAGTAAACCTGATCAAAAAGACGGCCGTTTTGGAGTTCAAGATCGTAAAAGCCGTCGGGGCGTCGCGGGAAAATCTCCTCGCGGCGACCGAAGCGGAAACCGAGAAGCAGGCTGCGGAGAAGGGGATGTCAATCCACGCTGGAGATACCGGAAACGAAAACGAAAAGTTCTTTCTCACCGAGAGGCTTGCGAGCGTGACCGGGGAATATATCTCCGATGCGCGGATAACGTTTGATAATTACGGAAATCCCGCGGTCGGATTCACCTTCAAGGGAGAAGGCGCGAACAAGTTCGGGAAACTGACCGAGGAAAACGTCGGCAAGCGCCTGGCAATAGTTCTTGACGGCATTATAAAGTCCGCTCCCACTATCCAGGACAAGATAACCTACCAGGGCACCATAACCGGGACTTTCACCCCTGAAGAGACAAAAGACCTCGCGCTTATACTGAGATCCGGCTCTCTTCCCGTTCCCGTAAGGGTGGAGCAGGAGAGAACCGTGGGTCCTTCCCTCGGCCAGGAGTCCATAGAAAAGGGGAGGTTCTCCATGATCGTTGGCGGGATACTCGTTTTGGTGTTCATGGTCTTTTTCTACAGGATCCAGGGCGTCATAGCGAACGCCGCCCTTCTGCTTAACATACTTTTCATAATGGGTTTTCTCTCCGCTTTCGGGGTGACGCTTACGCTTCCGGGTATAGCCGGGCTTGTTCTTACCCTCGGCATGGCGGTTGACGGAAACATCATCATATTCGAGAGGATAAAAGAGGAACTTGTCGCGGGGAAAACCGCCATGCACTCGATTGAAACGGGATACGCCAGGTCTCTCTGGACCATCCTTGACGCTAACGTGACGACGCTTCTCACGGCGCTTATACTTTTCTGGCTCGGCACAGGCCCGATAAAGGGTTTCGCGGCCACGCTTTCAATCGGAATAGTGTCGACCGTTTTCAGCAATCTCGTGGTGGCGAGAGTTTTTACGAACATGCTCTACAGGGACAAAAAACTGACCGAAGTAAGTATCTGAGGGTGCGCGAGTGCAACTTATAGGAAAACTGAATTATGATTTTGTAGAGAAGATGGGGGGCGCGATGCGTATTTCCATCGCGCTTGTGGTTATCTCCCTCGTGTCTCTTCTGTATCACCAGGGACTTAACTGGGGAGTTGAGTTCACGGGCGGAACGGAAATACACATAAAGCTCGCGAAGAGCCTGGAAACCAACGCGCTAAAAGGGGGGCTTGAAAATAGCGGCTTTCCCTCAGAATCGGTTCAGCGCTTCGGTCTTCCGAGCGATAACGAGCACCTGATACAGTTTGCTCCGGAACTTGCGACTTTTGACCAGATAGAGGATTTTCAGAAAAGCCTTGAAGACCTTTTCGCGGAGTCAGAAGACTTCAAGGGAGCCTCCATTCAGAGAATAGACTACATAGGTCCCAGGGTAGGGAAGGAACTCATAACCAGGGCCACTCTCTCCATACTGCTTGCGTGCGTCGGCATACTGGCTTATCTGGTCGTAAGGTTTGAATTCGGTTTTGCCGTGGGAGCGGTTATCGCGCTTCTTCACGACACCCTTATAACCGTGGGGGCCATATCGCTTGCGGACAAGGAATTCACTCTTGCGATCGTTGCCGCGCTTCTGACCGTGATAGGTTATTCGGTTAACGACACCATCGTCATATTTGACAGGATAAGGGAAAATATGGGCAATTTTCCTGAAAAGGGCTTCAGAGAGCTTGTTAATGAAGGAATCAGCCAGACGCTCTCGCGTACGTTGCTCACCTCGATAACGGTGTTCGCAGTGCTTATCCCGCTGTTTCTCCTTGGCGGTTCGGTAATACATGATTTCGCGTTCACCCTTATGATAGGGGTCGTCGTGGGAACCTATTCTTCAGTTTTCGTGGCAAGTGCCTTCGTGGTTTACTGGAGAAAAAGAAAGGCAATCGGATAAGGGCTGCTTTGGCGGATGCTCGATCGCAAGTAAGCTCCGCGCTTTGATAATCGGTCTCATAACGGTTAAATATTTTCCCGTTTTGCTTCTAGAAACGCACAATCCGGGCATATGATGGAAGAAACGCTTCGGCAAATCAGAAGCCGTATAGATTCTGACCTTGACGCCGTCTCGACGGAGGTTGATCTTGTCAAGGTAAAGGCAAGCTACGTCGGGAAAAAAGGATCTCTTACGCAGCTTCTAAAATCCATGAAAGACCTTCCCGTAGAGGAGCGCCGCCAGGCGGGCATTCTCATAAACGGAACCAAGAAGGAAATCGAGGCGCTGATCGAGAAGAAATCCGACGAGATAAAGCGCAAAATCATGAACGAAAAGCTTCTTGAGGAAGCAACCGACTTCACTCTTCCCGGCCGTGGAATGCCGGTAGGGGCCAAGCATCCCATAACTCAGATGATGGAGTGTATCGTCTATGACTTCGAGAGGATGGGATTCGAAGTCGTCGAGGGTCCCGAGGTTGAGCTTGATTACTACAATTTCGAGGCGCTTAACATACCGAAAAACCACCCTGCAAGAGACATGCAGGACACTTTTTACATAACCGACGACATGGTGTTGAGAACCCACACTTCCCCCGTGCAGATACGGATTATGCAGACCCAGCGGCCTCCGGTGAAGATAATAGCTCCGGGAAAGGTTTACCGATGCGACAGCGATGTTTCCCACACTCCGATGTTCCACCAGATAGAGGGTCTTCTGGTGGACAAAGGCATAACTTTCGGAAACCTAAAGTCCGTCATCATCCAGTTCGTCAAACTGACTTTCGGGGAGGGTACGAACGTCAGGTTCCGCCCGAGCTTTTTTCCGTTCACCGAACCCAGCGCCGAAGTGGACATAGAATGTCAGATATGTTCCGGCAACGGATGCAGGGTATGCAAGAATACCGGCTGGCTTGAAATAATGGGATGCGGAATGGTCGATCCCGCGGTTTTCTCAAGCGTTAACTACAATACGGATATCTATTCGGGTTTTGCCTTCGGTATGGGGGTTGAGAGAATCGCCATGCTCAAGTACGGGATAAACGACATAAGGCTTTTCTTTGAGAACGACATAAGGTTTTTGAGGCAGTTCGTATAATTTTTTGAGGGGCCGCTGTCGGACGGGGTACCGTTTCTTTATGGTCCGCTTCATTTTACTATATAAAAACCACCAAATTAGACAACATTTCCAAGTCTTAAAAATATCTTCTGTATGAGGATAATACGAATTAGATATTAAACAAGATTCGAGAAAACAGAAAGGAGAACACCGATGGGAATTAAACCTGATCACTGGATAAGAAAAATGGCGCTTGAGCACAAGATGATAGACCCTTTCGTCGAGGGGCAGGTAACCAAGGGTGTGATATCATACGGCCTTTCCTCTTACGGCTACGATATAAGGGTAAGCGATGAGTTCAAGGTTTTTACCAACCTGCACAGCACCGTTGTGGACCCGAAAAATTTCGACACCAAGTCCTTTGTGGAGATAAGGGATGATTACTGCATAATCCCGCCGAACTCCTTTGCGCTCGCAAAGACCGTTGAGTATTTCAGGATACCCAGAAGCACCCTTACCGTGTGCGTCGGTAAATCCACTTACGCAAGGTGCGGAATAATCGTGAACGTAACCCCCTTTGAACCCGAGTGGGAGGGATACGTGACGCTTGAGATCTCAAACACAACCCCTATTCCCGCGAAGATATATTCAAACGAGGGAATCGCCCAGGTGCTCTTTTTCGAAGGGGATGAGGAATGCGATATTTCATACGCGGACAAGAAGGGAAAATACCAGAAACAGACCGGCATCACGCATCCGAAGATTTCCTAGGCGTAAGGTTCCGGGAAGCAATATCGTCTGCGGGAGGCCACTTGGCCAGATTATCTCTCAGGAAATTCTGATTTTTACGCAAACTGCCCGATATTACGGACTTTTTTCTTTTCTTCAGGTATTATAATAAGCATGCTATCTCTACCGGGAGGTACTTATTTTGAGCGAGTCTCAAGAATCCGAAACAATGGGTGAATTGCAGCAGGATAACGGCTCCGGCGATGATTACACCGCCGAGCAGATAAAGGTTCTTCCAGGCCTTAAAGCCGTAAGAAAACGCCCGGATATGTACATAGGGGATACCAATTCCCGGGGATTTCACCATCTTGTTTTCGAAGTTCTCGATAACAGCGTGGACGAATCCCTGGCGGGCTTCTGCGAAAATATTTCTGTTACCGTACATGTGGATGAGACCATTACGGTTGAGGACGACGGAAGGGGAATTCCGGTTGACATACACGAAGAGACGGGGAAACCCGCCGTTGAAGTCGTGATGACCATGCTTCACGCCGGGGGGAAGTTCGACAGCAAGGTCTACAGGGTTTCAGGAGGACTCCACGGCGTAGGCGTCACCGTGGTAAACGCCCTTTCAGAGAACCTCTCAATAGAGATCAAGAGGGAAGGGCAGGTCTGGTATCAGGAATATGCAAAGGGAGAGGCGGTAAAAGACATTAAGAACACCGGGAAAACGAAAAAAAGCGGGACCAAAATCCATTTCAAGCCCGATTCCGGGATATTCGAAGTTAACGAGTTCAATTACGACATAATTGCCCACAGGATAAGGGAGCTTGCCTTTCTTAACAAGGGTCTTCGGATTACCCTTAACGACGAGAGGACGGAAAGGTCCCAGGAGTTTTTCTACGAAGGAGGAATCATTGCTTTTGTCGAAGAACTTAACCAGAACAGAAAAGTGCTTCACCCCGAGGTGATCTATGTTGCGGGAGAAAGAGACTCAACGGCGGTTGAGGTCGCTTTGCAGTATAACGACACCTACAGGGAAACCATATTCTGCTACGCGAACAACATAAACAACATAGAGGGCGGAACCCATCTCTCGGGCTTTCGGACTTCTCTTACGAGGACCATAAACAAGTACGCCGAGGAGAAGAATCTTCTTAAAAACCTGAAGATGGCCCTCAGCGGGGAAGACGTGAGAGAGGGCCTGGTAGCGGTTGTTAGCGTAAAGCTCCAGGATCCGAAGTTTGAAGGCCAGACCAAAACTAAGCTCGGAAACACTTCGGTAAGGGGTATTGTCGAGTCTTTGCTAAACGAGAAGCTCCGGGTGTTCTTTGAAGAAAACCCGCCTGTGGCTAGACGCATCGTGGAGAAAACGATAGAAGCCGCGAGAGCGAGAAACGCCGCTAGAAAAGCAAAGGAGCTTACCAGAAGAAAAAGCGCTCTTGAGTCCGGAACGCTTCCCGGGAAACTGGCCGACTGCCAGGAACGCGATCCCGAGAAAAGTGAGCTCTACATAGTTGAGGGAGAATCGGCGGGAGGATCCGCAAAACAGGCAAGAGACAGGCACAACCAGGCCATTTTGCCTCTTAAGGGAAAAATCCTGAACGTTGAGAAGGCGAGATTTGACAAGATCCTCGGCAACGAGGAGATCCGCGCCACTATCACCGTTCTGGGTACCGGAATAGGGGAAGGCGAGGGTGAGTTCGATATATCGAAGATACGCTACCACAAGGTAATACTCATGACCGACGCGGATGTTGACGGATCCCATATAAGAACCCTTCTTCTCACGCTGTTTTTCCGTCATTTCGGTGAAGTAATAGAAAGGGGGTATCTGTACATTGCCCAACCACCTCTTTATCTCGCGAGAAAGGGGAGAAAGGAAACCTATCTCAAGGACGACCATGAATACGAGGAGTTTCTCGTCAAGCTAGGAGTCGAAGGCCTTGAAGTTGCCTCCGGGGGTACAAACGGCCACGTAAAACAGATCAAGGGGGCGAAGCTTTTCGACCTTGTGCAGAAAGCCATCAGGTACGGAAAACTTCTTGACCGTATGAGCAGGTGGGGACGCAACAAGGGGATAGTTGACGGTTTCGCCAGAAGAACCGATTTCGGTAAAACAGACCTCAAGCTTGGCAATGAAACCTCTTTAGATACTCATCTTATCGGAATAAGGGAATGGCTCGGGGAGAATCATCCCGACATAGTTGATCTTGACTGGAAGCTTGGGGAGGACACAGAACATAATTCAAACAGCATTGAATATGATTTTCGGGAAAGCGGAAGGGTAAGCTCTTCCTTTATTGATTTTAATTTTCTCGCTTCTCCTGATTTCAGAGAACTCAGGAAGCTTGCGGAATCGCTTAGACCGCTTTGGGATTCTGGCTGCCATATAGTTGATAATGGCGAAGAAAAAGAGATCGGAAGCCTTGAGAAATTCGTTGAATCCATTTTGGAGAGAGGGAAAAAAGGTCAGTTCATACAGAGATATAAAGGTCTCGGAGAGATGAACCCTGAGCAGCTTTGGTCAACGACAATGAATCCCGAGAACAGGGTATTGAAGCAGGTTCAAGTTGAAGACGTAGTTGAAGCTAATGCAATATTCTCAAAACTCATGGGCGATCAGGTTGAACCCAGAAAGGAGTTTATCGAGTTAAACGCTCTTAGGGTGAGCAATCTGGATGTCTGACAACTCGAGCCATACTGCTTGGCGTGATAGCTTTATAAAATTCCCCAAGAAATGAAGACTCATCCCATAGCCTTGAACTCTTCATACCGCATTGCTAGGCGTTCTCTGTCAGGATAATCCTGATCTCGTTTCGGAAGCCGGAGTTTTTTACCTCTAAGCTGCTTGAGTGCTTCAAGCGTCGGACCGTCATTCTGATCAAGCAGGCGCTTTGAGACGTGAAGTCCATAGTCAGGGTCAATTCCTATAAGGTGGCTGTCGAACGCTGCGTGATGGATCTTGGAGAGCAGTAGGCCATTTGAGATTACTGGCTGGCCAAGTTCCGGGTTCGCATCGGGGATTATGTGGGCGGCATCAAGCAGGCGTCTCTCGGGAATGCCGGACAAGGCACAGCGTCCTTTATAGGCAGCGAGAATCGATTCGCGGAACTGTCCTTGGTGAACCCGTTGTTTCACCATGTGAAAAGCATAACATCTTTCCTCTAGGGTCTCAGGAAGAACTATTTCATTTCGGTCTGGTCTACCAAAAAGTACTTTGGCTCTCAGTGAGTTCCCGTCCCAATCCCCGATAAAAACGGGTGCTATTACCTGATACTGACCAGGAGCGATCCCAAGAAAGTAAATCACGGGAGTCTTGTTTTCATACGCCTCACGAAGCCATTTATTATCCGCGGCATCGGGGTTAGTACCCATGAATGCGTAATCTATTGATTCTAGGCTCTCAAAAATCTTTCTGTGAATATCTATCTGGTCTTCGTACCAGACTTTGCCTCCAGGCTTTGGAAACACAGTCTTTATTGAGAGGAGGAATTTCATTTTTTTTGGCTTGAATATACCGCGCTGTGGGTTTACAAGCGGTATACGCCGGCCTTCAAAGCTGAAACCTTTCCTGATTTCCTCCGCAGGCAGATGAGTGTAGATCACACTCAGTTTTTTGACCTGTTCAAATGCCGCCATCCGCATGCTGCTGTCAAGGTCGGAGTGTGAATCCCTCATAAACGCAATTATATACTAAAGGATTCCGAGAACTATAAGAAAACTTACAATAAGAAGGTTTGCTACTGCTAGGGGGAAAAGTTTCTTCCAGCCAAGGCCCATGACCTGATCATATCTGAACCTTGGCAAAGTCCATCTTACCCAGATGAACAGAAAGAGTAAGAAAAGGACTTTGCCGATAAACACAGTCGGCGGCAGATACCAATGTGTATTGATATCAATGCCGAACCACCCACCGAACGGTAAGGGATACCAACCACCCAGAAACAAAGAAGTTATCATGCACGAGGCAACTATCATGTGAGTATATTCAGCCATGAAGAACATTGCAAATTTCATGCTGCTGTATTCGGTGTGATAGCCGGCGACTATCTCGGGTTCTGCTTCCGGCATATCGAAAGGAAGCCGCTTGGTCTCGGCAAACGCAGAAACGACGAAAACCACAAAACCTATAAATGAAGGAATCATAAACCACATCTTTTCCTGCGCTTCGATTATGTCCCCGAGACGAAGCGAACCCGTTATGGCTATTACCCCCAGTATGGACAGGCCAAGTGGGAGTTCGTAGCTTATCATCTGCGCCGCCGCCCGAAGACCTCCTAGAAGGGAGTATTTGCTGTTAGAACCCCACCCGGCAAGCACCACTCCGTATACGCTGAGCGAACTTATCCCCAGCACGTATAAAAGGCCGATGTTTAAGTCAGCTATCTGGAACCTTACGAATACCGGATCCTGGAGAAATCCGAACAGGTCGGTGTGAAAACCCGTTCCTATGGGAATTACCGCGAGGGCGGCAAGGGCCGTAACAAGCGCAAACGCCGGGGCCATGATATACATGGTCTTGTTCGCATTCTTCGGAATTATGTCTTCTTTGAAAATGAATTTGATGCCGTCGGCAAGTGGCTGGAGAAGTCCCAAGGGTCCGACTCTGTTCGGTCCGTAACGGTCCTGTATGAAGGCGCTTAGCCTTCTTTCCGCGTAGGTAAGATAAGCGACTGCGGTCAGAACGACGAAAAAAACAAGTGCTATCTTTACAACTGCTATTGTTATCAGAAACGGCGTCATTTACCCATGCCGTGTTCCAGAAGTTTTCCGACGGTACCTAGTCTGTCGTAGCTCATTCCCCCGTATCCTGGAATCTTGAGGCTTATGTCATCCATCACGTCAGATGCGGAGCTGTAGTTAAACAGAGGTTTGTCGAGTTTTCCCCCGATCATGCAGAGTATCTCCCATCCTGGCTTCGCTTTTCCAGGGGGAGAAATGGCCTTTCTTATTTTCTGAACCCGCCCGGAATCGTTTGTGAAAGTTCCGTCTTTTTCATAAGGGCTCACCGCTGGAAGTATTATGTGAGCATGCTTTGCGGTTTCAGTGAGTTTGTAGTCGATAACGGCGAGAAAGCCGATTTTCTCAAGCGCTTGGGAAAGTGCATACTTCTCATGGCCGGAAACCAGCTCAAACAGATCTTCTCCGACGACGACCAGAGTATCAATCCTGCCGGCCAGCAGCGAGTCGATCGTCGTTTTCACATCCTCTCCGTTTGCCTGTATCATGAAATTCCTCGCTCCCGCGCTGTTGGGATACGGATCGTTGCTTACGAGGTCGAATTTTTTCTCTATATTCTCGCTTCCAGTGGCGCAGATTGCCGGGCAGTCTCCAAGGAGGGATGAAATCTTCACCGCAAGAAACATCTCCTCGTTTGTAAGAGTCGGTGACCCCACAATTGCGCAGGGACCCGTGCCGCCCGACATTATTCCCAAGAGCCTGGCGCAAAGACTGTTAACTGCACCTTCCCAGGAGGCTATTTCGTAGTCCTTATCGTTTTTCATTATGGGGTCCTTAAGCCTGGTTGACTCCTGGACCTCCTTGTAATCGAATCTTCCCCTGTCGCATATCCAGTGTCCGTTCACTTCCTGGTTTATTCTCGGACGGATGCGGGAGACCTTTCCCTGCCTCGGGTCAACGCCCACCGTAATGTTGCACCCGGTGCTGCAGAGCGAACACACGGAGTCCGTAAATTCCATGTACCAGACCCTCTCTTCGTGAAGCGTGTCTTTGGAGAGCAGGGCTCCGACCGGGCATATGTCAATCACGTTCCCCGCAAGTTCGTTATCAAGCTTTTTCCCCGGGAAAACGGAGATTTTCTTGCGAAAACCCCTTCCGGTGGTTCCAAGTTCATGGGTTTTCGTCACTTCGTCCGTAAAACGCACGCATCGCGTGCACATGATGCATCTGTTGGCATCGTACATTATGCGGTCGCTGAGGTAGCTTTTCTGCCTTACCTTCTTGTTCTCTGGACCGCCGACCCTGCTGTAGCCGGGACCGTGACCGAAAGCGACCATCTGGAGAGGGCATTCTCCACCCTTGTCGCATATGGGACAGTCAAGCGGATGGTTTATGAGGGTGAATTCAACGGCCGCCTTTCTGGCTTCAAAGGCTTTTTCGGTGTTCGTTTTAACAACAAGGCCGTCTCTTACGGTCGTGTTGCAGGCGGGGAGCACCTTGGGAACGCCTTCCACTTCCACAAGGCATTGTCTGCACTGGGCGACTACGCTTAGCGAGGGGTGATAGCAGAAATGGGGAATCTCTATTCCGGCCGTCGCCGCTGCCTGGATGACGTTCAGTCCGTCGTCCACATCAAGTTCAATTCCGTTGATGGTTATCTTCGGCATAGAGAGGGCTCAAGGGAAAAACGATTAGCGTAAATACTATCAGAGAAAGTGCTTTTGACAAGTCAGGCGTTTGAGCATTTTTCTTTTCTTTTCCGGTAATTTTGTTGATACTTTTATGCGAATTGATTTCCATAGGTGAGATTGCTTATGATAGTATGCAGAAAATAATCAAGAGATAGCGGAAACACTACATTAGCAGCCTTCAGCATGGTTTCCGTGTTTGAAAGGAGACAGGTTAAATTATCAGGTCTTTGAAGAGTTACTGTTTGATGTAGTTTTTATAATTACTGGAGTAAGGAATGGAGCAGACTCAAAACTCATATACGAATTCAACCGGCACCATCCGTAACGGTCCCGACATGAAGGTTTTAATTGTTGGCGGAGGTCTTGCGGGACTCACGCTATGCGCGCTTCTTGAGCAGAGGGGTTTTTCCCCAACTCTTGTTGAAAGAGCCTCCAAATTCGGGAATATCGGTTACGTGGTGATAATATGGCCGTCGGGAAGCAGAATACTTAAGGGGCTTGGCGTTTACGAGCAGCTTAAAGAAGCCGGTCTCATTTTCACTGATTACCATATCTGTGACCACAAAGGCAATACCGTACGCAAGTACCGGATTGACCCCGTGACGGAAAAATACGGTCCGGTAATGGGCATATACAGGCCCGATCTGGTAAGGATACTGAGAGGAAAGATAAGCGAAAACTCAATGAAAATGAACGCCAGCTTCGTTTCCTTAACTGATACTGGCGATGGAGTCACGGTAAATTTCACTGACGGAAGCAGCGATACCTACGATCTGGTTGTCGGCTGTGACGGCTTACGGTCGCCGCTTCGCCAGCAGGTCTTCGGAGATATTCCGCTTCGCTACAGCGGCATATCCGGATGGGCTTTCTGGTCCGACCCAAAGCTTTGCGACGCTCAGGGAATTACGGAGTATCTGGGAAAGGGGAAATTCGCTAAAATGTGGCCGGCACACGGACGTTTAGCTGTTTTTCTAAGCATAAGAACGAAAGCCGGCGTCCGGGATGATGTCGAGAACAGAGTAGAAACTATCCGCCGGCATTTTGCCGGGTTCGGGGGGCCTGTACCCGAAATAATGCGCAGTCTCGACGGTTATGACCCCAGAACTATTCACTACGGAGAGTACAACGACTTCAACACAAACAGATGGTCACGCGGAAGAGTAGTGCTTCTCGGAGACTCGGCCCACGCCATAATGCCCATTGCCGGCGCAAGTCTGTCCATGGGTATGGAATCAGCCTCTGTTTTAGCCGAAGAACTTTGCAGAACCGATTCCAAATTCTATGCTCACGCACTGAGACAGTATGAGTCCAGAAGAAAAGACAGGGTGAGGAGGATTCAGAACCATTCGAGACTTATCGGAAAATTCATGCTGACAGACAGCGCGCCACTCTCACTGATGCGTAATTGTATTATGAAAGCATCTTCAAACAACCAGATTTTCAAGTACTGGGACTCCATTCTGAGCGAGACCATATGATTGTTTTTTTCTGACTTCGCCGTTTTTTGTTTCCCTGATTTAATCCCAGCTACGGTTTGAGGTCCTTTACGACCGGCATTACTTCGGTTGCCAGCAGTTTCATTGAACTATGGAACTGCCTGTTATCTCTGCCCCAGTCCTGATCGTGGAGCAAAAGTGTGCCGAAGCCGCCTGAGTGCTTGTGAAGCTTTTCGATCCTCTGGATGCAGTAGTCGGGGTCGCCAACGATCCAGTAATTCTCCATCATGTACTCAGGAGTTACGTCTTCATCACGGATGGACGGGTCATATTTGAGAAAACGCAGACCGATCGGCGAAGCTTCGAATCGAGGTTTTCAGTAGTGCTGAAAATCTCGAACCAGAGCGCCGTTCAGCACTTCTTTACGGGCCTGCCGGGTCGTTTTGGCGACATGAATCCGCAGGGACATCCGCCAGTCGGCTTTTGACGGAGCGCCGCGGCCAGCCCGTTTAGCTCCCGTTTCAACATTCTCCCAGTGGGCTTTTAATTGAGAATAATGGACCAGATAGGGGGTCATTGATATCCACCCGCGCTCTCCGGCGACCTCAAGGGCTCCGGATTTGACTGCCAAGCCCGCGATGGCTATCGGTGGATGAGGATTCTGGTAAGGTTTTACGTGGAAATCTACAAGTATTTCAGAGCGGTCTTTAGGTTTGCGCATGCTGTAGTACTCGCCGTCAAAATCAAAGGGCCCCTCTTTCCACAATCTCAAGATCAGGTCGACGCTCTCAAGCATTCGTGCCCTTTTGCCTTCAGAATCCGCGACAATGCCGAGCATCTCGTTGTCGCTGGGAGTTCCCCCGGAACCAATACCGAATATGAGACGTCCCTTGGTCAGGTGGTCAAGCATCGCTATGCGGTGCGCAAGCTGGATCGGTTCGTGAAGATGTACGATTGTGACCCCGGTCCCGAAAGCAATCTGATCGGTCTCACCCGATGCCCGGGCTATAAAGAGCTACGGAGAAGGAATATTTTCCCAAGGCAATGTCATATGCTCGCCGACCCAGGCTTCGCTGAAGCCTAACCTGTCAGCCAGTTGAATCGCTTTCAGATCCTGGTCAAATGACTCTGATAGAGTTCTCCCGGGTGGATGGACTGGCATTACAAACAATCCGATTTCCATTGGTTTTTCCTATTCGTTTTTCTCGGGCGTCTCAGGCTTGTTTACATCGTCGGTATCGTCTTCAAATTCTATGTTCTTTTTGAGATCATCCTTGGCTCTTTGGAGCTCTCTTATTCCCCTGCCAAGGGTTCTTGCGACTTTGGGTAGTTCCTTGGGCCCTAAGACCACAAGAGCGATGAAAAGTATTATAAGTAATTCAGCTGTGCCAAGTCCGAACATGGTTTTTTCCCCGGTGTCTAATATAACTAAAACCGGCGGATTAAGTACCGGTTTTGCGGTTTTTTCTAACTGGCGCCTTTATAAGGAGCGTTACGAACGCCGTTACAAAAGAAACCGCAGCCGCGACGATAAGAGGCTTTTGATAGCTCTGGGTCATGTCGAAGAGAAATCCGGAAACAAGCGGACCGCTGATCGCCGCCAGGGAGAATCCCGTGCCGAAAATACCGAAGATGCTTCCAAGCGACTTAAGGCCGTAGAATCTTCCAAGTATCGTCGGGAACATCGGCACCCATCCGCTGTAGAAAACGCCGAAGAGAAAGCCGAAGAGGTAAAGCGACCATATGTCCACGACCGAGAGAATCAGGATTATGGAAGTTGCCTGAAAGAAATAGCAGACAAACAGTATGCGCACGTCGCTAAAGATGTTGGTCATCACTCCCGAGAAGAAAATCCGCCCGAAAATGCTTCCGAGTCCTATGAAGGCGGGCGCCCCGGCCGCGACGAGAGGGGTTATTCCCGATTCTACGGCGAAGTTAAAAAGATTTACTATAATGATCAGAAAAGTGTTAAACCCGAGGAAAAAAGCAACGTACATAAGCCAGAAGCTAGAGTCGGAGAACGCTTCCTTCGCTCTCCAGTCAGACGCTCCCGTATCTTTCGCCGCATCCTCCGAGCTCTCTCCGTACGCCCTGAGTCCCATGTCCTCGGGACGGCTTTTAATGAGAAACGCGGAACACAGTATCGCGGTAAAAAGTACCGAAATGCAAACAAGCGCCTGTTGGTAACCGAATGATTCTATAAGCCATGTGGTAAGCGGGTTTACCAACAGTCCGCTTACCGGAACCCCCGCAGTGGCGATCCCTATGGCAAGTGCTCTTTTCTTAACAAACCACCTGCTGATAATGGTGACGGGCAGAATGTAGAGAAACCCGTCTCCTATTCCCACCATTACGCTGTAGGTAAGGTAAAGCTCCCAGATGTTCTCGGCAAAAGAGGAGAGAAAAAAACCGAGCGCCGCTATGAGTCCTCCGAAAAAAGTGAGAGCCCTCGCGTCGTGGGTGTCTATAAGCCTTCCCGCGAACACGAACGAAAAGGCCATGCAAACGCATCTAAGGGAAAAAAATGACGATCCGACGGTATTGGAGAGACCGAAAGCTTCGTTCAGGTAGGGAAGAAATATCCCGAACGAATAGAGAACCATCCCGTCAAGCGTTATGAGCAGGTGCCCCGCTATGACTATGATCCATCCGTAAAAGAATTTGTTTCTAAACATAGGTTTTTAAGTGGAAACAGGATTTCGCCACCGAGGGCGAATCAGAGAAGTTTCCGGAAATCAGCATGCCCCCGAAGGTCGGTGAGCTTTTTGAGGGGGACAGCTTTTTCCTCTCCGGTTCTCATGTTGCGAAGCGAAAAGATTTTTCCCCGAAGCTCATCCTCTCCGATAATGACGGAATATGTTGCCCCGGTCCTGTTCGCTTTTCTCATCTGGCTTTTCAGGCTTTTGCTCTCGTATTCAGTCTCGACCCGCATGCCTTTTTTTCTCAGGTCGTCAGCTATCTTCGCCGCTTCGCCTCTTGCCTCTTCCCCGATATGGATAACGCATACGAGCTGTTTTTTCCCCGGGGAATTCCTCCGCGTCTTAGTTTTCTCGAGCAGAAGCAGGATTCTTTCAAGCCCCATTGCGAAACCCACGGCGGGCGTTTCCGGTCCCCCCATTCTCTCCACCAGAAGGTCATATCTTCCCCCAGCGGCCACGGCGTTCTGGGAACCTAGTTTGTCCGTCGTTATCTCAAAGACAGTGTCGGTGTAGTAGTCAAGTCCTCTCACTATCCTGGGGTTAAGCTTGTAGGGTATGGATTTTTCCCCGAGAGAGGAGGTAAGTGTGTCCAGATGCTCTCTGCTCTGCTCGGAGAGATAATCCCGGATCGAGAAGGGAATCTCTGAAGTTACCTCGCGACATGTTCTGGTTTTACAGTCAAGTATGCGAAGAGGGTTAGTACCGAGTCTGTTTTGGCAGTTCTCGCAAAGAGAGTCTTTCTTCGGGGATAGAAAGCCGAGGAGGGCTTTTTTATACCGCTCGCGCTCCGCGGGCTTGCCTATTGAGTTAAGTTCAAGCTCCACGTGATCAGAGAGGCCAAGTTCCGTTATCGCAAGCCAGAGCATCGCGATTATCTCTGAGTCCGCAAGCGGGTCCCGGGAACCGAAAAGCTCTGCTCCTATCTGGTTAAAGCTTCTTTGTCTTCCTTCCTGGGGTTTTTCGTGCCTGAACATCTCTCCCGTGTAGTAGAGTTTCGTCACGGGCGATTTTCTGTAAAGCGAATGTTCTATAAAGGCCCTTACCACTCCCGCGGTGCCCTCGGGTCTCATCGAAACCCACTCTCCACCCTTGGTCTCGAAAGTGTACATCTCCTTCTGAACAATGTCGGTAGTGTCGCCAAGACCTGTTGAGTAAACTCCGGAGGGTTCCAGAATCGGAATGATTATTTCGGAAAAGCCGAAGCGTTCGAACACCTCTTTGGTTTTGCTCTCGACAAGTCGCAGTCTTTCCGTTTCCGGGTGGAAGATGTCTTTGAATCCGTGAAGACGGGCCGCTTTCATGGTACGTTTCCCTGGGTGAACAGTTATCCCCACGGGTTGGTTAAGGTTATACGCTCTTCAATCAAAAATAAAGTTCCTGATACCGAAGAGCATCCTTCTGGAAATCAGTAAGTGTATTTAAGAGGGAAGGTCGGTGAATACGGCTAATGGGCTTAAAATCTCCGAAAACTGGCGTTTTCGTCCGACCTATTGAAGCTGTCTTCCCAAGCCCGCGGCGAACAATACGGGCTTATCGCTGAGGGAGTTAATTCGTATTCACTTCTTCGCCTTGAAAATTAAGATATGTTTTTTCCGGTACACCTTGAGCATTGTATGTATCAACCACGTAGAGTCCATCCTCTATGTCTCCGTTTTCATCAAGATCGACCGGACCCGAAAATCCTTCGTAGTCGATATTATCGTTAATCGTGGTTTCATCAGTAAGCGCCGCGGCGCAGGTAGCGTAACTGTGGCACTTTACTCCTTCTCTCGTGACCTCTTGGATTTTAGAAACATAATCGGAGGGCTCGTTGCTTCCAGCGCTTAAAGCCGCAAGACTGAGTATGACCACCGCATCGTAGGCCTGCGCGGTGTAGTCATTAAAGTTGCCAGCGTCAAACCGTTCCTTAAATTCCTCAAGCCTTTTGCCCGGAGGTGGAGTCGCGCTTACACGCTTGAATCCTTCGATTTCACCGTTTTCCTCAGCCACATGCGGAAAAAGGTCATCCTCAAAAATGAGCCCGTCCCCAACGTAATATCCGGTTCCCTCAGGAATCACTGAAGAATCCAGCAGGCCCTTGATTATTTCCCCTCCCTCACTAAAAGCAAGTATGACTAAAGAACCTACGTTTCCGATTCTTTGCACTGCCGCCTCAACATCTGAAACCACAGCATCGGCATCTGGAGAAGTGGAAGGATAACTAACCACCTCGACCTGTCTGCCATAAGACATTATTTTTTCCTTGACAATCGCCGCAAGGTTTTCTCCCCATGTGTCATCACGATTCACTATAACCGTATTGCCCTGAGACTGTATCGCCTGCGTTGCCAGTATTGGCCCCTGAAAGAGGTCAGAGGGGGATAGTCTGAAGAAAAAAGGCTGATCTCCACTGTCCACGAGCTTTTCGTTTTCCTCGGTGATGGCGGGAGAAGTTGCCGAGGGAGAAATGGCGGCGATTTCACGTTCGCTTAGAAAAGGAAGAATCTCCACAGAATCTGAAGAGTATGAAGGTCCTACCAGGCCGTGGACACCCTTTTCAAGAAGCCGCGTCGCGCTTGCAATCGCTTCGCCCGCTTCCGCTCCCGCTTCAAAAGAGTTTCCACTTATGATTTCTATATTTCCCCCTGCCTTGTTAATGTCGCCTTTCGCAAGATTCACGGCCTCTATAAGAGGACCGTTAAACGCTTCGCCTTCAGGCAGGAGTGTTCCTATACAGAAAATTTCCGCACAGTTCACTTTTGCTTCATCGTCTCCGTCTTCCAGGCACCCCGAAGAGAATATTCCAATAAAAAGCAACAGCAGGAGAGAACCCAAAACGCTTAGTCTTTTCATGACCAGATACCTCCAATGGAACCGAAAAACGCAAGTTCGGTAATATTCCGGCGCTCGCGGAAATCCACAACTTGTTCTTTCGGTACTGAAATATGTATTGCCATCACCGAACCTGCAATCTGTTGATGTACTCTATAATTATACTCTAAAACAGAACCAAACGGTTCAGTTTTTTACGATAATTTATATAGTCGGTAAAAAAGTTTCTTGTTGTTTAACGCTCTGGGAAAGGATGGGCTATTCGTTTATCAGCTTTTCTTCAAACTCGTCTATCGGGATTGCGGCCAGGGTTTCTATATGGACAGTTCCCCTTGAACCGAGTTCTATTACGATTTTCGTGATTGTTTCGTTATCCGGCGCTTCCACTATATTCACAAAGTCATAAGGACCGAGCGCCGCGTACTGAGCTTCAACCTTGGCGCCCATCTCTTCAAGTTCCTTGTTGACCTCGTTTATCCTGTCGGGCCTCATTTTTATGGTTCTTCTGCCCTCGTCGGTGAGATTGCTAAGCAGTATGTATTTGCCCATTTTTTGTGTCCGCGTCCGGAGTGTTCTAGTCCAGGGTCTTGTTAAGCACCTTTTCTATCTCGCTTTTTGGGACGGCGCCGACTATCTGCTCGGCGACCTCGCCGTTTTTAAAAACTATCAGGGTGGGAATGCTTCTGATGCTGAATTTCATGGTCGTCTGGGGGTTATCATCCACATTCACCTTCCCCACCTTGACGGTGCCTTCGTATTCTTTGGAGATTTCCTCAATGACGGGAGAAAGAGCCCTGCAGGGACCGCACCAAGGGGCCCAGAAGTCGACCAGAACGGGAACTTCGCTTTCCATTACTTCCTTGTCGAATGCGGAATCTACTAGTTCAACTATGGTTTCGGATGCCATTTAAATCTCCTTGGGGATTTTATGCCTATATCCTAATAACGATTTATAATAACACAAGGAGAAGGTTGGAGAATATTTCCCCTCTGTAAGTAATAGCCGTTTAGTTATGTATAATTCAGGAGATTGAAAACGCGTCTGTACCGCCCCGCGCCTTTAAATACAGAGGTGCGCGGGTTCTTTTCAGTTGTTCTGAACAGGATGTTCCGGTAAGGAAGAGGAACACAGTGGTTATGCGAACAAAAATCTTTCTGCTTTTTTTATCTTTTTATCTTTTTCCCGGGCTCTCCCTGTCTCAGCCCCCAGACGCCCCCGTGGTGGTCTCCGCGGTCGTTGAGAGGGAAGTGAAAAAACCCCTAAAGCTTGTCGGCGCGACTTTCCCCGCGAGAAAATCCGTCATATCG
Source organism: Thermodesulfobacteriota bacterium (assembly GCA_965229995.1). Classification (GTDB taxonomy): domain Bacteria; phylum Desulfobacterota_D; class UBA1144; order Nemesobacterales; family Nemesobacteraceae; genus Nemesobacter. The sequence goes on along the minus strand of OZ245933.1, from coordinate 1,030,986 downwards.
AGCGAAGTTGAGGGAATCGTCGAGAAAATGAACGCCGAGGAGGGGGAGTACGTAGAGAAAGGGGAGACGCTTGCTGAGATAAAAAACGAGAAGATCCGTCTTGCCCTGGAACAGCTTAAAAACGAAAGAAAAGAAGCCTCCGCAAGGGCCGAGCTTTCGGAAAGAGATCTTGCGAGAATGAAGGAGCTTTACGACAAGGGCATTATTTCAGAGGGAGAGTTTGACAGGGCAAAGACGCAGAGAGAATCGGACCAGGGCGGGCTGCTGAGTCTTGAGAGCCGTATCGAAATTGCCGAATACGACCTTGCGGCCTCGAAAATCACCGCTCCTTTTAACGGTTACGTGACAAAGCACCACGCCGAAGCGGGTCAGTGGCTTGATATCGGGGGGCAGGTGGTTTCCTTCGTGGATATAGACACCATAGAGGTAATGGCTGGGATTCCCGAGAGGTACATAGAAGACATAAGCGAGGGCATGGAAGTCAAGGTCATATTGCCCTCCCATAATCGGCGGACCGTCGCGGGAAAGATTTTTTCAATCATCCCCGATGCGGACCCCAGAGCCGTGTCTTTTCCGGTAAAGGTGGTGCTTGAGAACCCAGATCATATGATAAAATCCTCAGCTTCGGCTGTAATAATGATAAGAATTGGCGAGAGTGAAAAAATAAAGCTCGTGCCGAAAGATTCCATAGTCAACTCTCCTCAGGGCACTATGGTTTTTGCGGTGAGGGAAGGCCTCGCGCACCCGGTGCCGGTGGAGCAGCTGGGCTGGTATGAGGGCTTCGCGCACGTCAAGGGGGAAATAAGTGTCGGCGAGAGTGTGGTCGTAAGAGGAAACGAGAGACTTATGCCAATGCAGAAAGTCAGAATCACCGCCACCCTAGAGCAATGAAGCTTGTTGAAACCTCCATAAAAAACCCCGTAACCATAGCCGTCGGCGTTATATTCATCGTTATTTTCGGGGCCATTTCGTTTTTCAGAATCCCCGTTCAGCTTACCCCTGACGTCGAGACTCTTAGGGTTACGGTAAGCACCTTCTGGAGGGGGGCAAGCCCCCTTGAGGTCGAAAGCGAGATAGTAAACGAGCAGGAAGACGAGCTCAAAGGAATAACGGGTCTTAGCAAACTTGACAGCGAAAGCTCGGAGAATTCATCCCAGGTAATACTTGAGTTTGAAACCGGGGTGGACCTTGACTCTAAAGTGGTCAAAGTCTCAAACAGGCTTGATCAGGTAAAGGAATATCCCGACGAGGTCGAAAGGCCTGTAATAACCACGGTCGATCCCAGAGCAAACGCCATGGGGTGGTTTATCCTAAAGCCCCTTGCCGGTAACCCTACGGATATAAACTTCTATTACGATTTCACAGACGAGGTAATCCGCACCAGGCTTGAGAGGGTTCCGGGAGTGGGGGCTTCAAACGTATTCGGCGGCAGAGAGCGGCGCATAGAAGTTCTTTTCGACCCCGCCGCGCTTGCCCAGAGAAATATTACCATAGCCGCGCTTGCCGCTTCCATCGACAGGGAGAATGAGAATTTCAGCGCCGGTTCCTTTGATGAGGGTAAAAGGCAGTATCTCGTGAGAACTGTCGGAGAGTACAGAACTACGCGGGACATAGGGAACATAGTCTTACGTACCGCGCAAAGCGGCCTTCCTGTTTACCTGAGGGATATCGCCACTGTCCGCCTCGGATATGAGGATCCTGACTACACGGTAAGGCAGAACGGAGAGCCCGCCATTGCCATTAACGTGCTTCGTGAGGGCGGGGCGAACTCAATAGAGGTGAAAGAAGCTATCTTTGCGGCCGTGGAGGAGCTGAATGCGGGTGTCCTCAAGGATAACGGACTTTCTCTCCAAAACGTTTATGAAGAGACCGGTTACATAAAAAACGCGATAAAGCTCGTAAGGGGAAATCTCCTTATAGGCGCCGTGCTGGCGATAGCGGTTCTGCTCCTTTTCCTAAGAAGCGCGAGCAGCACGATGATTGTGGGAATCGCGATACCGTCAAGCGTCATAGGAACGTTCATAGTTTTCGAGGCCCTTGGTCGTACGATAAACGTGGTGAGTCTCGCGGGAATGAGCTTTGCAGTCGGCATGGTTATAGACAATTCCATCGTGGTTCTTGAGAACATTTATCGACATATACAGATGGGAAAATCAAGGGTTCAGGCGGCCTATGACGGCACGACCGAGGTCTGGGGAGCTGTGCTTGCAAGCACCCTTACCACTGCCGCCGTGTTTGTTCCCATTATATTCATCGAGGAGCAGACGGGACAGCTGTTTCGTGACATAGCCATTGCGATCAGCGTTTCCGTCATACTGAGTCTTCTGGTTTCAATAACCGTCATACCGTCTGCATCTTCAAAGTATCTTTCCGCAAAGGGCGCCGAAGGTCTTGAACGTTTTAGCCTGATGTCGCGGCTGCTTGGTTTTGCTGGAAGGGTCTCCGGGTTTATAAACAATTTTACCGAGCAGATAATGAAAAGCGTTAAGCAAAGGGCGGTTCTTGTGGGTTCCTTCACCCTTTTATCCATAGTACTTATAATCGCTGTTTTCCCGAAGACCGAGTATCTTCCGACGGGCAACAGAAACCTGCTTTTCGGGATACTTATCCCGCCTCCCGGATACAATTTCGAGGAATATAACTCCATAGGAAAGCAGATCGAGGCGGATCTTGAACCCTACATAAACGAAAAGACCGCTGCCGAGAGAAACCTTCCCCGAATAAAGAATTTTTTCTACGTCGCGAGGGGAAAGCAGATCTTCATGGGAGCCGTCGCCGGTGAGAGAAAGGACCTCAAGGAGATTTTTCCTGTCCTTCGCCAGACCATAGCCAAGATACCGGGGACGTTCGGCGTAATAATTCAGCCGAGCATTTTTAACGCCAACATAGGGGAGGGGAGGTCAATAGACGTTCACGTTACGGGAGATGATCTGGATGAGATACTGAGGACCGCGAGAAGCGTGTTTTTCATGTCCATGGAGAGTATTCCCGGGGCGCAGGTGAGACCGATTCCGAGCCTTGATCTCGGGAACCCCGAACTTCGCATCGTTACCAACCGTGAAATGGCTTCCCAAGTCGGGATCACAAACAGCGAGCTCGGATTTACCGTAAGGTCCCTTATCGACGGCGTCGAGGCAAGCGAGTTTAACCTCGAGGGACAGGAAATCGACATAGTCTTGCGGGCTCAGCAGGATTTCTCCAACAGAACCCAGGATATAGAAAACATAATGATCACCTCTCCCAGCGGAAAAGTGGTTACCGTGGGAGCGATTGCCAAGGTCAGTCTCGTAAATGGCCCCGAACAGATAAATCACTACGAAAGACAGAGGGTGATAACGATACAGATAACTCCTCCCGAGGACGTTACGCTTGAAGAGGCGATCGAGATCATTAAAGCCAAGATAATTTCTCCCCTTGAGGCAGGCGGGGAGGTAGGAGAGCGGACCGGTTTTATTCTGGCCGGAACCGCGGACAAGCTCGCCACGGCAAAAGACGCGCTTCAGTGGAATTTTCTCCTCGCGGTCGTGATATCCTTTCTGCTCATGGCGGCTCTTTTTGAGAGTTTCCTCCATCCGCTCGCTATCCTGGTTACGGTTCCGTTTGCTTCCCTTGGAGGTTTTCTCGGGCTTTTCATACTTAACCTGTTTACCTATCAGCCACTTGATATACTTACGATGCTCGGCTTTGTGATTCTCGTAGGAATAGTCATAAACAACGCCATACTCATAGTTCACCAGGCGCTTAACAACATTCGCGCGGGCATGGAGCACCAAGCGGCCATACGCGAATCGGTGAGGGTGAGGATAAGGCCGATTTTCATGAGCACGCTGACAAGCGTGTTCGGCATGCTTCCCCTTGTGCTGGCCCCGGGAGAAGGCTCTGAGCTTTACAAGGGTCTTGGAAGCGTGGTGGTCGGCGGACTTGTTCTCTCCACGGTTTTCACCCTGTTTTTAATCCCCTCCGTTTTCAGTCTGATGCTCGAGTTTCGAAAAAGAACCTCCGTCTTATGAAACCGGTTTTGTTTGTGGCATAATAAACCGTTTAACCAAGATTTTGGAACTTTGGAGGAAATATTAAATGGCTAAGAGCAAATACAGAGTGGAATCCGACTCCATGGGAAAGATGAAAGTCCCTTCAGACGCTTATTACGGGGCGCAGACGGCAAGGGCGGTTGAGAATTTCCCCGTGAGCGGACGCACGCTTCCAAGGGAATTCATAAGGGCGATGGGTCTTGTGAAACTCGCCGCGGTGCAGACAAACGCGGAACTCGGATTTTTGAAGAAAAATACCGCGCGGGCCGTAGCGAGAGCCGCAAAAGAGGTTGTCGATGGAAAACTTGACGATCATTTCGTAGTCGATGTCTTTCAGACGGGCTCGGGCACTTCGACCAACATGAACACAAACGAAGTAATAGCCAACCGGGCGGCCGAACTACTGAAGGGAAAAACCTCCGTGCATCCGAACGACCACGTGAACATGGGTCAGTCAAGCAATGACGTGATCCCGACCGCCATGCATGTTTCTTCTCTTGAAGCGATCGAAAAAGATCTCATACCGTCGCTTGAGTATCTGCGCGACGCGCTTTCTGGAAAGGCAAAGCAGTTTGACCACATAGTTAAGATAGGACGCACCCACCTGATGGATGCCACCCCCATAAGGCTTGGCCAGGAGTTCAGCGGATACGCGAGCATGATCGACCATGGAATCTCAAGGTTAAAAGGGGTAAGAAAAGACCTCTCGGAACTTGCAATAGGCGGAACCGCGGTCGGCACGGGAATAAACACTCACAAGGATTTCGGAAAGAAGGTGGCGGCGAGGATAAGCGAGGCTACCGGGGTGAAGTTCAGGGAGGCGCGAAATCACTTCGAGGCCCAGGCCTCAAAGGACGCCGTCGTTCAGACAAGCGGAGCGCTTAAGACGGTTTCGGTCAGCCTCATGAAGATAGCAAACGACATACGATGGCTTGGAAGCGGTCCGCGCTGCGGCTTCGGGGAGATTCTTCTGCCTGCGATACAGCCGGGCTCGTCCATTATGCCCGGGAAGGTTAATCCCGTGGCCGGGGAGTCGGTTACCCAGGTTGCGGCCCAGGTAATCGGAAACGACGCGGCGATAACGATAGGGGGCCAGGCGGGGAATTTTGAGCTTAACGTGATGATGCCCATGATGGCGGACAATCTTCTTCAGTCGATAAGGCTTCTCTCAAGGGTCTGCACCGTGTTTGTCGATAAGTGCATTTCGGGAATAGAGGCAGACGAGGAGCGTTGCGGGGAGACTATCGAGCAGAGTCTTGCCATGTGTACGAGTCTCGCGCCGATTATAGGTTATGACAACGCGGCAGTGATTGCCAAGGAAGCCTATGCTTCGGGAAGCACCGTTAGGGAAATCGCAAGGGAAAAAGGAGTGCTCTCCGATGAGGAACTTGACAGGGTTCTTGATCCGTTGTCGATGACAAAGCCGGGTTCATAGAATCTTCATCTGAAAGCTCGTGGCTCATTAAGTGATGGTTTCTTTGGATTGAGCGAATGAGAAGTTTTCTTTTAGTTTTTCTGCTTTTTTTGGCGTTTCCGCTTTTTTCTTACGGAAAGGAAGAGGTTTACAAAACCTATACCGATATCGGAGAACTTGAACCGCCGACCGCAACCATCTCGCAGGTTCTTTCCTCACGGGATGAGTTTGACAGAAAAATATTCACCCTTGAGGGGCAGGTGGGTGAACTTCGGCTCATGAGGATGGCAAATGGGAGGAAGTTCACCATGTTTTGGCTCTTCGAGGATGATCCGGAAAAAAGAATAAACATTTATGCCAGAGGACTTGTGGAAGGTATTGAGAACGGGAGCAGAATAAGAATCTGGGGCCGCTACAGCAAGCATAAAAGGCATTTTCTTTCCAAGCGCAAGAACATCATGAAAGCGAAGAAGATCCATATTCTTCAGGGAATTCAGGGAGTGGGACAAGACCCGTCTTAAGACAAAAACTTTTTTTAGAGGCATTTATTGGATCCAAAATCGATATTGCGGATGGTTACCTTATGCCTGAAAGAAAAGACATAGTGCCATGAAAAACTTATTGACCGATAAAACCGTTTCATTGAGCGAGCTTAAAGATCCGGAAAAGATGATCAAAAAAGCCGACGATAAACCGGTGGCTATCTTGAGTGGTAACAAGCTTGAAGGTTATTTTGTACCAGCATCCGCTGTGCATAAAATCAGTTTTGAGCTTGCTGATTCCGACGAAGTTGATGCTGCTATTGCAAAGAGCATATCTAGAAATCAGCCAATCCTGGATTATTTGAAAGATAAATAGGTAGATACTGTTTGTTTTTCAAAAATTTAATTTCTTTTTGTGATCAGCTAGTTGAGTTTGGTTTAACATGTTTTGTATGAATAGAACGAGTCTAAGGTAGCACTCGCTACCTGCTAACAAAATATACTTGCAAAATGTACTTTATTTGGTACAATGTCAAATGACAGACAAGAAACGACTTCCGGCAAGATTCTTTGAGTCTAATAGAGGCAGAGTACCTGTTCGTGAATGGCTTTTGTCTCTGAGTTCCGAAGATCGCAAGGTAATAGGTGACGACATACGCACGGCCGAGTTTGGGTGGCCGATTGGAATGCCGCTATGTCGTTCAATAAAAAGCCGCAAGGGGTTATGGGAAATCAGGACGAATTTACCGGGTGGTCGCATTGCTCGCGTGTTTTTCTGTGTACATCAGGAAACAATGGTGCTTTTGCATGGATTTATTAAGAAAACGCAGAAGACACCTGCTGGAGAACTTAATCTTGCACAGAGGAGAATGAGTGGTTTGAAATGACTAAAAAAATTGAAAAAGGAAAAGTTGGCTCCCTGTTTGAGGATTTCCTTAAAGAGCAGGGAACTTACGAAGAAACTACTGAACAGGCGGTGAAGCGAGTTCTGGCATTCCAGATTGCACAAGTTATGAAGGAACAGAATATTACAAAGGTGGAAATGGCCAGGCGGCTTGAAACAAGTCGCTCGCAACTCGACCGACTTCTTGATCCAGAAAATGATAGAGTGACTCTGGGTGTTCTGTCACGGGCAGCGCGGGTTCTGGGACGCTCTTTGAAGCTTGAATTGCAGTGAGGGTATCTTTGATAGAGCGGTTGTATATAATTTACTTGAGCAGTTCTGTCCCTTGCAGAGGTTTTAGTCGTAAGTTAGGAAGTGGCCTTTCTTAAAGTCTCCAGCATTTCTTTGCTAGATGAAGTTAATTTATCACCCCAAAGAACTCACTTTCGAGAATCTTTTCAAAAAACACGGGCTTAACCCAAGCGATGAGACGACCCTTTTTCTTCTTCCCGGTGTCTCGGTTGTGCAGGAAATAGAAGATCATTACTGCACCGAAGGGGTATGGGGAAAGAACTTGCTCACGTTCAATGAGCTGTCGGATTTTATAAACGAAGCATCACCGAACCTAAAAAAGAAAAGGATATCTAGAACTCAGGTTCTATCCGTAACCAGAAAAGCAGCGGAGTCGATCTCGGAGAAACTTGAAGTTTTCGGAGAATTCTCGCAGAACCGGGATTTCCTAAATGCCGTCGCTTCCATTATTTCAAAATTGAAGCAAAGCGAAATCTCCGCGAGGGAATTTGCCGGGTCTGCTAAAAGAATCGGGGCGCGGGGCCTTCGGAAAAAACTCTCGGATATATGGCTTGTTTATAAAAAATATGAAGCTCTTATCGCGGAGAGAGGTTTTCTTGATGACGCGGACTCTGTCCGTGTCGTGTCAGAAGAACTGGACGGGGAAGGGCTTGCCCGGTTTTTTCCGTCAGCAAAAAGACTCGTAATTTTCGGTTTCTCCGATTTTACCCTTTGCGAACTTGACGTGATAAAGAGTTTTTCCTCGAAGATTCCCGAGACTTTCTTTTTCCTAAACGATTTTAGTGATCTGGGTGAGTACAGAAACTGCTTTTTGGGCAGGCTTAGCGAAGCTTCCATAGTCTATGAAGAGGATTTTACAATGACGGAGGAAGTCCCGGCAGCCGAGACGCAAAGGGAGTTAAGTGAGTTTCGTGACTCTCACGACGAGATTGAGTACGTCTCAAGGACAATTAAAAAGCTCATTGTGGATGAGGGGCAGAAAGCCTCTGATTTTAAGGTTCTTTTGAGGTCAGCGCAGAAACGCGGCAGTTCCATAGCCAATATATTTGAGAAAAACGGAGTTGCGGTTGACCTTAGAAATTCCGGAACATTGGCGGGGAGCGTATATGGACGCCTTGCGGGTGATATTCTCCGCCTGAAGTCAGGCAATTTTCACAGAAACGACCTGATCAGTCTCCTCTGTAACCCGATTTTTGTTCTCTACCTGTGGGAGTCTGACGGCTCGCGACGCTGCGCCAATCTTTTAAAGGAGATCTCTTCTGCAGACAAAAAATACAGAACCGTAAGCGGTATCTCGGGCTGGAAGAGGATATTAAAACACGTAGCGGAGCAGGACGGTGAGCTGTCTTCGGTTGCCCGTGATATAGGCTCGGCGCTTGATTTGGTGTCGTCAAAGTTCGGCAGGAAAAGTTTTGCCGCTATGACTTCTGATCTCAGAAAGGTTTTTTCAGAACTTAGGGTTTCTGAGAGTTCGGCACTGCTTATAGAAAGAAATAAAAACACCAGGGAGTGTTTCGATGAATTCTTTTCTTTTCTAAGAGAGCTTTCCTTTTCTTACGGTGAATTCGATTTTCGGGTTTCAGACCCCGGAGAGTATCTCTTTCTCCTGGATGAGTTTATGGGGGAGAGGACAATTCCTTATAAAACTCCCTGTGATGCCGATTCAGGAAGGGTGGGCGTCATTGATCTCTCCGCGGCGTGCGGCATAAACCCCAAGTTTCTTTTCCTTATAGGCCTTTCGGATACTTCTTTCCCCTCTCTTCCCGCGGCAGACCCCGTGCTCAAGCCCAGGGAAAAGGCGCAAATAAACCGGGCGCTTAAAAAGAGGGTGTTTGACGAGGAAGGTCTTCATTACGAGAAGGAAAAACATCTTTTCTCTGTCCTGAGCGCTGCGGCTTCTGAGAAGGTATTTCTATCCTGCTTCCGCTACGATCAGAGATCAAAGGAGGTAACCCGCTCCGATTTTCTTGAGGAGCCGGGGAGTTCTCCCGCAACACGGTACCCTGAGAGCCCCTCGGAACCGGGAGAGATATTTTCAAGGGAAGATGCTCTGTTTCACTGCTTCTCATCCTCGGGAACGGGGGCTGGCGACCCAGAAATCATTAAAATTTTAAGGCAGCAGTACGGTTCAGATATCGTCGGTTATCTCTCCGGCGGTATTTCCGCAGAGAGAAAAAGATTAGAGCTCGATGGGGCTTATACGGATTTTGAAGGGGTTCTTCGCAATGCTCCACCGCACTCAGACGTCTTTTCGCCCACAAAGCTTGAAACCTATGGGACATGTCCCTTCATGTATTTTTCGAAGGAAATACTGAAGCTGGGCATGGTCGGGGACCCCGAAGAACAAAGGGCCTCGCAGCTTGACCTGGGCTCACTCACTCACGACATCCTGAAAGAGTTTATGGAAACCGTTTTCGCCGAAGGCGCCGGTTGGCCGCAAGCGAGTCAGGTTATCGACGTTTACCGGGAACTCAGGAAGAAGTACGAAACGAAGCCCGGGGTTTTCTCCCATCTCTCAAAGAACGTGGCGGAGATGGAGAAAAAAAGGTTTTTTGAGTGCGTTTTGCCGAATTTCATTTCCGATGAGATTCAAAGAATCAGAAAAGATGAATTTATCCCCCGGTTTTTTGAAAAAGAAGTGAAGTTTCGTATCGGAAATGCCGAAATCAGGGGAAAGATAGACAGGGTCGATGTCCACAGAGACGGTGAGAAAAAAGCTGGGGTTATTGACTACAAAATCGGGAGCCTAAGCAGCAAAAAATATTTTGATTTTGAAAATCTGCAACTCCCTCTTTACTTAAAAGCACTTCTTGAGGAAGGGGCTATTCCCTCAAGGGGTTCTTATCTTTCAATCGGCAGGCCCGGGGATAGCGTTTCGTCCAAAGATCCTTTTCTGGAGGAGGCGGTTTCGCTTGCGGAGTATTACGTAGAGAACATAAAAAAAGGTTTTTTCCCTCCCTACGTGGGGAAAAAAGAGGAAAATCAGGGAGAACATTACCTCCATATGTCCAAGGATCGTCCCTGCTCTTACTGTGATTACGCAGATCTTTGCAGGGTAAAAGACGGCGTGATCAGAAAAACAGGGTATTCACAAGGGTAACCATGAAGAAAATTTCCGAGTTCTTAAATCTTAACGAGGAGCAGTCCCGGATACTTCACCCGGAGAGGAAATTAGCTGTCAGGGCCGGAGCCGGATCGGGGAAGACAAGGGCGATAATAGCCAGATATCTCCGTATTCTCGAGGCTGGTGAAGCAGATATCCCCCAGATAGTGGCCGTCACCTTTACGGAGAACGCCGCGGCCGAGCTCAAGTTGAGAATAAGAACGGAGATCTCGAAATACATCGACACCTACGGCCACAAGGGGAACATAGCCGAGGGGTGGCGCAGGAAGTTCTTTTCCGCTCCCATAGGAACGATCCACAGCTTCTGTGCCGGGATACTGAGGGAAAACATCTTTGATTCAAAGCTTCCGTTGAACTTCTCAGTAATTGAAGGTTCCGAGAAAGACGCCTTTTACGAACAGAATATCGGCAGGTTTCTCCTGGCAAGGATCGAGGACGGCGACCCCGGGCTACAAAGACTCCTGGAGATGGAATCTTATGATTACGCACAGATCGTGAAGATTATAGCGATGATACTAAAAGAGGCGGCAAGACTGCACCTGGTTCCTCCTTTTCACTATTACGGAGAGAACTTCCATATCAAAAAGCCCGATTCAAAAGCGCTTGAATCCATGAATGAAGTGCTTCACGTGATGATTGAGAAGCATGTCTCCATTCTTTCTTCCAGCTCCGAGAAGAAAAAACAGGCTCTGCGCGACCTCAGCGGAAAAATAGACATGACTCTGGGCATTGACCGAAATGTCCGCTATCTCAAAGCCGTTTATGAACAGGTAAAAGGGGAGATGAGGAACCCCGAAGTTGAGCGCTCAAGGCTCGCGCTTCTTGATGCGGTCTTCTCGGTAATGGGATATTATGACTCGGAGATCAACTCTATTTACCTTGATTTATCAGACGATGCGTACGGTTTCTTAATGCAGGCGAAAATCTCCGAGGAGAAAATAGAGTATGAGGATATGATACGTCTCACTATTGAACTTCTCGAGAAAAATCCTGAAATACGAGAGTATTACAGAAATTTCCTAAAGTTTATTATAGTTGATGAATTCCAAGATACCGACTCCCTTCAGCTTCGGTTGATGAAACTTCTTACAGACGGTGACTCTGGTGGCAGTCTTATTGTGGTCGGTGACGTTAACCAGTCGGTTTACGGTTTCAGGGGGGCTCAGCCCGAGATGTTCGGGGACATGCTTTCGGACGAGGATTTCACGAAGATATCCTTTGCGACCAATTACCGTTCCCGCGGTAGTCTCATAGAGTTTTTCAATATCTTTTTCGCCGACACTTTCCCCGAAGGATATTACGAGAAGATGACGACTCCTCTTCCCCAACCCGACCCCGATGTTTCGGTGGAAGTTATCGCGTGCGAAGGTGCAAAAGCCAAAGAGTCGGTCGAACAGGAAGCTCGTGCCGTGGCACTTAAGATAAAAGAGATACAGAAGGAGGCTTCAGGGGAGATTGCCCTTCTGTTCAGAAGGGCTACGAACGTGTCTGTCTACGAAAAGGCACTTACGCGGGAGGGAATACGGTTTCAGTCCCGCATAGGGCGCGATTTCTATGACCTTACGGAAGTAAGGGACGTTATGTCCATGCTCAGATATTTTCTTGACCCGCAGGACGCCTTGGCGCGGGCGTCGGTGCTTAGATCTCCTTACTTCGGGGCATCGGATGACGAGCTTCTCTCCCATTTCCGCGGCGATGAAGAGGAAATGGGCTCAAGAGTCGGGGAATATCTTCGTTTTCTTGATGAGAAAAGAGAGGAGTATGTTAACGGAGATACTTTCAGGACGGTCGATTTCGCTGTGAACGGGCTTGGTTATTCCTCCGCGGTTCTTGCGCTTCCAGACGGCAAGGCCAGATGTCTCAACCTCAAAAAAGTTCTTCTAATGGCAGAAGGGCTGGTTTCACACAAGGGGTACGGACTCTGCCAGGTAGTGGAACACTTTGATTCTATGCGCCGAAGTTACGAAGAAGAGCGGGTGTTTGAGGAAGTGAGTGACGGCAGGGAGGTAAAGCTAATGACGGTTCACGGGGCAAAAGGGCTTGAGTTTCATACCGTCTTTCTCTGCAACACTAACTACCGGAGGGTAACGTCGTCTGAAAGGGTGATGGCGGATATCGAAAAAGGTTTCATAGTCAGGTATCCCGCTTCCTCTTCTGATAACTGGGAAGAGCTTAAATCCCGCGTCGAGAGAAAAGAAACCGAGGAAGAGAGAAGGGCTCTCTATGTGGCCATGACCCGTGCCGAGAAAAGACTTTTCATATGTTTAAGCGGGCGGCGTTTGGCCAAAGAAGAGCGGATACAGGTGGAAAAAGGCAGCTTCGCCGAACTTATTGATTCAAAACTCTCCCTGTCTTCCCGATGTCTTGAAGCACCCGGGGGATTTATCGACGACAACCGGAGAATCCTTTTTTCAGGGCTCTGCGAGGGCGAGGTTTCAAAAGAATCTGACCCGGTTTCGGATACTCCTTCTTTCAAAAGAGAAGTTTCTCTGGAGCTTAAATACATGGCCCCCCTTTACAGCGAGAAAGATAAGCCACAACGGGAGGAGGTTTTCCCGCTTCCCGACCTGTTTTCTCCGACTGACCGCTTAAAAGATCCGGAAAGGACGGGAAGCATAATGCACAGGTTTCTTGAGGTCTGGGATTTCAGTGAGGAAACGGTTGGAAAAGAGATTGAATTCGTTCTGGGGGAATTCCTTGTTTCAAACCCGAATATGAAAGACCTGCTGCGGGAGCTTTCCTCAAATTTTCTTTCCTCCGAGCTCTTTCCCCTTATCCATAAGGCTCGAGAAGTCAGAAGGGAGCTTAAATTCGTCTTTGACTCCGGAGAAGGCGGTTCGAAAAGAGGCAGAATAGATCTTCTGACCGAAGAAGATGGAGGAATGCGTCTTTTCGACTACAAGTACAGAAAATCAATGAATGACGACGCCCGCAGGACTTACGAAGAGCAGATGGACGGTTACTGCGAAGCCATAGACTCAAGATTCGAAAAGCCTCTGCTTTCCCGCCACATAGTTCTTATCCCGCAGGTGGAGCTTGTCTCCATATAAAAATCCATGGAAAAAACGGTTGTTATCATCCCGGCGCTGAATGAAGAGCGTTCCATAGGACGAGTGATTGGGGATATCCCCCAAGACCTTGTAACGGAGATAGTGGTTGTGAACAACGGCTCGACCGACTCCACCGCGCGCGTTGCCTCAAGCAGCGGAGCCACGGTTATAGACGAGGAGAGAAGGGGGTACGGACAGGCATGTCTTGCGGGGATAGATTACATTAAGAATTCTTCTTATCTACCTGATATTATAGTATTTCTGGATGCAGACTATTCTGATTATCCACAGGAAATGAAAGATCTCGTCTCTGCGATAACCGAGGGTGGATACGATCTCGTCATAGGATCAAGAACCATAGGCGAAAGACAGAAAGGGGCGCTTTTGCCCCAGGCCCTTGTAGGCAATTATGTGGCGACCAGGCTTATAAAACTGTTTTACCGCGTGGATTTTACAGACCTGGGTCCTTTCAGGGCCATAAGATACGATAAGCTGCTTTCTCTTGACATGAGAGACAAAACGTTCGGATGGACGGTTGAGATGCAGGTAAAGGCCGCGAAGAACGGGCTTCGCTGCACCGAGATTCCGGTAAGTTACAGAAAGAGAATAGGCACTTCGAAAATAACCGGAACGGTTGCGGGAAGCGTCATGGCCGGGGTGAAAATCATCTGGATGATCTTCAGGCAACTCTTTTCATAGAATTTGTGGCGCGTCCCCGGCAGGATTTGAACCTGCGGCCTCAGGATTAGGAATCCTACGCTCTATCCAACTGAGCTACGGGGACACAGAAGGAAAAATGAGTCTACCCGCTTCGATTTCCGCTTCAAGGGGAGGTGAAACTGAACCCTATCTCGAAAACCTCGGACCAGCGTTTTCCGGTTAGAAAGAAAGTGTCGGAAGAAGATTTCCAGGCGATTCCGTTTAGAACTCCCGCCCTGTCCGGAAGGCTAAGTCTTTTTCTTAATTCCCCGAGTGTTATCCGTCTCTCCACCTTGCCGCTCTCGGAGTTTACGACCACTATATCGTCTGAGCGCCATATATTGCAGTAGATCTTTCCGTTTACGTATTCAAGTTCATTAAGCTTAGTAACCGGCGACCCGTCCTCATCGACGCTTAGGACTTTTGTTACCTCGAAGCTCTCGGCGGAAATAAAATACAGTTTTTCTGATCCGTCGCTCATTATAAGTTGCGTTCCGTCATCAGTAAGCCCCCAGCCTTCGGTGGAATAGATAAATGACCCCTTGCGCCCCAAGGTTTCCTTGTCGTATATGAAACCTTGTCTGGATCTCCAGGTGATCTGATATATATTGTCGCCTATTATTGTAAGACCTTCTCCAAAAAATTCTCGGGAAAGGCTTACCTTAACCAGTACCTTTCCAGTGGCCGGGTTAGTCCTTCTCACAGATGACTTTCCGTAAAGTCCGGTACTTTCATAAAGGAACCCATTTCTATGGAGAAATCCCTGAGTAAAAGCTTCAGGGTCATGCGGGAACGAATTTAGCACCTTGAAGGTGGTCCGATTGGGAGAATTCTCCTTGTTTTCCGTTGTGGAACATGCGGAAAAGATAAGGAGAAAGAAACAGATAAAACCTGCTATGCCCAGAAGGGGATTTGTTCTTTTATGATGATGCTTCCGCATGGGGCTTATTCTAAGCCATAAACGCCTCTTTTTGAAACCCAGTGATTTTCCTTGACAGGCGATCCGTTTTTGTTAGAATTAAAAAGAAATTTAGACAAGCCTAAAATAATTTTTTTGGCTGTTTTAAATTTAAACGGTTTTTGGAAAGATAAAGGGAAATAAAAATGCTTTCGCAGTCAATAGAGGATTACCTGAAAGCCATCTACGAGGTTGAGACTTCCGAAGGGAAGGTTTCGACCAGCGCGCTTTCGGAAAAACTGGGAGTGTCTCCGGCTTCGGTGACGAGCATGGTGAAAAAGCTTTCGGAGAGAAAGCTTATAACCCACAAGCGCTACCAAGGGGTGAAACTTACTTCTGCGGGCAGGAAAATAGCTCTCGAAATAATCAGACATCACCGGCTTGTTGAGCTTTACCTCAAGGAAGCGCTCGGCGTTCCTTGGGACAAGGTGCACCAGGAAGCTGAGAAATGGGAACATGTGCTCTCAGAAGATCTTGAAGACAGGATTGACGAGTTCCTGGGTTATCCGGTCACTGACCCGCACGGTTCTCCGATTCCGCAACGAGACGGCACCATGATCGTGAGGCAGTGCAGCGCTCTTGAGGAAGTGGAGCCGGACACCTTGGTAAAAGTGGTTGAGGTGAGTGATCATGACCCGGAACTGCTTCGTTATCTGGGCACAATAGGTCTCTACCCGGAAACCGAGATGACGGTTGTTTCGAAGCAGCCGTTTAAGGGTCCCATAATCGTCCAGATGACCGGGAAAGAACATCCCATAGGGCGAAACGCAGCCAAGTACATACTGGTTGAGAAAGCCGGGAACTGAGAGAGTAAAAATGAGAATCATAACAGATATGAGGTTTTTTCTGCTGTCTGCACTGCTGATCTTCTGTGCGGCCTGCACTGAGAGCAGCGGGAGTATAAAAAGAGAAGGCACGATAAAAGTGGTTACTACTACCGCGCTGATCTGGGATCTGGTTGAGAACATTGCCGGGGAAAAAGCGGAGACCATCTCCCTTATGGGGACCGGGGTTGACCCGCATCTTTACAAGGCAAGTGCCGGGGACGTGGGAAAGCTTGCGGGCGCCGACATGATTTTTTATAACGGCCTTCACCTTGAGGGGAAGATTACGGATGTCCTCGGGCAGATGAGAAAAAGCGGGATATTCACCGTGGGCGTTGCGGATGGAATTGACAAGTCCCTGCTTTTTTCTCTTGAGGAGTATGAGGGATATTACGACCCGCATATCTGGTTTGACGTTATTCTCTGGAAAAAGGCTGCTAAGGTGGTAATGGAGGCGTTTTCGCTCTACGACCCGCAAAATGCCCGTATCTACAAACGTAACGCTGAATCCTATCTAAAAGAGCTTGACCTGCTGCAGGCTTACATACAGAAGAGAATCGCCACGCTCCAACCTGAAAGAAGGGTGCTTATAACGGCCCATGACGCGTTTAATTATTTCGGAAGAGGTTACGGGTTTGAAGTGATGGGCCTTCAGGGAATAAGTACCGATTCTGAAGCCAGCGTAGCGGACATAAGGAACCTCTCAAAGACAATAACCGAGCGAAAGATCCCGGCTGTCTTCGTTGAAACTTCCATTTCTCCCAGATACATGCGCGCTCTTCAGGCCTCGGTAAAGGCCAGAGGTTTTGATGTTGAGATAGGAGGCAGTCTTTACTCGGATTCGATGGGCAGCCTGGGAACGGAAGAGGGTACTTACATAGGGATGTTCAAAAGCAACGTGGACACCGTAGTGGAGTCCCTTAACCGCAACCTCCAGATCGCTGGTTCCGCAGTCGCCGGAGATGGGTAAATGAACAGCGGAGAGCCAAACCAGGTCGCTCCGGCAATCCGTGTGACGGACCTAACCGTCGCTTATGGCGACAAGACCGTTCTTTGGGATATAGATATTGAGATTCCAAAGGGCGCTATGGTTGCCGTTGTGGGGCCAAACGGCGCCGGCAAGACAACGCTCATAAAATCCATACAGGGGCTTGTTCCCCGCGTCGCGGGAGTTGTCTCCATCCACGGCAGACCTTACGAAAAGCAGAGAAAGGAAGTGAGCTACGTTCCCCAGAGAGGTTCTGTGGACTGGGATTTCCCAACCTCCGTCGTGGATACGGTGAAAATGGGAAGTTACGGTGATCTCGGCTGGATAAGGCGTCCCGGAAGAAAAGAACACGAAAAAGCGCTGAGTGCTCTTGAGAAGGTTGATATGCTTCAGTTTGCCCAGAGGCAGATAAGCCAGCTCTCAGGGGGACAGCAGCAGAGGGTCTTTCTCGCGAGAGCTCTTGTTCAGAGCGCCTCGGTTTATCTGCTTGATGAGCCCTTTCAGGGAGTTGACGCCACTACGGAAAAAGCAATAGTCAGGATACTGAAAGAGCTTGTCACCGAGGGGAAAACCGTGCTTGCGGTTCATCACGATCTTAACACCGTTTCCGAATACTACGAGCGGATCGCTATTCTAAACGTCGGGCTTGTGGCTTCGGGAAAAGTGGATGAGGTTTTCAATTCTGAGAATCTCATGAGGGCTTACGGGGGCAAGACATCCTTTTTCCCTGAAAGGAAATCGGCCAGAAGGGCAGTCTGATGCTGGAATTTGCGGTTGAGCTTTTCTCTGACTATACCGCAAGGACCATTCTTTTGGGAGCGGCTTCCCTGGGGATTGTAAGCGGCGTGGTCGGCTCGTACGCGGTGCTAAGAAAACAAAGCCTCGTGGGCGACGTCATGTCACACGCGGCGCTTCCCGGAATAGTGCTTGCTTTCCTCATAGTGGGGGTCAAGGAGCAGCTGCCGATTTTTATCGGGGCCGCGCTCTCCGCTGTTCTGGCAGTTCTTCTGATTAACCTCATTAAGGACAACTCAAGAATAAAAACTGACAGCGCGATGGGGATGGCGCTTTCGGTTTTTTTCGGGCTGGGTCTCGTTCTTCTTACCTACGCGCAGAAAATGCCAGACGCCAACCAGGCGGGGCTTGACAAGTTTCTTTTCGGTCAGGCTGAGGCGCTTATTGAAAAAGACGTTCTGATTATAGGTCTTACGGGCTTTTTCGCCCTTTTGGTGGTGGGGCTTTTCTGGAAGGAGTTCAAGCTTCTTTGCTTCGACCCGGATTTCGGCGGAACAATGGGTTTTTCAATGAAATCTATGGATATGCTCGTTACGGCCGTAATAGTTTCGGCGATAGTAATAGGGCTCCAGACAGTAGGGGTCGTGCTTATGAGTTCAATGCTCATCGCCCCGGCGGTTGCGGCTAGGCAGTGGACCGGAAATATGGGCTCGATGGTGATTCTCGCGGCTCTTATAGCCGCTGTTTCCGGTATGACGGGGGTTGCGTTCAGTGCCGGGTTTGAGAACGTGCCGACGGGACCCGCGGTTATAGTCTGCGTGAGCGTTATCGCTTTTTTCTCGGTTCTTTTCTCCCCGAATGGGTTTTTCATCCTGAGATTCAAAGACGCGAGAAGCAGAAGGGAAATAAAAAAGGATTACGTTCTAAAAGCCCTCCACAATCTTGCCCTTGAGCATGACGACCCCGGCTACGCGCATTCTGAGAGACTGCTTACACTTGGAAGCGAAAAGGGGTTTAACGTTAAAAAGAGTCTCTGGGAACTGCAGACGGCGGGATACGTGGAGAGGGCGGGAGAGGAGAACTGGCGTCTTACCGCAAGCGGTATTCGCGAGGTTCGAAAGTTCTCCCCGGTGGGGAAGAGCAGATGAGCCCGCATCAGTTTGATATACAGCTTGTGGCCATCATAGTTGCGACTTCATGTTCCATACCCGGGGTGTTTCTTGTTCTAAGAAGAATGTCAATGATGGCTGACGCGATCAGCCATTCCATTCTGCTCGGCATAATACTCGCTTTTTTCCTCGTGAAGGATCTGTCTTCGCCGTTTCTCATAATAGGTGCCGCCGCTAGCGGAGTGCTCGCGATTTCACTCATAGAGGCCGTTAACCGATCAAGGTTAGTGAAAAAAGATGCGTCCATAGGGATTGTCTTCCCGTTTCTTTTCAGTGTGGCGGTCATACTGCTTTCAAAATACGCGCGAAATGTTCATATCGATATCCACTCGGTGCTTCTCGGAGAAATCGCTTTTGCACCTTTTGACCGGTTGATTGTCTCGGGCATGGACTTGGGACCCAGGTCGGCTTACGTAATGGGCTCGATTCTTCTTTTAACCCTGTTTTTTATCTCCTTTTTCTACAAGGAGCTCAAGGTGTCTACCTTTGATGAGAGCTTCGCGTCGTCAATAGGCTTCCGTCCCCGGCTGATTCACTATCTGCTTATGGCGGTTGTGTCGTTTACCTGCGTGGGAGCGTTTGACGCCGTGGGCTCGATACTGGTTATAGCGCTTATAGTAATTCCGCCGTGCTGCGCCTACCTTCTTACGGATTCGCTTTTCAGGATGATTTTTCTGAGCGTGGTCTTCGGTATCTCGGCAGCCATTTCCGGATTCTGGGTCGCCAACTGGCTTGACGTGAGCATAGCGGGCTCCATGGCCTTTATGTGCGGGGTGTTCTTTCTCGCGGTTTTTCTTTTCTCTCCACAAAGGGGGCTCTTCGGCATAATGAGAGAAAAAAGGAGACAGAAGATGAATTTTGCCGAGGCCTCGCTTCTCGTGAGTCTTTACAACCAGGAAAAAGGGGAAACTGTAAAAAACCATCCCGACAGCAGGGGAATGTTTCAGTCCACTGACTTTGCCTCGAAAGTGGTCGGATTTCTAAGGCAGGAAGGAGAAATAGCCATCACGGGTGGAAAGCTGTTTCTTACGGAGAAAGGAAGGAAAAGGGCGCGGATGACTGTGGAGGGAAGATAAGGAGAGGGGGAGTCAGTAGACATCAACACAATTCATTCTATTTCAATGAAATTTGCCTTGATGGTGATACCGTCTAGTAGTATTCCTTCTAATTTTCTGACTTTGTCTCCTACGGTTATAGAGTCACAGCCAAGATTTTCAAAATTTGCTGTCTGAATATCGGTATCTGATTTTATCTGAACAAGTACTTCTATTGTATCGTTATCTGTTGTTTTGTTGCTATCAATTTCCACTTCTATGCTCCCAGTAGCATCAAGACAGTTTTTAGTTGAGACACGTCCTTGGAAATCCATATTGAAATCTATATTAATATCTTCTGTGTACTCTATATTTCCACCCCGCAGGCTAATATCTCCAATGTCAATCATTGCTCCGGGGAAAACAGCGATCTTTCTTACCCCAAGTGGTGAGTCTTCGCTCCCAATTTCAGAAATTCTAAACTCGGCTTCGGGATCAAAATCACCCTTTACACAAAAGCTTCCAGTGGCCCCTGTTATCTGTTCTGGGTCTTCTACCTCTGAGTTCCCAGCTCCTATCCTACAGTCTCTCAGCAATTGGTAGTCCTGGGAGGTTTCCCTGTTCACAACCCTTATAGTGAGGTTTGAAACTTCGTCATTTCTTTGCGGAATTATATCTATGATGAACCCCTCTATGATCTCGGATCCTTCAACGCCGGTTCCATTCCCATCACCTCCGAAATCAATATCCAGACCACATCCTGAAATTGCGAATAAGGAAATAAAAAGGAAAAACAGGTAGATTTTCACCGCGCTTGCGCGGGTTTTGGTTTGCATTAAGATTCCCTAATTTTTAATTTGATTACGGTAAATGACAATATGGAATTCGTATTAGTTTATTTCTCTTTCCCACTCTAACCCTCCGGGGATTATACCCTAATATCCGCCGATATGAAAAAAACAAATGTGCTTTTCATCAATCACTCCGTAAGAGACGGAGGACCGGGAAGAAGTCTCCTCTACATACTGAAGTATATTGACAGGAAAAAGATAAATCCGTTTGTCCTGGTGCCAAAACACGACATATTCTCTGAGAGCCTCAAGTCCGAGGGTATTTTTGAAAACGTTATAGTTGACCCCAGATTTCCCGAGAACATACAGAAATCAACAATGGTGGCGGATACAACAAAGGCCCCGGGTCTGCTGAAAGGTTTCTCCATAATCGTAAACATAGTGAATATGATCCGCCTGCTCTGTGGTTCCCCGAAGATAGTCAAGGCAAACGGAATCGACATTATCTACTGCAACGGAACCCTTGCCAAGATTGTGGGCACTCTGATCGGAAGAAAAAACAAAAAACCCGTTATCTGGCACGTAAGGAACATACAGCAGACCCGGTCCCTCAAGCTTCTCATGGAGACGCTCTCGGGATTTCGATGCGTGAAGAAGATAATATGCGTTTCCCAAGCCACGGCCAAGCCGTTTGAGAGAGCAAAAAGCAAGGTTCACGTCGTCTATAACGGGATTGACCCTGCGGATTTCGACAGGGAGTCTGTCCGGGGTTCTCTTAGAGAGGAATTTTCCATACCCTCCGATACCGTGCTTGTGGGAAACACCGGAAGAGTGGTCCCGAGAAAGGGCTACATGGACTTCGTGGACACCGCTCACCGTCTTGTTTCAGACGGGAGCATGAAGGAGAAAATAAAGTTCGTTATAGTAGGAGATACTCCGTGGTTTTTCCCGAAAAACCATCTGCGGGAACTTGAGGATTACGCGGAGAAACTCGGAGTGCGGGACAATTTCATCTTTACAGGATACAGAAAGGACGTAAGACCCTATCTCAAGGATTTTGACCTCTTCGTGATTCCGTCCAATTATCCCGATCCTTTCCCAAGGTCCGTCATAGAGGCGATGGCATTTGCTCTGCCCGTCGTGGGTTTTTCGATAGGTGGCATAGCGGAGGCCGTAGAGGACGGAGAGACCGGTTTTCTATGTGGCCCCGGGGATTTTGAGAAGGTCGGGAAGAGTATCTCGATTCTTGCACGGGATGCGGAGACCCGGGGTGAAATGGGCCGAAACGCTCGGCGAAGGGTGATGGAAATGTGCTCTGCGGCCGATCGGACGGCTGACATACAGAAAATAATCCTTGAAGTTTGATAATCTAAACTTCTTTTCCTTCTCTGTCTCGAAACAGAAGTTTCAGTGGAACTCCCTCGAAATCTTCGTACTCCCTTAACTGGTTTTCAAGAAACCTTCTGTAGTTCTCGGGTATTCCCTTTGCGGAGTTAGTGAAAATTGTGAAAGTCGGTGCTGCGGTGAAAGGCTGTGCGATGTAGAAAAGCTTGATTTCCTTTCTCCTGTAAACCGGGGGAGGGTGGCGCTTTGTCAGATCTTCAAGAAACCTGTTAAGCTTCCCGGTAGATATTTTTTTTCTGAAATTGTTTTCCACGCGCTCGATGACGTCAAAGATTCTATCAACCCTTTTGCCCGTAAGCGCAGAGATTGTGAGCATCGGAGCGTAATCCACCCCGATTAGCTTCTCCTTTATTATCTCTTCAACCTCTTTCGGCTCCACTATGTCTTCGGGGGCGAGATCCCATTTGTTAAGCAGTATTATAAGGGCCTTGTTTCTGCCCTTTATCAGGTCCGCGAGGCGTGAGTCATGGTGGGTTGGACCCTCCTGCCCGTCTATCAGCAGCAGCACTATATGGGCTCTTTCGATGGATTTTATGGCCCGAAATACACTGTGCTTTTCAACGGGAGCGTCTATTCTTGACTTTCTTCTTATCCCGGCGGTATCGATAAAAACATATTTTTTCCCGTCTTTTTCATAAATGGAGTCCACGGAATCACGGGTCGTTCCCGGAGTGGGACTTGTTATGAGTCTGTGTTCTCCGAGTATCCTGTTCACCAGAGTGGATTTTCCCACGTTGGGTTTGCCGATAACGGCGATTCTAATTTCCCCAGACTCTTCCGATTCTTCTTCCGGCTGTCTGAAAGTTTCTATGCAGGAAGCGATCTGCTCCACGAGTTCGTAGATATTTTTGTTGTGAAGCGCGGAAATCGGCATGAACTCATCTGTGCCCGCCCCGTAGAATTCGTATGTCTTGAGTATCTGTTTTATATTCCCATGATCGATCTTGTTCACGGCATAAATGACTTTTTTTTCGGTTTTTCGAAGATATCGCACTATCTCTGAATCCTGGGGCAAAGCCCCGTCCTGACCGTCAAAAAGCATCACCACGAGGTCCGCTTCAGAAATAGCCACGTCTATCTGCTCTTTTATGAGCGAATAGTTTTCGTCATCTTCGCCGAGGTAAAGACCCCCGGTGTCAACGAGAGCAAACTCCTTTTCCTTCCATCGGGTATTTTCATAAACCCTGTCTCTTGTTACGCCCGGGACGTCCTCTACTATCGTTTTGTTCCACCCTATTATTCTGTTAAAAAGAGTGGACTTGCCGACATTTGGTCTTCCAACTATGGCTACGATCGGTTTTTGCTCGTTCATTGCGTTTCTCCGCTATACGCTCCGGGATGAATTCCCCGAAGTTTAGCTTTTTAGAAATTAAAATTGTAGAAAAAGTCGACTCCGGGATTTTCTCCCCCCATCTGACTTTCTACGGAGAATCTTTTGTTTAGTTTCCACTCAAGATTCAGCTTGTTTCGCATCTGCGCCGTCTGGTCAATGGAGGTCGAAGAGGGCGATCTTTCGTAACCGACGAAAATATCTCTTGTCACGTGGGAACCGACCTTGAGTGTGCTGTCCTCAAATCCCCGTTCTCCTTCCTGGATGCTCAGAAGGTCAAGTCCTATCTCCGAGCTTAACATCTCGGAGATTCCGCCGGCGGCAATTGCCGTCGCGAATTTCCCCACAAACGCCCTCTGTCTGTTCTGAAGCCTGTTGCTTGAAGCTCCGAAAACTATATAGGAAATTATGTCAATTTCTTCAAGATCCGGGTTGCTTGACAGGGAGAGGTCCGGCTCCCCTAAATCTCCCGTAACATTTACGTACACGTCAACATCACCGACATCGTAATATGCGTTAACGTTAAGAGCGGGATTCTGGGTTGATCCCGTAAAATTAAGCGCTGCGTCCTCTATGTCAAAGAGTTTTCCGAAGACCGTGTAATATCCCTCGGATGACACTATGTTTCCCTGCATGTTAAGATCCGCACCCGGTTCTTTCTTAAGTCTCAGTTTTCCTCTTGTGTTAAAGTTGGCTTCCTTGGTTTTTATCCATGTACCCGAAGATATGTCAACCGAGATATCCATTGCGGTTTTTTCTCTGTAAAAACCGGTTTGGTTTTGTGTTTCAAGTGAAAACTCGTCGGTGAAGCTCTCGGTTTTGTCTATGAAGCTGATATCCTTTACGCTCTTCAGTCTGTCGGGGTAAAGACGAATTCTACCCGCCGTGACCTTCGTGGTTCCCTTTACTCTCAGAAATTCATCTTTCTTTTCTATCTTGAGATTGCCGGACAGGTCCGTTTTTATTGAGTGGGGATTGAAACGGATTTTCTCCATCTCAAGATCCGCGTGGTAAGTGAGATCAGAGAGGTTCATTTTGCCCCTCAAGTAGGCTTTGCCCGTTTCTGAGCGAAACTCCGTTCTTGGTAAGGTCATTTTCGCGCCGTTAAACGAAAGCTTGGCGTGTTGCGTGAACAGGTTGTTTCTGAGCTGGGTTAAAAAGAGGTTCAAGTTATCTATTTCTAGATCTCCCTTTACCCGTGGTTTGGATAAGGTGCCACCAAGAGAAAGACCGCTGGATGAAAAGCTACCTTCGATTTTCTCTATGGAAGTTGAAAAAATTCTCAAAAAATCGAGGCTGTATCCCTCCGACGTCAATTCAAGGTCCACTGAAGTTCCCTTTATCGCCTCGACAAGGTTCTGGGCGTTTTTTGAAACCAGCAGGTCTCCCCGCAAACCGAGTTTCTTTCCCTGATCCGTCGAGGATGCGAAGTCAAGGAAAAGTTTCCTTTCTTCCCCTGGAGCTTGATTTCCATCTCTCCGCCCCCCGGGATTTTATGGAAGAGACCGTCCGACTTTACTTCGGCCTGCACGGAAGGAGCGGTAAGAGAACCGCTGACTTTGACTTTTCCGTTAAACGTTCCTTCCGGATGGTGTTTGAAATTAAGAATCTTCGATATGATCAGGGGATTGAAATTCATCATGTCCGCCCGCAGTTCGACTGTCTTTTCTTTCTTATTTATCTCTCCCAGGAAATCGGTGATTTTGCCCTCTCCGTATAGGAATTCATCTCCATGCAGCCTTGCTCTGTCCGAAGATATCTCAAGGAAGATATCTCCCTTGCTTTCAAACTGCTTTTCGTTTATTAGGCCTTCAAGGTATGTCACCCTTAGTTTTTTCTCATGGCCAAAGAGGTCATTAACACTAAATTCTGAAGAGGCGAAGGCACCATTTTTCTTGCTCAAAAGGGCTCTTATTTCAACCTCCGTTTCCGTTCCCCGCAACCTTGCTTCAATCGTGTCCGAGGAATTGCCAAGAACACGGGCTCGTTGCCCCCGGAGGTTTATATCAAGCGACACCGCGGGCGTGTTTTTGAAATCAATCCGTGTACTTGACTCAACGGACATGTCCTGAGCAAGGAAATCTTTTTTATAGGCGAAGTTCTCTACGCGCGAGGTCGCCTTGATAAATGGAGTGAAAACGCTTCCGCTGATTCTTCCGCTCGAGATTATTGCCCCTAGAAGCAGGGGGATCCTTTCGTTAATCTCAGAGAGAAAACCCAGGTCTCGCGCCGCGAATTCAAAAGCGCAGTCAAGGCCCTTCTGTGTTTCTTTGGTTTTTTCCGCTGACAGGGAAAATTCATCGGATAAGACGTTGAGTCTGTTTATCGTCAGGGTTCCTTTTTCAATTCTGGCGTCTATTTGGGAGTTGATGTTGTTTATTACATGAAATTTGTCCGTTTTGAGGTCGGCGTTCACGCGCAAGTCAGCGTCTTCAGAGAATTTGCCTTTCTTTGGTATTGCTCCCTCGAAGGTCGCGCTTCCGGACACGTAGTTATCAAGCGACACGTTTGGGAATTCGAACTTTAGCCTGAACCCGTTTGCTTTTGAACTGAGATCAAAATCCGTACCGTCGTTTCTAAGCGTCAGATAACCTCCGATCCGAAGGTTACTTTGCTCACCGTCGATTACGTCAAGATAATCGGATTCAATCCGAAGAGAATAGGTCTCCGTGTTCGTCCAGTTGCCGCTTATTCTCAAATTCGAGTTCAGCCTGGAGTCGTTTCCGAATTTAAGCGGGTAGGGCCAGCGGTTAAGTATGTCGGTCAGCTCATCTGTGTTCGCGTCATTTAGCTCTACCGCGAAGTCAAACCAGTTTTTCTCTCCCCCCGCGAGCCATTTCTTAAAGTCGACGTTCCCTTTTAAGCGGGATTCTCCGAACCCCCCGCCTACCGTTCCCTCTATATGGGTTTTTGTCCCGTCAATCCTGACCGGTTCAAGCTCTGTCCAAAGCCGCTCTCCGTTAAGAAACGAATCCCGGGTCGAGACTTCCATCGTGCCTGCCATGTTATCAAGGGAGTGCATCTTGACCTTTGTTTTTGCCTGGAGGTTAAGCTCTCCCTTTCCGTTTATTCCAAGCGCGTCGAGATAAACGGTCATGTCAAATTCGGGTTCTCTCAGGTTTCTTACGATGCCGCTTCCCCTAAGCGGTATGTTCTCAACCTTAAATCCCGCGTCCTTGAATACACAGTCCCAGGACGCTATATCGATTTCCCCCCTGAGATTCCTTATCCTGATTGTGGGGGACACGTAGTTGAAATTTACATCCTTGGCGTCAATCTCGAGTTTTTTCGTCAGTTCGATGATGTTTATGGAGAAAAACGACTCCTCCACGAAGTCAAACTCCCACACTTTGTCTTTTGTATGATCGCTGATGGAAACGCGGGAATCGCGGATTCTGTTATTAGTGAAAATGAGACTTATTCTTTGCTGCTGCGGGCGCTCGGCGGTTTTGTCTTCGTTTTTGAGTTTCTTGAAATTCCATACTCCGCGGCGGTCCTTTTCAATCAGGAGTTTCAGACCGGATATCTGCGTGTTTGATAAATGAAGTTTCTTGCTCGAGATTATTGAGTACAGAAGGGGGATTGAATAGTTCGTTGAGAGTTTCTCGATCTCCATAAAGGGCTCCCCGGCTATTTTCACTTCAATATTGTCTATCTCCATTGTGGAGATTATGCTTCCTTTGATATTTCCAAGCTTGATGTGGAAATTGGGAATCGAGTTAAGCCTTTGCTCTATAAGGTTTCTTGCGTATTGGTGGCTCTGCTCGGTCTGGGAGAACAGAAAAAGCCCCAGGGTAAGGACGGAAATTACTGCCGCCAATATAAAAAAAATGGTTCTTCGACGCACTGTTTTTTCTTTGGTGAAAACGCAGGGAGCTTCTTTTCGGTCACGCTAAAGGATCTGGATTTTCCTACCAAGCCTATTATACTTAAAAGCCACCAAATAAAAACAGGACTCACTTGAGCTGCCCGAGAGGTTCTGTTCACGGGACTGTTTTGGTTGCCGGGGGTTTTTGCCCGTAAAACCGGATCGCGCCAGGGGGTGATTTTAAGTTTCCTGAGGCGGTTTGGAGATAAAACTTTCTGTCTGATTCACTTACGCTATCGGGGTTGTTCTTTCTGGTATGAAAAGCGAACCTGATGCTACCATAGCTCAAAGGAGGGTGTTTTAAATGTTACAAGTATCCGGAAAACAGGTTGCCGCTGTTTTTGGGATTTTGCTTCTGATCCTTGCACTCATAAAAGTTATCTCCATTGCCGAGATGAGTCCTCCCGTAATATCCATTGAGCGGGATATCAAGAATCTTGGCACAAAGCCCTTTGAGGTAACAGTGTCCGATAAGGGGACTGGGCTTTCCAAAGTACGCATCTATTTGCTTGACGTCTACGGGGAATCCGTTCTTGTTGAAAAAGAGTATAAGAAGGGAACTAAAAGCGATGTGCTGAGCGTAAGCATTAACCCTGAGAAACTTGGCATAAAAGGTGGTGAATCGGAACTTTTCATAGAGGCGACTGACCATTTCATGAACGGCCTTTTTTCAGGAAGAAAAGCCGTTTTCAGCCAGAAGGTCACTCTCGATTTTATCCCTCCCGAGATGCAGGAACTCTCACCCATGCAGTATATAAGACACGGGGGTGCGGGAGTTGTCGTATACAAGATCTCCGAGGACACGGTTTCAAGCGGCGTTGAAATAAAAGACCTTTTTTTCGAAGGCTACGGCGGGTACTTCGAAGACCCCCTGATACGCCTTGCCTTTTTCGCCTATCCGTACAATGCCGCCAAGGGTGAAAAGATAGAAATTTTTGCAGCCGATGCGGCCGGCAACGAAGTCAGGGAATCCGTTCATTACCGGCTTCTAAAAGTGTCTTACGTAAAAGACGAAATAGACCTCTCCGAGGGGTTTTTGAGAAAGAAGGTCCTTCCGCTTTTCAACAAGGTCTACGGCTATCCCTCGGTGACGGATGGCGGGGAACCTGATTTTCGCAAAGCGTTTCTCAAGATCAACAGTGAGACCAGAAAAGAAAACGATAACAGGATATATGAGATCGGAATGCAAAGCGGAGACAGAATTCTCTGGGAAGGAAAATTCAACCAGCTCCCCAATTCCAAGGTAGGTGCGACGTTTGCGGATCACAGGAAGTATGTAATGGACGGTAGCATCATCGACAGGCAGTATCACCTCGGCTACGACCTTTCGGTTACCAGGAAACGCCCTGTTCCCGCCTCTAACAGCGGAGTGGTGGTTTTTGCCGAACACCTCGGTATATACGGCAATACGGTTATCGTCGACCATGGCATGGGTGTTATGACGCTTTACTCCCATCTGAGTTCGATGGATGTAAGCGTTGGAGACAGCGTGGGGAAAAAAGACTATGTAGGCAGAACGGGCACTACCGGGCTTGCCGTGGGAGACCATCTCCATTTCGGAGTTTACGTTCAGGGAGTTCCGGTGAGGCCGCTTGAGTGGTGGGATGCCAAGTGGATTAACGACAACATATGGTACAAAATTAACTACGTAAAGAAGAATTTCGTGAGCCGGGCGACTCCACATTGATTGTTTACGGCAAAAATTCCGTTGCCGAGCTTATCCGCAATTCTCCCCAGGAGATAAAGAAAATCATGGTTTCGGAGAATTTCGACGTTTCTTCTGACCCGCGGATGAACGCATCGATTAAGAAATTCCGCATAAAACTTTCCCAGCTTCCCAAAAACGCGATTACCGGTATATGCAAAAGCCCGAACCATCAGGGTATCGCGGCTGAAATCTCGGATTTTGCCTACAGTTCAGTTGCAGATATGCTCGAGGTGGCCGGGAAAAGGCAGGAGAAGGTTTTCCTTCTGATTCTGGATCATGTGGAAGATCCCCAGAACCTAGGCGCCATAATAAGGACAGCGGATTTTCTCGGAGTCCATGGAATCGTGATACCCGCTGATCGGGCATGTGATGTAAATCCCACCGTGATGAAAGTCTCTTCCGGTGCTTCAGCCAACATAAGAATCGCCCAGGAGACAAATCTTGGCAGGGTGATTGATTCTCTTAAGAAAAAAGGGGTCTGGATCGCCGGAGCCGATGCCGATTCCAAGGATGAGGTCTGCAGTTGCGACTTCGCTTCGCTCGATATCGCTGTGGTGATAGGAAACGAGGGCAAGGGAATGCGAAGCAAGACAAAGCAGAGGTGTGATTTCCTTCTTTCCATTCCCAGAGAGGGGAAAGTGCAGTCTCTAAACGCTTCTGTTGCAGCGGGGATTTTTCTCTACGAGGTATACAGGCAAAGACACGCAACTAAAGCCCTATAAGCTTCTTTAGCTGCTCTTCGTTAATGATATCCGTTCCAAGCTCACCGGCTTTTTGAAGTTTCGCGGTTCCTGGATCTGCTCCCGAGACCAGAAAATCCGTCTTTCCGGATACCGAGTTAACGACTTTTCCGCCGAGCCTCTCAATCTCCTGCTTTACCTGCTCCCGAGGGAGAGAAAGAGTTCCTGTAAGCACGAAGGTTTTTCCGGCCATTTTTTCGTTTTCCCCGGACGGCTCGGGTTCTCTTTCTATCCTTACTTGATGCAGAAGTGCTTCCACCACTCTTTTTCTTTCGGGATCCTCAAAGAATTTCAGTATGCTTTGCGCAAGTTCCCCGCCGACGCCGTCTACGCGGAGAAGATCTTCGCCTGTGGCTCCCATGAGATTCTCAGGTGTTCTGAATTCTCGCGCAAGCACCTGTGCGGTTCTCGTGCCCACGTGTTTTATGCTAAGAGAGTTTATGAATCTTTCAAAACTTATATTCCTGCTCTTTTCTATCTGCTCGAGGAGTTTTCCGGCGGATTTCTCCGCAAACCCCTCAAGTCCGAGAAGCTGCTCCTTTCTGAGAGTGAAAATATCCGCTATGTTCCGCAGAATCCCTTCATTTATTAACTGCTCCACCTTTTTTTCTCCGAGCCCCTCTATGTCAAAAGCGTTTCTTGAAGCGAAAAGACTTATTCTTCCCTTGATCTGCGCGGGACAGGAAATGTTCGGACACAGGTGAAAAGAGCCTTCCCTCTCAACAGAGGTTTCGCAGCTTGGGCAGGTTTGCGGCATGGAGAAAGGTTCTTTTCCTCTTTCCCGCGAGGGAACTACTTCCACCACCTCCGGTATAACCTCTCCCGCCCTCTGTACGACTACTGTATCGCCGACTCTCACGTCCTTTTTCCTTACCGTGTCCTCTGTGTGAAGAGATGCCCTTTTTATCTCTATGCCGGATACGTTTACGGGCTCGAGTTCCGCTACGGGGGTGAGATGTCCCGTTCTCCCTACCTGGACCGTTATTCCCATTACTTTCGTGGTTATCTGCTTCGGAGGGAACTTTATGGCCAGGCTCCAGCGAGGGTATTTTGCCGTTGTATCCAGGCGTTTCTGCCGTCCCCTGCTTTTTACCTTTACAACCGCTCCATCGATCTCATAATCAAGGGAGTCTCTTTTTTGCTCAAGGGCTCTTCCGTACTCAATAGCCTCGTCAATGTCCCGGCAGTCCGCGGGCTTTTCAACGCTGAAACCCCATTTACGAAGAGCCTCGCATATTTCAAGCTCGTCTCTGAATTCCACCCCATCACAGCCGCCTATTCCCCAGGCGTAAAAGTGCAGGGGACGCCGCGCTGTTACGGAGGAATCGAGTTGACGAAGCGATCCTGAAGCGGCGTTTCTCGGGTTTTTAA
Organism: Thermodesulfobacteriota bacterium; assembly: GCA_965229995.1. Lineage (GTDB taxonomy): Bacteria > Desulfobacterota_D > UBA1144 > Nemesobacterales > Nemesobacteraceae > Nemesobacter. Next base: position 1,000,071 of record OZ245933.1, on the reverse strand, counting down.
ACGGCATCTTAGGAGCCTTCGGTTTTTGATTTCCTTTCAGGGAAGTTACACTCTCTTTTTCAAGTTTCTCATTAAGTTTTTTAAGCTCTTCATTCAGTTTCGCGAACAGGCTTCGGGGAAATACAACTTCCCCCCTGATCTCGACCAGTTTCGGCTTTCGGCCTCGCCCCGAAAGAGCCAGGGGGACTGACCTTATGGTTTTTACGTTTGCCGTTATTTCCTCTCCCGTTTTTCCGTCGCCTCTCGTGGCGCCGTAGAGCAGCGCTCCTTCAACATAGGTAAGCGATGCCGAGACTCCGTCGAATTTAGGCTGCAGGACGTATTCTATTTCGTCTTCGATCTTTAGAAATCTCTTTATCCGTTTATCAAATTCTCTGGTTTCGTCCTCGTTTATGGCGTTATCAATGCTCATCATGGGGATTATGTGAGCGAAGGGACTGAATTGCTCCGAGACCGCTCCGGCGACTCTCTGGGAAGGGGAATCGGGGACGGCCAGATCATGGGCCCGCTCAAGTTCTATGAGCCTTCTCATGAGATTGTCGTAATCGGCATCGGGGATTTCAGGGTTGCTCTCCGCGTAGTACAGGTGGTCGTGGCGGATTATTTCCTTTCTCAGGCGAGATACTTCCGCCCGGGCCTGTTTTTTAGTGAGTCTGGGCATTTTATGAGCCGTGGCTCGCAAGCCATTTAAGTAGTTCACGAAGACCGTAAGTGTTTACGACATCCGTTTTCTTTACCCATCCGCGTCTTGCCGTACCGACCCCGAAGATTATTCTTTCAAGGTGCTGCGTTCTGTGAGCGTCAGTGGATACTATGATTTTCACTCCCGCATCCACGGCTTTTTTAGCGTGGGTATCTTTAAGGTCGAGTCTTTTGTACGATGAGTTTACCTCAAGTGCTTTGTCGTAATTCCCGGCGGTTTCAATAACGGCGTCTATATCGACTTTGTAGGGTTCTCTCTGTCCTATAAGCCTTCCGGTCGGGTGTCCGAGAGCGTCTACGTTGGGGTTTTCTAAGGCGCCGCATATTCTTTTTGTCATTTCATCCTTTTCCATCGAAAAAGAGCTGTGAACCGACGCGACGACGAAATCAAGCTCCCCGAGTATTTCATCGGGATAATCAAGGGAACCGTCCGGCAGTATGTCAACCTCAGAACCCATAAGCACCCTTATTGCTCTTCCCTCTGCATTTATTTTCTCGACCTCTTCTTTTTTCTGCCGGAGCCTGCTGATACTGAGCCCGTTTGCGATTCTCGAGGAGGGCGAGTGGTCGGTTATAGCTATGTATTCGTAGCCGAGCGAGGCCGCCTTATCCACCATCTGGCGGAGGGTTGAAGCTCCGTCGCTCCAGGTCGAATGAGTGTGAAGATCTCCCCTTAGATCGTCTTTTTCGAGAAGCGGGGGAAGTTCCCCGTCGCGCGCCGCTTCAATCTCTCCGCGGTCTTCACGCATTTCGGGGGGAATATACTTTAGTCCCAGGGATTCGTAGATTTTTTCTTCGGAGGAAAAATACCCCGCCCGGTTGCGGATACCCATGGTCTCCGTCTCAAGACCCTTAGCCGCTGCGATTTCTCTTATTCTTGCGTTATGGGAATGCGAGCCTGTGAGGTATTGAAGCGCGGAACCGTAGCAATGGGGCTCTACGACCAGAAGATCGGTTCTTACCCCGGTTTCCGTAAGAATCTGTGCGCTGTTTTCGGTTTTGCGGAGAACTTCCCTAACGAAGTCAAGGCCTATGAATTGTTCGGCTATCCCCGCTACATCATCTGCCGAAGCGATTATGTCTATGTTTCCTACGGTTTCCCTCATCCTGCGGAGCGAACCGGCTAATTGCGCTTTCAAGACGCCCGGGATTTTCTCCGTTTCCTCTTTTATGAATGTCGCCAGGGGATGGGCTTCGGTGAGTCTCATTCTTTTTTTTCCGCCCTCGAAAATCTCTATCGAGCGGGTCACTTGCGCGATTTTCTTTACTCCTATGCCCTCTAACTCAAAAATATCCGGATTGCCGATGGTTTCTTTCAGGCTTTCAATATCCTTTACCCCGAAGTGTTTTACCAGGGTGCGGAGAAATTTGGGGCCGATTCCCCTTATTTCGAGAAGTTCTGCGAGTTCGTCGGGAACCTGCTTTTTTATCTCTTCATGGTAGGCGATCTTTCCGGTAAGTCGGTGCTCGATTATCTTTTTCGAAAGATCCTTTCCGACTCCCGGTATCGTTGAGAGTTCCTTCTCACCGTCAAATTCCTCAAGAGAATCCGACATCGAGGAGATATTGCGCGAAGCTTTTCTGTAGGCGTTTATCTTGAAGCTGTTTTCATCCAGGATATCAAGAGAATCGGCTATCCTTGCGAATATTTTCGCGATCTGATTGTTTACACTCTCCATAAGTACGTAGTGTTTCAGGAGACTTTCTGGCTCTGCATCGAGTACTGCTTTATTCCCAGAATTATTCCGTTCACTATTCTTTCTATGTAAGTTTCGCTCTTAAGTCTTCTCTCCTCTCTGGGATTCGTTATGAAGGAGGTCTCAATCAGCAGGCTCGGTATGTCCGCGCCGATCAGCACTACGAAAGGAGCCTTTTTCACTCCCTTGTTCTTTATGTGCTTGTACTTTACGGAAACGTTCTGGATTATGGATTTCTGCACGTAACCTGCGATCTGCTGAGATTCCTCTTTCTTGGAACTGAGTATGTAGTCTTTCAGTATTCCGCGAAGGTCGTGCAGTCCCTTGGTCGTAGTGGCGTTTTCCCGGGCGGCGAGCTGCAGGGATGTCTGGTCGTCTGTAAAACCCAGTATGTAGGTTTCTATTCCATGCGCTTTTCTCGTTCTTGCCCCGTTGCAGTGTATTGATATGAAAATGTCGGCCTTTCTTTTTCTCGCTATGGCGGTGCGTTCCTCAAGAGGGATGAACCTGTCGCCGTCTCTTGTAAGGTAGACGTTTTCTATGCCGAAACTTTTCCCCTCTTCAACAAGCCTTTGCCTGAGTTTTCTGGCTATTCTGAGCGTCACGTTTTTTTCCTTGAGGCCGCTTGGACCTATCGCTCCGGGATCATGTCCTCCGTGACCCGCATCGATCACGATGGTCCTGACCTTAAGTCCCAGAGCCTGCTTGAGGCTTGCTATCTCTCCTTCGGGAATCTTGGATCGAAGCGAGGGTCCCTGCCTGTTGTATGAAGGAGTGTCCTTCGCGAATATCTTGTCCGGTCTTGCTCCTTTCCCCTGTATATCCATCACGAGCCGAAAATACGGGTTCTGTTCTGATTTTTTCAGGGAAAAAACCTTGTGACTTTCAAGATCTTTTATGTAAAGCACTATGCGGGACACTCCCGGGCGGTTGCTCGCGAAACTTATTTTCTCAAGAAGTCCCTTGGTAATTGGTTCGACGTTGATCGAATGGTCAAGGACGGTTTTCTCAAGATCCACGTACAGACGGGGAGGGGTCTTGAGTTCAGGGTCGGGACGGAGCATCCTGGATGAGTACTTCACATCCTTGTCGGTCTCTATTACGACCCGCGTATAATCATCCGTTGACCAGTGCCTTATTTTTTTTATGACGGCATAACCTTTGGGATATGGCTTAGGCGGGACTTTCCCGCGCACAGCAGGTCTTGTTTTCTTGGGGGTGGTTCTTCCCGAAAGCGTCGCGAGTTTTTTCTTGGCGATATCGTGAGTGTCTGATTCCTCCATTCCGTCGATAATTTCCCGGTATGCCGCGGCGGCTTCTGTTTTCTTCCCCCCGCGTTCAAGAATTCTGCCCACCTGAAGCCACGAGTCGTCGGCCAGGCTGTCCTTTGGGTATCTTTTTATGAATTCCCGCGAGTACAGAAGAGCTTTTTCTGAGTCTTTCGGCGAGTTAAATCTCAGGGACTTTTTCTCGTAGACCCTGGCTGCGACGAAGAGACAGAGCGGGGAGTTTTTCCAGTCCGGGTCCTGCGAGTATATTCTGTAGAAAGTGTTTCCCACAAGATCCCAGGTTTCGCTTCTCTTGGCTTTTTCGGAATTTGATTCAAGCTGTCGGTAAAGCTTGAAAGTCTCTTCGTAAAGCGCCTCGTTTTTTCCCTTCGCCACTGCCGGAGAAAGGGCAAACAGGCAGATAAACGCTATGAGAAAAGGAGAGAATTTTATGCGACTTTTCACTTTAAGCAGAAACTATATTGTGTAGTTACGCCGTCTTAAATTTATTTTCGGAAGATTTTATGTATGTTCTTACAACATTAATTCTACCATGTTTGGCGTGTTCTATGAAGGTCAGAGTACTTGGATGTGCTACTTCAACCGGCGTTCCCATAGTGGGCTGCCCATGTGATGTATGCACATCGGACAATGTTAAAAACAGACGTACGAGAAGTTCCGTGCTTGTTGAGGTGGCCGGAAGAAAAATACTTGTCGATACGTCAACCGATCTCAGGACCCAGGCCCTGAGGGAGGGGATAACCAGGATTGATCTTGTTCTTTATACCCACTCCCATGCCGACCACACCCACGGAATAGATGATCTTAAGGCGTTTAACTTCATGAATGCAATGGACATAGACTGTTACGCAAACAAGTGCGCCATTACCAACATAAAGCGGAATTTCGCCTATATATTCGATTCTTTCCCCGCTGCGGGAGGAAAACCAAGGCTGAATTTCAAAGAGGTAAACGGGGAAATCAAGTTCGAGGAAATCACTATAGAGCCCATTGATATCTATCACCACAACTGGAAGATACTCGGCTACAGGATTGGATCTTTCGCCTACCTTACGGACTGCAGCGCCATACCTGAGAGCTCTTATGAAAAGCTCTCGGGGCTTGATCTCCTGATACTCGGCGCGTTGAGGTACAAACCCCACAGGGCCCACTTCAACATAGAACAGGCAGTAGGTGAAATAGAGAAACTGGGAGCCAGAAGGGCTCTTCTTACCCACATGGGACATGAGCTTGAGTATGAGAAGCTCTTGGCGGAGCTTCCGGATCATATAGAGCCGGCGTATGACGGAATCGAAATAGAACTTAAGGACCCTTAACTTAGTCTCTATCTAAACAGCGTACAAGGCGGAAAAATGCAGGATCTGGTTTCAAAACTCGTTCAGAAAAACTCTTCAAAGATAGTTCTCTGCGTTCTTGACGGACTCGGGGGGCTTCCGGTTGACGGAAAAACGGAACTCGAAGCGGCTCGAACCCCGAATCTTGACCGGATTTCTTCGGACGCGTCCCTGGGGCTGCACGTGCCCGTTGAGAGGGGAATAACTCCGGGAAGCGGTGCCGCGCATCTGGCGCTTTTCGGCTATGACCCCGTTCGAAACGAGATAGGAAGGGGAGTGCTTGAGGCGCTGGGTCTGGGTGTTGAGCTGGGTCCGTCGGATGTGGCGGTGAGGGGCAACTTCGCCACGGTGAGATACGAGGGGGGGGATGTCCCCGTCGTTACCGACAGGAGGGCGGGCAGGCTCAAGACGGAGGAGAACAGGAGGGTGATCTCCAGGATTTCATCAGCGGTCAAGGAGATATCGGGTGTGAAGGTAAGTTTTTATCCCGGTCTTGAGCACAGGTTCGTAGTGGTCCTCTCCTTTCCCGACCGGTTTTCAGAATCAGACGCGCTTGTCTGCGACACAGATCCCCAGGCAGAAGGCGCAACTCCTATCAGACCTTGGGGGAAAAACAACGGTTCCCAGAAGACAGCTGAGATTGCAGGAGAGCTGATTGATCGTGCCTGCGAAGTAATAAGGGATGAGCCTGTGGCTAACTACATGCTCTTAAGAGGTTTTTCCGTGCGGCCGGACCTTCCTACCTTTGAGGGGGCTTACGGGCTTCGGGCCGGATGCGTGGCCGCCTATCCGATGTACAGGGGAGTATCGAAATTACTCGGAATGGATGTTCTAGAGGTCTCGGGGGATTCGATAGGCGATGAGATTCACACGCTCTCTCTTAATTTCAAGAACTATGATTTTTTCTACATGCACGTAAAGAAGACGGACAGTTACGGAGAAGACGGCGATTTCCGCGCGAAGGCGGGAGTAATAGAGGAATTCGATTCACTTCTGCCAGAGATCACGGAACTCGGGGTTGATGTTCTTGCCGTTACGGGTGACCACTCGACTCCGTCGGCAATGAAAGCGCACAGCTGGCATCCGGTGCCTCTTATGATCAGTTCGAAATACTGCAGGGGACAGGGTGTATCGGGTTTTTCCGAATCGTCCTGCTTGTCCGGTGATCTGGGGATAATAAAGGCGACGGAAATAATGCCGCTTCTTCTTGCACACGCGGGGCGGCTTCGCAAGTTTGGCGCTTGAAATCTATCCTTTGCGTGATATCTTTTACGCTCCGACTTCGGGCCGAAGTGGCGGAACTGGCAGACGCGCTATCTTGAGGGGGTAGTGCCCTACGGGCGTGCGGGTTCGACTCCCGCCTTCGGCACCACAACAAAAATTTAACTACCTTAAATCATTGAACTTTTAAGGGTATGGAAAAAGCCGTTATCACTTTTGATATGGTTTTTTGAATAAGGAGAAACCGATTATGAAAGAGATACTCAGCTACCTCGGCCAAGAATTTACTGTGGAGAAGGTGTCCGAAGTCAAGACGCGGGTAATCAACAAGCGCGGACTTTTCGCAATTATTGAGAAATCGAATGAAACGACATACTCAGTGGAATGCGACGGTGTTGGACTCCGTTGGGCAGAAAGCTACGAAGAAGCGTTAGAATTTGCGCCCGAAATGATAGTAAAAAAAGAAGAATCCTTGCGTGCGTACCGGTAAAGGGAGCGATCAATTAAGCCTCGGCCTCAAGCAATCGCCTTCGGCACCACTGTAAAGTTATGACTTGCTGAAAATAAAAGACTTTTTAAGTGGTAGGGGGAGGAAAGTACCTCTTTGTATCCCACACTATACGTAGGATCATATCTCTAAATTATAGTTTGGTAGGATTGTATATAACTCCTATTTATTTACCGAGTTTTATTACAGGCTTTTTCATTTACTCTAAAATACTCAACCAAGAACTCGTCAACCAATCCTGAAATAGATGATAAAATGAAGTCCGCTCTTCCACCGTGTGTTCCAGTCACCCCTGTCTCCCATGAAGATGCTATGCCAACTAATTCCGGAAAGTGTTTATCTCTGAGGATTTTTATAAGTCCAAGACTTATACTGAATGCATCTCCGACCACATTTATAACCACATTTAGTTTGTAAACACTTTTATCATTGAAAATACGGGCGGAACGTAACCTTGATTCGGCCCATTCAACTTCGAAGTGCAACACCTTGGTTAAGGTTTGAGTTTAGGGGATCAGAGGTTTTTCTCAAACGTATTGTAAAAACATCAATGCAAAGGTGACAATCTCCGAGACAAGAACAGGAGGTTGTCATGCCCGGAAGTTACAAGCAGTTGGATTTTGCCGAGCGCCAGCAGGTCTACTTTCTCAGGAAGCAGGGACTCTCATGCCGGGGGATTGCCAGGCAACTCGGTCGCAGCCCCTCAACCTATCACGGGAGTTTCGGCGCAACAGCGGCGGCAGGGGTTACCGTTTCAGCCAGGCGCAGCGCATGGCGTGGGAGCGCAGAAGCGAGACATCGTCCGTGCCTCGCAAGATGACCGGGCGGATGTGGGCAATAGTGGGGGGCAAGCTTGCCATGCAGTGGAGTCCCGAGCAGATATCGGGACGTCTCAGGCTCGATGAAGTGGTTTCGGTAAGCGCGGAGTGGATATACCGTCACGTGTGGGAGGACAAGCGCAATGGGGGAGATCTTTACAAGCATCTGCGGCGTCGGGGGAAGAAGCGCAACGCTCGCGGGTCTAAGTATTCGGGCAGGGGGCATATACCGGGCCGTGTCGACATAAGCGAGCGTCCGGGGGCAGCGCAGGAGAAGGGTCGTTGGGAGACTGGGAGGCGGACACGATCGTCGGTGCTGGCCATAAGGGGGCTTTGGTGTCGATCGTTGATCGGTCCTCGAAGTTCGCGATTCTTCAGCTTGTATGCTCAAAGCGTTCGGAGGAAGTGGGAGGGGCGGTGGTAAAGAGGCTCTTGCCCTACATGGAGGTTGTGCATACGATCACCTCTGACAATGGGAAGGAGTTTGCGGGTCACGGGAAGATAGCGCAGGAGCTTGGGACGGGTTTTTTCTTTGCGACTCCGTATCATCGTGGGAGCGTGGGCTCAACGAACATACAAACGGGCTGGTTCGTCAGTACTTTCCCAAGGCGACTGATTTCCATGAGGTTTTGGGGGAGGATGTGAGGAGGGTTGAAGAGCTGCTCAACGGGAGGCCTCGGAAGGTTTTGAATTACAGGACTCCGGCTGAGGTTTTCAATGAGGCCTCGTGCTGAGGGATTGAGATGGGAATTGACGTGGGGGTGGTTGGGGGTTTTTGGAAGATGTGATGGCGGTTGCCTTCGGTCGGGCCAAGCCCTCCCTTCGGCAACCGCCATCCCGGTTCTTGCTAAACCAGGCCCGCAGGATTATACTGTTTCCATACACGGAGAGCATCATCTCTTGCTCTTGAAAGTGTTGCACTTCGGAGTTGATAAGGGGTTGCTTTTTCCGTCAGGTTTATTTTTTTAGCATCTGGCGGTAAGTCTGTTACAAATAGGTCGATTGGTTTACAGGCAGTGAAAAGTTCAAATTGTTTCTGCAATTCTTCTATTTTATGTAATTCTTCTTTACTCATCTCTGCTTGTAGCTCGGGAACCATTGTGCAGAATGATATAAGTAAAATCAGAGAAATTCGTTTCATGACGTCTCCTCCGTTAAGCTAATCTTGGACAATTAACAAATTACCCACTCGGGAGCTTGTCCGCCATAATCAGATAGTCTTAAGCATTGCGACTAATCAGCCTCAAGCCGTCTTGTCAACACCGTGGCCTTTGTAACATATATACCACCGCCGACCATGCTCTGAAAAGCTTGACTCCGCCCTGAAATATCGCTCGCCATCAAGCTATCGAAATTCAAGCTCACCGAAAACTTGAACTTTTCTGAGAGTTCTTCTGCGACAAGTTTTCCGAGTGGGTCTATGGTCGAGTGAAGGAATCTGCGCCAGGCTTCCCGAGCCGCCGTCCCTTGTCCCGGCTCGAGAAGTTCAACAGGAATGCCACAACAGGCCAAGACGGTTTCCCCGACTGTTCCCCGGATTTTCTCAAGGGCCTCGGGCGGATCCACGCAGATACTTGTCTTAGTAGCTTGGTTTTATGATGGCTTTGGTCCGCTTATCGCGCAGCTTCGCTTGGCGTTTCGCTCCGGATTTTTTCCGCTTTTTCGGGTTCTCCGGTTTTTTCATACACAAGACTCAGCTGCCTTCTCGCTTGTACATAGTAGGGACTTGTGCTCCCGTCTACTTCTGAGAGATGCTCTATGCTCTTGTCCCATCTCTCGAGTTTGAAAGCGGACAGTCCGATCACGACATTTGCGCCGTCGCGGAAAATATCGTCTTCTGGATCTTTGTCGAGGAAAAGCTCAAGATGTTTTGTCGCTTCCTCAAAGTTTCCGAGCTTGTAATTGATCATCCCCATCTGGTAAAGAGCCAGAAGCGACACATCGGCTTTGGGATGCTCTTCACGCAGCGCTTGCAGCCGGGAAAGAGAGTTTTCCATTTCTCCGCCCTCGTAGCTCTTAAGGGCCTTCTGGAACTGCTCGTTTGCCATTAGGTTTATTTCTTCCTCTTGGGAGGAAACAAAACAGACAGCTAGCAGGACCACTACTATGGCACCTATGCCGACAAGTATCCTGTTAAAGTACCTAGAGAGATTTTCAAGCGATTCCCCCAGGAACTCCCTGAATCTGTCGGGGCGTTTAAGCTCTTTGGTTGTGTACTTTATCTTGGACATGAATCGTAAACTTCTGCGTGATAAGAAACGGCAGGATCAAAGCCTGCTCCGGCCTGACTTTATTATCTATGTTAGAATATTTTAAGATAAACATGATACGTTGTTTCTTCAGGCAATGTCAAAGGTTTCCGCGGAATTATCCGCGGTGTTTCTTAGGACTCGGTTCCACGACCCGGGAGTTCCGGCGAGGATAAGGTTATGGCGCGAACAAGCAGAAATTTTTATCTGTACATTTCAGTTTTTCTTTTCCTTCTTTCCGGTGTGGTGTCCTACCGGATTTCCGCCGCTGAGGGGGAAGTTTCCCCGCGGGCGGGAAGAATAGTCGAGATCGAGATAAACGGTTCGATAAACCCCTCGACGGTCGACTATATTAAAACCGCTCTTTCAGAAGCGCGCGCACAAGACGCAAGAGCCCTCCTTATCTTAATGGATACTCCGGGAGGACTTCTAAGTTCCACGAAAGACATAGTGAAGATGCTTCTCAATTCCGAAGTTCCTGTAATCGTTTATGTCTACCCCAGAGGGGCGACGGCCACTTCAGCGGGAGTTTTCATCACGCTTTCCGCTCATGTCGCGGCGATGTCTCCCGGAACCAGCATAGGGGCCGCTCATCCCGTAATGCTGGGACGCGGTCAGAAAGGCCCGGGGAAATCGGAAGAAAAGGATGATAAGTCTCCTGATGTGATGGACGAAAAAATTGAGAATTTCGCGTCGTCTTTTATCGAAAGCATCGCCCAGGAAAGGGGGAGAAACGCGAAGTGGGCCGTTGAATCGGTGAGAAAAAGCGCTTCGGTGACCGCAGATGAGGCGCTTAGCAAAAAGGTGGTAGACATCATATCCCCCGACATTCCGACCCTTCTCTCTGAAATAGACGGAAGGGATGTGAAGGTAAACGGCCGAAGCGTCCGTCTTGAGACCGCCGGGGCCCACACCCAGCGCCTTGAGATGAGCCTCAGGCAGAAAGTGGTGAATGTTCTGAGCACCCCCGACATAGCGTTTCTGCTTCTCTCGCTGGGTTCGCTCGGAATATTCCTTGAGTTCTACAACCCTGGAATGATTTTCCCCGGCGTCGCCGGGCTTATTTCCCTGCTTGTCGGGTTTGTTTCCCTCCAGATTCTTCCTTTCAATTACGCTGGCCTCATACTGCTTTTCCTCGCCACGGCGCTTTTAATATCGGAGGTGTACGTGACGAGTTACGGCCTTTTGAGTCTGGCGGCGCTTGGGTGTCTTGTATTCGGAGGACTCCTGCTTTTCGATACGCCCGATTCGGACCTCAGGGTCAGCAAAGGAACTATAGCGGCTGTGGCCATAAGCATTGGATTGCTTTCGGTTTTTATTGTATATTTAGGGATAGACTCGTTCCGAGTTCCCGTTCGGGGCGGTTTTGAGGGGATGCTGGGTCAGAAGGGGGAGGTTATTTCCTGGTCTCAAAAAAGCGGAAAGGTTTTCATCCGGGGAGAGTACTGGGAAGCGACGGGCGGGCGAGAGTTTTCACCCGGGGAAAAAATAAAGGTAATAGAGAGCACCGGGGAACTTACCATCAAGGTTGCCGCTTATGAAAGCGAGGAGTAACGAAGAATGTCTATAACCATGATTATAATTCTTGTAATTGTTTTTCTCATTATTATCTCGGGACTTAAAATCCTCTTTGAATATGAAAGGGGAGTAATATTCCGTCTCGGCAGAATAATCGGAGTCAGGGGTCCCGGATTCATCGTCGTCATCCCGTTTCTTGAGAAGATGGTGAGAGTCAGTCTCAGGCTCGTAACCATGGACGTGCCTCCCCAGGACGTGATTACCAAGGATAACGTTTCGGTAAAGGTAAACGCGGTTGTCTATTTCAGGGTCGTTGAACCCAGCAGGGCTATCTTGGAGGTCGAAAACTATCTCTACGCCACTTCCCAGCTTGCCCAGACCACTCTGAGGAGCATTCTCGGACAGGTGGAGCTCGATGAGCTTCTGGCGGAGAGGGACAAACTCAACGTCAAGCTTCAGGAGGTTCTCGACAAGCAGACCGACGCCTGGGGGATAAAGGTTCCCATGGTGGAGGTGAAGTACGTGGACCTTCCGCAGGAAATGCAGAGAGCCATGGCGAAACAGGCAGAAGCCGAGAGGGAAAGAAGGGCGAAGGTAATAAACGCCGAAGGGGAGTTCCAAGCCTCGGCCAAGATCGCGGAAGCCTCGGAAATACTGTCAGCAAACCCGGTTTCTCTCCAGCTCAGGTTCCTTCAGACAATGCACGATATGGCGTCTAACGAAAGAGCTTCCACAATTATTCTGCCTCTTCCGATTGACGTACTGACGGCCTTTATGAAAAAAGACGAAAAAACGGATTCATAATCTGATGCCTGACCGCGAAGCTGATTGAAGCTGATCGCGGAAAATATTCATGAAGAAAATTTTACGTCTTTTTGTGCTCGCGTTTCTGATCGCGTCCGCGGGTTTTCTTTTGGCCGGGTGCTCCCGAAACACGGATTGTCAGGATAAAAACGATAACGCCGCCCTTGCGGGCAACGCGGATCCCGGGACTTTCTCCGCCGGAGGTTCGCTTATAAGGGAACTTGGCGAGGAACCAGCCACCCTTAACCCCGTTATAGCCACGGATGTTTACGAAGGTATCATTAACGGCGGAATCTATGAGACGCTTATAAGAAGGGACAACGAAACCCTTGAATTCAAGCCCCTGCTCGCCAAATCATGGGAAGTTTCCGAGGACCGGCTTTCCTATATCTTTCACCTGAGAAAAGACGTGAAATGGCACGACGGCACTCCCTTTACCGCCGATGACGTGGTTTTTTCCTATGACTCCGTCAGAAATCCGAAAGTCCTCGCCGCTCACCTCCAAAGCTATTATCAGGATGTAAAGTCCTATACGAAAATTGACTCCCACACTGTAAGATGCGAGTACGGAAAACCCTACTTCCGCGCTTTTGAGTTCTGCGGCGGAATTCCCATAGTGCCGAAACACGTGTTCGGGAAAGGAGATTTCAACACAAACCCCGCCGGCAGAAGCCCCGTGGGGACAGGGCCCTACGTCTTTGAGCACTGGGAGACCGGAAGGGAAATCAGGGTAAAGAGAAATCCTGATTACTGGGGTGAGCCCGCGTGGCTAAGCGAAGCAGTCTACAAAATCGTGCTCGATCCCACCGTTAAGCTTCAGCTCCTTAAAAAACAGGAGCTTGATCTTGGGGGTCTTCTTCCGCTTCAGTGGTCAAAGCAGAGCTGCGGGGAATCGTTTCGAAAAAAATTCTACAAGGCCTCCTATACGACCCCGGGTTACAGTTACATAGGGTGGAATTTGAAAAAGCCTTTTTTCAGCGATAAGAGGGTGAGACGGGCGATGACCCATTTTGTCGACAGGGAAACTATCCTGAGAGAAATTCTCCTGGGTCTCGGGGAGATAGTAACTACGACTTTTTACGTAAATGGCCCGGAATATCCAAAGGACGTAAAGCCCTATGCCTATGACCCGCAAAAGGCAAGGGCGCTTCTTGATGAAGCGGGGTGGCGCGACAGCGATGGTGATGGAATAAGGGACAAAGACGGCGTTTCTTTCCGTTTCGAGTTTCTGCTGCCCACGGGCTCTGAAACCGGCGAGAAAATAGCTACCATACTGAAAGAGGAGCTTTCCCTCTCCGGCATCGAGATGAGCATAAGAAAAATAGAGTGGGCGGTTTTCATCCAGAGCATAACAGAGCGAAAATTCGATGCCGTGACCCTTGGGTGGAGCCTGGGGGTGGAAAGCGATCCCTACCAGCTCTGGCATTCTTCCCAGGCCGAGGAGGGCTCGAATTTCGTTGGCTTTAAAAACCCCCGCGCGGATATCCTGATTGAACAGGCGAGAGAGGAATTTTCAAGGCCGGAGCGGATAAAGAAATACGAGGAGTTCTCAAGGATTCTGCACGAAGAACAGCCGTACACATTCCTGTTCGCGAGAAAATCCACCGTGGCCATACATAGAAGATTCCATAACGTAAGGCTTTATCCGCTGGGATTTGATAACAGGGAGTGGTTTGTTCCTAAAAATTTGCGTAAGTACTCGAACTGAAAGTTTTTTGGATTATTTTTAGATGTAAAGGGAATTATAGATTTGAGTTGATATTTTTTTGAAAAGAAATTAAAAGGGGAATCTGCCCACTCATAGGAGGAACGACATGACCGAGGTGCCAGTCAATCCGCAGATTCAGGAGGTTCTCGCAGCGCGCGCCGCAGGGAACTCCAAACCTGTCAACGAACAAACCCCGGCCCAGATGCGCACACAGTACGAACGGACGTTCAAGGAACGCGGTATTGTGCCGACACCAGTCGGCGCGGTCGAGGACGGGTCAATTCCAGGCCCCGGTGGCGATCTGCCGGTGCGCATCTACCGGCCTGACCTTAATGCCGGGGACTTGCCAGCGCTCGTGTACTTCCACGGCGGCGGACACGTCGTCGGCAGCTTGGATACGCATGACGCGGTCGCACGCAACCTGTGCAATGGAGCAGGCTGCGTCGTGATGTCCGTCGGCTACCGGCTCGCGCCGGAGCACAAGTTTCCCGCTGCGGCGGAGGACGCGTATGCAGCGGTGCGGTGGTGCGCCGCGCACGGCACGGAGATCGGCATTGATTTGCGTCGGATGGCTGTCGGCGGTGATAGCGCCGGCGGCAACCTAGCGGCGGTGGCGGCGCTCATGGCACGTGACGCTGGCGATCCTCCCATCCGACTCCAGGTGCTCATATACCCGATGACCGACTACGCGTATGATACGGACTCGTACCGCATCTACGCCGAGGGCTACGGGCTGCAGTCGCAGTTAATGCGCTGGTTACACAACCAATACTTGCGTGGCAAGGAGGATCGGTTCGATTGGCGGGCGGCGCCGCTACGGGCCCGTGATCTCTCGGGACTGCCGCCAGCGCTTGTCCTCACCGCACAATGCGATATTTTGCATGACGAAGGCGAGGCGTATGCGGAGCGGCTGCGGGTTGCAGGAGTCGAAGTGGAGTATCACGAGTGCCAGGGCATGATCCACGGCTTCTTCACGATGGCACCGATGATCGACGATGCCGTCCGGGCGCAGAAACGGGTGTGCGATGCTCTCAGGCGAGCAATGGTTCCGGACTTTTGAACGCTGAGCCGCTGTCTGAAGGCGGGGTCGCGCTGAGTCTACGCTCGGACACGATCAAGAGTACCGCAGGAGATTTGGTAGAGGGTTTGCCGATGCGAACGGTTTGGTCGCCGGCGAGATGCTTGAAACTCGGAGCGGGGCTTTTAATCAGCTCTTTTTATAGTCCTTTACGCTGATTTAGCCACGAAAACCGTTTCTACATTAGAGTTTTTTATTTTTTGTCTAGATATCTATATAATTTCCGTAGATTTTATTCAGACTCGTTCACAAAATCAGACTTTGACATATTAACAGCAACGATAGTACCGGGAGTTTTTCTGATTTTTCCATTCCGTTGTGTGTATAATTTCCTTTCTCCGGGGTTTTCTTCCCAATGAAAGACTATATCCTGAAAAGACTTCTGCTTATGCTTCCCACCCTGTTCGGAATCACCCTTATAACCTTTCTGGTCATACAGCTTGCCCCGGGGAGCCCGGTAGAGAGCAGGATGTCGATTGATCAGGGAATAAAAAGCGATCAGGTAACAAAGCAGATAGTTGAACAGACCAAAAAACTCTACGGTCTCGACAAGCCAGTTCACCAGAGGTACTTCATCTGGCTACGCCAGATCGCGACGCTTGATTTCGGAAATTCTTACAAGGACCACCGCCCGGTAATCGACAAGGTAGCGGAAAGACTCCCGATCACTCTGGTGCTGAACATGCTCTCAATCTTTCTCGTTTACCTGATAGCCATACCGATCGGGGCCTGGTCCGCCGTGCGGCAGAGGAGTTTCGCGGAACGCTCAACGACTTTCGTTCTTTTTCTTCTCTACTCGATTCCGAGTTTCTGGATGGCGGTGGTACTGATCTATTTCTTCGGGGGCGGGGGAGCTTTTGATATCTTTCCCATATACGGTGTGCACTCAAGGGGCTATGAGGAGCTTCCATTTTTTCAAAGGACACTAGATTTCCTATGGCACCTTATTCTTCCCGTGTTCTGCCTTACCTACGCTTCTCTGGCGTCGCTTTCGCGTTATCAGAAAGGAAGTCTCCTAGAGGTGCTCCGTGAGGACTACATAAGGACCGCGAGGGCCAAGGGACTTGCGCCCAACAGGGTGCTTTTCAAGCACGCGCTTAGAAACTCGCTTATTCCCATAGTAACGATAATCGCCTCTATTCTCCCCGCCATGATAGGGGGAAGCGTTATCATAGAAACCATATTCTCGATCCCGGGAATAGGAAGACTGGGTTTTGAATCGGTACTCTCGAGGGATTACCCGGTCATAATGGCCGTTGCCACCATCTCCGCTTTTCTTACCCTGATCGGCATTCTGATATCGGACATAACCTACGCCATAGTGGACCCCAGGATAGGGTTTGAGAGGAAGTCATGAAGCAAGACTCAAGCGTCGGATACTGGGACGGGGTCTGGATCGAGTTTAAAAAGGACTCCCTGGCGTACGTTTCGTTTTTTTTCATAATCCTCCTTGTGGTGACGGCGGTTTTCGAAAGTTTCCTCGCCGGCAACAAACCGATAGTGCTTGTTGACGAGGGAAAATATTATTTTCCGGTCATTGTGGATTATCCCGAGTTTCGCGGAGAGGATCTTCGGGCCACGTACCTTGACGACCCGAATTCGTTCGCGGTCTTCCCACCCGTAAAATACAGTCCCACGGAAAGCGATTTCTTCTCCGTTCTCGCGGCTCCCGACGGGAATCATTTTCTGGGCACGGATGATCGGGGAAGGGATGTTCTCAGCAGGATGATTCACGGGGCCAGGATATCGCTTTCAATAGGGGTGGTCGCCGTCGGGATAGCCCTGGTGATAGGAATAATCCTGGGGGCGATGGCGGGTTACTACGGCGGCTGGATAGACTTTGTGATCTCAAGGTTAATAGAGGTGATGATCACTTTTCCCGTTTTCTTTCTGATCCTCACCATCCTCGCTTTTACAGAACCCAGCATTTACAACATCATGATAGTCATAGGCCTTACGGGCTGGACGGGGGTGGCGAGGCTTCTTCGCGGGGAGTTTCTGAAGCTTCGCCAGACAGACTACGTGGAGGCGGCGTGGGCTCTTGGAAGCGGCGACCGCAGGATTATACTCAAACACATGCTTCCAAACGCTCTCGCCCCCGTTCTGGTAAGCGCCACCTTCGGAGTGGCGGGGGCAATACTGGTTGAATCGAGTCTCAGTTTTCTGGGATTCGGGGTAACTCCCCCGGAACCAAGCTGGGGAGAGATAATTTCGCAGTCCCAGAAGTACGTGGATTTTGCGTGGTGGCTTGTTCTTTTTCCGGGGCTTGCGATTTTCGCGACGGTTACGGCGCTTAATCTGATCGGAGAAGGGTTTAGAAACGCGATAGACCCTAAACTCAAAGAAAGATAATATTAAGCGATGGCAAACTCAGAACTGCTTGAAATAAGAAATCTTACCGTATCCTTTCCCTCGAAAGGCGGAGATCTTGAGGTTGTTGGAGACGTCAGCCTTCGGATCGGAGAAGGAAAGATAGTCGGGGTTGTCGGAGAAAGCGGCTGCGGAAAAACCCTTACAGCTCTTTCCGTCATGGGGCTTTTGCCCGCTCCCCCGGCCAAGGTGAATTCGGGGGAGGTTCTATACAGGGGAACGAACCTTCTTTCGCTTACCGAACGGGAACTCAGGAGTTACCGCGGAAACAGGATTTCCATGATATTCCAGGAACCGATGAGTTCACTTAATCCCGTCTACACCGTAGGAGACCAGATAGGCGAGGTCATACGGGTTCATGAGAACGTCTCAAGAAAAGAAGAGAAGAAAAGGGTGCTCAACCTGCTCGACATAGTCGGCATTCCCTCTCCCTCGGAGAGATACTCAAGCTATCCCCACGAAATGAGCGGAGGCATGTGCCAGAGGGTAATGATTGCGATGGCTCTTGCCTGCAACCCCGAACTGCTGATAGCCGATGAACCCACGACGGCACTTGACGTGACGATTCAGGCGGGGATTTTGTCCCTGATAAAGAGTCTTCGGGACAGGATGGGTATGGCGGTCATGCTGATTTCGCACGACCTCGGGGTTATCTACAACGTTGCGGATGAAGTTTATGTTCTTTATGCGGGAAAGGTGGTTGAGCGGGGAAGCGTTGAGGAACTTTTTTCCGCCCCGGCGCATCCCTACACCATAGGGCTTATAAATTCGATTCCCGGTCAGTCAACGGGTGAGGATCTTTACTCAATAAAGGGCACAATTCCATCTCCCGGGGAGTTCCCGAAGGGATGCAGGTTCAATAACCGCTGCGAGTACGCGGAAGGAAAATGTTTTGAGACGCAGCCGGATCTCTACGGCATTTCGGATTCTCACAGTTCGGCCTGTTTTCGGTATGAGATGTTTTTGAAAAATGGATAAGAACGAAGCAATAGTAAGCGTAAGGGGACTTAAAAAGTACTTTCCGGTCCGGAAGGGTATTTTCTCGAGGGTCTCCGATTACGTCCGCGCCGTTGACGACGTGGAGCTTGAAGTGCAAAAAGGCAGGACTGTGGGTCTTGTCGGGGAGAGCGGAAGCGGCAAGACCACGCTTGGAAAAACGGTGCTCAGGCTTCTTACGCCAACGGCCGGGAAGATCTTTTTCGATGGGGAGGACATTACCGAACTTGACTCCGCCCGGGTTCGTCCTCTTAGAAGGGAAATGCAGATGATATTCCAGAATCCCTACGGTTCCCTTAATCCCCGAATGAACGTGGGTTCGCTTGTTTCCGAGGGAATAAGCATCCACAACACGGTAAAAAAAGAAGAGCGCAACGAATTCGTAGTCCAGCTTCTGGGCGAGGTGGGTCTTGGCGCCGATGTTATGAACCGCTATCCTCACGAGTTCAGCGGGGGACAGCGCCAGAGAATAGCCATAGCGCGCGCGATTGCTCTTCGCCCGAAGTTCGTCGTCTGCGACGAGCCCGTCTCAGCGCTTGATGTGTCCGTCCAGGCGCAGATAATAAACCTTCTTAAGGATCTGCAGAAAAAACACGGTCTCTCCTACCTCTTCATATCCCATGACCTGCGCGTCGTAAAGCACGTAAGCGACCTGGTGGCCGTAATGTATCTTGGAAAAATAGTCGAGATCGCTCCGAGCGAGGAGATTTACTCAACCCCCATGCACCCCTACACCAAGGTGCTTATCTCCGCGATTCCCGAAATAAAAAAGACCAGGAGAGAGAAGGGCGAGGAAGTTTCAATATCGGGAGAAATAAGAAGTCTGGCTGAGATTCCCTCCGGGTGCAGTTTCCATCCGAGGTGCCCTATTGCGACCGAGATATGCTCCAAAGAGACTCCCATGCTCGAGAAGAAGGGAACCGAGGGGCGAAGTGTTGCCTGTCATAACGTCTGAGCGATTCGGCTTCTTTCCCGGCGGACCATTTTCCTTAATTACTTGCAATAAAGCGATTGTGGTTTATAGTAGAGCAATTTTTGCAGGCGGGGTTCCCGCGCGATGATAGTAAACGTATCGGAAATAAAAGACGGTGGATTGAGCCTTAATCTCACGAGAGGGCCTGGGTGGCTTGGCGGTTCCGAGAAATCGGAGACCGCAGGCGTGGGTTCCGATATAGAGTTTCATATTGACCTTGTGCGCACGGCGGACAAGGTGAGCGTGCGGGGGAAAATCGGATTCTTGGCGGTTTCCCGATGTTCCCGTTGCCTGGGGGGCGTAAGCGTTGATACAGATCTTGAGGTAAAACTCATTCTTTCGTCTTCGGACACAGAAAAAGAGACGAAGTCCGGCGGGGAGATTGATTATGAGACTTACCAAGGGAGAAAAATAGACCTTAATGATTACATGAGAGGGCAGGTGAATCTCTCGCTTCCTTACAAGGTGGTCTGCGCCGAGGACTGCAGGGGGCTTTGCTCCGGGTGCGGCCGGAACCTGAATGATGAAGAACGGTGCGACTGCGAGACTCATCCCCAAGACTCGCGCTTTGCGGTACTTAAAGATATAAAAATATAGATTCAAGCCAGGAGATTAAAATGGCATTACCTAAGAGAAAGACTTCCAGTTCGAAATCGAGGAAAAGAAGAACCCATTATTCCGCCACGGTGCCGGGAGCTTCCTTTTGTCCCGAATGCAATGAGACGAAGCCCCCTCACAGGGCGTGTCCCAGCTGCGGTTATTACAAGGGAAGGAATTTCTTCAAAGAATCGCCCGAGACGGAAACCGTTGCGGAAGATTAAGAACATATTGAATCCATGATAGCTTTTCTTTTTCCAGGTCAAGGTTCGCAGTATATCGGCATGGGCGCTGATTTCTGCGCCGAGTTTGCGGTTGCGAGCCAGACTTTTGAGGAAGCAAGCGACGCCATCGGAATCGACGTGGCGAAGCTTTGCTTTGAAGGCGAGGCGGCGACTCTTGCCCTTACGGCAAACGCGCAGCCAGCGATACTTACCACAAGCGTGGCTGCGTTGAGAGTTGTGCTTGCGGAGACGGAAACAAGACCCGATCTGCTCGCGGGACACAGCCTCGGGGAATTTACGGCCCTTGTCGCTTCCGGGTGCGTTGAGTTCTGTGACGCGGTGCGCATTGTAAGGAAAAGAGGGGAGTTCATGCAGGAAGCGGTTCCCCCGGGGGTCGGGAAAATGGCCGCCGTGCTGGGTCTGACGTCACAGGAAGTAAGCGAGCTTTGCGCCGAGGTTGCCGGGGAAAAAGCGGTGGTTTCCCCCGCGAATTTCAACTCGCCCACACAGACCGTTATCTCTGGAGAAGCCCGGGCCGTTGAGGCCGCCTCCCGGATTGCGAAGGAAAAGGGGGCTAGACGGGTCGTTGAGCTTGAGGTGAGCGCGCCTTTTCACTGCTCCTTGATGGAGCCCGCAGCCGTGCGGCTTCGCGACGTCATAGCAAAAGTAGATCTTCACCCCATGAAATATCCCGTGGTCACCAATACCGAGGCGACGGCCAATTCAGACCCCGCGAGGGTAGAGGACATTCTGGTGGAGCAGGTGATAAGCCCGGTGAGATGGGCGGAGTCCCTTGAGTTTATTAAGAGCTCCGGGGTTTCGGAATTTTTTGAAATCGGTCCTTCGAAAGTCTTAAGCGGTCTTGTTAAGAGAACTCTTTCGGACGTGAGTTGCGCGAGTATTGAAAAACCGGACGAGTTACATCATATTAAAGCAGATGGAATTAAGTAAACAGATTGCCCTTATCACGGGCGGGTCGCGGGGAATAGGAAGAGACATCGCCAAGGAGTTCGCTCTACGGGGAGCGTACGTTCTGATTAACTACATCAGCAACCGCCAGGCGGCCGAGGAAACCCTGAAGGAGATAGAACAGGCTGGGGGCAGCGGCAGAGCGGTCGGCTTTGACGTTTCCGATTTCGCCGAGGTTCAGCGAAGCGTCGGGGAACTCTCGGATGAATTTGACGGAATACAGATACTTGTTAACAATGCAGGGATAAGGAATGACGGACTTTTGATAAGAATGGGGGAGAATGACTGGGACCGTGTCCTGGATATAAACCTCAAGGGAGCATTTAACTGTACCAAGGCCGTCTCCAGGGGGATGTTCAAGAACCGTTACGGAAGAATAATAAATATTACCTCGACTGCCGGGGAGGTTGGAAACCCTGGGCAGGCAAATTACTCCGCTTCAAAAGCCGGGATAATAGGTCTTACGAAAGCAACGGCCAAGGAATTCAGTTCAAGAGGGATAACGGTAAACGCGGTAAGTCCCGGTTTTGTTGAAACGGAGATTATTGCGGATCTTAACGAGGATATGAGAAAAAAATATCTGGAAGCTATACCTCTCGGGAGGTTCGGACGCGTCGAGGACATCTCAGGTGCCGTGTGTTTTTTAGTTTCCAAGAACGCGTCGTACATAACCGGGGAAGTTATAAAGGTTAACGGCGGAATTTACATGTAAAATTAGAGGAGGTTATGACTCATATGTCAAAGGATAACATAGAAGTTTTAGCTAAAGTCAAGGGGATGGTCGCGAGCCATCTCGGCAGAGCTGAGGATGAAATAACACCCGATTCTTCTTTTATAGAGGATCTGGGAGCCGACTCGCTTGACCTCGTGGAGCTTATAATGTCCATGGAGGATGAGTTCGGTCTTGAGATCTCGGACGAAGATGCGGAGAGCATAATCACCGTTCAGGATGCGGTTAGCTTTATCCAGAGATCGATTGAATCCGCTTCGAAGGATGACTGAAGGGAAAATGGCAAGAAGGGTAGTCATTACAGGTATAGGGCTCATAACGCCCGTTGGGGTGGGAAACGACGCCACATGGTCTTCGGTCTGCGAAGGAGTCGGGGGAGTGAGCAGGATCTCGAGCTTTGATCCCTCGGATCTTAAAACCCGGATCGCGGGAGAGGTGAAGGATTTTGAACCGACTCTATACATGGAACCGAAGGACGCGAAGAGAAACGACAGGTTCATTCAGTTCTCCATTGCGGCTTCCATGCTTGCACTTCGCGACGCCGGGCTTGAGATTACCGACGATATCTCCGAGCGCACGGGGACTTTCATCGGATCGGGCATCGGCGGGATGAAAACCTACTACGATACCGTTTTGACCATGGAGAAGAGGGGCCCCTCACGTGTCTCTCCCTTTTTTATACCGAACATAGTGACCAATATGGCCTCGGGATATGTGTCGATAAAGTTCAACGCCAAAGGCCCTAACTGTTCTTCCACGACCGCGTGCGCGGCAAGCGGTCATTCAATTGCGCTCTCCGCAAAGATCATAAAGGACGGCAAGGCGGAGATCATGATAGCCGGCGGGGCGGAAGCGCCGCTTATACCTCTTACCTTCGCGGCTTTTAATGCCATGAAGGCGCTTTCTACCAGAAATGACGAGCCCGAGACCGCGTCAAGGCCTTTTGAGATGGGACGTGACGGATTCATCCTTTCAGAAGGGGCCGGGGTGGTGATTCTCGAGGAACTCGAGTTTGCGAAAAAAAGAGGCGCCAACATATACGCCGAAGTGCTGGGGTCTGGAATGAGCGCTGACGCTTTTCACATCACGGCTCCTTCGCTTGAGGGACCGAGCAGCTGCATGAATGCCGCTTTGGACGATTCCGGTCTTAACCCCGGGGATGTCGATTACATAAACGCCCATGGAACCTCCACTCGTCTTAACGACGTTAACGAAACCAGGGCGGTTAAGAAGGTGTTCGGCGAAGACGCTTCGCGAATTCCGGTGAGTTCCACCAAATCCATGACCGGTCACATGCTGGGCGCGGCGGGAGGGGTGGAGGTGGCAATCTGCGCGCTCGCGCTTAAAAACGGTGTCTTGCCGCCGACGATAAACCTTTTTGAGAGCGATCCGGAATGCGACCTGGATTACATTCCCCACACCGCGAGGCAAAGCAAGATAAAAGTGGCGCTTAGCAATTCCTACGGTTTTGGCGGAACGAATGTAAGCGTCGCGCTTCGTAAGTTCGACTGACGCACCGGGGTTCGGGGAAATCCACCACGGTCTCCCAAATCGCTTCGTGTAAACAGGTAGCATCAGGAACAGTTTTATTTTTTCGTTCTTTTTGGTACAATACCCCGCTAATTCCACAAACGTGAAACCGTGTAACAGCAGAGGTGCCATATGGGCTTGACTAACAGTCTCGATACTCTTTCCGACCTTTCGGTTGGCGACAAAACCTACAGGATATACTCCCTCGCGAAGCTTGAATCGCGCTACGGCGCATCGATTTCGAAACTTCCCTTCTCAATAAGAATACTGCTTGAAAACGTGCTCAGGAACCTTGACGGAAAAACCGTTACGCAGCAGCACGTGGAATCCCTTGTGAACTGGGATTCCTCAAATGCCGAGGCCAAAGAAATTCCCTACAACCCCGCAAGAGTGATACTTCAGGATTTCACCGGGGTTCCCTGCGTGGTTGACCTCGCCGCGATGAGGTCTGTGGTCCAGAAAGAAGGGGGAGACCCCTCGCTTGTAAATCCCATAGTGCCGGTGGATCTCGTTATAGATCACTCCGTTCAGGTCGATTATTTCGCAAGCGGCGACGCCTTTGGCAAAAACGTGGAAGTTGAGTACGAGAGAAACAAGGAGAGATACAGCTTTTTAAAATGGGCCCAGGGGTCTTTTGACAATTTCAGGGTAGTGCCGCCGGGAACCGGAATAGTGCACCAGGTGAATCTTGAGTGCCTTGCAAGCGTAGTTGTGTCGAAGCAGACCGATTCGGATCTGGTTGCGTATCCCGACACCCTGGTGGGAACGGATTCCCACACGACCATGATAAACGGTCTTAGCGTCATGGGCTGGGGAGTGGGTGGAATAGAGGCCGAGGCGTGCATGCTCGGGCAGCCGCTTTACATGCTGATACCCGATGTCGTCGGATTCAGACTCGTCGGCAGCCTCTCCCGGGGGGTTACCGCCACCGACCTGGTTCTCAGGGTGACCGAGATGCTTAGGAAAAAAGGGGTGGTCGGCAAATTCGTCGAGTTTTTCGGACCCGGCGTGAGCAATCTTGCGCTCTCGGATCAGGCCACCATAGCCAACATGGCTCCCGAGTACGGAGCTACCATGGGATTTTTCCCTGTAGATACGGAAACCCTCAGCTACCTGAGGACAACTGGCAGGGAAGACGCGGCGACGCTTGTGGAAGCGTACACGAAGGAACAGAAGATGTTCAGAACTGACGATGCTGAGGACCCGGTCTATACCGATACGCTTTCTCTTGACATATCAACCGTCGAGCCGTCTCTTGCCGGCCCGAGCCGCCCCCAGGACAGAATATCACTCGGGGACATGAAAAGTTCCTACAACGAGAGCCTCCGGTCGAGGGGGATCAGTGCAAACGGGGATTCCCCGCATGGGGGGAACGGAATTTCAAACGGCTCCGTCGTAATAGCCGCCATCACAAGCTGTACGAACACCTCAAATCCATCCGTAATGATAGGGGCGGGTCTTTTCGCCAAAAAGGCGGTTGAGCGCGGACTCACCGTCAAGCCTTACGTGAAAACCAGCCTGGCGCCGGGATCAAGGGTGGTAACTGATTATCTGAACGCCGCGGGACTTACGCCCTACCTTGAAGAACTGGGCTTCAACCTGGTCGGATACGGGTGCACGACATGCATAGGCAACAGCGGCCCGCTTCCAGGGGATGTGGACGCGGCGATAAGAGAAAACGATCTTACCTGCGCGGCGGTTCTTAGCGGAAACAGAAATTTCGAGGGCAGGGTACACCCGCTTGTGAAGTTCTCTTACCTGGCGTCTCCTCCGCTTGTCGTGGCGTTTGCCCTGGCGGGTACGGTTGGAATTGATCTTTACAGCGAGCCTCTTGGGGTCGGCAGTGACGGGGACGAAGTGTTCCTAAAGGACATCTGGCCGACGCAGCAGGAGATAATCGACACGATCGCGGAATCGATCTCCCCTGAGATATTCAACAATCAGTACTCTGGGGTTTTTGAAGGGGATGAGACCTGGAAATCGCTTGGGGCTCCCCAGGCTGACATTTACGAATGGGAGTCTGAGTCAACTTATATACGGGAACCTCCGTTTTTCGATGATTTCTCTCTAGAGCCCGAAGACCGCAAGGACATAGAGAACGCAAATGTGCTCGCGCTTCTTGGAGACTCGATAACAACGGATCATATTTCCCCCGCGGGTTCCATTCCCAAGGACGGACCCGCAGGCGGCTATCTTATCTCAAAAGGCGTTTCCCCCAGGAGTTTTAACAGCTTCGGCTCGAGGAGGGGAAACCACGAGGTTATGATCCGGGGGTCGTTTGCAAACATCAGGATAAGAAACAAGATGGTCGAAGGAAAGGAAGGAGGATGGACCGTGCACGTTCCCACGGGCGAGGAGATGTCGATTTACGACGCGTCCTCGAAGTACATGAGCGAGGGGACGGACCTTGTCGTGATCGGAGGAAAGGAATACGGGACGGGAAGTTCCCGGGACTGGGCGGCCAAGGGGACCGCTCTTTTGGGTGCGAGCTGCGTTATAGCGGAGAGCTTCGAGCGGATTCACAGAAGCAACCTGGTGGGGATGGGAGTTCTGCCCCTTCAGTTCGAAGAAGGGCAAAGCGCGCAGTCCCTCGGCATTACGGGCTTTGAGACCTTCGGTGTGAGCGGGATTTCCGAGGATCTTTATCCGGGCAAGAAGATGACCGTAACCGTGACGGACCCAAACGGTGAGCAGAGGGAGTTTCACGCCACATGCAGGCTTGATACGCCGGTTGAGGTTGAATATTACCGTAACGGCGGAATACTGCAGACCGTCTTGCGTCAGATGATATCCCGGTAGGGAGGCACATCAATTTGAAATGGGTGGCTTTTTCTATTATATTTTGAAATCCAAATTTTTGCTTTATCTCAAAAGGAGAAGTGTTCAATGTCAGTTCCAAGCGGAGAGAAAATACAGATTGACGAGGAAAACAAAAAACTCGTAATTCCCGATAACCCGATAATTCCTTTCATAGAAGGCGATGGGATAGGTCCCGACATCTGGTACGCGTCCCAGATGGTGTTTGACGCCGCGGTCGAGAAGGCTTACGAGGGAAAGAAGAAAATATCCTGGCTTGAGGTCCTGGCCGGCGAGAAGGCGCATGAAAGTACCGGTGAATGGCTTCCCGAGGAAACCACCGACACGATAAGGGAGTACGTGGTTGCCATCAAGGGTCCCCTTACAACTCCCGTGGGAGGGGGGATAAGGAGCCTTAATGTTTCCCTTAGGCAGATACTTGATCTCTACGCCTGCGTAAGGCCCGTCAGATGGATCAAGGGAACCCCCAATCCTCTTCTGGTTCCCGGCAAACTTGACGTCGTGATATTCAGGGAGAACACAGAAGACGTATACGCGGGAATCGAGTGGGAGAGCGGTACCAAGGAAGCGGCCGAGATAAGGGAGTTTCTCATCGAAAACTACGGGGTGAAGATCCGCGAGCTGAGCGGGATAGGAATAAAGCCCATAAGTCCTTTCGGAACCAAGAGGCTCGTGCGAAAGGCGATTGAATACGCAATGGAGTATAAAAGGACGAGCGTCACCCTCGTTCACAAGGGCAATATAATGAAGTTCACAGAGGGGGCCTTCCGCGAATGGGGCTATGAGCTGGCAAAAGAGGAGTTCCCGGACATCGTCATAACTGAAGATGAGCTCTGGGACGATTTCGGCGGCAAGCAGCCTGAAGGCAAGATCGTCATAAAGGACCGCATAGCCGACAGCATGTTCCAGCAGATTCTCACAAGACCGAGCGAATACGACGTGATGGCAATGCCTAATCTTAACGGCGACTACATGTCAGATGCCTGCGCTGCGCAGGTGGGAGGTCTCGGAGTTGCCCCGGGCGGCAACATAGGCGATTACCTGGCGGTCTTCGAAGCCACTCACGGGACCGCTCCCAAGTACGCCGGACAGGACAAGGTGAACCCGGGCTCGGTCATACTCTCGGGAGTCATGATGTTCCAGTATATGGGGTGGCATGAGGCGGCGGAGCTTGTTTTCAGGGCGATGGAGGCGACTGTTCTGCAGAAAACGGTTACCTATGACCTTGAAAGACAGATGGAGGGGGCGACCCTTCTTAAGTGTTCTGAGTACGGACGGGCCATCGTGATGAACATGAACAGGGTAGTGGGCTAAGGGCAGCGCGGCACAAACTTTTTAAAAGGAGCAGATTCTTGGAAAAAGGCAGACCGAAAATTTCTGTAATAGGTGCGGGAAACGTCGGAGCGTCGGCGGCGTTTCGTATCGCGCAGCTTGAACTTGCCGACGTGGCTTTGATCGACATAGTGGAGGGAGTTCCCCAGGGAAAAGCGCTCGATCTTGCCCAGATGTGTCCGATTTCCGGAAGCGACGTGAGTATCGTCGGTTCAACCAACTACGAAGACACGACGGATTCAGACGTAGTCATAATCACCTCGGGTATTCCAAGAAAACCCGGGATGAGCCGTGACGACCTTATCTCGACAAATACCAAAGTAGTAAAGAGCGTCACCGAGCAGGTGGTTTCTCATTCCCCGGAGGCGATATTCATACTGGTTACGAACCCGCTTGACGCCATGGTGTACGTTGCGCACCGGGTCGGTGGTCTTGCCGACCATAAAGTGATGGGAATGGCCGGGGTCCTCGATTCAGCGCGTTTCCGGGCGTTTATCGCTATGGAGCTCGGGGTTTCGGTTGAAACCATACACGCTTCGGTTCTGGGCGGACACGGAGACACAATGGTCCCGCTTCTGAGCCGCACCACCGTGGCAGGCGTTCCTATTGCTGAGCTCGTTCCCGCTGACGTGTTGGAAGCAATGGTCGACCGCACCAGAAACGGAGGAGCCGAGATAGTAAAGCTTCTTAAGACCGGAAGCGCCTTTTACGCGCCTGCGGTAGCCGCGGTGGAAATGGCCGAGGCGATTATCAGGGATAAAAACAAGATATTGCCCTGTTGCGTGTATGCAAACGGGGAGTACGGAGTAGAAGATACCTTCGTGGGTCTTCCCACAAGGCTCGGCACAGAAGGGGTTGAAGAGATAATAGAGTTTGACCTCTCAGACGAAGAGACAGAAGCTCTTCACGTCTCGGCTGGCAAGGTAAAGGAGCTTTGCGAAACAATTGACGGAATGGGAATATTGTGAGATTCCCGCCTTCACTCCGTTACACAGCGCCGTTTTCACTCTCAAGCGGACGCCCCGGATTTTTTTAAATATTTTCTGGAGGTTTTTACAACATGGCTAACGGTACGGCTGACAGCGCGCTCACGCTTAGAAAGGATTCCTGGTGGGTAGCGCCTTTAGTGACGGGGTGGTACTGGGGGCTTTCGGAATCTACTCCACGTGGAGGGCTCTTGCAAACGAATATTTCTTTGCCGAGCCTTACCTCTCGCCTTTTTATTCTCCGCTCATACTTTCTGACTGGTGGCCGTTTTCCCCGGCCTTACTTATCCTCTGGGCGCCGCTTGGATTCCGCGCGACCTGCTATTACTACAGAAAAGCATACTATCGGGCATATTTCCTCTCGCCTCCGGGCTGCGGGGTTAAACCAATCGGCAAAAGGGGTTCTTACACGGGGGAATCGAGTTTCCCGTTCATTCTGCAGAACCTCCACAGGTTTTTTCTCTACGCGGCTACTTTTATCCTGCTCTTTCTGTGGATTGACGCGTTCCAGGCCTTTTTCTTCCATGACGGGGTCGGGGTCGGCGTCGGAACCATATTTCTTACCGCAAACGCGTTTCTGCTCAGCATGTATTCGTTTTCCTGCCACTCTTTTCGCCACCTGGTGGGAGGGAAACTTGACGTGTTCTCAAGATGTCCGACCCGCTTTCGCCTTTGGGGCGCCGCAAGCGTCCATAACGAAATACATATGACCTGGGCGTGGATAAGCCTGGTTTTCGTGGCCCTAACCGACCTATACGTGTTTTTGGCCGCAAACGGAACAATTACTGATCTGAGGTTGATATAGACGTGGAAAAATACGAAACACACACTCATGACGTTATAGTTATCGGCGCCGGAGGGGCCGGTCTTCGGGCCGCCATTGAATCTTCCGCCCAGGGCGCCTCGACCGCACTTATATGCAAATCCCTTCTCGGCAAGGCCCACACGGTTATGGCAGAGGGCGGCGTTGCGGCCGCTTTGTCAAACGTTGACAGCAAGGACAACTGGGAAACCCACTTCAAGGACACCATGAAGGGCGGAAAGATGCTTAATAACTGGCAGATGGCCCTTTACCACGCAAAAGAAGCCCCCGAGAGGGTGCGCGAGCTTGAATACTGGGGAGCTCTTTTTGACAGAACAAAAGACGGAAAGATAAATCAGAGGGCATTCGGCGGGCACACCTGGAAAAGACTTGCCCACGTGGGCGACAGGACCGGTCTTGAGATGATAAGAACCCTTCAGGAAAAGGGGATACATTCCGGCATGGAGGTCTACATGGAATGCACCATAACCCATCTCATAAAGGACGGAGACAGGGTGACAGGGGCTTTCGGCTACTGGAGGGAAAGCGGGAAGTTCGTTCTTTTCCGCGCAAACGCAATCATTCTTGCAACGGGTGGAGTAGGCAAGGCCTATAAATACACTTCAAATTCCTGGGAGTATACGGGCGACGGCCACTCGATGGCGTATGAGGCCGGAGCGGAGCTTATGGACATGGAATTCATACAGTTCCATCCCACGGGCATGGTATGGCCTACGAGCGTAAGAGGAATCCTGGTTACAGAAGCGGTGCGGGGTGAGGGGGGCATACTCACAAACAGCGAAGGCGAGCGGTTCATGGAGAAATACGACCCCGAGCACATGGAGCTCTCAACGCGCGACGTGGTTGCGAGATCCATATACACCGAGGTGGAGCAGGGACGCGGTTCTCCCCACGGCGGAGTGTTTCTCGATATCTCCCACAGGGGCGCCGATTACGTAAAACGCAAGCTTCCGAGCATGTACCACCAGTTCATGGATTTTGCCGATATAGACATAACAAAGGGCCCGATGGAAGTATTCCCGACCACGCATTACGTCATGGGAGGGGTGAAAGTTGACGGGGAAACCTGCTCGAGCACCGTTTTGGGGCTTTTCGCCGCCGGCGAGGTCGCGGGAGGAATGCACGGCGCAAACCGTCTCGGCGGAAATTCCCTCTCTGACCTTCTCGTTTTCGGAAAAAGGGCGGGAGCGGGAGCTGCCGCTTACGCAAGCGGGAAATCCCATGTGTCCGTACCCACCGAGCTTCTGGAGGGATTCGCAAGCGAGCTTCACGAACCTTTTAACAACACGGAGGGAGAGAACCCCTACACGATTCATCAGGACCTCCAGGACGTAATGCAGCACTACATAGGTGTGTTCCGTACCGAAGAGAACATAAGCACGGGCATAGAACTGATAGAGGAACTTAAGCAGAGGGCGAGGACGCTCAAAATAGAGGGCTCCTTAATGTTTAATCCCGGTTGGCATCTGTGCAGGGATCTTAAATCGATGCTGATCGTTTCAGAGGCCCTCGCAAGATGCGCGCTTGCCAGGGAAGAGAGCAGGGGGGCTCACAGCCGGGTCGATTATCCGGAAAGCGACGATGAGGTATGGGGCAAGCTAAATTCCGTTGTCGCTCTTAAAAACGACGTGATGGATGTCGGAACGCGGCCGATTACGCAGATGCCCGAGGAATTCTCGAAAATGTTTATGGAGGATAAGTGATGTCGGTAGCCAAGCTAAGAGTTTTTCGCGGTGATTCAAGGGGGGAGAGGAAAAAGAGTATGAGGTGCCGGTAGATGAGGGAATGGTTGTCCTAGACGCGCTTTTCTACATACAGGCAAACTACGACGGCGATCTGGCAATAAGATGGAACTGCAAGGCGGGCAAATGCGGTTCCTGCAGCACTGAGATAAACGGAAAACCAAAGCTTGCCTGCAAGACCCGCATGGACACTTTTGCGGAGGGTGAAACTATTACCGTTTACCCGATGAAGGCGTTTCCCGTGATAAAGGATCTTGTAACCGACGTTTCATGGAACTACGAAGTCAGCAAGAAGATCCCTCCGTTTACCCCGGCCGAAGATACCGAATGGATTATGCACCAGGAGGATGTGGAGAGGGGACAGGAGTTCCGAAAATGCATAGAGTGCTTTATGTGTCAGGATGTCTGCCATATCCTTCGCGATCACAACCGAAAAGACGCATTTGCCGGCCCCAGGTTCATGATAAAGATTGCCGAGCTGGAAATGCATCCCCTCGATACGCTTGACAGAAGAGAGTTCGCGCGGGAGGAAGCGGGAGTCGGTTTCTGCAACATCACGAAATGCTGCACGGAAGTATGCCCCGAGGATATACACATAACTGACAATGGGATTATCCCGTTAAAGGAGAGGGTGGTTGACAAGTATTATGATCCTCTCGCCTGGCTCTTAAGAAAAGTAAAGGGGAAATAGGGGAGAGCATTGAACGTACACGAATACCAGGCCAAAAAACTTCTCTCGGATTTCGGAGTCAAAGTTCCGGGCGGCCAGGTCGTCTTTGGCGCGGAGGAGGTATCGGAGGTGCTCGATACCCTTAACTCGGCGAGATACGTAGTGAAAGCTCAGATCCATGCGGGCGGCCGGGGCAAGGGAGGCGGAATAAAAGTAGTCGACAACGCCCGGGACGCTACGCAGGCCGCAGAAGAGATAATCGGTATGAACCTCGTTACTCACCAGACGGGTCCCGAGGGCAAAAGGGTGGGAAGCGTCCTTATCGAGGAAGCCTCCAGTATAGAAAAAGAGTTCTATCTCGGCATGGTGATTGACCGCTCCCGGGAAAAAGTGGTTGTGATGGGAAGCCCCGAGGGAGGGGTTGAGATCGAGGAAGTGGCGGCCAGATCTCCTGAGAAGATAATCAAGGAACACGTCGATATCTCGCTTGGCATTCAGCCTTATCAGTGCAGGAAAATCGCTTATTTCCTGGGTCTTGAGGGTCAAAGCGTGAGGCAGGCGGTATCGTTTATCTCGTCCCTTTACCGGGTGTTTATCAAGAAAGACTGTTCGCTTGCGGAGATAAACCCCCTTGTTCTTACGTCCGATGGAAACATAGTGGCCCTTGACGCAAAAATTAACTTTGATGACAACGCGCTTTTCCGCCACCGCGACATCGCGGGGTTAAGGGACAGGGACGAGGAGGATCCGCTTGAGCTTGAAGCGAGTGACGCGGGGATAAGCTTCGTCAAGCTTGACGGAAACATAGGATGCTTAGTTAATGGCGCCGGGCTTGCCATGGCGACCATGGACATTATAAAGCACCACGGCGGAGAACCCGCAAACTTCCTTGACGTCGGCGGAGGGGCCACCACCGAGCAGGTTACAAAGGCGTTTAAGATGATCTTAAGAGATGAGAACGTAAAGGCCATATTCGTTAATATTTTCGGCGGCATCATGAAGTGCGACACCATCGCCGATGGCATCGTGGAGGCCGCGGGCGAAGTCGGAATAAATGTTCCTTTGGTGGTCAGGCTTGAAGGAACCAACGTTGAAGCCGGAAGGGAAATTCTTTCGAACTCTGGTCTCGACATTCAGACCGGAGCCGACATGAAAGAAGCCGCGTCCAAGGTGGTTGAAGCTGCTAAAGTTGGCTAATTTCAATAAGTTACGACTATAAAAGCTCGGGGCTCCTTTCATCAACTTATAAGTTCACCATCACTCATCAGGGCGGTATCTTGCCCGGTCTTTTTTGTTATTGTATAATTTTTCCAGGTGGTTCTTCCTTTTGTTAATGGTTTCATAGCTGTTTTTTAAGGGGGATACCGAATTTTTTAATTTGCGAGAATTTGCAACGTTATCGAGGAATTGAGAAGTGAAGATATCAAAGCTGAGACTTAAAAACATTAAATGTTTTGAAGACATAAAACTTTCATTTGAGGATGATGGAAGTGGTGTTAAAGACTGGTCCCTTATCGTGGGGGATAACGGGCAGGGGAAAACGACGATTCTTAGAAGTCTAGCCGTAGGGCTATGTGACAGGGAAGGGGCCGCGGCTCTTCTGGCGGATCTGTATGGAGGATTCTTAAGACGGGAAGAAACCGACGGATCTATTGAGGTTTGTTTGATAGATGCGGACGACGAAAAATATACTATTGAAACTCGAATAGAGGGTGAGAATGAGTCTATTTTTCAAGATATTTTTATCGGTGATTGTGTCGGTGTCAATAAAAACGACAAGAATAAAACCGACGATTTTAAAAGAGATAATCTTTTTGCAGTGGCTTACGGTGCGGGTAGATCTGTTGAAGGTGATAGATCCTATGAAGAATATGCTTTGGTTGATTCCCTGTATACGCTCTTTAAATATGAACATCCCTTGCAGAACGCGGAACTGGGGGCAAGTAGAGTTAAGATCCATGCTAAGGAAAAAGAATGGAAAAAGCTGCAAAGCATTTTAAAAGAAGTTTTGATGCTGGAACCCACGGACAAAATTCTTCTAGGAAGAAAAGGGTTATGTGTTGAGACTAGGCGAGGGGAAGAGACTTTTCATAATCTAAGTGATGGGTATAAATCATTGACTTCCGTTATTATAGATTTTATAAGCTGGAACCTTCTTTATAAATCTGATTTTGATTTGAACGATCTTTCAGGAATTTTCATCATTGATGAACTTGAGCAGCATCTTCACCCAAAATGGCAAAGGAGGATAGTAAAAATTCTTTCGGAGCAGTTTCCGAATGTCCAGTTCATATGTAGTACGCATACCCCTATCTGTGCTTTGGGGCTAAGCGACTTGGAGTGTGAATCTTGGCTTTGACTTGGAGTGTGAATCTTGGCTTCAAGGCTGCTTACGTAAACAATCATAGCGAGGTCGAGAGATTTGATCTTCAGGAAGATTTTAGGGGCTATAGAGCTGATCAGATATTGACCTCTGATATTTTCGGCCTTACGGATGCAAGGAGTGGTTCAATAGAAGATAAGTTGAAAGAATACAGGAAAATATATCTTATAGAAAAAAGCAAAAGAAATAGAAAACAAAGAGAACGGTTTCAAGAAATTGAAGAAGAGTTAAAAGATTTTCCTGTATGGGATGACGAAGAGGAAAAGAGACAAAGAAAAAGGTTAATAGAGTTGCTTGAGAGTCAAGAAAAGAAGTCCTAAATAATGATAAAGATTGACCGTGGAGAACCTCCAAGAGACACTGCTTTAGATAAAGAAAGAGATAAAAAACTTGAAAAAATCAGGAAATTAGCAAACTCTGGAGAATTAAAATCTAGATGTATTGATAATTTATGGTCTGATTCAAAGGCTAAGAAATTCCTCCACCAATCTCAAAACGGTAAATGCTGTTACTGTGAAAGGAAACGAAATAAGAAAATAGAAACTGACGTAGAGCATTTTCGCCCTAAAGCTGGAGTCGAAGGAGCTAAAGAACATCAGGGTTACTGGTGGCTTGCTTATAGTTGGGAAAATTTACTTATAGCTTGCAAAACATGCAATCAAGAGTATAAGCATACAAAATTTCCACTGAAAGATGAGGGGAGAAGAGCTTATAAGGAAGATTGCGACCTTGGTGAAGAAGAACCATTTTTGATTAATCCGCTAGAAGAGGATCCAGAGTTGTTTATAGATTACGATCTCGAAGAAACTCGCCTTATGGCAAAGGCCATTGGAAAATGCGAACGAGGTGAAAAAACAGTTGATGAACTGACAGGAATAAATGATAGAGAAGTCATGGAGCAAAGAGCAGGCAGGCTTAAGGATTATGATATCTTGGTGAGATATTTAGAATTGGTGAGGTTTCTGGAAAACAACGGAACGGATGAATTAAGATCAATGGCTGATAAATTAAGATCAGCGGCTGATAGATGTCTGCGTGAACACATTTCTTCCCGCAGTGAATTCTCAGGATTCGCAAGATTCTATTTCAAAGAGAAAGGATGTCTTTAATGGAAGACTCTTTCCCGTTAAAACAAACGCCCGAAACGCCCGCATTTATCTACAATCTAAGTGAAGTAAAAAGAAGGGCGAAACTCCTTTCTCGGATAAAAAATAAATCAAACTGTAAAGTGCTTTATTCAGTAAAACCATTACCCTTATACAGGGTCTTAGAGGAAATGGAACCCTTGGATGGTTTTTCTGTAAGTTCTTTTTTTGAGGCTGAATTAGCAAAAAAAGCCTGTAAAGATAAAAAAGAAATTCATTTTATCAGTCCTGGAATCAAGGACAGACAATGGGAAGATATCACAAATGCCGTTAAGTATTTGACATTTAATTCTTTAGAGCAGTTCTCCTATTTTGAAGCCAGATTGAAAAAGCAAAGTTACGGGATAAGAGTCAATCCGGAGATCTCTTTTGTTAAAGATCCCAGATACAATCCCTGTCGTGAATTTTCGAAGCTCGGTGTACCCATTGCTCAGGTCAGAAATAAAATTTCTGACGACCCGGATTTTTTTAAAAAAATAGAGGGGATCCATTTTCACACGAACTGTGAAAGTAGAGATTTTTCTCATTTGACTGAGACCTTTTCCAAGCTGAAGACCGAACTTGCCGATGAACTTAAAAGATTCAAGTGGATCAACTTAGGTGGTGGCTATTTTTTTGACGAATCAGAAAATCTATCTCTTTTTTATGAACTTATAGACGAACTCAACAATAATTACGATTTTGATGAAATTATCATTGAACCCGGTACTTTCCTAGTTAGAGACAGCGGATATCTGGTTTCTTCCGTTATTGATCTTTTCCAGAGGGGTGGGAAAAATATTGCCATTTTAGACACCACCGTGAATCATCTTCCGGAAGTTTTTGAGTACCAATGCGAACCTGATGTTCTCGGTGATGATTTATCTAATAAAAATGAATATATATTAGCCGGTGGCAGCTGTCTGGCGGGAGATGTTTTCGGCGTGTATCGTTTTAAGAACGAACTGGAACTAGGTTCAAAAGTGATTTTTGAAAAAGTGGGAAGCTACTCCCTAGTTAAGGCGCACACGTTTAACGGGATTAATCTACCAGATGTTTATTGTCTTGAAGATGGCGCTGGACTGGAAAAGGTGAAAAGCTTTACACTTGAACAATACGTACACTATTACGGAGGATGATTCATGCGATTTTTAGAAAGAGAAATATCTTTTCCTAAAATTCAAGACAATAGAGATTTGCTGTCATATATTGAAGAGCAAACGTCTTCTTGTTTGAGTGGAGAAGGTCTGCTACCTATAAGGATTGCTGTTACTGACAGCTCGGGCTCGGATTATAAATGTGAAATCGGTGCTTTGTGTACAGAAGACACAAGCAGCTTTGAGGAAGCGAAGCTGGTATTTGAATTCAGAAAACGAAAGTTTGAGAACACGAGAAATTTCAATGTCGTTTTCCTGATCCCTACTGGAATTGGTTGTGAAATCGGGGGTCACGCTGGAGATGCCACCCCGGTTGCAAGACTTTTGTCTTCCAGTTGCGATAACCTCATCACTCATCCGAATGTTTTTAACGCCTCTGACCTGAACGAAATGCCCGAGAACAGTCTTTATGTTGAAGGGAGCACTATTTGTCGCTTAATGATGGGGACTGTAGGTTTTCAACCCGTTAGATCTAACAGAATCCTTGCTGTTATAGATAAAAACGAACATGAATTTTTTGAAAACGCAGCTGTTAATTCCATTAACGCCGCCAGAGCAGTCTTAGGAATAGAATGTTCCGATGTAGTGAAACTAGATCCCTCGATAACTATGAAATCCGAATATTCCTCTTCTAAAAGAGCTGTCGGCACCATTGACGGAATTGATAACTTATTTTCCGTCTTGAAAAGGCACGAAGGAAGTTATGACGCGGTTGCCATTTCATCAATAATTAATGTTCCCAGAAATTATCACATGGATTACTTTCTTAGTGAAGGAGATATGGTTAACCCTTGGGGAGGGGTGGAAGCCATGCTTACCCACGCTGTTTCTTACAAGCTCAACATCCCTTCGGCCCATTCCCCGATGTTTGAATCCACTGAAATCGCTAATATGAACCCCGGGGTTGTTGAAGCCAGGATGTCGGCGGAAGCCGTCTCCACCACGTTCTTTCATTGCGTTCTAAAAGGACTTCATAAAAGCCCTAAAATCATTACCGACCCGGACGTGTTTCATTATGACGATATTATCTCGGCAAAAGACGTTTCCTGCTTGGTTATTCCTGACGGTTGTCTGGGTCTTCCTACTCTGGCGGCTCTAGAGCAGGGGATAAAAGTTGTCGCCGTAAAGGAAAACAAGAATCTGATGAAAAATGATCTCAACGAGCTTCCTTGGGATACCGGACAATTTATTCGAGTGGAAAACTATTTGGAAGCTGCCGGAGTTTTAAACTCTATTAAAAATGGAATTGATCCCTCTTCGGTAAGACGACCTTTTAAAACTTTAGATCCTTTTGGAACTTCAG
Organism: Thermodesulfobacteriota bacterium; assembly: GCA_965229995.1. Classification (GTDB taxonomy): domain Bacteria; phylum Desulfobacterota_D; class UBA1144; order Nemesobacterales; family Nemesobacteraceae; genus Nemesobacter. Next base: position 962,419 of record OZ245933.1, on the reverse strand, counting down.
ATATTTCTCATGGTTCCGAACCCCAAATGCAACTTTTGAAATACGATAGATTAAAAGGATAAATTCCGGAACATTTCCAATTCTACTCTTTGATATAATCTAACGGACCGGTGCGTTGGTCCGTAAAAAGAAAATAAAAATGGCGAAAAGGCCAAAGCATAGTGAAAAGCTCAAATGGGTACGGCTCTTAATGGTCATCAGCAGCCTATCGCCGCTTTTCATCCTCTGGGCAATTCGAGGAAATAGCTTAATTCCAGATAGGTGGTTCGTCGGAGCATGCCTATTTATGGTAATTGTACCTACACTCTTTCTGGGGTTGCGGTTCTACACAGTCAAGAAAAATCGCGATAAACGCAACCTCATCGCCGGCATTTCAGAGGATCATCGAGGCCATGTTCTCGTTTATCTCTTTGCAACTCTGCTACCATTTTACCGAGAAGACTTGGCAACATATAGAGATTTGGCCGGGATGCTCGCGGCGTTGGCGTTCATCATATTTCTTTTCTGGCATCTCAGGCTTCACTACATGAATTTGCTATTCGCAGTTTTTAATTACAGGATTTTCACGGTATTCCCGCCGGAGGATCAAAATCCATACACAGGAAGAGAAACTTTCGTACTCATTACATGTCGCCGGAGTCTGCTGCCTGGTGATCGTTTTTCCGCATACCGTTTGAGCGACACCGTTTACTTGGAGCTAAAAAAATGAATCTTGAATTCGACATTGAAAACGTTACAACTGAGTTTGGATTAGGCCATGGAAAAGCCGACGATCTTCAGTTGTTCTCGGTGCCCGTTGATCCACAAATCCAGTCCGCACTTTGCGAGATGGTCACAACCACTTGGCAAATGATGGGGCAAAACGCAGAAGAGCCTGCCCTCTATGAACCGTCCGAGAAGTACGGTTCCATTGAGTATGTTTATCTAGAAGCAGATAACCCTATGGCCACGCGACTTCTGGATATTCACAAGTCAAACAATCTATCAATCAATATTGACGCTATGGAAGATTTGGAAATGCTCTCGTTTTACTTCGCACGATTGACTGACAATCAAGACCGCCGATTGACTGCATTGCGACGTGCCACCTACTTCAAGGGGGTGCTGAAGAATCGGATTATTCGATTAGTCGATGACTCATTGGAGCTTGTGAAAGATAAGATTTTCAAACTTGACAATGACTTTGATCTGCTCATTGATTCAAAGCATTTGCACATTTTGAGACCAAAGAGCTTTGAAGCAATAGGCGATTTGAAGCAAGCTATTTTGAACGCAGTACCGGGAAACATAACTCAAATTCAAGAGAAAATAGACTTTGTTGACTTTGAGGGTATTAAACAATATGCGTCGGAACACCCGCGTGCGGCTCGATATCTAGCCTCAATCCTTAAGCAGAACTTAGCAGATATAGATCCTTCCGAACTTAAGAAACTGTGCGAGAAAACGGGTGTTGAGATTCAGGATGTTGATAAACAAATTGCCGTTGCCGAGAAGCACATCTTGGGATTCCTCGAAGTCCTTGACCGGCGAAGATACGAAGTTGGATTAATCCCCAACAACCTAGAATCCTATAGGGCAGCAAGTCGGCAGAAGATTGGGAATTAGTTCAAACGCTTTGGTCTGTAACTTCATGGTGTAGCTTCTGGAACGATAGTCCTGACGATCGGCACTTCGCTCGTACCGGGCTGCCCCAACCATCTCATCCGCTTCTGCGTCGAGGACCTTGTTCAATACTTCCTCTACCGTATCCGTGACAAGGGAACTCAGGTGATCCCGAAGCTCCTTGTGGTTAATCTGAATTACCTTTTTAGGGTTCTTGCTGTACAATCTTTCATGGCGGTGTTTCCTCCGTGTTAAATAGTTTGAAAATCCACGTTTTATTTAACCGGATTTATAAAGAAATGCCGCTTTCTTCATTTCTTAATTTGCGAAAGATTTAAGACGTTATCCACGTGATTCTCACTGTAATTATGGATGGGCCGTACACGCGGGGAAGCGCTCTTCATTGACCGAAGAGCGGTGTAAGGTGTAAAGTGATGATCACGCCGTGCCTTGCTGGTCAATGTCAATCACGGTAGCATCTACATTAGCAAACATTTCTGCAATGGTACGATGGCAGGTGAATACAAGCACCTGATTTGTCTGGGATAGCTCGGCGAAGGCACTGGCGGCGAGATTGGCCCTTTCAGGGTCAAAATTGACAAGGGCCTCATCCACAATGACGGGCAGATGTTCCGCATGTTTGCCGAATTCCCGAATCAGCCCGAAACGCAGAGCCAAGTACAGTTGCTCGCGCGTGCCCCTGCTCAATTGAGAAGGACTCTTGTCCCGACCTGTTTTATCTATAACCGTTATGGTCTGCTGTCCTATCGGGGCATACAGGCGCTGGTACCGTTTCCCGGTCACGCTGCTGAAGAAATCTTCAGCGTGCTGGATTACACTGGGCTGTCGTTCCCTCTCAAACTTCTGCTGGGTTAATCGGAGAATTTCACCCGCTATTGTGAGTTGTGACCATTCGCGAGCCTTCTCCTGCAGCTGCTCCATTAGGATGTTGCGCTCTATGCGCAGGACGGACGATTCATCCTCGTTCGACAGCTGGTCTAGTGTGAGACCGTTTTCCACACGCTCATCGCGCAATTCGTCACGACGCCTGTTGGCATCGCCGACCTGCTCCAAAAGAGCCCTCGAATCTTCCGTCAGTTGGTTGCGTTCCGAGGACGCCAGTGATTCTCTGAATGCCGTCAGACGCTCGTCGGGACCGCTCCGGAGAGTGAGTCCGAGCAGGTGTTTATCTCGCTGTGCCTCAAGGTGGAGACGTTGCGCGTACTGCCTGGCACGATGGCGGAGCTCCTCTTCATCATCGGCTCCGGCCACTTCCAGGAAACGAGCGAGTTCTTTTTCGACTGAATGCAGACGATCCTCAAGGCGTTTCAGGAACTCTTCATTCTGTTTCTTCAGTTCTTGGTCCTGCTGGCGCTTTTGGGATAGTGCCTGAGCCTCTTCAAGTCTCCCAATCAGAGTGTCGGCCACTGCCGCAAGTTGGGCAACATCCGCTAAGTCCAGAGAAATCCCGTGCACTTCAGCGAGAGGCTTCACTTGGTTGCGAAACTTGTCTATGTCCACCTTGATGGCACCCACGTGATTGCGCATCTTTTGCGTCTCCGAACTGGACATCTTGGCAGTCTTGGCCTGCGCCAGAAACTCGAGCAGGGACTCAGGGGTGAAGCCGTCGTCAAACTCGTGTTCGCGCAACCAATTATGCCATTCAGCTTGTCTCTCCTGCAACGCGCCGGCGACGTGATTATGTTCATTTAATGCATCTGTCACTGCCTGCTTCTGTTTGCTCAGCCGCCTTTTTACATCGTCGTGCTGTCCGACAAGCTGACGGACTGAATCAAAGTTCTCGATCAGAGTGTCGGCCACTGACATTATGCGCTGGTAGTCGGCGTCTTCGAATGGGATCCGGTACTTGGTTGCCAGGGTTCGCACCATCTTCATATACTCTTCAATGTCCACCTCAATGGCGGATACCCTGTTCTGCATCCGGTGCATCTCACCCACCTTTTCGCGCGTGATCTCAACCCGTCCGGTGAAATCAACCACGGTATCGGGCGTAAAGCCTTCGGGCAGCCCGTGCTGCGCTAGCCACTGTTGCCATTCCCGCTGAGACTCGTTCTCGGCGTTGATAGCAGAATCCACTTGCCCCGTCGCCTCGTCAACGCGCTTCTGTTGTGCCTCGAGAGCGCTGGCCGCATCTTTCACTCTGAGGTTTGCATTGTTCCAGGCGGACAGTGCGCTTGACGCTGAATCCAATTCTACCTCTGCATTATCCAGCGTCTCGGCAGCGGGCTCGTCATCAAGATCGAGTAGCTGCGAGGCTTCCATAAGGAACCCTCTTGCTTCCTCGGTTGCCAGTTCGGCATCTCTGACGTTCTGAGCAATCGCATCCGCGAGTGGATTTTCGGCTGTCTCCGGCGCAACTCGTCTGCGGAACAGCAGGTATGCGGCGACGACAAGCATGGCCAGCCCTCCGAGAGCTCCGAGGATCAGAGCTTCCTGTCCAAGATAAACACCAAACAGTATCAGAACTAACCCCACGAGTCCCAAAATTGCAGCGAGTAGTACCGGCGGGCTTTCGGATGATGATTTTTCTGATGTCCGGTTGCTCGTCAACGACGCCAGTTGTCCCTGCAAGTTCTCAAGGTTGCTTTTGGCGCCGATGTATTCGCCGAGCCGGCTGCGGGCGGTTCGGAGCACATTTCTCCGTGTCTCCAGCTCTGATGTCTCCATAGATGGCTTGGGAGGCACTTGCGACTGCGCTCGGTTGACATCAGTCTGTCGATCGACAAGTTCGGATTTTTCCCGCCCTAGTCGCTCTCTGTCCTGGCGAACCTGTTCTGTATGAGTGGCGAGCATGCCCCGCCATCTGTCAGTCTCTTGTCGGAATGCAATTGATGTGTCGAAATTCTCCAACCGCGCCTCATCCCAGTTCTGACCTAGGTCGCGCAGCCGCTTCTCAACATCGTCTTTCTGAGCGCATAGCTCGGCAAGGCGTTTGGGTAGGTCACGCACCGAGTCATTGAAACTGCCGCGGCCACGCCGAATCTGCTCGACTTGCTCCTGGTCATCAAGTAGCTCCACTAACATTCCGTTGGGAGGACGCAGGCCGATGGAGTTCCCAGTAGTGGAGTCGGCTTGCAGCTTGCCGTGTGCTGCTCGCTCCTCGTCTTGGAGTTCTTTTTGGTGCTTGCGGCTTTCCTCCAGTCGAATGCGCATGTGCTCAACTTTGCCCGCATCTTTGTTCAGCATTTTCTTCCAGTCCTCAGACCTCTGGCGAATCGCCAAGGACGTATCAACTGTGTCGAGATTCTCCTCATCCCAGTCTTGGCCCAGTGTGCGGAGGTGTTGAGACAAGGTGTCCTCCCGCTCTCGGAGTTCATCCTGCAGTTTCGGTAAGTTATGTGCGGAGTCGTCAAATCCGGTTCGCCCTCGGCGGATGGTTTCGATGCTTTCTGCATCATTCAGCAGGGCTTCGCCGGGAATGGGTGCTTCGACAGCCTCTTCGATCTGCCGCAGTTCATCAGCTGCCTCATCCCTCTCATTTCTGGCTGTACGTATCCGCGACTGCAAACCCTCCAGACGTTCTATAGGGTTCTCAGGGAATCGCTCGAATTTCGGTATATCTCGCAACCGTGCCTCACAATCTTCCAGTGCCACCCAGTCGTCCCAGCCCTGAAGGAGTCTCTCTATCTCGGCACGGCTGGTGTTGAGATTGGAGATTTCAGAGTCGATTTCAGTCAACTCCCTTGATATTTCGGTCTGTCTGCTTGTGAGTCGGTGGTATTGCTCTGCGTTACCCTGAATGTCTCGCAACTTATCGTCGACATCGTTGAGTTTCCGAATCAGGACGACAATTTCTTGAGTGCTTCCCTGCGGCCGAAATAGAGCTTCCCTGCGTTTGCCGAGTGTCTGCATAAACTTTGGCAGGGCCGATGCCCCCATCCCCGCGCTATACAGCCGACCGGAAACCTCAGCGTCGTTCATCAACCCCTCGCTCTGCATCTCCTCTAGGCTGAAGGCAAAAACATTGCTGAATAGGTCAAGCGTAGCGTGTCCCGTGAGGCGTTGCAATATTGAGGGGTCAGCCAGCACCTCGCCAGAGTTGGTACGCAGCATGTATGGGCCGCCGTTGGGTCCTTCGGATCGCTCTAGCGTGTAGGTAGTACCTTGGTCGTCGCTTAGTGTAATTCGGCCACCGTGCTTTCCCCCTGCAAGAGGCGGATAGAATTGACTGCGGCCGCTCCTTCTGAATCCAAAGAGTATCGTGCGTATGAACGCGAGCAGTGTGCTCTTGCCCGTCTCGTTCGGCCCGTATAGCACCGTTATGGCGGGATTCAGCGGGCCCATGGTCTGGCCATGGAAATGGCCAAATCCGTCAATGTAGAGTTCGTGCAGCCTCATTCTCCCTCCTCAGCATCCACCAGTTCGGCAATGCACTCTGCCTCTGCGGCGGAAAGGAGTTGCTTCAGTTCCTCGCCCTCAGGAAGCAGGCCTGACAAGTGGCGTCGTGCCCGCGAGGTCTCATATAATTTCCGCAGAGAGTCCCGAAGTTCCTCAAGGCTCGTGGGACTTTCGATGAGCTCTTCGGCCAAACGCGCCAGATCGCCCACGAAGTCTTCCCGCTGAATTACCTGCTCATGGTTAATGGCGGGTGCAGTTTCCAGTTGAATGCGTTCGCACCAGAGCCAGGGGGAATCACCCGCATACACTTCGTTCAGGTGCTCCAGAATTTCCTCCAATGTGCCTGGGCGACGAAGCCGACTGTTTATATCCCCTCTGCCTTCTAGGGTGATCCGCAAGACAACCGGACGCCCTCCAGCTTCCTTGAGTGCTGAATCCGCCATGTCGAATATGGAATCCAGCACCCTCTGTTCACTGTCAAGATCGACTATGTCCAGTCTCTTACGTTCCCAACGAATGGCGTCCATCGGATAGAATTCGAGATTGACTTTTCCCTGCTCATCTATATCGACCAGATAAACGCCACGGCTTCCCAGTTCGTTGGGATGGCGTCCCTGAGGGTTGCCGGGATAGACGATCGAAGGTCCCTCTTCCCGCAGGACCCCACGAGTGTGGACGTGCCCCAGTGCCCAGTAGTCAATATCGGTGTCTTGCAGGTCAGATACACTGCAGGGCGCATATGAATCGTGGTCTGGATTGCCGCCGACGTTGGCATGCAGTAGTCCGATGTTGAATCTGCTGCGAGGCAGGTTGCGAAATCGAGGCGAAAGATTCTCATATACATCCTGACGAGGATAGCTTGTTCCGTACACTGTCGCTCGATCGGGCTCTTCAGGGAACAAGGGCTCACCTGTGACGGCATCTCCAAAACGCACGCAGCTTGAAGGTAGATCGAGACGAGCTTCCCAGCCGTCCAGAGGGTCGTGGTTGCCGTGACAGATGAAGGAGCGAATGCCGACATCATCCAACCGCTTAAGTCCATCAAGGAACTTTAACTGCGCCCTGAGGCTGCGGTCTGCGCCATCGTACACATCCCCGGCTATGAGCAGGGCGTCCACTCGTTTGTCGATGCACAGGTTAATAATGTTTTCATAGGCATCGAACGTGGCTTGACGCAGTGCACTGGTCACCTTGTCGGGTGCTACCGATCTCAGCCCTGAGAAGGGACTGTCGAGATGAAGGTCGGCGGCGTGAACAAACCGTAAAGATAGCTTTGTCAATTTTAGCGATCCTATGCGAACTAAATCTGTTTAGGTAATGACATACTATTGAAGGACAATTAAGATTAGACGATCGCAATAATTAATTTGGGACTTACATACATAACTAGACAAAGAAGTCCGGTTTATGGCTGGACTTGCCAAAGGCCCCCGCACCAGCTTAGCTGGCTCCCGTACTCCCGTAGTTATTATACATAAGGGAACAAAATAATACTTCTAATTGCGTTTCTTGTACTCTTCTCTCCAATTTTTCAGCATCTCCATATCGGCAAGCACATCGCTTAGCTCAGGGAGTTGAACGGGAGATTCCGCAGGTTGAGAGTGCTCAAAGCGAGAATATTTCGTCATGAGAGATTCTAGTAATTGACAATCGGATTTTTCAAATTTCTTTGCCAGATCCTTAAGCTTAAGGGAATGAACTGGTCGCTGGTATCGTTGCACTATACCGCACAGCAAATCGTTTTCAATCGAACGTTCCACAAGCATCCTGAAGTCACTGCAAATGGACTTCAGAAACATCTCTGCGTGTTCGTAGTTGCCACGGTCCTTCGCCTCTCTTGCATCCTGATAACGCTGACCCATAAGAGTGTTTAAGGCAGACTTTATTTCACTTTGTGAAATCGGGATTGGAGATGGTTCACCGGTACCCCTTTCTGCCAAGCGTATGCTGAAAATATCCAGTTTTATGGGTTCCTTCTCGGTGAACTGCCTGAGCATTCCCAAGAAAGGGAGCCTGTGGGTAAAAACTATTACCTGCCTGTCGAGCGAAAGGTCAACCAAACGCCTAACCAGAGCTTCTTCGAAATCCTGATCAAGCGATGATGTCGGGTCATCAAAAACGACTGGGATCTGGCCACTCTTTCCCCTAACATCTGCTAGGAACGCAGCGATAGACACAATCTTTTGTTCACCCTCGCTGAGTACGTCTGCCAAGGGACTTCCGGGTGCACGACGAAGCCGTATTTTATGAAGAACTTGCCCCTTAGCAACCCTTGTTTTCAGGAGCTCAACTCTGATCTTTAAAGCTCCGAGCGTTTTCAGTTCTTCGTTAAACCTCTCCACAAAGGCAGCGGTAATTAACATCTCGGCAAGCGCACCCTTTTTTTGTGACAACAATTTTGTGTTGGTTGTCCCTCTCGCATGTTGAATCCGGTTCAGCAATTTCAGTCGCTTGATTTCCTCTTCAATGGCTACACGTTGCTTAGACAGCCATTCTTTGGTCAACAACGTATCTAACTTCTTTTTGATTTCATCACGGTTGTTGCCTATGGCATCGACTTCATACTTTTCTGCGACTTTTTCTCGATCGCTCGATATGGCTTTTACGCTTTCAATCCACTTTGGCATCTGGGGAACAGTGGAAATTTTCTCCCCGGAATTGAGACCCGGCAATTGTTCTTTTCGAGTTTGCAAATCAGAAAAAAACTTAATTATCGACCTTCTTGTTTCATCCTCCCGGATATCTGCTGCATCTAGTCTGGTGTTCAAAGAATCTGATGAGGGAATGTCTTCAATTGCTTGTATTGCAGATTTATATTCATTTGCGGCGACTTCGGAAGCCCTTTGCATTTCACCTTTTACAAACTCCTCAAAGGAAACAAGCCTCTCTTTGGCTTCTTGAGATAGTGATTGGTGACAGAGAACGCACTTGGAATCTTTGGAAGTATTAGGATAATCGATGTTTTCATAGGCTTTCTTTATGGAGTAGTTTCGCGCCGCCTCCCATAGTTCTTTCCATACATCGGAGCCAATACCTTCAAAGTGGCTATCGCTAAAGGCCTTCTGCGCAGCGGTGTCCGCAGCTTTCTTTTTCAAAATCGATTTGTTTTTCACAGTAATTATTTGCCGACAATTTTCATCTGACAGTTGTTCCAGATGCTTTAGAGCATCCTGGATAAGAGCGTCTGCGTAGGTCTTCTGCTTCCTAAGTTGCTCGGCCTTCTTGGCAGGCGATTGTTCTTGAAGCCGTTGTTGAAGATTCTGAATCTCAGCTTTGTCCTTGCTTTCAAAAAAACAATGCTTTTCAATGTCTTCCGCCGTGGTCTCAGCCTTTATGTTATCGTACCAACGCCCCTCAGGTGTAGATTTTAGTTGGGTTGGAATATCTGGTTTCTTTGATTGGTGCTGCCTAGCTTCAAGGTCCAGATCAAGGTCCACTTTTCCGCAAATTTCTATGAGTGAACTGAAAAAGGACAATGCAGGTGGCTCATAGCTCACCTCAGCCTCGTTTTCAACGAAAACTCGGCCAAACGAAGTATCAAAAATGTCAACGCTCTCCAAGTCATCGCAGATATCTTGTCCCGTCCAATTGTAGCTTAAGTCTGTCCCATTTTTCTTGAACTTAATTGTGGCTTTCTGCTCGTTTGGTGAGTTCGTGTATACATTGGGATAAAGGGTGCCGGGATGCCGAGCTCCACAAACGTGTTTGAGAAGCCGAACGTAGCCCGATTTCCCCGATCCGTTGTAACCGTAGACTGCGCTAATGTTGCCTTGGCCAAATTCAAGAGGTTTCGTGGGTGCAAGGGCGTTTACTCCCCTTACGTCGCTTATGGAACATAATCGAAGATCGCTGGTTACGCTTGGAGAGAAGGCAGTTGCCGAAAAAGAATAATCTGTGTCTGCTAGTTTCCCTTCGGCTTCCCGCAGGCACAGTGATGCGAATTCCGAAATATCTTCCGTGGAAAATTCACCCTTCTCCAAAAAGTGTTTGGCAGCAAACTCTAACCATTTAGGTCGCATAGAAAACCATTGAGGAAGAGAAGCCAAAGAATCAGTCATATATTTCCTCAATCTGAATTGTACTTGCGTTAGTCACCGTTGTTTGACCTGTTGATCTTTGAACACTGCAGTTGTGCTAGGGAATATATAGAGTGCTTTGATTTTTTCGTCGTGGTTTTATTAGAAAACTTCTGATAAATCCAAGACGGTCGCTGTTCAGAGACCCTCTTCTGTGTTTGGGAACCAAAAAAACAAATTGTTTTGGCGAGCCCCCTTAGACATTTCCGTACGGACTACCTGAGTAAAACTCATACGCAATACTAAGCAAAGAAGATATCATGTCTTTCTTTTTAGCCAGATCCTCTGCGGACAACTTGATCCGGTAAGTACCCCCACGGTTATCGTAATCCAGAACATCCAATTCAGTAGCATCCACAATTACATCAAATCCCTCATCCTTAGGAATCTTCACTTCTAAGCGCATTCCTTTTTTCTGAGGTCGCATAATAGCGAAGTTACGAGGACGACCGGCAATCCAAAAACCTATGTAGTATTTGTTGTAATTAAGCTCGGCTTCTGGAACGAATTTCTTGGCTAAGGTAAGCACCTGGTCAGCCAACGCCACCGTCTTCTTCGTACCCCGTACGGTCTCCCAGTAGTTTCTGTCAGTGATTTCGGTCTCTTCGTCATTGCCCAAATAACCCAGCTTCACCGTATCCATCACTTTGATGAACTCGAGACCTACTACGCCATCACCGGTCTCAATCGCGGCAACTTGAATAGCCATCAGCGGGATAACGCCGTTGAACAGTCCAATTACATTGAAAAATCTGGAAGTAATTTTTTCTGCGACTATAACCGCCGTATGGTCGTACTGTGGATACTTTTTGCGCTCGACATCCCAGTATTCAATCGTCCGGATCAGATGAGATTCATCCGTCGCGCCAAGCTGTATTTCAACTTCATACCGACCATAGCCATCAACCTCCTGCAACAACAAGTCAAGTCTCCCGGTTCCGCGATGGATGCGCTCCTTGTCCTTGACCAATACATCACCGAGACCCAGCACGGAAGGATCCTCGATAATAACATCTTGAAGCCATCGCTCATTCAGATCCGAGTGGTTTTTTAGACTTACGGTCTTTAGTTTTACATATTCCATTGCTAGACAATTTCCTCAGAAGTACTATTTGGAATCGAACTAGTTAGTTCTAAAGCCGCTTGTAACTATAACTTGAACCCACATTCTTTCACAAGGAAGTTCTGAGGTGGAAAAATGGACACACAAATACATGCGGCTGTCTAGCCCGGATTTCTCACAAATGGGGCGTATTTCTTCTGTCCGGCAGTTTCTTGAAATTTAGAATGAGATCATTAGTCTTGCTGCCCTCGTAACCAAGACGTGGTGCGTATTCCCCGAAAAAGAAACACCTGTCATTGGGTGTAAAGTATTTATGATCGAAACGGGAGAGATCATCGATCTCGGAGAGTTTCAGGGCCAAGATGTCTCCTTATATCTTCGTAGTCGGCAACAACCCGAATAGCTCCCCTCTCGGCGAATTCTTCGGGCCAAGTAAGAGCGGTATCGCAAAAACAACTGATGACCATCTGGAAGAGTGCAGAAAGGAAGGTCGCAAGCGAGGCGATTGATTCTAGATAATTCAGTGGCGATGTGCCGATCGGCTTATAGCAAGTCTCAGGCGATCGGAGGCGTCAAACATCCTGTTCAGTGCTTAAAGAGACGGTGAGATAACATTTGCGCAAACGGAGGTCTTCACTTGGGAACAATATACATTGCTAGCCAAGCTTTTCGGGGTTTTAGGGAAATGAGAAGCCCAGCAGGCTTTCTTATGGTGGAGAGTAGGGGGAATCGAACAGGAAAAATATTCTAATGTCCAACAACAAAAAAGAGGAAGGAGAGAACTTATGACAGAATACATGGGTTTGATAAATGAAAACGCTGGGGTTGTGGCTTTAATCGCCGTCATTGTTTCCATCATAGGCATTATTATTTCCATCATAATTTCCTGCTTTCTACGATGGCAAGGGTATGAACAAGGACGAGACCTGCGAGAGTTTTTGTATGCGCAAGCGATTGAGAGAAGAGGATATGGCAGTTATCTTGAAGAAGAGGCTTTGGAAGGAAGCAAGCACAAGTGGATTAAAGAAATTATCAAAAGAATCTTTGGCTAGCATTGTATATTATCCCCACAAGTTTCTGTTGACGGAAAGGTTCTTTCTTGTCACACTGCAAACGAGATTCTCAAGCAGGCAGGACTGAAGAAAGCTTTTTAGCAGAAAAGGACTATGCCAGACGAAAAGACTAGAATTCAATGTCCACATTGTTCTAATTTGATTGTTTTCACTAGAGGCAAAAGGGGTAAATGGATTGGGAGAGTTGTTGGTGGAGTGGGTGGAGGATGGATAGGCAGTTCTTTGGGGATAGCGGGAGGGATTTTGGAATTTCAGTCGCTGCCCCGTTTACGATACCAGCACTTATAATTGGAGCCATCGCAGGAGACCAAGTCGGGAAAAGGTTCAGCAAGGTCCTCTGTCCAGAGTGTGGCAAAAGAATAAAATGAGCAAAGACAAAGATGTTAAACAGATAGTTCCCGACATGAACGAGTTCGAGATTGACGATGTGGTCTCAATACTCATGGTAAGTACGCCGGACTCAGAAATTCAGATTGAGTATGAAGATGAGGGCTTCGAGGAAGAATCAGAAAATTAATTTTTCAAGAGAATTATTATGGAAAATCATTTTGTAGTTCTTTGTGACCACGATATCGATATTCGTCCATTTCCCAAGTTCCCTCCTTACCGTTTTCACAAATTGAAGGAAGTAAGGGCAGACTTGAGCATACCTGAAGGGAACGAAGACTCTCGTTTGTCCAACGAAATCGTAGAAATTGTGAAAAAAAAGCAAAAAGAGCTACCCGAGTCCGCACTACTTCATGTAATAGTTTCGAGGGAGTGTTTATACCGATTGAATCCCCTTGCTTCTGTAATGGCATTTGCCCCAGATGTGAAGATGAAAGGCACTAAAGCCAGAAGAAGATTGGTTTATAACAACCGTTTTTTTGACTACGGGTCTACTTACTTGTCGGGTTCTTTTATTGAATTGACTCCATTGTACGAAAGTTCGATTGACGAGCTAGATGGTGCTTCCACTTAGAAAGGAGTGTCAACTTAAAGGGATAATCCCCCTTTCACTTTTATTGACGTTAAATCGGTTGGACTGTGCTTTTTAAAGTAAGTGCTTTGTGAGTGTTAACCCTATAACCCTAGGGCGGTAAAAGAAACCACTTTATTTCAGGAGATTATGATAAATACTTAATCTGGTTTTTATCAGTTTTCCCCTGTTTTTTGTTTTATCCCAAAACCTTGACATGACCCTTTTGATGATTGGTTTGAGAAGTGGGGGTATATGTCAGATGCAAACGGCAGTTGTCACGTGCGATTCTCTTTCGGTTTTCATGCAGGAGATGGAAAAACATCCGCTTCTCTCAAAAGAGGAAGAGTACGCGCTTGTTGTCAGATATTACGAAAACGAAAATCTTGAAGCGGCCAACAAACTTGTAGTCTCGAACCTCCGGTTCGTGGTTAAGATCGTTTCTGAATACGGATCCTACGGTTTTCCGATGATGGACCTTGTTCCGGAAGGTTCTATAGGACTCATGCGCGCCGTTAAGAGATTCGATCCTTACAAGGGGCTACAGGCTCGATAACGTTTTAAATCTTTCGCAAATTAAGAAAAAAGGCGGCATTTCTTTTTAAATCCGGTTAGATAAAACGTGGAATTTAAAAACTTATTTAACACGGAGGAAACACCGCCATAAATAACCATACAGGGAAGAACCCCAAAAAGGTAATGCAGATTACGATTATATTCGGAATCAGTGTCCATTTTTATCGGAATAAGCAAGAACCTGCCGGTAAACCGTCCTTACAAGCATGTGCTCGGAATCTCTTTTTTCAAATGATCCTCTATACCGGTTAATCCCATTTTCTTATGGCGGCAACGGACACTCCAAGCGTGGCGAGCACCCGTAGAACTTTGCCGAGTTGCGAATGAAATTTTCGAATTGACAGTTGATTTAATATAACGGACCAGCACACTGATCTATAAAAGCACCTTAAAGGATGTGACTGATGTCCAAGGAAAATATAGGATCTTACGAATTCAAGACCAAGTTGTCTGAAATACTGAGACGGGTGCGGGCAGGTGAATCTTTTACGATCACCAATCGCGGTAAACCCGTCGCGGATCTTCTGCCGAGTAAAACCGCTTCCAGACAAAAGACGGCAGCTGCCATTGACAATATTCTCAGGGCAAGCAAAACAACTGTTCCGGTTTCTGATAACCGCCTGGAAGAGTACAAGAAGGAAGGTCGCAAGTGACGTGATTCGTGCTGGATAATTCGGTGGCAGTGCACTGGTTCAGTCTCTTTTTCGTCTGGCATAGTCCTTTTCTGCTAGAAAGCTTTCTTCAGTCCTGCCTACTTGAGAATCTCGTTTGCAGTGTGACGAGAAAGAATCTTTCCGTCAATAGAAATTTGTTTGTCGGTAAGATCGTTTCTCCATATCTCATGATCTCCCTTCGCTTGCCTATGAAAGAAAAATCCGTTCTCCCGAAGAATCTTTTTTATTTCACGAGCATAGTTTGCCAAGGCTAGACCGGTACACATTCCCTGAAAGAAGTTACTTGGATCGGCAACGGGCTCTCGGCGTTCTCCGTTTCAAGCATCTCGGGAATCAGGATGGAAAGTTTGTTGTATAGTTCGTCTATAGTTGAGGCTTCTGTTACTAATCCCGGTATGGGAGTTTTTGAAATCCACCACACTTTCGCCTTATCATCCCAACTTGCTTCAAATACAAAAGGTTTCATATTCATTGTTGGTTCCCCCCGAAACTAATGCTTCTCCTCCTTTATGCTATAACTAGGCGGATAAAAGCCATTTCAGGTATTCACCCCCTTTTGGATTTTCAGAATAAATACAGGTTCCCCGATTTGGGGTTAACCTCCATTGGTTGTTCTTCTATGGTTTCGCTCCATAAAGCTTTTAGAATTTTCTCGGTTTCGGAATTCCCATATTGAAAAACAAGCGCCAAAGGCCTGCGACCGTTAAGCCTTGATTAGCGGAAGCAATTGCTTTATTTCAGGAGATTATGATAAATATTTAATCCGTTTTCTATAGGTATTCTCCTGTTTTTTGTTTTGCTCTGAAACCTTGACATGACCCTTTTGATGATTAGTTTGAGAAGTGGAGGCATATGACAGATGCAAACGGCAGTTGCCACGTGCGATTCTCTTTCGGTTTTCATGCGGGAGATGGAAAAACATCCGCTTCTCTCAAAAGAGGAAGAGCACGCGCTTGCGGTGAGGTATTACGAAACCGAAGATCTTGAAGCGGCCAACAAACTTGTGGTGTCAAACCTCAGGTTCGTGGTTAAAATCGCTTCTGAGTACAGATCTTACGGTTTTCCGATGATGGACCTTGTTCAAGAAGGTTCGATAGGACTCATGCGCGCCGTTAAGAAATTCGATCCCTACAAGGGCTACAGGCTCATATCCTACGCCGTATGGTGGATCAGGGTAAGGATTCAGAACCATATCATGAAGTTCTGGAGCAACGTGAAGATCGGAACCACGCAGTCTCAGAGAAAGCTTTTCCAGAGAATAGAAGGGGCAAAGCGAAGACTCGGAATAACTGCCGCGCGTATGGAAGATGACGACATAAGCCGTCTGGCTGACCATTTCGGCGTTAATGAAGAGGAGATTTCCAATATGCAGACCCGCGTTTCCGGAAGAGACCGCTCCCTCTCGGAAAGTCCCGCCGGAGAGGACTCGGCCACCTACGGGGATATGCTGTGTGACCCCTCGGATAACCAGGAGCAGACCCTCAGCGAGCTTGGGTTTGACAGTCTGGCGAAGGATAACCTGCGCGAAGCTCTCGGGACGCTTTCCGCGAGGCAGGTAAAGGTAATAAACGAGAGGTTTTTTTGCGAACCTCCGAGAAAGCTCCACGAAATAGCAGGGGACCTTGGGGTTTCCCGGGAAAGGGTAAGGCAGATACAGGCCGAATCCATAAGGAAACTTAAGGGATACATGTCCGAAAAACTAGAAATTCACCCACAATAATCAGAGGAAAAATCAGGAGGAATTAAATGGCTTCTAAGATAATAGGAATAGACCTTGGAACGACTAATTCATGCGTCGCCGTAGTTGAAGGCGGCGAACCGAAAGTGATAATCAACGAGGAAGGCACAAGAACGACCCCTTCGGTGGTAGCTTTTCTAAAAGGCGGAGAAGAGGTTCTGGTCGGCGGAATCGCGAAGCGCCAGGCCGTCGCCAATCCCGAAAATACCGTCTACTCCACCAAAAGACTTATGGGTAGAAGGTTCGAGGAGATATCGAGCGAAACAGACGGCCTTGCCTACAGTGTCGTAAAATCAAGCAAGTCAGACGCATGGATTGAGGTCGAGGGGAAGCAGTACTCCCCCCCGCAGGTCTCGGCGCACATACTCATGAAGCTTAAGAAGGCCGCCGAGGATTACCTCGGCTCTGGGGTCCAAGAAGCCGTTATCACCGTTCCCGCGTATTTTAACGACAGCCAGCGCCAGGCCACAAAAGACGCCGGGAAAATAGCCGGTCTTGAAGTAAAGCGCATAATAAACGAGCCGACCGCGGCGGCGCTTGCCTACGGCTTTGACAAGAAAAAAGAGGGGATGATAGTGGTATACGATCTCGGCGGCGGAACTTTCGACGTATCGGTGCTTGAGGTCGGAAACAACGTTATAGAGGTGAAATCCACAAACGGCGATACCCATCTCGGGGGAGATGATTTTGACAAGAGGGTTATCGATTACATCGTCTCCGAATTCAAGAAGGATTCAGGAGTGGACCTCGGAGCGGACAAGATGGCGACCCAGAGGCTCAGGGAAGCCGCTGAGAAAGCCAAAGTCGAGCTTTCAAACACGGTTGAAACGGAAATCAACCTGCCGTTTATAACGGCTGACGCAAGCGGCCCGAAGCACCTGGTGATGAAGATGACGCGCTCCAAGTTCGAGCAGCTGATCGAAGATCTCGTAAAAGGCACGCTAAGGCCCTGCGAGCAGGCTCTTAAGGACGCGGGACTTCGCTCAGGGGAAATATCCGAGGTAATACTGGTCGGCGGATCAACAAGGATCCCGCTTGTGCAGAAAGTCGTGACGGACTTTTTCGGAAAGGACCCGAGCAAGGGGATAAACCCCGACGAGGTGGTTGCTCTGGGAGCCGCCATCCAGGCGGGCGTGCTCGGCGGAGACGTAACCGACATGCTTCTTCTCGACGTGGTTCCTCTCTCTCTGGGAATTGAGACCCTCGGAGGAGTCATGACCACCATCATCGAGAGAAACACGACCATTCCCACCAAGAAAAGCCAGGTTTTCACCACCGCGGAGGACAACCAGAGTTCGGTTGAGATTCACGTGCTGCAGGGAGAGAGACAGATGGCGGCTGACAACAGAACGCTTGCCAGGTTCATTCTCTCAGGCATTCCCACGGCGGCAAGGGGCATTCCGCAGATAGAGGTCACTTTCGACACTGACGCCGACGGAATACTCCATGTTTCCGCGAAGGATAACGCGACTCAGAAAGAGCAGAAGGTAAAGGTTGAGGCTTCAAGCGGGCTTGCGAGCGATGAGATCGACTCCATGGTTGAAGAAGCCGAGAAGATGTCCGATAAGGACAAGGAAAAAAGCGAGCAGGTTCTGAAGAGAAACCAGCTTGACGAGCTTGTCTACAGGACCGACAAAAGTTTCCAGGAACTTGGCGACGGCCTCTCTGATGAGGAGAAAAAGGAGCTTGAGCAGGCTCTTGAGGAAGGAAGGGAAGCCCTTAAGTCGGATGATCCAGGCAAAATTGACCCCGCGACGGAAAGAATAACCGCCGTCTCTCACAAGCTTGCGGAACTTATGTACAAAAAGCAGCAGGAAGAAGCCTCCGCGGGTGCCGGGGAGGGTGGGACTGAGGGCCAAGCCTCCGAGCAGGGAAACTCCACTTCGGGTGACGACGTGATAGACGCCGAATTTACCGAACAGAAGTAATTACGGGGAGTTGCAGAATCCGCAAAATTTACGAAAACCAGTTAGAAGCCAAGCTTGATTCTCCCGTAGAAGCGTATGAGGCTTACTTCGAGGGTAAATTCAGGAATATGTATGCCAACAAGAGGCCTGAGGTACAATAGCAGAACATGCGGGTAAAACCTTGCAGTAGCCGTTAAATCCCGAGCGACTAAAAAAGTAAAGGCAAGGGTAACCAAACACCCGTATCAAGTATAAACCTTCAAAAACTGATCGAGGGAACAGCCGAAAAAGGATCGACTGTATATACATACGTGTCAGCACCAGGGGTATATCGGACAAAAAGGGCTTTTTAGAAATCAAAAGGTACTTAAGAAGGTTAAGGAAGTTTCTGAACCTTTTAATGAACTATATTCTCGATACTCTCCACAAGCTTAGAACCCGTCCTTTCCCGAGAGGAAATAAGCAAGACTATTGTCGTTGCGAAAAGACATAAAAAAGATTTGACTTGTTCCCCTAGTAGCGTTCAAACGACAATCTCCTTATACATCGTAATCTCTCTTTAATTTTTCCGCTTTAGCAATGTCTTCTGCTGATTGTTTTGTGTTGCCTAACTCTTTATTGGATTTCCCCCGCGTCATCGGGTTTTAATTCTATGGCTTTATTGTATACGGCTTCTTTGTGCTTGCCTGATTTGGCTTTTGCGATTGGAATAAAATCTGCGTCATCGGGTTTTAATTCTATGGCTTTATTGAAGCTTCTTCGTGCTTACCTGATCCGGCTTTCGCGAATCCCCGACTGATATAAGCGTAGACGGAATCGGGTTTTAATTCTATGGCTTTATTGAAGTCCTCTACGGCTTCTTGAAATTCTTTTAGCCGAATTCTCGCAACACCTCTGTTGTAGTATGCATTGATAAAACCCGGATCAAGTTCTATTACTCTTTCATAGGCTTTAATAGCCTCTTCGTATTCCCCCTGTTTGGCCATCTCGTTGGCTTGAATGTACGTAGAGATCTTAACCGAATCGGATGTTTCGTTTAGTAACTGATCTTGGTTGTTGGCGAAGGCAAAGCCCATGAAATCCCTGTAAACGCTTTTATTGTCCAATCCGTAGTAAAGCTTCAACGCTAGCTCAATACTCGGTTTGTCCTCTTTCTTTATTGTTATTTCTGTATAGATTCTGGCAGGTATTTCTTCGGAAGAAAAAATAAAGCAACTGTGTTGTACGATAATTCTGTTGTTCTGAGTAGGTGGTTGCCAATAAAGCACTTTTTCCTGGGAAGGGACTTTATCTTTTTCATTTGCGCTAAGAATTTTTTCAATTGAGCCTTTAGATCTTTCCGGCGTAATATCTTCAAACAGGCTAGGGTCTCCACTGTTGACAATAAGAACTTTGCCGTTTTTGTCATTGTTGGACACACAGGCAAACCAGAGCGCGACGTGGAAATTGCGAGTGAAATCTATAAGGCAGGTAGCCGCTTGGTGATGCCGGAGTTCGGCGAGAAGTTCCAAGTCTGAAAGTTCCTTTCCGTTTTGATGGCCGTAACCTTCCTTTTTTGCGGGGTCAATTAACTCTTCTCGCAGGTAGGTCAACAATACATCCCTGTTAAATTCACTGCCTGAGTCTCTCAGTCGCCGCTCCGCACTGCTATCGAGAAGCCAATCTTTGTTGCTCTGACCACGAAAAATAAGGGGAGTCAGGCTGTTCCCAAAATGCTTTTGCGCAGCTTCTTCCATTTCTAATACATAGCGGGTGAGCGTGCTCATTAAGCTTTCTTCAGTTCCACTCATAACTTATAAGGATAGCACCTCCTTTGCCGTGAAATTATTTGAGCGAGCGGGCACAATTCTCCCGCAACGCCGTTTATTGTAACCTGTGCTGTTTGGACAAACCAGACATGATAAGGTTCACGGTGTGACCGAAGAAATTCCCCATATTAAGTAAGGTCCGAAGCGGGAACTATATACATAACTAGCCGAGATTTAAGGAAAAACATAAGCCTTTTTATTATAGTTCCCTTTCTTTCTCTAACCTTTTGTAATAAGTCTTGATTGTTGTAGAGATCACTTCATCTAATTCACCAGTGAAACACCGAAGACCGGTATGTTCAAAAGAGTATCTCCAATCTCTGAATGTATCTTTGTTTTCCTGCAGAACATGTCGTATCTTTGACAGGGGCTTCGGCCACTCTGCTTCAAGTCGTCCTCGCGTGTTTTTCCCTAACTCCTCAAATGTCACTTCAAGTTCTGCTTGTGTATCTTCCCCTAGTCTCTCGAACAATTTTAGCAAGTCATGGGTGTAGGGGGGCACTTTCTTTGTTTCTTGGTAATACAATGCTTTGAGTGCGAGTTCTGTCGCTAGTGCGAAAAGAACTGGAGTTACCAGCACTTTTCCTGAGTACGAATCAAGATTTTCTTCATCGATCTTAGTGGTTTTCTTTAATTCATTTGCTAGGCACTGCAGAGATTCTGCATTTGAAATAACGAAAAAATGGTTGTATTCCTTCTTCTTTTTGGGCATTAGAATATTTCTCCTGGGGTTTTATGGTTTCTTTCTCCTTCTTCATTTATAAAAAAGCCTGCTGACTTTTTGTTGCCTGAGAACTCCAAAAGCTTAGCTAATTATGTATATAGTTCCCTTTGGAAAAGGTTGATAAATGAGTATTGATTTTTCAAGTATCAGAACATATAACGGAGCGCCCACAGATAGTTGAGGACAAAAGGCGTGTCGGGGACTGGGAGGCCGATACGATCGTCGGCGCTGGACATAGAGGCGCTTTGGTGTCCGTGGTGGATCGGGCGTCTAGGTTCACGGTTCTTCATCCCGTGGGTTCAAGGAGCGCGGGGGAAGTGGGAGAGGTCATGATGGAGAGGCTTATGCCCTACGTAGAGATTGTACATACGATTACTTCTGATAATGGAAAGGAGTTTGCGGGTCACGGGGAGATAACCGAAGCGCTGGGGGCGGGGTTTTTCTTCGCTACGCCTTATCACTCGTGGGAGAGGGGGCTTTGTGAGCATACAAATGGACTTGTACGGCAGAGTACTTTGCGAAGGGGACGGATTTCCGGGAGGTTCTGGAGTACCGGACGCCGGAGGAGGTTTTCAAAGAGGCCTTGGCCCTCGGGGGGTGATCTGGAAGAACAGGGAGAGAGAAGCCGGGGAGGAGTCCGGGGGTGCCATGGCGTTTGCCTTCGGTCGGGCTACGCCTTCCCTTCGGCAAGCGTCATCCGGATATCTTGATAATCCGGTGCCGGGAAATATAATCTTTTCCCTAAACGGGGAACATCACCTTTTGCTGAAGGTGTTGCACTTCAGAGTTGATAAGGTGGCTTATAAAGGCTATGGAAAATTCAACAATAACGCCTGATTGCATTCTGGCTGGCCTTGGCGAACTTGATCGTAAAGAGCTTGCGGGAATGATTGCGCTTCTTGAAAACGCCAAGTTCCTTGCCTTGGCGGTGGAGTTTGCGGAAAAAGCCGGATCCAAGTTGAAGCTCCCAGTCCGAAGCGAAAGGTTCGCAGCTAGAGTTTCGGCGGCTGCGGACAAAATCAATGATTCGACCGATGAGACTAACTCTTTGCGCCACCGTCTTTGGTGCATGCTTCGCAAGGGAGTAGACCTTGATGTCAGTTTACCGCTTGCAACTCGTACGGCGCGCAGAGAAAGCGTAGAACTTGGTCACCAAGTCTCAAAAAAACTCTCTTCAGAGTATAGCACTTTGCCCAAAGACGCACGTCGGAGTAAACGCGCGCTTGATTGGATAAAAAGGAAGACCCTCCGGTTCGGAGGGCAGGAGAACCTTGAGTTCGGAAAAATCGTTGAACTTGAGGCGACCAGGCTTCTCGGCGCTCTGCTCAAAGAAGACGCATTGGATGCGGAAACAAAATCTCAGTTAATGAATGAGATCCGAGCCAAATTCGAAGATCTTCCGGCCGACCTGAAAGATGAAAAACTGCAAAAAGCAATTTCCAGCGGCGACTGGGAAATCATCGGCGCCGTTCTCACCAGCGGATCCTTCGTCAGCATTGCCATCGCCGTTGAAATCGCCGGGTTCAGCGCCTACATCCTCGCGGCGAAGGCCTCCGCAATCGTGCCGTTTATCGGTGGCAAGACGGCAGTGTCTCTGCTGGCCGTTCTCGCAAATCCCCTGTTCATTATTTTTGTGCTTGTTGGCTGTGGTTGGTTCACGGTTTCAGGCGTTGGTTCCTCGGTTAGGTCAGCTGTCTCCACGAGAATAGTTGTCCTTCTCGC
This sequence comes from Thermodesulfobacteriota bacterium, assembly GCA_965229995.1. Classification (GTDB taxonomy): domain Bacteria; phylum Desulfobacterota_D; class UBA1144; order Nemesobacterales; family Nemesobacteraceae; genus Nemesobacter. The sequence continues at coordinate 940,139 of OZ245933.1, read as the reverse complement.
CTTAAAAGGTCTTTTGAACAGGCGGGACGGATGCGCGGCTTTACTGAACGATTTCCGCACAATAGATCCAGGCACTCTATCCACATTGCGGTATCTGAGCCCAAGCCAGTGCCAAACCATGCGTGCGCGGGGAAAGCGCGTTGAAGAACTCGCGTGCCATGCTATTTCCCGGGCGCCGGGCATTCCCCCTCCCCCTTGGGATAAACAGCCGGAAGGGGAAGCCGCAAAGGCAATTGAAGATTTTCTGCACATTGATCAGAAGCGAAATCGCGATCAGCTTGACGTGCTCGCCACCGGAATTCTCACGGCGGGTGATCTGCTCTACGCAAGCTGGTCGATAAACCCCTTGGTTATACAGGCGGCTGACTTCTCGCGGTCTGCCGAGATTGACAACATTTTTGAATTCTCCGCCTTTGCCGGGCGTTGGGAGGAAATGTCGGCGGCGTCAGCGCAAGGTCTTGAAAATTCTTTACAGGGCTATACGGCGGAGCAGTTGGTTCTGACCCGTCTTGTTGAGGAAGGACACGCGGTGGAACTGGCCGCATCCTCCAACACCCCAGGATTTGACATTCTGGTGGACGGAATGCCGTTTCAGATAAAATGCGGCGAACCGGACAGCATATCTTTGCTCACGGAGCATTTCGAAAAATATCAAGACGTGCCTGTCATTGCGAATACCGAACTTGCCGCAGGGGCCGCGGAGCAGCCATGGGCAGACCAAGTATTTGTGATTGACGGTTTTGACCTTGAAACGGTGCGGGAGATGACGTCGACCGCTCTTGAGGCGGGAGCGGCTATAGGTGACTTGCCCATCCCATTCTACGCGGTAATAGTCGGCATCGCGAGAAATCTTCAGGACCTTAAAAACGGCCGCATGGGATTTGCAGACTTGCCATCGGAACTTGTCGTTGAAGCTGTCATACGAGGCACTCTCGCGACGGTGGGGGCGAAAACGGGCGCCGTAGCGGGACTTATTTTCTTCGGGCCCGCAGGCCCGGTCATTCTCTCACCAGTAGGCGGGGTGATCTCGTTGCTTGCCACACCAAAGGTTCGCCAACTAATTGAGGACACAGTTTCTCCCGACTGGTCAAAAGAAGTAGTTGAACGGGCGGCTTCCTTGAGGTCAAATGTTTTTAACGCTTTGGACAGACGCTTGCGTTACCTGAATCGGGAGCCCTTAACTGCATATGAACCGAACACTGTTGAGAACTGGCTCTACGCAAGAAAGCTTGACGATATCATCGCGTCCGCCGAACAGCGCACTGATATTGAGAGTCTCAGCCTTAATACAGCCGTGGACGGGCAGGTTCTTCTGGGCAAAGTTCTTGCGGCCCAAATCCTTGACCCAGCCATTCGAAAAGCGCAGCTCGCGCTGATCCAAAAACTGAAAGATAAACCGAAAACCCGCGACGCTCTGCGAAAAGGGGGGAAGCGGATTGCAGAAACTGTTTCTCGAGTGACATCAAAAGCAAAAAGTTGAAGAAAAGAACCGTAATAAACGAACCGAAACATCAGGGTCTCGCCCAAGAGCTTTTTCCACGGCCCGGGTCTTGAATTCATAACTGTATTTCTTCATTGCAGTTGTCCTCCTTTTTCAATCTTCAAGAATTTGAATTCTTGAGAATTGAAAATTCAAAAATTGCGACAACTCCCCTGACATATAGGGTTACATGCGTTCAAACCAGTTGAGGATGTACTTCTCCGCCTTTGCCTACGTGCTGCTTGAGCGTTTGAGACACAGCGGGCTTAAGGGAACCCGCTACGCTATGGCGCAGTGCGATACCATACGCCTGAAGCTGCTTAAGATTGGTACGCTGATAACAACGAGCGCCAGGAGAATTGTGCTGTCGTTCTCGGAGTTCTATCCGTACGCGGACTTGTTCAGGCAGGTGCTGGGCAGGCTGCGTGCGATTCCGTTGAATCAGTAGGGAACAAGGGGTTGCGGATTGAGAAATGCAGGCTAGGCGGGTGGCGCTGAACGATGTTTTGGCGTTGAGTGGTTTTGTGATAGGTTAAGACGGACGATGAAGATCGCGAGATTCAGAAACAGAAATCCGGTTTCAATCCCGCCGCGACACCCTCCTGAACCGTCCTTCCCGATCCCGAGAAAAACTCCTAGCGCTCGCCATATCCATCGCGAGCTTCTTCGTAGGTCGAGAAAATGGCTGTCTTTTTGTTCGAAAGACGCATCGACCCACGACTGTTACGATCTGTCCAGTAATGACCCTCAAGTGATATCGGAGGGTCGCCCAGAACCTTGAGCAATAAAGCGCCATAGTGAATTTCGCTACGGTCGCCCCGAAGCTCGAGCTTCGGGGTATTCGTGTAGACGCCGGTCACAAGAAATACACCATCGTTTTCCTCAACAATCTTGTGGGCAATAAACCAAGAGTTCGATTCGGCGGTCATCAGACGCATGCTCAACGTCGTGAGTGATTGTCTCACAGCCATATAACACACAATCGGGGCGACTTTCTTTCCGGTTTCTGGTTTTACCCATTCGCTTTTGAGGTCAACGCACCAAGAACCTCGAAGATCTGGTCGTTTAACGAACCATCCGTGAAGAAATTTCCAAGCCCAGCCCCATCGCTCGAAAATTACGACCACAAAGCTAAGTGTTGATACGACCAGCCCATAGGGCCAAAGATATTCCCAGCTTAGTTGATTACCGCACACCCACAGGACGAGTATCCAAGCAAGTAATGCCAAGCCAATCAAGGCGCCAATGTGTAATCTCGACATCATGGGTTAGGTGAACCCGATGTAATCCCATGCATCGTTGATAAATGCATGGGCCTGAGTACGAGTCCATGGTTGCGGGCCTCGAAAAAGCCACTTAAGTCCGCTGACCTCGACCCATTCGGTACATTCCTTATCGGTTTTCGTGTTGTTGAAAAGAAAGGCGAGCACAGCCATTATCTCCGCCGTGTAAGTGTTGTGACCAAAGTGTTCGTCCGGAACGTTTGACACGAGGCATTCCACGAGAAACCCTGGGATGGGCTTAGCGGTTGCAATTCCCTTGTCGTCCATGTTAATGCAAAGCCGTTTTAGGATTCGTACGACTCGCTTGTAACGCCGCTGGGTGGCGGTATTCTTCGAAACGCCATTGTTATAGTGCTGCTCAGGCCAATTGATGACTCGTCCGCCATTGTCCGGTAGCAACTCGACACCTTTTTGATAGTGGCCATTAATGGAGTATTGTCGATGGTCAAAGAACGGTGCGACGTCCGCCTCGACGCGGTACGAGTTCTCTTTGATATCGAATGCTTTGTTTCCACGATGTACGGCTGATTTGCCGAAATGGCCAGCAAGGGCTGCCTCGACCTCGTTTTTCAACTGATGGTAGTGGTAGGTTGAGGGGGTGATGTTGAAGTCTTTAGCGGTATAGTTCTCTGGAAGATTGTAGAAGAACGAATTGTGGCACAAGATGCCGATATCGACATCGCTATTCTGGCGCACATTGACACGATTTCGATAGGACCCTTGCAGAAACACGTCAATGTTGCGATGTTTCAAATCATCACTTTTCGCAATGGCGTTACGAATCGCACGGATCGCGTTCTCGGAACGCTCATCCTCTGTTGTTTGCGGACCTTTCGCCCAACTTGCAAATGTGTTTTCCCAATCTTGAGCCACAGCGTTAAGTATTCTGAACTTAATATCCGCAGTGCGCAAGTGTACCACACGGTTACGGGTATCTGTAGAAGCATAATGGACGAAACCGAGGGTCGGTCCAACAGACAATCATAGACGCATTGATAAAAGTATTTCGACAGTCGCTACGAGGCAGGAAATTGTTTCATCTCAGAATAGGAAAAGAATGGTTTTGATGCACACTATGTACCAAGACGAGTCTCATCATCAGCGCAGAGTCATCACTTAATGCGACTTCCAACTCTAATCTAAGCAGCGGGCTGAAATGCGTTCCTACTACGTTAAAACCAGCAAAACCAGACTTTCCGCACACAAGCGTGAATGAGGGGGATTCGCCTCGGAAGAATGCAAATTGACTCATGTCATATGTCGTTCCCATTTCCAAGTTGCGGTTCAAAAGCTTGCCGTACTAGCCCAACTATGTAAGACAATTCATCAATTTCCCTGAACCTAACCTCAACTTCACGGCTTACTTGGAGGTGGTGCCCCTTGCTAGGAGAAACATCCTTACAAATACCGCGTGGGTCATTTATATCCGAAAAGCTGATAATAAGGCTCAATCGAAGGTGATTTACTAGTGCATTGAGATAAACGAAATTGGTTTCCGCTTTGTATGCGATATAGTTCTTCCTAAACTCCTCCGAGACGCAGGGATCAAACGCCAGAACCTCTTTGCGGAACGCTTCAAACAGCTCACGAGTTGGGGAATTCAACAGGTTTGGATGGTCATCCATTGAGTACTCAGTCGTCCTGACCTCTTTCGGCTTATAGTCCGCAAGAACCTCATTAGGTAGTATTGGCTTACGCCAGATTTTAACCACTTCTTCCGCTAGGATTGCAGCACGAGATTTGATTGAATCTTCGTTCCATGTCTCCAGTTCGCCGAGTCCCGCATTAATCTTAAGCGGGCTGTGCTTGAAACCGCCTTCCATATCACGCTTCTCTTTGAACGAACGGTCGCCAAGCTCGGGATTGTAAGCTGTAAGAGTCAAGTTGCCCAATGTATGCAGGTAGCTCTGATGAACGCGTTCCCAATCGTCGCCGAGAGCCGTCTTCCAACCATTTGGCAATTCTTTATTCTGAGGCATGATGTGCTCGATCGTGTACTCATCAACCGGAACGCGTTCTCTTCTGCCGTGGTTTTCGAAGCGACGGAGCCAGTAGCTGCGACTTCTGAAGTTATACAGGTCACGGGTTTGCATGAAGCGTTTGAATTCTTCGTCATCTGGAAAACGGCGATAGGACTGCATCAATAGAAAGTGAGCCCGGATACTTTCGATGTACCGGTCTTTTTTTAACGCTTTTGCAAACGTGGCAAAAGTCTTGTTCAGCGAGTTAGTTGGGATTGTGCATATCGCGCGCCGGAAAACATAAGCCTCAACCAATCTGACGGCCTCAAGGAAGTCCTTTTTCGTCAACAGGTCATCAACATAATCTTGGTATAACTCCAACAGGAACGGATAGGCTACGTCAATTTTCAACTCCCGAAGATCTTGGAAGGCGAGTTTGAGGTCAAAGTCGCTTTCTTGGTCAAGTGCCATTGCGCAGTAGAACTTAGCGAAGTCGCGAATATCTTTGACCAGAGCCTCAATTCCGGCCTCGGCAATTCCTGGGGATCGGGCGTGTCCCTTGAAGGCTTCGTAGACATCATTGAGACGCGGAATTTCTCCCGTTTTCACGGTCAGGTAATGTCGCATAAATTTGTTAAAATCCGTTTCGTACGCTTCTTGTCCGAACAGTTTTTCCATAGGGTGCCAGAAATTTTTATAGATATGGGTCTGGGTATCTGGTTTCAGCCCCATGAGGATGAAATTTCTGACCAGATCGGCTTGGCTAAGCTCGCGGCCTGTCGAATTCATGCTTTCGAAGATAAGCTGCGGATTTTCCTGATCGCGGCTGAGGGCGATTTCAACGATAACTAACTTTCTCAGTCCGTTGTAGATTGGGATTAAATCCCCTTGTCGTTCAGCAACAAGACTTTTGAACAGATCGAAGTTCTGCTTGACCCGAAGCGAGTGTGCTATCGGGAGTTCTCGCTGATCGATAATTGAAATCAGGGTTTCTTTATCGGTTTGGGAGAGAAGTAGTTTATAGCGGTTTTCACCCGATTCTTCGGGATTGAGGAGGTAATAATTCCGTAGCTTGCGGGCCGAAAAACCTTGGATCGGTTCAGTTTCGCCGAGAACTTTGGCCAGAGTGGCCAACAGTATCAAAACTGTTGCTAAGCGTTGCTGACCGTCAATGACAAGTAGTTGCTCTCGCTCGGAGATAAGTGCGATACCTTCTTGAATGTAGACTATGGAACCGATAAAATGCAGTGGTATCCCACCATCACTTCCTGCCCGGACGATATCGTCCCACAATTGGCGACATTCTTTTTCTGTCCACGAGTAAGGTCGCTGGTAGATGGGAATGATGAACTGTGGCGATTTCCTGAGGATCCCCAGAAGTGGAGCTTCTGAAGCTTTCAAAGAGGCCCTCCTTACAAAAGAACCCATGTACGTTAAAAACCGTACTCGGTTTCATCAAATATACTCTATAGTGCCAATAGTGCCAATATTCGAAAACCTCTGGTTAAATCTCCAAAGATCTAATTCTATTAGAGCGTGGTTTCAAGTACCAAACGCAACTTTTGAGGTGGATCAGCACAGATTTCTCCAGCGCCATTTATCAAGATTGCTGCTCCGTTTTCCACGATTCATAGAGAGGAATCCGGGTAGGTGAAGAAATTTTTCCTAAGAAAAGCTTCTATTGATTCCTTATTCTTTGTCTCGCATTCCCATATGACAAGGACTTTCCAGCCGTCTCCCTCGAGCTTTCTTTTACTTTCCCTGTCGCGTTCCACGTTGCGCCCGAATTTCCTGCTCCAGTACTCAGCATTGGTTTTCGGAGTAGTCGCGGCCGGACAGTTTTCGTGCCTGTGCCAGAAACATCCATGTACAAACAGGGCTGTCCTTCTCCCGGGGAAAAGCAAGTCAGGCGAACCTGGCAGATCGCTTCTGTGAAGGCGGAACCGCAGTCCTAGACGGTAGGCGGCGGAACGCACTCTCCTTTCCGGAGAGGTGTTCTTTGATCTGATTGCCCGCATATTTTCACTGCGTCTTGCAGACGATATACGGTCTGCCATTCTTCTGTCCCCCAGACAAGTTCCGGATTCAAACCGGAATCCGGAAAACAAGCTTCACCGCCAGTTTCCCTGAAAATCGCATCAGCACATCCGTATTTCAGCAAATACTGATTTCATATTACCTGAAGCAAGTGCTGATTTTTCAAATCAGCATTATCAATTATAATTGATATGATCTGTGGTTTGCCTAGCTTTGAGTGTGGTGAATAAAGAAAACGAAGCCTGCGACATGAACGAAAAACTGAGATTTGTTAATCTTTTCGCTGGCGGAGGAGGTCTGTCTGAGGGGTTTATACAGTCAGGATTCGATCCGGTTGCTCAGGTTGAATCGGACCCGGCGGCATGCTTTACTCTGCGCACACGGATGGCGTACCATTGGCTGAAATCCCGCAATCGGCTGGAACTGTATGCAGATTACCTGAACGGAAAGCTGAACCGTGACGAGTTCTTCAAACGCGTTCCCAAGCATGTCACTTCCTCGGCCATCAACGCAGAGATAGGCAAGGCAACACTGCGGGATATCTTCAGCCAAGTCGATACATTGCTGAAGAACCGGAAGCTTGACTTGATTGTCGGCGGCCCGCCCTGCCAAGCCTACTCCGTTGTCGGCCGTTCACGCGACCTGAACGGTATGAAGAACGACAAGCGGAACTATCTGTATATTTATTACGCTGAATTTCTGAAAAGGTACAAACCGTTATATTTTGTATTTGAAAATGTTGCTGGTCTTCTGTCCGCAAGAGACGATGAGGGAACCCTCTACTTTGACACTATGAAGAAACTCTTCCGTAAATGCGGCTATGAATCCGAGTTCATGACACTGTCGGCCGAGGACTATGGCATCCCACAGAAACGGAAAAGGATTATTCTTGTCGGAAGAAAAGGCAAGGATACTGGCTTCTATCCAGTGCCGGACAAATGGAACCCCGGTACGTTTGTGGGTGAGCTATTCGGCGATCTTCCGCCCATTGCCGCCGGTGAAGGCGAACCTGGGCCATGCCGCGTCGGACCATACAACAGAACATGGCTGTATGAGGCAAGTATCAGGAATGACGCTCTTCCAGTAACTTGGCATCAGGCAAGGCCCCACACAGCTCAGGATCTCAAGATTTACCGGATTGCGGTTGATCTCTGGAACAGAATGAAGACCCGTCTGAATTACAACACGCTTGCGGACAGCCTGAAAACGCACAGAAACCGGAACTCCTTTCTTGACAGGTTCAAGGTTGTCGCTTCTGACCTGCAATTTTCCCAAACCGTGGTCGCCCATATCGCCAAAGATGGACACTATTACATTCATCCTGATATTGAACAGAACCGCTCAATCACACCTAGGGAAGCTGCGCGTCTGCAGACATTTCCGGATGATTATTACTTTGAGAGCATCGGCAACGCTCCTAGGCGCACTCCCGTTTTCCGTCAGATCGGCAATGCGGTTCCCGTTCTTCTGGCCCGGAAAATAGCCGACAAGCTGCAGGAGGTCTGGGCGTGAGTTCAAGCGATGCTTACAGGATAAGACCGGCCGGCCGACATCTGCTGACCATCGGCCGCGAGCTGATTCAGGATGTCTATGCGGCAGTCGTGGAACTGGTAAAAAACGCCTATGATGCCGATTCACCCGAAGTGAATATTCAATTCACGGCAGATCCTAACCTGAAAGGTTATTCCGTCGTTATTTCCGACCGTGGGCATGGTATGTCCAGAGATACCGTCATTAATAAATGGATGGTGCCGTCAACCCGAGACAAACTTGACCGCCGAATAAGCCCCGACGGAAGAGTCATGCAGGGACACAAAGGGGTTGGGCGCTATGCCGCATCTATCCTCGGCACGGATATGCTTCTCGAAACGGTCACCGCTGAAGGCGAAAAAACTGCTCTTTATGTCGAGTGGAAAAATTTTGAAGCAGCTCAATATCTGGATGACGTAGAAATCCTTATTGAAACTGCCGAAGTGTCTGAACCTCAAGGCACCCGGCTTACCATAAACGGAGATGCCGAATTTCTCTCCGGATGGAACGAGGAGCAGTTTAAAAAACTCCAGTTTGAGCTGAAGAAGCTGAAATCACCTGTGGGTGTCTCCCTCGGTGATGATGACTTCAGCATAAATCTGAAGATTGACGGCTTTCTTGATACGGAGAACTTCTCGGAAACCATTGAACCCTATCTGATCTTTGAATTCTTTGACTACAGAATCGCCGGAACTATAAGTGCAGAAGGTAAAGGCACCCTGAAGTATTCTACTCAGAAGACCCGCAAAACCATTGTTGAGGAAGAGGGAATCCCTTTTGACGCCTCAGGCGAATCTGCTGGCCGCTGCGGTGAGCTGGTTCTGGATATCCGCGTGTACGACCGCGAAAAAGAAGCAATCGAATCCCTGATAGGACGCGGCCTCAAGGATGAATTCGGTGGCTATGTCGGAAAGAACCAAGCCAGAAAGCTTCTTAACGAATTCAACGGTATAGGTGTTTACCGGAACGGATTCCGCATCCGGCCGCTTGGCGATGCTGATTTTGACTGGCTGAAACTGAACGAGCAGCGTGTCCAGAACCCGTCACTCCGTATCGGCAGCAATCAGGTCATCGGATATGTGCAGATTCAGCCGGAAGAGCAGTCCGGGCTGATTGAGAAAAGCGCAAGAGACGGACTCAGGGAAAACATGGCTTTTGACCGGCTCAAAAAAATTACCACGGGAGTTATAGCGAAGCTCGAAGAGCGGCGTTTTGATTACAGAAGAAAAGCTGGGCTGGGCAGATACAGTTCCAAGCCAAGTCAGGAATTGGAACGGCTTTTTTTGTTTGATGAACTGAAACAGGATATTCTGACAGAACTCAGAGGAAGCGGAACCCCCGTGAAAACCACCGGTAGAATAATTGAGATTATCTCAAAGGAGGAGGAAGACAAAAACAAGATCGCCTATGAAATCCGTCAGGCGGTCGCTGTTTATCAAGGGCAAGCCACACTGGGAAAAATTATCAATGTGATTCTTCATGAGGGCAGACGGCCGCTCAGTTATTTCCGGAATCAGATACCAAATCTGAGGTACTGGTACGACGTATTTCAGAAAACAGGAGATTCAAAAACACTTGAAAAAATCCTTCCCATTGCTGATGGCATAGGCAATAATGCAGAGATTTTCGTTAAGCTCTTCAGCAGACTTGATCCTCTGGCAGCAGCAAACCGCACTGCGAAAAAGAATCTGAAACTGAAAAAGGAGATGCGGGAGACGTTCACCGTCTTTGAAGAAGAAATGAAATCCTGCAATATAACTTATGAAGTTGCAGGCTCTGACGAATTCAAGTTCTCATTTTGGCCTCAGGACATTTATGTAATTTTCACCAACCTCATTGACAACAGCCTTTACTGGATGCGCGGAGAAAAGATTGCCGTGCGGAAAATTACTGTTGAGCTTGTGACGGACGGCAGTTCGCTCCTTCATGTGGATTACCGTGACACCGGACCTGGCATTGACCCGGATCTCATTGCAAGCGCAGTTATATTTGAACCCCAGTTTTCCACCAAACCGTCCGGCACCGGACTAGGCCTTGCTATTGCGGGTGAGGCTGCTGCCCGGAACGGTCTTGAACTGAAAGCTTTTGAATCCGACAAAGGGGCGTGGTTCAGACTACAACCAGAAACGGAGGATGAGGAATGAGCACATTTAAGCTTCTCATTGTCGAGGACAACGAAACAGATCTTGGCATCTGCAGAGATGCCATTGATATATACGAACATAAAAACCAGCGGGAAATCAGGCTTGTCGAATGTAAAAACCTTAAGGAGGCCTTATCGAAGCTTGACAGCTCTATTGACGGCGCAATTATTGACCTGAAACTTGAGGGTGAAGGACATGAGGGCAACGAAGTCATCAGCAAAAATGAGGAGCTGCATTTACGGATTCCGGCCGCCATTCTTACAGGAACACCTGATGAAGCAGACTTGAACTTTGCAAATATAGGAGTTTTCAAAAAAGGTTCCCCTGAAGCAAGGTATGCCGATTTGCTGGAGCGTCTCTGGAAAATTCGTGACACTGGACTGAACCGCATCATGGGCGGCAGGGGCCTTATTGAAAACAGAATGAATGAGGTGTTCCGGAATAATCTTCTTCCACAAATAGATGAGTGGTTAAGTTATGGCACCACTGATACTGTTAGAACCGAAAGAGCTCTCCTGCGCCACACTCTAAACCATCTGCTGCAACTTCTCAACGATGACGAAGATCGTCATTATCCCGAAGAATTCTATCTGCATCCGCCGCTTACCGAAGAGATACGGACAGGCAGTCTTGCGAAAAAGAAAAATGAGGACAAATGGTTCGTTGTAATGAATCCGTCCTGCGACCTTGTTGTAAGGGAAAACGGCAGTACAAATACTGACAGGATCCTCATTGTGGAAGTTGAACCTATAAATGTGTTGTTTTCTTGGTTTCCTGAGGAAAATCTGAGCAATACTAAAAAAGGAGCACTAAGAACAGCGTTCCAGAACAAGGAATCAGATTATTACCACTGGCTGCCTGAAACAGATTTCTTCAAAGGAGGTTTCCTCAATTTCAGGAAACTATCCTCCTTGGAAATCGAAGAATTCCGAGGGGACTTTGAGACTCCCGAAATACAGATATCACCATCTTTCGTGAAAGATATTGCGGCGCGGTTCTCCTCATATTATGCACGTCAGGGGCAGCCAGATATCGATTTTGATAAATTCATCAATCCCTGAACCACATGTTGCAAATTCCTTCGCGGGGGTAGTGATATTTTTTCCCCTGCGGTTAAAATGCTTTTCCGAATCCGGGCTTCCGCTTCGGATCTGATGTGCCGCTTTTAGCGCTTGAGTACGGATTCTAGATAGTAAGGACAACGTGGTTGCTCCATGTTGCAAATTCCCCCGCGGCCCCGCTTCGCCGCGTTTTGTACAGGCAATGGAAGAAGATCCTCAAATATCGGAAGAAGAAGCTGAAGACCGGGAATGGATCGAATCGCTTGAATACGTGATTGAGAATTCCGGTCGCGAGAGGGCAAGCGACCTGCTCAGAAAGCTCAGGATATACTCCCAGAAAAAAGGCGTCAGGATTCCCTACACGTCAAACACCCCCTACGTAAACACCATCGCCCTCGAGGACCAGCCGCGCTACCCGGGCGACTACGAAATAGAGCGCAACATAAGAAGCATCATAAGGTGGAACGCCATGGCCATGGTGGTGCGCGCGAACAGGATCGATGACGGCATCGGCGGACATATCTCCACTTACGCCTCAGCAGCCACGCTCTACGAGATAGGGTTCCAACACTTCTTCAGGGCAGGCGACGAGCGGTGGGAAGGGGACATGATCTACTTCCAGGGCCACGCTTCGCCGGGCATATACGCAAGGGCGTTTCTTGAAGGCACAGTTTCGATCGAGCAGATGCGGAATTTCAGAAGGGAGCTTGGCGGAGACGGCCTCTCCTCCTATCCCCACCCCTGGCTCATGCCGGGCTTCTGGCAGTTCCCCACGGTCTCAATGGGCCTCTCTCCCATAATGGCGATTTACCAGGCCCGTTTCAACAGATACCTTGAGGACAGGGGCCTTAAGCCCCGCACCGACGCCAAGGTGTGGGCCTTTATCGGGGACGGGGAAACCGACGAGCCCGAAACCCTGGGAGCCATAACCCTAGCGTCAAGGGAGAAACTCGACAACCTCATATTCGTCATTAACTGCAACCTCCAGCGCCTTGACGGTCCCGTCAGGGGAAACGGCAAGATAATACAGGAGCTTGAGAGGATCTTCAGGGGGGCCGGCTGGAACGTGATAAAGGTTCTCTGGGGAGCGAGCTGGGATCCGCTCTTGGCGCAGGATAAAGACGGTTTCCTGGTCGAGAGGATGGAGGCGGCCCTTGACGGAGATTACCAGAGATACACCATTTCTCCCGGCAAGTACATAAGGGAGCATTTTTTCGGCACCCGCCCTGAAATCCGCGAGATGGTAAAGAAGCATTCTGATGAGCAGCTTGAAAGACTGGCCAGGGGAGGCCATGACTCAGAGAAGGTCTATGCAGCCTACAAGGCCGCGGTTGAGAACACCGGTTCCCCCACGGTGATTCTCGCAAAGACCATAAAGGGCTACGGCCTTGGGGAAGCGGGGGAGGGCAAGAACATAAACCACCAGCAGAAAAAGCTTAACGAAGAGGAACTCAAGCGCTTCCGCTCCCGGTTCCGCATACCGCTTACAGACGAGGAGGTCCGAAAGGCCCCCTTTTACAGGCCCGCTGCGGACAGCCCCGAGATGGAATATCTTCGCGAAAAAAGAGAGGCCCTAGGCGGAAGCATCCCGAAGCGGACCGTCCGGGCGGAGCCACTCGAGAAAATCCCGGAAAAAGTATTTGAGGAATTCAAAAAGGCCTCGGGACCGCAAAGAAAAGTGGCTACGACCATGGTAATCGTCCACATGCTCTCAAGACTCATGCGGGACCCCGACATAGGAGAGCTCATAGTCCCCATAGTTCCCGATGAGGCGAGGACTTTCGGAATGGAATCGCTTTTCCGCCAGGTCGGCATCTACTCAAGCGTGGGGCAGCTCTACGAACCCGTTGACGCCGACACCCTTCTTTACTACAAGGAGGAAAAGGACGGGCAGATCCTGGAAGAAGGCATAACCGAGGCGGGCAGCATGTCTTCCTTTATCGCGGCCGGCACGGCTTACTCAACCCACGGCATAAACACCATCCCTTTTTTCATTTACTACTCAATGTTCGGCTTTCAGCGCATAGGGGATCTTATATGGGCCGCGGCCGACATGAGATGCAGGGGTTTTATGGTAGGAGGGACCGCGGGGCGGACCACGCTTGCGGGCGAAGGTCTTCAGCACCAGGACGGAAACAGCCATCATTTCGCCTACGCCTATCCCAACCTAAGGCTTACGACCCGGCTTTTTCCTACGAGATAGCCGTGATAGTGCGCGACGGAATAAAGAGGATGTACCAGGACGGGGAGGACATCTTCTATTACATAACCGTAATGAATGAACGCTACGAGCAGCCCGCCATGCCGGAGGGGGTTACCGAAGGTATAATAAGGGGAATGTACAGGTTCGCATCTTCCCGGATCGGGGATTCGCAAAGAAAAGCCCACCTTTTCGGTAGCGGCGCGATTATGAACGAGGTGCTGAAGGCAAGAGACCTGCTTGAGAGCGCTTACGGGGTCCCGACGGATGTCTGGAGCATTACCAGTTACAAGGAACTTTACCGGGACATGTGCGAAGTGCAGAGGCAGAATCGGCTTAACCCCGAAGAAGACAGAAGCAAAAGCTATATTACCGAGTGCCTGGAGGGGGAAGACGGCGTTTTCATAGCCGCGACCGACTACTTAAAGAGCCTTCCGGACTCGATCTCAAACAGTTTCCCGAAGCCCCTTGTTTCCCTGGGGACCGACGGATTCGGAAGAAGCGACACCCGCGAAGCGCTTCGCGATTTCTTTGAAGTTGATTACCGCCATATAGCGTTTGCGGCTCTCTCCGAGCTCTACAAAGAGGGAAGGGTGGACAAGGAAACCGTCACCGCCGCTATAAGCGAACTTGGAATCAAGCGGGACAAGCCGAATCCCGTGGTTACGTGAGGGGGAACGTGAGTTGATAGAGTTCAGACTTCCCGAACTTGGAGAAGGAATCGAATCCGGACAGGTAATAGAGGTTTTCGTTACGCCCGGAGACAGGGTCACGCTCGAACAGCCCCTGCTTGAAGTGGAAACGGACAAGGCCGCCATTGAAATCCCTTCCCCGGCCGACGGAACTGTCATCGACGTGTGCGTGAGTGCCGGGGACACCGTGGGGATAAACCAGATCCTTGTGAAAATAAACGGCGATGCCGAGGGCAAAGAAGCCCCCTTCGAAAAAAGACGCCGCCGCCCCGGATGGGGCAGAAGAGAAAAACCCGCTCGGCGCCGCAAAAACCGTCTCGGAGAGAAAACCCGCAGAAGAAAAAAAACAGCCACCCCGCCCGAAGCGCCCCCGAGAAGCGAAGTTCCCTCCGGGCCCCTTAAGGTTCCCGCGGCGCCTTCCGTAAGACGTCTTGCTAGGGAGCTTGGCGTCGAGCTTCGATCCGTCCCGGGAACCGGTCCCCGCGGGAGAATACTTGAGAGAGATGTAAAGGCTTGTGCAAAGGCCATAATAAAGTCAGTTTCTTCCGCTCAGGCTTCGCCCAAAGAACCCGAGCTTCCCGATTTTTCAAGATGGGGAGAGACCGTAACCGAGAGTTTCTCGACGGTGAGGAAGCTTACGGCCGAGCGGCTTTCCCAGGCGTGGGCGGCTCCGCACGTAACGCAGTTTGACAAGGCTCATGTTTCCCGGCTTGAAGACCTGAGGAAACTTAACAAAGAAAAGGTGGCAGATGCCGGGGGAAACCTGACCATAACCGCGATTCTGGTAAAGGCTCTTTCCCGGGCGCTCTCTGAGTTTCCGAAATTTAATTCAAGCATCCACATGGGCAGCCGCACCATAGTCTACAAGAAATACATAAGCATCGGGGTCGCGGTGGATACCGAAAGGGGACTTCTTGTTCCCGTGATAAGGGATGCGGATAAAAAAGACATAACGGAGATATCAGTTGAGCTTACCGATATATCCTCTGCGGCGAGGGAGAAGAAACTCTCTGCCGACAGGCTCAGGGGAGGCACCTTCACCATAACCAACCTTGGGGGGATAGGCGGGGTCTTTTTCACTCCGATTCTTAACCCGCCCGAAGTTGCGATACTCGGAGTCTCAAGATCTTCCGTTGAGCCCGCGTATGTTGACGGGGAGTTTGTGGCGAAACTGATGCTTCCGCTTTCGCTTTCCTATGATCACAGGCTTATAGACGGGGCGGAGGCGGCGAGGTTCCTTAGATGGCTCTGCGAAACACTTGAGGGCTCTCCCGAGAGCATATTCGAGCAGGCGGTGTAGTTTGCGATGGAGAAAATAGTAACGGAAGTAGCGGTGATAGGGGCGGGCCCGGGGGGATACCCCGCGGCGTTTGCCCTTGCGGACAAGGGGAAGAAAGTCACGCTTATAGATCCCGAAGCTAACCCCGGAGGGGTCTGTCTCTACAGGGGATGCATACCTTCAAAGGCTCTTTTGCACGCGGCGAGGGTGGCTGAGGAGGCAAGGGACGCGGCGGACTTTCGGCCTTAGCTACGGAGAGCCGCAGGTGGACCCGGAGAAGCTTTTTTCGTGGAAAGA
Organism: Thermodesulfobacteriota bacterium; assembly: GCA_965229995.1. Classification (GTDB taxonomy): domain Bacteria; phylum Desulfobacterota_D; class UBA1144; order Nemesobacterales; family Nemesobacteraceae; genus Nemesobacter. The sequence goes on along the minus strand of OZ245933.1, from coordinate 924,175 downwards.
CGGGGTGGTGGCTAAGCTAACGGGCGGGCTTCGCACGCTTACGAAGGCAAGAAAAATAAATTACGTGCGGGGAAGGGCGTCTTTTACCTCATCGGGAACCCTCCGCGTCGTAACGGCTTCGGGGGAGGAAAAAGAAGTTCTGTTTGAAAATGCGGTTATCTCCACGGGTTCTGTCTCAAGGAGAATCCCGGGAGTGGATTTCGGTTCTGAAAACGTAGTCGATTCTGACGGCGCTTTATCCATGGGAAAGATCCCCAAAACTCTGCTTGTGGTGGGCGGAGGGTACATAGGTCTTGAGCTCGGAACGTTTTTTTCCTCCTTGGGTACCGGGGTCACCGTCGTCGAGATGCTCCCCGGGCTCCTGCGGGGGGTTGACAGGGACCTTGCGGGCGTGCTTAAAAAAAGGCTCGATGGAAAATTCCGCTCCATAATGCTCGGGACAAAACTTCGTTCCCTAAGTGAGTTAGACAACGAAGTTGAAGTCCTGTTTGAAGCCGATGGAAAAAGCTTCCGGGAAAAATACGAAAAGGTTCTGATCTCGGTCGGAAGGGTGCCGTACACAGAAGGTCTGGGACTTGAAAATACCGGGGTCGGGGTGGACCGCAAGGGTTTTATAGAGACCGACATGCAGAGAAGAACGGCCGATCCGGCCATTTTCGCCGTCGGGGACGTTGCCGGGGAGCCGATGCTTGCCCACAAGGCAACGTATGAAGCCAGGATCGTGGCCGAGGTCATAACCGGAGCCAAGACCCAGTATGACCCCCGGGCCGTTCCGGCAGTCATATTTACCGACCCGGAAATCGCCTGGTGCGGGATCACCGAAAGCGAGGCGAGGGAGGCCGGGATGGAAATAGAGGTATCGAAATTTCCCTGGGCAGCCTCGGGAAGAGCGCTTACGCTTAACAGAACCGACGGTCTTACGAAGATCATAGTCCACAGGGGGACCGGGAGGGTGGTCGGCGTCGGAATCGTCGGACCGCAGGCTGGGGAGCTCATATCGGAATCCGTTCTGGCGATCGAGATGGGTGCGACGGCTGAGGATATAGCTTTCACAATACATCCTCACCCGACCTTGACGGAAACCCTTATGGAAGCGGCGGAAGGGATATACGGGGCAAGCACGCATCTTATGAAAAGACGTCCGGGAAAAGCTTCGCGCAAGTGACGGAGAAAGTTCTTACGGCGACTTTTTTTCATCTCCTCTGATTTTTGTATAGTCGATAAGTTAACCGCCCCTTCTTTAGTAGATCCTCCCTCAGTCACTTCACAGTCTAAATGCAATCCTTAAACAACCTCTTGACTTGAGACGATCATATGGGTTATGCTGTACCAAACGGTGGCTATGTAATGAACGGTTATTGTTAATTCCGTGGTCGCCGCTTGTTCATGGCTTTTTGGTCCGTGCGAAACGGTTAGCCCATGCGATGTCGGAGGAAGAACAGAATGTTACGAAACGGTTTGAGCTTTCTTAAGCCTTTTGTGATCAGGTTTTCGGTTCCGGGTTCCGGCCGTAGCTCAGGCTGGCCGGAAAACTGCTCCCCCCCCCCCGATTTTTCTCCGCTTCGATATGACGTTCACGCAGTTCCGGGCCCATCCGGCAGTTCTCTAGCTTCCCGCAGGGGCGCCCTTCCGCTAACCGGCTCACCTGATTCCCCCGGTGCGGCTGGAAGGAGTTGTTGGTTCCGCGGCCTCGCCCTTTCGCTGCTCGTCGCCATTGCCATGCTCGCCTTCGCCGCGCCGGCCGCCGCGCAGACGGTCACGACCTTCATCAGCAACACCGGGCAGACAACGGACTTCAGCTCAGCCGCGGTTCAGGCCGTAGCGTTCACCACGGGCACGGGCACCTACACGCTGTCCAGCGTCGGGATATTTCTTACCTTTCAGTCTGTTTCCCCCACCCCGGCGGTCAAGATTTACGGGGACACCAGCGGCAATCCGGGCACCACCCTGCTGGCCACCATGACCAATCCGGGCACGATCCAGGACAATGCCGTCCACACCTTCACGGCCCCGGCCAACACCACGCTGAGCGCCAGCACGACCTACTGGGTGGTCACGAGCAATTCCGCCGCGACCGATGGCCAGGGGTTTCGGGTCGGCCTGACCAACAAGACCCTGGACACCGGCACGGCACCGGGATGGAGCCTCGGCAACGCGCGTTTCAAGAACGACATCGCCGCGACCCCCTGGACTGCCAGCAATTTCCCCCTCCGCTTCGAGATCCGGGGGACAGGCGGGACGACCACCAACAACCCGCCGACGGTGGCGAACGCGATTCCGGACCAGACGGCGACGGCAGGCACGGCGTTCAGCTATGCGTTTCCGGCGAACACGTTCAGCGACGCGGACACCAGCGACACCCTGACCTACACGGCGACGAAAGCCGACGACACGGCGCTGCCCACGTGGCTGGCCTTCGCCGCCAGCACGCGCACCTTCTCGGGCACGCCAACGGACGCGGGGACGGTGGCCGTGAAGGTGACCGCCAGCGACGGCAACGGCGGGTCGGTCAGCGATACCTTCGATATCACGGTTGCGGCGGACACCACCCCGCCCACGCTGACCAGCGCCGAGGTAGATGTAGGAGAAGGAATGGGTGTCAGTTTTGAGTTCTCAGAGAACCTGCAGGGGTCCAATCCGCCCCCTGCCTCCGCCTTCACGGTCACTGTCGACGGCAGTGCCGCTACGGTCTCCAGCGTCGGTGTGCCGGGGAGCCTAGTGCCACAGAACCAGCTCTTCCTCACGGTTTCGCCTGTCATCACCCAGGGCCAGGCCGTCGTCGTCAGCTACACCGACCCCACTGCCAGCGACGACGCCAGCGCCATCCAGGACGTCGCCGGCAACGACGCCGCGTCCTTCACCACCGGCTCCGACGGCGTCCCCGCCGTCATCAACGCGTCCATCGTGGTGCCCGCCGCCACCGAGGTCCCCGCGGACTGGAGCCTCAAGCCCACCGCCGTGACCGCCGGCACCCAGTTCCGGCTGCTGTTCCTCTCCTCCACCAAGCGCAACGCCACGTCCACCGACATCGCGGACTACAACACCTTCATCCAGGGCCGCGCCGCGGCCGGCCACGCCGACATCCAGACCTACAGCACGGGCTTCAGGGCGGTCGGCTGCACCGCCGCCGTCGACGCCCGAGACAACACGTACACCACCTACACCAGCACCGACAAGGGCGTGCCCATCTACTGGCTCAACGGCGCCAAGGCCGCCGACGAGTACGAGGATTTCTACGACGGGTCCTGGGACGACGAGGCCAACGACAAGAACGAGTCCGGCACCAACGGCCCTGATACCTCCCAGAACAACAACCGGCCCGTCACCGGCTGCAGCCACGACGGCACGGAGCTGACCACCTTTGGTTCTTCGCGCGCGCTCGGCGCGGCCCAGGTGAGCGTCGGCCGGCCCAACTCCTCCGGTAGCGGTCGCGGCCCCCTCTTCGCCGATGCCCTGATCGAGTCGGGCTTCTCCCGCCCCATGTACGGGCTCTCGGGGGTCTTCCAGGTGGCCGCCGCCGTGGTCGTCCCCAACAACCCGCCGACGGTGGCGAACGCGATTCCGGACCAGTCGGCGACGGCAGGCACGGCGTTCAGCTATGCGTTCCCGGATACCACGTTCAGCGACGCGGACACCGGCGACACGCTGAGCTACACGGCGACGAAAGCCGACGACACGGCGCTGCCCACGTGGCTGGCCTTCGCCGCCAGCACGCGCACCTTCTCGGGCACGCCGCAGGCCGCGGACATAGGACGGTGGCCGTGAAGGTGACCGCCAGCGACGGCAACGGCGGGTCGGTCAGCGACGACCTTCGATATCACGGTTGCTGCGGACACCACCCCGCCCACGCTGACCAGCGCCGGTGTTACGCTGAGGCCGGACTGTTTATTCTGCTCGGGTTCTCAGAGAACCTGCAGCTGTCCAACCTGCCCCCTGCCTCCGCCTTCACGGTCACGGCACGGCGGCAGCGCCGTCACGGTCAGCGGCGTCAACGTGCAGGCCGGGCGCACCGGATGTTTTCGTGATCACGGTTTCGCCTGCCATCCGCCAGGGCCAGGCCGTCGTCGTCACCTACACCGACCCCACGGCCGGCGACGACGCCACCGCCATCCAGGACACCGCCGGCAACGACGCCGCCACCTTCACCACCGGCATGGACGGCGTCCCCGCCGTCACCAACACCTCCACCGTCACCAACACCCCCGCGACGGGCGCGCCGACGATCACCGGCACGGCGCAGGTCGGGCAGACGCTGACGGCGGGCACCACCGCCATCATGGATGCCGACGGGCTGACCAGCGTCAGCTACACGTACCAGTGGATCCGGACCGCTGCCGGCGTGGATACGAACATCTCCGGGGCGACGGCGAGCACCTACACGCTGGTGGCGGCCGACCTGGGCACGACGATCAAGGTGACGGTGAGCTTCACCGACGACGCCAGCAACGCCGAGACGCTGACCAGCGCGGCGACGGCGGCCGTCGCGGCGGCGCCGAACACCCTTCCCTTGGCGTCTGACGGGACGGTCACGACGAACGAGGACACGCCCTACACGTTCGCCGCGAGCGAATTCAATTTCTCGGACGCCGACCCCGGCGACACGCTCGAAAGCGTAGAGATCATTACGCTTCCGGCTTCGGGCACGGGGACCCTGGCGCTCTCGGGCACGCCTGTGACCGCAGGGCAGGAGATCGCGGAGGCAGACATAGGCACTCTGACCTACACCCCGCCCGCAAACGCGAACGGGACGGGCTACGCGAGTTTCACCTTCAAGGTAAGCGATGGCACGGCCGAGAGCGCGGCGGCCTATACGATGACCATCACCGTGACGGCGGTGAACGACGCCCCGACGGTGGCGAACACGATTCCGGACCGGTCGGCGACGGCGGGGACGGCGTTCAGCTATGCGTTCCCGGCGAACACGTTCAGCGACGCGGACACCGGCGACACGCTGACCTACGCGGCCACGAAAGCCGACGGCGCGACGCTGCCCACGTGGCTGACCTTCGCCGCCGGCACGCGCACCTTCTCGGGCACGCCGCAGACGGCGGACGTGGGGACGGTGTCGGTGAAGGTGACCGCCAGCGACGGCAACGGCGGGTCGGGCAGCGACGATTTCGACATTATGGTGAGCGCGGCGTCGAACACCCCCGCGACGGGGGCGCCGACGATCACCGGCACGGCGCAGGTCGGGCAGACGCTGACGGCGGGCACCACCGCCATCATGGATGCCGATGCCACCCCCGACACGTACCAGTGGATCCGGGTGGCCACCGACACACCGAGACGAACATCACGGCGAGCACCTACACGCTGGTGGCGGCCGACCAGGGCACGACGATCAAGGTGATGAGCTTCACCGACGATCTCAACAACCCCGAGACGCTGACCAGCGCGGCGACGGCGGCCGTCTCGGCGGCGGCCAACACCCCCGCGACGACGATCACCGGCACGGCGCAGGTCGGGCAGACGCTGACGGCGGGCACCACCGCCATCGATGCCGACGGGCTGACCAGCGTCAGCTACACGTACCAGTGGATCCGGACCGCTGCCGGCGTGGACGAACATCTCCGGGGCGACGGCGAGCACCTACACGCTGGTGACGGCCGCTGACCTGGGCACGACGATCAAGGTGAGGGTGAGCTTCACCGACGACGCCAGCAACGCCGAGACGCTGCACCAGCGCGGCGACGGCGGCCGTCTCGGCGGCGCCGAACACCCCCGCGACGGGCGCGCCGACGATCACCGGCACGGCGCAGGTCGGGCAGACGCTGACGGCGGGCACCACCGCCATCATGGATGCCGACGGGCTGACCACCGTCAGCTACACGTACCAGTGGATCCGGGTGGCCACCGACAACAGCGAGACGAACATCGCCTCGGCGACGGCGAGCACCTACACGCTGGTGACGGCCGACCTGGGCACGACGATCAAGGTGAGGGTGAGCTTCACCGACGACGCCAGCAACGCCGAGACGCTGACCAGCAACGTGTCTGTGATCATCGCTCGGCCGGCTAACACGGCTGCCACGGGCAAGCCGGGGATCACGGGCACGGCGCAGGTGGGCCAGACGCTGACCGCGACGGTGGGTACCAGCGCGGATGTGGACGGGTTGCCGAACCCCTTTCTTACGGACGTCAACACCAGCTTTCAGTGGATCCGGGTGGCCACCGACAACACCGAGACGAACATCGCCTCGGCGACGGCGAGCACCTACACGCTGGTGGATGCCGACCTGGGCACGACCATCAAGGTGAAGGTGGGCTTCGCGGATAATTACGACTACGACGAGACGCTGACCAGCGACGCGACGGCGGCCGTCGCGGCGTCGACCAACACCCCTCCCTCGGCGTCTAACGGGACGGTCACGACCAACGAGGACACGGCCTACACGTTCGCCGCGGCAGACTTCAATTTCTCGGACACCGACCCCGGCGACACGCTCGAAAGCGTAGCGATCATTACGCTTCCGGCTTCGGGCACCCTGGCGCTCTCGGGCACGCCTGTGACCGCAGGGCAGGAGATCGCGGAGGCAGGCATAGGCACTCTGACCTACACCCCGCCCGCAAACGCGAACGGCGCTGGCTACGCGAGTTTCACCTTCGGCGTAAGCGACGGCGAGATCCCGAGCCCGGCCTACACGATGACCATCAACGTGACGGCGGTGAACGACGCCCCCACCGCTGGCCAGACTGGCAAGACGATGGTGTGGTTCGGGACCGAAGCGTACACGGCTACGGAGGGTGGTGCCGACGCTCAGGTGTCGGTCCATCTGAGCGAGGCGGTGATTGGCGAGCCGCTCGATGTGCGGCTGCTGCTTGAGTATGGCGGCGGCGCGGCGGCCGCGGACCATGGATCGATCCCGACGGTTGTGACGTTCGGGGTGGGCCAGCGGACGAAGACGATCACGGTGGCGGCGACGGACGACGTGCTTGACGACGACGGCGAGAGCGTGTCGCTCGGGTTTTCCAATGACCACCGCGACCGGGTGATCACCGGCCACGGGTCGATCACGGCGACGGTAGCGCTTGAGGACAACGACGGGAACGAGCGGGTGGATGTGTCGTTTGGGGCGGGGGCCTACAAGGCCACGGAAGGCGGTACCGACGCGACGGTGGAGGTGAAGCTTGACGCGGCGCCCGGCCGCTCGGTGGAGATCCCGCTGATGGTGACGCACCAGGGGCTCGCGTCAGCGGCTGACTACTCCAGCATTCCGGCTAGCGTGACGTTCGAGGCCGAGGAGACGTCAAAGACGATTGGCGTGACCGCGACGGTTGACGTGGACGGTGACGGCGGCGAAAGTGTGCGGCTAGAGTTCGGGAAACTGCCGGCGAGCGTGTTTGCGGGCAGCCCGGCGGCGGCGGTCGTGACGCTGTTCGACAGCAACACCCACCTGGGGGTGGGGTTTGTGGTGAGCTTCGGCACGGCGCAAACCGTCCTGGTGCGCGAGAGCAGCACGGTGCGCCATCGGTTCGGCGTGTACCTTGGCACTCGGTGGCAGCCGGGGAGCGGCAGGCCGTCGAAGCCGGTGACGATCCCGCTGGTGGTAACGCGCCGGGGCGCCACGGAGGATGACCATACGGAGATTCCGGCGAGCGTGACGTTCGGGGTGAACGAGGGCGCCTCGGGCTTCTCCATGCGCGCGATACCCGACCAGACGACAGAGCCCGACGAGGAACTTACGATCACCTTCGGCCAGCCGCTGCCGCCGGGAGTGCGGCTGCCGGCCGCGGGCAGATGTTGCAGAACGCTTGAGGTCGAGTTGGTGGATCTGGACGTGGGCAACGTCCCGGCGACGGGCGCGCCGACGATAACGGGGACGCCTGCGGCAGGGGAGACTCTTACCGCGGATGTAAGCGGGATATCCGATGTGGACGGGTTAAGCGGGGTCACCTACACGTACCAGTGGATCCGGGTCGTGAACGGGAGTGACATCGGCATTCCGGGAGCGACCTTGAGCACCTATACCCTGCAGTCCGAGGAGGACGCGGGCAACAAGGTAAAGGTGAGGGTAAGCTTCACAGACGGCAAGGGGGGTGACGAGATGCTGACAAGCGACGAGTACCCGTCAAGCGGGACGATAAACGAAGAGGAAACCTCGTCCGTGGTCGTGCCGGATCCACCGCCTTTTTCTCCTCCGACGGAAGAAGTGGTGGAAAATCCTCCAACGGAAGAAGTGGAAGAGGGGTGCGCCGTCTCCGACGTGACCGGTGATGATCGGAGCCTCGAGATATTCGTTGAGTGCGCGGCGCAGAGAATTGAGGACTCAGACACATTCACGGAGACGCTTCGCATCCTTGAGGGGTTCAGGGACGACGAAGGGAACTGGAATGACGGTTCCACGTACCTTGTTCTTCTCACCGCAAGAGGCGGGGTGTATTTTCATGCCAACGACAGGGATGTTGAAGACCTTGACTGGTCCGGGATTCTTTCCTGCGAAGGAGAAGGGTCAGTGCTTGACACACAAGAGGGATGCTTCATTGAGTACGAAGAAGAGAGGCGCGGTTACGCGCATCCTCTCTCCGCTTCGCATGTTCCCCTGGCGCGCGATGAGGCAGAATTCGTCCTGCTGGGCGGTTTCAATAAAATTCCCGAGGAGGGAAAACCTTTCACGGGGATGATCGGCGAACCGTCAACGGAAGCCGGTGAGGTGGATACAGACGATCGGCTAAGGAAATTCGTGGGGGAGGCGGGAAGAGTTCTCAGGGAAGCTCTTGAGGGTTCTGGAATTGACCCCGCGGAGCTTCGGGGGATTCTGAGGCGTGAGGGGGGGCCGTGGAGAGAAGGGGATGTCTACATTTATATTCTGGGTGAGACGGGTCGGGTGATATTTGACGGAGCGGACAGGGACAGGGAGCAAAAAAACGAATCCGCAAAACGGTATGTAAGAGATCTTATATCTGGGGCGGATGCGGATGTTGTCGAATATAGAGAGGACGGTTTTCTCATAAGGGGTTACACTGCAAGGGTAGAGGTTCTTGACGCGGTATACTTCGTGGGTTCGGGGTACCGGGTGGAGGGGCAGCCTGGCGGGAGTGACAGCGGCGGTGGAGGCTGTGCCGTCGGAGGAAGCGATAAGGGCGGCGCGTTCGGCCTGTTTCTCGCAGCGTTGACGCTGCTTCTTGCGGTCTCGCTTAAAAGACGCCCGGCGCCAGAGCCGTTTTGGGGAAATTCCCGTTAATGGGGAGAGACGCGGATGCCTCCCGGAGACTTTTACTCCGTTAAATGCGGATGGAACCTCATGAAACCGATCAGCTTAACTGACTTCTTACAATCATTAACACACTGTGTTGACAACATGCGGGGAAGGTGTAGAGTTAAGCCTTAATTTGTAAACCCGGAGGATTTTTATGAGCCTTAGAACGAAATCGGCGCAGAAACAACATCGCCAGAGCCTGAAAAGACGAGATAGAAACAGGTTCGTGACGTCCACTCTTAAAACCAAGCTCAAGCGTTACTCAGAAGCCCTTGAGGGTGAGGATATGGAAAAATCACAAGCCCTTCTCAAGGAACTGATTTCTCTTACCGACAAGGCCGCTACAAAAGGGGTTCTCCACAAAAAGAAAGCATCGAGATACGTATCGAGATTCTCAAAGAGGCTTTCAGACCTCAGCCAGGGCGCTAGCTCCTAGGCTCTCCGCGCGCAGATTCCAAGAAGAAGTTTCTCAAGAAGTATGTAATTGTTCCCGGAACTGCTCTTGATCCCGTAGTCCGTTTCCTCTATAAGACCCAGTATCCTGCCGAGATCGTTCTCCCTGAAATTACGCACGCTTTTCTTGAGGTAAAAGACGGCCCCGCGGGATGTTCTGACAGCCTTCGCGATCCCTTCGTCCGATTTCCCTTCCCGCAGATATTGCGAGACTTTGAATATCTGGCGGAATCTCCAGGCCACCATGTACAGAATGGAGAGGGGGTCCTCCCTGTTTTTCTCAAGTTCCCTGAGTATTCTGAGAGATCCCCGCAGATCCCTGTTTGAAAGCGCGGTTGAAAGGGAAAAGACGTTCTCCGTACTCTGTTTTTCCATAAGCCCCCTTAAATCCCCCTCGCTTATGGTTTTTTTCCCGTCCACGTAAAGGGATATCTTCGAAAGCTCGTTCTTTATAAGGTTCATGTCCTCGCCGAGCATGCTTTTTATGAAACCGGCCGTTCCGGGGGCAAGGACCATCCCCAGGCGCTCCGCAAGGCGTTTTATTTCCCGGTCAAAATTGCTGCCGCTGTCAAGGTCAACGAGCTTTATGCTCTTTGCGGGTTTCACCCTGTTTTTCCGGGAGCCCCCGGAGAGGAGAACCAGTACGGAAACAGAAGCCGGAGAGGCGGCGTATTCGTTTAGGAGATCAAGATCGTCTTTCCCCAGATCGTCGTATCCCTTAGCTACGATCAGTTTTCTCTCGTGAAACATGGGGAGGGTCTTTGCATCCTCGACTATTTCCGAGAGGGGTACCTCATCGAGGCTCCTGCTCTCAAAGAGAAGCTTCGGGGAGTCTTCGGAAAGCTTTTTCTTCAGTCCTTCGACAAATTCCTCGATCAGAAGAGAATGGGAACTTTTAAGTACCGTAACAGGATGGATCTCAATCCTTTTCTCTGAAGACATGGCCTGTTTTTCCTCCTTAACCTAAACGGCTTGCGGGCGGAGCCTCATCGGCCGCTTATTTCAAGCTCGCTGAAGAAATATCCTATTTCGTAGGCGGCCGATTCCTGTGAATCGGACCCGTGCACTATGTTTTTTTCTATCCCTGACGCGAAATCCTTTCTTATGGTTCCGGGTTCGGCTTCTTCGGGGTTCGTGGCACCCATGGTGGCCCTTGCCCCGGAAATCGCCCCGTCCCCCTCAAGAACCATTACCACGCATGGTCCCGAGGACATGAAGTCCGTAAGGCTTCCGAAAAAAGGTCTTTCCCTGTGTACGTGGTAGAACCCTTCGGCCTGTTCTTTTGAGAGCTGTATCATCTTAAGGGCAACGATGCTCATTCCCTTCCCCTCGAACCTTCGCAGGACTTCGCCGACGAGATTCCCCCCGACGCCGTCAGGTTTTACTATTGATAATGTTCTTTCCATTTTTTGCCTCCGTGTGTGTGCGATCTGGAAATGACTGTCTGATTCTTAACTTCGCGGCGGGGTCCGGGACGGGTTGCGCCGCTTAAAGGGGAATCCGGTACCGTGTCTAGTGTTTTTTCTTAAGTTCTTCTACGAGTTTTTTTCTTCTCTTAATGCTTTTTATTCTAAGATATACCGCGTGCTTAAGAGCAAGAGTGATTGGCAGGCCGAATTCCTTGCTTACCATTTCTATCAGTTTTTTTCCTTTAGTTCCGGGTTCCCGGCAGATTGCATTGTTCATGAAAGACCTGATTTTTCTTTTCCGGGAGCCCTCTAATTTGTCTAGAATCTCATCTTTTTGCGAAGTGGTAAGTTTTTTAAGATAAGCTACCACCTCGCCCAGGGCAGGCTCACTTCTGCCTGATTTCGTCTTTTCTATCGCTATTCTTATAAATTCACTTGTGCTTATATCTTTTTCCTCGGCACTTGAGTGTACGTAGTGGTAGTCACTCTCGGGAATTCTGAGACTCACAAGCCTGTCTTTGCGTTCAGGGGCCATAAGTTGCTCCGGAGAACCGGATTCCGGTTATCAGGCGAAATCTGCGCCGGTAAATCCCGCAACCGGTTCTGAAACTAGATTCTAATTATTAGGGTATAAAGAATCAATAGCTTGTTATTATGTCCGTATTAAGAGCGTGTTTGTAACGGCGCTCTGGCACAGGTCGGTTTTCTAGGGTATTCTCGTGCCGTTTAGTTGTAGTTTCCTTGGAAGCAGAGCAAAAGCGCGGTCTGATTAGGGGGCGAATTTGATGTTGCCCGTCATTAAGCAAAGAAAGATGGGAGAGTTCTCCCTGGGAGTTCTTTTTTTTCTGCTGACTCTCTTTCTCTCGGTTCCATACTGCGGTGCGGTTACAATCGAGGCGCTGTACGTTGACACTCCGGGAATCGGGTTTAATGATACGACCAGGTTAACGGAAGAGAAAAGGACTCTGTTCGGCGATAACGGCAATAACGCGAGTACGCTCGGGCAGGCGAGAAGAAACGCTTTTGAGCATGCCGCCGGTCTGCTCGAAAACAGGTTGCCGGGCCCAAATACCATCCGGGTCGAGGCGTCTTTTATATCCTTTAAAGAAGAAACCACGATCGCGACCACTTATTCGCCGCGGATTATAAGTTTCGGTCCCAGGCAGCTGCTGCACATAGGGTACCCGCCGGCGCTTGCGGAGAGAATCAAGGGAGAGAACTTCATAGGTGAATCAATGCCTCATTTTATCGTGGGGTTCTCCCGAGATTCGGACTTTTATTACGGTTTTACCGGAGAACCGCCGGAATTTTCCATAGATTTTGTTACCCTCGCCATACATGAGCTTATTCACGGGCTTGGGTTTCATTCTTCTTTGAGAGAAGATGGTTCTTTTCCCGCCGCGACGCTTGAGGTGACGGACGGGACCCGGAATTTTTCAATCGATGTAGAGCAGTGGCAGAGAATTTACGATGTGCAGATGTATTCTGAGGGAGACGGTGAATTAATCGTCGATCTTGAACCGCAGCGAAGAGAGCAGGCCGTTACTTCGGATACCGGTCTTTTGTGGGACGGAACTGCAAGGCCCGGGAAAGAAAATTCATGCAGTTACGGCCAGCGCATGGCCGAGCTTAAATCCGCCGGCGTAGCTTCAGACGGAAAACCTCAGCTTCACGCTCCCCCGACTTTTGATAAGGGCAGTTCCATTACCCATGTTCATACGGATACGGAGGATATCATGGAATATCTTTATCCGTTCCCAAGGGACCTTGACCTGAGTCTTGGCATGCTAAAGGACATGGGCTGGGAAATTGATGGTAACGACTTTCCGCCGACTTGCGTGCCGACGGGAATAAGCGTCACGCCGACTTCTGGGCTTGTGACCACGGAAGGGGGCGGGGTTGCGGCATTTACCGTGAAGCTTGACTCAGAGCCGATGAGCGACGTTATAATTCCCCTGCGGAGCAGCAGACCGCTGGAGGGGGTGGCCGATACCGCCACACTTGAGTTCACGCCCGAGAACTGGGCCGCGGCGCAGACAGTGACGGTGACCGGCATTAATGATAGGGAAGAAGACGGGCCGAAGCGCTACGTTATCGCTCTTGAGAGGGCGGGGAGCCGGGACAGGTTCTATGACGGTTTTAATCCGGACGACGTCTCAGTGACGAACCAGGACAATGACCCCGAGCCTGATCCTGCCCCGCCCGGCGAACCCGCGCCACGGCCGGATCAGGAGACGGCGCAAGACCGGGGGTGGAATGTAGGATTAGGATGTGCGCTCGCCACGGAGAAGCGGACGGGGAATACGCCTGAAAATACGGTGCTTAACCTGTTTTTTATAGCCGTGTTCCTGTTCTCTGCGGTTTTGTGGAAAAGCCCGCTTAAAGAAAAGTAACATTTCCCACCGGTTTTTTGATTGAGCCGATCCCTGTTGATATGGACAACCCCTGTTTTCGTACTGTATAATGTTGCTCCGAGGGCTTTTAGAGGAAAAAGGAATCAGCGCGAAAAGCCTTATAGTCTTTAGTTGCTTTTCCTCATCTTTTTTAAATCATATCCGCATCTTACAATCTTGGAGGCAGCAGAAATGGAAAGGTTTGTTATTCCCCATCAGCATGAAATAACTAAAGAGGACAGAAGAAGACTCAATGGTCACGGTTCCCTGATTCTCTGGTTTACGGGACTTCCCAGCTCGGGAAAGTCCACCCTTGCCAATGAACTTGAAAAGGAACTTATACAGGGCGGCCATCGCACCTACATACTGGACGGAGACAACGTGAGAATGGGTCTCTGCAAGGATCTTGGTTTTTCCGCCGAAGACCGCGAGGAGAATATAAGAAGAATAGGAGAGGTATCGAAGCTTTTCATGGACGCGGGAATTGTTGTGCTTTCCGCCTTTGTTTCTCCATACCGCGCTGACCGTGACGCCATAAGGGAGCTTGTTGAGGAAGGGGAATTCGTAGAGGTATTCGTCAGCTGCCCGGTTGAGCAGTGTGAGCAGCGAGACGTTAAGGGACTTTACAAAAAAGCGAGAGAAGGGGTTATAAAGGGATTTACTGGAATTGACGATCCCTACGAAGAGCCTTCGAGCCCCGAAATCGTGGTCGACACGGAGAAGTTTTCAATCAAGGAGTGCCAGCAGCAGATACTTGATTATCTGATCGCGCGCGATGCAGTGAAAATGGGATAAGGAGAACCCCAACGCCTCTGTGTTGCCGACGAGGCGGAGTTCCCGTGTTTATCGAGCGTCGCCCGGTTTTTCCGCAGCCGCTTCTTTAGATTTGCGGTTATAAAGAATATAATAAGATTTCATTAAAGTTTTTTGAAGAAACACGGATGTTTCTTTCAAACGATGAATCGGAGACCTTTGACTCGATGAGCCCGGCGGAGTTAATTAGCGGTATCGCGGAGAATTCAAAAAAAGCCTCAAGAACTCTGGCCTCCGCCCCGTCTTCTCAGAAAAACGACTTCCTTCTGCGCTTCGCGGAACTGCTGGTAAAAGAAACAGACAATCTGCTTTCGGAAAACGCAAAGGATGTTTCTGATGCCGAAGAAAAAGGTCTTTCCTCTGCCCTTGTGGACCGCCTGAGTCTTAACCCCTCAAGGATAAATGCCCTGGCCGACGGGTTGCGGGAAGTATCGCGGCTTGATGACCCGGTGGGCAAGATATCGGGAAAATGGGAAAGGCCGAACGGGATTTCCGTTGAGAAAAAAAGGATCCCCCTTGGCGTTATAGGAATCATTTACGAATCAAGGCCCGGGGTGACGGTCGATGCCGCGGGGCTCTGCGTTAAATCGGGCAATTGCGTAATACTTCGAGGTGGTTCTGAAACGATAAGATCCAACCTGGCCATCTCCCGGCTGATGGCCCGCTCCCTCTCCCGAAGCGGTCTTTCTCCCTACGCGGCCCAGGTCGTTCCGGTTGCCGACAGGGAAGTCGTGACCGAGATGCTGAAACTTGAAGACAAAATAGATCTCATTATCCCCAGGGGAGGGGAGGGCCTTATACGGTTTGTCGTGCAGAACTCCCGGATCCCTGTGCTTAAGCACTACAAGGGGGTCTGCCATGTATATGTGGATCGCCACGCCGACCTTAAAATGGCCGAAGAAATCTGCCGAAACGCGAAGGTCCAGAGACCAGGGGTCTGCAACTCGATGGAGACCATGCTGGTGCACTCCTCCGTAGCGGGCGACTTTCTGCCCGGCGCCATAAAAAGGCTCGAGTCAGAAGGTGTCACCATAAAGGGCTGTGAGAACACAAGGAAACTCCTTCCCCATCTGGCCCCGGCGACAGAAGAGGACTGGTATGAGGAGTATCTTGACCTTGTCTTAAACGTAAGGGTCGTTCCCACGATTGATGAGGCTATAGACCATATACAGACTTACGGCTCCATGCATACAGACGCCATAATTACAGAAGACGCCGAAAGCTCCGAGAAATTCGTACAGGAAGTGGACTCCTCCGCGGTCATGGTCAATACCTCAACCAGGTTCAATGACGGCTACGAGCTGGGCCTCGGCGCCGAAATCGGCATAAGCACTTCGAAACTGCATGCGTTCGGTCCCATGGGGCTTGAGGAACTTACGACTTCTAAGTTCGTGGTAAGGGGTAACGGTCAGGTAAGAAGCTGAACCCGGGGGCGGCTCGGGGGAATTTTCGCGGAGCGCCCCGGTCCTGCGAAGACGCAACGGGGTGCTGGAAAAACATATGCTTGTTGAGCTCAGGCTTAAAAATTTCGCCATAATAGACGATATTTCCATTAATTTCGGAGGTAACCTGAACATAATTACCGGGGAGACGGGCACGGGGAAATCCCTGATCGTTGACGCGATAAACATAATCCTCGGCGACAGGTTTACCGCGGACCACGTTAAATCAACCGGAACGCAGACATCGGTAGAAGCGCTTTTCGAAGTTCCCGGGGATTGCGGTATCGGTGAGAAGCTCGAGCGGTTCGGCATCGGAGACTTTGAGGGGGAGCTTCTCATAAAAAGGGTCCTCAACCCGGGCGGGAAGAACAGGGTATACATAAACGGTTCGATAGCGACGCTAGGGACGCTTTCAGAAGTAACCGAGGGACTCGTTAACATGTTCGGTCAGCATGAACACCAGAGTCTCCTTAAGAAAAATAATTATTTAAGTTATTTAGACACCTTTTCTAAACTTGAACATGAACTCTCCCGATACAAGGCCGCGTACACAGAACTTGTGCGTGTGGAGAATGAACTTGAGGTTCTTAGAAAAAAAGAGCGTGAGGGAGCGGAGAAAGAGGATTACCTGAGGTTCCAGGCGGAGGAGATAAAAAAGGTCTCCCCGGCGCCGGATGAGGATTCAGGGCTTGAAACGGAGAGAGTGAGGCTTGAGAACTCCGAGAGATTCACGTCTTCGCTCGCCGGCGCGACCGGGCTTGTGTACGAGGGAGAGAGTTCGGCGATAGGTTTTCTGAAACAGGCCCTCTCGCATCTTGAGAAGGTCTCAGACCTTGATTCCTCTCTCCGGGAGCTTCGCGACAGAATAACGGCCGTACTGATAGAAACAGAAGATGTTTTTTATGGTCTGAGCGAGTTCGCGGGAAAAATCGAGCACAATCCCCAAAGACTTGAAGAGGTACTCTTGAGGCTTGAGGAGATAGGGAGGCTTAAGAGAAAACACGGGGATTCCATCGAGGAAATAATAAAAAAGCAGCAGCAGATCGAATCCGAGCTCGAAGGACTTGAGAACTCGGCTGAGATGATGGGGGAAATAGAGCGCAGAAGGGATTTGCTCGCAGAAGAGGTTGCCGCCGCCGCATCTTCCATATCGGCCGCAAGAAAAGCGGGAGCGAAGCGGCTTCAGGATCTTTTCTGCGAGCAGGCTGAATCGGTGGGACTTAAAAACGCGCGTTTCGAGCTGGAATTTACGGAAAAGAAGCTCTCAGCGGACGGCAGAGACAGCGTGCAGTATCTTTTCTCCGCCAACCCGGGCCAGGCCCCCAGGCCCGTTAACAGAGTCGCTTCCGGCGGGGAACTCTCAAGAATAATGCTTTTGCTTAAAAGTTTCGTGTCCACCGGCGATGCCGGCTCGATTTTCATCTTCGACGAGGTGGATGCCGGAATAGGGGGAGTCGTGGCCGAGAGCATAGGGAAGAAAATAAAGAATCTCTCGGATGAAAGTCAGGTCGTCTGCATAACGCACCTTCCTCAGGTTGCGAAATTCGCAAACACTCACCTGCTCGTGGCAAAGGAGTTCAGCGAGCTGGGAACGGATGTTTCGGTTGATGCTCTCGGTGAAGAGGAGAGGGTAATGGAAATCGGCAGGATGCTTGCTGGGAAAAGCGTGTCTGAGAAGACTTTTGAAGTTGCCCGCGAGCTCATAAAAGGGGCCGGTCGCGACGATCTCTCGTAAAGGGAATTGTCCCTTGTATATCACAAGATGTCCGTTAAGCATCTCCAGAGATACACAGATGAGTTCTGTGGCAGATACAACGTCCATCAGATAGACACCATAGACCAGATAGACTCAACCATCCACGGACTTTTGGGACCCACTTCTATGTGAGTCCGTTACAAATTTTACTCGGTTTTCTGCCCAGAAATCTTATCTAAAGAGATATTTTCTCTTTCTGTTGACTTTTATATTTATTTTGTGGATAATTAATGGTGTTTAATGAGCTAATATCGTATAAACGAGATATCAAATGATTGTAAGTTTCACTATAGAAAACTGGATGTCCTTTCGTGATTCTGCCTCTTTCTCAATGGTTGCCAGTCGCGAAAGGCAACATGGGGACCGGGTCCCCAAGGTCGAAAAATACCAGACAAGAATTTTACCTGTTGCGGCAATCTATGGTGCCAATGCGTCGGGCAAAACGAATTTCTTTAGAGCTTTGAATTTTGTCAAGAATTTGGTTGTTGAAGGAACAGGCCCAGAGAAATTGATTCCGGTGGAGCCGTATCGACTTGTCAGTGGCTACCTAGAAAAACCCTCTAGATTCGAGCTTGAATTGCTGATTGACGAAACAATCTACGAATTCAGTTTTGCCGTTACCAGAAAGGCTATAATCGAGGAAAAGCTTGTTCAAGTAACAAGCACCAGCGAGAAGACTCTCTATGATCGCCACGGCGATAAACCAAATCTTCACAGTTCGCTGGATAAAAAGAAGTTTCTCCACTTTGCTTTTCAAGGGACAAGAGACAACCAGTTGTTTCTGACAAATTCTGTATCTCAGAAGGTCGATAGTTTCAAGCCGGTGTATAACTGGTTCAAAAACACCTTGCGTCTTATCGATCCGGATTCAATGGTTGCAGATTCAATGGTTGCAGATTCTTGGCATTTCCTTGAGGAAGAACATCCCTTGCACAATGCAATTAATGAAATTCTGCCACAGCTTGACACGGGCATCTCCCACCTGGGTGTCGAAGAAATGCCGTTTGATAGTATTCCTTTTGAAGAAAGTTTTAAAAGCAAGCTGCGGGAAGAAGTCAAGGAAGGCAGTCCCATCGGAGTTCACGCGGTTCCGACCAACGAGCGTTTTATCTTTACCCGAAGTGCCGAAGAACTTGCAGCAAAAAAATTAGTTTCGTTTCATTCCAAACCTGATGGAACAAATACTAAATTTGAAATCCGTCAGGAATCAGCAGGTTCTCAAAGGGTAATTGATTTATTGCCTGCGTTTTTTGCGGAACCCGCCACCAGTTTGAATACTGTACATGTCATTGACGAAGTGGACAGAAGTCTGCATACGTTGTTGACAAGAAAACTGCTTGAAACCTATTTGGCCAACTGCGGCCCAGAAAGTCGCGCACAGTTATTGTTCACCACGCATGATGTTTTCCTGATGGATCAGGATCTGTTCCGGCGCGACGAAATGTGGGTCGCCGAGAGAAATTCCGAAGGCAGTTCAGATCTTTTTTCTTTTAGCGACTACAAGGGTATCCGCTATGACAAGGATATCCGTAAGAGCTACCTTCAGGGGCGACTGGGAGGTATCCCTCGGATTCTTTTAAGTGGTACTTCAATGAAGCGCGAGGATAATGGGTGATGCCTCCCAAAAAAAGGAGGAAATTCAAGCGCCCGTCAGGCAAGCGTCGTTACAGGAAAATGTTTGTGCTCGCTACTGAAGGCAGCAAAACGGAGTCGCAGTATTTTGCAATTTTCAACGATCAGAATTTAGTTGTACATATCAAGTTTCTCAAGGGAGGATATAGCAGCGCACCTCCGCAAGTGCTTGCAAGAATGAGAGATCATTTGGAAAAAGAAGATCTTAAAAATTCGGATGAGGCGTGGCTTGTTGTCGATAAAGATCAGTGGACGGACGATCAGCTTTCACAGCTTCATGAATGGGCACAAGAGGCTGACAATTACGGGTTCGCTTTAAGCAATCCCAAATTTGAATTCTGGTTGCTTTTACATTTTGAAGATGGCAACGGTGTCAGCAATTCGCAGACTTGTTCCAAAAGGCTTGAACGTTACTTGCCGGGTTATGACAAGGATATCAGCGTAGGAAAAATATCCGGGGGCATGGTTGCGGAGGCGGGTAATCGAGCGAAAAAACGGGACACACCAGCTTGCCGCGATTGGCCGCGAAACACCGGGACAACTGTTTACAGGTTAGTTGAAAACATTCTGAAATCACGTAGCGACCAAGAATAGTTTGTAGAAAAGAAGTGGACCCCAATGTTAGGACAGTTTTTTCGTTTTTTTAAGTGTATTCCCATCATCTTTAAGCCACTTTTGGTAACATGTTAGAAACTGTTAACTTAAAGGGATAATTCCCTTCGTAAAGGGGTGTGAAGAAACCGGCTTGAATTCAAGCGATTTTACTCTTAGCCAAAACCGGCGAACCCCTCTGCCACTATAGCTTCAAGTGAGGCAACCTCACTTTCCGTAAGCCTTTCGAATTCTTTCTTGCCGCGTTTCTTGGGAAAAACGCCTCCGTTGCGGCGAATGAGCATAATGATGTCTTCCGCTGTCCGACCCGGCATTTCAAAGGCGTTTATGATCCGTTTCACAGCGATGTCGTGGCGCTTGAGGTAGTCGATTTCACGCGGCAGGTCGGATTCTATCGTTTGCAGAATGCAGTCATAGAGAAATTCCGCTTCGTTCGTGCAGTCGTAATAGCGGTAGATATCCGAGGTATCGTTTGTGACCTCCACGTTGCCGTCCGGTAAGGCCTTCCAGGCTATGAACCGCATCAGTGGACCGGAATGTGCCCGCAACGCAGCTCCGTAGTCGTCTATGCGGCTCAGCATTACGGATGAAACGGGGAACACCATCTGCGGAGGCGCGAATTCACGCTCCGCCAGGACCTGATGAATCAGGCAGCGGTGCAGGCGTCCGTTTCCGTCGGTAAGCGGATGGATATATACGAACCCGAACGCCACGCAGGCGGCATGGAGAACGGGGTCGACGCCTGAGTTGCGCAGACGGTCGCCGCATTCGTCAAGCGCGGTCATGAGATAGGCAACGTCACCGTGGCGCGCGCCGATAAACTCGGGCAGGGGCTCATAGTTGCGGTTGCGACGGCCCAGAAACACCTCTTCGGTTCTGTATCCCGTGGTTTTGAACCGGTCATCGCCGATCAGGACGCTGTGGAGACGATAAATTTCCGCTTGGCGCAGGGGTCTCTTCCCCGCCTCCATAACCGCATGTCCCCATCGCTCGAGCCGATTAACAGGCGGACGTTCTCCCTCGATCTCAAAACTCGCCCGGTTGTCTTCAAGCAGTATGAAGCTCGCGGCGCGCGCAATGAGTTGCGCGTCGGCTTTCCCGATTGTATCCCGCGTCTTTGCCGAGAGGTCAAGAGCAATCATTTTTTCAAGTTTCGGAGTTCGCCTTATGACGGGACACATATCTCCTGTACCCAGAAGGTTGTTGCGGACGCGGTGTCGCGGTGAAATCTGACTCCCGCCCGTATAGTAGCGATCCGGATCAAGGGCATCTACGGCCGTGACCGCCGGGGCGTCCGCAATGTCGAGGCGCTTGCCGGTCAAAGTCTCAAAGAAAAACCAGATCTTCCGCGTGGTGGTCCCCCTCGGTTTACTGCGGATCATTTCGACAAGAACGGTCTCGGGAACCGCCTGGAGAATTCTTTTGAGCACCAGGAGATCGACTGTCTCATGGCGCATTGCGAAGGTCAAGTGTCCTTCGAGTGTAGATTCGGGGCGATATCTCTTGTCGTAGATATTCCAGGTACCGTCGCTTCGGCTGCTTCCGAGAACATGCCTTTGCGAAACACAGGAAGGGTTACGAACCGGCGCGGCGACGCCGAGCGAGTGAACGAGAGCGGACCAGCCGACCAGCTCTGTGCCTTGAGGCAGGGGCTCACCCTGAAAGAAATCCGGTGTCAGGTTCTGTATTCGCATTGCTCGAAAATCCTTCATGGTTATCGAAATATATTATATGAACTCCAAATATGTCGAATTTCTATACTTTATCCCCCTTAATGTCGAAAACAATAACTTGTGCAGAAAATTACATTATGACGTTAGAAAATGTCGAAAACCATCTATGTGGCTTGGAAAGGGAATCGGATTCAAAAAATCTTAGGAATAGGCAATCTCAACTTTGGAAAAGATATCAGACCACAGTTGATTCGGGTGGAGTCGGGAATCTGACACCGGAAGATTCTTCCGCTCTACTTCTTGTGGGAAATGAGAGCTAGCTGAGCTTCTTTGCTTCATACAAGCAGAAAACCACCGCGGTGAGGACCGTTGTCCATAGCCCGTTTTTATCTCCTACGGCCGTCTGCGTTATGTTCCTGCTTTTTACCTTGTGCC
This sequence comes from Thermodesulfobacteriota bacterium, assembly GCA_965229995.1. GTDB lineage: Bacteria > Desulfobacterota_D > UBA1144 > Nemesobacterales > Nemesobacteraceae > Nemesobacter. The sequence continues at coordinate 902,360 of OZ245933.1, read as the reverse complement.
CGCTTATCTCCCATATGTCTTTCTGCTCGTCATAACTTTTATCGGGGTCAAAGGGAGCGTTAAGGGTGGTGGCGAGCATGTAGGCGGCAAGATCCTCTGCGTATTCTCCCGCCAGGGTTTCCTTCTGCCCGTAGCTGTGGTGTTCCGAAATATATCCGTAGTGTGTCTTGTCCTTGGGGATCGCGAGGCCTGTGGACGCGGCGATGAGCCTGCTGGGCTCGTTTGTGGAATTCTCGCTCATTACCACAAACGCTATCTGTCCGGGGGAGAGCATGATGAGCCCCTGCTTTCTGGTTACGAGCTGGCAGTCGGGGGGGAATATGCTTGAAACCTTGACCAGGTTGAACTGGGCGATGCCGGCATCTCTTAGGGCAAGCTCAAAGCTTGAGAGCTTCTCTTTGTGTTTACCTACGCCTTTTGTGACAAAAGCTTTTGTCGGGGTCAACCCACCACTCCTTATAAACCGTGCATTCAAGTTATATTTACCGGGTAAATTTGTCAAACGAGGGTTAACCGAGATGAAATTCGGAGCACATGTTTCAATAGCCGGCGGGATTGAGAACGCCCCGCTTAGGGCGAAGCAGCTTGGATGCGAATGCTTTCAGATGTTCACCCGTTCCCCTAGGGGCGGCAAGCCCCCTGCGCTTGAAGAGCGTCTGCTTGAGGCCTTCTTTCTTAACTGCTCCGAGGCTGCTATAAGCGATTACTACGTTCACACCCCTTATTTCATAAACCTGGCTTCCGGGAAAGAGGATCTGAGGAAAAAAAGCGTGGACCTGGTAAGGGAAGAGCTTGAAAGATCAAGCGCCCTCGGGGTGAAATACATGATGACCCATATAGGAAGCGCGAAAGGGATGGAAAGGGATGTTGCGATAAGCAACGTGGTCGACTCCGTTCTCCGGATTCTCGAGGATTATCAGGGCGTAACGCAGCTTCTGCTTGAGAACACGGCGGGCCAGGGGGATACGATAGGAGTGAGCTTCGAGGAAATCTCGCTCATACTTAAACGCGTGGCGCATGAGGGGCTTGGAGTCTGTATAGATACAGCCCACATGTTTGCCTCAGGGTACGATATAAGGACATGCGAGGGGGTAGGGGATCTGGTAGGAAGCATCAACGCCGTATTTGCTCCCGAAACTGTAAAACTTGTTCACGCGAACGACTCCAAGGTTGGATTCAATTCTCGCAAGGACCGCCATGAGCATCTCGGACAGGGGGAGATAGGAATCGACTGCTTTCGGGCGATGACCGAGAACCCGTTTTTCAAGAATCTTGACATGATAGTGGAGATGCCTCCTCCCGATGTGGCAAAAGACGTCAGGCTTCTTAAGGGACTAAGGGACGCAGGCACCTGATTCAGGGCGAGAGCGAAAAGCCGCTTTTCCCCGTCTTCCGGCCGTCAACGTAGATATTGTTTTCCCCGTCAATCGCGACCCTTCCGTTTGCGATCAGATCATGGACTACAAAGGGAAACAATTTCCATTCGCCCTGTTCTCTGATTTTCTCCTCCATCGCCGCTACGTCCCCGATACCGAAGCCCTCAAGGGATATGTCGGCTGACTGAGCTATCACGGTTCCGAACCTTGTTTCGGGGTCGTTTTCAAGATAGACGGTGCATCTTAAGGTTTTCTCGCCGTTTTCTATAGCCTGGACGCATGCGCTTTTGCCTCTTGCGAGGTAGTCTCTGGTCGTGTCCCCGGGATAGAGGTTTAAGATCCTGTTTGCGAACCTCTCGGTGAACAGGCGGCTGAGCTTTCTCCTGTAACCCGCCAGCACCACAAGATCGGGTTCAAAAAGCTCTTCAATAAGCGAAATCACGGCCGAATCGTAAAGAACTCGTCCACTGTCGTCTGAAGGGTGTTCTCCCAGGGCGGCAAAGAAACTCTCAGAACTTATCGAAGAGGTTTTGATTTTGAGTGTCTCCGCTTTCCTGAGAACCGCCGCCTCGGGGCTGTTTGAAAAGACATGTTCTATTGTTCCGTAGTTTACTCCGCCGTCCTGTTCGAGCTCAATCTGTCTTAAGTGTATTTTCTCGAAGTTTGTTCCTCTGCCCGAGGCAAGCGCAAGAATTCTCATCGGGCGGTGGATATCAGCGTAGAGAGGCGTTATTTGCATTGATTCTCCTATCATTTAGTTTTATGCGATTCCACGCAAAGGTAACGCAGGATGGAAGAAAAAAGAAATCTGATCACGAGAATCGCGACCGCCATAGTGGCGGTACCGGTACTTCTTCTTATATTCTACCTTGGAGGAGTGTACTATCTCGCTTTTATATGTCTGCTTGCGGGTCTGTGCTCCCTTGAATTCTTCGCGCTTGCGGGTCCCGGTATCCGAAAGTCGAGAAAGATATATATCACGGCCATTTCCCTGCTTCTGATCATAAGCGCGTTTTTTGACTTCATGCTCATGAGCCTTTTATTCACCTTCCTGATATTTCTCTCAATAATACTCGAGTTCCGTAAAAAGGACTTCAGCGACTGCCTGCAGGACTTGGGCATGACCCTTCTGCCGCTTATATATTTCGGCTGGATGCTGGCCCACGGGGTGCTGCTTAGAAATATCTCGGGCGACGCGAACGCGGGGGACTACGGTCTTCTCTATGAGGGTCCCGGAGACATCGGCTTTTTCCTTGTGGTGCTTGCCGTTTCGTGCACCTTTCTTAACGATGCCGGGGCATATTTCTTCGGAAAAAGTTTCGGGAGAAAGAAGCTTGCCCGCCACATAAGCTCAGGCAAGACCGTGGTGGGGCTAATAGGCGGGTTCTTTGTTTCGGTCATAGGCGCCTTCGTGGTGAATCTCATATTCAATAGTCCTCTTTCCTATGACTTGGGTAGTTGTTTACGCGGTAGTAATAGTCGTGGCCGCGGTTGCGGGCGATCTTTTCGAATCCACCATAAAAGAGGGGCGGGGGTAAAGGACTCCGGTTCCCTGATCCCCGGACACGGCGGGGTGCTTGACAGGTTCGACAGCCTGATATTCGTTTTCCCCTGCACATATTACATTTCCCTGGTTTTCTATCGGCTTGCCGAGACAGGCGCCGCCATATAAGAGATAAAGATGGAAATATCCATAGTGGACAGGGAGAAGTTCATTGACGGCCCCGCCAGGGAAAACCTGATCCGCCTGGTTGAAAAAATACTCACATACCTTGATCTCTCCGCACGAAGCGAGCTCTGCGTCTCGCTTGTAAGCGACGGGGATATGAGGGAGCTTAACAGGCAGTACAGACAGATTGACACCACTACGGATGTTCTCTGCTTTCCGCAGAAAAACGATGTGAACCCCGATCTTCTGGGCGATATAGTGATATCCTACCAGACGGCCGGCCGTCACTCCCGAAGGCTTGAGATCACGGTTGAAGAAGAACTGCGCCTGCTTCTGGTTCACGCAGTCTTGCACCTGCTCGGATTTGATCATAAAAAGAAAAAAGAAAGAGAGATCATGCGCGAGAAGGAAAAAGAGGTGCTGGACTACCTAGCCCAGGCGGTTCGTCTTGGTACCATGTCCCTTGGAGAATAGAAAATCCGGACATAAAAGTTCGAAATCCTGAGAATTTATCTGATTTCCTTGCTCGGATTAGAAGGTGAAAATGTGCTTAGGAAAACACCAAGATTTCTAGTCTTTGACTTCGGTAATTTTCGGCTTGCTCTTCTCTTCTTGTTCCTATCTGGTAGCAATTGACTTTGTTCAAATACTATTGATATAGTATTGATCAGAAGAGAAGACCATGTCCAAGCTAAGAGAGGAAATTGCCGCTTACGAAAAAATGTGCAATGACTTGGAAATTGATCACTTTGGAAAGTGGGTCATTGTTTACAACAAAAAACTTGCTGGAACATACGACTCTTTTGAGTTGGCAGCTGAAGACGCTGTAAAACGTTTCGGTCGAGGTCCTTACCTTATGCGGAAAGTTGGTGCATCACCAATAACGCTTCCCGCTTCCGTGCTATATCACACAGATAATGTCGTCGGTTGATTGCGGGTTCAAAGAACAAAATCTTTTGGTGCAATTTGGTCCTACTTTAGGAGTAAGAATCGGTTTCGATCAAAACTACTCTCCAAACGGTGCGTCTCCACCCAATTTACCAGAAAAACTCTGGCCCGCCCTAGTGGATACTGGTGCAAGTGAGAGTTGTATTGATTCAACCCTCGCTGATGAGTTGCAACTCCCTATCTTTGACCGAGTAAGCATATCTGGAGCTCATGGGAAGCAGGAGCTTAACTTGCATCTTGCTCAGATTTATGTTCCCTCTTTGGAATTTACCACCTATGGTAGTTTCGCCGGTGTTCACTTAATTTCAGGAGGGCAACGACACTACGCTCTTATGGGTAGAAGTTTTCTGCGGAGTTTTAACATGGTTTATAATGGCAAAACAGGGTCCGTTACTTTATCACGCTTAGTTAGATAAGAGCCTGTCAACTTTTCTATATAATTCCCTAAAAAAAGGGAGAGAGAGTAATGGCATTAATGCGTAGTTTCAGGGAGATAGTAAAGGAGCGTGCGATGAGAGACCGCGAGTTCCGCATCGGACTTCTGACTGAAGGGATTGAGTGCGTACTTAACGATGAAATCGACGTGGCGAAAATATTGCTGCGAGACTATGTTAACGCGACAGTCGGTTTTCAGGAACTTGGAATTCTTACGCAGAAAAACCCGAAGAGCCTGATGCGCATGCTCAGTCCGAGAGGAAACCCGAGTCTTAAGAATATTTCCTCTCTGCTCGCATCCTTAAAAGAACATGAAGGCGTCAAGCTTCACGTGCGGGCAGCCAGATAATCAACAAATCCGTAGATTCACTATCTGACATTCAGATGGCTGCGCAGCGGCGTCTTTGATTTACAACAGAGGAATAGGCGAGAGGTACATGATACCTCTCGCCAAGCAGCTCGAGGGGGAGTAGGGCGTGGCGGTTACCCGGGTTCTTTAATATCTTCCTTAATCTTCTCGATTTCCTTTACGGTAGGGAGATCCTTTAGATCTTTAAGGCCGAATGTCTCGAGAAAAAGATTGGAAGTCCTGTAGAGAAAAGGCTTTCCCGGAACTTCCTTCCTTCCGGCGATCTCAAGGAATCTTCTCTCAAGGAGCACGCTTACGCTGCTTGAGCAGTCAACCCCCCTTATCTTTTCAACCTCGATTTTTGTAACGGGCTGCTTGTAGGCGATTATCGCAAGCACTTCGAGTGCGGCCTTTGAGAGTCTGAATTTTTTTATTTCCTTGTTGAACTCGACTATGTACTGCGAATACTCGGGGCGGGTTCTGAACTGATACCCTCCGGCGACGCTGCTTAGGATGAAGCTTCTTCCCATCTCTTCCCAGCGCTCTTGGAGTTCAGCCAGAGCGCTGTTTATTTCTTTTTTTTCGGTGTCTTTCAGGAAACTGGAGATTTCCTGAATGGTTAAAGGGTTTTTCGAAACGAATATCAAGCATTCTATTATGTTTGCAAGAGAACTTCTATCGTCCATTTTTCTCCCTCAGAATTATCTTTATCGGTTCTTCGAAGGTCGGCTGAAAGACATCCAGAATGCCGTCTTTCAGCAGCTCCAGTATGGAGAGAAAGGTTATCACGAGTTCCATGCGGTTTATATCCTCTCCGAAAAGGTCTTCGAAAAGAATCTCTTTTCTGCTTCTCATTATTTCAACCACCTGGTTTTTTCTTTCCTCTACGGTGTAGGTCTGCGGGGCAAGGGATATTTCTTCCGTTTCCGATTTCTTCCTGTTCTCATATATATTTGAGAAGGCGTCTACCAAGGACCAGAGGTCGAATTTAACGAACTCCGTTTCTTCCGCCGGTTCTCCGAATGCCTCCTTGCGGTCGTAACCCGCCAGGAAGACGTCTTTTCCGAGGATTTCCATCCCTCCAAGCCCCTCTGCCGCGCTTCTGTACCTCTCATACTCAAGCAGCTGCCTTACAAGTTCCTCCCTGGGGTCCTGCCCCTCATCTTCATCCTCATCCTTTATTCTGGGAAGAAGCATCCGCGATTTTATGTACCCCAGTTCGGCCGCCATGGACATGTAATCCCCGACGATCTCGAGGTTTACATCTTTTAAAAAGTTCAGATATTCAAGGTACTGCTCGATTATGAGCGCGATGGGTATGTCGTAGATGTTCACCTCATTTCTTTTTATGAGGTGAAGCAGCAGGTCGAGGGGTCCGTTGAATATATCAAGCTCTACGCTGTAGGCTGACTGCGGGTCCTCCATTTCCCCGTTCCTCTCGGTAATCACGATGGATTCATTGCCCTTATGACGATCTCAAGTTCGCTGTAGTTAAAATTGCACAGCTTTATAAAGATAACCACCGGGATGCGTATGAAGTAACCCAGGAAACTCCCGCCGAAGATAAAGATGGCGAAAAGAATGAATACTCCGTAAGTTTCAAACCTGGCGTACCTAAAGGCGAGGCTGTCGGGCAGCAGTCCGTAAAGTACCCGTGAGCCGTCAAGCGGCGGAACCGGGATCATGTTGAAAACGGCAAGCACTATCCCTATGTATATGAACCATACGAGCATCCGCACGGCCACGTCGACCCCGCTTCCCGGAGGTATGCCCGCGGAGGCGAAGTTCTCGAATACGGCCTTTAGAACCACGGCCGCCACAATAGCGGTCAGAATGTTGGATACCGGGCCCGCCAGCGCGACCAGGAGCATGTCTTTTTTCGGGTTCTTGAAGTTTCTCGGGTCCACGGGAACCGGTTTTGCCCATCCGAAATGCACGATAAAAAGCAGGAGGGTTCCCAGGAGGTCGAGATGTACAAGCGGGTTAAGGGAGAGTCGTCCCTGATTTTTCGCGGTGTCGTCCCCGAGGCGGTGGGCCACAAGCGCGTGTGCGTACTCGTGTATGGTAAGGGAAAAAAGGATTACAGGAACCAGTATTATGAGAAATCCATAGTTTAAATTCATTTGCTTAAGCCCTCGGGTGAGATTTTTTGTGTATGCGTTTCAGCCTTTCCTTTTCAACGTAAGTATATATCTGAGTTGTGGATATGTCAGAGTGGCCGAGCATGGCCTGTATGGCCCGAAGGTCGGCTCCCCGCTCAAGCAGATGCGTGGCGAAAGAGTGGCGAAGTACGTGGGGGGTTATATGGGAGTGGATGCCGGCGGCAAGCGCGTAGTCCTTTATGATGCGCCAGAAGCGCTGACGGCTCATCTTGGAGGCGGTTCTCGAGGTTACGAAAAGGTACTCCGAACTCCTGCCGCGAAGAAGTCTGGGTCTTGCGTCCGAAAGATAGTCCCTTGTTTTCCTGATCGCGGCGTTGCCTATGGGAACTATCCTTTCCTTGCTTCCCTTCCCGAGGGTGATAACGTAGCCATGGTCAAGATTGACGCGGTTTAACTCAAGTGAGACCAGCTCGGATACCCTTACCCCTGTGGCGTAAAGAACTTCAAGCATCGCGCGGTCCCTGAGCGCTTTTTCGGATTTGCCTTTTTCAGGTTCCCGAAGAAGCGTCTCGACCTCTGAGAGGGAAAGAGTGTGGGGCAGGGTTTTTGCGGGCTTGGGAGATACCGTGTTTCTCATAGGATCCCCGGTTATCACGTTTTCTGTAAGGAGGAACCTGAAGAACTGCTTTAAGGAAACTATGTTTCTCGCTACGCTTCTCGGGGAGAGCTTTTTTTTCCTCAGGTGTTCAAAAAAGGCGGCGATTTCATGCTCACTTACCGCGGTGGAGTCTGATATCCCCCTTTTGCCGAGAAAAGCCGTGAGGGAGGATATGTCCCTTGAGTAGGATTCAATGGTGTTTTTCGAAAGGCCCCTGTTCATAGTGAGGTATACAAGGAACGAATCGAGATGTTCATCCATTTAATCTTACGTTCCAACCTGCCAGGAGCTTAGGTATTTTTTCTGTTCCGCCGTCAAAGTGTCTATGGTGACTCCCAGAGTTTTCAGTTTTATCCGGGATATCATACGGTCTATATTTTCCGGGACGTCGTGAACGTCGTTCCCAAGAGCGTGGCCGTTTTTCACTATGTGCTCGCAGCAAAGCGCCTGGTTAGCGAAACTCATGTCCATTACGCTTGAAGGATGCCCCTCGGCCGCGGTGAGATTTATAAGTCTTCCTCCGCCGAGGACGTTGATTCTCCTTCCGTTCTCAAGCGTGTGTTCTTCAACGTACTCCCTTATGACTCTTTTTGAGGTTGTTATTTCGGCAAGTGCGTCCAGATCAAGCTCTACGTTAAAATGCCCGGAGTTGGCCACAATCGCCCCGTCTCTCATTTTCTCGAAATGCTTTTTTCTTATGACGTGTATGTTGCCCGTAACGGTGCAGAAGAAATCTCCAAGAGGTGCCGCCTTCTCCATGGTCATTACCCTGAATCCGTCCATCTTGGCCTCGAGTCCCGCAAGCGGCTCAACCTCGGTCACGATCACGTTAGCTCCCAGGCCCCGGGCTCTCATGGCAAGCCCTTTTCCGCACCACCCGTATCCCGCGACTACGAAGGTGGTACCGGAGATAAGCCTGTTTGTGGCCCGTATGATTCCGTCAAGGGTGCTTTGCCCCGTACCGTAGCGGTTATCGAAAAGGTGCTTGGTATCCGCGTTGTTAACGGCGATTATGGGATACTTCAGGACCCCGTCATCCGCCATGCTTTTGAGTCTTATTACTCCCGTTGTCGTTTCTTCCGTTCCTCCGACCAGGCTGTCTATCAGATCCTCGCTGTCTTTATGCAGTGTCGATACCAGATCCGCTCCGTCATCCATGGTTACGTGCGGGCGGACGGCCAGCACGGCGTTTATGTGCTTGTAATAGGTTTTAGTGTTTTCTCCTTTTATAGCGAAAACGGAAATTTTATGGTTTTTTACGAGATGGGCGGCGACGTCATCCTGCGTGCTGAGCGGGTTTGACGCGCAGAGGTAAGGCTCGGCCCCTCCGGCCTTAAGCGTGGTCATCAGGTTCCCCGTTTCCGTGGTAACGTGAAGACACGCGGCGACTCTTATTCCCTTAAGCGGCTTTTCCTTTTTAAACCTTTCTTCTATCTGCTTTAAAACGGGCATTTCCTGAGCGGCCCATTCGCTTCTTAATTTCCCCTGTTTGGAAAGCTTTAAGTCTTTTACGTCGTAATCCATTTATTCCTCCGTCGTTTTTTTGCGGTCTGTGACTCCTGGCCCGGTTCGGCTCAGGTGTCCTCTACAGCTTTTTTAAGTTCCGCGATTCTGTCTGTCCTCTCCCAGGAGAACGTTTCTTCGTTCCTGCCGAAATGCCCGTAAGAAGCGGTTTTTCTGTAAATGGGTTTTAGAAGCCCGAGGTGTGAGATTATCCCCTCGGGAGTGAGATCGAAAACTTCCCTTACGGCCTCTGAGATCCTCTCTTCCGGCAAAACGGCCGTGCCGAAGGTCTCGATCATTACCGAAACCGGTTCCGCGACTCCGATAGCGTAGGCGATCTGCACTTCGCAGCGCGAGGCCAGAGAGGCCGCGACTATGTTTTTCGCTATGTACCTTGCCATATAGGCCGCGCTTCTGTCGACCTTGGAAGGATCCTTCCCGGAAAACGCCCCGCCGCCGTGCCTTGACCATCCGCCGTAGGTGTCGACGATAATTTTTCTTCCGGTAAGGCCGGTGTCTCCCATCGGACCCCCGATTACGAATTTCCCCGTGGGATTTATATGAATTTTCGTGTTCTTCGAGATAAGTGTTCCCATGCAGTGGTCTATTACGTTTTGCCTGATCCCCTCATGAAGGTCCTCGCGCGAGACATCCTCTGAGTGCTGGGATGATATCACCACCGCGTCCACTCCGACCGGTTTCCCGTCCTCGTACCTGAATGTGACCTGGCTTTTTCCGTCAGGTCTTAAAAACGGCAGTGTGCCGTCTTTTCTTACCTCGGAAAGACGTCTGGCCAGCTTGTGGGCGTACAGTATGGGGGAGGGCATGAACTCTTCGGTCTCGTCGCACGCGTAACCGAACATGAGTCCCTGGTCTCCGGCTCCTTTCCTGTCAACTCCAATGGCTATATCCGGGGACTGCTTGTCAATCGTCAGGAGGACTGAGCAGGTGTTCGCGTCAAATCCCATGGCGCTGTCTGTATAGCCGATCTCTCTTATCGTGTTTCTTGCCACCTGCTGTATGTCGACTTGGCTTTTTGTCGTTATCTCGGCGGAAATCACCACAAGACCGGTTGTGATCAGTGTTTCACACGCGACCCTGCTCTCGGGATCCTGTTCGATCATAGCATCGAGAACGGCGTCTGAAATCTGATCCGCAATCTTGTCCGGGTGGCCTTCTGTTACGGATTCTGAGGTGAATATGAAGTTTTTCGGGGGCATTAAGCGGACCTCAAAAGTCCAAGTAATATAATTATTCTGGTTTTTCTGTCAACAACCTGCTCTTTTGCGGCTGCAAATTTCTTAAAGGCATGTTATAACGGCAGGCTTTTTTGGGTGAACGAGCCTTTTTTGCCGGTATCCGGTATTGGCTGAGACGTTCTGTTCTCGGGAATTTATCTTGATTGAGCGTTTGAAGGAAACCTCATGTCGTGTATTATTTGCGAAAATATTCACACAAGAAGAAAACGGCGCGATGACGCGTTCTGACAATGCAACAAATTTCTCAGGAGGAATTAACTTATGAAGAGGTTCTCTTTGGCGATAGCTTTAGTTCTGGTAAGTGTTTTTATCTCTGTTTCGTCTTTTGCACATGGTGGTGATGATGAGGATCATCAAAGCACGACCTTAGCCAGTGAAGTAATGAACGGTATTGACAATGACGGAAACAGAGAGGCTCTGAAAAATTTCGTTACGCATGCAAAAGAGCATATCAGGGAGGCTGTGCATATTGAAGATCTTCTCCTTCTCCTAACCGAATTTAGAGACAAGGAAGGAGATTGGATTGCACATGAAGATAGTATATATCTGTATATGTTTACGGATATAGGCTCAGATGCGCACGAAGAGCTAGTTGTTTTCCACGCAATCAATTTCGACGTAGAAGGCCTTGACCTGCATGGCATGAGAGATGCTAACGACTTGGAGATCGCCCATGAACTTATTAGAGCAATAGAGGACGATGGTTTTGCCGAGTATACGTGGGATGATCCAAGATTTGAAGGGGACGAAGTGACCGAAGCCGGAAAGTCCCCCGGTTCTTCTGATAAGGTCGGCTATGTTGAAAAAGTAACTCTTCTTGATGATCCAGCAACGTTTCTGATAGGTTCCGGTTTTTATCCGACCCCATATTCTCCGGCGAGTGATGATGGATGTGCGATCGCAGTAGGAACCACTGGAAGAGACAGCCTCAGTTCGCTGTTTAACCTGTTTTTAATGGTATCCGCCCTGTTTCTGGCGGTCTCGTGGAAAACCCGCGCGGTCAAAAGATAACTCTGCGCACGGTTGCAACTGCGAGTGATCGCGGGACAGTGGGAGATATTATGATCTCTCGGCTCCCACACCGTCACAGATGCGGGTTTATGTACGACGGATGTTTCCCCTGGGCATCTTAATCCCATAAAAAACGCGAACACTGTTCAGGCCGCGAGCTTTGCGCGCGGAACGAACAACAGTGTCTGCATGATGGCTGCCGAGAGGATCATCAGGTCTGTTTCCCGGTAAAGACACACACAGTTTCGAAGAATTGTTTCTGCCCCGCTATCGTCTCGGGATTCGCTTTCCAGCATGGAATGGCCTTGGGTTCTGCAAAGCGGGTGCGTGGGTTTTTCCTGCCGTTTGGGTAAAATACCAGATAACCCCACTGCAGCTTTTCGGAGAAAGTTAAATGAAAAAACTCCTCGCCCCCTCAATACTCTCGTGCGACTATCTTAACCTTGAAAAAGAAGTAAACGCCGTCTGCCAGGCGGGCGCCGATCTTATACACGTGGACGTTATGGACGGGCATTTCGTTCCGAACATAAGCATAGGAATACCCATAGTGGAAGCGATTGCCCGGATGGAATCGCCGCCCCAGATGGACATACATCTGATGATCGATAATCCCGAGAAATTCACGGAAAAATTCATAGACGCAGGCTCCCCTCACGTGAAGATCGTCACTGTCCAGATGGAGGCCTGCAACCTTCTCTACAGCGCTCTTTCCTCCATCAGGTGGAGAGGGGTTATGGCTGGGGTGGCCCTTAACCCCGCGACCCCTATAGGCGTGATAGAGGAAAAACTGATGGAGCTTATAGACGTAATAGTGATAATGACCGTGGAACCGGGGTTCGGAGGTCAGAAATTCATTCCGGAAATGCTGTCGAAGATAAGCCATCTGAGAGCTCTTCTTGACGGAATGGATGGAAAAAAACCGCTTATTGAAGCTGACGGGGGGATAAATCTCGAGAATATAGGGGAAGTGATCGAGGCCGGAGCGGATATAGTGGTTACGGGTTCAGGCATATTCAAGACAAAAAACTACGCCGATACGATGTCGGCCATGCGTGAGATAATGGGGTAGGGGCAAGACCTCAGGGCCGCGTGTTTTCCCGGGGGGAAGATGAAATCCCAAGAGCCAAACTACATAGCAGACATAGAGCGGTATTTTCTCGGGCTTGCCGGAAAGGGCCTTATGCTTTCGTCCAGGGACTACGTTTTTATAAGGGAGCTTGGCGAAAGGTCCGTTTCAAAGGAAATGGTGATTAAGGCCATAGCCTACGGTTTCGAGAAGAAAAGGCAGAGAGGGTCTCAAGAGCCAAGAGGACTTTTCAACATAAAGCAGGAGGTTGAGGAGTACCTTAAAGCCCAGTCGGCGGAACCGGAATCGAAACAAACGCAACCGCGTAGCGCCGCTTTCGCCAGAAGCAGTATAATAGAACAGGCGGTAAAGAGGCTCGATAAGATCATAATTGCGGAGAGAAGAGAAGATATAAGGGAGAAATACGAAAAACTGAGACAGAGGGTCAGAGAGACTGACAACTTGGATTCCGCTAACATATACAAACAGTTTGGCTCTTTGTGGCGGGTTTTCATTGAGGATGTTTTCTGCGGTCTTCCTTCGGAGAGGCAAAAGCGGATAATGGCTGCCGCGCAAAGCAGGCTTCCCAGCGAGGTAAAACTCTACGACGAAGACGCGAAGAAAAAAACCCTTGACGCCTTCAGGGAAGAAATCGTATGTGAAACCCTTGGTATAAATAATGTTTTCACGATGAAGTGATATGGCTACTAGAAAAGACATCGTGACCGCTTGCCGAAAATGTTCCGGTAGAGGGTATATGATTTCCTCTGAAAACGGTGAGTACGCCCGCGCCGAGATTTGCGGCTGCGTTTCCGAATGCAGCAGTTGCGGAGGATCCGGAACGGTGTTTTTGGAGAACGAAAGGGGCTACAGATATCTTGAGCGCTGCGGGCTCTGCGGGATGGTAAGGCTTAAGATCAGAAGATACAACAACGCGAAAATTCCGTCGAAGTACGCCGGTGTTTTGCAGTCAGACGATATAGACCCCCGCGACCCGAGCCAATATGATGCAATGACCTACGTGAAATCCTTTGTCGACAAGTACCCGGCGAAAAGAGGTTTTTTGCTTATGGGGGGACCCGGTCTAGCCAAGACACGCCTCGCGGTAGGGGCCATAGCGGAACTTACCCTTCAGAAAGCTGTTGAATGCGTGTTCACCGATTTTTTCTTTCTGCTTGCGGATCTCCGGAAAGCCTATTCCGAGGGAACTCCCGAGAATGAGATAATAGGGCCGCTTGTAAACGCAGAAATTCTGGTGATAGATGAGATGGGAAAAGGCAAAAGTTCCGAATGGGAGCAGAACATCCTCGATCAGCTTATTTCCAAGCGCTATAACTCCTCAAAGAAAACCCTTGTTACCACCAATTACGTGGCCAGGGAGTCGTTGCCCGAAAAATCCAAGAGCAGAACCGAAATACTTGAGGATAGGGTGGGGGAGAGGATAGCTTCCAGGCTCTATGAGATGTGCACACCGCTTTTCATCGAGGGAAGCGACTACAGGAAAAGCGAGATCTCGGCCTAGAAATTCCAGTATTTCGAGTAAGTTCTTCTGATTTCCGTAACCGTGTGTTCGCAGGTCGTCCGCTTAGGGTTAAAATCAGTGTCCGAGACCTTAAGATCGAGTATCTCCTCTATGACAGACTGCATAATCGGCCCCATCTCCGCGGTGTTGTAGCCGCCCTCGAGCAAAAAGGCGATATTTCCCCGGCAGTGTTTTTCGGCAAGTTGCGTTACGAACCTGGTAAGTCTTGCAAACCCCTCGGAGGTGACCAGCATTCCTCCCAGCGGATCGACATGGTAAGCGTCAAAGCCCGCGGAGACGAGAATGAATTCAGGGGCGTACTGCTCCGCTACGGGTCCGAGTATCTCGGTGAATATTCTAAGGTAGTCTTCATCGCCCAGCATTGCGGGGCAGGGCACGTTAAGCGTGTACCCGAGCCCGCCTTTGTATCCAAGTTCCTTCAGGCTTCCGGTGCCGGGGTAAAACGGGAACTGGTGCACCGAGAAATAGAGTACTTTGTCTGAGTCGTAAAAGATGTGCTGGGTACCGTTTCCGTGGTGTACGTCCCAGTCTATGATCAAAACCCTCTCAAGACCGCAGTTGGCCAGAAGATGGGCCGCCGCGACCGCTACGTGATTAAAGAGGCAAAACCCCATCGCCCTGTCATGTTCCGCATGATGTCCGGGCGGTCGGGCGAGTACAAAGGCGGTATCGATCTTCTCAGAGAGAATATCGTTTACCGAGCATATAAGTCCCCCAGAACCCGCAAGCGCGGCGTCAAACGAAACCTCACACGCAGACGTGTCGGCATCAAGCTCTGAGAATTCCTTGCCCGAGGTGTTTTTGACCATATCGAAATAGGGTTTGCTGTGCGCGAGGGTGATTTCTTCCTCGGTCGCCGGTCTCGTATCCATGGGAACCGTTTTCTCAAGAAGACCCGAGCTCTCAAGCGTCCCCAGAATGCTTATCAATCTCTCCGGACACTCCGGGTGCCCCGGAGGGTTCTGGTGGGCAAGGAAAAGGTCGTTACTTACTATCGAAAGTTTCTTCATTTTCAATTGCCTCTTTAAGATAACCTATGAGATAAAAGGAACCACAAACGCAGGCCGCTTCTCCGTAACCCAGAAGCTTTTCATATGCCCTTACGGGGTCTTTTACTGTTTCGATCGAGTCGAATTGCCCACGTGTAAGCGCCAGGATCTTCTCCGTATCTAAAGACTTTTTCACTCCGGCAAGTTCCGTTATGATCAGTTTTCCTGAAACGCGAGAAAGTGTTTCTGTAAAACCTGCGATGTCTTTGTTCTCGAGCATTGTTACCAGGAAATTGAATTTTGTTCCCGGATGATAGAACTCAAGTGACTCGACAAGGTTCTTTCCCGCGGCGGGGTTGTGCGCACCGTCAATTACAACTGGGATTTCTCTGCTTAAATATTCCATTCGCCCCCATAAACTGACTCTTGCGAGGGCTTTTTTTACTTTTTCCGGGGCCGTTTTGTAGCGGGTGTGCATTGTCAGCAGTTCGGCTGTTGCTACGGATATTACGGCGTTTTCCACCTGATGTGTGCCAGCAAGAGAAGCTTTAAGCTGCGGAATATTCCACTTCGGCCCAGTGTAATCAAAACTCAAGTCTTCTTTTTTCCTGTAAGTGAAATCTCCCCCGATTCTGTAGCATTTTGAGGAGTTCTCCCGGGATTTACGCTCGATTACGGAAAGGACCTCACCCGTGCATCCGGTTAGCACAAGCGCGTTTTTTTTTATTATTCCGGCTTTCTCCGCGGCAATCTCGCCTAACGTATCTCCAAGGTATTCGGTGTGGTCAAAAGACACGTTAGTTATAACGCTTACAACGTGATCGCATACATTTGTCGAGTCCCACCTGCCGCCCATTCCCACTTCAAGCACGCCGATATCTATTGATTTGCTGTTGAAATGAAGAAACGCGGCCGCGGTGAGCAGTTCGAAATAACTGAGTTCCACGTTAAGTTTCGCACAAGCGGTGAAAACTGTGCCAAGGCTCCCTTCAAGCTCCTCTCTGGTTATTTCCTCTCCGCTCACTTTTATTCTTTCCGTGACGTCGGTCAGGTGAGGGGAGGTAAACAGGCCGACGCAATAGCCGTTTGCTTCGAATATCGACGCGATACAGGCCGCCACGGAGCCCTTGCCGTTAGTTCCGGCGATGGTTACGTAATCCTTTTTTTCGTGAGGAGATCCCAGTTCCCCCAAAACCGCGGTGATTCTCTCGAGTCCCGGTTTTACGCTGTCTACCCCTTTTAGGCGTAGTCTCTTCAGGTTCTCAAACATTCTGGATGTCCTAGGTGAAGATAGTACCCGCTGATTTGATGTCCCCGCTTGGCTTGCGAGAGCAGTTTTTTCCAGTCCGTACGGGCAAGCTTGAGGTTTGGATTTAAGAAGTCAGTTCTCAAGTATAACTACGGCAACGGAGTATTCACCGTCATGTGATATGGTGGTATGAATTTTGGTCAGGCCCCTTTGTTCGGCGATTTCTTTTGTGCTCCCCCGAAGGTCTATGAAGGGTTTTCCGAGTTCATTTCGTTTTACCGCTATGTTGTGAAATTTTATGCCCCGTCTGAACCCGGTTCCAAGCGCTTTGACAAAGGCTTCTTTGACCGCGTAGTTAGCGGCGTAGCTTATATTCCTGTTTTTGCCGTTGCCACCCTGGGCGAGCTCATCATCGGTGAAGACTTTCCGAAGAAATTTCTCCCCCCATCTGTCGATAAGGCTCTCTATGCGGCTGTTGCGAACCATGTCAATGCCTATGCCTGAAACCATATCTTCGTATCCTGTGCTCTGTTATAGGAAGTACTATAGCAGGTGAATCATATCTCTTACGGCTTTTTCCATTCCTGAGGAAATCGCCCGTGAAATTATGCTGTGACCGATGTTGAGTTCCTCAATCCCGTCGATTCTTGAAACCGCAGTCACGTTGACATAATTGAGCCCGTGACCGGCGGATACCCTGAGTCGGTGGGAGAGAGCGTCTTCCGTTGATTTTCTGATTCTATCAAGCTCCATCATCATTTCGGTTTCGTTACGGGCATTTGCGTAACTTCCGGTGTGAAGTTCGACCATATCGGCGCCCGTCTGCGCGGAGGCCCTTATCTGGTCGGGGGCGGGGTCTATGAAGATGCTTACGAACAGCCCGGAGTTTTTCAGTTTTTCAATCGCCGCGGCGATTCTCTGAGTATCCCCGCGCACATCAACTCCTCCTTCCGTCGTTATCTCCTGCCTTTTCTCAGGAACAAGGGTTACGAAGTCGGGAAGCGTCTCGCTCGCAATTTTAATCATTTCGTCCGTGACGGCCATCTCCATGTTAAGCCTGGTCCGCACCGTCTGTTTCAGCAGAACAAGGTCCCTTTCCTGAATGTGCCGGCGGTCTTCCCGCAGGTGAACCACTATTCCGCTCGCCCCGGCGAGTTCGGCCTGCAGGGCGACGGCCACGGGATCCGGTTCACCTCCCATTCTGGCCTGTCTCAGGGTCGCTACGTGGTCAACGTTTACGTTCAGTCTGGTTTTCATCTATAGGCTTCCTGTTCCTATGTTTTCACTTATCACAGAAGATACGCTGGAGGCGATCCCGTTTATCAGAGCTTCATCCTCTCCTTCCACCATCACGCGCGCGAGCAACTCGGTTCCTGAATATCTGAGATTTATTCTGCCTTTATCTCCGAGGATTCTCTCCGATTCCCTGACAAGCTTGAGAAGCCCCGGAATCTGTTCAAATGGTTTTTTCTCCTTAATCTCAAGACTGTTAAGCACCTGTGGAAACAGGTTTATTATCCCGGCTAGCTCAGAAAGCGATTTTCCCTTTTTTTTCATTATGCTTAGGATCTGAAGCGAGGCGAGCAGACCGTCTCCCGTGGTTGAATGGTCGAGAAATAGCAGGTGACCCGATTTTTCACCCCCGAGATTTGCTCCCAGCTTTCTCATGGTTTCTACAACGTATCTGTCTCCCACACGGGTTCTTTCAAGCTTGAGTCCTTTTTTGCTGAGGTAGTTCTCAAGGGCCATGTTGCTCATCTGCGTAGCCACCACGGTATCGCTTGACAGGGTTCCGGCTTCCATCATTTCAGATGAGCAGATAGCGAGAACGTGGTCGCCGTCAACTTCATTTCCGTTTTCATCGGAGAAGACAACCCTGTCCGCGTCTCCGTCAAGCGCTATACCTATATCGGAACCGCTTCGCAGGACTTCTTCAAAAAGTATCTCGGGCCGCAGGCTTCCGCAGTTAACGTTTATGTTTTTTCCGTCCGGCTCCGTGCCGATTGTGATTACCTGTGCTCCCAGTTCCTCAAAAATTATGGGGGCGACCTTGTAGGCGGCTCCATTGGCGCAGTCAACGACGATTTTCACTCCGTCAAGCGTCAGATTTTTTGGGAAAGTATTTTTCAGAAACACTATGTACCGTCCGACCGCGTCCTCGATTCTTTTTGCCTTTCCCGTGAGGGAAGGGGGGCTTATCCGTTCCTCTCCGAGAACCATGTTCTCTATTTCGATCTCTGTTCTATCCGGCAGTTTGAAGCCGGTGGAATCGAATATTTTTATTCCGTTATCGGTGTAGGGGTTATGGGACGCCGAGATAACCACGCCAGCCGTGGCTCTCATGTTTGAAGTTAGAAAGGCTATCGCCGGGGTGGGCAAGGGCCCCACGAGCAGTACGTCGGCTCCCATGGACGTTATGCCGGAAGCTATCGCCTGTTCAAAGACATAACCCGAAAGCCGGGTGTCTTTGCCGATGAGTATTTTCACGTGACCGCCCGTTTTCTCGGACAGATATTTTGTTAAAGCCTTTCCGAGAGCAAGAGATATCTCTGGGGTCATCGGATAGGTATTGGTAACCCCTCTTATTCCATCGGTTCCAAAAATTTTTCTCTCGGGAAGTTCGGATAAAGAATTCATGATCTAGGTATTTGGAGATTCTTCGACAGGAGGCGCTTTGACTTTAACCCTGATTCTTTTCGGAGTGACACTTGTAAGCTTAAGCAGGTTTGAATCCGGATAATCCACCTTTATATTGAGTCTTTTCCGCCTGCTCTTGCCCATTTCGGCTCCGTCTATGTAAACATTGATTTCATTGCTTGTAAGGTTGTTGATGGTCTTGTAGGGACCATTGAATACCAAAGTGGCCTTAAGTTCTGAAGTCGTGCTGTACTCGAGTTGTTCAAAATTACGGGGGACTATGTCAACATCCCGAAACTCTTTGGTCAGTATTATCTCTTTTATATGAACCGTTACGTTTACATGATCGCCCTCAAGAACTTCCATGTATTGCGAAGGCAGTTGCAGCTGCACCGGCGCCGTGAACTCGGCTTCTTCGCCTTCAAGTTTTATTTTCGCCGTCTCTATGGTTTCCATTTTCGCAAGTTGCGAGGCGGGTCCTTTTACCTCTACGGATTTTGGGACAACCTTTATTTTCTTTGATATTTCATAACCGGAACCCGGTTCTCCCAGCACGGGTTTTACCTTGAATTTTTTCGTTACAAGCCTGTCTATGTTAAACGAAAGTTTTGAAGGGTTTGCTGCGACTATATCTATTCCTCTCGGAACTATTTCCAAAGCCACACGCTGCGTGTCTATCTTGAGAACACCCTGTTTTGTTTTCTGCAGGTCAATGTGGATTGACTTGTTTGAATGGGAGAATGAAGACAGCAGACTTCTTGGTCCTCTAAGGGACAGGTCAACGCTGTCGGGCAGTTTATTTGCTATAATAAGGCTCTCCGGGAGGCCACCGAGGTGAAGCGGGATCCTGATATCTCTTTCCACGTCGAATTCGAAGTTCGTAAACGCCCAGAGAATTACCGCCAGCGCAAGCGCGATTGTCTTTTTGGTAAGGCCTTGGAAAAAAGGTTTTTTCTCCATCAGGCTTTTCCCGCCTGGCTTGCTTTTATGCTGCCCGGGCTCTGGCTGCTCAGTTCGGAAACCAGACTAGGTCTGAGCAATTTGGCGTTGGCGATTCTTTTGAGTTCTCCATCTGCTGCGAGCGAGATCTTTCCCGTTTCCTCAGACACGATTACCACAACAGCATCAGTTTGCCTGGACAGCTCTATAGCGGCCCTGTGCCTCGTTCCAAGCTCCGTTCCCAGTTCAAGGTCCGTACTGATCGGGAAAAAGCATCCGGCCGAAAGAATAACTTCGTCTTTGATTACCAATCCCCCGTCGTGAAGAGGGGATGCCGTATTGAAAATACTTATGATCATCTCGCTTGATAAGCTGGCGTTAATCGGTCTTCCAGGAAACATCTTGAGGCTTTCCTGCCTTTCGATGGCTATCAGGGCTCCAATTTTTCTTGAGGAAAGAAAAGAGCAGGCATCTACCAGTTCTTCTATCACCGTTTCGTTCGCGCTGTGTTTCGCGAAACTGAAAAGAAAAGGTTTTTTTCCTATGTTCGCAAGTCCCCTTCTTATCTCGTCCTGAAAGAGGATGATTACTATGAGTATTGCGAAACCGAGGAAGTGGGTAAGCACCCAGTTAAGCGTGAAAAAGCCCCATTTTCTTGAAACGAAATAGAGAATTACCATCGCCACGATTCCGATCAGAATCTGCGAGCTTCTGGTTCCCTCTATGGCTTTTAGTATGTAGAAAAATATTATGGCGACGATCAGGATGTCCAGGCTGTCTGAAAAGAATCGAAAGTTCTGTATTGTAGAGTCCGTCATCCGCTAGTTTATCCCGTATATGCTTTTTACCGTCCGAATTGCCTGCGTTGTTTCAAGTACATCATGAACTCTTACAATAGAAATACCTTTAAGCATTGATATTATCACTGAACAAACGGATCCTATCAATCTTTGCTCCGCAAGCGGGCTCCCCAGGATTTCCCCTATAAAAGATTTTCGCGAGGTTCCGAGGCAGACCGGAAACCCAAGTTCGCAGAACTCTTCAAGTCTTTTTATGATTTCGAGGTTCTGCTCGGTGGTTTTTCCAAATCCGATGCCCGGGTCAATTATTATATTGTCCCGCGGTATTCCTGCCGCCATGGCCGTTTGAGCTGAATTCAAAAGAAAGTCCGCTATATCGGAAATAAGCGAGGTGTAGTGGGTTTTTTTCTGCATGTCCACCGGTCGTGAGCTTGTATGGGTGAGTATGATGGCTGCTCCGCTTTCCGATACCTTCTGCGCGACTTTCGGTTCGAAGCTTAGTCCGCTTATATCGTTTACCATTGAAGCTCCCCGCCCAAGAGCTTCCTCCGCGACGACGGCTTTTGTAGTGTCTATCGATATTACGGTGTCAAATTCCTCTGAAGCCGCTTCTATTAGGGGTATAACTCTGTCAAGCTCCTCCTCCACACTCACACCGAGAGAACCCGGTCTTGTGGATTCTCCCCCTATATCAATAATATCGGCCCCGTCTTTTATAAGAGAAGCGATTCTCCCGAGAGCCTGCTGGGGGTCGTTATACTTTCCGCCGTCATAAAAAGAATCCGGCGTCATGTTCACAATTCCCATGACAAGGGGTTTTTCGCTCAGATTCAGTTTTTTTGAACCGAGTTCTATCAAACGGGGTTCCGGCGCGTTCTGATTTGCTTTGTGGACTGATTGCTTTAGCTTTAGCAAACGGTTCTCACTCCCGGTCATGCGAAGACGGCCGAGAAACGGTGACATGGCGGGAAAAAGCCACAGGGATCAGACCCTGCTGGTTATATCAAACGGCTTTTTCACTTCCGGCCTGAACTCCTGCGTTTTTGAAACCAGTTCGTCAAGTTCCGCCGAGTCTATCACTTCCTTTTCAAGAAGCAGGGAAGAGAGTTCATGCAGGATATCCTGATTGTCTCTAAGGAGCTTCAGTACCGCATCGTAGCTTTCGGTTACGATTCTTCTTATCTCCCGGTCTATCTGCACCGCGGTATCTTCGCTGTAGTCACTTTTTCTCGAAATTTCCCTGCCTAGAAAAGGCTGCTGTTCCCCTTTGCCGAAAGTCACCGGTCCCACAATTTCGCTCATTCCCCATTCGCATACCATTTTTTTGGCTATCTCGGTAACTCTCTCAAGATCGTTGGCCGCACCGCTGGTTCTCTCGGAGAACACCAGTTCTTCCGCGGCCCTGCCTCCCAGAAGCACCTTTATGGTGGAAATCAGATAAGTTCTCGACAAAGTGTACTTGTCTTCAAGGGGAAGCTGCTGGGTGACTCCAAGAGCCATTCCTCTCGGTATGATCGTTACTTTGTGTATTGGATCGGCTTCGGGAGTCAGTTTCGCCACAAGCGCGTGTCCGGCTTCGTGATAAGCGGTGATCTTCTTCTCTTTGTCGCTTATCAGCATGCTTTTTCTCTCAACTCCCATGGTGACCTTGTCTTTTGCGTATTCAAAGTCCTCTACGGAAACTTCCTCCTTGTCGTTGCGAGCTGCGTGAAGAGCCGATTCGTTAACGAGATTCTCAAGGTCGGCTCCGGAAAAACCCGGGGTGGATCTCGCGATTACCGAAAGATCAACATCCTTGGCTATTGGAGTGTCTTTCGAATGAACGACCAGAATAGCTTCTCTTCCCCTGACATCCGGCCTGGGGACGACAACCTGACGATCAAACCTCCCCGGCCTGAGAAGTGCCGGGTCAAGCACGTCCGGGCGGTTCGTGGCCGCCATGACTATAATCCCTTCGTTTCCTTCAAAGCCGTCCATTTCAACCAGGAGCTGGTTAAGGGTCTGCTCCCTTTCGTCGTGGCCTCCTCCGAGTCCCGCTCCCCTGTGTCTTCCCACGGCGTCAAGTTCGTCAACGAATATTATGCAGGGGGTGCTTTTCTTGGCCTGTATGAACAGGTCCCTGACCCTCGAAGCCCCGACTCCGACGAACATTTCCACAAAGTCGCTCCCGCTTATTATGAAAAAGGGTACTTCGGCTTCTCCGGCTATGGCTTTTGCAAGAAGGGTCTTTCCCGTTCCCGGGGGACCGACCAGCAGAACCCCCCTGGGTATTCTCCCTCCCAGCCGCGTGAATTTCTCAGGGCTTTTAAGGAACAGCACTATTTCGCTTACTTCCTCTTTTGCTTCCTCAACCCCGGCTACGTCCTCAAAGGTGATCTTGTTCTGTCCTTCGCCGAGCATCCTCGCGCGGTTTTTTCCGAAACTCATCGCCTTTGAGCCCCCGGCCTGTACCTGCCTCATGAAAAAGACCATGAGCGCGACCAGTATGAAAAGGGGGCCCCAGTTTATGAGTAGCTGGATAAGCGAGCTTTGGTTGCGGCGTGAAAAACTGAACTCTATGCCGTTTTCCTCAAGGTTTGCGATAAGCATTTCTCCCGCGGGTCCCGTGGTTGTGAATCCGCGATCCGTGGGATCGGCGTTTTTAAGTTCTCCCTTTATTGTGTTTTCGCCGAACTCTACCTTTGCTAGCCTGTCATTATCCAGATGCTCCAGGAATTTGCTGTAGGATATCTCGGAGTGGACGTTTGCCGAGGTGTTCATGAACTGGTACACCGCGAACACGCCGACGAATATGGCTACCCAAAGTAGAAGATTCTTAAAAATATTTGCTGGCATACGTCATTCCTCAATCTTTACGCAACTCTCGCGTAGATAAAAACATCCGAAATATAAAATAACACAGTAAAATTTCATTTCAAACAGATTTTCTAATCGTAGAGATCAGTTCCAAGATACATTTCTCCGCTGTCGCAGAAAGTTACGAGCACCTGAGCGCCGTCGGGAAGCTCTTCTGATATCCCAAGAGCCGCGTAAAGGCAAGCTCCCGAGGATATTCCAACCAGTATTCCTTCCTCCGAAGCAATGGCTTTCACGCATTCGCGGGCCTTGTGGGTTGGGACCTTGTAGATTCTGTCGATTATCCCGGTATCAAGCTTCTCGGGAACAAACCCGGGCGATATGCCGCAGATGCCGTGGGGACCTTCTTTTCCCTCGGACAGGGTAGGGCATTCGGCGGGTTCAACCACCACTATCTTGAGTCGGGGATAGATTTTTTTAAGTTCAGGACCTACTCCCATTACCGTTCCTCCGCTTCCGACTCCGCACACAAAGGCATCAAGACGGCCCGGTATCTGGTTTTGTACCTCTTTTGCGGTTCCCTCGCGGTGAATCGTGATATCCGCGGTGTTTTTAAACTGGTCAAGAAGGTAGGAATCCGGGTTTTCACGCTCTATCTCGCGGGCTTTTTCTATCGATCCGTGAAGTCCCCGGTCCGCGGCAGTGAGGACCACTTGTCCTTTAAACGCGTTTACCAGGTAGATTTTCTCCTTCGCCGTGTCCTCGGGCATGACAACGGTGAGATCATATCCGCTTGCCTTGCAGCAAAGCGCGAGTCCTATCGCGGTGTTGCCGCTTGACGCCTCGATTATGGTCGTTTTCCCGGGCTCTATGAGGTTCTCCCGCTCCGCTTGCCTGAGCATGGCAATACACGCCCTGTCCTTTATGCTGCCCGCGGGGTTTAAGTTCTCAAGCTTTGCCCATATTGTCGAACGGCTGTTTTTCGGGACGCTTCTCAGTTTTATTACTGGCGTATTGCCGATACAGTCAATCAGATTTGTCATCTGCGTGTTTTTCGTGCGGCTTTTTCCGCGCCCGGTTAATTACACAAGAAAAGAGATTATGTCTTTTAGCACACGGCTGTCTTTGCTTTTGATCTCGGCCAGTATCTGCTGTATCTGCTCCCACGTGACGTCTTCTTTTCTCATCTCGTTTTTGAGCTTGAGAAGAAGTACTTTTATTTCCTGATCCGTTACGTCTTTTATGTATGAGCTGAGATCGGCCATTGCTTCATTTTCCACAGGAGTGTGTCATTGATTTAATTCTTGATTAAGATAACCCAAAAAGGTTTTTTAAGGTAACCTTTTTTCAACTTGATTTCCACGAAGATTATATACTATCAGCACAGATGAATTTGAATAGAGGGATCAATCTGGCGGGCAAAGACCCGAGTAAATTTCTCCATTCCCGTTTCTTGATGCTCGCAACGTTTGTGTTTGCGTGCCT
The DNA here is from genome assembly GCA_965229995.1 of Thermodesulfobacteriota bacterium. GTDB lineage: Bacteria > Desulfobacterota_D > UBA1144 > Nemesobacterales > Nemesobacteraceae > Nemesobacter. The sequence continues at coordinate 877,546 of OZ245933.1, read as the reverse complement.
GACCGGGATGCTTGCGATCTATATCTATTTCTCAAAAGATCTCCCCGATCTGCGTGATCTCACCGGATATCAGCCCGTTATCCTGAATGAATTCTACTCGTCAGAAGGGGAGCTTATAGCGCAGTCCGGGCAAGAAAGAAGAGCGCTTGTAAATCTTGAGAGCATACCTCCTTACGTCATAAACGCCTTTATAGCAGTAGAGGACAGAAGGTTCTACCAGCACAGCGGCGTGGACGCGAAAAGCGTTTTGAGGGCACTTTTTCAGAATCTGGTTACGGGAAGAATAGTTTCCGGCGGAAGCACCATTACGCAGCAGATAACCAAAAACCTTATTCTGGGTCCCGAAAAGGCCTACAGCAGGAAAATAAAAGAGGCGATTCTCTCATACAGGATAGAAAGAAATCTCTCCAAAGACGAAATACTTTATCTTTATCTCAACCACATATACCTTGCCGACGGAGTATACGGGGTTGAGATGGCGAGCCGAAATTACTTCGGAAAGTCGGCAAAGGATATAAACATAGCCGAAGCGTGTCTGCTGGCGGGAGTTCCCAGAAGACCGGAACTGTATTCGCCGAGAGGCAATCCCCAGAACGCGCTTAAAAGGCAGAAAATCGTGATAAACACAATGCGGGATCAGGAATTCATAACCGACCGCCAGAAGCGGGATGCCCTGGCGTATAAAATAAAGATCGTTCCGAAACAGGAGCCCAGGGGGGAATACACAGCCCCTTATTTTATTGAATACGTAAGGGAATATCTTGAGAAAAAAGTCGGGAGGAAGGCCTATGAAAAGGGCGGCTACAAGGTCTACACCACCCTTGACATGGATCTCAACCTTGCCGCCTACAGGGCCATTAGAAGGGGAATACGCAAGCTTGAAAAAAGACAGGGCAGAACCAGATTTACCATCGCCAGGCTCAGAACTCCTGAGAAAATTGAGGAATTCAAAAAACAGCAGAAGCACCTTCTTCTTCAGGACGGCAAAACATACAGAGCCGTCGTCACCGTTATAGGAGACATAGATGAGAGAACTTCTTTTGCGACTGTTGAAGTCGGCGGCGAGAAACGAAAATTCAGCTACATAGCTGATCCTGAGCGATATCTCCCGCCTCCACAGGGCAAGTCCCTTCTTCCCGAGAAACTGCGGATAGGAGACGTTATAAAGATCAGGGCATCTGTAAGCGGGGATAAAGTGACGGATATAGTTCCCCTGTTCCGACCGCAGACCCAGGGGGCTTTGCTCTCCGTGGATACAAGGGGCAACGTTATTTCGATGATAGGCGGATATGATTTCGAGCTCTCAAAGTTCAATCGGGCGACCCAGGCTAAAAGGCAGCCGGGTTCCGCGTTTAAACCTTTTCTCTACTCTGCGGCCATAGACAAAGGATATACGCAGACAAGCAAGCTTCTTGACGTGCCGATTATCGTGGATGACTGGGCTCCCGAGAATTACGACGAAGAGTACATGGGGGCGATTTTCTTCAGGGAATCCCTTGTTAACTCGAGAAATCTTTCTTCAATAAGACTGATCATGGATATAAATCCGGAATATGTGGCAAGCTATTCCAAACACTTCGGCTTTAAATCCAGAATCAATCCTTATCCCTCGCTTGCTTTGGGAAGTTCCGAAGTGACTCTGCTGGAAATAACTGCCGCATATTCTGTTTTCGCAAATTCCGGGATATACAGAAAACCGAATTTCATACTCAGGATTTATGACAGAAACGGAACCCTCATTGAGGACAACACGGGGGAGGTATACCTTCGGTACGAAAAGAAGCTGAAGCAAGCAAAAAAGTCAGGGAAATGGCACTACCAGGAAAGAGAATCACCACAGCAAGACGCCAGGCCGCAGCTTCTAGGCCTTTTCGCCGAAGAACAAAGAGATTTTGTCACCTCGGAGGAATTCAGGGCTTTTATTAAAAAGGTCCCCATTCATTTCTTTGGTAATATAGAAGAGTTTGACAGGGTTATAAGCCCCGAGACGGCATATATAATGACAGACATAATGAAGGCGGTTATCAAGGAAGGGACAGGGATACTTTCCAACTCGCTTAATTCCAAGGCGAGAATCGCGGGCAAGACAGGAACCACAAATGACTATACGGATGCGTGGTTCGTAGGATACAGTCCCATGGTTGTCACCGGGGTGTGGATCGGAAAAGATGATAACACGCCGCTAGGAGACAAGGAGTCGGGATCTTCGGCTGCCGCCCCCATCTGGAAAGAGTTCATGAGTGTGGCGCTTGACAAATACAATGACCGTACAAAATTTGAGATTCCACGCAGCATAAAAATCAAGAAAACTCCTCTGGGGGAAATTGCTTACAAGGTCAAACCAAGCATGTCCAAAGATGATGTGCTCAGGGGATTGAGGATGATGGTAGTGAGATCCAGGGAAAAAGAAGAGGAGCAACTACGGAAATACGATTACAACATAGATTCTCTTTTCAGGCGGGATGAGGAAGATGAATAGTAGACTGAGGAAGCGGGGGAGGGGGCTGAAATTTAGAACAGTCCCCGCAGGAGTCCTCCGTTAACCTGTGTAGTTGCTTCGGTCATGTAACTTGATTTTTCAGACGCGAGAAAACAGGCTAAGGAAGCCAGTTCTTCGGGCGTTCCTAGCCTCTGCAAAGGAATAATATCTTTTTCCATTCTGACCGTAGCCGTCGTCTCACCATGGTTCCAGCTTCAAGAGGCACGCATCCTTTCATGGCACTCAAACAGATGTTCAACGCGTGCGCGCTCAGAGATGAAACCAGCTTTACGATAGAGCCGATCCACGGCCTTATCGAGTGCGATATGGGCTTTGCGAAGTACAGGCGGCATGGCGTCAGTATCGTAAAGAACATCAAGCGATGAATCGGGGAACAGGGACCGTGCATCGAGAATCGCTTGCGACAACCTCTCTATTCGATTTCGCTGAGTGTCTGTCATCTCCGGCCACGGAAACGAATTGTAAACAGCCGGCGCATAGCGGTAATCACTCTTGAGTCGTCCGGCGACTGTTCGCATCCAAGCCATGTGCATCGCTGATGTCAGAAAGCCAAAATAATAAAGCGGTGCACCGGGAATGATCTGAAGCGTATTTGAGGCGATTACGGTCGGCGGCAATATATCAATCGGAACGTATTCCCTCGTTTCCGATGAAACTTCCGGCACGGCGAGATAGTCTGATTTGGGTTGCCGGTCCTGTGTGAAAAGGGTTGGGTAATTAGCGTAATCCCGAACGCTTGCAGTCGGGCTTTGAAGCCTTCCTGAGCGGACACGTTCTAGGCGTTCGCATACCAGTTTCGATGCTTTCAACTCGGACGGATCCGCATCCTTCAACCAAAGACACCATCGCCAGTGACCGGAAATCAGTTCGTTTCCTCCGACATATGGCATTATCCATTTTCCACAGCTCGGATCGGCAGCCAGAAGTTTTTCCCGGTCGCTATCCTCCAGAATCAGATTGCTGAATTTTTGGTAACCCCCTTCGGGCTTCCTGATCCGAGCGCCATCCGTTGGCTGGCTGCCTTTGTGCATTTTCAACCGCCCCTCGGGTGGTCTGGAACGGGCAGGCACCGTATACTGCGGACCGTTGATCAAGTAGCCATTGATACGTGCTACTTCCGACAAATGCGGTTCTCCGTGCACATGGTCATACTCGTAGATGAATCGTTTTCCGTCCTTTGCTGAGGTCAAGCCAATGATCACGCAATGAACTGCTGCCGAACCCCGCGCTTCGCTATTCCACTGAAAGGTGCGGTGAGCAAAGCGGATTGATAGTCTCTGAGCAAAAATGACTGGCCACAGGATGCCGCATTGCTCTCCTTGGGTAATTGAATTCGTGGAAACGAAAGCGATTTCGATTGATCGGTTCCTTGCTGCATAACGTGCGCCTTTGTTGAACCAGCATGTCACATAGTCCAATCGGTTAAATTGCCCCTTCTTTCCCCAAATGAGCGCCATGTCATGCTGCTGCTCCTTGGTCCGCCACTGATGACCAACGAACGGTGGGTTGCCGAAAAGATATGTGCACTTTTCGCTGGGCAAGAGTTCTTGCCAGTCCATATCAAGAGCGTTGCCAACAACGATATGAGGTGATTTGCGAAGGGGAATACGTACATAAGTCTGTCCAAATTCTAGGCTTAGCCTATTGTTCATTATATGGTCCATCATCCATAGAGCGGTTTCTGCTATCCGAACTGGAAATTCGCCAAGTTCAATGCCGTAGAATTGGTCCACATTTATCTGACTTAGAATCGTCGCATCAAGTTCAGATGGCCATACTTCATTTCCACCTGTGTGAAGCTCTCGAATCACCTCAATTTCAAGTTGACGGAGTTCCCGGTAGGCGATAATCAGAAAGTTTCCACAACCACAGGCCGGGTCGAAAAAGGTAAGTTGACTGAGTTTTTCTTGAAACGATTGAAGCCGGGATTCTCGTCCACGCTTTAATTGCTTAAGTCGTTTGAATTCCTCACGCAAACCGTCAAGGAACAGCGGTTCAATCACTTTCAGTATGTTTTTTTCGGTTGTGTAGTGTGCGCCCTGAGCACGACGTTCTGCTGGTTCCATAACAGACTGGAACAGTGCGCCAAAAATTGCTGGAGAAATATTTGACCAGTCAAAATGACAGGCATCAAGCAAGCGGGTACGCATGGTCTTGTTGAAGGAAGGGATATCCAAGCGTCCGCGGAAAAGGTCACCGTTTATATAAGGGAAATGTGCTAGGTCCTCGTCCAGCATTGTAGACCGCTTGTCATCTGGTGTGTCTAAAACCTGGAAAAGCTGGGTAAGCAATGGTCCGAGATCAGAACCATCTTCTCTGGTACGTGTCTCAATGAAATCGAGGAATATGTCACGGGGTTCGAAAATACCTGTATCATCAGCAAACAGGCAAAAAACTATTCGCACCAAAAAACGTTCTAAGTCATGGCCTTGATAACCTGCTTCTTTAAGTGCATCATGCAAATGTCCTACAAGCTCGGCTGCCTTGATGTTGGCGGGATCCTGATCGCGGAAAGTTTTCCGCTCCACGCCGAGAATAAATCCGAAGCTTTCGACATTAGTGGACAGATCTTTTAGGGTAAATTCGGTTTGTTTTCTTGTGTCAAGGTCGTGAAGCTCAAAATTCTGGAAATCGCTGAGTAAAATATAACGCGGACGTTCTCCCTCAGACAGCGCATCAAAGTAGTCTCCTGCTTGCTTACGGGCGGGAGTCAGATTACAACCTGCGCTTTTTTGTTCAACAAGTAATACTCCCGGCCAGAACAGGTCTATGAAGCCCGAACTGTTATCAAGTTTCCGGACATGTTCCTCGTAGCGCGCCACGGAACGGCGTTTAACATCGAATATTTCAAAAAAGTCGTTGTAGAAACTTTGTGCTTCACCTTTCTCGTAGGTTGCATCTGCCCATTCACGGGAAAACTCGGCTGCACGGCTTCGAATTTCATTCCAGGCTAAGCGCATAGCTGTTTAATTTCCAATTAACGTAGAAGACTTCACTGAAGAGCTCTCTTAAGTTTCCAAAGATTTTTATTCAAGACTGTTTGTATTTCGTACGAGACGAGAATTAGAACAGACCTCGCAGCAATCCTCCGTCAACCTGGATAGTTGTTCCGGTCATGTAGCTTGCTTTCTCGGAAGCGAGAAAACAGGCTAGGGCAGCCAGTTCTTCGGGGGTGCCTATTCTCTGCAGAGGAATATCTTTTTCCATGTCTTTTATGGCTTTCTCGTATTCGATACCAGACTGCGTGGCTCTTTTTTCCGCAAGTGCCTTGATCCTGTCCGTATAAATCCTTCCGGGACAGATGTTATTTACCAGAATATTGTATTTTGCGAGCTCGTTTGAAAGGGTTTTCGAGAAACCTATGAGCCCGGCACGGGAAGTGTTTGAGAGTATCAGTCCATCTATCGGCTGTTTAACGGCTATTGAGGTTATGTTCACTATTCTTCCCCAGTTTCGTTTCTTCATCAGAGGAACTACTTTTTTTGCCAGGTAAATACCGCTTAGAAGGTTAAGTTCCAAGGCTTTTTGCCAGTCGGGTGACTCAAAATCTTCAAAAAAGCCGAAAGGGGGACCTCCGGCATTGTTTATCAGAATATCAATTCCACCGAACGTCTGCACCGTGGTTTCTATTGCTTGGTCAACCTGTTCTTTGCTCGTCACGTCGGCCACGGAGGCAAGAACATCCACTGTGAAATGCGTTCTTATTTCTGAAGCGGTACGTTCTATTTCGTCTTTTGAGCGCGAGAATATGGAGAGATTCACTCCTTCTTCTGCAAGACCGAAGGCTATCGCTTTTCCGATTCCCTTACTTGATGCTGCCACTAGAGCGATTTTTTCTTTTATACCGAGGTCCATAAGCTACTTTGGAACTTAAGTTGAAGGTATCTGCTATTTCTTCTTATGAAGATAGTATATTTTACCGACTGCAAAAGGGAAAAGTCAGCTTGATTTTACAAGCTATAAAATATCCTTCAGATTGAAACGGCGTTTGATTGCGCTAAGAGAACCTTTTCGGATTTCTGTATTTCCCCCGTGGCATTAACCGGATAGGCTTCGGGGCGACCATTAATGTCAGGATGATATGTAATTCGCTCGCTACCTCTGCCACGTTTCTTGTAAAACTCAAAGCGCTTGTCGTGTTTCCTAATGGTCTTTTCGAGGGTACGAAAAGTATAAGTTTTAGGCATTTTCCAATATGAAGTCTTTTCTTATCTGAGATATAACCTGAGGAGAGGGAAGGGGTACACCGCCAGCATGGTATTGATCGTCTTCGATTGGTTTTGCAAAGTAGTGGAGCTGTCGCCTTCTTTGTTCCGAGAAACGTTCGAAATAAACGGGGTCAGCAGGACGCCAGATCATATCCGGCTGGTCTTTTTGAATGGCAAAAGTGATCTGCATTAACACAAGGTCTTCTAGGTCTTCGCAGGCTTTTTCAAAAGTTTCGCCATAGCCCCGGATGTCCACTTCCAAACCGAGCGCACACCATGAGTCGTCTTCTCGAAAGCCGAGAACATTCATTGTCATGTCATAAGCACTTGCCATGTTTTATGGTTTATATGCCTCCATAAGCTTATTGTAAATTGATCATAAGACAGTGGGTAAATCAAGCGAAGAGGCGTTAATCCTGTTTCAACCTAATGATTCTCTATGTTTGTTCAGTCTTTTGTTTTCTTCGTTGCTTTTTTAGTATCAGACTTTATTGAATCAAAGACCTTAGCAGGGTCGGAAGGGCCGGTTTCCGACGTGACCGAAGCATTTTCAGAAGATGCGGCCGTATCTGCAACTGCTTCTCCAGAGGCATTGTCTTTTAGTTGCTCGGGTTCGGATATTTTTTTCTTTCCGTAGTCGGTCTCATACCAGCCGGCGCCTTTCAAATGAAAAGCGGAAAGGGAGATGAGCCTTTTAAGTCTTCCTCCACACTCTTCGCACTTCGTGGCAGGTTTATCATTAAAGCCCTGGAGTATTTCAAAAACACCTTCACACTTTTTACATTGGTATTCATAAATAGGCATGATTGCTCAGTTCTCCAATTTTAGAATATTTCTAGAAAATCATCCGGACATAGAAGAAGAAATCAAGACCTAAGCAAAATAGGGCGCTTATCACCGGATTCTTTCTGGATTGTCTGTGAATTAGCATAAGTTAACATAATATACATTATCGGACATTGAATATTTTTGTTCGCGGGAAGGAAGAGATGTCTGTTTAGGATGATATTCATCAATAATTAAAGGTATTTAAAGACAAAAGCTTATAGATTTTCACACTATTATAACTATTGTTCTTCCTGGACCATGAACTCCCAAAGTAAGGTTAAGTTCTATGTCTGCCGTTCTACTGGGCCCGGTTATAAAGGAAATACACGAACACAGTTTATTATAATTTTCATATGATTTCCCTAGCTTCGCAAACAGATCATGAATATTCGGGACTATGGTTTCCTTTTCAAGTATCGCGATATGTACAGGAGGTAGAAGCGAAGTAAGTCTCGGCTGCTCCGGACCGGACAAAAGAACCAGCGTACCGGTGTCTGCAATTGCGAAATCAGCCCCTGTTATTCCTATATCTGCTTTTGCGAGATCAGTTTCTGAGGTAAATTCGAGTGATCTCAAGGGTTTCATGTTCCAAAAAGAAACTGATTTTGCTTTAAGTTCTCGGATGAGTTCATTTATTTTCTCTAACAAGCTTTCTTTTTCTCCAAGGAGATAGACTTCTCCGGATACCATCTCAAAATTTACTATAAAATCGCTTTGTAACTTGCTTTTATCAATAGATAATTTGGTATTTGAAAAAGTCACTTGGTTGGTCTTGCTCGTTTCCTCTTCTTTTGTTACTGTAAAACGTAAGTTTTGTAGTATAAGTAGCTTAGATTCTTTAGAAATCATCTTAGAACCCCACTTTTCCCGTCGTATTTTTCTTTCCATCTTTTCCTGAAGGGTTTTTTCGAGAAAGCCGGGAAATTTTTCTCCTTAGTCCATTTCGAGAAAGGATATGGAAGTCCCTGTAATTCATTGCCTTTTTGGTAGAAATACTGCAGAAGAAACATTATCCTCCCTGTAAGGTTATAGTAAAATGGCTTACTGAAAACGAAACCCCAGATCCGAAAAGCAGTTTTCTCCATAAATCTTGCCGGATCCAGCTTTTCATTGCTTTTTTCCACTACTTTTTGCCTCAGAGAAAGAAGAACATGAGGAAAATCGATTTTTACCGGACATACATCCTTGCAGGCTCCGCAAAGAGAGGATGCGAACGGCAGATCCGCTGTTTTTTGCAAATTGTTTAACTGGGGAGTTATTACCGCCCCTATCGGTCCTGAATAAACCCATCCGTAGCTGTGTCCTCCAACCTGTCTGTAAACGGGGCATACGTTGATACAGGCCCCACATCTTATGCAGTAAAGCGATTCCCTAGTTTCCCTTGATTTTGCAATGTCACTTCTTCCATTATCAAGAAAGACCAGGTGAAACTGCCGGGGGCCATCACTCTCCCCTTCCCTTCTGGGTCCAGTTATGAGAGAAACATAAGTGGAGGATTTCTGCCCCGTAGCGCTTCTTGCTAGCAGGCTGAGGAAAATGGAAAGCTGTTCAAACTTGGGAACGATTTTTTCTATTCCCATAATGGCCACGTGTATATCTGGAAACGTGGTCGTCAGCCTGGCGTTACCCTCGTTTTCCACTATTGCTATGGTTCCCGTTTCGGCCACCGCAAAATTAACTCCGGAAATGCCCATGTCGGCTGAGAGAAACTTCTCTCTCAGCTCTTCTCTCGCTATGTTTGTGAGTTTCTGCGGTTCTTCATACTCGGGAACTCCGAATTTCTCGGAGAAAAGCTTTGAGATATCCTCTTTGGTCTTGTGGATTGCGGGGGTGATTATGTGAAAGGGCTGATCATCGCAAAGCTGCAGTATGTACTCTCCGAGATCTGTTTCCACTGTGTTTATCCCGTTTGATATGAGGTGTCTGTTAAGTTCTATCTCCTCTGTGGCCATCGATTTGCTTTTCACGACGTTTCGGACGTTGTTTTCTCTGGCGATTTCGACCACTATTGCTGAGGCTTCTTCGGCATCTTTCGCCCAGTGCACCTTGCCACCGAACTTGGTAACGTTTTTCTCAAGCTCCAAAAGGTAGGTGTCTAGGTTGTTGATTGCTTCTTCTTTTATCCGCCTGGCTTCAGATCGGAGGTCTTCCCACGCGAAAACCTCGTCCACCGCTTTTTGCCTGGAGGCTCTTGATTTGTCGGTGAAATTCACAAGAGCTTTTTTCAGTTTAGGATCCTTTAGGGCCTCCACGGAGTTCTTCTTGAAATCTATGCGTTCCGTAATCATTTGAGACCCTCAAAGGCAAGAAGCTCGGCTAGATGAAACACTTTTACGGGCAGTTTTTTTCTGGATACAAGCCCCTTTATGTTCATAAGACACCCCATGTCGGTTGAAACGACAGCGTCCGCACCTGAATCTATAATTGAGTCCATCTTTTCCTGAAGCATGGATTTTGATACTTCCGGATACTTAATGGAAAAAGTTCCTCCAAAACCGCAGCACGCATCTGCCATCTTCATTTCAACGAGTTCAACTCCGTTTAGGGATTTGATAAGTTCCCGGGGCTGAGAACTTATCCCAAGTTCTCGAAGTGCGTGGCAGGAATCGTGAAAGGTAACCCTACCCTTGTATACGGAGTTAATGCTAAGAGTTTCCTTTCTCTGGAAAACAAATTCAGAGAACTCGTAAATGTTGGATGAGATCTTTTCCACGCGGGACAGTTCCTCGGGGTCATCACGGAAAAGCTCCGCGTAATAGTTTTTTACCATGGACACACATGAACCCGAAGGACACACAATTGCTTCATCTGCGTCGCCGAAAACATCGAGAAAATGACGGGCGACTTTTTCTGTTTCTTTTCTATGACCAGAGTTAAATGCGGGCTGTCCACAGCATGTCTGGTCTTGCGAAAATTCAATTTCGAGCCCCATGCCAGAGAAAACTCTCAGCATCGCTTCTCCTACTTCGGGAAAAAAATTGTCTACAAGGCAGCTTATGAAAAGATGGATTCTCTGTTTTTTTCCGAGCGAGCTCATCTTTATATAAGATAACTCTAACCCACCGGATTTCTACAAACCGTTAGTGGTCTTTTGGCAAATACCCATTTACACCTAGAACTATTTTCTACGTTTGCAGATGTTCTACAGGTACTTTCTAGTTTGCGTAGGAGGGTTTCACTATTTCCTGGTTAGTTTTATTTCGAAGCTATTATTTCTTATAAATCTATCCATCACAACAGATTAGAAAGCTCAGCGAAGGATTTTTGACATCACAACGGAGTTGGTGGACAATCTCAATTATGAGCACACTTTTCACACAGATAATAAACCGAGAAATTCCGGCCGATATAGTATATGAAGACCAGTTCTGTCTGGCCTTCAGAGATATAAACCCCCAAGCTCCCGTTCATGTCCTTTTAATACCGAAAGAGGAGATAGTCTCAATGGCGACTGTTGAGACCGAAGATCAGGCGGTCCTGGGACATCTTATGGTTAAGGCTTCAGAAATAGCTTCAATGCTGGGCCTTAGCGAGGGCGGATACAGGCTTGTCGTGAACACGAACGAGGATGCGGGGCAAAGCGTTTTTCACCTGCACATACATATTCTCGGTGGAAGGAAACTCACTTGGCCTCCCGGATAATTTTATGTTATCGAAGCTGTTACGGACTTCTTACCGCGTAAAAACTGACTAAAGCCCGAGCGCTGAGGCATCCCTTTCGCTTAGGAATCTTCCGTTTGACCTTTTCTTTACGGTTTTCCCCCTCTTCCAGGATCGCTCACATCTTGGTTCCTGGGAAAGATCTATCAGTTCCACGTGGATTTCGTCTCCTGCTGAGACCTCAAATCTGCTTACCCCGCAGAGGTCTTCAAGCTCCGGTTCAAACTTCTTTATTTCGTCGTAAAGATTTTCTTTGACCGTCACCGTAAGCGCCACATCAAGGGGATTGTTCATGCCACCCTCCCCTCGTGCATCCTCAAGGGCTTTGAGGCATAGTTTCCTTAAATCCATAACATCATTCCAGGTCTTGTCAGCATCAACTTTTTCAACACGTGGAAATGTTTCAAGGTGTACGTTGGCATCGTTGTCTTTTTTCAGAGATTTACAAGCTTCAAATGAAGTGTGGACCAAAACAGGAGCCAGAAACTTTATAATTCCATCGGCTATTTTGTACATGACCGTCTGGGCACGTCTTCTTTTCCGGCTGTCTTTTCTCTCGCAGTAAAGCCTGTCTTTTATGCACGCAAGGTAAACAGCGCTCATCTCGTCGCAGCAAAAAGAGAAAATAAGATCACTTGCCTGTTTGTAGCGAAAACCCGAGTAAGCATCCGCGGTTTCGTTTGCAAACCTCGTGAACTCACAATACGCCCAATGGTCAATCGAGTATCTGTCGTCCTCCGCAAATTCAACACTGTCCCGCGCCGGGTCGAAGTCACTTAAGTTCCCGAGCAGAAACCGTATTATATTCCTTATTTTTCTGTATTCGTCCGCGGCGACGTCGAAAAACTCCCAGTCGACCTTTATATCGTTTGAGTAACTGAGCGAACTTACCCACCACCTGCATATATCCGCCCCGTATTTACTCAGTATATCCTCGACCTCAATTGCGTTGCCTCCGGATTTGCTCATCTTTCTGCCCTGAGCGTCCACCATGAACCCATGTGTAAAAAGCGCGCGGAAAGGGGGTTCTCCGGTTGCTCCAAGGGCTACAAGAAGCGAAGACTGGAACCATCCCCTGTGCTGGTCTGAACCTTCAAGGTACATATCCGCCGGATAACCGAGATCTCTTGCGTTAAGAACGGAGTTCCAGGAGGAGCCTGACTCAAACCATACGTCAAAAACATCACCGCCTTTCAAAAGATTCTTAACAGCTTCCTTTGATTTAAGCCAAGGGGGAGCTTCGGGATCGTCTTTGGGGTCGTAGCTATCAAGAAGTTCATGCGGCTCGGAGAAAAACCACACGTCAGAACCCTTTTCTCTTATCTTTTCGGTAACGGCGAGAACCATCTTTACCGTCATGACCGCCCTTCCCTCTCCGTCTGTAAAGTAGGGAAGCGGAAGCCCCCATGATCTCTGTCTGGATATGCACCAGTCGGGTCTTGACTCAAGCATTCCGCCGAGGCGGCTTCTGCCCCAGTCGGGATAGAAATCAATGTTTTTCCTGACTGCGTCAATGGCGATTTCTCTCAGGGTTTTTCCGGCCTCGCCAAATGGCTTGTCCATGTGTATGAACCACTGATCTGTTGCCCTGAATATGGTGGGAGTCTTGCTTCGCCAGTCGTGGGGATAACTGTGTACATAGGGTTCTGAGTGAAAAAGGTTTCCTGAATCAGAAAGCCTACGCGTTATTATTCCATTGCTCTCCCAGACCCCCTTCCCCTTTATCCAGTCCGGTACGGTATCGTCAAAAGTACCGTCTTCTCTAACGGGGCAGTAAATATCGAGCCCTTCCCGAAGACCGGTTCTGTAGTCCTCATCGCCGTGCCCGGGGGCCGTGTGAACACACCCCGTACCAGTTGAAAAAGTCACATAATCGGCCGTAACCACAGCTGATTTTCTGTCAATAAACGGGTGGATGCAAGATACGCCTCGTTCTGGGAACTCTTCTCCCAGACAGGAACCGATTTTCTTGCAGTCTTTTTTTCCGGACTTCTCAAAAACTTCTTCACAAAGAGCTTCGCCGATAATAAGATTTTCACCTTCGGGAGACCTGTAAAGACCGTATCTGCCCTTCGGCGCTACGGCGACGGCGAGGTTTGCCGGAAGGGTCCAAGGCGTTGTGGTCCATATCACAAGGCATACCTTCTCTTCCTTCTTCGCGTTAAGGGATGGGGGCAGCGTCGACGAATCGTCAATTTCAAACAGCACGTAAACGCTTTTATCCTCTTTTTCATGGTATTCAAGTTCCGCCTCGGCAAGAGCAGTGCGGTTTTCGATTGACCAGTGGACAGGTTTTAGATCCCTGTAGACAAGTCCTTTTTCAAGCAGCTGCGAGAACGCGCTTAGCACTCCGGCTTCATAGCCGGGGGTCATAGTCAGGTAGGGTTTTTCGTAATTGGCCAGCGTTCCAAGACGGATCATCTGCTTTGACTGCGTTTTTACGTATTTTGTCGCATATTTGCGGCAGTTGCGCCTGATTGAGAGTGCCGGAATGGTGGCTGCGTCTTCTCCGAGTTCCTTTAAGACCTTGTGTTCTATTGGAAGGCCATGGCAATCCCAGCCGGGAACAAATTCCACGTCAAACCCTTCCATTATCTTTGACCTTACGACTAGGTCCTTTAGAACCTTGTTAAGCAGGTGCCCCAGATGAATGGGACCATTTGCGTATGGGGGTCCGTCGTGGAAAAGGAATTTTTCGCGATTGTGGTTTTTTTCGCGGATTCTTGCGAAGAGATTCTCCTTCTCCCAGGATCTCTGGATAACAGGTTCTTTTTGCTGCAGATTGGCCTTCATCGGGAAATCCGTTCTTGGAAGGTTAAGGGTGTCTTTGTAATTTATTTTTTGCTGCATTCTATTTACCGGAAATGGTTGCGGTTGCTGCGAGGTCCGGGAATTCGGTATTTTTGGTCAGACCGTCTCGCGCGGATTATCATATGTTATCGAAAAAAGATTCGAATTCCTCGAGCAGGGCATTTGAAAACTCCACCCACTCTTCCCATTCATCCATGTAGTCCCTCGATTCATCAACTTTTTTCTTGACGATTATCCCGTTGTTGTGATTTTCCACAAGAAAATACCCGACTTTTTGGAGTTTTTTTTCAAGTATTGAGGAATACCTGTGAAGGATGAGTATTCTTTCTTCCTGGGCTTCCCTGTACTCCGCAATGAAATAGCCGTTAGTCTGGGGCGAAGGCATATCCATTGTTAGATGCTTGAACATCGTTGGATTTATGTTTTCAGCTTTCATTGATATGTAAAGCTCCATTTTTACCTCCGCTAAAGGAGAATTCTACAATATTTTTCGGATAATTTCTTGGGGTCCATATTTATGCCTGTTGATGTCGGATTTGAGTTGATGAATGAGTTCTAGCTAAAGCCGAGACTTGTCTGCTCTATTCTGATGTGTCTTTGGTTTGTTCCATTGAATTTGATACTGTAAGAATTTTAAAGATAATCTTAAAACCAGAGTGTGAGAGCTTTTATACTAACACCCGTTCAAATTTCAGATTCTCGTGGGGGGAAACCATGGAAAACAGAAGTAATGAAAAAGGATATGAAAGATTATTGCTCCTATTTCAAAATTACAAGATGTTTAACTTTATGTGCTCGTTATTGATTCTGCTGATTCTGACAGCCGTTATGGAAGGCTAGCATTACGCACATTCATTGTTAAGTACCCTTGGCATGATTGTATTTATTGCCGGAGGGTACGCAGCGTGTACAAGCAAAAGATCATTAATAATACTGCTGCTTCTCGCCACCCCCTGGATAATTAGCGAGTGGTTCTTCCCGTCGAGTCAGGTTGTCTACCTGAGTTTTTTCTTCTTTTTTTACCTGGTTGTTCTTCTCTCCAGAATGGTCCTTGCGTCAGATAAAATAACGTCAAATACCTTGTACGGGGCTGTTTGTATTTATCTTCTGCTTGGAATTCTATGGGCCACATTATATGGGTTTATAAACGAGATGTTTCCCGGGGTGATCTTTTCGGGCATGCTCCCGGATGCTTACCACCACCATAAGGAAATCAACGAATTCCTTTATTTCAGCTACACGACTTTAACGACGTTGGGATACGGGGATATAACGTCTGTAACTCCCGTCGGAAGAATAATCGCTGTCTTCGAGGCAATGACTGGACAGCTATTCCTCGCTTTCCTTGTAGCGAGGCTGATATCTGTTTATTCATTAAAGTATATGCAACAAAAGTAATTAAGAGACTTCTGATTCAGTCAGGCATTTAAAGTGTCGTAAGAGGTGAACAAGGCCCACTGAATAACGGCAACTTAATGTTTCAAACCTAATTCTGGCGACTAAGATCTCATGTCGTTGAGTTTTGACCTTCGGTGCCGGAACAGGTCATAGCCCAGCGCCAGCAGGATCAGGGTGAATTCCAGTGGCAGTGCCCATGCTGCCTGCTGGTACGGTTGCATGATGTATTCGTTTAGGTTAAGCCCGGTTACGTAGCTGATCAAAACCGCAAGCGAAGCTGTCCACGCCCAGACACTGGGGAAAATCGCCGCAAAAGGCAGAAGCCATAGCAGATACCAGGGGTTGATCACCGGTGATACGACTAGCAGCGCCCCATAGAGCCAGTCACCCCGTGGGATGGAAGTATCCGCGTCGTTTTTGCGGTAACGCGCGCTGTAGGATATCCAGAAGGCGGCGAACGCTAAACCGAGTATGAGCTTGGTCTCAAATGCTCCTAAGATGTTTGTGAGAAGGCCGAACAGCGCCGAATTGAACTCCCACTCCCGTGCGAAAACCCGAAATGACTCCATGTCCGTGCCCCCGCTCAGGACAAACGGCGCGTACAGCGCCAAAACCGTGGCTCCGGACAGAACCCAGTACCTGATTCGGGCGCGGAGCAGTATCAGCGGTATCAGCACCAGAGCAAATACTTTAGCCCCGGCAGCCATACCTAGGCAGATAGCAGTGCTTCGCCATCGATGGTTCCTGGCAAGCACAATTGCCGCCAACAGCAGGCAGATGCCGATTCCGTCGGGGTGCGCGGTGAAGGCAATTTCCTTTATGACCAGCGGACACCAGGCGTAGAGCATGACGTTCCTCACAGGCGCCAGGCGCAGAAGCAGTGCTACGGTCGCAAGATCAACGACAATCAGAATCGATTGCAGTGCCGTGACACTACCCGGGTACAGCCAGTAGCCGAACAGAAAAACAAACTGCGTAGTCGGGGCGTAGATAGTGGGCAGTTCAGGATTGTTAATGCGGTCCAGCACTGAGTGAAACGCCGCCGGAACCATGGGATCAATGAAAAAGGCTTCGGGCGCAACGCCATAAGGCGTGCCAGCCGTCGCGAAACGGTAGCCATCCCAAAGGTAACGATAAAAATCGTCCTCAAAAAGCGGCCCACCGACCAACCCGCAGACTCTGAATACCGCTGCCCAAAAAAACATGCGGCCGAGTGGAAACCGCTCCCCGCTTCGGGAGATATACAGATAAAGACCGAATACCGGCAGGCCGGTCCATGCCACGAGGAGAAAGAATAACGGCAGTCCGGGTTCTCCGGGTTGACGGGCCAGAAAGGCCAAAACGCCGTAGCCCACCGCACACCAGCATCCGACTATGTCCACCCATCGTCATACCGTAGTGCCGGGCTTCCCGCGCCCGTTTGATCTGGACGTCATCTCGGACACAAAAGAGTCGCCGGAGTGAGTTTTGGACTGAAACAAAAGCATCGTTTTTTCAAAAAGAAATTACACGCTGAATTTGTCAAGGACGCTCGACACGGTGAAGGATTTGTGGCATCGTACTTTTTAATCTGAGAAGGCAAAATGAGTGCACGGAGCGTAGCAAATACTGGCCCCGGAAAAGCAAGATGACTTGGTTTTAACTTGGTCGAATTGTAACTTGCTATAATATAGGTGTTTATAACACGGGCAACGTCCTTTTTCCATATTTGTTATGAGAAATGCGTTTGTATAGAACATTCCCGCAAATACGACGAGAGAAAATCATGAATGCAGTTCACATCGGGATAAACCACAGAACGCGGCTGGGTTTTATTGTCGTGGTTCTGATTGCCGTAGTGCTGTTTGCCGGCAACGCAAGGGCAAAGTCCGGCAAACCAAACCCGATTTCTTTTTGGGAAACCAGTGATGAAACCAATGTAAAGCAGATTGATCACGGTGCCTGGCAAGATATCCTGACCGTTTATTTACGTGTCCACAGCTCCGGTATTAATAAGTTTGACTATGCTGCGCTTAAGGCAAACGCTAAAGACACCTCAAAGCTCGTCAAGTATCTAGACTACTTGCAGGAACTTGACCCGAGAAATTATTCCCGTGCGGAGCAGAAAGCGTATTGGATCAATCTCTATAACGCCCTGACAGTAAAGTTAGTTGTGGATGCCTTCCCGGTTGATTCCATACGTAATATATGCAAAAACAGGACTCCAGGATCTGAATGCTCCGGTCCTTGGGATGAAGTGCAAGCTAGAGTAACCGGTCAGGACCTGACTTTAGACAACATCGAGAATGACATACTGCGCCCTATCTGGAAGAATCCTCTCATTCACTACGGTCTGAGCTGTGCCAGTTACAGTTGTCCTGATCTTTGCGGAACAGCCTTTACAGCCAAAAACACCGACACACTGCTCAATACCGGTGCGCGCAAGTACGTAAACCAAAACCGTGGAGTAGATTTCATGGAAGATGATTTCATAGTCATTTCCAGTATCTACGATTGGTACGTAGAGGACTTCGGCAACAACGAGCAAGGTGTCATCAAACACCTTACTCGTTACGCTGATGAAAAGCTTGCAAAACAGTTGATGGGTTTCAGCGGAACAATAGATTACGAGTACGACTGGAGACTCAACTGTCCCTGATTGCTTGCTCCGCAATTTCCAAATGCGGGAATAAACTTAAAACTTAGTTTGCATGAAGTTAGAACGAGTAACCGAGAGATACGCTGAAGATATCAGAAGCTCCGGTATCCATGACCATCAACAACTTTCGTGTACGAGACCCCAAGGTTCGCCTGGTCCGACAATCCTAGGCTCAGAGTGGAACCGAGTATATGAGTGCCTTCCTGCAATTCGGGAAAGGGAGCGGGTCTAAAATAAATACGACCGTAGCGACATCGAATCAAATAGGATTTCTTTATATTCTAAGTTCTCCTTTTTTTCATTGATCTTAAAATGCAAAATCTTAATTTTTTGAAATATTATTCAAACTACCTATTATAATGGGCTAAAAGGGTATTTCCTGAAGGAGAAAAGAGATGAAATTTTTTATAGATTCCGCGAATTTGGAAGAAATCAAAAGCGCTGCGGCTTTTGGAATAATAGACGGGGTAACCACAAACCCTTCACTTGTATCCAAGGAAGGAAGCCAGGAGAGCTTCGAGGTTCTGGTCAAGGAGATATGCGATGTGGTAAAGGGCCCGGTAAGCGCGGAAGTGCTTAGCATCGAGTACTCCGAGATGATCTCGGAAGGCAGAAAACTTGCGGGGATAGATGAAAATATCGTCGTCAAACTTCCTATGACCGAAGATGGTGTAAAAGCCACGAAAACCCTCTCGGATGAGGGGATAAATGTTAATGTTACCCTTGTTTTTTCTCCTTCTCAGGCCCTCTTAGCCGCAAAAGCGGGAGCCGCTTACGTAAGCCCTTTTGTGGGAAGACTTGACGATGTCTCATCAAACGGAATGGATCTTGTGCTTGATATCTGTGAGGTCTACGCGCATTACGCCTATGAAACGGAAATCCTGGTTGCGAGTGTAAGACATCCCATGCATATAGTGGAAGCGGCCAAAATGGGAGCCGACGTTGCCACTTTTCCGTACAGAGTATTTACCCAGCTTTTCAAACATCCCCTTACCGACATAGGGCTTGAGAGGTTTCTTAAGGACTGGGGGAAGAAGTAGATATATTCCAACAGGCGCAGACTAAAAACTCTCTGTTGCCTCCGGATCCTTTTATGGGAGATTCAACTATACCTTTAACTTTAAATCCTAATTCATTAAGATAAGACGCTATTTTCTCGTTGACTTCTTTGAGTTTATCCTCGTTTCTTACTATTCCCTTCGCTCCGACTTCTTTTCTCCCGACTTCAAACTGGGGTTTTATGAGAGCAATCAGTGTTGCGTTCTCGGAGAGTACAGAGATGGCAGGTTTTATTATCATCGTAAGCGAAATAAAAGAAACGTCGATTGTTATTATCTCGACTTTTTCTCCGACGTCTTCCGCTCGCAGGTATCTGCAGTTTATCTTTTCCCTTACTATGACCCGTTTGTCATTTCTAAGGGTCCAGTCAATCTGTCCGTGACCCACGTCAAAAGCGTAGACCTTAGTTGCTCCGAAGCGAAGAAGACAGTCCGTAAAGCCACCGGTTGAAGCTCCTATATCGAGGGCGACTTTTCCACTTACATCTATATTAAACTCTGTTATTGCCTTCTCAAGCTTAAGCCCTCCCCTGCTTACGAATCTTTTAGGGTCCTGCTCCACAATCACTTCGGAATCTTTTTTTACCGCCGTTCCGGGCTTTTCCACTCTTTTCCCGTCCACGGTGACCCGCCCCGACATTACAAGCGCTCGAGCCTGGTTTCCGCTTTGTGCCAGTTCTTTTTCCACAAGAAGGCTGTCAAGCCTTGTTTTATTCTTCTCTTTCACGCAACCAGGTAGCTATTTCTCTCAGGGGATTTGGAGTTTTTTGAAAACTCTCAAGCTCTGCCATGGCTTGGTTTGTAAGCTCGGAGATTTTTGCTTTTGACTTTTTAACTCCCATAACCGACACGTAAGTGTGTTTTTTCACTCCGGCTTTGTCTCTCGACTCCTGCTTCATGTCGTGGCTTCCCACAACATCTAGGATGTCGTCTTTTATCTGAAAGGCTATACCTATCTTCTCCGAATAAGATTTAAGCTTTAAGAGTTCTCTTTCCCCCGCTCCCGAGAGTATTGCTCCGCTAAGGACAGATGCCGTGATAATTTTTGCCGTTTTCATCAGGTAGGTATTCGAGATTTCATTAATGGACGGATCTTCGATTCCTTCCATTTCAATATCAAATGCCTGTCCCAGAACCATTCCTTTTGATCCCGCCGCCTCTGAAATAACGGAAATCACGCGCAGTACAAGTTCTGACGATACACCTTTTTTGAGGAGTTTTTCCGTCATCAGGTTAAAGGCATCGGTTAAAAGAGCGTCTCCTGCCAACGTGGCTACGGCTTCTCCGAATACCTTGTGGTTTGCCGGTTTTCCCCTTCTGATGTCGTCATCATCCATTGAGGGCAGGTCATCATGAATGATGGAATAGGTGTGGATCATTTCAATAGCGCAGGCAGCGGGCAAAACGTTTTCATAACTTCCGCATATAAGCTCCGAGGCAGCAAGGCAGAGAATCGGTCTTAGCCTTTTTCCGCCCGGATGCATGCTGTAGAGAATTGATTGGTGAAGTTTTGTCTTAGCCTCGTCGGGTGGCAGGTATTCCTGCAGGGTTCGGTCAACGACATTTCTTCTTCTTTCGAGATAATCCTTTGTGTCAAAACTCATTTATTGTTTTTCGTCGCCGAAATCTTCAAGATCGAAAGTGCCGTCATTTTTTTCTACTATAAGACTTATTTTCTTTTTTACGCTTTCAAGGTTTAAATAGCATTCCTTTATGAGGCTTGCCCCCCGCTCGAACTTTTCAATGGATTCGTCAAGAGGCAGTTTCCCTGCTTCAAGCGTATCGACGATTTTTTTTATTTCATCAAGCAGGTTTTCAAAGGATTTTATCTTGGAACTCATCTTCTGTTCACCTCTATACTTCGATTAACTCTTTTTCGGAATCACCTAGTACATCAGGACTTGTAGAAAGCGGATCCACGTCGAGAATCGATACGATATCTCCCGCTTCGAGATTAACGCCTTCGTGATAGACCAGCACCTCGTTGGTCCTTGTCCTCTCCACTACAAGTGGGATTATGTGTTCCGGAAGCGATTTTTCAAAGTCTATTTTATTGACTGCTTTTTTTCCGATCTGAAATTTGAAAACAACGTATTCCTTGCCAGTAATTCTCGAATATATATCCATTACGTCAACTTTCTTTCCGAAAGCAAGAGGAACTCTGAATCTTTCCATATCTTCAATATCAGAAGGGCTTGCGTTCTTGTTTAAAAGTGCACACATGTTACTGACCTTGAAATCTATTCTTACCAAGCGGCAGGCAAGAACATTCACGTGGTCGCTCGTTGTAAGGGATATGAGATTATCAGGGGAAAAAATCTCCGTTTTCTCAAGTCCATCTACGGTTAAACTGTTTCCTTCAACCGCATTTAGTCCCTCTGTCTTGGAAAGCTCGACGAGCCTTCTGTTCGTATCTATTAGGCGAACTTCCTTGCCGGCTTTTTCAAGCAGCCTCGCAAGCAGTCTCGCAAGATTGTTGGCTCCTACCAGCACCACTTTGTTTCTTGTATCGTTAACCCCCAGAGCCCTTGAAACAAAACCTCCTGCACTCCCTTGGAGCACAACCGAAATTGCTATTGTGAGAAAGACAAGCCCCTGAACCGTATTGCCTCCTTCAAATTCATGTTGTTGTAGTTGCAGGGCGATAATCGACGCTATTGACGCAGCAATTATTCCTCTTGGAGAAACGAACGAAAGAAACATTTTTTCCCTGATCGAAAGACCGGAACGCATGCAGAGGAGAAATATTTCCACCGGCCGGACGATAAAAAGCAGACCCAGCACGACCAGAACTCCATAGAAACCCAGATCTTTTATGTAGTCAAGTTCCAGGCTTGCCGCAAGAAAAATGAAGAGCAGAGAAATGACAAGAATCGTAAGTTTGCCCTTAAATTTCTTCATTTCCTCTTCTTCCGGAATATTCAGGTTTCCGATTATGGCCCCGGAGACAATGGCAGCCACAAGCCCCGCGTTCGGAGTCAGCATCTCGGCAAACCCGTAAACAGCAAGTGCGGAGGCAAGCATAAAAAGATCCACGAAGTCCTCCATGTAGATATAGAATCTTTTAACCGCGAAAGTCGCCGCGTAACCGCCAAGAAAACCCAAAATCCCTCCTACTACAAATTTGTAAACGACAAGAAGCACTACCCGGCCTATTTCCATGAAGTAACCTTCAAATCCGAGGCTTAAGCCCGAAACACCGTGGCTGCTTTCAATAAGAATTACCTCAACTACAAAAAGAGCTATCAAGGCCCCTATAGGGTCAATCAGAACTCCTTCGTATTCGAGTATGTGCTTCAGGTTGGGTTTGACCTTAAATTTTCTGAGTAGTGGCTGAACAACGGTCGGGCCGGTCACTATGACCAGAGAACCGTAGACAAAAGCCATTTCCCAGGAGAGATCACCCACAAAGTACGCGAAGGCAGCTCCACCTACCATCGTGATCAGCGCACCCACTGTTATCAGCAACAGTATTATGTTTCCGTGGCTAAGCGCTTCTTCCTTATTCAGGTTAAGTCCCGCCTCGAAAAGAACAATCGCTACGCAGAGCTTTATTATTATTTCAAGCCCTTCTCCGAACTCCGAGGGATGGACCAGAGATAAAAATTCAGGACCGACGAGAACCCCGAAAATGAGAAGAAACACAATACTTGGAAACCCTGTCCTGATGGAGAGCATCTGACCGACTACTCCCAGCACTAAGGCAAGGGACACCATTACGAGCAAAGAGATATCCACCCTTTTTAAGGAAATGAGGGGTTTAAATGAACCCTTAATGGTGGATTATAACCCGAGAGGGCATAAAAATGAAATCTAAGTTAGATGTATGAGCGTATTAGTTCCCAGGCGGAGCAGATGGGTAATACTTGAGAGAGGCAATGCAGGGTTTATCTCCTGAGGCACACGATTTAATCAGACACTTAGCATGAAAGGGGTGTTATTCAGTAGTCTTCGAAGCTGAATCGGCATCCGTTTTGTAATGATTTTGTAATGATAAGGAGAGTTTTGATAAAGTCGATACAGTAAGAATATAGAAAAAGCTTGATGCGAAGAAGTAAGCGGGTGCTTTCCTGAGGCTGATATCTACCAGAATCAGCGTGTTTACTACTTCCACAAGGTTATTAAATCTCTCAGAAATGTTAAAGGAATAATTTGGTAGCGGGGGCCCGCTACGCTACCATTTCTTGCCATTTCAAAACATTTCAAAAAAGCCGTAAATCCCTTATTTCATTCATAATTCGCTTTCTTGACATTGCATTGCCTTTCATGTACCTTCACCGTATTGTGGGATAGGACGGTGGATACAGAAAAATGGTAGCGCTTTTTACAGGGAGAAAAAAACATGGGAAAAAGAGGACTGACGGCGGCGTTTGTCCGCACTGTTAAGGAACCGGGAAAATATGGCGACCAGCATGGCTTAATGTTGCGGGTTATGCCGAGCGGAAGCAAACAATGGGTATGGCGGGGAACCATGCGCGGAAAACGTGTTGATATGGGCCTGGGCGGCTTTCCCTATACTTCACTGGCCGAAGCTCGGGAAAAGGCGTTTGAGTATAGGAAGCTAACAAGGGCCGGGGAAGATCCGCGCGAGCTCAAGCGGAGCTTGGACGTTCCGACCTTTGCCGAGGCCGCGGAAAAGGTTTTGGAAATTCACCGCCCGACATGGAAAAACCCGCGCTCGGGGGAGATCTGGTTCGCGAGCCTTCGCGATTACGTTTTCCCGGCACTCGCGCGAAAAAGGGTTTCCGATATAAACACAACGGATATTATGGGCGTCTTGCTTCCGATATGGACGGCGAAAGCCGACACGGCGCGCCGCGTTCGGCGAAGGATCGGAACGGTTATGAAGTGGGCAATAGCGGGAGGTTACAGGGCCGACAACCCGGCCGGGGAAGCTATAAGCGCGGCCCTTCCGAAGTCTAACGGGCCGGCGGGGCATTTTCGCGCCCTTCCCTATTCCCAGGTTGGAGCGGCAATCGAAAAGATCAGACAATCCGGGGCGTACATAGGAACCAAACTCGCCTTTGAATTTCTGGTTTTGACGGCTACGCGGAGCGGGGAAGTCCGCGGGGCAAAGTGGAGCGAAATTAATCTTGAGGGGCGGGTTTGGATAATCCCGGGCGAACGCATGAAAACCGGCCGAGAGTTCCGCGTTCCCTTGAGCGGTCGAGCTATAGAGATTTTGAGCGAGTCGGCCGAGTATGCCGACGGAAGCGGCTTGGTATTCCCGAGCCTTAGAGGCAGGGTTTTAAGTGACGCGACGTTAAGCAAACTGGCAAAAGAAAACGGGATAAAGGGAACGCCGCACGGCATGAGATCAAGTTTCCGGGATTGGTGCGTAGAAAACGGAGTGTCGCGGGAAGTGGCCGAGGCGTCGCTTGCGCACGTTGTAGGATCTAATAAGATCGAGCGGGCATACCTTCGGAGTACACTACTCGACCTTCGCCGCGTTTTAATGGAAAAATGGGCGGATTTTTTAAACCAATCCTAGGCCCGAAAATAGCGATCAGTTTTTTAAGTCAAATCCCTCAATTTGAGGGATTTGTGTTGTAAGCCCTTGGTATCTGCCAAGTTAGGGTTTTTTGTGATGATATTATAATGCTAGCATAATTAAAGTATTACATCATGCTATCATGCTATCATGCTATCATGATTCACTTTTTACCTAGCTTTTCTCTTGACTTCCCTTTTTGGCCGGCTTATAATAACAAACACTATGCAAGCTCAAGAAATTGAACAAAGCAAGGCAAGCCGGATTCCCGATAAATTCATGCTTTCCGCTCCCGAAGTCGCCGTTTTAATCGGCGTTTCAATGGTAACGCTATGGCGTTTAAGAAAGCGGCCCGATTTTCCGAAGGGATTTAAAATTTCCAAGCGGTGCAATCGCTGGCGGAAAACAGAAATAGAGGAATGGCTTGCTAACTGTGAGCGAGTAGCATGAAAACGGACGGGCAGTTGAATAATAAAATGATCATGTCAATGAAACACACAGGGGAAGAGCGAAAGGGTCTTTTCCGTGGGAAGCGAGAGGCGGTTGCGTGATGTATGGAAATATGAGCAGAGATGAATCGCAACTGCCGACGGCTCGCCAAGGAGTTATTGGCTATGGATTTTTTTTGTCTGTACTGGCGCGGAATTGTAAACGCCCTCGGATCAAAGCCCGAGGGGAAGCGGTTACCAGGGGGATTCTCCAAGCCGCACGGCGAGAGGCTTAAATGCGTTATGCTGGAGATCAGGGTTTCCATCATAGGGGCGGTAATCAGGATGGTTAAAATTCGGGGAATTTTCCCGAGGTTGCATTCGATTATCGCCCGAGGCTTTACATGGGAGCGAGGAAATAGTCAGATCCATAACGCGAGCGTAGCAACGGGCCTTTTGTAGGCCCCTAAGTGGCATTAGCCGATTATCTTGTTGCGCTGTCTTAATTCCTTACCTAACCCGTCTTAGGATGGGAGGGAGGGAGTTTTTATCCGGGAAGTAGAAAAGAAGAGAGAAAGACGGGGAGAGCGGATATTAACTCCCTCCCTCCCCGCAGATACCGAAGGGGAAGCAATGAACAGAAGAAACGACTACTTTCAAATCAAGCTCACCGACGACCAAGGCGATATTTATTACTTCTACCATGACAGAACGGAAGACCGCTCCCTTATCACCGCAAAAGAGGAAGATTCCGACCTAGTGGGGCAACATGAGATCCGGAAAGTAACCGACTCTCTTGTTTCCCGCGGCTGGCGTCGGGATCAGATGGAATTTACACACGTCGGCGGCATGGCGGAAGGTGGCAAGTATGAAACCCTTTAATCTGCTGACACAGAGAGAGAAACCAGCTCATACTGGAGCGCAACCAGGCGACCAAAGAGCGGCGTATCGTATCCAGAACCGAGGCGGACGGTTGCGAGGTAATAACACTATCAGACACACCCATACCGGCAACAAGGGCCTTGTAGTGTCCTTCACATTCACCGCCGCCGGCATTGACACCCTCGACATTGATGACTACGCCGCGCTTGGTACGTTGATTCCCGACGATTCCGGATTATAAGATCAGGGATCCTGTCAGTTTCCCGTGAAATAGGGTGATCTACCGAGGGGTTAGACTTTGCGGCAACGAAAAAAGGCCTTTTTCTCGGATGGCAAAACGCCCAATTTGGGCAATTTGGGAATTTCAAATGTCTCAAATTGAGACATTTGGCCCTATAGTAAACCCTTCCGGGAGTGGAGAAAACGCTCATACGGGCCTGTATGCAAGCCGGTTTTTTGGTAAACTCGAACCATGGACGTAAGCAAGCTCATAAAGCACATCGAGACGTTACCCGTCGGCGATGGCGATTTGCTAGGGGAAAATTACCGGCTCTTGAAGTATCAAAAGCGGTTCCTTCGAGGGGGATTCAAAGACGGGATCCTTCGAGCTGGATTCACCCTAGGGAGGGGCGGCGGAAAAACCGGGCTTGCTTCCGCCCTGGCACTTGCCGCTTTACTCCCCGAAAGTCCCTTACATCGAGACGGTTTTGAGACGGCGGTAATCGCGTCCAGTTTCTCCCAGGCTACGATCTGCGGCCGGTCCGTAAAAACGTCCCTGGAGCTCATGGGAAAAACCTTCGGAAAAAAGGGAAATTACAGGCTTCGAGATTCCCAAAATATGTTCGAGATTGAAAACAACGCGACGGGATCCCGCTTCAAGGTTTACGGCTCCGATTCTCAAAGAGCGCACGGCCTACGCCCGAATTTAATACTCTGCGATGAACCGGCGCAATGGCAACTCGGCGGTGAACGCCTGGCGGCCGCCCTGCGTACTGCCCTGGGAAAACGTCAGGGGGCCCGGCTCTTTGCCTTCGGTACCCGCCCCGATTCTGAAACCCACTGGTTTGAGAGACTGCTTACAGAAAAGGATCCCTCGGTTTTCAGTATGATTTTCGCAACTCCCCGAAGCGATGATCCTTTTTCAGAAAAAGCCTGGCGAAAAGCAAACCCGGCCCTCGATGAGGGTTTTCCCGATATCGAGATACTACGGGCCGAGGCGCGCATGGCCCGAAACGATCCGGATGAGATGGCCGGCTTCCGGGCCCTTCGATTGAACCAGGGTACCAGGGACGTCTTGACGCCGTTTCTGATAGATCCGGAAGCCTGGAAGGAAACCGAAGTTGTTGAGCTCCCGGAAGCACGGGGAAAGTACGCCCTGGGAATTGACCTGGGAGGCGTGGCCGCCTTCACTGCGGCCGCCGCCTACTGGCCCGAATCCGGCCGGCTGGATGGTTTCCAGGCTTGCGGCGGAAACCCGATTTTATCAGAGAGAGCGAAAGCCGACAGAGTACCCGGCGTTTATGAGCAGATGGAAGCCCGGGGGGAGCTCTTGGTTATCGGCGGGAAGGTTGTACCGATCCCTGACTTTCTGAAAGAATGCGTTTTACGATGGGGCCCTCCCTCGGCCATAGCTTGCGACCGGTACCGTGAAGGTGAACTGGTTGACGCCGTGAATGAGGCTCGACTTCGCTTCCCTTTACCGACCTGGCGCGGCCAAGGGTGGAAGGACGGCGGTATCGATATAAGGGCCTTCAAGACGGAGCTCCTGGAAGGACACGTTAAGGCTCCCGAATCCCTGGCAATGAGGGCGGCTTTTGCCGAGGCAAGGGTTATGATGGATCCCGCAGGAAACGAAAAATTAAGCAAAGGGAGCGAAGCCGGCCGCCGTCAACTCGGCCGGGATGATCTTTGTAATGCGATAGTCATGGCCGTTGCCGAAGGATCCCGACGTCGAAGGAAAACCAGATCCGGAAGGGTTTACCGTGGGATGGCGTGAACACAGAACTTCCAGGTGGAAAAAGCTACGCCTGAAAATCAAAAACCGAGACGGTTTCCGCTGTAAGATCTGCGGCCGCGCTTCGAGATTAGAGTGTGATCATATTAAACCGATTACCCAGGGCGGAGCGTTCTGGGATCCGGAAAACCTACAGGTTCTTTGTCGAGGTTGCCACATCGAGAAAACCAGGGGAGAGAATCAGAAGCCTAATCCGAAGCGGGACGCCTGGTTGAAATTCAGGGATGAGCTGGTTTGAAATGTCTCAAGTTGAGACATTTGAAAACCCGGGCCGCCCGTCGAATGATGGCCCGGGCACGAAATGAATAAAGAGTATTGAAAACCTACCCGCCCGGGTAGCAATTCCCAAACCTGATATTATAATAATGCTATAATGCTATCATGAATCATATCAGGGACTTACGGTAGATTTTCCCCTCTTTTTCTGGTATGCTCTGACAATCAACTTTCCGGAGGGAAACATGACTGAAAAGCAGAAAGTCGAAGTCAGGCTAAGTGAAGTGAAAAAGGGGCTTAATGAGCTCGGAAACAAGCCGGATTTGAGCGATGAAGATCGCACCGAGTTTGACGGTTTGAAAAAGGAATATGGCGACCTGGAGGTCAGATACCAGGCTCTTACGATCAGCGAAGGCGAACCGGAAAAGAAGGAAACCAAGGGCACGCCCGAAGCGATAGAGAGAAAAGAGCTTGAGTCCCGTTGTTCAGTCGGCTCAATTTTCACGTCAGTAATGGAGCACAGAGCTACCGAGGGCGCGGAGCGCGAACTTCAAACGGAGCTCGGCTTAACTGATAATCAGATTCCGCTTTGCCTGATAGAGCACAGGGCCATAACACCGGCTCCTACAAATACCGGGCAAATGCAGAGCTCGATTGTCCCCGCAGTTTTCCCGATGGGAGCGGCGGCCTTTCTCGGCGTCGATATGCCAACGGTCCCCGTAGGCGATTCAGTTTTTCCCGTACTTACAAACAACGTTCCTGCGGCGGATTTTGCCGAGGCGGCCAACGTAGGAGAAACCACCGGCTCATTCACGGCCGAGGTTCTTACAGCGCGAAGGATCCAGGCGAGTTTTTTCTACTCCCGGGAAGATAGGGCACGTTTTGCCGGTATGGATGAGGCTCTAAGAATGAATCTTAACGACGCGCTTTCAAGCGGGCTCGATAAGTACATTCTGACAAAAACGAATCTTGGACTTTTGGCCTTCGGCACGGATCCCACGGCCGGCACGGAAGAAGATTTCGCAAGCTACAGGGAGGCGATTTTCGGACAGGTGGATGGACGTTACGCGATGACGGCGATGGATGTATGCACGCTTGTCGGCGGCGACACTTACGCGCACATGGCCCTAGAATACAGGGGCAATAACGCGGATGACTCGGCCCTCGATTCTCTTAACCGAGTATCAGGCGGCGTCAGGGTTTCGGCTCATGTTGCGGCAAAGACAAACGCGAATGTCCAGGAGGCGGTTGTAGCGAGGGGCAAGCAGTATCGGCACGCGGTTGCGCCGATATGGGAAGGCGTTTCTCTTATTCCCGATGAGGTTACGAAGGCGGCTACGGGCGAGATTGTCCTTACGGCCGTTATGTTGATGAACTTCAAGATAATCCGGGAAGCCGGCTACAAGAGGTTTTCGTTCAAAGTAGGTTCTTAACTTGGATCCTGATATCGAGGTTCGATATTCTCCCATTGCTCTTGAAGGGAGGTCTTTGACGGGAACGGTAATGAGATACGGGGAGATTGCAACGGGCGCGCCGCGTCCAGAGAAATTTCTCCCCGGGGCTTTTAAGATCCCGCCCGACGGCGTAATTCTGAACGTACAGCATGACCGTAATAAGCCGATTGCTAGGACTCCAGACACCCTGATTTTGACTGATACGGCGGAATCCCTGGAGCTACGCGCAGACGTCCCGGGGACTCAAGAGGGCACTGACACCCTGACTTTGGTAAGGAATCGCATCCTTACCGGTCTATCCGTCGAATTTCGGGCAGTCCAGGAGCACTTCGAGGCGGGCGTCAGGGTAATCACCGAGGCGGTATTGTCAGGCGTGGCCGTAGTGGACCGCTCGGCATATTCCGGAAGCGTGGTTGAAGCTCGAAGGATCGGCGGCGTGTCGATGAGCTTCAAAATTCCGTATGAGAAAAAACTCCGTTGTGAATGCTGTACCAAGGCGAACCAGGTCCGCTTCAAAAAAGGGGCCCTCGATGAGGTAGCCGAAGGAACCGACGGGGATGTTCTGGCCGTATCCGGAAATTACAAGGGCGCCCTGGCGTCCAGGAAGCGGGGATCCCTTCGGCCGAAAAAGGAAAAAGACGCCCTGGCGGTAGAAATGGACGTAGCCGACACGCAAAGCGGCCGGGACCTGATCGCGCAAGCGGATGACGTTGATATCCTGGCGCGGCCGATTGTCGATTTTGAGCGATCAGTTTTCACCGTCGAAGGCGAAGGCGAGGCGGCCGTTGCCGTTATCGAAAAGGCACATATTCGAGGTTTTACCCTCGGATCCACCGACGCGAACCAGGGCTGGAATCCGATCAAGATTATCAGAGAATCAGAAAACCGGAGGGGCCAAGTATGGCTGTAACAATCACCGCGGCAGATCTGGCGGCCGCCTTGCGCGTTGGAGAAACTCCAGAAGAAACTTTGGAAGTAACTAGGCTACTTGCCTACTGTACCGAGGCGATTTCAAAGAACCTGGGAGACGCGTATGCGGACGCTCCGGAAGTGATTGTAAACGAGGCGGTAGTCAGGCTTGCGGGCTATCAGTACGACCGACCTTACGCTCCCCCCCCCCCGGGGAATGGGATACGCGAAGGCCCTGGCGAACTCTGGAGCGGGAGCGATATTGCTTCCGTACCGCGTACACCGCGCCGGCTCGACGGCCGAGGTGAAAGTCTAATGCCGATTGATCGCAGAATTACAATTCAGATCCGCGGGGAAGATCAGAGAGACAGATATGGCGAGCTGGTTCCTGGAGCTATAAATTACTTCCCTGTATGGGCCGGCCGTTTCGATAAAACCCTGGAGGATATTTCAGAGATCGCCGGGGAGCGTTCAGAGATCCGCCGCGCCTGGCGCGTCCGCTGGTTTTCAGATCTGGCCGGAATAACGGATCTTGAGCGCGTAGCCGTAGAGGATGGCGGTATCGAGTTTGACGTGGAAAACGTCATTGAAGAAACGGGGAAGGACGGGCGGACAAGACGCCGATGGTTAATGATCGAAGGAGTATATTCAACATGAAAAAAGCAACCTGGCCCTGGGAAAAAAGAGCAACTGGCGGTACAAATTCAAGCTATACCGACGCCCTTATCAGAACCATTGTAAACCAGGCGGGAGGCACTGTTGCAAACCCATCCGCAACCGGGGCCCTGGAGATGGCTTCCGGAACCATCGCGAGGGCATTCATGGCGGCCGAGATAGAGGGCCCTGACAGTATCAAAGAGACACTGACTCCCGGGTTATTGTCTATGATCGGAAGGGAGCTCATACGGCGCGGGGAATGGATCGGAGTAATTGAAATAAAGGGCGGCCGGCCGATGGTTTACCCGGTTGCCTACGTAACCGTAAACGGCGGCTATGATCCGGATTCCTGGACGTACGAGCTCACACTGGCGGGCCCTGACCGGACAAGCACTCTTTACTCCGTGGGAGCGGAGCGGGTAATCCATATCCGATATGCGCAGGATCCTGAACGCCCCTGGCGAGGCGTCGGCCCTATCCAGGCGGCGGCTCTTGCCGGCCGGTTGTCGGCTGAAACACTTGAGGCCTTGGGAGACGAAGCAAGCGGCCCTAGGGGATCATTCCTACCCACGCCCGAAAAAGACGGTCAGGATGACACCCTGACGCTCATGCGGGCCGATGTAAGGAAGGCCAAGGGATCAATGCTCTTTGTTGAATCGATGGCCGACGATTTTGGTGGTGGCGCGCCGCGAGCTCCGCAAGACTGGGCGCAGAAACGCTTTGGTATGATGGTTCCGGACGCGGCCGTAGAATTGAGCTCGATGGTTTCCCGGGAAATCGTATCCGCTTGCGGAGTATCCCCTACCCTGTTTGATCCTAAGAGCTCCGCGGCAATGCGCGAGGCTTGGCGTCAACTGCTTTTCGGTACCGTTGCTCCCCTCGGTAGAATCATCGAGGCGGAACTTTCGGCCAAGCTGTTTCCCGTCAAGATCGGATGGCAAGAGCTAAGGGCTTCGGATCTACAGGCAAGAGCGCGGTCCGTGGATTCCCTGGTTAAGGCGGGAGTAGAAGTTTCTAAGGCTATGGGACTGGCGGGGCTTGCGGTATGAGCAATACGGGAGAGCTCGGGCGTTTCAAAGCATGGTTGGCGGCGGCATGGACGTTACAAAGGCCGCGGCTTTAACGGGATTGATGGCTGAAGGGTAAGGAAAAATCAGGACTTTGCCCCTCCTTTGATCAAGGCGTTTTTTGCACTCTCGTTTTGAAGATAAGTGGCCATCGTCAGAGGGGTTACTCCGTCTTGGTTTTTTGCATGTACATCTACACCGGCATGTATAAATGCTTCTATAATTTCGACGCTTCCCACTGTAACTGCGGTATGTAAATACGTTGAAAGTTCTTTTGTTTTTACGGTTACATCAGCCCCAGCGGCTATCAATGTTTTTACCACTTGGATATTTCCACCCTCTGCCATTGCTGCGTGTAGGGGTGTGCGACCTTTATCATCCTTTGCGTTTACATTTGCACCGGCTTCAATAAGGATTTTAATAGCTTCGATGTCTTGAGAAAACAGTATGGCCGCTCGAAGTGGAGACAAACCGGTAATTGCTTCTGCGTTTACATTTGCTCCAGCTTCAATCAAGTTCTTCATAGTTAGAGGATTTCCGAATCTACTTGCGGTAATCAGTGGAGTTATCCCTTGCTCATCTCTTGAGCTTACATCCGTACCGGCAGCTATCAGGATTTCGGTAACTTCCGAGTTAAGGATCGCAAGTTTGAAGGCTATTTCAACCCCCCCACCCCTACCCCTGGCCATCTGGTTCAGATAATCTGGAGTCCCTAAGCCAACCGCAACATGTAAGGGGGATTGTCCTCTCTGTTCCTTTGCATTTACATTTGCTCCAGCGAAAATCAATGCCTTGGCAATTTCGGGGTTAAGCGTGGCATAATGTAATGGGGTTGCACCGGTCTTATCCCGAGCGGTTACATCTGCTCCATCCATTATCAAGGTCTTTACTTTCTCTGTGTTTTCCTCTATAACAGCTTGGTGTAAAGAGGTTTTTTTTGCTCCGAACAAGCCTTTCAGAAAACTTCCCATTGTTTTTTTCTCCTTTCGATAATCACTTTTAAGGTTTCAACAGATGTCCAGAAAGGATATATCTCGCTTATAATATGGGACATGAAGGGGTATATCTTCGGCTTTCTTCCTAAAAAACCCTTTGTTTTCAAGGGATTACAGAACCACTGTGGTAGCGGGGGCGGGATTTGAACCCGCGACCTTCGGGTTATGAGCCCGACGAGCTACCAAGCTGCTCCACCCCGCGACAGAAGCTGTAAATCTAATTGAAACGTCTATTATGTCAAGCAAAATACTATATAAGGGAATAACGCTGACCATCGTTCCCGAGCCGAATGCCGGTACCCCGTCGGGAAAAGACCCGGAAACAACCATGGTTTAGATTCCGCTGGGATCTATAGCGAAAGTCCTGCCCGTCCCATAAGGTCCTTGGCCATAAGAATTCCTTCGGCGGATGCTTTTCCCGCGTCGCACTCCCAGGTGTTCCTGGAGACCGTGTTTTTCTCAATGTCTATGAAAACGGAATTCGCCGACACTCTTCCAAGACGTACCTCCGCACAGCATCCAAGTGGAATTTGACAGTCCCCGCCGAAAGTTTTTAGGAAAGAGCGCTCAAAGACTGCTGCGGTCTCCGTGTCTTCATGCGTGATTGCGGATATGAAGTTTCTCGTTTCCGCTTCATTTTCTCTGTACTCGATGGCTATTATCCCCTGACATGGAGCGGGAACCAGATGGTCCCGCGTGAAATACTGGGTAATACGTTCGGAAAGTTCTAGCCGGTTAAGTCCCGCCGCTGCCAGAATTATTCCGTCAAGGTCTTCTGTTAAAATTTTTCTGAGCCTAGTATCGACATTTCCTCTTAGGGGAACAACTTTCAGGTCGGGGAACATGAAAAGCAACTGCGCTTTTCTTCTTACGCTTCCGGTTCCCACCCTGCCCTCTCCGCGGAGTTGCTCAAGGGTGCGGCCGTCTTTTGAAATAAAAACGTCCCTTGGGTCTTCTCTTCTGAGCACAGAGCTTATGACAAGCCCGTCGGGTAGAACCGAGGGCATGTCCTTCATGCTGTGAACGGCGATATCTATTTCACCCGAGAGAAGACCCTGTTCTATTTCTTTTACGAAAACCCCCTTGCCGCCTATCCGGGATATATCTTCTTCGGGGTTCACATCGCCCGAGGTTTTTATTTCTTTTATTTCCGTTTCAAGTGAGGGGAAAACAGCGTGAAGCTCCGTTTCGACAAGGCGGGCCTGGCGCAGAGCAAGTCTGCTACCCCTGGTCCCAATTCTCAGCTTCGTCATAAATATCTTTTGCGTCCCGCGGGGCGTCCACCGGGTCAAGTTCAAAAAGCCTTCTCGTTACCTCCGAGTAGAGAGCCGCTTCGTAACCGGACGTTCTTTTCTTTAGGTTAGTGACCGGGTCATGAAATATTTTTCCGATTATGGAATTCGCCAGGCTCTCTATAATCTCTTTCTGCTCCCCGGTGCCGCCTTCGAGTTTTCTGAGAGCCTTCTCGACCTCGGTCTTTTTTATCTCCTCGAATTTCCGCTTGATATCAATTATGACTGGAAAGACCTTAAGGCTTTCCATCCAGTCCATAAAACCCTTCTCTACCTTTAGGACTATTTCTTCGGCTTTTTTGAGATTTTCCTTCCTGGAGTTTAAGTTCTCGCCCTGAACTACCCTCAGGTCGTCTATGTCGTAGAGATAAACCCCGGGGATTTTGTTTATCTTCGGATCGATATCGCGTGGAACAGCGATATCGATCATGAAAATCGGATCGTTTTTCCTGAGCTTAAGGGACTGTTCTACGTGTTCGCTTCTTATTATATAGTCGGGGGACCCGGTTGCAGTCACAAGAATATCGATGTCTTTCAGACTGTAGAACATTTCTTCAAACCTGATGGGCTTGCCGTTTAGGGATTGCGAAAGTTTTTCCGCGTTGCGAAAATTTCTGCTCGTCACGTAGAGTTCCTTTATGTTGTTTGAGACAAGATGTTTAGCGAAGAGCTCCCCCATCTCCCCGGTTCCCACCAGCATCGCGGTCCGATTCGCAAGGTTCTCGAATATCCTTTTGGCAAGCTCCACTCCCAGATAACTTATCGAGACCGCCTGAGAGGAGATTCCCGTTTCGGCTCTCACTTTCTTCCCGGCGAAAAAAGCCCTGTTAAAAAGCCTGTTGAGTATAAGCCCGACCGTGCTCTCGGAACGTGCCACGCTGTAGGAGTTTTTAAGCTGGTTCAGAATCTGGGTTTCTCCGATCACCATGGAATCAATGCTGGCGGCTACCCTGAAAAGATGGTTTACAGCGTCAGATCCCACACGGGTATATATATAGGGATAAAGGCTTTCACTCTGGAGCTTATGAAAATCCATAAGAAACGACTTGATTTCCTCTTCGCATTTACCACAGTTCTCAGTCGCCGCGTAGACCTCAACGCGGTTACATGTGGACACAATGCAACATTCAAGCACGGTTTCCCTCAGGCGAAGGGTCCCGAGTGCTTCTCGAAGCTCCGCATCAGAGAAGGAGAACCGCTCCCGCACTTCCACTGGGGCCGTCTTGTAGCTGATTCCGATTGAAACTATCTCTATCATCTGCTTGTTCCGAAACCGGTATTGCGCAATTATAAATTACCCGTGGATGGAACTATATCAATTTCATCTATGTTCGCTTCCAATGGCTGATTTATGACCGACAGGACTACTTTAGCCGTAACTTGAGGAGACATCATCTTTGCCTTACTCCATTTTTCCCCAAGAGAATCCCAGATATCCGTTTTCGTCGGGCCTGGCAAAACGGCAGACACCTTTATTCCTCTGTCTCTTAACTCTTCTCTCAGTGAATTGGTAAAACCCAAAACAGCGAACTTCGAAGCGCAGTAGGCAGCCCATCCGGGAAAGCCCTTTTTTGAAGCGTTCGAACCGATGTTTACGATGTGGCTGCCTCCAGTCATAAGTGGAAGCGAATGTTTTACCATGAGAAAGGTTCCTCTTGCGTTTACAGCCATCATTTCATCCCATTGCTCGGTGTCGGTTTCTTCTACCGGACCCGTGTAAACGACACCCGCATTATTGATCAGTACGTCAACCCTTCCCTTTTTTTCTGCGACGCTTGAGATGAATCTTTTAACCTCTTCCTCGACCGATATATCGACGGGGGAAATCATAAAATTTCCGGCAAAAGACGATATTTCGGCCTCAAGGGAAGCTGCGCTCCGGCGGCTTTTTGAACAAAGCGCCGTAAAAAACCCCGCCTCGAGCAACTCAATTGCAATTGCTTTTCCTATGCCTCTTGCCGCCCCGGTTACAATCACGACTTTCTCAGCCATCTAGTTTTTCCCCAAAGTATTCAAAATAACTTTTCGGATTCTCCCAGATCTTTATGTGATCAAGCTTACCCGGGATGATTTCCGTGAATTTCTGCCACAGGTATTTCCCAATATTCTCAACAGTCGATATGTTTTTCTGAAAGAAAGGAATATCTCTGTCTATCCATTTATAGTTAAGTTCTTCGATTATGGGTGCCGCCTGTTTTTCGAAATCAATACGGTTTATGACCATACCCGTTTCATCGTCTATTCCCCCCCTTATACCCACTTCCACCGAATAGTCGTGCCCGTGCCCCGCGGGGTTTGCGCATTTGTCAAATATGGCGAAATTTTCTTCATCAGACAAACCTTCCACAAAAAGCCTGTGGCTTGCAGAAAATCTGAATACTCTGGTAAGAAGCACCTGTTCTTTTCTTTTCAGCATTTACGGTAATCGACGAAAAGATCGTCTGTTTCGTATACCCTTATCTTGTGAAGACGGCAGTCATCTCTCTCAAGGATTTTTTCCTCAACCATTTCCCAAAGAACCTTGGCTATGTTTTCCGTTGTTGGTATAAGATCCTGAAAACGGGGATTGTCTTCGTTCAGATTCTTGTGGTCAAAATCAGCCAGAACCGATGAAACGATCTGCTTAAGGTCAAAAAGGTTGATTATCATCCCCGTCTCCGGGTTTATTTCTCCTTCCACAGTAACTTCAAGCGTAAAATTATGTCCGTGTCCGCCTGGAAGACTCGATTTACCGTAAAATTCACGGTTTTTCTCTTCGCTCCAGTCTTTGTTCCAGTACCTGTGAGAGGCAGAAAATTCGACTTTTTTCGTTATGAGTTTTTTAAAAGACATAGATCAGATCAAGCTGGCAAGCAGTTGCCTGATAGCCGGCCGGCCATGATTTAAGGCCTGTTTTTCCGGATCTCCGGAACTGCGGAGTCCGCACGGAAAGCTTCCTGCTGCGCCCCGTCTATTATTCTTGTTACCGTGGGTTCCATTTTTGAGAGAAACGGTTGCGGATAGATTCCCATAAGAAATATCATCACGGCAAGCGGAATCATAAGGGCTATCTCTCTGGGATTAAGATCCTTAAGTCCCATGTTTATTTTCTTTGCTATAGGTCCGAACATCACTCTCTGGTATGCCCAGAGCATGTAGACGGCCCCGAGAACAAGCCCCGTGGCTCCAAGCGCGGCGTACCAGTAACTCTCCGCAAATACTCCCAGCAAGATTAGAAATTCTCCGATGAAACCGTTTAAAAGAGGCAGACCTATCGAAGAAAGCATGGCAATCATGAGGAATGTCGCGAAAATCGGCATCACCTTCGCAAGTCCACCGAATTCAGAAATCATTTTGGTATGGCGTCTTTCGTATATCATCCCGACGAGAATAAACAGAGCTCCTGTGGAGAGACCGTGACCTATCATCTGGTAGATTCCGCCCTGCACACCATGGAGGTTGAAGATGAACACGCCCAGCATTATAAGTCCCATATGGCTTACGCTTGAGTAGGCAACCAGCTTCTTAAGGTCCTTCTGCATAAAGGCCACCATCGCTCCATAGATTATCCCTGTGATTGAAAGAACTATTAGAACTCCGGTGTATGCCTCTATTGCCTCCGGAAAAAACGGGATGAGAAATCTTATCACTGCGTATGTTCCCATCTTAAGAAGTACACCCGCAAGTATGACGCTTCCGGGCGTGGGTGCCTCAACATGGGCGTCGGGAAGCCAAGTGTGGAACGGGAACATCGGAACCTTGATTGCAAAAGCCAGGAAAAACGCCAGGAACACAAGTCCTTGAGGACTCAGTATGCCGTCAAAAACAAGACTGGTTCTTTGGATATCGAAAAGGTTCATCGACGCGAAGCCGAACTGGTCTATGTGAGCGTAGTACATGTAGATGATTGCAACCAGCATAAGCCCGCTTCCAAGCGCCGTATAAATGAAAAATTTTATTGCCGCATAGACCCTTCTAGAAGATCCCCAGATTCCTATGATGAAATACATGGGAATCAGTACCGCCTCCCAGAATATGAAGAAAAGAATCATATCCAGTGCTGCGAAGGTCCCGATGAGCGCTGATTCAAGAAAAAGAGTAAGGCAGAGAAAGGCTCTCCATCCGCCTTTTATCGCGTTCCATGAGCAAAGAACTGTAATCGGAAAAAGAAAAGTTGTGAGAAGCACAAGCAAAAGGCTAAGACCGTCAATTCCTAGGTGATAGGATATTCCCAGGTCCGTAAGCCAAGGGAGCTTCTCTTCGAACTGCATTGTGGAAAGCGAACCGTTGAACCTGAAAAAGAGTGGGAGTGAAATCACAAATTCAACGAGGGTTATTCCAACCGCAATTACCTTCAGTCGGCAATCGGGGATCTTGGAGAAATAGGGCAAAACTCCAAGTACGACAGCTCCCAATAGAGGAAAAAATATAAGCAGAGACAGAATGTTGTTATCGAAATTCATGTTCAGGCGGACCGAAGCAAAAAGAATAAAATCGCCGTAATTATACTTGGGAATTATATACTTGTTTACCCATTAGGATAATCTCGCATCAATTTCACGGTTCCTAGGGACTGTGCTAATACCAGAACCCTCCCCGTGCAGTCGCGCCATTCCCAGACGCCTTATGTTCATCGCCGCATTCGTATCCGCGTTGGACCCAAAACCGCAATTCACACACAGGAACCGTGCTTGAGTTTTACGGTTCTCTTTATCCGCATGCCCGCATTTGTGGCATGTCTGACTTGTGTATGCGGGATTTACTTCTATCAGTCTCCCGCATTTGTACTCAAGATTCTTTCTTGTCTCCCCGAAGGCGGTATCAAGTATTGCCCTGTTAAGTTCCGCCTTCTGCTTCACGTTCTTTCCGGGATTCTCTATCGTGCCCTTTGCAGAAGCCGTCATGTTCCTCAGCTTTAAGTCTTCCACTATCACGGTTCCGCATTTCCCGGCAATCTCCTTTGTGGTCTTGTGAATCCAGTTCTTGCGGATATTGGCTATCTTCCTGCTCACCTTAGCAAGTTTCTTCTTTGTGTCCTTCCGCCTGTTAGACCCCTTGACCTGCCTTGCCATCCTTCGCTGATAGCGCTTACGCCTTGCTTCTTTCTTCCTTAAATCGGGCAGGAAGTAGAAATGTCCATCCGAAGTGGCAACTTGGCGAACGTTCATGTCAACACCAAGAACCTCGCTGTCGTCCAATCTCCGTTCTGCCTCGATTTCATAGAAGACAAAGGCACGCCACCTGTGCCCGTCATGGCGAAGCACAACCTGCTTGGGCGCGCAGTCCTCCCAAGGATTGCCACCCCTGCGGGTGAGTCTCACCCAACCCACCAATGGAATGCGAAGCAGAGAGTATTTTCTATCAATATTTTTTATTCTGAAGTTTTCCTTGCTAGGGAGTGTAAAACTTAGGAGTAGTCCTTCTCCTGCTTCTAGGCTTCGGGAAGCCCTTTTTGCCAGCAATTGCCTCTTTCAACGCGTCCGCAAAATACTTGAGAGTATGTTTAATAGGATTGGCGGGAAGCTCCCTAAGCCAGTGCGTCCTATGCCTTAGCTTGGTGAACTCCACTCCGAGACTGAAATAACTGGTAGATGGCCCTTCTCCCTCGCCGTCCCTGAACTTTTGGTAGTCGCTAAGGTTCTTCTCCCGAAAATGGTTCCAGACGTATCTACAAGCTCCCGCTATCTGGAACATCTTCCTTGCCTTCGCCTTAGAGGTAGGCAGAACGACAAACTCTACAGTACGTATTTCTTTAGTCATTAAAGTATATTATGTCCAGTTATCATGTGATTGGGTAAATAAGTCCCTTATACTTTCATAAAATTCCGTTCTCAACTGTGCATATGAAAAAATTCAAATCCTAGCACTGGTCTTGGAAAAATGATTCGTTGTGAAAAGAATACGGATTATGGAAAGAGAAAGAGCGGAGAATAGCCGATATTCTCCGCTCTTTTAGTCTACAGAAAACTTAAGAATAAGTTTTAGCTGTTATCTCCATTACCTCTATATTACTCTGTTTTCCTACCGGTCCGGGAACCAATATGGCAAGATCGACTCCAGCTGCGAAATGCTCTTCAAGTTTTTTCTTACAGTTATCTGGCGTACCGGCAAGCGCTATTGAATCTATGAGTTCGTCAGTGAAAACTTCGGCCGGGTTCGCTCCGTCCTGCACCTGGTCGATTATATCACCGAAACCTATGTTTCTTATGAGTCTCTGGTAAAACGGAAACCTGGCATATGGACCTAGCCCCCTCTTGGCTGCGGCAACGGCCGCGGCTTCATCATCCGAGACAAACGATGGGATGCCGTTTGTAATTGATACAGCTGAAGGGTCTCTCTCCGCTTTCGCGGCGCCCACGGCAACCTGCTCTTTTAGGGTTGCCACATAGGCGGGAGGACAGAGGTATGGCATTATACCGTCGGCAACCTCTCCGGCCAGCTCCGCCGCGGCTTTGGTAAGTCCAGCTATATAGACTGGAAGATCGGGTACTTTCCTTTTAAGAGAAAGCCTGGGAGATGTTCCGTCAGCAAACGCTTTCACTTCGCCCACATAGTTTCTCATCGCCTCAATCGGATCTCCCATATCTATATCGTATCTATTGTTAACGGGCTTGTGACTGACTCCGAGTCCGAGAATCATTCTTCCGTCCGTTATTTCTTGTATCGTAAGCGCTGTCGCGGTAGCAACTACGGGCTGGCGCATGTATATGTTAGCTATCCATGTTCCAACGTTTATCCTCTCAGTGCACTCCGCAAACACCTGAGCGTTTGTTATGGCGTTGTAAGGCGGTACCTCCGGAGAGAGAATGCCGTCAAAACCCGCCTCCTCAGTAATTCTTGCGAGCTCTCTCATATCGCTCACGCTGCACCCCCAAACCGGTGAAGTTGTCGCAATTTTTCCCATTTTAGCCTCCTTGAGTTTTTTCAGTACTGGTTTACTACATCCCTGTAATAATCTGGACGAAGGGAAGCTTCGTCTCTGGTTTTTAACACTTCTTTTATCTCTTTAAGAACTCTATTTTTTTCCTCGGGGAATTTCGCCCTGACAGGAAGATAATTTGATATGTGATTTGAATAGAAATAGCCGTTTGAAAGTTCCGTATTTTCAACTATGGTCTCAAGTTCCTCTATCATCCGAAACTTGTCCGGAAGCTCAAAGAGGCCTTCCTGCCATTGCTTGTAAATTGGTGCTCCGGGACGAAGTTGAAGGGAAAGAGCTCCGACATATTCAGGATCACATGCCGTAAGAAGTTTTCCGGTAGCCAGTGCGTGCTCACTGCTCCTCTCCTTCCCGCCGATGCCGAGGAGGACCATGACCGAATTCATTATCCCCGAGGCTTTCAGTTTTCTTGAGGCTTCAACGGTCTCGGCAAAAGTCGCTCCCTTCTCTATTCTCTCGAGTACTACGTCATCTCCGCTTTCAAAACCTATGTAAACCATGCTGAGACCATTCTCTCGAAGACGCGTGAGGTCTTCAATCG
The DNA here is from genome assembly GCA_965229995.1 of Thermodesulfobacteriota bacterium. GTDB lineage: Bacteria > Desulfobacterota_D > UBA1144 > Nemesobacterales > Nemesobacteraceae > Nemesobacter. Next base: position 835,580 of record OZ245933.1, on the reverse strand, counting down.
ATTTTCTGAGTATGTCGCCCACGTTTGCGTACACGGTAATTCTCTCAAGATCAGGGGTTTTTTCATGAAGATAATCCATTATTTCCATAAGTTTCGCCGTAGAAAGCACGAGTGCGTTACCATCGGCTATAAAAACCCTTCGCTCAAGTGATCCCCTTTTCGCCGCGGTATCGATAATCTCTCTGATTTCGCCCATAGGTCTTACCCTGAATTTCTGGGTTTCCTTTCTGTACATGGCGCAATATGTGCATTTGTTGTGGGAACAGCCGACAGTGGCTTGCAGAATAAAACTTTTATGTTCGCTTGGAGGACGGAAAAAGGGAGTTACGTATTCAATCATTACCCTAAGAACTTAACAAAATTTCGAGATCTATTCAACAAGACTTTGCAATGGTGTAAAGCATAGGTTATTCTTGCGCCATAATGTTTGACCTCGAACCACACGAAAAAGAAGGCCTGAAGTACATACTTGGTGTACCGATACTAATCGGACTAATAATGGTCATCGCTTCTCTGACGCACATCGTTCTTACCCCCTAGCTTGCGCCCCAGCGGGTTATCCGGAGGATGAGTTCGTGGATTTCGATCTCTACTCCACTATTATCCCTAAAAAGATATCCCCTGTTTTTTTTCTCTTCCCAAGTAACTCCGAGAAGTTTCAGATTTTTCTTCGGTTTTTGGGGATCGGGATCGATTTTCCTTCCAACAAAGGTGACGGTGTTTTCGCCCCCGTAAAGTACCATAATCAGTTTTGAAGTTCCAAAAAGGAGCAAAAACCCCGGAGTTTTTGCCTCGGTACCGAAAACCGCCTGCATAAAACCCGGAGGCGGAGCAATCACGCTGATAGTGTCTCGGCCGTATTCTTTGTTTAATGACTCCACATATGTTTCAAAGGTACGGCAGAGAAAATCCGAAGCTCTCTTGCTTTCCCCGCATGTTTCATCCGAGCTAGCCGAGATCCTCTCTTTTTCGTAAAACTCAGCAATCCAGGGCTGTTTTTTCATTTCCACGGCACATCACCTTAAGCTTCAGCTTTCAATCTGGAGTCTGAAGACAAGAAAGCTTCATCGTTCTCAGCCCTGAAAAACCATCCGCAAACCGATAGATTTTCTCATTTTTCACTGAAAACGCTTCAAATTCTTCGCATAATATAATAATATATGCAACAAGGGGAAACAAAAGATAGACAAACTCTACGGAAACACCGCGGGCCTCACCAGAAGCGACCTGAAGAACATACTTAGAATATACAAGAGGAAAGTCCCTCAGGACCGCTTGGTAACCCCTGAATTAACCCACACTCTTTTAGCCCTCTCGGGTGAATTTAAAAGAACAATGACGGTGCTTATCGACCGCAAGGGAAAGATAAGGTTTGTTTTCATCGGAGAACCTTGCGATTTTCCTTTTGAAAAGCTGCTCGGAAGGAGGAGAAGAGCGAAGTACAGACTCAGGGGACTTCGTGCTGTAAGAACCAATCTTAAGGGATCAGGCCTTACCAATTCAGACCTGACGACTCTGGCAAACGAAAGACTCGATCTGGTGGCTTCGGCGTCTATCAGTCAAAGCGGTTCAGCGGGGCGCTTTGAATACGCTAATCTCATCCCACCGGACGAAAAGAACCCGGCGAAGTGGGAGATTTCAAAATTTTCGGATCTAGGTCGCATAGAGATTAATCTTGAGCAGGAAATAAACAGCATAGAACAAGCTCTCAGACGCGCTTTTCTCAAAAACGGAGGCAAGGAAAACAGAGAAGGAGTGATACTGGTGGGATTCAGCACTAAATTCCGCTACCTGACTGAAAAATCTCTTGAGGAACTTGACTCTCTGGCTCTTTCAGCCGAAAAAGTGGTGCTCGACAAGGTGGCTCAGGTAAGAAAAAAGGTTGATCCCCGTTATCTTGTCGGGAAAGGAAAGCTCAGGGAAGTCGCTCTTCATGCTAAACACCTGGGAGCGGATACCATAATTTTTGACACCGAACTTACCCCTGCTCAGGCAAACGCAATCGGAGAGGAATCCGGCCTTGATATAATGGACCGCAGTCAGCTTATAATACAGATATTCGCAAAACACGCTAAGACAAATGAAGGAAAAATCCAAGCCAGACTCGCCGAATTACAATACAACCTACCGAGACTTAAAGGCAAAGGTACGACCTTCTCACAGCTTGGCGGTGGAATAGGTACTAGAGGCCCGGGAGAAAAGAAACTTGAACAGGAAAGAAGAAACATACGAAAACAGATCGAGCAGCTTGAAAAACAGACTGAAAATCTCTGCAGAAGAAGGGAACACACAAGGAAAAACAGGAAAACCTCAAGAATTCCAACCCTTTCCTTTATCGGGTACACAAATGTCGGCAAATCCACGCTTTTTAACCGTCTGACAAAATCCTCGATCGTTACACAAGACAAGCTTTTCTCAACCCTGAATCCAACCACAAGAAAAGTCATGCTTCCGGGAGGAAAACAGATACTCATGACTGATACGGTGGGCTTTATAAGCAAGCTCCCCCAGGAACTCATAAATGCGTTTAGAGCCACGCTTGAGGAAATAGGCGAAGCCGACCTGCTGCTTCATGTCGCCGACGCGAGCGATCCAGAGGTCAGAGAAAAAATAGATTCGGTAATCAAGATAATGGAGTCCATGGAATGTGAGAACATTCCCAGTATTCTTGTGTTCAATAAAACGGACGAAGCGGACGCGCATACACAAGCGACACTTCGCGAGGCGTTTCCTCAAATCCCACTTGTGTCGGCAAGAAAAGGAAAGAATTTCAGGGAGTTACTTCTACATATAGAGAAAGCTGTTGAAAAAATCGAAGCTGATGCGAAAGTCGGGGGTTTTAACCCGGAAGAAAAACCCGAAGGCACTGTTTCGCTTCCGTTATTACACAGTTCCTTTTAGTTTTCTCAAAACCTGCACATAAAAAAAGGGGACGCCCGTTTCACGAACATCCCCTTTTTAAACTGTTTTTACTTCCAGATCTCTACCAAGGCTTAGACGCGTCGTCCTGTCCCTTGAGATTCTTGATCCACTTAGAATCGTCATACTCCGAAGTGCCGAAAGTCAGCGCTAGAGTGGCGATTATAACGCCAACCTCAGCGTTGCCGGTTTGTTCGGCTCTTTTCTTGATCTTGTTATGAATTGGATCCGGAATATTTAGTGTTATCTCTGCCATTATCAAAACCTCCTGATTGATTTTTGATAAGAACTAGTCGGCGTCCCCGATGCCTTTTTCTTTCCTGTACTCTGCTACTTTCTCCCTTTTTACCGTCGGTTTAAGAGAAAAGCCTGAGGAGTCAGGAGATGCGCCCGCGGCCGAAGCCTGCAATTCCTCGGTACTCAGAGAATTGAACTTCATGTCTCCCGCGACCTCTCCGAGCTGGGACTCTTCAAGTTTCCAGTCGGTAAGCCACTCATCTCCGAGACCGAAACGTTTCGTAAGCTTGTTGATCTCCTCCAATCTTCCGGGAAGAGGTCCTGCCGGCTGAAGCAAATTCAGATTCTCCAGAAGACTCATTACTTCTGGATCTCTCGGGAATGCGTTTCCGACCCGTTTCTCAAAGAACATGGTATCAAACGGAGGACGGCATCTCTGCCCGCCACCTTGGATATCCTCTGCAGGATAGCCGATGGTCATAAGCCAGCTGAACACGTAGGTGTCGGGAAGACCGAATTTCGCCTTAGTGTTTCTCCTCGCGCCACCACTCGCGCCGTTAAGACAGGTTCCAAGACCCAGCGACGTCGCGGTCAGTATCGCGTTCTGGATCGCGTTTCCAAGATCGATTGCGGCGAGCCGATGCAGTATTGCGTCGGGAAGCAGTCCGGGAAGTGGGAACAGGTTAGATACCCTGTCGTATTCCCAGCCATGGGCCTTGTCAAGCGCTCCGGTTCTCATAAGATCGTGGATTGACTGACCCTGCGTGTCATAGTTGGCCATGTCATAACACCAGAACACAAGCACGGGAGCCATTTGCGTGGTGATCTGACTCCAGTCGGATATGAACTCCCATATTTCGGGATCCTCATCCCTGTATACAACTATTGCTCTTTGTCCATTGAAGTTACCTGCCGAAGGAGCAAGCCTGGCGGCTTCCAGCATGGCCTGAATCTTCCACTTCTCAACGGGCTGATTCGGCTCATACCACCTGATGGACCTCCTTGTCCCTATGGCGCTGAACGTGTCCATGACACTAACTTCGCTGGCGCTTGGTATGTTACTCATATTAACCTCCTGTTTGGGTGTTTTTTATTCAGAGTGAAACTAAAACTCCATAATCTCTCCGCTTATCATACCACTAAATTACAAAAATTTCATCATCGAAAATCAAAATCTCTTAAATTTTACAACGCCAATGATTTGGTATACATTTTAATGCCGAACTTAAAGCGCAAGCAGGAGGAATTGTTAAATGAGAGATGTCTACATCATAGGAGTGGGAAACACCGCCTGCGGAAGATTTCCCGATAAAGCAGCTCACGTACTTGCAAGGGAAGCCGCATGGGCCGCGATACAGGATTCGGGAATTCACGCGCGAAAAATCGAGATCGCGTTTTGCGGTCATGTCTACCAAGGTATGGGAGTCGGTCAGAGGGCACTTAAGGACATAGGACTTGTCGGGCAACCTACCATAAACGTGGAGGGAGCCTGCGGGAGCGGAACCCTTTCCCTGTGGGAAGCTTGGAGAACAATAGCCTACGGCCAGTACGATATAGCCCTTGCTCTCGGTGTTGAGAACCTGAGCAGGATTCTCTCCGGAGGTCCCCTACCCCTTGAGGAAGATGATCTCGAGGTTTCAATCGGCATGGGAATGCCCGGGCTCTACGCAATAAGAGCTTCAAAGTACATGAGCGAATACGGAGTTACCATGGAACAGCTGGCTGAAGTCGTCGTAAAAAGCCGCTACCACGCCTCGCTAAATCCTCTTGCTCAGTACAGAAAGCCCACCACGGTAGAGGAAGTATTGAGCGCCCCGATGATCGCAGACCCCCTTACGCGCAACATGTGCTGTCCCGTCGGCGACGCAGCCGCAGCTGCCGTGCTTTGTTCCGAGGAACATGTTGGAGAACTTGCTAAAAAAATGCCGATAAAGATCCTTGGCTGTGTTGCCCAGTCGGGCAAATACAGCAGTCCCACAGGTCTTACCTGTGATCCTTCTGAGAACGTTTGGAGAACTTCCCAAATGGCTTACGAAATGGCTGGACTAGGACCCGAGGATATGGACGTAGCTGAAATTCACGATGCTTTCTCAATAGCGGAAATGATGGTTGTTGAATCCCTAGGCTTCTGCAAGAAGGGAGAAGGAGCAACTCTCATAGACGAAAAAAGCACTTGGGTGGGGGGCGACAAAGTCGCGGTCAACCCAAGCGGCGGATTGCTTTCACGGGGACACCCTGTCGGAGCTACCGGACTTCTTCAGACCGCTGAGATTGTAAGGCAGCTAAGAGGGGAAGTTGAACCCGAACGCCAGGTGAAAGATGCGAAAGTTGGTATCATCGAGACCATGGGTGGTGCCCAGCCCGCCATGGACGGAATCACCTGCGTTGTGAGCATCCTCGGGAAATAACACGGTTGCGCTGTAATCAGCGTTCTTAACCTGATATCCCGGTTTTTTTCTGCGCTAAGCAAACCGAAGACGTTGCGCGGGTGGTGGTTTAACCGCGCTCGGGGGTTGTTGCGTAATCGTGTTCTGCAACCCTTCCCTCCCGGTTTTTTAATTCCGAGTAATTTCTTGATTCCGCACAAAGAAGAATTATTTTGTGTCTGAGATGATTTCACCCGAAAAATTTACTCTAAAAGCCCAGGAAGCTATCTTGGAGGCCCGAAACGCGGCGGGCGACAGCGGAAACCAGGTAATTGATCTGCCCCATCTCTTTGTGGCTCTTATAAACCAGCCTGGAATACCGATCGAGATCCTTAAGCGACTGGGATCTGATCCCCAGGTGCTTGTTCGGAGAGCCGCGGAGCAGATATCAAAGCTCCCCAGGGTCAAGGGAGCATCCGACCGGATATACATGAGCAGAGAGCTTGATTCTGCGATCCGGACAGCCGACAAGGAAGCACAACATCTGGGGGACACGTATGTAAGCACAGAACACCTTCTGATCGGAATTGTTTCTCACGCCGGTGGAGTGCTTAAAGACGGATTTTCGGAATCGGGTATAACCAAGGAAGGGATTTTTAAGGCATTAAAAGAACTGAGAGGTAACCAAACAGTGAATACACAGAACCCCGAAGATACAATGGAACCGCTTCGCCAGTACGGAAAGGATTTCACCGAGCTTGCCCGAAGGGGGAAAATAGATCCTGTTATCGGAAGAGATGAAGAGATAAGAAGAGTGATCCGGGTACTTCTTCGAAGAACGAAGAACAACCCGGTGCTCATAGGGGAACCTGGAGTGGGGAAAACGGCTATAGTCGAGGGGCTTGCCCAGCGGATAGTCGACTCTGATGTTCCCGAAGGGCTTAAGGATAAAAAACTCATTTCTCTCGATCTGGGATCGCTGCTTGCGGGAGCGAAGTACAGGGGACAGTTCGAAGAAAGACTCAAAGCGGTACTCAAAGAAGTTACGGAGTCCGAGGGAGAGATAATTCTTTTCATAGATGAGATACATACCGTTGTGGGAGCCGGCGCGGCGGACGGAGCGATGGACGCGTCAAACATGCTCAAGCCGGCTTTGGCACGGGGAGAGCTTCACTGCATAGGAGCAACCACGCTTGATGAATACAGAAACCGCATAGAAAAAGACGCCGCCCTTGAGCGCAGGTTCCAGCAGGTCTACGTTGACGAACCTTCCGTCGAAGAAAGCATTTCGATACTAAGAGGGCTTAAGGAAAAATATGAGGTTCACCACGGCGTGAAAATCAAGGACGAGGCTCTTGTCGCCGCCGCCCAGCTTTCAAACAGATATATATCAGGGCGGTTTCTGCCAGATAAGGCCGTTGACCTCATGGATGAAGCCTCGGCGCGACTAAAAATGGAAATTGACTCCGTGCCGACAGAGATAGACGAGATAAGAAGAAAGGTAATGCGCCTTGAAATAGAAAGGGAGGGATTTAAAAAAGAGCAGGATCCCGAACTTCTGGGAAAACTTGAAGACCTTGAGAAAAACCTTCTGGAACTAAAGGAGGAAGCAGAGGTACTTGAAGCACATTGGCAGAAAGAAAAAGACTGCATATCGAGGATAAGAAAAACCAAAGAGGAAATAGAAAACGCTAGAATGGAAGCGGAAAAAGCGCAGAGAGAAGGGGATTTCTCCCGTGCATCTGAATTTCTTTACGGCAGGATTCCCGAGCTTGAGAAGAAGATGGAAAACCTCGGCACGGAGCTCTCCGAAATACAGAGTCAAAGGAAAATGCTTCGCGAGGAGGTAAGCGCCGAAGATATAGCTATAGTTGTGTCGAAGTGGACGGGAATACCGGTATCAAGCCTGGTTGAGGAGGAAGTAGAAAAACTCGTTCACATGGAGGAAAAACTTTCAAAACGGGTGGTGGGACAGCCGGAGCCGATAAAGCTGGTCTCAAACGCGCTTCGCAGATCAAGGGCGGGACTATCCGATCCGAAAAGACCCATAAGTTCGTTTATATTCCTCGGACCCAGCGGGGTTGGCAAGACGGAACTCGCCAAATCGCTTGCCGAGTTCATGTTTGATGATGAAAACGCGATTGTACGGATTGATATGAGCGAGTATATGGAAAAGCACTCCGTATCAAGACTGATTGGAGCGCCTCCCGGGTATGTCGGATACGAGGAGGGAGGACAGCTTTCGGAAACCGTGAGAAGGCGGCCCTACTCCGTAGTGCTTTTTGACGAGATAGAAAAAGCGCATGCCGACGTGTTTAACCTGCTTCTTCAGATTCTTGACGACGGAAGGCTCACCGACGGGCAGGGAAAAACGGTGGATTTCAGGAACACTGTAATAATAATGACCTCAAACCTCGGAAGCCAATATATACAGGAATCGTCAGGAAACAGCGGGGAGATGGAGAGCAGTATAAAGGAGACACTCAGAAATCATTTCCGCCCTGAGTTTCTAAACAGAATTGATGAAGTCGTTATATTCAGCGGTCTAAAAAGAACCGACCTTATGAAAATAGCCGAGATTCAGATCGGATATCTGAGAGAGAGACTTGGGGAAAAGGGCCTCGGAATAGAGCTTTCCGAAAAAGCTATCGTAAAACTAGTTGATATTGGTTACGACCCTGTCTTCGGAGCTAGGCCGATTAACCGCGCTATACAGAAATACATTCAGGACCCGCTTGCAAACGAGATACTGAAAGGAAATTTCGAGAACTCAGCCATGATAAAGATAAACCTGGACAAAGAAGGAAACTTCACTTTCGGAAGAAAGTAACTGCGGATCAAAGCTCAAACTTGGTAGTCAGAAACAATGTTCGTCCTAGGATTGAATCAAGATAAAGCGCCTGAGCTTCATCTTGGTTGGGGCGGGATTGACCCTCGTTGCCGATATTCAGGATGCCTCCCGTAAGCTCAAACCATTTGAATCCAAACGCTTTTTCTCGGTTAAGTGAGATGTCATGCCCGATCCAACGCTTGTAGCGTTTAGTCTTCATCGTTATTCCAGCAACTTGAAACCGCGTGCGTGTTCCATTGCACGGTCATATTGTTCCGACCTGCGTTGAGCAAAAGGTGCAGACGGTTGCGGGGGCGGATAGCAGTGTGGCTGACTGGTTACAAAATTTTTTGTTCCCGGTTTTCTTATTTCTCTTCAACCAGAAGAGCCGCAATTTCCCCCGGAACTTCTTCCACGGCCACGGTTATTCTCTCACCGGAGTTTCTGTTTTTTATCTCTACTTTGCCTTCTTTGAGATTTCTTCGCCCGATGGTAACCTGAATCGGAATTCCGAGCAGATCTGAGTCCTTAAATTTCACTCCGGCAGTTTCCGCCCTGTCATCAATCAGAACATCCACCCCGTCGCGAAGAAGTTTTAAGTATATTTCTTCCGCTGCGTCCTTTACGTCCTGCTGTTTCATGTTTATCGGAAGCACGGAAACTTCAAACGGAGCCAGAGGAACGGGGAATTTTATTCCGTACTCATCGTTATTCTGTTCTATCGCCGCTGCTACCGTTCTTCCTATCCCTATTCCGTAACAACCCATAACAAGGGGTTTTTCCGCTCCCCTCTCATCTACGTAGGTAGCTCCCAAGGCTTCGCTGTATTTGGTGCCCAGTTTAAAAACATGCCCGACTTCAATGCCCCTTGACGCTTTTAGAACGCCGTTTTCGGAAACGGGGCAAGGGTCTCCTTCCCTCGCCACTCTTATATCCGCGTAGGAATCCGCTTCAAAATCCCGCCCGGGGTTAACGCCGGTTATGTGGTAGTCGCCCTTGTTGGCACCCGTTACAACGTTTTTCATATTGCGAACCGACTTATCCGCAACCACTCTTACGTTCTTTCTTTTAAGAGCAACCGGTCCGCTGAACCCAAGGGGTCCGCCCGAAACCTCCGAAATGGTCTGTGGGTCGGCAAGTTCTGCGACATCACATCCAAGAAAATTCTTAAGCTTGGTCAGGCTCAGTTCCGTGTCTCCTCTTACAAGCGCAACTACCGGTTCCGTTTCAGTACGCACTATAAGGGTCTTTATAAGTTCCTCCGCGCCGACTTTTAAAAGCTGCGCCACTTCCTCAACCGTCTTAAGACCCGGGGTATGAACCTCGGAAACATCGTCAAGCCCGAAGGTTGTTCTAAGCCCTTCTCTTTCGTCTTCTGAAATACCGATTTTCGCAAGTTCTAGGTTGGCAGCGTAATCAGCTTCGGTGGAACTCATTATCACATCTTCCCCTGTGTCGGCCGTCACCATGAACTCATGAGAGAAACTTCCTCCGATATTTCCGGAATCGGCGGCAACCACGCTGAATTCAAGGCCGCACCTCTCGAATATGCGCACATAAGCGTCGTACATCGCCTGGTAGGAGCGATCCGCCTCCTCATCTGAAACGTCAAAGCTGTAGGCGTCTTTCATTATGAATTCGCGCGCCCTCATAACTCCGAACCGGGGGCGGATCTCATCCCTGAACTTCGTTTGTATCTGGTAGAAATTAACCGGAAGCTGCTTGTAGGAACGGATCTCCTTTCGGACCATGTCCGTTATTATTTCCTCATGGGTAGGCCCCAGGCAGAAATCCCGCTCGGCGCGATCCTTGAATCGAAGCAGCTCCTTTCCGTAGTAATCCCATCTGGCGCTTTCAATCCAGGGTCCAGCCGGAAGCACCGCGGGCATGAGAAGCTCGATGGCCCCGGCCCTGTTCATTTCCTCCCGCACTATGTTCTCAACTTTCCTTATGGATTTGAGTCCCAGAGGAAGGTAGTTGTAGATCCCGGCCGCAAGCTTTCTTATCATGCCGGCTCTTACCATAAGCTTGTGACTTACGATCTCGGCATCCGAAGGGTCTTCCTTGACTGTGGGTATGAAATAGGAAGAAAACCTCATCCGTTTTTCTCCTTTAAAGCAATTTGAAACTCAGCCGGAAAACAATTTCGCGGGGTTCTGGGTTCAGTTAACGTAGTTTCTTTCTATTTCCTTAACAAGTTCCCCGACCAAATCGGCTTCTTTGAAAGATTTTATCAGTTTTCCGTCCCGATAAAGCATTCCCTTCCCCCTTCCCCCGGCTATTCCTATATCGGCTTCCGCGGCTTCGCCCGGCCCGTTAACAACGCAGCCCAGGATGGCGACTTTAACCGGTCTTTGGAGGTTGAAACCGGAGACACCCTGCGCGACTTCCGAAACGAGTTTTTCAAGATCTATTTCAAGCCGACCGCATCCGGGACACGAGATAAGTTCGATTCCGTTGTTCCTCATTCCCAGAGACCTCAGTATGTTCATTCCGACAACGATCTCCTCCACCGGATCGCCAGTTAAAGAGACCCTTATCGTATCTCCTATCCCTTCGGCCAGAAGCGCCCCGATTCCTATTGAAGATTTCACCGTTCCCATCCCCGGGGTTCCGGCCTCGGTAACTCCGAGATGGAGAGGGTATTCGGTTTTCTCCGCGAGCATTCTGTACGCGGTGATCATTTTCCTCACGTCGGTGGATTTAACGGAAATCTTTATGTCGTAAAAATCAAGGTCCTCGAGTATGCGCACATGTCTCATCGCGCTTTCAACCAAAGCTTCCGCGGTGGGATGCTCGTACTTTTTGAGTATGTCTTTTTCAAGAGAGCCTGAATTTACGCCTATCCTTATGGGAATTCTCCTTTCCCTGCAGGCGTCAACCACGGCCTTTATTCTGTACCTCGCGCCGATGTTTCCGGGATTTATTCTCATCCCGTCAACTCCCTGTTTTATTGACTCGAGGGCTAGTCTGTAATCGAAGTGTATATCCGAGACAAGCGGGATTCTTGTTTCATTCCGTATAGGCCCCAGAGCTCTTGCGGCATCCATGTCCGGAACAGCGACCCTGACGATATCACAGCCAGCTTCTTCAAGTCTTTTTATCTGGGAGACGGTCGACGCGACATCTCTCGTGTCGGTAATAGTCATTGACTGAACCGATACAGGAGCTCCTCCGCCTATTTTCACGTTGCCGATTGATATCTGCCGGGATTGTCTCATAACTTGCGGAGAATGCTATTGAATAGTTAGGGAATTATATACTTGTTACACAAGATTGCAACTGTTTGACAGATCGGTATAATGTAACGATGATAAAGACTTACAAATGCCGTGCTAGAATCTCCAAGCCAAGTCATAAGGCGTTATTATCCCGCATATTTGATTGGACCCCGGAGTAGAGAGCAAAAGATGACGCTTATCAGCGCGTCTGGTATGTGCGGAGAACAAAAAAAAGAAGGAGGCGAAAAATCATGGGGATGAAAAAGATAATCCAGATAGACAGGGGCGGTTCCTCGAAAGATAAAAGCGGCGTGTCTTTTACCAAGTTTGAAAAGAAAGAAAAACCCGAAGACGGTTCCGAAGTAACAGAGAAAATCGTCTACGACGCTCTTAGGGAAGTGAACGATCCCGAGCTTCCCGTGAACATAGTGGATCTTGGGCTTATTTACGACACCAAAATCTCCGGGCGAAACATTCAGGTCAAGATGACGCTTACAACTCCCGGGTGCGGCATGGGCGCGCAGATAGCCGGTCAGGCGGAAATGGCCCTTAAGAACGCAGGAGCTAATAATGTGCTCATAGAAGTGATATGGGACCCTCCCTGGAACCCCGACATGATATCCGAAGAAGGAAAAAAGAAGCTGGGTATCACATAGGGAGACTCTTTTTGTGGAAATAACCAGAGAACAGATAATAAAAATTCTTAAGGGAGTGAACTATCCTGGTTTTAACCGAGACATAATGTCTTTCGGCCTCGTAAAAGATATTCTCGTGGAAGGCTCGAAAGTTACCCTCTCCATAGTACTTCCCAAACCCGATCAGAAGCTTCAGTCCGCAATTGAAGAAGAAGTCCGAAAAGCCATCTTCGGCATACCCGGGGTTGAAGATCTTTCGATTAAGATCGGCGCGCGGCCGCAGAAGCAGATAACTACCGACTCGGGTGGTGAAAAAAGCAAGCTTCCCGACGTAAAGTACTACATAGCCGTGGCAAGCGGCAAGGGAGGAGTCGGCAAATCAACTGTAGCGACCAATCTTTCCCTGGCGATTTCCAAAAAAAGAAAGAAAGTCGGACTTCTGGACGCCGATATCTGGGGACCGAGCGCTCCTTTAATGATGGGGATAAGTGAAAAGCCCCGAGCGACTACCGACGATAAAATTATCCCCATAGAAAAATTCGGTCTCAAGGTGATGTCGATCGGGTTTCTCGTGAACGAGGAAGACGCCGTTATATGGAGAGGCCCCATGGTGCACGGAGCTATAAAGCAGTTTATTGAAGACGTTGAGTGGAGTGGAACTGATTACCTGATAATTGACCTTCCTCCAGGCACAGGGGACGCCCAGCTTTCCTTGGCACAGACAGCTCCAATAAGTGGAGGGGTTATAGTAACCACTCCGCAGGACGTGGCCCTCGTGGACGTGAGAAGGGGAATACTGATGTTTAACAAACTCAATATTCCTATTCTTGGCATAGTGGAGAACATGAGTTATCTCGATATGCCGAATGTAGACGGGAAGATCGACATATTCGGCAGGGGCGGTGGAAGACGAATGGCGGAGAGGTTTGAAGTTCCGTTTCTGGGAGAAATCCCTATTGATCCCAGGATAAGAATCGGCGGGGATAACGGGACCCCGATTGTGGAGTCTGATCCGGAAAGCGTCGCGGGAAAGACCTTTTTTGAAATCGCAGACAGAATCCTTGAGTCCTTAGAGGACTGACCGACAGACAGACATAACCACACTGTCGGCCTCTCGGGAATCTCAAATCAACTACCTGATTCAACCACCAAAAATCCAAACAGCTTTTTAATTAGGTCTGCGAAGATCGCCAAAGGAACACGATCCTGGCCAATTTCCCTGAATCTCAAGTAGAATTACAAAAGAGCATGAGAAAACCGAGGTTTTTATTTTCATGAACACAGGAAAGGACCCTTACGCGGTACTCGGCGTACCGAGAAACGCAACACAGGATCAGATAAAAAAGGCGTACAGAGACCTCGCCAGAAAACATCACCCTGACATGAACCAGGGAGATAAAAAATCCGAGGAAAAATTCAAGGAAATCCAGCACGCTTACGAAACCCTTTCTGACCCGGAGAAGAAAAAAAGCTACGATATGTTCGGAACAAGCGGTTTCGGCGGACAGAGGCCGGGTGGCGGGGGTGGAAGTTACAGGCAATCTTCACGGGGTTTTCCGGGCATAGACGAGATTTTCAAAGATATCTTTTCCCAAGGAGGCGCATCTCACGGTATGGGTGGATCTGGAGGGAATTTCGGGGATATTTTCGATTTCGGCGCCACGCGACAGCAGCCTAGAAAACCGAAGAACATCCAGCACACCGTAACCCTTGATTTTGAGACCGCCGTAAATGGCGGAGAAAAAGAACTTCTGATGAAATCCCCCGAAGGTGAAACGAAAAAAATAAGGGTCAAGATTCCGGCAGGAGTGAATACCGGGTCTAAGGTAAGACTGCCGGGTAAAGGCGAACAACTGAATTCCATGGCCGGGGATCTCATACTCGAAATAAGGGTTTTATCCCACCCAATCTTCAAAAGGGAGAATGACGATATATATATTGATCTTCCGTTAACGGTTTATGAGGCCGCCCTGGGAACGCTGATTGACGTGCCGACCATAGAGAGCCCGGTAAAACTTACGATCCCTCCCGGGGTCGGAAGCGACACAAAAATGAGACTTAGAGAAAAGGGAGTGAAAAACCCCAAAACCGGCAAGAGAGGAGATCAGTTCGTAGTTGTTCAGATAGCAATGCCGCAGAAATCTGATAAATACATGGAAGACCTCATGAGTGAGATAGAAGAGAAATATCCTTACGACCCTAGAAAAAAATTCCGCCAGTATCTATAATTGACCCGGTGGAGTTAATGACATACGCATAAGGAGAGTAGTTTGCCATGAGCGACGGACAAGAAGAATTAAAAATGGATTTTTCGGGGTTTATTCTTTCGTTAAACGCCTCGGCTCTTATTCACTTGGGAGAAATTCCCGATCCGCACTCAAAAAAAAGAGAAGTTAACATTCCCGCCGCCAAGCACACCATAACCATACTCGAGATACTAGCGGAAAAAACCGAGGGGAATCTTACAGAAGAAGAAAAGCAATTTCTCGACGACATGATTTACAACATCCGCATGAAATACGTAAAGTCCCTTAGCTGATTTCCTCTTCTACATCGTTGAGAGTTTCAGAAACTGTCCGTATCTTTCCTCTATTTCCTGCTTTTGAAGCGAACTGAGACGTCTTACGCTGAAATCCTCAACGGTAAAAGAAGCCAGAACACTTCCGTAGGCAACCCCTTTTTTAAAGCTGGCAAAATCAAGGTCTTTATCCTGAGACGCCACATAACCCATGAATCCTCCGGCAAAAGTGTCTCCTGCTCCCGTTGGGTCAAGCACCTGTTCAAGCATGTAGCTTGGGGCGAAAAACAAATCTTCCCGGGAGAAAAGCAAAGCTCCGTACTCCCCTCTTTTCACAATCAGAAATTCCGGGCCCATGTCCATTATCTTTCTCGCCGCCCTGGCCACAAGTGGTTCTTCCGAGAGTTGTCTTGCCTCAGAATCGTTTATTATGAGGATGTTTACTCTGCCAAGAAGTTTTTTAAGTTCCTGTAGTTTGTTCTCTATCCAGAAATTCATGGTATCACAGGCCACAACGCGGGGCGAACTCACCTGCTCAAGGACTTTCATCTGTATTTCCGGATCGGTGTTGGCCAGGAAAAGATAGTCGGCCTCTCTTGATTTTTCGGGAACCACAGGATCAAACGACCCCAGAACGCCAAGGGTGACGGAAACGGTTTCGGGATCTTTCATGTCATAGTCGTATCTGCCTTCCCATCTGAAGGTTTCTCCGGCACTGATCGCTATTCCTTCCGTATCAACACCCTTTGAGCGAAGCATCTCAGAATAGTCCGGAGGAAAATCGTCTCCTACAGCCGAAACCATATGAACATCTGTAAAATTGCGGGCCGCCAGAGAAAAATAACAAGCGGATCCCCCGAGAACATTTTCTTCTCTTCCAAAAGGCGTTTCTATGGTATCAATACCTACTGAACCTACTACAACTATGCTCATCCAAACCTCTACATGTATTTTTTTACAACAAGCTCAAGCCTGTTCTTAGTCTCTTCGGTTACGTGCTCCGGGGACGTTATTATGGAGCAACCGAGGGCACCGGCACAGGGGCATTCTCTTTTTTCTGGGATACTATCAACTACAGCAGCCAATATTTTTTTCGCCGCATCGACGTTTTTGTTCATGATTTCGACTATATCTGAGACTTTGACATCGTCGTGATCTTCTTTCCAGCAGTCATAATCGGTGCAAAGAGCTATCACGGAATAACAAATCTCGGCTTCCCTTGCGAGTTTTGCTTCCGGCATCGCAGTCATTCCTATTACGCCTGCTCCCCGTTTCCTGTAAATATGGCTCTCCGCTCTGGTAGAGAACTGAGGACCTTCTATACAGATATAGGTTCCTCCAGAGTGAACCGTCCCACCACAGCCAAGCGATGCCTCTCTAAGACAATCCGAGAGCACAGAACACACGGGATCGGCCATTGAAACGTGTGCCACCAGACCACCCTCAAAAAAGGTAGAAGGCCGCCCTTTTGTGTTATCAATGAACTGATCGGGTATTACTATGTGTCCGGGTTCTATTTCCTCTTTCAAGCTGCCCACGGCACTTACGGATATAACCCACTCGACTCCCATAGCTTTCATCGCGTATATGTTAGCCCGGAAATTTATCTCCGATGGGGATATTGTGTGCCCTGTCCCGTGTCTTGGAAGAAAAACCATGCGCGTGCCGCCAAGAGTTCCTGTGACGAGACTTGAAGAAGGGCTACCCCATGGAGTGTCCATAGAAACGCTTTTAACGTCCGAAAGTCCCTCCATCTCATAGAGACCGCTTCCGCCTATTACCCCTATACTCCTCAAACTTTCGTCTCCATCTGCTGAGATATCGGTTTTGCGACAATAATTACTCTGGTTTCACCCGAAAAAGGCAGCTTGAGCTCTCTTGTCAAAAGAAGCTCCATATCCTCAGGATGTCGGTCCACGTAATCTTCCCACTCCTTTTTTCCCCGGGGGCCTTTCATTATAACCATCTCCCCTCCGATATCCAGATAAGGAGCGCCAAGAGCAACTAGAGTATCCATACTTCCAACCGCCCGGAATGTCACCCGGTCAAAACACCCTCTCATGCTGTCGGCTATCTCCTCGGCCCTAGAGTGGTGAATATCGATACCTGAAAGTCCGAGAGATCTTTTCATATGTTTTAGAAAAGCGACTTTCTTCCCCACAGACTCGACAAGCGTAACGCGAAGAGAACCATCGTGAATATAAAGCGGGATCCCGGGAAACCCGGCGCCTGTGCCTATGTCAATCACCCTTGAATCCGGAGGCATAAATTCGGCCACGGTAAGGGAATCGATCAGGTGCTTGATTATAATTTCCCGCTCAGTAAGAACCGAACTTAGGTTCACACGTTCGCCCCACTTTCGCAGCAGCTCAACGTAAGAGAGGAAAAGATCGGTCCTGATGTTACTAACACCTATTCGTATCGCTCCTTCCCTAAGGAGTTGTTCATTAGTCATTTTAACTCGAGCGTAGCGACATTGCTTATTCCTTTAAAAGCGAATGTAAGAAATCCGGTGTGCGCCACGGTTCTGTTGTCGGGGCGGGTCTTCCCCTTTTTTACCTGGTAGTTTCTCATTATGAGCTCCACGGTTTCAATTCTTACAAAACCCGTTTCCTCAAGCACTTCCGCGGTTCTTTCCACTTGGTTGTAAGTCGGGGAAATACTTGCGATTCTCCCACCCGGAGCAAGAGCTTCGTAAGACGCGGGGATTCCGTACCATGGAGAAGGAAGATCAAGTATCGCAACGTCAACGTCCTTTTCCTTAAAACCCTCTCTGGCATCACCACAGTTAAATTCCACGTACTCTGAAAGTCCTGTCCGTCGCACGTTGTCTCTGGCGTTATTCATGAATTCTTCTCTTTTCTCGTACGTATAGACTTTTCCCGAAGGGGCCACTGAATTCGCAAGCGCTATGGTAAGAGCTCCAGAGCCGGTCGCGGCTTCAACCACTCTGGTTCCCGCCCTCACGTCCGTCTTAAAAAGAATAAGCGCCGCGTCCTTGGGGTAAACTATCTGCGTAGTCCTCCTCACCTTCATCACTTTCTGTTCAACAGTCGGATTAAGAAGCACAAAATCGTTTCCGAGACTCGAAACTATCGTCTCTCCCCATTTTTTTCCAAGCGCGGAGGAAAGATCGAGTATTCCCAGATGAGAACTGAAAGACCTGCCCTCTTCCACAACTACCATGAAACTTTTATTGTCGGGGGAAACCAGAAGAATTGTGTCGCCGGATTTTATTTTCATTAAAGCCGTTTCGCCCTCCCCGCACTTATGAAATATTTATAGGTGAAGATAACGCACCCGGCAAGCATGAATATGCCCACTGCTGAATACATATTCGAGAAACCGTAATCGCGCGCTATGATTCCAAGGCCAAAGGCGAAAAAGTTTATCCCGATGCTAAATGACATGTTAAACGCCCCCATAGCCGTTCCCCTCTCGTCATCAAGCGCCCTATCGATAATCATCGCGCTTATGGTGGGGTAAAGGATTCCATAACCCAGACTGAAGACAAAGGAAACCAAAACGGCACTCAGGGTGGAATTTATTGAAAAGACCAGTAGCAGGGACAAGACCATGATGAACATTGAAGGCAGGGCTATTTTTCTCCTCTCGACAATATCCGGAAGCCTCCCCCCTAGAACCCTGATTAATATCACGGTTATGGAATAGGTAAGGAAAAAACTTCTCGCGTTAATTCCATTTTCCTTAAGAAAAACAGAGAAGAAATTGAGCATGCTTCCAAGCCCCACGGCAATTATAAGGTTGGTCAACAGAAGCACCCTGAATCTCGCTGAGAAAACAACGTCAAAAAATCCGCTGAAGATGGGTTTTCTGGATACCGTAAAGCTTCCCTCTCGTGAAAAAAAGCAAAAAACAAAGGCAAGCAGGCTGAACAAGGAAGTATAGAGGAAGAAGACCGGGTAACTGAATCTTTCGATTACCAATTCTCCCAGAGAAGGTCCAATCGAGTAAGAAGCTATTGTGAAGGCACCGAAGAGGCCAAGTCCGTAAGCCCTTATTTCACTGGGAACATAATCTGAAACCGCAGTAGCCGCAGATGTGAAGAAAAAAGCGAAAGCGACTCCCTGCATAAGTCTTAGAATAAATATTTTCACGTCAATATCCGATATGAGAATGTATAGAAGGGAGATCAAAAACATCAAGAAAGATCCCGCAAGCATAAATCTCCTTCGCCCATAGTGATCTATCAGAAAGGCTGCAAAGGGAATGACTCCTATTGAGGTTATGCCGAAGGTTCCCATAACGTAACCTATACGGGCCTCGTCACCCCCAATATCCCTTATAAAAAGCGGGAGCAGGAAGAAAGAGGAAAAATTACAGAAAAAGAAAAAGTTTCCCAGAGTAACTAGGGAGAAATCTCTGTACTTTTGTAGGAAAAGCATCTTAAATGGTGAACTGAAGAAAATTAAAGAGAGGAAAGTCTACATGATTTTACACCTTCTATCAGAACAACTATGATTTTTTGACATGAAAGGGGCCCGTGATATAATACGGCATCTTCGGGGCCGTTAGCTCAGCTTGGTAGAGCAACTGCCTTTTAAGCAGTGGGTCACAGGTTCGAATCCTGTACGGCTCATTTTTCCGTCGTCCCCGTCGTCTAGTCAGGCCTAGGACATCGGCCTTTCACGCCGGTAACAGGGGTTCAAATCCCCTCGGGGACGCCAGAGAAAAATTCCCAACAGCAGTTTGAAAAGCCATAGTGAAAACAGCTGGTTAAAATTTTTGGTTCAAGCAGTTTCTATCTAACTTCCGACTTTCCCATCCCCACAACCTTTGGGAGCAAAGTGCTTCCCTTTTAGAATTTCCTTCAGAAGTGTGTGTTGGAGTGCAAGATTAGGTTTTCTCGCCGTTGTCACGTAAGTTCTCTTCTCGGGAGAAAAGTAAAAAGAAAAGATGTATATCTTTCTTTGTTCTATTCTACCGCGGCTTCTTCACCCATTATTGCGGTTATGTAGTACTTGTAAGTAAAGATGACACACCCAACAACCAAGAACATCGCGGTTGCCAAGTACATGCTGAAGAAGCCGTAATCGTGCACTATCAGTCCAAGAATAATAGCGGAAGAGTTTATTCCTGTTCCGTAGGCCATATTAAATATGCCCACTGCGGTTCCCCTCTCGCCGGCATGCGCTCTGTCAATAACCATTGTATTTATCGTGGGATAAGCAAATCCATAGCCTATACTAAATATCAGAGAGAACAGAATCAATTGTGAATAGCTGCTCACGAAGAAAGCTATGGGCATCGAGACAACCATCATAAAGAGTGCTGGCAGAGCGATCTTTCTTCTCTCTATAATATCCGTGAACCTTCCCCAAAAAACCCTGATTAATATTGCCACCACGGCATAGATAACAAAGAAAATTCCCATTTGAAGGCCCTGTTCTTTGAGATGGACGTGGAAGAAATGGACTAAAGACCCGAGCCCCACGGCGATCATCAGGTTCATCAGGAAAAGTACGCTGAACCTGTCGGAAAACAGAACATTAAGGAATCCTTGGAAAAGCTGGCCCCTGAGCACGCCGCGGGTTGTTTTCGCTGAGAAGAAGCAAAATATAAACGCAAACAGCTGGAAGCTAGAAGCGTAGAGAAAAAACGTATGGTAACCGAATTTTTCAATGAGAATTTCTCCGAAGAAAGGCCCGATGGAGAAACAAGCTATCATCGTAACACCGAAGGTGGTAAGACAAGAATGCCTTATGTTCCTAGGAATGGTATACGAAACGGCTGTAGCCAGAGCATTAAAATCCTCTGCCCGTAGCGGTCTATAAGAAAACCGGAAACCAGAGCGGTACTTACTGACGCTATACCGAAAGTCCCCATCACGTAACCAATAGACGCCGTGTCACCTCCTAGGTCTTTTATGAAAAGTGGCAGCAGGAAAAAGGAGGTGAAACCACATTGGAAGAAAAAATTTCCCAGAGTGATTAGAGAAAAATCTTTATATTCTCTTATGAACTCCATATTGAGGCCTATTCTAACGGAAGAAAATTCAAGCCTCAATACTACACGATTTTATATTTTGTGTTGATCTTTACAGTCAAATTTTCTCATATAAAAATGCTCCACAATATAACACATACTTGCCCGAACCATGGGGTTGGCCATTAGGATAAATATTTTTCGTCATCCCACTCATCTTGACTAAGTTTCTATTGCAGGGAAATGACATGAGCACGGCTTGAAGGAATGAAAGCGATTTCTATGATCTCTCAATATGCGCTAGAGAAAGTTGCTATGAGTGGTGACCTCAAGGAAATGTTACGGAAAAATCTGCGGCCTGAACAGTACTTTCAGTGATCATGGGCTACGCATACCCGTAAACCTTTGATCAGGGGGAAGTAATACCATTAATAAATGGCAACGCTACGTCCATATCCACGCTCGGCCACTAGCCTGATCCGCTGAGTTGAAATCGGCTGCTAACCCTAAAGATATTTTTCGTATTCTTTTTCGAAAAGATCTGATAGCGTCTTGGCTTTGCGGTCATATTCTTCCAGATCATCCCAGGAAAGTCTGGGCTGAAGAAGAGTCGAATCAACCCCTGGACACTCAACCGGCACAGACAAATCAAGTATAGGGATTTTGACAAATTCGCTACCGTCAAGCGAACCGGTTACCGCAGCGCTAACAAGAGCCCTTGTGGATGGGAGAGGCATTCTTTTACCAATTCCGAAAGGTCCGCCGGAAATCCCGGTATTCAGAAGCCAGACGTTTACTTTGTACTTCTCCATCCTTTCTTTCAGCATTCTGCCGTAGAACTTCGGGGGTCTTGGAAGAAAGGGAGATCCGAAACATGAACTGAAAGTCGCCTGGGGCTTGCTTACCCCTCTTTCCGTACCAGCAACTTTCGCCGTGTATCCCAGGAGGAAATAACGCATAGCTTGGTCGGGATCAAGTTTCGATATCGGGGGCAGAACACCGAAAGCGTCATAAGTCAGCATGAAAATACTTTTCGGAATGCTGCCTACTCCTTCCGGAACAATGTTCTCAAGCATATCAATCTGGTAAGCCCCGCGGGTGTTCTCCGTATACCTGTCACTGTCAAAATCTATCTTTCCCGTCTCTAGATCAAGCTCAACGTTTTCCAAAACCGAGCCAAAATTAAGCGCCGCCCGATAGATCTCAGGCTCTGTGTTTGGACTAAGCTTTATAGTTTTTGCGTAACACCCGCCCTCGAAATTAAAAACTCCTTCATCAAACCATCCGTGCTCGTCGTCTCCGATAAGAGCTCTTTCAGGATCGGCGGAAAGCGTGGTTTTGCCCGTTCCCGACAGTCCGAAGAAAAGTGCTACGTTTCCATCTTTTCCGATATTTGCCGAACAGTGCATTGGAAAAACGTCTTTTTCCGGCAAAAGAAAATTCATTGCGGCAAAAACGGATTTTTTCATTTCTCCCGCATAGCGCGTTCCCCCTATAAGGGCAATTCTTCGGCTCAAGTTAAGAAATATGAACGTTTCGCTGTTAAGACCGTAGCTCTCGGGATCATCCGCCTTGAAACCCGGGGCCGAGATAACGGTAAAACCCACTTCACTGTGGGGAAGTTCAGAAGCGTCTGGCCTTATAAAAAGGTTGTTTACGAAAAGATTGTGCCACGCAAATTCGTTTATAACCCTTACGTTTGTTCTATAGTGGGGATGGGCGCAGACATGCAGGTCTCTTACAAAAACGTCTTTCCCTTTGAAATAATCCATCACTTTTTCATAAAAGTGATCAAATACCTCGGGTGACACAGGCTGATTTACCGCCCCCCAGTCTATATATTTTTCCGTAGAAGGTTCCTTTACCACAAACCTGTCCTTGGGAGATCTTCCAGTATGGGGAGAAGTGAAACCTACAAAAGTTCCCCGCTCACCGATGCGTCCTTCGTTTCTTTTAATCGCCTCTTCATAGAGTCTGGGAACAGAGAGGTTGTAATAGATGCCGGAAGGATCTTCAAGCTGATGTTTTTCTGAAAGCTCCTTTTCGATTGAAAAATTCTCGGACATGTTCTTTGCCTCCAAATTCCCTATCGCCTACAGGCTTACAAACAACAAAGATGTCGGGGAAAATCGACTATTTCATTAAAGGACTTGTAAGGTATACAAAGTTTCTCTTTTTGCAAGAATAAATCCGATTCGGCTCACAGAATCCCTAAGACCCGTTAAAAGAACTGGTTTTATGTCTTTGCGGTGACCTTCGATATCCATCCGGTTATCGCATCTATAGAGTCTTGGGGATTCTCTACGCAGTCATGTTTCGCCCCGGGTATATAGTGCAGTGTCACGTCTTCGTTACCCGCATGATTCATTATATTCTCAAGCTCCTTGGGCTCCCACACATCAACGATGTCGTCGTCTATTCCGTGGATAAACAGAACCGGAATTTCCACATCTCTTATAATCTCGCAGGTTTTTGCGTAGTAGGCATGAGGCCCTCTCATGAACCACCAAGTCCTGTAAGTAAACATCTCGGCATCAACGGGGTTGAAAGAATCACCCCAAGCTCTGTAGACAATAAATACCTGATCGTTTTTCTTCTTCTCGGGGTTCGGACCCAATACCTCTCTGGCTTTTAGATAGATAGCCTCATAAGAAGGAATGCTCCTGTTTCTCTCAAGCCTTCTTTGCTGTGAATAGGGAAGAGAATAGGAACAGCCTTCCAGTATAAGCCCTTTTATCCCAAAAGAACCGGTCTGGCTGGCGTAGTAGACGGCCATGTTGGCCCCTAGGCTGTAACCCAGCATGAAAATGTTACGAAACCCTTCTTTCCGAAGAATATTCACCGATTCCTTCATTTCATGAATTGTGTCGGGAAAGACCCCTTCCCCCATTATCTGACCCATAAACGCCATGCGGGTATTCACAGAAAGTGTGCTTATATTTTTTTCTTTAAGAAGCGGAGGGAGTCTGACTGGGGTCCCCCTTGTGAGAAAGTGTCCTAATACTCCGTAGAGATTTATGATTATGGGAGATTCGTAAAGATCTTCTTCCGAGGCAAACGCGGGGGTAACAAGAAGAGAATTCACCTCGAATCCATCTTCAGTCTTATAAGTAAGAAGACTCTTCTGTTCGTTTACCATCGTAGAATCAGACGAATCTTCTGTCAAGCCATCTTACTATAATGTCGCCCATTTCTTCTTCCTTTCCATCGAGATTGTGACCCGTGTTAAGGTAATAGGCGGAAACATCATCATTTCCGTTATCTATGGCTATCTGTGCAAGGTTGTGGGTTTCATCGGGTTTTACAAACGTATCGTTCCAGCCTTGTATAAGAAGAATCGGCAGCTTTATGTTTTCTATCTGCCTATAGCTCTTTACGGCTGTTGCCTCCGGACCGGCGAGAAACCACCATGTCTTGTATGTATATATCTCCGTGTGCTCAGGCTGGTAAGAGTTCCCCCTAGCCTTGGAAATAAGAATCGTCCTGTCTTGTTTTGAATCATGGGGTTTATCGCCAAGTATCATTTTCGCCTCCTCATACACCTCATCGTAAGAAGGCTGACTTTCCCATTTATTCCATCTTCTCCTTATCGAGTCGGGAATCGAATACGGAGTGGCAAGCGCAATTACGCCCTTTAGCAGACCTAATTCATCGGAATCCGGCTGGCGGCTTTTCACCGAAAGATATCTGAGAACCACCCCTCCCCCCAGACTATAGCCCGAAACTACGATCCTCTCATACCCGATCTCACCCAAGTACCTCACTACCCCGTCTATCTGCGGAATGGTCTCGTCCACTATTCCAAAACCGAAGAAAAGCCCGAAATTGGCCATTCTGGTATTTATCGAGATAGACGAATAGCCAGCCTTGGCAAGAATCGGCGGCAAAAACCTCTGGCTTCCGTCAAGAAAATTTCCCAGAAACCCGTGAACATGAATAATTATAGTTTTTCTCTTGTCAGAGTCGTTGTTAAGCGCTCTGTAGTAAAGGGCGTTAACCCTCCCCTTCCCTACTGGTACGGAAATCAGCTCCTGCTCTACGTATTTCATTATTAAACGCGGTTGTTTTTAAGAAACACTGATATTATAAAGATCGACCGGGCAAGTCAATAGCATCCGTGACGAATTCCGACACCTGAGAAGAACGGCAAAGTTAAAAGACGCACCGAACCCGAAACTTGCGAGTGACAAATTCAATGATCTGCAAGTTCCATCGCGACTGAATCGGGGTTTTCCATCAGAAAATCCGCTTTTTTCTTTGCTTCCATCCAGTCTGATGCCTCTCCCACTTTTATGAGAGTGTTTTCCAAAGTGGCTTTCAAGAAAAGATCCCCCGTCCCCTTGTTCCAGAATATCTGCCAGTTATCGCCCCGAAAACCCCTTAGCCATCCGAAGGGAAAAAACCCTGAATAATCATCAATGGATTTCATTCACCGTTTCTCCACTTGTGCACCGTAGAGACAAAAACTGGGTAAAAAATACCCTCTTGTCTCTTTACCAAAAGCGTTTTCCAAAAAATCCTTTAATTTCACAGGTCATCATGACGCGTAAAGTTGTTCGAAGTACAAGCATATGCGTGATATCCCGCACTTTGAGCAGAGCGGTTTTCTCGCTTTGCAGATACTTCTTCCATGATCTCCGAGGGAATTCGAAAAAAATGTCCAGTCTCTTTCCGGAATACACTCCCTGAGATCGAATTCAATTTTAACGGGGTCGGAATTTCGTGTAAGGCCAAGGCGGCGGCTTAACCTCATAATATGCGTGTCAACTATGACTCCGGGTTTTCTGAAATGATTCCCTATTATAACGTTTGCAGTTTTCCTTCCGACTCCAGGAAGTTTGATCAACTCTTCCATTTTGCAGGGAACCTCTCCCGCGTGCATTCGTATTATCTGCCGCGAACAGTTTATTATCGCTTTTGCCTTGTTTCTGTAGAAACCCGTTGATCTTATGTCATCTTGGAGTTCTTCTTCTGATGCCTGCGAAAAGGCTTTTAGATCCGGGTATTTGCGGAAAAGTCCTGGGGTTACCATATTTACTCGTTTATCCGTGCACTGAGCGGAGAGAATAGACCCAATCAGAAGCTCTGAAGCGTTTTCAAAAACGAGATGACATTCTGCGTCGGGATAGGTTTTTTTTAGAAATCGAAGCACCTTACGTGCCTTCGCTTTTAAATCCCGGATATTCATCTCGAACAGCAAAGCATATACGCAAAACCTCTCAGGCCGCAAGCAGATAGGATTTGACGAGCAAGGGAAGTTGTAAGGTGTCTCCCCACACGCGACATTGATCCGGACAGAAGACCTGCTCATAAACATAAGAAAGGGGGACATGAACTTCTCAGGTCCCCCCTTCTTATCTAGAGTTTTTTCTTACTGAAGTTCAGTCATTTCTGGCCGGTTCAAGGCCTTCTTTGCCCTCAAAAAAATCTTTGTTTATATCAGTGAACTTCTGCCATTTCTCGGGCAATTCGTCTTCGTGAAATATGGCATCCACCGGACATGGGTCAACACATGCTCCGCAGTCTATGCATTCATCGGGATGGATGATCAACTGATCATCTCCTTCATATATGCAATCAACCGGACATGCTTCGACACAAGCTTTGTCTTTCACTCCGATACATGGTTCGGCAATTATGTATGCCATTTTTGAAACCTCCGAACTGGCGCGTTTCTACCGTACAAACTTATTTTCTCTATACTAACCAAAGCTCTTGCAAAGAAAAGACACCCAACAAGTGATTTTTACTCTTCAGGCGTTTTCCCAGAATCTTTGAGCTCAAGGGCCAATTGGGCCGGAGCGGTATCGGCTAAGGAAGCAGGCGCTGATTTAGCATCCGCATCCGTTTTAACTTCGTGCAATTGTTCAGTTTATTCCACATCACGGGTCTGCTCCGGGAATTTTTCCGAAGGCTCCCCGGTTGGCTGAGAAAATTCCTCAAACACTTCGCTCGGCGATTTCTCCACAACCGAACCCGTTATCGACTTTACGGAAGTATAACCCAGAAAAAGAGAAGTAATTACAAAGAGAAGCCCAAGAAGTCTCGTCATTTTCACGAGAAAAGGCATTGCTCCACTTGAGCCAAAGACTGACTCTGAACTTCCACCTCCGAACATTGAGCCTATGTCGCCAGATTTGCTCGGCTGAAGCAGTATGATCAGTACAAGAAGCACACTGAGCGCTATGTGAATAATTTTTACCGACGGTATCAAGAACTCCAATTTCTAACCCCCAAAAGATTTTATTATTCTGAAAAAAGAGTCGGCCGAAAGACTGGCTCCTCCAACCAGAACTCCGTCAACTTCTTCAACGGACATAATCTCGGGTATGTTACCCGTTTTAACGCTCCCGCCATATAGAATTTTTATATTATTGCCCGGATCGGGAAACATTTCAGTCAGAAGTTCTCTTATATGTTGATGAATTTCAGCTATTTCCAAAGAAGTAGCGTTTTTCCCAGTTCCTATGGCCCAGACTGGTTCGTACGCTATAACGATATCCGAGACCTGTTCTTCACCCAGAGAACGCAATGCACTTTCTATCTGAGCCTTTATCGGTGAAAAGAGGAGCCTTTTTCTCATCAAAGCGTCTTCACTTCTGCAGATTGCCTCCTCCCTCTCGGCCTCAGTTTCTCCCACACAGAGAATTATTTTCAAGCCGCAGGAAATTGAAATGGAGACCTTTTCGCTTATCTCTTCATCAGTTTCTCCAATTATGTGTCTTCTTTCGGAATGGCCGAGAATAACCCACCTACATCCAGCATCGATGAGCATCGGCGCAGACACCTCACCCGTAAAAGCTCCCCCAATCTTACCGAAAACGTTTTGAGCCCCAAGATCTATGTTTGAACCCGAGATACAGCTCCGTACTACGTCAAGAGCCGTGTAGGGAGGCACAAGCACTACCTGACAGGCATCATAGTCTTCTCCCAGCAGGTTGACTATTGAGCCAGACAACTCCCGTGCTTCCTCCCGGAGCAGGTTCATTTTCCAGTTTCCAACAACAAGCTTTTTATCCATCTGGTACCCTTTGACGAGAATTCGTCTTGTTCTAAAAACGCAGAAAGCTACTTCCTGATTACAATCAAGGCAAGTTTTTTTCTTTTTCGAAGAATACTCATCCCAGAAACTCACCCAGTCTTCTTATGCCTTCCCTTATGGAATCAACTGAAGTCGTATAGGAAAACCTCAGATAATCTCTTCCCCTGTCGCTGAAATCTATTCCGGGAGTTACACCCACGTGGCAGTTCTCGAGAATATCAAACGCGAGGCGCCAGGAGTCCCGGCTCCACCTGGAAGAATTCACAAAGACGTAAAATGCCCCCTTAGGCTCAACTGCAATATCAAATCCGATCGAGGAAAGTCCTTTTATCATTTCCTTCCTTCTTTTATCAAACTCGGCTACGATGGCTTCATTTTTGCCGCTTTTTTTCACTTTTTCAATAGCTTCGACTCCTGCTTTCTGAACGAAGGAACCGGCGGAGATAAAAAGGTTCTGCTGAAGTTTCTGCACATACCTTACGAGGTTCTTGGGAACTATCATGTAACCAAGACGCCAACCCGTCATGGAATAAAGTTTGGCAAAGCCGTTTATCGCTATGGCTTCATCAGTGAATTCCAGAATCGAGTTAACGTGCGCACCGTAGACAAGACCGTGATATATTTCATCTGAGATCACAAAAAGACCCGTCTCGGACAGTTCCCGGAGGACATCCCTGTCCATAACCGCCCCGGTAGGATTAGCCGGAGAGTTTACCAGGATAGCCTTTGTTTTCTTGCCGATGTTTTTTCTGATTTCCGCAGGGTCAACTTGATAACCATCGCTTTCGTAAACGGGTATTTTCTTTGCGACCCCTCTCGCAACACTTATTATCTGCGGATAACATGCGTAATGGGGGTCCGTTATTAATATTTCATCACCGGGGTTAAGAACAGTCAGCATTGCCAGCAGAAGCGCGGGGGAACTACCCATAGTTATTATTACCCTTTCATACCCGACTTCCACGCCGTAGGTACGGCTGTAATCCTCTGCGACGCTTTTGCGAAGCTCCTCAATTCCAAGGCTGCTTGTGTATTTTGTATAGCCTTTCTCTATCCAACGCACAGCGGCCGAGCATATCTCTTCTGGAGTATTGAAATCAGGTTCTCCGACCTCGAAATGGACGATATCCCGACCCTCATTCTCAAGCTGCTTTGCCCTTTCAAGGATATCCATTACGTAGAAAGGTTCTATGTTTTTAACCAGATCCGAAACCATGTCGCGAAAGCCCCTGAGAAATCGAGTAGAATGGGGAGTCAACCCCGCGCGGATACGAACCGCTCGTTAACCTGTTTTACAAGAAGATCTCTTTTAAGCCGTCCAAGCCTGTCAAAAAACAATATACCATCAAGATGGTCAATTTCATGTTGAAGAACTCTTGACAGCATTCCATCAGCGTCAATGGTGAGACGCTTGCCTTCTCTGTCAAGGGCAGATACCCGAATATGCTCTTTTCTTCTTATGTTCGCGAAAAACCCGGGTACGCTGAGGCAGCCTTCCTCTCCCGTTTGAAATCCCCGGGAGGAAACAATTTCGGGATTTATAAGTTCATAAAACTCCCTCTTGTTTTCTTCAGGCAAGGAAATATCGATAACGAGAACCCGGATATTCTTGCCGACTTGTGGGGCCGCAAGTCCAA
The DNA here is from genome assembly GCA_965229995.1 of Thermodesulfobacteriota bacterium. Taxonomy (GTDB): domain Bacteria; phylum Desulfobacterota_D; class UBA1144; order Nemesobacterales; family Nemesobacteraceae; genus Nemesobacter. Next base: position 806,229 of record OZ245933.1, on the reverse strand, counting down.
CGCCGTTAACGTCACGCATTGTCTGTGCCATATCATCTAAAAGACGGTCCACGTCTTCGCTTAGCTTCCCCACAGGAAGGGATTTTCTCTTTAACGCCGGGTCGGGGTAAACAAGGATATCAAGTACAGGCATCTGGGACGCTTACAAAAGAAGGGTTGTTAACAAACCCCGGCTGAGGTCTGTTACTTATCGCTCTGTTTTTCCGTAAGTTTCGGAGCAAGCCAGTTGCTTACCCTAAACAATGGAAGGGTTTTTTCGCCGATTTTTATTTTTTCGCCTGTTCTCGGATTTCTTCCTTCATAAGGCTGATAGTTTTTTGTAAAGAAACTTCCGAAATGTCTTATCTCTATTCTCTCTTTGTCGCGAAGCATCCCAGTCATAGCATCGATTATGACGTCCAGAACCTTTCTGGATTCTAGGGAATTAAGATTAAATTTCCGTGAAAGTTCTTTTTCAATATCCGACTTTTTCATAAGAGCTTAGAAAATAAGTAGAACTAGGACTCTAGATTTCACTCTAGATATTTTAAAGCCGTTTGTCAAGTAAGCCTTCGATTTCGCAGAGAAATTTTCTCTCAGTATCCAAGATTCGGACGGAGCCATTTTTCCGCTTCCTCAAGACCGATTTCCTTTCTTTTCGCATAATCCAGAATCTGGTCCTTCAGTATTTTCCCAAGAGAAAAATACCTTGATTCGGGATGGGACATGTAAAAACCCGAAACCGAACTCGACGGGGTCATGGCAAAGCTTTCGGTAAGTGATACTCCCGTGTATTTTTCCGCCTCGAGAAGGTCCCAGAGAATCCCCTTTTCCGTGTGATCAGGACAGGAGGGGTACCCTGGAGCAGGTCTTATTCCCCTGTATTTTTCACTTATAAAGTCTTCGGAACTGAGCTTTTCCTCTTTCCCGTATCCCCAGAAGTCTCTTACTTTTTTATGGATCGTTTCGGCAAGAGCCTCAGCTATTCTGTCTCCCAGCACGCTTGTCATAATCGAATTGTAATCATCCCCTTTTTCCTTGAAGTCCGCGGAAAATTTCTCAACCCCATCGCCTGCAGTTACCACAAAGCCCCCCATGTAATCTTCTCTGCCCGAGGCTTTTGGCGCTATAAAATCGGAAAGACAATAAAAGTGCCCTTGTTTAGACCGCATTTCCTGCTGTCTTAGGAAATGGAGTATGGCCAGAACCCGTTTTTCCTCTCCATGGATTTCAACGTCGTCTCCGACACTGTTTGCGCGGAAGATTCCAACAACCGCACGGGGAGTGAAAACTTTCTCCAGGATTATCCGCTTAAGGAGCGCTTGGCCGTCCCGGTAAAGTTTTTTTGCCTGGTTTCCTCTTTTGGGGTGCTCAAGTATTTTCGGGAAAACCCCTTTAAGCTCCCACGCCCAGAAAAAAGGAGACCAGTCTATGTAACCGGCGACTTCTTCAAGTGAGATGCTGTCGAAGACAAAAACTCCAAGCCGCCCCGGGCGCTGTATTGCTATATTCTCCCATTCACTCGGAAATGCTTTTTCCCTTGCCTTTTCTATAGAAACATATTCCGCCTGGCCACGGGCTTTTTCAAAACGCTGCCTTTGCTCTGAGTTGCTTTTTTTAAGTTCCTCCACGTAAAGCCGGGTCTTTTCCGGATTCATTATGTCGTTACACACGCCTATAACAATGGAGGCATCGGGTATGTGGTCAACTATGCCGCTGTATCCAGGAGCTATTTTTATCGCCGTATGAGCCCTGCTTGTAGTAGCCCCGCCTATAAGAAGAGGGATATTAAGCCCCTCCCGTTCCATTTCTCTCGCGTTATACGCCATCTCGTCAAGAGAAGGTGTAATCAGTCCGCTTAATCCTATGAAATCCGCTTGATGCTCTCTTGCAACGTTGAGTATTTTCTCGCAAGGAACCATTACCCCAAGGTCTATTACCTCATAGTTATTGCAACCGAGAACCACAGACACTATGTTCTTCCCTATATCGTGGACATCTCCCTTCACGGTGGCTATAACAAACTTCCCTTTGACTCCCCCGCTCCCCTTTTCTTCCTTTTCCATAAACGGCTGAAGGTATGCGACGGCCCTTTTCATCACTCTCGCGCTTTTCACCACTTGAGGAAGAAACATTTTGCCGTCACCAAACAGATTCCCCACTACTTTCATCCCATCCATGAGAGGACCCTCGATAACGTAAATAGGCGCTCCGTATTTGACCCTGGCCTCTTCCGTGTCATCCTCGATGAAATCCGCTATGCCGTTTACAAGGGAGTGCTCAAGACGTTTTTCAACCCCAAGTTCTCTCCATTGCCTAGTTTCTTTTTCCGCGCCCGCGGACTTCATACCTTCAAAGCGTTTTGCGTACTCAACAAGACGCTCCGTGGCATCGGGATGACGGTTAAGAAGCAGATCTTCTACTCTTTCAAGAAGTTCAGGGTCAATATCGTCGTAAACAGTGAGCATCCCCGCGTTTACTATCCCCATGTCAAGCCCGGCTTTTATCGCGTGGTAAAGAAATGCGCTGTGCATAGCTTCGCGCACCATGTTGTTTCCCCTGAAGGAGAAAGATATGTTGCTTACTCCACCGCTTGTAAGCGCTTTGGGACAGGATTTTTTTATTTCCCTTACAGCTTCGATGAAATCCATGGCATACGAATTGTGTTCCTCTATCCCTGTTCCGACCGTAAGAATGTTGGGATCAAAAATTATATCGTAGGGGTCCATGCCCACTTTTTCGGTTAATATGCGGTAAGCCCTTTTGCAGACTGCTACCTTCTCCTCTTTTGAGGCCGCTTGGCCTTTTTCGTCAAAAGCCATTACCACGACCGAGGCACCGTAACGCATTGCCGCCTTTGCCTGCTGGCAGAACACTTCCTCGCCTTCCTTAAGACTTATGGAATTTACGATGCACTTGCCCTGAATACATTTAAGCCCCTGCTCAATAACGGACCATTTCGAGCTGTCTATCATCACGGGTACCTTGACCACCTCGGGTTCCGACGCGATAAGATTAAGGAAACGTTCCATACAGGCTTCAGAGTCAAGAAGCCCTTCATCGAAGTTGACATCTACTATGTTCGCCCCGTTTTCTACCTGCTGAAGAGCTATAGAAACGGCTCCTTCAAAATCTCCTTCCTTTACAAGCCTTGCGAACCTAGGAGAACCAGTAACATTGGTCCTCTCGCCAACCATTATGAAAGGCCCTTCGGCATCAGAGGTTATGCTAAGGGGCTCGAGGCCGCTTAGTCTGGTTACGTCTTTATAAACGGGGATCTTTCTCGGCGGAACATCTCCGAGTTTTTCCACAACCATTTCTATGTGTTCCGGAGTGGTGCCGCAGCATCCGCCGACTATATTTAGAAAACCGCTCTCCGCGAAATCCTGAAGAAGAGTAGAAGTAATCTCGGGAGTCTCGTCATATCCGGTTTCACTCAACGGGTTGGGAAGCCCCGCATTTGGGTAGCAGCTTATGCGGCAGTCAGCTATTCGAGAGAGTTCTTCAATGTAAGGACGCATGTCTTCCGCCCCAAGCGCGCAGTTTATGCCGACGCTGAAGGGTTTTGCGTGGCGAACCGAGTTCCAGAAAGCCCCCACTGTCTGCCCTGAGAGGGTGCGCCCGGAACGATCCGTTATGGTAACGGAAAGCATGACTGGAATCCTGTCCCCGCCACGCGCATCGAAAAAGGTTTCAATGGCGTATATGGCCGCTTTGAGGTTCAGGGTGTCAAAAGTGGTCTCGGGCAGAAGTATATCCACCCCTCCCTCAACAAGAGCTTCTGTCTGCTCGCGGTAAGCCTCCACGAGCTGGTCAAAGGAAACCGCCCTGTAAGACGGATCGTTTACGTCAGGGGACATTGACGCAGTCTTGTTAGTCGGACCCAGTGCTCCGGCAACAAAACATGACCTATGGGGATTTTTCTCCATAAAGTCAGAAGCTGCCTTCTTTGCGAGTTTTGCCGACTCTACATTAAGGGCTCTCACCCAGCTTTCGAGGCCGTAATCGGCCTGAGCTATGGAGGTGGAACTAAAGGTGTTGGTCTCAACTATATCGCAACCGGCTTCGAAGTATTTTCTGTGGATTTCATAGATGACGTCGGGTCTTGTAAGGGAAAGGAGGTCGTTATTGCCCTTTAGATCCACCGGGTGATCAGAGAACAGATCTCCCCTGAAGTCCTCTTCTTTGAGGTCATGCCTTTGGATCATTGTGCCCATAGCGCCGTCGAGGAAAACTATTCTTTTATCCGCAAGAGCCTCGAGCCGCGCAGAGATTTTTGTGCAGTCATCTTCCGTATTCATTCTCGCTCACCTTGTCGAGAGATCTTATATTCTCCTTTCCCCGCCGGCAACCGCCGCTTTACAGGAAAAAAGAAAAGCACGGAGTCTACCATATGTTTCTGAGTTCTCTTAATTTTATGAAAACCGCCATCGGATCATTCTCCAAAGACGGGTCTTTTCCCCTGAGTGCATCCAGGAGGGCCGGATCACCCGTTCTCATGAAGGGATTGTATGTTCTTTCCTCCCCAAGGGTTGAACGGGGAAATTTATCCTCGGGAATTTCCTCAAGCTTTTTCTTCGCATCTTCGTTCTCCGGAGCAAGCTCAAGAGCGAACCTAAGATTAGTTTCCGCGTAGTCGTGACCGCAGAACATCCTTAGTCCGTCAGAAAGACTGGAAAGCTTAAAGGCAAAGGTCTCATAAAGATCCTCGACTTTCCCTCTGAACTTTACGTTTCCGCATCCTGAGACAAATACCGTATCTCCCAGAAAGATGTTGTCACCGATTATAAAGGAGGTGTGTTCCGGGCAGTGCCCTGGAGTATGAATCACCTGAAGCCGCTGCTTTCCGAACGATATCTCGTCTCCTTCCTCTATACCTTCGCTTCTTGGAGCAACGTGGTCGAGAGCCATCGTATGAATAAGAATCTTCGAGGAGAGAAAAACCTTCGTTATGGGATTGTTTCCGTAAATGTGATCGGGATGCGCGTGGGTGTTCAGGACGTATTTAACCCTGTAGTCCCTCTCTCTTATGATTTTCAGAAGAGTGACTGGGTCAAGCGGGTCTATTACCACGCATTGCCCCGTTTCTTCGCACGCCACCAGGTAATTGTAGTTGCTGTCGCTTTCGCTGACCTTGAAGCCGTGTATTGAGAATCCGCCCTCGCTAAGTACGTTCATCCGAGCCTCCTTTTTGCGTGAAAGTGTACCTGAAAGCCTCATTGCGAATAAAAGACCGGAGACGCGCACTGCGGGTGAGCTGAGCAAAAAACTCCTTGACACCTACCGTGTTAGTCGCAGAATTTCTTTGACATCAAAAGCCGTTAGGGTAGTTTTTACTCCCGATTGACATTTTGGAGGCGTCATGGGTTTCGTAGAATCTCTTAAATGCAAGGAATGCGGCGAGCTTTATCCCAAGGAACCGAAGCACGTATGTGAGATGTGTTTCGGTCCTCTCGAAGCTGTATACAACTACGACGAGATAAAAAAGCATGTCTCAAGGGAAGAAATAGCTTCCCGTCCGCAGAACATATGGAGATACAGGGAACTTCTTCCCCTTGACTCCGAGCCCACTCTCGGAACCCAGGTAGGGTACACTCCGCTTGTGCGGGCAAGAAATCTGGCCGAGGCGCTTGGGGTTTCGGAAATCTACGTAAAAAATGACGCGGTCTGCTACCCCACCCTTTCTTTTAAGGACAGGGTCGTATCCGTAGCCCTCTCAAAAGCAAAGGAGTTCGGATTCGAGACGACCGGCTGTGCATCCACGGGGAATCTGGCAAACTCCGTATCCGCAATTTCCGCTTCCGGAAATCTGAAAAGCTTCATATTAATCCCCCACGACCTTGAACAGTCAAAAATACTTAACACCATAGTCTACGGAGCGAACCTTATAGGCGTAAGAGGCACTTACGACGTGGTAAACAGGCTCTGCAGCCAGATCGCCGACAAATACAATTGGGCCTTTGTGAACATAAACATGAGGCCCTACTATTCCGAAGGTTCCAAGTCATACGCGTTTGAAATAATGGAACAACTCGGATGGAAAGCCCCCAAGCACATAGTGGTTCCGATGGCGAGCGGTTCTCTTCTCACAAAGGTCTGGAAAGCCATAAAGGAATTTGAGCTGCTTGGAATCGTGGAACCTCAGGGTTCGAAAATATACGGTGCCCAAGCAACGGGATGTTCGCCTATATCGACCGCATCTAAGAACAACTGGGAGGAGCTCAAGCCGGTAAAACAACCAGACACTATAGCTAAATCCCTCGCTATTGGAAATCCGGCCGACGGGTACTACGCAATGAATATAATAAGGGAAAGCGGGGGAGTGGCGGAGGACGTAAGCGACGTGGAAATAGTGGACGCGATAGAGCTTCTTGCGAGGACTGAAGGCATTTACACCGAAACCGCGGGCGGAGTAACGCTCGGAGTAACGAAAAAGCTGATAGACCAGGAAAAGATTCCCCGCGACGAACCAATAGTGGTATCAATAACTGGAAACGGTCTTAAGACCCAGGATGCCGTTGAGGGAAGGCTTGGAAAGCCCCAGATGATAGGTCCTACTCTTGAGGACTTTGAAGAGCTTTACAACAGTAAAAAACGGTAGTGTTACGTGTTATAGTCATTGGTATGTGGTGGGTAGCAAAATTCTGATAAACAAGGAAGAAAAGGGAGAAAAACATGGTATCGGTAAGAATTCCAACCCCTCTTAGAAAACTCTCAGGAGACAGAGACGAGCTTGAGATAGAAGCATCCACGGTATCCGTTCTCATAGAAGAACTCGAGAGCGAATGTCCTGGCATAAAGAACAGACTCTGTGATGAGAGCGGAAACGTAAGAAGATTCATAAATCTCTACGTGAACAATGAAGACATAAGGTTTCTTGACGGAGTGGACACGAAACTTAACGACGGAGATGTTGTATCAATTATTCCGGCAATCGCCGGAGGATGAGTCGGGGACACGCGGCAAGAGCTTTAAGAGTATTAGATAATACTTTAGGTTTAGTGAATTAATTCTTTTATTTTATTTAAGTATTTCTCGATCAAAGGTTCTTTTCCCCCGTTGTAGCTTCCGGCAAACTCCATTAAAGCTTCCTTCTGTTTTCTGGTGAGTTTCTGCGGTATTACCACTTTTACCACAACGTATTGATCGCCAAGACTCCTGGATTCCACATCCACAAGTCCTTTTCCTCTAAGCCTGAAGGTCTGTTCCGGCTGCGTTCCGGCGGGGATTTTCATCTTGGTGGTACCCTTTAGAATCGGAACGTCTACCTCATCTCCAAGAGCCGCCTGAGTAAAGCTTATCGGAAACTCGCACACGATGTCGTTTCCGTCCCGTCTGAAAATAGGGTGTTCCCTTACCATTACCTGTATGTAGAGATCTCCCGGAGGACCCCCACGTGCTCCAGGTTCCCCTTCCCCCCTTATGACAAGCCTCATTCCACTGGAAATCCCGGCGGGTATGTTGACCTTTACCACCTTCTCGGTGTATGAAAGGCCGGATCCCCGGCAACTTCCACAGGGATTCGTTATAATTTTTCCGCTTCCCCCACACGAAGGGCAACCCTGGCTTATTGAGAACGGACCTTGGGAAAAAGCAACCGATCCTCTTCCTCCGCAACGATTACAAACCGACTCTCCTCCAACGGCAGCTCCGGAACCGGAGCAATCATCACAGAGTTTTCTTTTCCTGACTTTTACTTCTCTCTGCGTCCCAAACGCAGCTTCATCAAAATCCACTTCAAGGTTGTACTGCAGAGTCTCTCCTTGCCTGCCCCTGCCCCTGCCTCCCGTGAAAACATCATCGAAGAGATCGCCGAAAAGATCGCCGAACCCTGAAAAACCGCCCATGCCGTCACCCGACATCTGGCCGAAACTGTCATAACGAGCCCTCTTATCCCTGTCGTTAAGCACTTGGTAGGCTTCGTTTATTTCCTTGAACTTTTCTTCGGCATTCTTATCCTCGGGGTTGCGGTCCGGATGGTACTTGAAGGCAAGATTCTTGTAGGAACTTTTTATATCTTCGGGGGAAGCGTTTTTCTCAACACCAAGTATTTCGTAGTAGTCTTTAGCCATTTTGGGATTAGGGGACGGGGGTTCTCGTCAGTCTTTTTCTTCAGAATCTTCCTCGGAGGTTTTTTCAGCACCTTGAGACACGGATACCATTGAGGGTCTTAGCAATCTTCCGTTGAGAAGATAGCCTTTCTGGACCTCTGAGATTATGGTTCCGCTTTCATAAGTTTCCGAGTGCTCCTTGTAAACAGCTTCGTGGTAGCTTGGGTCAAAACCAGTTCCCTCGCTTGAGTCTATCGGTGTAACGCCGAAGTTTCCTAGACCCGCCAGAAATTGCGCGTGAACAAGTTTTATTCCGTCAAGAAAAGCTACGAAGTCTGTTTTTTCGCCAAGCGATTCTTCAGAAAGCTCAATAGCTCTTTCAATGTTGTCAAGAACGAAAAGCAGCTCCTTTAACTTCTGCGCGTTTCCGAAATCAAGTATTTCCTGCTTTTCCCTCGCAAGTCTTTTTTTGTAGTTATCAAAATCGGCCGAAAGCCTTAAATACTTCTCCCTCAAGGCTTCGAGTTCAGCGGAGTAGTCTTCCTCTGCCTCTTTCTCTTGTCCGTCAGTACCGGGAGGTTCAGGCTCTTGCAGATCTTCGGTGCCGTTTTCCTCTTTCTCTTCAATTTCCGTTATTGTGTTCTCACTCATTCCGTAATTTCTCCGTTAACCCTTTTCGTGACCATTTTTGCCGTGTAGTTCACAAGCGGGATGATTCTTGAATAGTCCATTCTGGAGGGGCCGAACACACCTAAACTCCCGTAGCTGTTTCCTTTGCAGTAAGGTGCCGCCACGAGGCTGAAGCCGCGAGGCATCCCTTTTTCTGAACCTACAAAAACCTTTGAGGTACCATCTTTTACAACCGACTTCAGAAGGCTGGAAAGAAGTTCCTGATCCTCGAGTATCTCGATTATGGTCTTATAGAGACCGGAATCTCCGAGATTAAGAGACTCAATGACGAAAACCTTTCCTTTTATGAATATCCCCGCCTTTCTCTCCCTCTCGAAAAGCTCACTGCTTATTCTAAGCACTTTTTCAAGAATTTCATTGTATTCCGTAGTGGTTCTCTTTATTTTCTCGAGCACCACCTTGCGCACCTGGTCAATCGTAAGGCCCAGAATCAGTTGATTAAGATAACTCCCTATCCTCTCGACCTGGGAATCCCGAATGGGTTTGGCAAGCTTTATGTAAGTTTTTTCCGTAAGCCCGCCTTCAAAGACCAGCAACAGGAGACACTCCCTGGTTCCCATTTTCAGAAGCTTTGCGGACTTAACTCTGAGAGTGTTTCTCTGGGGAAGCATCGCGAGAGCTGCAAGCTTCGTAAAGTCGGAAAGTATTGAACTTGTAGCGCTTATCACGTGATCAAGCGTGCCGTCAATCCCTTCATATTCATTCTCAAGGAACCGCAGGCCGACATCCGGTGAGTTTTCCACGTGGAGAATGTTCTCTACGTAATAATTTATTCCCTTCTCCGTGGGAAGCCTGCCGGAAGAAATATGACTTTGGGTGAGAAAACCCGCTTCCATAAGTGAATTAAGCTCCTGGCGGACCGTGGCCGGAGACCATTTTATATCGTATTTTGATATAAGGGTTGAAGAACCGATGGGACTTCCGGTCTCAATAAAATGATCCACCACAAAGCCCAGAAAAGCCTTATTTCTTGGAGAGATTGATTGTGTCATATGTTTCTGAAATATAATTTCCGTCTACTGTATTGTCAACGGAATCAAAAGTAAATTCTGCACTTACCAAACTGTCATACAGAATCTCAAATTAACTAGTTCCGCTAATTAAGTGGAATTACCGGACAATGCTCTTTACAAGCCAAAAACTCTCACTGTTATTCTTGCTTAAATAGCTTTCTTCGATACCGTGAGAGCAAACCTACCTAGGACACAACTTTTATGGCAAACTCTCGCGAGTTCATATGGAAAGAATCTTCAGAGCTCAACAATGGTTTGACTGCTATAATTCTTGAAGTAATTCTTGCAACTGAATGGTCCACATATTTTAAGTTGCAACAATCTTTGACGATACGCCGATTATAAATATAATTACCCCGAAATGGAAAAATTCGACCTCACAGTTATCGGATCCGGTCCCGGGGGATATATATCGGCAATAAGAGCCGCCCAGATGGGGATGAAAGTTGCCGTCGTGGAGAGGGACAAACCCGGGGGAGTATGCCTTAACTGGGGATGCATACCTTCAAAGGCAATTCTCAAATGCGCCGAGATGTACTCGCATTTTCTTGACTCGGAGAGTTATGGAATTACCCACAAGGGGCTCTCTTTTGACTACTCAGAAGTAATAAAAAAAAGCAGAAAAGCTTCGTCTTCTCTTAACAGAGGTGTCGCCGGACTTTTCAAGAAAAACAATATCACCCTTATAAGCGGCACGGGAAGGCTCACGTCAAAGCACGGAATTTCCGTTACGGGGAAGGATTCACAAGACATAGAGAGCGAACGGATACTTCTTGCCACGGGTTCTGTCCCAAGAACGCTGCCCGGCCTTAAAATCGACGGAAAAGTGGTAATGACAAGTGACGAGGCAATAATGCACACCGAGGTTCCCCGCTCAGTCGTAATAATAGGCGGGGGATACATAGGAATGGAGTTTGCCTATGTGTACAACTCTTTTGGAAGCAAGGTGACCATAGTTGAGATGGAAAAACAGATCTTGCAGGGAGCCGACGAGGAAGTAGCGAAAGAGGCAAAGAAAATCTTCACGAAGCAGGGAATGACCATTCTTACGGAGACTGTGTACAAATCCCTTAAGAAAAACCCAAGTTCTGCAACCCTGACGGTGGAAAGCATGGTTTCTGGAAAACAGACAGCACTAAAAGCCGATATGGTCTTGGTATCGGTCGGAAGAAAAGCCATCGCAAACGCCGCGCCGACCTCTTTTGCCTTCTATGGTGCTGGTGACAGCATGGGTCTTGAAGATGTGGGCGTTGAACTTGATGAAAGAGGATTTATAAAAACGGATGAGGACTACATGACCACCTGTGCCGATATCTACGCAATCGGAGATGTAATCGGAGGTCCCATGCTCGCGCACAAGGCTTCGGAGGAAGGAGTCGTCGCGGTTGAAAGAATGAAGGGAATGAACTCCAAAGTACATTACGACTCAATTCCCGGATGCGTTTACTGTCAGCCGGAAGTGGCTATGATCGGCCTTACGGAAAAACAGGCAAAAGACCAAGGTTATGACGTAGATATAGGAAAATTCCCTTTCAAGGCTGTTGGGAAAGCGGTCGCGGTCGGAGAAACGGACGGCTTTGTGAAAATGGTTTTCGACTCGAAAACAAAGGAGCTTCTCGGAACTCACATAATAGGCCATGGAGCAACTGAGATGATTGCAGAAATCGGAGTGGCGAAAACCTTAGAGACAACACCGTACGAAATAGCCACTACCCAGCACGCCCACCCAACCCTTTCGGAAGCCGTAATGGAAGCAGCTCTTGACGCGCTTGGAAGAGTAAGAAACTTCTGAGGCGCAGAATATTTAGTCACTGCCCCAATGAGTACCATAGATATATACAAACTCGGGACGGTTCCCTACGAAAAGGCGCTTGAATACCAGGAAAATCTTCTCGCTAAAAGAATCGCGGAAGAAATACAAGATTCCCTTATCCTGCTTGAACACCCGCCGACGATCACTACCGGAAGGAAGGGAAACACGGAAAACCTGCTTGTAAGAAAGGAATATCTTGAAAAACACGGAGTTTCCTTCGTGCATGCATCAAGGGGAGGAGACATAACTTTTCACGGTCCCGGCCAAATTGTCGGCTACCCCATACTGAACCTCAAAAATCACGGAATGGACATTCGTAAGCACCTAAGAAGTATTGAAGAAGTGATTATAAGGACTCTTCGCGACTTTGACATCGAAGGCAGAAGAATAGATGGGATCACTGGAGTCTGGGCAAAAAGAAGCAAAATAGCATCTATAGGGATAGCCATCAGGAAATGGGTGACCTACCATGGTTTTGCTCTTAACGTCAGCACGAATCTTGATTATTTCGATTTGATCCTCTCCTGCGGAATAACGGACGTGAGAATAACGTCTATCGGAAGTTGGCTTGGAAACGAAGAGAATGTTAGAATGGATGACGTCACGCGGTCCGTCATAAAAAATTTCATGGGCGTTTTCGGTTTCGAAAACTTCACGCTGAAAGACAAAAAAGAGATAAACTAAAGGCTTTTAGAGCCGAGATTGGTAGTTTAAAAATGTCGGAAGAAAGAATTCAGAAATTTAAGAAATTACTTGAGAAAAACCCTGCAACTCCTCTTGTTTACTACAGTCTTGCAAATGAGTATTTCAAACTTAACCGTTACGAGGAGACCATAGAGACAATTAACGCCTACCTTGAACTTAAAGATGACGAAGGAGCCGCTTACAGAATACTTGGCCATTGCTACACCGAACTTGGAATGCAAGACCAAGCGAAAGATGCATATGAAAAAGGTGTCCGGGCAGCATCAAGTCATGGGCATCCGGACATGGCTGAAGAATTCCGCGATTACATAGAATCCTTGGACATATAGGCGCGTTAGTCCGCAAGCAGGTTCCACTCAATCAGTATGGAACCGATAACAATAAAAGCGATTCCCGCAATCCTCATGGGCCCTGGGGTTTCTCCCAGAAAAAGATAAGCATAGATGGCTGTAAACATGGGAAAAGTGGCCACTATCGCAATAATTTTTGACGTATCGGCCATCTGAAGAGCCGTGAAATAGAGAAAAAGACCGATCAATCCTCCGATTAGTCCCGACAGAAGTATCCAGAAAAGTGTCCGGCCGTCGACATTAATGACCTGGGCAAACCTGCCCGTAGCCAGAACTAAACACACCAGACACAACGAAGTGAAAACAAACCTTATCGTGATTACCGAAAGCGGAGAAGCATCTTTCAGACTGAGTTTTTCAAAAATCGGGTTAATCCCAAAGATCATTGCCACAAGAAAAGCAATCAAAGTAGCCTTCATATTATCCTCCTTGAGCGGAAAAGCACTTCTATCAGATAGTAGAATTGCCTTTCCGCATATATTAGCAGTTTTCTCAATGTTTTATAATTTTTATCGACTTTCTGTTTGAAAAAGCAAAGCACATAGGTGTCCACACTCATAAGGCTGCATAAGAATCTATAAGTCCTGCCCCATGTGCTTTATCGAAACTCGAAAAGTGGGTTAGCTCTTTTCAAATCCATTTAAGACTTGTAGGATTCAGTCGAAGCGGGAATCTTTGTTCCAAGGAAATGGAAGTTCCAGGAAAAACAATCTGTGTAGTTGCTGACGACATGTTTTTCTCGTCAAAAATCGAGAACGCGGCAAAAAACCTTGATATATCTATAATCAAGGTAAAAAATCACAAGGAGTTCCAAGATAAAATTGAAGGGGAAACAATTGATCTCGTAATTATTGATCTTGCTTCAAAGAAAATTGATGCAGAAGAGGTCTTCACTGAGCTTAAAGACTCTCCGAAACATGAAAAAATCTTCTGTATAGGATATCTGCCGCACGTAGAACGAGAGCTTGCCGACAAATTCGGGCAAAGGGGAGTAGACCTCGTTATTCCAAGATCGAAATTCTCTCGGGAAATGAGCAGGATAATCGAAGAACATTTGGAACCAAGGTAGGAATATCAATTTCCACCCCGATATCTTCGTCGGATATCAGCCGTAAAGACTCGTGCCCACGCAGAAATTCCCGGAAATTCACGTCCGGTCTGTAATCACCATACCAATCCTCGATCAAGCTTGACATTGAAAAGGGGAATAATAATAATGTTTCCAAAGTTTTCTTTCCTCGAACTGTGATAGCAACTTATGTCAGCAGACCAATCCAAAATATGGTTTAACGGAAAAACAGTACCTTGGGATGAGGCGAACGTGCATGTACTTACCCATACTCTGCACTACGGCCTTGGCGCCTTTGAAGGTATAAGAGCTTATAAATGCTCTAACGGAAAATCAGCCGTATTAAAACTCACCGAACACATGCAAAGACTTTACGCCTCGGCGCACGTGGCCGGCATAAAGATTCCATATGAGATACAAACTCTCTGCGACGCGGTGGTGGATCTTCTGCGTGAAAACAAACTTGATGAAGCTTACATAAGACCCATAGCTTTTATCGGACCGGGGAAAAAAGGGGTGCTCCCAGGAGATAACGTCATAAACGTGGCGATAGCCGTATGGTCATGGGGAACATATCTAGGCGACGACGCAATCACCAACGGGATCAGGGCAAAGATTTCCTCTTATACGAGAATGCACGTTAACTCATTTATGACCAAGGCCAAGATATGCGGAAATTACGTAAATTCCGTAATGGCCAGGCAGGAGGCCGCCGATCTCGGCTTCGATGAGGGAATACTGCTTGATTCAGAAGGCTACGTGGCCGAAGGAAGTGGGGAAAACATCTTCATCGTGAGAAACGGGATTCTCAAAACTCCACCTCTAACTTCCATACTGGAAGGGATAACTAGAAAGTGCGTTCTGGATATCGCCGACGACGAAGGCATTACGGTAAAAGAGCAGCGTTTCACAAGAGACGAGCTTTATATCGCGGATGAGGCCTTTTTCACCGGCACGGCTGCTGAAGTGACTCCTATTAGGGAAGTTGACGGCAAAAAGATAGGTTCAGGGAAACCTGGAGAAATAACGAAAAGACTCCAGAGAAGGTATTTTGCCGTAATAAAAGGAGAAGACGCGAAATTTGAGCACTGGCTTCATTATCTCCCCTGAACTGTCTTTCCCCTTCAAGCAAAAGTTAACTAGTGAAAAACCTATCTTTCCATAAGGTAGTTAACTAGGGTTCTCACCCCGAACCCAGTTGCCCCGTACTGATACCAATCCGAAGTTTTTTCCACGTATGATGGGCCAGCTATATCTATATGAACCCACGGAACAGCCGAAACGAAATTCTCAAGGAAAAGTGCCGCAGTTATCGCCCCACCCCATCTGCTTCCGACGTTTTTAACGTCAGCTACGCGACTTCTTATCTCTTCTCTTAATTCGGTATCAAGAGGAAGTTCCCACATCTTCTCGCCGACATCACGCGCGGAATCTAAAACCGACCTCACAAGATTCGTGTTATTACCCATAACTCCGGCGTTGTGAAGGCCGAGTGCGACTATACAGGCACCGGTAAGAGTCGCGAGATCCACTATCTCGGAAACCCCGAGGCGGACCGCGTAACTAAGTGCATCAGAAAGTACCACCCTGCCTTCCGCGTCGGTGTTTATAATTTCTATCGTCTTGCCATTAAGAGCCGTTACAACATCGTCCGGTTTGTAGGCCGAAGCGCCGGTCATATTCTCGGTTGCCGGGATAATACCGTGAACGTTAACGCTCGGTCTCAGCTCTCCAAGCGCTTTCATGGTGCCCAGTACGACCGCGGCACCTGACATGTCCATTTTCATCGTTCTCATACTGTCTGCAGGCTTAAGACACAGGCCTCCCGAATCAAAAGTTATTCCCTTGCCGACAATAGCGACTTTTTTGCGGGATTTTACGGGAGAGGAATAGGAAAGATGGATGAATCTCGGGGGTTCGCTACTTCCAAAAGAGACCGCAGAGAGCCCTCCCATTCCCATTTCCCTTATCTCTTCCCTGCCGAGAACCTCGCAACTGATATATTCTGACCCTTCGGAGATTGAAAGCGCATGCTCCGCGAGAATTGAGGGAGTAAGCATGTTCGGAGGATCGTTCACAAGATCTCTTGAAAAAGCCACACCCTCTGAGACGGCACAAGCGTGTGCAGCTTCGGTGCTGAAATAATTGGCGGAAATTCTTCTTGACGCTATACACACTTTCTCTATACGGTTTTTCTTTCTTCCCGAGGACTTAAACTTTCCGTACTCATAAGAACCGCAGGCCATGCCCTCAAGAAAGATTTTAAGAAACTTTCTGTCCACATTAGAAAAATCAACGGAAACTGTACGGGAATACCGGCCGGTTCTTGCAACCGCGGTGTTTGCGGCGCGAAAAGCCTCAAGAGGCCCGAAATTTTCTTTTTTCCCGAGCCCCAGCAGGACGACTGTCTTCGTATTGAAATCGCCTGGGGTATCAACAAGAACTGTTTTTCCAAAGGCGCCCTTAAAATCGGACACCTTCACTTTGTCTGAGAGAAACCCTCTGAGTTTACTGTCTATTTTCCTGGCAGCGGCAGGAAATCTCTGCTCTTCATAACAGAGAAAAACAATTGAATCCGACTCAATGTTGGCAACATCATCTTTTATCAGAGAGAACTCCATTTTTTCACCATTTAATCCAGATTTCAAAATACGGCTAGGATGCCGATATTCCAATAATAAAGTAATTCTACACTACTAACACCTAACAGAACAAAAAGATCCTTTTAATATGATCTCTTTTCAAATATGATTTAATCGTTTACTCCACCTAAAAAGAGAAAATTACCAATGATTCAAGAAGAAAGAATGACCAGCCATCTGATGGATATCATACGGATAGACAGTCCATCAAGAAAGGAAGAAGATGTCGCCCGAAGGCTTGAGGAAGAGATGAAGGATCTAGGAGCCGACTGTTTTTACGACGATGCAGGAGACAAAGTCGGGGGAAACATAGGCAATCTGATAGTCAAGCTTCCCGGAACGAAGAAAGATGTTCCTCCCTTCTTTCTCTGCTCTCACATGGACACCGTAAGCCCCGGAGAGGGAATAAAACCTAGCGTGGAAAACGGCGTAATGAGAAGCGACGGCACGACGATACTCGGAAGCGACGATAAAAGCGGGGTATCGATAATAGTCGAGGTGCTTCGAACGCTTAAGGAGAATGATATTCCCCACGCGGACATAGAAGTTGCGTTTACCATCTGCGAGGAAATCGGTCTTCTCGGAGCGAAGTTTCTTGACCCTTCAAGTTTTAAAAGTCTCTACGGGATAGTTCTTGACAGCAGTACTCCTGAGAGACTTGTCCTGCGGTGCCCGTGCTCCGATATTATGGAGGTAAAGATACACGGCGTTGAAGCACATTCGGGACTTTGCCCGGAAAACGGAATAAGCGCTGTAGAAGTCCTAAGCGACGCGATCTCGAGAATGAATCTCGGAAGAATAGACTATGAGACAACCGCAAACATAGGAAAGATAAAGGGAGGGTCCGCCACAAACATAGTCCCGGGTCTCGTCGAAATAACGGCCGAGGCGCGAAGCCACGATGAAGGAAAACTTGACGCGCAGACACAGCATATGCGTGACTGCTTTCTGGAAGCGGCAAAAAGCAGAGAGCTTTTTCTTGACGGAGAACGACTCGGCGCGCGGGCCGAAGTCGAAATAGAACGCGTATATCCCGTAATGAACGTCTCCCCGCAGGCAACTGTAACAAACCTTGTCCTTGAAGCTGCGGCAAACCTGCGCCACGACATAAAACTTCACACAAGCGGCGGAGGATGTGACGCAAACTACATAAACGAAAAGGGAATCGAGTGCGTAAACCTGGGAACGGGCATGTACGAGCTTCACACGGTAAACGAATATCTTCTGCTCGATGAGTTCCGCAGGTCAGCGGAGATAGTTCTTGAGACCATAAAACGCCACTCGCAAAGAAACTGAGCAATGAAGGCTCTAATACTGGTCGATCACGGGAGCACGGTAAAAGAGGCAAACGCCCTTCTTGAAGAGGTAGCCAGAAAAGTAAGGAATCACCGCGGATCGCCGTTTGATATGGTTGAACACTGCCACATGGAACTTTGTGAACCGTCTATAAAAGACGCTTTTCGCAAATGCGTCGCGGCCGGAGCAAACGACATAACGGTCCACCCGTATTTTCTCGTACCGGGAAGGCACTCAAAATCCGATATACCCAGGATGGTAGCTGACGCGGCACAGGATTTTCCAGAAGTAAGTTACAAAGTCACGGAACCACTGGGTCTTCACGATAAGATAATAGAAGTCATATTTGAAAGATCGCTTGGATAACTTCCCGCATAAAACCTGATGAAAAGATACTCGGCAGTGCTTTTTGATCTTTTTGACACGCTTGTAATGTTCAGACCGTCTCTTCTGCCGAAGGTAACCCTTAACGGAGAAACCTGGAATTCCACGGCGCAGCACGTTTTCACACAAATGCGAAGCAGCCTCGGAGAAATGGAATTTACGGATTTCTACGGATCTTTCGTTGAAAGTCACAGAGAACTTCTGGAACTGAGGGAAAAGGATTTAAGAGAGTATCCGAACAGAAAAAGATTCGAGATATTCATGGAGAAAACAGGTTTAAGAAGAGATGACGATGTGCTTGAGAAGTTTGTATGTTCACACATGGAAAGCCTCTGCGGAGCCATGGTATACCCTAAGCACCACACGGAGATTCTTTCCTATCTCAAGGAAAAGGGATACAGGCTTTCGGTTGTCTCGAACTTTGATCATGCTCCCACGGCGCAGAACCTGCTTGCGAAATTCGGAATCGCGGATTTTTTCGAACATATAGTGATTTCAGAAGACGTGGGCTGGAGAAAACCTCACAGGGAAATATTTGAATTTGCCCTTGCAAGACTCGGTGAGAGTCCATCAGACGCCATTTTCATAGGGGATAATCCGGAGGCGGACATAATAGGATCTTCTAACTGCGGGATTGATTCTGTATGGGTAAAAAGAAAAGAACAGTTCACTCGAGCAGAACCTAAATTCATCGTAACAGACCTAAAAGATCTAAAGGAAATAATCTAGAAAAATACCGTCTAGATGAAAAGACTCTCCCGCACAGAAAAAAGGCTCCCTACAATAAGAAGCGGAAGCCAGATAACCACGATCCAGCAGATGCTTGAGAAAAAAGCCTCTCTGTACGCAGACAAGATCGCGTATTCCATAAGAAAAAAAGACCTGTCCGTAAGCTCCTTTACTTTCAGTGAAGTTTTCGTACTTTCCACAGAGTTCTCAGCCTATCTCAGGGCTCTTGGTCTCAAGAAAGGAGACCATGTGGCTATTGTCGGGGAAAACAGCCCCGAGTGGGCTATTTCTTACTTTGCGGTAATCTGGGCAGGCGCCATAGCTGTCCCACTTGACGCAAGGGCAAGGACAGAGCACGTAAAACAGGTACTGGGACTTTCAGATTCGAGATTTCTTATCGCCTCGGCGGGATTCGCGGAGGTCTTGGGAAACACCGCAACGGTTGAGCACTTAATACCGATGGACAAAGCTCGGGGAACCCAGATGGACACCGAAAAAACCGTGCCCGCAGAAAAATCAGAGCCCCAAGACATAACCGATATAGTTTTTACCTCGGGAACCACAGGTAATCCCAAAGGCGTAATGCTTTCCCATGGAAGCATAATGTCAAACCTAGAGACACTTTACAGCGCTTTTCCCATAACGGATAAAGACACGGCTTTTTCCATACTGCCCATCCACCACGTATACGAGAGAATAGTCGGAATACTGCTGTCTTTTTACTGCGGGCAGGCAGTGTTTTTCTCAAGAAGCATAAAGCCGAGGGAAATGCTCTCTGACCTTAAAGTCGCAAGACCTTCGGTGTGGCTTAACACCCCTTTGGTGCTTGAGAAACTGCTCCAGAGAATCGAACAAACTAAAGCGAAAAATTTTCTCACAAGAGCCCTGCCCTCCAAACTTTTCGGAAAAATGGCGAAAAAACGCCTGGGTCTTGACCGCCTTAGACTTATAATAAGCGGCGGAGCCGCTCTTTCAGAGCCGGTTTCCGAGGGACTTGAAAGATATGAATTCCCACTCTTGCAGGGATACGGAATGAGTGAAACATCCGCGGTTATAGCCGCAAACCCTTTTTTGAAACCGAAAAACGCAAGCGGCGGCATGGTGCTTGAAAACAGCGAGGTCGAAATAAGAGATGTAGATTCAGAAGGAATCGGAGAGATATGCGTGAGGGGTGCGAACGTAATGAGCGGCTACTACAAAAACCCCGGTGCGACAAGAGAAATCCTCTCGGATGACGGCTGGCTCAGGACCGGCGACCTGGGTTATTTTGATCATGAAGGCTATCTGTACATAACGGGAAGAAAAAAATCGGTTATCGTAACTAAGGGAGGAAAGAACATCTCTCCCGAGGAAATCGAGGAGAAGCTCACCCCGCTTGAAACGGTTGAAGAAGCGATTGTATTCAGCCCGGATGATAAAAGGATATTGGCCGTTATATTTCCAGATGCGGAGGGGATTTCCAAAAAACTCGGGCAGTCCCCGCAGCGCGGAGACGACGAAAGAATCTGGAACATTCTTAAAAGCGAGATAACCAAGCTTAACCGCCGGCTTGAACCCCACAAAAGAATCAGCCATTTCGCAATTGCCCGAGAAGAATTGCCGAAAACAACCACCAGAAAAATAAAAAGATATCTTTTCAGGGATATGGACATACCCAAGACAACAAAGTTCATCCAGCCCCCAGGGGACAAATGAAGAACAAAGCATCTCTTCAATTCGCCATGGATCACGGTCTCACCGAGAGTGAATTCGAAAAGATAGTCGAAACCTTGGGCAGAGAACCGAACTCAACCGAAATTGGAGTCCTCGGAGCCATGTGGTCTGAACACTGCTCCTACAAAAGTTCCAAGGTGCACCTTCGAAAATTCCCAACGACGGGAAAACAGGTGATACAGGGTCCGGGAGAAAACGCCGGAGTTGTAGATATAGGGGATGACTACTGCGTCGTTTTTAAAATGGAAAGTCACAATCATCCCTCTTTCATAGAACCTTACCAAGGCGCTGCAACAGGGGTCGGAGGGATACTCAGGGATATATTTACCATGGGAGCAAGACCTGTGGCACTTTTAAACTCCCTCCGGTTCGGTAACCCACATCTTCAGAAAACGAAATTCCTCGTTGAAGGAGTGGTCTCGGGGATAGCGGGTTATGGAAACTGCATGGGAATCCCCACAATAGGAGGAGACATATATTTTGATGACTGCTACAATGGAAACCCCCTGGTAAACGCCTTTGCTCTCGGAGTAACCAAAAAAGATAATATTTTCCGCGGATATGCGTCGGGTGAGGGAAATCCCGTAATATACGTCGGATCGAAGACCGGAAGAGACGGAATACAGGGAGCCATTATGGCATCAGACACTTTTACTGAGGAAACCGAAGAAAAAAGGCCCGCAGTGCAGGTGGGGGATCCGTTTACTGAAAAACTTCTGCTTGAAGCCTGCTTGGAGCTGTTTAAAACGGACTGTGTTGTCGGGATACAGGACATGGGAGCTGCGGGACTTACATCTTCTTCAACAGAGATGGCTGATCGTGCGGGAACCGGTCTCGAGATTAAGATCGACAAAGTTCCCAGGCGGGAAGAAAATATGACCCCTTATGAAGTCTTGCTTTCCGAATCGCAGGAGAGAATGCTCGTAGTCCTGGAAAAGGGCAAAGAAAATACAGCCCAAGATATTTTCAGGAAATGGAACCTTGATTTCTCAATTATCGGCAAGGTGACCGATTCGGGAAAACTTACTGTCGTGGAAGGAGAAACCATAGTCGCGGATCTGCCCGTGAGTCTTATAACCTCGGGTGCGCCGACTTACAAAAGACCGATAAAAAAGCCGGACTACCTGGAAAAACCAGAGAAGCTAAATCCGGAAAATCTCCCTGAACCTGTGGACATCCAGAAAGTTTTTCTTGAAATTCTGTCTTCTCCGACTGTTTCGAGCAAAAAATGGGTGTACGAGCAGTACGACTATATGGTAAGAACCGATACCGTTTTGGGACCAGGAGCCGATTGCGCGATAATAAGACTCAAGGGAACGGGAAAAGGGATTGCCATGACATCTAATGTAAACTCTAGATACTGCTACCTAAACCCTCGTGAAGGAAGCAAAATAGCTGTTGCAGAAAGTGTCAGGAATCTGGCCTGCTGTGGTGCTTCTCCTCTAGCAATCACGGATTGTCTTAATTTTGGAAACCCTGAGAATCCCGAGATAATGTGGCAGTTCTCAGAAAGCGTTGAAGGTATGTCGGAAGCTGCAAAAGTATTTAATACACCGGTTGTAAGCGGTAACGTCAGTCTTTACAACGAAACCGAAGGTGTTGCCATATTCCCTACCCCGACTGTGGCAATGGTAGGTCTTATAAAAGATACGAATAAAATCGTCACTCCTTGGTTTCAGGACCCTGGAGACTTAGTGATACTGCTCGGAGGAGCGATAGAAGAAGATATAGGAGGAAGTGAGTATCTGAAGACCTCACATGGCTTGATTGACGGTGAACCACCCTCAATTGATCTTGATAAAGAAAAAAGACTTGCCGAGCTGTTGATTGCGTGCGCTTCTCAAAGTATAATTAAATCGGCGCATGATATATCTGAGGGCGGCTTTGCTGTAGCGCTTGCGGAATGTTGCTTCAGTCCAGACGGTACGAGAGGGGTTCTGGTAGAAGCGCCCAACATAAATGAAAACTTTCTTAGAAACGATCTGTTTCTTTTCTCCGAGACACAATCTAGAGTAATAGCGAGTATAAGCGAAAACAGCTGGGAAAAGATAAAAGAGATAGCAGACGATTATGGTGTTCCCGCTCTGCGTGCCGGAGTGGTCGTTGATGAAGACAGGTTTTGCGTTACAGACTCAATTGACATGAAAATCTCAATAGTTCATGACGCATGGTCCATGGGTTTTCAGAAAAGCCTTTCAGTCACAGAGGGGTAAAAATGGCAAAGCTACGCGAAGAGTGTGGAGTTTTTGGAATATATGACCATCCCGCTGCCGCCAACTTTACCTATCTTGGCCTCTACTCTCTTCAGCACAGAGGACAGGAAAGTGCCGGCATAGTGTCAACCGACGGCAAAAAGCTCTATTCTCACCGGAAAATGGGGCTTGTAACCGAGGTTTTTGACGAAGAATCAATATTAAAGCTGCAAGGCACTACCGCAATCGGCCATGTTAGATATTCCACAACAGGCTCAAGCAACATCAAGAATACTCAACCCCTGATAATGAATTACGAGAAAGGGGAACTCGCTGTTGGGCATAACGGCAACCTTACAAATGCAAGAGTGCTAAGACACAAGCTTGAAAAAGAAGGTTCTATCTTTCAATCAACAACGGATACCGAGGTAATAGTACACCTAATAGCAAGATCAAAGGAAAAAACCTTTCTCAAAAGAATCATAGAAGCCCTTACTGAATGCAAGGGCGCATATTCTCTTGTATTTCTAACACCCAAAGGTCTGGTGGCCGCACGTGACCCCCATGGATTCAGGCCCCTTGTTCTTGGAAAAATTGATAACTCTTACGTTGTGGCATCCGAAACATGTGCTTTTGAACTCATAGGAGCCGATTATATAAGGGAAATAGAACCAGGGGAAATAGTGTTCATAAACGAGAACGGAATCAGGTCATTCAAGCCGCTTCCGAAAAAACAACACAAATACTGCGTGTTCGAAAACATATATTTTTCGAGACCCGATTCGTCTCTTCAGGGAAGAAGCATTTATCAGATGAGAAAAAGCATGGGTAAGCAACTCGCAATCGAGTCTCCGGCAGACGCAGATATCGTCGTAGCCGTACCCGATTCAGGGACGCCAGCGGCCATGGGATACGCGGAGCAACTGGGAATTCCCTTTGAAACAGGGTTTCTGCGAAGCCACTATATCGGAAGAACCTTTATTCAACCTCAACAGGCAATAAGAAACTTCAGCGTGAAACTGAAGCTCAGCGTGATAAAAGAGGTTATAAACGGCAAAAAAGTAGTGGTAGTCGATGATTCCATAGTGCGAGGCACAACCAGCAGAAAAATTGTCAAGATGATACGTGATGCCGGTGCCAAGGAAGTTCACATGAGAATAAGTTCTCCTCCAATGAAGTTTTCATGCTACTACGGTATAGATACCCCTCTTAAAGAAGAACTCATAGCGCATTCGCTCGAAGTGGAAGAAATAAAGGACTACATAACTTCAGATACTCTGGGATACCTAAGCGCGGAGGGAATAACAAAAGCCGTCACTAACGGCGACAAATCCCCTAACGGAAGAGCAAACTACTGTTTTGCGTGTTTTGACGGTAATTATCCGGTAGAAATAACGGACGAAAAAGTATCGCATCAACAGATGGACCTTTTTTAGGTTTACCGTAATGTATTGAGATAGCGGTCCAAGCTACACAGTTGAAAGCTTCTTGAGAATTTCCTCAAGCTTTTTTTTGTGGTTTTGAAACTCATCCAGCTTTCCTCTTTCCTTTTCCACAACATCCTCAGGAGCACGGTCGATAAAATCCCTGTTTGCAAGCTTGCCTTCGGTTCTTTTAAGTTCCTGTGAGACTTTAGCCAGGTCTTTGCTCAACCTGGAAATCTCCTCCTCAAGATCAAGCAGATTTTCAACCGGCATAACTATTTCTACTCCCGAAACAACTTCCGAGACTGCCTTGCCGGGAGAATCTTCACCGCAGACAACGCAATCGCCAAGAGAAGCCATACCGAGGATAATCTCAAGATTTCCCCTTAAAACGTTCTCCACTTTATCATTTTCAGAATTAAGATGAATCAGCACCTTTTCCGAAGGATGAACTCCCATAGTGGCTCGCAGGTTCCTTATTCCGGTGACAACGCTTTTTATAAGCTCTATCTGCCCGGACTCCTCTTTGAACATCTCATTTTCACTCAGCGTCGGATACTGCGCATCGAGAATACTCTTTGAGTTAATACCCTCATCTTTAGGAAGACTAATTCCTTTTTCTCTGAATATTTTGAAGATTTCCTCCGTAATGTAAGGCGTAAAAGGATGGAGTGCCCGCAGAGAACGGAGCAAAACCCGCACAAGTACGTTAAGAGTGGTCTTTTTCGACTCGTCATCTTCTCCATAAAGCGAGAATTTGGATATCTCGAGATACCAGTCGCAATAATCATCCCATATAAAGTGATAAAGTGCCTGTGAAGCCTTGTCGAATTCGTAGTTTTCGACGAATTCCTCAACTTCCCCCAATGTGATATTCAGTCTGGTAAGAATCCACCTGTCGGGAACGCTTAGACAATGTGTATCAATATCAGAGTCGGAAACAAGCTCCGGTTCAAGGTTCATAAACACAAACCTCGTCGCGTTCCAGATCTTGTTCATGAAATTTCTGTATCCCTCAATAACAGGAAAGGTAAGTTTTATATCTCTTCCCTGAGCTGCAAGCGCCGCGAGGGAGAAACGAAGCGCGTCGGCACCGTATTCTTCGATCACGTCAATAGGATCAATCACGTTGCCCGTTGTCTTGCTCATCTTGCGGCCCTTTGCATCCCTTATGAGGCCATGCACGTAAACATCCCTAAATGGCACATCTTTCTTGAACTTAAGTCCCAGCATTATCATTCTCGCGACCCAGAAAAAGATAATGTCGAATCCGGTAACCAGACACGACGTCGGATAGTAATGCCTGAGCGCTTCGGTATCCTCAGGCCATCCGAGGGTGGAAAAAGGCCAGAGTCCGGAAGAAAACCATGTATCCAGAACATCAGGGTCTCTAACGAGTTCAACTTCTTCGCCGTAATGCTTCTTCGCACTGGCCACTGCCTCGTGCTCGTTCATATTAACGAAAATCTCTCCGTCAGGCCCGTACCACGCAGGTATGCGGTGACCCCACCAAAGCTGTCTTGAAATACACCAAGGCTCTATGTTTCTCATCCATTCAAAATAAGTGTTTTCCCAGAACCCGGGATGAAAACGTATCTCTCCCCGCTCCACGCACGAAATGGCTTGAGCAGCAAGTTCCCCGGCATTTACGTACCACTGATCAGTCAACCAGGGTTCCACAACCGCCCCTGAGCGGTCACCGTAAGGAACCGTATGAACCGTCTGTTCAACCTTTACCAGAAACCCCTTATCCTCAAGATCCTTGAGGACAGCTTTTCTCGCCTCAAATCTCTCAAGCCCCGCATATTTTTCGGGAACGTCGCCTCTTATATATCCCCCTTCATCTAGAATGTTTATGATATCAAGGCTGTTTCGCTTTCCGACTTCAAAATCGTTAAAATCATGTCCCGGAGTTATCTTTACGGCTCCAGTGCCCTTCTCAGGATCGCTGTATTCATCGGCTATTACGGGAATCTTCCTCCCCACGAGGGGCAAAACCGCGTTTCTGCCCACCAAGGCAGCATATCTTGGATCATCCGGATGAACAGCAACGGCCGTGTCTCCAAGCATGGTCTCGGGGCGCGTTGTAGCCACCGTAACCGACAAACCATCATCCCCTTCTATCGGATACCTTATATACCAGTAGCTTCCCTGAGTTTCCTTCTGTTCCACTTCCAGATCCGATATGGCGGTACGAAGCGCGGGATCCCAGTTAACAAGTCTTTTGTCTCTGTAGATAAGTCCTTGGGAGTAAAGATCAACAAAAACTTTTCTTACCGCTTCTGAAAGACCCTCATCGAGGGTAAAACGTTCCATTTCCCAGTCGGGAAGCGCTCCGAGTCTTTTAAGCTGTTCTGTAATGCGGCTGCCGGAGTTCTCCTTCCACTGCCAGATCCTCTCAAGAAATTTCTCCCTGCCAAGATCGTTTTTGGTTAGTCCCTCGGAAGCAAGTTCTTTTTCAACCATCATCTGAGTGGCAATACCGGCGTGATCCGTGCCCGGAACCCAGAGAACGTCAAAATTCTTCATTCTCTTGTACCTGATCAGAATGTCTTGGATGGTGTTGTTAAGAGCGTGGCCTATGTGCAACGACCCCGTTACGTTAGGAGGGGGAATAACAATCGAGAAAACCTTTGCCGAGTTCGTTATTTCGGATTTGTGAAGTCCTGCGGAGATCCAGAAATCATAAATTCTCCCTTCAACCTCCGCAGGGTTGTAGCTTTTTTCCATGGCTGATCAAAAGAAAGAAGCAGACCGCAGGGGAAATATCAGTCTTCTAGCACCACATCTTCGCTCTTTTCTTCAATTTCCGGTACCGGTACGGGTATTTCCGGCACCTCGGTCTCTATACTTATGTCCCTGTACATGGGAAGGCCGGTACCAGCTGGAATCAACCTGCCCACAATGACGTTTTCCTTGAGTCCCCTGAGATTGTCTTCTCTGCCCTCGCAAGAAGCCTCCGTAAGAACTCTGGTGGTTTCCTGAAAAGACGCCGCGGAAAGCCAGCTGCGCGTACTCAATGAGGCGCGGGTTATACCCAGAAGAAGCGGTTCGGCCGCTGCCGGAGTTCCGCCTTCTTCAACGATCTTTCCGTTTTCCTCGAAGAAAATATTTTTCTCTATAGCCTCGCCGACAAGCATCGTGGTGTCACCCGGATCTTTTATCTTTACCCTTTTGAGCATCTGCTTGACTATAACCTCTATATGCTTGTCGTTAATCTTTACGCCCTGGAGTCTGTAGACTTCCTGGATTTCATTAACCATATAGTTCGCAAGGGCTTTATCTCCCATAATATTCAGAATATCGTGAGGATTAACCGCACCGTCAACAAGCTGGTCGCCCGAAGACACAAACTCCCCTTCCCTGACCAATATGTGTTTTCCCCTAGGCACAGTATATTCTTTGGGTTCCCCCATTTCCGGAGTTACCACGACCCTCTTTTTCCCCTTGATATCTTTTCCGTAGGAAATACTTCCGTCGATTTCGCTTACAACCGCTGGGTCTTTAGGCACTCTAGCTTCGAAAAGCTCTGCGACTCTTGGAAGTCCTCCGGTAATGTCTTTTGTTTTTGATGTCGCTCTCGGAATTTTGGCGAGCACATCTCCCGCCTCTATATCATCCTTGTCCACGACCTCTATTATGGCGCCTACGGGAAGCGAATAAGGTATTCTCTTCTCCTTCTTCACGGAGCCATTTTCCTGAGATTCCAAGTTTTCGGCTCTTATTTCGATATCAAGCGTAGGGTGCATTTCGAGATTCTTAGTCTCAACTACGACCCTCTTGAAGACACCCGTGACTTCGTCCACTTGCTCCTTGTAAGTAACCCCGGGTTCAAGGTCCTTAAACCTTGCAACTCCCGGAACCTCCGAAATTATAGGGGTCGTATAAGGATCCCATTCCGCAAGCATTTTCCCTTTCTTTACCTTCTCCCCTTCCTTCACATTGAGCCTGGCCCCAAGAACAACGGGACATTTTTCTCTTTCATATCCCTTGCTATCCTCAATTGAGAGTACGCCTCTTCTGCTGGTAACCACCAATTTGTTATCACGTCCCTTAACGGCCTTTATGTTTTTAAACCTTACTATTCCCTCGTGCTGGCTCTCAAGAGTGCTCTCGGCCGCCCTCTGACTCGCGGCACCACCTATATGGAACGTCCTCATAGTAAGCTGAGTGCCGGGTTCCCCGATTGACTGGGCTGCGACAATGCCTATGGCTTCACCCATGTTTACAAGCTTTCCGGTGGAAAGATTCCTTCCGTAGCAGAGCCTGCAGACACCGATCCTGGTCTCACAGGTAAGAACGGAGCGGATACTCGCCTCGCCTATACCGGCTTCGTCTATTTCCTTGACTGAGTCCTCATCAATTTCCTCATTTGCGTGAACAATTATCTTTCGGGTCTTCGGATCCTCTATATCTTCAAGCGCTACCCTTCCAAGCACCCTCTCTCCTACTTTTTCGATTATCTCTCCGCCTTCAACCAGATCACTAACCCTGATTCCCTCTATAGTGCCACAGTCAAGTTCAGTAATCATTACGTCCTGAGCGGCATCAATCAGCCTTCGCGTCAGGTAACCGGCGTTCGCCGTTTTAAGCGCCGTATCCGCAAGTCCCTTCCTCGCGCCATGAGTAGAGATAAAATACTGGAGCACCGACAAACCTTCGCGGAAATTGGAGGTAATGGGGGTCTCTATGATTTCTCCCGATGGCTTCGCCATAAGTCCTCTCATGCCCGCAAGCTGCCTTACCTGGGTCTGGCTTCCCCTCGCCCCCGAATCAATCATCATGTATATCGGGTTTGAACTCGGCCTGGTAATACTGGTGTTTTTACCCGTCTTAATCTCTTCGGAAGAAATCTTTTTCATCATCGCCTGAGCAACTTCATCACTCGTTTTCGCCCAGATATCTATCACCTTATTGTATCTCTCTCCATCGGTTATCAGTCCCTGGGAATACTGGTTCTGAACTTTCAGAACTTCCGCCTGGGCGTTTTCCAGAAGGTCTTTTTTCGATTCGGGAATAATCATGTCCGTGATTGAAATGGAAGCGCCGGATTTTGTGGAATATTTAAATCCGAGAGTTCTCAGGCTGTCAGCCAGCAAAACCGTGCTTTTACCACCGGTTTTCCTGAAACATTCATCAACAAGAGACTCGATCGCCCTTTTTGTCATCGGCTTGTTGATAAGGTCAAACGGGACGCCTTCAGGAATAACCTCGTACATTAAAACTCTTCCAACGGTCGTGAGCTGGTTCCGCCCTTCAATCCTGACGGTTACGCTATCATGCAAACCCATCTTCCCAAGCTCATAGGCAAAAACTACCTCGCGTACTGAAAAAATACTCCCTGAATCAGCATTTTTATCCGACGCCGGGTTCCTTGTCAGATAGTAAAGCCCGAGAACTATATCTTGAGTGGGAAGTATTATTGGCTTTCCATGCGCAGGGGAAAGAATATTGTTTGTTGACATAACAAGCGAGCGGCATTCAGTCTGCGCCTCAATTGAAAGCGGAACGTGAACCGCCATCTGGTCACCGTCAAAATCCGCGTTGTAGGCAGGGCACACAAGCGGATGAAGCTGAATGGCCTTGTCCTCAATAAGCACCGGTTCAAAAGCCTGTATACTCAAACGGTGAAGAGTCGGGGCTCTGTTAAGAAGCACCGGATGCTCCTTGATCACTTCATCAAGAGCATCCCATACCACCGGAGCTTCACTGTCAAGCAGTTTTTTAGCTATCTTTATCGTTGCCGCTTCACCCCAGCTCTCAAGTTTCTGGTAAATAAAAGGCCTGAAAAGCTCAAGCGCCATCTGTTTGGGTAGTCCACACTGGTGAAGACGTAGATCAGGACCCACGGTGATAACTGATCGACCCGAGTAATCAACTCTTTTTCCAAGAAGGTTCTGTCTGAATCTACCTTGTTTACCTTTGATTATGTCGCTCAGACTCTTAAGGGGCCTGTGGTTGTGACCCAGAACAGGTCTTCCCCTTCTTCCGTTTTCCAAAAGCGCGTCAACGGACTCCTGCAGCATCCTCTTTTCATTTCTGACTATTATGTCGGGAGCGCCGAGCTCAAGGAGTTTTTTCAGCCTGTTATTTCTGTTAATCACCCTCCTGTAAAGATCGTTAAGGTCCGAGGCGGCAAACCGTCCTCCATCAAGAGGAACAAGAGGTCTGAGATCAGGTGGCAGAACAGGAATGGTAGTCAGAATCATCCATTCGGGACGGTTTTTGGACTTGCGAAACGCCTCGCATATTCTCAGTCTTTTTGCAATGCGAGCTTTCTTGATCGGAGACTTGGTCTCTTTCATGCTCGCCCTGAGTTCCTGGGAAAGCTCGTTTAGGTCTATTGTTTTCAGCATTTCCCGCACCGATTCGGCTCCCATACCAATGACAAATTCGGAACCGAACTGTTCCCGTTCGGCCCTGTACTCGTCCTCGGTTATTACTTGGGCGAACTTGAGATCGGAAATCCCCGGGTCCTTAACTATGTAAGCCTCGAAGTAAAGCACTCTCTCCAAGTCCTTCAGAGTCATGTCGAGGAGCATTCCTATTCTGCTGGGAATGCTGCGGAGAAACCATATGTGAGCGACCGGAGAAGCCAGTTCAATATGACCCATCCTCTCCCTTCTCACCTTGGAGGAAATTACCTCTACGCCACATTTCTCGCACGTTATCCCTCTGTGCTTAAGCCTCTTGTACTTTCCACAGGTGCATTCGTAATCCTTTACGGGGCCAAATATCTTGGCGCAGAAAAGACCGTTTCTCTCCGGTTTGAACGTCCTGTAGTTTATAGTCTCCGGTTTTTTTATCTCACCGCTTGACCATGACCTGATTTTTTCCGGAGACGCTATGGAAATTTTTATGGCCGAATAATCAGAAGGGTTTTTCGGCTTTTCAAAGAGTGTGTCTATATCCATGGTACGGTTCCCTCCAAATCAATATTTAGGAAGCGATTCAATTTTCGCTTCTTTTTCAATGAGATCGACATCAAGCCCTAGTGCTTGCAGTTCCTTGCGCAACACCTTGAAAGATTCAGGAAGACCTGGCTCAAAGTTCATATCTCCTCTTACGATCGAGTCGAAGATTCTGGTTCGTCCCGCGACATCATCCGACTTTATGGTAACGAATTCCTGAAGCGTATAAGCAGCTCCGTAGGCTTCAAGCGCCCAAACTTCCATTTCTCCGAGTCTCTGTCCACCAAAGTGGGCCTTACCTCCAAGAGGTTGCTGAGTTACAAGGGAATAAGGCCCTATTGCCCTCGCATGAATTTTTTCTTCCACAAGATGATGGAGCTTTAACATGTACATTATTCCGACGCACACTTTCTGATCGAAAGGCTCGCCGGTCTGACCGTCAAAAAGAATGGTTTTCCCGTCTTCGTTGATGCCGGCAAGCTTTTGTATCTGCGCTATTTCAGACTCCTTGGCGCCGTCAAAGACGGAAGATTTCATCGGAACTCCTTCTTTGAGTTCTCTTACCAACTGAACGATACCGTCTCTGTCGAGCGACTCAATAAGCTTGCCCATATTCGAAGAATCCGAGTATATTTCCAGAAGCTTCTCTTTCAAGGCCTTGGTGCTAAATTCCTTCTCGACATACTCGTTAAGCTGTCTTCCAAGCTCTCTGCCACCCCATCCCAGATGAGTCTCAAGTATCTGGCCGACATTCATCCTTGAAGGTACGCCAAGGGGGTTAAGTACCATATCAACCGGCCTTCCATCAGAAAGATAAGGCATATCTTCCTGCGGAAGTATTTTCGACACAACGCCTTTGTTGCCGTGCCGTCCCGCCATTTTGTCGCCGACCTGAAGCCTTCTTTTGACCGCGATGCGGACCTTAACCACCCTCAGAACCCCGGGAGGCAACTCATCCGGTTTTTTAAGCTTTTCCATGCGCTGTTCATACGCAACGGTTACGTACTCAACGCGTTTAAGCACCTTCTCAACTATTCCAACCAGTTCCTCGCGCGCTTCGGGAAGGCCCTTAATTCTGACATCAACGAGCTTTTCCAAGGGGATAGCGTCGAGAATCTCTTCGGTAATTTCCTGCCCGCTTTTAAGAACCGTCTTTCTGTTAACCGTTATCTTGGAAAGCGAGGTCTTGCCGAGAACAATATGTTTTACCCTGTCAACCGCATCCTTTCTTAGAATGCCTCTCTCGTTTTCCTTATCCAGCTTTAATTTCGAGATTTCATAATTCTCGATAAACTTGCTCCTGTCATCCTTGTCCACCGAGCGGGACACAAGAGTTTCAACATCTATCACGGTGCCAGGTACCCCGGAAGAAACCCTGAGAGAAGAATCTTTTACGTCCCCCGCCTTATCTCCGAAGATCGCTCTTAAAAGTCTCTCTTCCGGAGAAAGCTGCGTTTCGGCTTTCGGAGAAATTTTTCCGACCAGTATATCCCCAGGTTCAACTTCGGCACCGATCATTATTATTCCGCTCTCGTCCAGATTCCTAAGTGACTCTTCGGACACGTTCGGTATATCTCTGGTTATCTCTTCTCTTCCGAGCTTGGTCTCTCTCGCGGTACACTCAAACTCCTCAACATGGATTGAAGTGAACGCGTCGTCCTTCACAACCCTCTCAGATATCAAAATCGCATCTTCAAAGTTGTATCCGCCCCATGGCATGAAAGCGACAACCATGTTCTGCCCGAGCGCAAGTTCACCACGGTCCGTCGAACATCCGTCGGCTATCACCTGCCCTTTTTTAACATGCTGTCCCCGATGAACTATGGGAGTTTGATTCCAGCATGAACTCTGGTTTGATCGGTGGAACTTTATCAGGTTATAGATATCAACTCCGCCTTCCCGGCTTCTCTCCGTAGACTTGACTACAATCCTGACCGCGTCTACAGACTCCACCACGCCATCCCTGTGGGCAATAACTGTAACCCCGGAGTCCTTGGCCACCTTGCTTTCAAAACCTGTCCCCACAAGCGGCGAAACGCTTTTTATCAACGGCACGGCTTGGCGTTGCATGTTAGAACCCATAAGAGCCCTGTTCGCATCGTCATGCTCAAGAAAGGGAATAAGAGAAGCCGAAACCGATACAAGCTGCGAAGGAGATACGTCCATAAACTCAACCTCATTCCTCTCAACCATCATAAATTCGCCATTCCCCCTAGCGGAGACAAAAGACATTTTGAAAGATCCGTCTTCTTCAAGAGGAGCGTTTGCCTGAGCTACAACGTAATCCTCTTCCATAAGCGCGTTCATATATACTATCTCTTCCGTAACACGCCCGTCCTTCACTTTCCTGTACGGGGTCCGGATAAATCCGGATTCGTCTATCTTCGCGTAAGTGCTCAGGCTGGATATCAGTCCAATGTTGGGACCTTCCGGGGTTT
The DNA here is from genome assembly GCA_965229995.1 of Thermodesulfobacteriota bacterium. Classification (GTDB taxonomy): domain Bacteria; phylum Desulfobacterota_D; class UBA1144; order Nemesobacterales; family Nemesobacteraceae; genus Nemesobacter. The sequence continues at coordinate 772,830 of OZ245933.1, read as the reverse complement.
CTATGGGACATATTCTCCCATAGTGGGAGGAGTGAACGTCCCTGACTTCAAACCCTGCCCTCTCTCTGGTAAGACCCCCCGGACCCAGAGCGCTCAGTCTTCTTTTATGGGTTATTTCCGAGAGCGGGTTAGTCTGGTCCATAAACTGGGAGAGCTGGCCCGTGGTGAAAAACTCCTTTAGAACAGATGTCACGGTTTTCGGGACGAGAACTTCGTTAGGCATAAGGTTCTCTATGGTCTGGTATCCCATTTTCTCCTTAACAAATCGGGCAAGCCTCTCGAGGCCATGATAAAACCGGTCTTCTATGAGTTCACCAACAGTTCTGACCCTTCGGTTCCCGAGGTGATCTATGTCGTCGGTGGACCCTCTGCCACCTTTTAAATCAAGCAGGTATTTCACGGTCAGCAGAATGTCTTCTCTGTCCAAAGTGAGGTGATCTTCGCTTACCCCTTTCCTTTTCAGCTTGTAGTTGATCTTGATTCGACCTACTTTTGAGAGTCTGTAAGCATCGGGGGTAAAGAACATGTTTTCAAAGAAGGTCCGTGCGACTTCATCTGAAGGAGGATCCGTCGGTCTGAATTTCTTGTAAATCTCTGTTACGGCTTCCTCACATGAATCCACCTTGTCGGAAAGAAGAGTGGTCCTAAGGGAACTTACGAACAGGGTTTTGTCCATATAGTAAACCCTAAGGGTTTTTCTGCCGATTCTGCGTAGTTCCTTGAGTTTTTCTTCTGTTATTTCCTCATTGAAACCGAGTATTACTTCTCCTGTTTCAGGATCGGAGACCATCTCAGCCGAGGGTTTCTCAATTATCTCTTCGTCTGAGACGGGTATGGAAGTCATACCAGCTTCTTCGAACCTAGGGAGAAGATTCTTCAGCCTTCTTCCCTTCCTGCCTATAGGTTCTCCCGTTTCCGGGTGGTCTATGTTCGTAGTCGCCTTCTGATATGAAATTATCTCGGTGGTTGTTTCCTTATTAAAACCATCCGGCCCCGATTCAAAAATCTCCGCATTTATCTCCTTTAGAAGTTCTTGCGGTTCTATGTGAAAAGTCTCCACGGGATAGAAAAAGCCCATTATCTGCTGGTCATCATATCCCATTGCCTTGAGAAGGACGGTGACGTGGAATTTTTTCTTTCTGTCTATGCGCACATGGAGCATATCCTTCATGTCATATTCAAAATCAAGCCAGCGGCCGTTCTGAGGAACGATTCTCGCTATGAATGATCCTTCCCTACCAGACAACTGGCTCTTGGTTTTGTCCCGATCAAAAAACACCCCGGGAGACCTGTGAAGCTGATTCACTATGACTCTTTCAGTTCCGTTTACTATGAAAGAACCGCTAGAGGTCATAAGCTGTACTTCCCCGAAGTATATCTCTTGCTCTTTGATGTCGCGGAACTGTCTTTCGGTTCCCTTTTGTCCCTTTTCACCCTCAGGGATGTCCCATATTATGAGACGGAAGGTTACGTATAGAGGAGCAGTGTAGGTATAACCTTTAAGTCTGCATTCAGCAAAATCATGTTTGGGTTCGTCCAGCCTGTAGTGGAGATACTCTAAAGAAGCCTTGCCATTGTAATCCTCCAGGGGAAAAACACCCGTGAAGGCTCCGTGAAGACCAGTGTCCGAACGCTTGTCCGGAGGAATATCGGCCTGTAAAAAATCTTTGTACGATTTTATCTGTACATCAAGCAGGTGGGGGATATCCAGAACCTGGGGGATCTTCGAAAAATCTTTCCTTAATTCCTGAGACTCTATATTTTCTATGCTCAACGCGCACCCTCTGGTTTTTTAATTTAAGTGAAAATAACCGGAAAAAATTATCGTCAGTTAACTTCAACTGTCGCTCCGGCGTCTTCAAGCTTTTTCTTGATCTCTTCGGACTCATCCTTGCTCACTCCCTCTTTTACGGGCTTAGGAGCTCCCTCAACAAGTTCCTTGGATTCCTTGAGCCCAAGGCCCACGATCTCCCTTACTGCCTTTATAACTTGTATTTTCTTTTCTCCGAAGGACTTGAGGATTACATCAAACTCATTTTTCTCTTCGGCCACGGGAGCAGCTTCGGCACCGCCAGCAGCTGCAACAGCAACTTGCGGCACGGCAGCTTCGACACCGAACTTGTCCTTTATCTCTTCTATGAGTTCGGATATCTCAAGCATGTTGGCTTGTTCAAGATAGGTGATAACGTCTGTTCTGCTAATATCGGGCATCTGTTTTATTCCTCCTTGATAAACAGTTCTACAACTTTTTATTTAATCTTTTTTTTCTTTTAAGGCTTCAAGTACACCGACAATATTTGAGCGCGTCTGCTCCAACACTCCCACGAGGTTACCCATCGGAGCACTAAGCAAGCCTATAAACTCGGAGAGAAGTTCCTGTCTTGACGGAAGCTTCGCTATCCGCTCTATTCTGGATACGTCAACTACTTCTCCTTCGAATATACCGCCCTTTATCTTGATTTCCGGAAAATCCTCGCCGTAATCAATAAAAACCTTCGCTGCCGCAGAAGATTCTCCATCACAAATAGCAACCGCGGTGGGGCCCGAGAAAAGATCTTTCATTCTCTCCACGTCCGTTCCGAGCGAAGCTTTTTCCAACAGGCTGTTCTTGACCACCCTGAGTTCCGTATTGGTCTGCCTTAGCTTCTTTCTTAGGACATCCATCTCATTTACCTTAAGTCCTTGGTATTCGATAACGAACACCGAGGGCATGGAATGAAATCTGGATGCTAAGTCGTCAATTATCTTCCGCTTTGCGGCTTTGCTGAGCATAGTTTCTCTCTTTCGTATTTAGTTTCGCGTTATGTTCACGCTGCGATTCCTTTGTTTTTAAGCTCGTTTCTAAGATCCGGCACGCTCACGCCGATACCGGGACCCATGGTTGCCGATACCGAAATCCTCCTCAGAAAAACGCCTTTGGAAGCGGTAGGCTTCTCTTTGATCAGAAAACCCATAAAAGTAAGGAAGTTTTCTTTCAGATTCTCTTTTCCGAAAGAAACTTTTCCAAGAGGAGCGTGTATAACTCCACTTTTGTCATTCCTGATTTCAACACGACCGGCCTTTGCCTCTCTAACCGTGTTACCGACGTCCGACGTCACCGTGCCCACCTTGGGGCTCGGCATCAGTCCTCTGGGTCCTAGAATTTTTCCCAGTCTACCGACTTTCGCCATGACGTCAGGAGTGGCTATGGCCACGTCAAAACCAAGCCAGTTCTCCTTTGAAATCTTTTCCGCCATATCGTCAAGACCCACGTAATCGGCCCCGGCATCTTTTGCCTCAACCGCTTTGTCATCCGCTGCGAACACAAGAACTGTTACTTTTTTTCCGAGACCGTGAGGCAGTACAAGAGCTGAACGAATCTGCTGGTTTGCGTGTCTGGGGTCTATGCCGAGATTTACTGCTACATCGACCGTCTCGTCAAATTTCGCGTAGTGAGCCTGCGCCACAAGCTCCATGGCTTCTTCAACGGTATACTCTTTGTAGGTATCTACCTTGGCGCTTATGTCAATATATTTCTTTCCTCTGATGGCCATGAAGTTTCTCTCCAAACTTTATCCTTCTATATCAATTCCCATGCTTCTCGCAGTGCCGCGCACGACCATCAGGGCCGCATCGATTTCATCCGTATTGAGATCCTCAAGCTTTCTTTGCGCTATTTCCCTTGCCTGTTCTTCGGTGATCTTACCGGCTTTGCTCCTCGGAGTGGTTCCTGAGCCTTTCTCCACTCCCGCGGCTTTTTTCAGCAGGTAAGAAGTAGGGGGAGTTTTTATCTGAAGATCAAAAGACCTGTCCGCATAAACGGTTACCGTAACCGGAAGAAGTCCTTCGGAAGAAGATGTCTGGGCGTTAAAAGCCTTGCAGAATTCCATTATGTTCACGCCTCTTTGTCCGAGCGCGGGACCTACCGGAGGCGAAGGGGATGCCTTTCCCGCCTCAATCAGCAACTTTATGTAACCGCTTATTTTCTTCATCTAGATTTTTTCCACCTGATTAAAATCAAGCTCTATGGGTGTGGTTCTACCAAAAATACTGATCAGCACCTGCACCCTGGCTTTTTCGGGTTTTACGTCTTCTATATTTCCGGAAAAGTTGGCAAAAGGCCCTTCTATGACTCTTACAGCTTCTCCTTTCTCAAAAGCTACGCTGGGCTTGGGTTTGAGTGTGCCCTCTTTCGCCTTTGTCTTTATCTCATTAACTTTTTCTTCGTCAACTTCGGGAATGGAATTAATTTCTATCTTTCCATCAACCGGGCGACCTCCAACGAAACTTATGACTTTCGGTATTTCCCTTACAAAATCCAGAGTTTCTTTGTTAAGTTCCATTTTAATCATTATGTAGCCGGGGAAGAATTTCCTGACAGAAGTTTTCTTCTTTCCACCTTTCTGTGTTTCAACTACGGTCTCAGTAGGAATAAAGACCTCGTCAACAACAAGGTTTTGATTATTAATACTCTCTATCCCGTTTTCTATCTGGATCTTAACCCTTTCTTCAAAACCGGTATTGACGTGTACTATATACCACTTGCTTGACATCCGAAAACTGCTCCCTGATTCGCTCTTCAACTTAGTATAAGACCAAACAGAAAAGAGAACACGTAATCGGCCAGCATAAAGAAGAGTGCAAAAAACGCGGTAATAATAATAACCACGAAGGTTGATTTAACCGTATCTTTACGCTCGGGCCAGGTTATTCTTTTCAGTTCTGTAGCAACGCCGCTGAGATACCTGGTCGTATCAACTTTGATTCTGTCAAATTTTTCCATGACCTGGCTTTTCTGCAGGGCAGGAGGGTCTCGAACCCCCAACCTGCGGTTTTGGAGACCGCCGCTCTACCAATTGAGCTACTGCCCTTAAAGTCCCCTGTTACCCATTATTCAATGATTTCGGTTACCACACCCGCTCCTACGGTTCTTCCACCCTCTCTTATCGCAAAACGAAGCTGCTCCTCCATCGCCACCGGCGCTATTAACTCCACCTCCATGCTTACGTTGTCCCCCGGCATTACCATCTCCACCCCTTCCGGCAATATCACTGATCCCGTTACATCCGTTGTCCTTAAATAAAACTGCGGCCGATACCCAGGGAAAAACGGCGTGTGCCTTCCCCCCTCCTCCTTCTTCAACACATATACCTCAGCCTTAAACTTCTTGTGAGGCTTTATGCTCCCCGGCGCCGACAATACCTGCCCCCTCTCCACTTCTCCCTTCCCCGTCCCCCTCAGCAACACTCCCACATTGTCCCCTGCCTGCGCGTCATCCAGTATCTTCCTGAACATCTCCAAACTAGTAGCCACTGTCTTTGTCGTCTCTTTAAACCCTACTATCTCTATCTCCTTCCCCGCTACTATCCTCCCCCTCTCCACTCTCCCAGTTACCACCGTGCCCCTACCAGATATCGTGAACACATCCTCTATCGCCATCAAAAACGGCTTGTCCATCTCCCTCTTGGGCTCAGGTATGTACCCGTCTATGCTGTCCATTAACTCAACTATCTGCTCCGCTGCCCCCTCATCCCCCTCTATCGCCTTAAGCGCACTTACCTTCACTATAGGTATCTCATCCCCAGGAAATCCGTACTCACTCAACAGATCCCTTATCTCCAACTCCACCAACTCAAGCAACTCCTCGTCATCCAGCATGTCAATCTTGTTAAGCGCCACAACTATGTACGGCACTCCCACCTGCCTCGCTAACAGTATGTGCTCCCTTGTCTGAGGCATTGGCCCGTCAGGCGCACTCACCACCAGCACCGCACCGTCCATCTGCGCCGCACCCGTTATCATGTTCTTTACGTAGTCTGCGTGCCCCGGACAGTCTACATGCGCGTAGTGCCTCCCAGCTGTCTCATACTCCACGTGCGCTATGTTTATCGTTATCCCCCTCTCCCTCTCTTCCGGAGCCTTGTCTATGTTGTCAAACTCCACGTACTCCGCCTGCCCCTTCTTCGATAATATGTTCGTTATTGCCGCCGTTAATGTCGTCTTCCCATGATCCACATGCCCTATCGTCCCTATGTTTAAATGCGGCTTCCCCCTCTCAAACCTTGCCTTAGACATTCCTTGTTGACCTCCGATCTTTTCTAATACTTTGGAAACCCTTTAGATGCCAAGCCCACGAGCGGACTTGAACCGCCGACCTCGTCCTTACCAAGGACGTGCTCTACCGACTGAGCTACATGGGCGCTCCTAAAAGCGAGCGGGAGACGGGGCTCGAACCCGCGACCCTCAGCTTGGAAGGCTGATGCTCTAGCCAACTGAGCTACTCCCGCGCAAAATTTTTGGGGAGGGCAGGATTCGAACCTACGTAGGCTTTCGCCGGCAGATTTACAGTCTGCTGCTTTTGTCCACTCAGCCACCTCCCCGATATATTCATCCAACGGAGAGCTGGCGAAGGGATTCGAACCCCCGACCGGCTGATTACAAATCAGCTGCTCTACCCCTGAGCTACGCCAGCTTTTAATTTCTATGAATTCTGGATTCATTTGTCTGACCAAAATAAAATTGGGTAAAACAACCCTTTTTACAGTAAACCCTATATTGTATTGTTATAAACGGAAATGTCAATAATCAACAAGCGAAGAATTAAGAAAAACCCCCGGAATCACGCGTAGAAAATCCAAGACCCGGAACTAGGAAGCAAAGTAGCAGTCATACCAGACAAGCGGAAATTTCCGCCTCCGCCACTTTTTTTCCAGCCACGGAAGCCTTTGCGGAAAAAAATATTATTCTTGATCTTCTCCTCACGAGCTCCACTTCAAGAAGCACCCTGTCACCGGGAACCACAGGATTTCTGAACCGACAACGGTCAAGGCCCATCAGATAGGCGTTGCTAAAGCCTTCTTTTTGCAACTCATCCCTAAAAGAATAGTTAAAAAGCACTCCTCCCGCCTGAGCCATCGCTTCGGTAATTATCACTCCCGGAACCACCGGGTTGCCGGGGAAATGTCCTCTGAAGAAAAAATCTTCGGGAGAAAACAGCCTTTCGGCCGTAATCTTTTTGCCTTTTTCAATTTCCAAAACAGAGTCAACGAACAGAAAAGGTTCTCTGTGAGGAATAAGTTCCTTTATTTCGTCCACGCCTAACTTCATTTATCTAGAAGCGTCGTAAACCGATATGACTTTCTGCGTTATGTCTGAAGATGAACTGCCGTATAGAATGCCCGCCTCGGTTTTTTCAACGATAAGGTCGAATCCTTCCTGCTGGCCTATTTTGTTAACTATGGCTTCTATATCTTTAAGAACACCCTGGGTCAACTCAAGATCCTTTCTCTGAAGTTCAACCCTGATGTCCTCTCTTGTCCTGTCCATGTCTTTCTGTTTCTTTTCTATGGTTTCCGCAAGTTTTCTTCTTTTGCTCTCACTCATCACCGCTCCGTTTTGTATCACATCCTGCCTCATGTCTTCAAGGGCCTTTCTTTTCTGATCTATTACAGCCCTTTTAGCTTCAACTTCTTTCTGGAACGAAGCATTGGCGGCCTTTCCAGCCTTTGAATCCCTGATAACCAGCTTAATATCTATGTAAGCTACTTTCTGCTGAGCGTAAGCAGATAAAGAAAATGTGAACAACATGAAAAATCCAGCAGCAAGCAATAAAAATCTTCTCATTTAATCCAATGCCTCCTTAAGAAATAAATGGCCTGATTAGAACAAATTCCCAACGGTAAACTGTACTTCATATTTCTCCTCATCCGGAAGCCTTCCACCTACCGGGAAACCGATATCAAGCTTCATTGGTCCCAGAGGAGATATCCACCTGAGACCGAAACCGGCATCCCTTTTGAGGTTCGAAGGACTAAGGTTGAACTCACCCTTATCAAAAGTATTACCTATATCAAAGAAAGCGACGGCCTTAAGCCCGACAGTTTTGCTTAACGGAACAACAAAGTCAAGAGATGCCAGAATCTGCTCAACACCACCAATTATAACATAGCCTCCAGAGTCAGTAGGTCTCCTAGGACCTACTCTCCTGTAGCGGAAACCTCTCAGAGTGTTCGGACCTCCGAGGAAGAACCTCTCTTCCACGACGAGATCATCACCAGCATTTATAAGATGCAAGAGCCCGTAATTTGCCTTTGCGGCGAAATATGTGCCTTTGAAGAACGGAATCCACGACTTTGCCGTAGCGTTGTACTTTATAAACTCAGTGTTGCCCGCGAAAAGCCCCGCGTATTCAACCCCGGTACTCAGAAGAAAGCCTTTTGTGGGATCGAGGTAATTATTTCTTTTATCCCAAGATATCCCTACTCCCGTGGAAACTATCGTTCTATCCGTTTCAGAGATGACGAATCGCGCATCTCCGCGCACATTCTGCACTTCCTGTTTCGTGAATTCCTGGAAAACCCGCACCTGGAAATATCTTTTTATTCTCCTTCCCACTCCAAGCGAAACACCCTTGGCCGCTCTTTCAAAATCCCTGTAATCCCTGTCATGAGTAAACATGCTGACATCCAGGAGCCAGTTGGTACCAAAAACGTACGGGTCGCGGTAATTAAGGCTGAAAACCTTGGTTACGCCCCCGATCTGGGCGTCAAGAGAAAGAGTCTTGCCATACCCCAAAAGATTGGATTCCTGTATCTGACCGGCAAAAAGGAAATTCTCCACGGAACTTACTCCTCCACCGAAGCTGAAAAATCCGGTAGGACGTTCCTCAACTTTTATGTCAACGTCTAGGAGATCTTCAGTTCCTTCAACCCTATGGGTCACCACCTCAACATTATCCTCAAAGTAACCGAGACGACTGACTTCGTAGCGGGCGGCCCTCAGTTTCGAAACACTGTATAAGTTCTGTTCCTGGAGTGAAAGCTCCCTTCTTATAACGTGATCCCTAGTCCTAGAGTTGTCCGAAATATTTATATTTCTTACGTATATCTCCCCGCCTTTTTCAATTGAGTAATCAATGATGACAAAGTTGTCTTTCTTATCAAGCCGCACATCAGGAGTTACGTTCGCAAACGCATATCCCTTGTCCCCGTAAAAATCGGCGATTTTCCCGATGTCAGCCTGAAGGACGAAACTGCTGAAAACAGTGCCGGGCGTAAGTCCGAGCTCTGGACGGATTTCATCCTCGTCCTCCGTCAGTTCCCCGGAGAAAGTTATCTCGGATACCTTGTACTCAACCCCTTCCTCTATCGAGAAACTAACCACGTAGCCGTCTTTTTCTTCATCATAACGAATCCCGGGTTCAGAAACCTTTACGTCAAGATATCCGTTGTCAATGTAAACTGCTTTTATCCTGTCGGAATCCCTTTTTATCTCTTCGATTTTGAAAAGGCCCCTCTTCGTTATAAAAGAGAAGAAATACTTGGGCTTTGAGTACATATTCTTTTTGATTTTCTTTGTCTCGACCTTGTTGTTTCCAATGAGTTCGACTTCTTTGATATACTTTTTTTCTCCCTCGTCAATTTTGTAAACAACATCTACGACTCCATCTCCCCTAGGTTCGATCTCGTATTCGACTTCAGTTCCGACCAATCCTTTCTCGGAAGCAAGAGCAAGTATTATTTCCCTGCCCTCCGTGATTTTCCTCAGGCTTACAATACGTCCTTCTCTGAGTGCCACGGCTTCCCTTATGTCATCTTCTTTTAACTTGTCGTTTCCGGAGAGTTTAAGGTCGGCAAGTACGGGGTTTTCCTCAACGATGAATTCCACCCTGAGGCCACCTTCAACTTCCTTTACGTCAACGAGAACCTGCTGGAAAAAATCAAGCTCGTATATTCTTTTGAGATCCTCTTTTACGGTCTGCGAGGAGTAATCATCGCCTTGCTTGATCCCTATATTGAGATCTATAAGAGAGGTTTCCGTTCTCCGGTTGCCCGAGATTGCCACCTCGGCGACCCGGCCTTTGAAGGAGCGAAGCGTCTCAAGTTCCACTCCAGCGAGGCGATCCTGGGCCATGGGACCCGCGACTGAGAGCATCACCATGAGGAGAAAAACAGCCGAGTAGAATACAAAACCCTTAATTCGCATTAGCAACCATCCCATCTGATATTCTAACAGTTTTTTTCATTCTCTTCGCAAATTCGCTGTTGTGCGTCACCATAACAACCGTAACCCCGTAATCTTCGTTGAGACCGCAGAACAGATCAAGAACCGAAAATCCCGTTTTCTTGTCAAGGTTCCCGGTGGGCTCGTCGGCAAGCACTACCTTCGGTTCCATAACCATCGATCTTGCAATCGCGACTCTCTGCTGCTCTCCCCCGGAAAGTTCGCCGGGAAGATGACTAAGACGTTCCGAAAGACCCACCCTCTCAAGCACATCACAAGCCTTTTGTTTCGCCACAGGGAAACTCTGCCTGTCTATAAGACACGGCATCATAACATTTTCAAGTGCCGTGAATTCCATAAGAAGGTAATGAAATTGAAAAATAAATCCAATTTCCGAGTTTCTGAAAACCGAAAGTTCTTTTTCTTCCTGCTTGAAAAGGTCCTTTCCCCGGTAGAAAACCGAACCTTCCGTCGGCGGCTCAAGAGTGCCCATTATGTGAAGAAGGGTGCTTTTCCCCGAACCCGACACCCCTACAACTCCGAGGGTTTCTCCGGCGAAAATATCCATATTCACTCCGCCAAGAGCGAACACGCTGCTGCCCGCCTTGTTGAAAACCTTTCCAAGCCCCCTGATCCTGTACAGCGATTCACTCATATCTCAATGACTCCACGGGGTTTTCTCTCGAAGCTCTGTAAGACGGGTAGAGAGTTGCAAGAAAGCATATGAGCAGGCTGGATGCCGCTACAACGAGAAAATAAACCGGCTCTATCTTAACAGGAAATTCAGAAATAGGGTACACGTTATCATCAAAGGGAATCATTTCCTTTATAAAGTTGCTGGTCTCAAGAAAGCGACAGATCAGATATCCGAAAAGCGTACCAAGAAGGGTTCCTGCGGTTCCTATAATCATTCCGTCGTAAACGAATATCTTTCTTATGCCGCCTTTCCGGGCCCCCATGGATATGAGCACGGCTATATCCCTTTTTTTCTCCATAACGAGCATTGTAAGCGTGCTGACTATGTTCAAAGCGGCAACAAGAACTATGAACCCAAGAAATATCCCTATCGCCATTCTCTCAAGGCGAAGAGCCCTGAAAAGGCTTCTGTTCGAGTCCTCCCAGTTTCTCGTGTAAAAAGGAAAGCCGAGAGCTTCGGTTATTTCGTCTCCCGTTTTACGCGCCCGGTATATGTCATCCACCCTGACTTCTATGCCTGTTATCTTGCTTTGGGTTTCGAAGAAATTCATGGCATCGTCAAGCGATACGTAGGCAGTAGATGAGTCATATTCAATCATGCCGTAATCAAAAATGCCTATTACGCCGAATTTTCTTATTTTGGCTGTCGGGCCGAAGGGCCCGATTTTTCCGTAAGGAGAAACCAGATTGACGGTATCCCCGATTGCCGTGCCAATAAGATTCGAAAGTTCCCCGCCTATGATGATCGGAGGGTCGCCGGAAGCCGTTTTGTGCAGAAGTCCAGAAACAATCCGGGCACCTTCCTCAAAAAACGCGTCGCGGTTCTCGCTTGTCTCCGGCAGGCTGCCCTTCCCCACCGCCTCGGCTACGGTCGCGACCGACGCGGAATTATCCGGGTCTATTCCCCTTATGACGGAACCGGAAACGGCATGTTCCGTAACAAGCATTCCATGGTTATAAATAAAAGGACTTGTTGAGGTCACGTCCGGAAGCTGTGCGAGTTTTTCTTCAACTTTCGCAAAATCTCCGAAATCCCCGTCATAACTCATTACGACCACATGGGAACTTGCGCCAATTATCTTGTCCCTGAGTTCATCCTCAAACCCCTTCATGACCGAAAGCACCACGTCAAGCGACGCCACTCCCAGAAGAACGCCCAGAATGGAGATAAGACCGATTACGGAAACAAAGCCACGCCCTGTTCCCGATCTAAGGTACCTCAAAGAAATTAGAGATTCGTAACTCATGCTAAGATCTGAGGTGAGGAAAGAAAATAACCTCTCTTATGGAAGAGGAGTTAGTAAGCAGCATCACAAGACGGTCGATCCCTATACCAGCTCCGGCAGTGGGAGGCATTCCGTACTCAAGGGCAGATACATAATCATTATCCATTTCGTGATATTCGTCCTCGCCCTTTTTTTTCATTTCGACCTGGTCTGTGAACCGTTTTTTCTGATCAATCGGGTCGTTAAGCTCGGAAAAAGCGTTGGCTATCTCCCTTCCGTAGATGTAAAGCTCAAACCTGTCAACCACTTCGGGGTCATCGTCGTTTTTTCTGGCAAGCGGAGAAACATCAAGCGGAAAACCGTAAACGAAAGTCGGGTTAACCAGGGTATTCTCGAAAAGTGCCTCGAAAATCTCAGTCAGCGCTTTCCCCCTGATTCCGTTATGGTTTATTCCCATGGAATCCGCTTTCGCAAAAAGAAACTCGTCATCTTCTGTTATCTCGGAACCGAATTTCTCTCGTAGAGTTTCATATATGTTAATTCTCTTCCAAGGCCTCTTGAAGTCTATTTTCTTGTCTTCGTACTCAACCAGCATATTTCCGAGCGTATTGCTAACCACATAGCATACAAGCTCCTCTATGAGATCCATAAGGTGCTCGTAAGTCGCATAGGCCTGGTAGAACTCAATCATGGTGAATTCAGGGTTGTGTTTCGTGGAAACTCCTTCGTTTCTAAATGTTCTTCCAAGTTCATAAACTCTCTCAAGCCCTCCGACGACAAGTCTTTTAAGGTAAAGCTCGGGAGCTATTCTCAGGTAAAGGTCCATGTCAAGAGCGTTGTGATGAGTAATAAAAGGTTTTGCGGTCGCACCTCCCGCGATAGGGTGAAGCACGGGGGTCTCTACTTCCAGAAAATCCCTTTCGTCAAGAAACCTTCTGATGAGATTTATCACCTTCGACCTTGTTTGAAAAATCTCTTTGGTTCTCTGGTTAGCGATCAGATCCAGGTAACGCTGGCGGTATCTTGTCTCGACGTCCTGGAGACCATGCCATTTTTCAGGGAGCGGTCTCAGGGCCTTTGTGAGAAAAAAAAGTTCCCGGACCTTTACGGTAAGCTCTCCGGTTCTGGTCTTAAAAAGTTCCCCGCGGACGCCAGCGAAATCCCCTATGTCAAGGAGCTTGCGAAACAGTGTAAAGGTCTTTTCGTCAACGGCGTTTTTCTGTATGAATCCCTGAATCCGCCCCGTGCGGTCCGAAAGATGAAAAAAAGCGCTTTTCCCGAAGTCTCTTTTCGAAACAATCCTTCCGGCCAAGCTGAAGAGCTCTCCCATTTCCTCAAGCTCTTCGGGAGACTTTGAAGCGTGCAGGGAGATTGTTTCCTCGGTGGTATGCTCCGGGGTAAAACCGTTTGCATAAGGGTCAATACCCATTTCCTTGAGCTCTTCAAGCTTTGATTTTCTGAGTTCAAACTGTTTATCTTCCATTGCGTTGGAACCACTTGCCTAATTGGCTTGCGCGAGAAAATAAAACCTAGTTGCGACTGAAAACAACCTTTCCCGAAACTATAGTATTGCTTACCACCCCTTTGAGTTCCCACCCGGAAAACGGGGTGTTTCTCCCTTTTGAGAAGAATTCTCCAGGTTTTATCGTGCGACTCCTCCCGGGATCAAACACCACGAGATCAGCGATTGAACCGGGGGCAAGTGTCCCTCTTTCTATGCCCACTATTCCGGAAGGAACAACAGTAAGTTTTTTTATCATTTCATCAAGGGTAATGACCCCTTTTTCCACAAGCTCAAGTGAGAGTGAAAGGGCGGTTTCAAGACCCACTATGCCGAAGGGGGCAAGATCGAATTCAACGTTTTTCTCGTCCTGGCTGTGAGGAGCGTGGTCTGTGGCTATCACGTCAATTGTTCCATCGGCAATACCCTCGACTATAGCATCCACATCTTCCTGGGTCCTAAGCGGCGGATTCATCTTGGCATTGGTGTTGTAACCGTATATCTCCTTGTCCGTAAGAGTGAAATGGTGAGGAGTCGCTTCCGCCGTAACCTTCGCGCCTCTTTTTTTCGCTTCTCGAACAAGTCTTACGGAATCCTTGGTGGAAACATGGCAAATGTGAAGAGCAGTGCCTGTGAGTTCGCAGAGAATTATGTCCCTGCCCACCCCAACCTCCTCCGAGGCGTTGGGAATCCCCCGAAGGCCCAGTTCGGTTGAGACGAAACTCTCGTTCATGACGCCACCCGCTGAAAGCCCGATGTCTTCGGCGTGTGTAATAACCGGAATACCGAAAGGTTTTACATACTCCATAGCCTTTCGCATAAGTCCCGAGTCCGTAACCGGCATCCCGTCGTCGGAAATCCCCACGCATCCGGCTTCACACATCTCGCCTATCTCGGCAAGTTCGTCTCCTTTCTCTCCCTTGGTTATTGCACCTATAGGAAACACATTTACTATGCCTTCGGTTCTCGCTTTTAAGAGTATGTACTCAGTCACTGAAGCATTATCGTTTATGGGATTTGTGTTGGGCATACATACTATGGAGGTAAAACCGCCTGCAGCGGCGGCAAGACAACCTGTCTTTATAGTCTCCTTGTGTTCATAGCCCGGTTCCCTGAGATGTACGTGAATATCTACAAATCCGGGGGCCACGATCTGCCCGCTAGCATCTATCACGGTGTCAGACTTGCGCGGGGTGTCTATGCGCTTTGATATTTTCTTCACCCTGTCTTTATGGACATATATGTCCGAAACCATGTCAAGGGACTGTGAAGGATCAATAACGCGCCCGTTTTTAATGAGCACTCCCATCTATAAACTCTCTCCCAAGGCAACAAGATATATCATGGCCATTCTAACGGCAATTCCGTTTGCCACCTGCTCAAGTATAACGGTATCCGGGTCATCAGCTATTTCAGAAGTAAGCTCAACTCCCCGGTTAATCGGACCCGGATGCATAACTATCGCGTCTTTTTTCGCAAGTCTCAGCTTCTCCCTGGTAAGTCCGTAAAGACCCGAGTATTCCCTTAAGGAGGGGAAGTATTCAAGGGTCTTTCGCTCGCTCTGAACCCGCAGCATTATCACCACATCCACATTGTCAATTGCATGTTCAAGTGAATAAAAGATCTCCGCTCCCATCTCTCTGAAATATTCGGGAACTATGGTTGCCGGCCCGACTATTCTTACGTTGGCTCCGAGTTTCCGCAGGCCGAAGATATTGGATCTGGCGACCCTGCTGTTGAGAATATCTCCGACAATAAGGACATTGAGGCCCTCGACTCTCCCTTTTTTCTCCCTTATCGTGAAAATATCAATAAGAGCCTGGCTCGGATGCTCATGGGAGCCATCTCCGGCGTTTATTACTGAGGCGCCTATCTCACGGGCCAGAACAAAAGGCGCGCCGGACATTCCATGTCTTATAACCATTATGCTCGCGCCCATGGCCTCAAAATTCCTGGCAGTATCCAGAAGGCTCTCCCCTTTTAGCACGCTGCTTTGGGAAGCGGAGAAATTCAGAACATCGGCACTGAGTCTTTTCTCCGCGATTTCAAACGACGAGCGGGTTCTGGTGCTGGGTTCGAAAAAGAGGTTGACGACAGTCCTTCCCTTAAGAGTCGGAACTTTCTTTACGTCCCGAGTGGAAATCTCCTTCATGGATTCCGCGGTGTCGAGAATGATTTTAATTTCCCCGGCCGACAGTTCTCCAAGACCCAGTATATGCTTTTTGCTAAACGCCATCTCTTCCGATTATTTCAATTTCCTCCCTCCCGTCCACTTCCTCCAAATAAACGTTGACCATCTCGTCATCTAACGTTTCGATACTGATTTCCACATAGTCGGGCTGCACGGGAAGTTCCCTTCCTCCCCTGTCTACCAGCACAGCGAGTTTGACCGAGGCCGGCCTTCCGTAATCCATAATTGAATTTATGGCGGCCCGCACCGTGCGTCCCGTGTAGAGAACATCGTCAACAAGTATTATATTCTTCCCCTGTACGTTGTCAGGGATGCTGGTTCTGCGCAGCCGTGGCCAATTCTTCCTGTTCTCAAAATCATCCCTGTAAAGAGTAATATCTATTGTGCCAAACGTAACGTCCTTTCCCGTCCGCTCGCTTATACGCTCAACGAGCCTTTTGCCCAGATATTCTCCTCTTGTCTTTATTCCTATGACAATCAGACTGTCTAGCCTATCAGACGGTATGTCGTCCATGATACTGGAGAAAAAACTTTCGGTTCTGTTCTCAAGCGGTTGTATTTTTTTCTTCGTCGCCATAATCCGCAAAGAGGATACACCGTAGAGCAGTTATTAAAAGTGGGTCTTTCACGCAGCCGAAATCCGGGCTCCCTGACAGTGCCCGCCTAAAGATGTCTTCACACCGTTTTTCCAATGAAATAATCGGCAAATTCACTTGATTCCCGAAAAAATTCTTTGCCACCTAACCTTGTTTGCCAGCCCTGGGTTAGAAAGATTCCATGACCAGTGAATCATAAACGCCCTGCCGTAAACATTTTCCACAGACACGAATCCCCAGAACCTGCTGTCGTAACTGTTGTCCCTGTTGTCACCCATGACAAAAATCCTGCCTTTTGGAATAACAAGGGGAAAGCTCATTTTCCCGCTCGTCGTGGAACCGTTTCCCTTTTTATATATAACGCTGAAATTTTTTCCAGAAAGCGACTGCTCGTATCTGTCGGCAACGGAAAAGAATTTTTGGTCCGGATACTCGTAATTCCCGGCGTAGACCTGCGCAACCGCCCTGCCATTTAGCAGAACATCTCTGCCGCGTATGTCTATCTCGTCTCCCGCAATGCCCACGGTTCTTTTTACGTAGAAAGCTCCTTTGCCGGGCATGGGAAAATCCGTTGCATTATCTTCACTGAGTTTGAAGACCACTATGTCGCCGCGATCAATTTTGGAGAAGGGAAAAAACACCTTGTTTGTAAAAGGAACTCTGCTTCCGTAGACAAACTTGTTTATAAGGATATGGTCACCCACAAGAAGCGTCGGAAGCATCGAGCCCGAAGGAATCTTAAAAGGCTGAAATACGAAGGCTCTTATGGCCAGGGCGAGCGCCACGGCTATCACAATGGCTTCTATGTTCTGCCGCACGGGAGACTTGCCGTAGGATCTCAGATTGTCGTTGAAAAAAATCCCAAGGGCTTTTCTTGACGCTCTTATTTCATGCAGGGAATCCCGCTTAATCGCCTCTTCACAAGCAAGTATTCTTACTTCGGCGTGGTCTGCTTCCCTGGGAGCGAGAAAGCTCCTTTTCCTCCGTATGATGCTCCTTACGGTACGTATGAGCTTCTTTGAACTTCTTATGGCAAGCTTCTTTCTGATCCAGGTTATGATCATGGCAAAAATGTCCGGAGCGTACGCAGGCACCGTTTCAGTTCACATCACTCAGTGGCGGGTGTGAGGTTTCCGTTAATCTCTCAACCGAGATAACTCCCCCAAGATTCTTAAGGGATTCAATAAGTTTTTCAAGTTGCGCAATGTTTTCCACCGCCACTTCAAACCTCGCGTCTCCCTGTCCAATCTTATCTTCGCTTATATCAGCCCTGACAATGTCAACATTCTGACCTGAAACCGTACTTGTGAGTTCGGAGAGTATACCTTTTCTGTTTTCACACCTCACCGAAAGAGCGATCGGTATCCGCCCCGAATACTCATCGTTCCATGCAACATCTATTCTCCTTTCAGGAGAGACTTCAAGCAATCTGGGGCAATTATACACATGCACTGTTATTCCTCTGCCTCTGGTTATGAAACCTATGATCCTTTCCCCGGGAATAGGGTTGCAGCACTTGCCGAACTTTGTAAGTATGTTGTCATACCTCTTGACGAGCACCGCATCTTTATACTCGTCCTTGGAAATCCTGTTCATTATATTTTTTATTCTTTTGTTTTTCTCGGCACCTTCGGCGAATTTTCTGGGATGCATTACCTTAAGAAGATCGTTTACCGCGGCGTTGCCAAATCCGACCGCCCTGTAGAAATCCTCTATTCCAGAGAATTGAAGTTTTGTGAGGGACTCGTCAAGCTTTTCCTTTTCAAGCATCTTACGCAGGTTGAGTCCTTTCGCTGCAAACTTCCTCCGAGCTATTATCTCTCCCACCTGCTCGGCCCTTTGGTTTTCCTCGTGTCTCAGCCAGCTCCTTATTCTGTTTTTGGCTTTTGAAGTTACAACGAAATCAAGCCACTGCCTGTTGGGAACCTTGTCCTTGGAAGTTACGACCTCCACTATGTCTCCTGTTTTCAGTTTGTGGTCAAGGGGAACCAGTTTGCGGTTAACAAAGGCCTGGGAGCAGTGATTCCCTATATCGGTGTGAATTGAATAGGCAAAGTCAACCGGAGTCGCGCCCACTGGAAGCTCAATGAGGTCAGCGTTAGGGGTGTAGACGTATACTACATCCAGTATGAGTTCTCCTTTTATGGCCTCAAGGTACTCCGTTGAGTCTTTTATGTCCTTTAGCTCGACCAGATGACGAAGGTTTGAGTAGATTTTCTCGTTTCCGTTTTCTACCGAATTTCCTTCCTTGTACCTCCAGTGAGCAGCAACTCCGTATTCCGCAATCCGATGCATCTGCTCCGTTCGTATCTGGATCTCCATCTGTTCTCCGAACGGCCCTATTACAGCTGTATGCAGGGACTGGTAATCATTGGCCTTGGGAAGAGCTATGTAGTCTTTTATTCTCCCCGGTATCGGCTTCCACAAGGAATGTACCGTGCCCAGAACCTGGTAGCATTCGTTTTCGGTTTTGGTAACAATCCGAAAGCCCAGGATATCGTAAATATTGTGCAGGCTTATATTCCCCTTTTTCATCTTGCTGTAGATGCCGTATAAATGCTTGAACCTCCATGAAACATCGCCGCGAACTTCGAATTCCTTCATCTTGGCGGTGATAAGCGAGGCAATTTCGTTGGTGTATTTTTCCCAATCTTTTTTCTTGGTGGACACGGTTTCGCAAATACGGTCGTATTCGCCGGGGTCGGAGAACTTAAACGCCAGATCTTCAAGTTCAACCGAGATCCAGTTTATCCCGAGGCGGTGGGCAAGCGGCGCGTAAATCTCCATAGTCTCGCCGGCGATTCTTTTCCGTCTTTCCTCAGGCAGGTACTCAAGGGTTCTCATGTTATGGAGTCTGTCGGCGAGTTTTATGAAAACAACCCTTATGTCCTTCGCCGTGGCGAGTATCAGTTTGCGGAAGCTTTCGGCCTGTTTTTCCACGTCTGAGACATGGGGAAGGCGGCTTATCTTCGTGGTGGCGTCAACGAGAAAAGCTATCTCCCCCCCGAAAAGCCGCTCGATTTCCTCACGGGTCGCCAAGGTGTCTTCTATCGTGTCGTGAAGAAGTCCGGTAACTATGGAGGAAACATCCAGTTTTAAGTCGGCGAGTACTGAAGAGACTTCGAGAGGATGACTCAGGTAGGGCTCTCCCGAAACTCTTTTCTGGCCGGAGTGAACCTTGGCCGAATAGACGTAGGCCTTTTTTATAAAGTCAAGATCTCCGTTCGTGATATCCGAATAGACGCTGACTTTGTCAATGATGTCGTTTAACCTGATCACAGAAGCGCAAACACCTCACTTGAGCCCGAACTTTCTGAGAAAAGAGGGGCCGTATACATTTTCCCTTCTCGCATCCTGGGCGACGGCAATCATCCGCTGGCGGTATTCCTCTCCATTGCCGTCTCTTTGCGAAAGGATAACAGCCTCAATTCTATTTACCGCAACATCCATCTCGTCATTGATTATAATATAATCATAGCACTTTGAGCATTCTACTTCCTGTTTAACGATCCCGAGACGAATGGAAATATCCTCGTCTTTTTCCGATTTTCTCTCCCTGAGCCTTTGCTCAAGAATCCGAAGAGACGGAGGAACAACGAATATGAAAACCGCATCGTCAAACACTCCCCTTAACCTTCTTGCTCCCTGGACATCTATGTCCAGAATGACATCAACCCCCGTTTTGATCCGCCTTTCGATATAAGCTCTCGGCGTACCGTAAAAATGTCCGTGCACCTCCGCCCACTCGGCAAAAAAATCCCGCCCGATCATATCCTGGAATTCTTTTCTGGAAACAAACTCGTAGTGTTTTCCGCGGACTTCACCTTCGCGCATCAATCTTGTTGTGTAGGAAACGGAAAAACTGAGGTTTTCGACACTTAAGAGAATACGGGTGACAAGGGTTGTTTTCCCGCTTCCCGACGGACCGGAGATCACAAACAACTTTCCACTCATGATATCAGATTATAAATGCAAAAACCTCGATATTAAAACGGCACTTGTTGCCCTGCAACTTGTGATTCTTCGCTGATTCGGAATCAGGAAATATCAAAGCGATCAAAGTTCATAACTTTGGTCCAGACAGCAACAAAATCCCGCACAAAAGCTTCCTCCGAATCATCACATGCATAAACTTCTGCAAGCGCCCGCAACTGTGAGTTGGACCCGAATATGAGATCAACTTCGGTAGCAGTCCATCTGATCTCGCCAGTCGCTCTGTCACGGCCTTCATAGACGCCTTCAGAATCAGCGGAGCGCTCCCATTCAGCCGACATATCAAGCAGGTTAACAAAGAAATCATTGCTCAGTGTTCCGACCCTATCTGTAAACACTCCATGTCGCAACCCTCCGGCGTTTGCGCCGAGTGCCCGCATGCCGCCGAGCAGCACAGTCATCTCGGGCGCGGTAAGCGTCAGCAGATGCACCTTGTCGATCAGAAGTTCAGCCGGCGACTGTTGCTGACCAGCTGCGATATAATTGCGAAAGCCGTCCGCTTTCGGTTCAAGCACATCAAAGGCGGCCGCATCTGTCTGCTCTTCAGTAGCGTCCGTGCGGCCAGGCGAAAAGGGAAGATTCACCGAATACCCTGCGGCTTCCGCCGCCTTTTCGACTGCAGTGCAGCCGCCGAGCACTATGAGATCCGCAAGCGAAACGCATTTTCCGGTCGTCTGCGCTTTGTTAAAACGCTCCCTAACGGCCAGCAATGAAGACAACACCTTGCTGAGTTCTTCGGGGTCGTTGGCATCCCAGTCCTTCTGGGGAGAAAGCCTGATACGCGCGCCGTTGGCGCCTCCCCTACGGTCGGTGCCCCTGAAAGTGGAAGCTGAAGCCCATGCCGCCCGAACCAGTTCCTGGATCGAAAGCTCCTGGTCAAGTATCTCTTTTTTCAGAAGCGCAATGTCCTCTGCTTCGATAAGTTCATGATCAACAGCCGGCACCGGATCCTGCCAGATCTGAGGCTCGTCCGGAACCAGTGGTCCGAGGCAGCAGGAGTAAGGACCCATGTCGCGATGGGTAAGCTTGTACCACGCCTTTGCAAACGCCTCGGCAAATTCATCCGGATTTTCGTGAAAGCAGCGCGAGATCGGTTCATACACAGGATCCATACGCAGCGAGAGATCAGTGGTCGCCATTATCGTTGGAACCCGTTTTCCGGACCCGTTTGATTCGGGGGCAAGATCTTTGTCAACCACATCCTTTGCCGTCCATTGCCAGGCGCCCGCGGGGCTCTTGGTAAGTTCCCACTCATAACCGAAAAGCATGTCGAAAAAGCCATTATCCCATGCCGTCGGATTGGGCGTCCATGCGCCCTCAAGACCGCTTGTTATGGCATCAGCGCCGCGCCCGCTCGCATGCTTGCTCGTCCATCCGAGACCCTGCTCCTCAATGGCGGCAGCCTCTGGCTCGGGACCAACGCAGGCAGCGTCTCCGGCACCATGACACTTGCCGAGTGTGTGTCCACCTGCAATTAGGGCGACAGTTTCTTCATCGTCCATAGCCATGCGCCTGAAAGTTTCTCGGATGTCGTGCGCCGCGGCAAGCGGGTCGGGATTGGCGTTGGGTCCTTCGGGATTGACGTAGATAAGTCCCATCTGCACGGCGCCCAGAGGATTGTCAAGCTCGCGGTCGCCACTGTAACGTTCATCGCCCAGCCATTCGGTCTCAGGACCCCAGTAGATGTCCTCTTCCGGTTCCCATACGTCCTCGCGCCCGCCGGCAAAACCGAATGTCTTAAACCCCATGGACTCAAGAGCGCAGTTGCCAGCGAGAATCATAAGGTCCGCCCAAGAGATTTTGCGGCCGTATTTCTTCTTTATCGACCATAGAAGCCTGCGAGCCTTGTCGAGATTCGTATTGTCGGGCCAGCTATTCAGAGGCGCAAAACGCTGCGTGCCGGATCGTGCTCCGCCGCGCCCGTCGTGGATTCGGTAGGTTCCCGCACTATGCCACGCCATACGGATAAAAAGCGGCCCGTAATGACCGTAGTCTGCGGGCCACCAACCCTGGCTGTCCGTCATAAGCGCGTAGAGATCCTGCCTCACCGCTTCAAGATCAAGAGTTCGAAACTCCGCCGCGTAATCAAATTTCTCGCCCATGGGGTTCACAAGAGAAGAGTTCTGGTGAAGGGTTTTCAGATTGAGCTGATTCGGCCACCAGTTCTGGTTAGCTATGCTGCCGGTCAACTCTGAACTACTTATGCCGGGGATTACCGGGCACTTTACGGTGTCTTGGGTTTTATCCATATTTTCTCTCCAAAATTAAGATGTCGGGATATATATGAACGCATGGAAACGCAGTGAACTCAATATCGGATGCTGCCCCACGCACTCGAGCAGAGAATATACCACTACTGCTATACAGGCTCAAGTTAAGGTGCTTGGGTGGAGAAGATAGAGGAGTTGAAACGCAGGCAGGAAGAAAAAGCATTAAAAGAGAGTCTGGGGGAAGGTGGAGTTATATTCAAAGTATTGTCGGCAAACTTGGTTTAATTTTTAATTCCTTGTAAATCCTCTTCTATCATATCCCGGAATTATTCTCTGTAAACAAACCCCAGCACTCTTCGTAGATATGCCTCGCGCACATTGATTTTGTGGTGTATCAATATTAAAACAGGCTCCTGTTTAGAACATCTTGAACACCTCGGGGAAATCGTCGATGATCT
Organism: Thermodesulfobacteriota bacterium; assembly: GCA_965229995.1. Taxonomy (GTDB): domain Bacteria; phylum Desulfobacterota_D; class UBA1144; order Nemesobacterales; family Nemesobacteraceae; genus Nemesobacter. The sequence goes on along the minus strand of OZ245933.1, from coordinate 749,978 downwards.
CAGAAAAGCTTCCCGTAACCCGGTCGGCAAGCTCAAGTTCACCGGCGGTACAGGAGTTGGTAATCCCGACACATTTCATTTCCGCTCTTTTGGCCGCCAAGACGCCGTGGGGAGAATCTTCGAACACAACGCACTGCCCGGCGGTTAATGTGTCGTCATAATCGTTTCTGAGTTTCGCAAGACATTTAAGATAGACCTCGGGGGATGGCTTCGGGTTCTCCGTATCGTCTGCTCCTATGACAAAACCGAAAAACTCGGAAAGACCCTTGCTCCTGAGTATGAAATTAATCTCTTCGGTTAACGCGCCCGAACCTATCGCCACGTGAAATTTGCCTTGGATGTTTTTCAGGAACTCGATAACCCCGGGGAAAATTCTTATGTCCTCCCCCATCATCTCTTCAAAACAGATGCCTTTTTCTCTGACAAGACGCGCAATCTCCCGCTCTACGTAACGTTGTCCGTTATCCTCAAGAAACTTCCTGAAAAAAGTTTTGTCATCACAAGCAAGATACCGCAAGTAGTAGTCTCTGGGCGAGAGCTCTAATCCAAGCGTTTCCACGATCTTTTGAAAGGCTCTTAGGTGGAGCGGTTCGCTGTCCGCTATCACCCCGTCAAAATCGAATATAACCGCTTTTATCATTCTGTTTTTCCGATTTGTAAGATATTATGATAGTTTACTGCCGGGTAAAGCCTTTATAAAGAACCTGTGCAGAACACGGAGACGGGAGAAAAAGAAAGATGGATTATTACAACCCCGAGGATCTCAAGAGATTTTCCGAGATCGGAGAGTTCGGAGAAGATCTCATGGATAAGTTTTTTCAGTATTATAACTCCGCAACAGGCGAAGAGGGAGCGCTTACAAAAAGGGAGAAGGCTCTTATAGCCTTGGCCGTGGCGCACACCGAGAAATGTCCTTACTGTATAGACGCGTACACGACGCAGTGTTTGGAGACGGGAGCGGACCCGGAGCAGATGACCGAAGCCGTACATGTCGCCGCCTCAATGTCGGCCGGCATAAAACTTATCCATGCGATTCAGATGCACAACACGTTGAAAAAAAACCGTGCCCTCTAGCAACACAAACGGGAAGCGGACTGGCCTCGCAGGAAAATCTCGGAAGCTTCCAAACTGTATACCGTGGTCTAGGAAAAAACGCGGATTAGGGAATCCGAAGCGCCGGATGGTTTCAAAATGAGTCGAACAACAAAAACTGAAGAAGAAACGAAAATAAACAATCACAATTTTTCCCGCAAGGTGATCGACCAAGGTCTCGATATCGACCCCATTACAGTAGAAACCCTGCAGGTAAATATAACCAAGCTTTGCAACCAGACCTGCACTCACTGTCACGTGGACGCCTCGCCGTGGAGAAGGGAACAGATGAGTCTTGAGAGCGTAGACAGATGTCTTGAAATACTAAGTGAAAACGACTGCATAAGAAATCTTGACCTGACTGGAGGAGCTCCGGAGTTAAACCCCCATTTTGACTATTTCGTAAGGGAAGCCAGAAGCCTTGGTAAACACATAATGGTAAGACACAACCTGACCGTTACCCTTGATGGAAACCCCCGGACGGGAGAGGAGAAGATGTACATACCGGGGTTTTTCGCCGAGAACCGAGTCGAAGTCATATCCTCGCTTCCATATTACAGCAGCTACTTTACTGACAAGCAGAGAGGAAAAGGAGTTTTTGAAAAAAGCATAGAGTCACTACAAATGCTTAACAGTGAAGGGTACGGGGACGGGGAACTCAAACTTAACTTGGTATATAACCCCGTCGGGACTTTTCTTCCCCCGGACCAGAAAAGCCTTGAAGCGGACTTTAAGGCGAAATTGAAGAAAAACTACGGCATAAGATTCAATAATCTGTACACCATTACCAATATGCCAATCAACAGGTTCGAGAAGGAACTGAAGAGACAGGATGCCTACGAGGAATACATTAAAAAGCTGGTAAACGCCTTTAATCCCCAAGCAGTGGACGCCATAATGTGCCGAAACCTGATCAGCGTAAGTCACGACGGAAAAATCTACGACTGCGACTTTAACCAGATGCTCGAGATGCAGGCTCGAAACGGAAACGGGGGACTGACCATATTTAATTTCGACCTGCGGCAAGCAATAAAGAGAAAGATAAGATTTGGTGTTCACTGTTTCGGCTGCACCGCCGGGGCCGGAAGCAGCTGCGGCGGCCAAACGATATCCTGATTCCAAGGCTTTACGGAATGTCGCAAAAAAACGATAACGCCCTGATCGTTTTTCTTAAGTATCCGGAAACGAAAAAAGTAAAAACGCGCCTGGCCAAAAACATAGGGGCCCGGCAAGCCACGGAACTTTACCGCGAAATGGCAAGTTTTATAGCCGATTCCTTCTCGGGTTCAAAGAAGTGGGAGACTTTTTTCTTCTATACTCCGGAAGAAAGAAAAAAAGAGATCCTTGAGTGGCTAGGAGACAGAGATACCTTTTTTTTCGCGCAGGAGGGAAAATCTCTCGGTCAGAGGATGTCACACGCGTTTGGAAAATGTTTTTCACTTGGATTCAGGAATATAGTCATCATAGGCACAGACTGCGTCATGATAACTAAAGAGGATGTGGAAACCGCGTTTTCACTACTCTCGGGAGGGGGATTTGAAGCAGTTCTGGGTCCGGCGACCGACGGAGGTTATTATCTCCTTGGGCTTTGCAGAAAAACAAACGCACTTTTCGAGGACATGCAATGGAGCACTGCCCGCGTATTTAAGGAAACCGAAAAACGCTTGAGGGAAAACGATCTGCGCCATGCTGTCATGAGGGAACTTACAGATATTGACGAGGAAAAAGATATAAGCGTAAAGGAAATAATGAAAAGGGACACGGAACTCGCACACAGACTCACACGCGTTCTGTCAAAAGACCAAAGAAGCAAGGGGGAGTCGGCATGAATTCCGAAATCCTGGATGTGGGAATAGTCGCTTCTTTTCTCGCCGGAGTGATCGCGTTTCTCTCGCCTTGCGTTCTTCCGCTTATGCCAGGTTATCTCTCAGTAGTCACACGTCTCTCATACGAGGATCTTTCAGACGGTCGGGATTTATCTAAATTCTCAAGAGTGATTGTACCGAGCATCGTCTTCATACTTGGATTCTCAACCGTCTTCGTTTCCCTAGGCGCATTCTCCTCCCAGCTCGGGGGGATGATTTCCGGCAACAAAACTTTTTTACTCAGAATAGCCGGAATATTAATAATCATTTTCGGAATATTCGTAATGGAGCTCGTGAAGATTCCCTTTTTTGAGAAAGAACGAAAAATCTCCCTTTCCCGGGAAAGGAGAAATCTCTTCGGAACCTATATTCTCGGTTTAGCGTTCGGGGTCGGCTGGACACCATGCGTAGGACCTATTCTCGGATCCATACTCCTTTACGCAAGTACAGTGGAAGGAACATTAAACGCGGTTGGTCTGCTTGCGGTTTATTCACTAGGGATCGGTATACCCTTTATATTAGTCGGTCTCGCGTTTAACAGCGCTATGAGATCTTTTAGGAACGTCAGGAAATATTATCCATATTATAAGTACGCGGTAGGCTCCGGGCTGATAATAATAGGAATAATGATGTTTTCAAACGAAATCTACTATCTAAACATCTACGGTCAGAAAATATTTGACGCAATGGGAATAGACTTCTGGAAAAGATTCTAGTCTAACGGTTCGTAACACCGACCCGAGGTTGCCTTCATAATGTTCTGTTTCGGAACCCTTTCTCATAATTTTATTGACTCCGAATAAATATTTCTTATATTTTTTGCGGTTAAATATAAGTGTCGAGGTAAAAATGCCTTTATACGAATTTGAATGCTCTGATTGCGGAGAGGAATTTGAAGTCCTGGTGCTTGACTCCGGCGAAATCATAAAGTGTGTGAGGTGCGACTCGGAGAACGTCGGAAAACAGTTCTCGACTTTCGGACTTGGCAGTAGCAACGGAAGCTTCGGAGTTTCCGAAAGTGAAGATTCTGGATGTTGCTCGCAATCGTCCTGCTGTTGTTGCTGCTGATTTCCCAGCACAATTGCACAAAACTTATCTCTGTATATAATTAGTTCTTCTTTTTAAAACGCCTGATGGAGGATCGGTTACAAATGTGCGATAGCGAAAAAAATATGAAGAAAGCCGCCCTTGAATATCATAGCCGCGGAAGAAAAGGAAAACTTGAAGTAGTACCCTCAAAGCCTTGCAATACAGCTTGGGAACTTTCTTTAGCTTACTCTCCAGGAGTGGCTGAGCCTTGCAGGGAGATATACAAAGACGAAAATCTGGCTTATGAATACACCAACAGAGGGAATCTGGTCGCGGTAGTTTCGAACGGTACCGCCATACTTGGACTTGGAAACCTGGGCGCCCTAGCGGGAAAACCCGTAATGGAAGGAAAGGGGGTGCTTTTCAAGAAGTTCGCGGATGTCGATGCCTATGACATTGAAATAGACACCGAGGATCCAGACGAATTCATTAAGACCGTAAAATATCTCGAGCCCACTTTTGGCGGCATAAACCTCGAAGATATAAAAGCCCCGGAATGTTTCTACATCGAAGACAAACTGAAAGAAAAGATGGACATACCTGTTTTTCACGACGACCAGCACGGAACCGCGATAATATCGGGCGCGGGACTCCTTAACGCCTGTGAGATTACCGGGAAAAAGATGAGCGAACTTAAAATGGCGTTTAACGGCGCCGGGGCGTCCGCAATTGCGTGCGCCGAGTTCTTCATAGCGCTTGGGGCGAAAAGGGAAAACATAATAATGTGCGACAGCAGGGGCGTAATTTACAAGGGAAGAAACGCGGGGCTTAATCCCCAGAAAGAAAGGTTTCTTATTGAAACAGACAAGAGAACCATAGGGGACGCCTTGGTCGGAGCCGATGTATTCGTAGGACTTTCAAATGGCGGAGCCATTAACAAGGACAACGTAAAGAGCATGGCAAAGAATCCGATAATATTCGCCATGGCAAATCCCGACCCCGAGATACTTCCCGTCGACGCCAAGGAAGCCCGAAGCGACGTAATAACGGCTACGGGCCGGTCCGACTTCGCAAACCAGGTGAATAATGTTCTGGGATTCCCCTTTATTTTCAGGGGAGCGCTTGACGTAAGGGCGACAAAAATAAACGACGAGATGAAAGTTGCGGCGGCGTACTCCCTTGCAGCGCTTGCAAAAGAACCCGTACCGGAAAAAGTCGCTAAAGCCTATGGAAACGAGAAGTTTGAGTTCGGTCCGGATTACATAGTTCCCAAACCCTTTGATCCCAGAGTTTTGGTATGGGAATCAGCCGCGGTTGCGCAAGCCGCGATGGAAACCGGCGTTTCCAGAATCAAGATCGATATCGATTCTTACAAGCAGGCCCTCGAAGACAAGATAAAAGATCTTCTCTAAGAAGAGAAACTGACGTTTTGCGAGATTACCTCAACCTGTCGGTCGCTTATCTTCGGCATTGCGAACACCAGAGTTCCGGCCTCTACCTGATCCATTGATAAAGGCAGTCATATTTGACATGGATGGAGTCATAATAGACAGCGAACCCCTGTGGGAGAGAAGCGAGTCTATTATGCTTAAGCAAAAGGGGTTTGCAGGCAACAACAGTTACAGGAAGGAATACAGAAAGAAAATCATGGGGCTTAACCAGAAAGACTCTGTGAGACTTCTCAAAGAAACTTTCGGTCTTGATGAATCCCCCGAAGAAATTCTCCGTACCCGTCTTGAAATCCTTCTTGAACTTTACGAAAAGGAGCTCAGGCTTGTTGACGGAATTCCTGAAATCCTCAAAATCCTAGACAGTGAGAAGCACGTAAAAACGGCTCTCGCTTCAGGCTCCCCGATGAAAGTAATAGAGTTCGTTCTCAATAAATTCTCTCTTGCGGACACTTTCAGAATAAAAGTTTCCGGGGACTGCGTGGGAAAAGGAAAACCTCACCCCGACATATATCTTGAAACCGCAAGACGTCTCGGTGTTAATCCCGGAGAATGCGTTGCGATTGAAGATTCCATAAACGGTATAGTGTCGGCCAAAGAGGCCGGCATGCGTTGTATTGCGGTGCCCGACCCGAGAATAGCCACCGAAGATTACCTTCAGGCTGACATTTTCAGGAAGAGCGTTTCGGAAATCCGCCTTGAAGACATAAAGAACTTCCAATAAGGCTAAAGAGGTCTCGGACCGGGAGCCATGAATTCCGGACCTATGGGATTCGGGACGAAAGTATCAAGTATCGCGTCTATTTCATTCATTGAATCATCGTCTATCGTCCACCCTACAGTGCCTGCAATGTCATCGAGCTGCCCCGGGCGCCTGGCTCCCCAGAGCGTGATATCGTTTCCGCACTTGTCAAGAACCCACCTGACGGAAAGTTCAAGCACATTCTTTCCGAAACGTTGAGAGGCAAGTTCCCCCAGTTTTTCAACCGCGCTGAGATAATTATAATAGATTGGCTTTTGAAACTTGGGATCAAAATTTCTTATGTCATCTCCAGGAAACTCTGAGTCCGCCTTTAGCTTCCCGCCCAGAAGTCCTCTGCACAAAGCCCCGTAGAGAAGCATTGTAACCCCTTGCTCCTCGCACCAGGGAAGCACATCACCCTCAATTCTTCTCTCGAAAAGATTGTAAGGAGGCTGACTCGAGTTAAGCGGGCACACGGAACGAAAAACCTCCATTTGCTCAACTGAATAGTTGCTTACTCCAACAGCCCTTATCTTTCCGCTTTCAAGAAGTTCCGCCAGGGCTCCCGCGGTTTCTTCAACAGGGGCAAGAGGGTCTGGCCAGTGAATCTGATAAAGATCTATCCAGTCGGTACGCAGTCTTCTAAGGGAATCGTCAACTTCCTTGCGTATTCTCTCAGGGAGGGAATTTCTGAATATGCCTCCCCTTTCCCACTCAAGCCCTACTTTCGTCGCGATTATCAATTCATCCCTCATTCCACTCTGAGAAACTGCTTCTCCAACAATTTCTTCTGAAAGACCGAAGCCGTAAATCGGAGCGGTGTCAATCAGGTTCACCCCGTTATCAAACGCCTTGTATATCGTCCTCACGCACTCTTTCCTGTCACTTCCTCCCCAGAGCCATCCTCCCATCGCCCAAGTCCCAAGACCTATTCTTGACGAATTGATTTCCGTACCTGCAATTTTTACAAACTCCATTATCTCTCCATCCCGTTTCTTATTGTTTCAGAAGGTGGGTTTTACATCTCGCGGGTTGCTTCCACCAGCGAAAAAAGAAGTTTTCTTGCTTCGGCGGTCGACCGGACCCTGTATTTGGCTTTTGACGGCCCGAAACCTACCTTTATAGAATAGGCCTCTTCCGGGAGCTCCTCAAAAATGTCCTCATCCGTCCAGTCGTCTCCTATTGATATGATAAGGTCCCATTTTTTTGCTCTGAGCCACTGAGCAGCAGCCTTTCCTTTGTTTATGAAAGAACCTTTAATCTCCACAACCTTGTTTCCCTCGAGCACGCCGATCTCAAGATTCGCCGTTATGTGTGAGAGCATATCCTTAAGCTCCCCCACTCTCACGATTGAAAGCGCCGGATCCACTTTTCTGTAGTGCCAAGCCAGGGAAAAATTTTTCTCCTCGATAAGCGACCCGGGGGTCCTGTCGACAAACACTTCCAGTATGGGTCTTATTTCGTCCTTCCATCCCTCCGGAGCAATATCGGACATCTTCCACTTTCCGCGTCTTATCCAAAGACCGTGTTCTGCCGCAAGGCCGTTTGTCACGCCTCCAAGCCATCTGGTAAGAGTCTTTCTGTCCCTGCCACTTATGATGACAAGCTCGTTTCTTTCTCTCGCAGAAAGAACCTTGAGTGCGGAATAAAGCTCCGGGTCAGGCTTTGAATCCTGCGGATTATTCTTGAAAGATACAAGAGAACCATCGTAATCAAGCAGAAAAAGACACCTCTTGCTCACCCTGTATTTTTCAACCAGTTCACTTGTCATTTCCGGGCTCAGTCTGCGTGCAAACATCTTAAGCTGTCTTTCTTTTGTTTCGTCAAGCCTCTCCATGAAGTCTGCTGTCCATGTCCTGATATCGTATCTGCTGAGGCGCCTCTGCATCGTCTTCATCCGGCTTTTCTGCTCCGTTTTGGTCATGCCAAGGGCAGTTTCCAGTGCCCGGGAAGTAGCTTCGAGGTCATTGGGGTTTATGATTATGGCTTCGCTCAGCTCCTGGGCAGTTCCAGCCATCTCACCGAGTATAAGCACGCCGGCTTTATTCTGTCTTGCTGCTACGTACTCCTTGGCAATCAGGTTCATGCCGTCGCGAAGTGGAGTAATGAAAAGAATGTCCGCGGCCAGGTAAAGGGAAATCAGATCCTCGAAACCGAAAGACCTGTACATGTAGTGAATGGGGTTCCAGCCGATCGTTCCGTAGCGACCGTCTATCGCGCCGACCAGATTATCAACTTCGTTTTTCAGTATCTTGTAGTGAACCACTTCCGTTCTTGAAGGCACCGCGATAAGCAAAAGAACCACCTTACCCCTGATCTCGGGGTTTTTCTCAAGGAAAAGGTCAAAGGCCCTGAGTCTCTCCGGAATTCCCTTTGAGTAATCGAGGCGGTCTATGGATAGGATAATTTTCCGGTCAGTTCCCAGAAGATCTCTGAACTCGTCTTTTCTTTTCTGAATGCTTCGATTCTTAGCCGCGGAGGAGAATTTCTCATAATCGATTCCCATTGGAAAAGTGTCGGTTCTTATCTCTCTTTCCCCTATGATAAAACGTCCGAGGGAGTGCTCGTGTCCAAGTATTCTCCTTACGCTTTCGGCAAAATGCCTTACGTAATCAAAAGTGTGAAAACCTATCAGATCAGCCCCGGTAAGCCCCTGTATTATTTCACGGCACCATGGAATAAGTCTGAAAATCTCAGAAGACGGGAAAGGGATGTGCAGAAAGAAACCGATACTTGAATCAGGCAGCTGTTTTTTGACAAGGTCGGGAACAAGCATCAGATGATAATCATGAACCCAGATGTAATCCCCTTCACTGGCTACCTCAAGTATGGCGCTGGCGAATTTGCTGTTCACCCTGATATATGATTCCCAGAACTCTTTTTTATAAGTTCCGTATTGGACGAAATAATGGAAGATAGGCCATATCACCTCGTTGCAAAAACCCTGGTAATAGTCTTTAACCTCTTCGGTGCTGAGGTTTACCGGATAGAAATTTTCTTTTCTAAGACGCTGTTCCACATCCGTAATCTGCTCCTGTGAGAGATTCCCGTAATCTATCCCCGGCCATCCTATCCAGCATTTTTCGTAATCCGTATCCAAGGAACTGAGTCCAGTAGCCACACCTCCCACGCTCGGTTCAAAAGAAAGCTTTCCGTTCTCTTCCCGTACAGTTATCGGCAGCCTGTTGGATACGATTATAAGTTTTTTCATGAAAACCTATTATAATAAAAGGGCAATTTCAGGAATGATAACCAAAACAGAATTTAAGGCTAGAAAAACCGGGGTCTTTGTATGAAAATGTCGAATGCGGTCTCAAGAATTCTCGCTGTCTCTATTATAGCACTGCTTGCCTACACGCTCTGGAACGGGCTTTCGGAAAAGGAGAATATTCAGACTCCTTCCCAGCTTGTGGGAAACCCCGCGCCGGAGTTCGTGCTGGAATCATTTAACGGCGAGGAAGTAAAACTTTCGGATTTTCGGGGAAAAACCCTGCTTGTGAATTTCTGGGCATCCTGGTGCCATCCCTGCAGAGAGGAAGCCCCGATTCTTGAGAAAACCTACATGTCGCTTTCAGGCAAACAGGTAGAATTCATAGGAATAAACATAATGGATGACAGGAAAAGCGCTGAGGAATACATAAAGTCTTTCGGAGGAACTTTCGTCAACATTCATGACCCGGAAAACAGGATACACCTAGATTACGGAGTCGGAGGGGTCCCGGAGACCTTCTTCGTAAATCCCGAGGGTATAATAACCGGCAAGCACAGGGGACCGCTTACAGAGAAAATGATCATGGGCTATATCGAGAACGCAACTCCGTACAACGGTCAGAACAGGGGGATTGAAACCCCGTGAACTCTTTTTCTCGAAAGGCCTTAATCGTAGGGCTTTTTTTATCCTTAGCTCTTTTTCTTGCCTTCCAAGCGGATGGGGACACCATTGAAGACCAAGTTGCCGAAATCTCAGGAGAACTCATGTGTCCGGTGTGCGAGGGACAGAGCGTCGCGGAGTCAAACGCCCAGCTTGCCCGGGATATGAGGGCTGTCATAAAGACAAAGCTGCTTGAAGGAAACACGAAAGAAGAAATAATGGATTACTTCGTTTCCAGTTATGGAGAAACGATTCTCGCATCCCCTCCACCTAAAGGATTCAGCGTCATATTATGGCTTCTGCCCGTACTCTCCGTACTTATCGGCGGGGCAATAATCCTGAGAACTATTCACTCATACAGGGTTGAGGAAAAGAAATAGCCGGAGAGGCGATCAGCCGAAAAACCCGCTGCATGCCTCAAGTATCAGGCCATCTCCGTCTGCGGGATCAAACCATTTTATGCCATCATCCGCGCGAAGCCAGGTGGACTGTCTTTTGGAAAACCTTTTCGTATCCGTCTTTATGCCCTCCACCGCTGCTTTAAAATCAAGCCGACCGTCGAGAAATTCGTTGATCCGCTTGTAACCTATTGACTTCATAGGTTTTAAGTGCGGCCCGTACCCCATGGCTCTTATGGCTTTTACTTCTTCAACCCAGCCGCGGTCAATCATCGAATCAACCCTCGCGTCTATGGCGAGGCGCAGCTGCTCCCGGTCCTCAAGGAGACCTATTTTAAGGGCGTTAAACCTTTGTTCGGAAAAACCGTGACGCCGTTGATGATCCGACATCTTCTCATCCGTCACATGGTGGACTTCAAGCGCTCGTTCAATTCTCACGTAATCATTCGGATTTATCCGCCCGGCGGACACCGGGTCTATCGACTCAAGCCTTTTATGGAGCGATTCAACTCCTTCTGCATCCCTCTCTAGCGCGAGGCGACTTCTGAACTCACTATCAACCTCAACACCTACGAGAAGCCCGTAAAGAAGAGCCCTGACGTAAAGGAAAGTCCCCCCGACCACGACTATCTTCCTGCCGTCGGCAACAAGCCTCCTGACCTGGTCAAGGGCAAGTCTCATATAAGTGCCGGCGTTAAAATCCTCATCGGGGTTTACAACATCTATAAGGAAATGAGGAATTCCCCTTCTCTGCTTCTCGGTAGGTTTAGCGCTGCCTATATCAAAATGCCTGTAGACCTGAACGGAATCGGCGCTTATAACGCAAGCACCTGTTCTGCCGGCTATTTCCAGCGCTATTTCGGTCTTGCCCGAAGCCGTCGGCCCTAAAACAACAACCAGCTTCGGTTTTTCCCGGGAAAGACTCAACTGTGCGGGTTAGTCGGAAACCCTGTAGTCTTCTATGTTTTGGTCAAGCGCAGCCTTTCTGCTCAACCTCACCTTGCCGTCACGCGCAACTTCGAGGCACTTTACGAGGACTTCGTCTTTTTCGTTCAGGATATCGGTTACTTTTTCGACCCTGCGGTTTTCAAGTTCGGAGATGTGCAGAAGCCCGTCTTTTCCCGGACCCAGTTCAACTATAGCTCCAAAATCCAGAATGCGCTTAACCACGCCGACGTAGAGCTTGCCGGCAACGACATCCTCAACAATTCTCTTTATATAATTCTCAGCTTTCTTGCAGGCTTCATAGTCGGGAGAGAAAATCTTCACCAGACCGTCATCCTGTATATCTATCTGCGCTCCGGTATCCTCGACTATCTTCTTTATTGTCTTGCCGCCGGAACCTATCACAACCTTAACCTTATCCGGCTTGACCTGGATTGTAAGAATTCTCGGCGCGTAGTCGGAAAGTTCCTCTCTGGATCCGCTGATTGTCTCGTCCATTTTTCCGAGAATATGCATCCTGCCGTCTCTTGCCTGAGCAAGCGCGGTTGTCAGAATCGCTTCGGTTATGCCGGTTATCTTGATATCCATCTGCAGGGCGGTGATACCGCTTGCGGTGCCCGCTACTTTAAAATCCATGTCTCCAAGATGATCCTCATCACCCAGAATATCGGAGAGAATGACGAAATTGTCCCCCTCCTTTATAAGTCCCATCGCTATGCCGGCCACAGAAGCACTTATAGGTACTCCCGCATCCATAAGAGACATTGAAGAACCGCACACAGTCGCCATTGAAGAGGAACCGTTTGACTCAAGGATTTCTGAAACGATCCTGATGGTGTAGGGAAAGTCTTCTTTTTCCGGCAAAACGGGTTTTATCGCCCTTGCGGCAAGCACACCATGTCCTATCTCTCTTCTGCCTGGGCCCAGCCGGTAGCTCGTCTCTCCGACGGAGTAGGGAGGAAAGTTGTAATGCAGCATGAAATTTCTTGTCTGGTCGCCTTCAAGCGCGTCTATTCTCTGCTCGTCGTATGAACTTCCCAAAGTCGTGACAACTATGGCCTGGGTTTCCCCGCGGGTAAAAAGCGCTGAACCGTGGGTTCTCTCAAGAAGACCAACTTCACCCCATATGGGCCTTACCGTCGTGTAGTCCCTTCCGTCTGGTCTCGTACCTTCCACTATCTTGCGCCTCACCGAGTCTTTGATCAACCCATCAAAGGCCTTGTCAATTTTGGATTTGTCTTCCGGGCGGCTCTCAATCAGCTTTTTTACGGTGTCTTCATGAACCTTTTTTATAAGCTCCTTTCTGCCGTCCTTTGAATCGGCGACTATACCCTGCTCAAGAAGAGGAAGTGCAGATGAACTAACTTCGCTTTCAAGCGCATCATCCGTTTCGACCTCGGGGATCTGTCTTTTTTCCTTCCCGAGTCCTTCAACAAAGCGGTTCTCAAAAGAAATGATTTCCTTGATCCCGTCATGAGCAAACATAAGGGCTTCAACCACCTCCGCCTCGCTTACTTCCCTAGCGCCGCCTTCAACCATCACGACGGCTTCTTCTGTACCCGCGACGGTTATCTCCATAGTGCTGGTTTCCAGCTGCTCGGGAGTGGGATTTACAACAAGCTTGCCGTCGACTTTTCCAACGGTGAGAGCCGCTATGGGCCCGGCAAACGGGATATCTGAAATCATAATCGCCGCTGAAGACGCTATTACCGACAGAACGTCCGTAGCGTTTTCACCGTCAGCGGAAAGAACTGTCACTATGACTTGGGTTTGGTAACAAAAGCCCTTAGGTATAAGCGGCCTTACGGGCCTGTCAATAAGCCTTGACGTAAGAATTTCTTTTTCGCTTGGGCGCCCTTCTCTTTTAAAAAAACCTCCAGGAATTTTCCCGGCCGCAAAAGACTTTTCCTGATAATTAACCGTAAGCGGCAGAAAATCTTCTTCTATTTTTTCTTCCGAAGCAACAACCGTGGCAAGCACCGTAGTTCCTCCGCAGGAAGCAAACACTGCCCCGCCTGCCTGCTTGGCAAGTCTTCCAGTTTCAAGGCGCAGTTTGGTTCCGAACAGCTCCGCTTCCATCTCTCTTATTTGTTCAGTCAATTCATTTCCTCCAGAATATTACTTCCTCATTTTCTTAGCCCAAGGGTCTTGATCAGGTCGCCGTACTCCTGCGGTCTTACCCTCTTTACGTAATTGAGCAGCTTTCTTCTCTTTGCAACCATGGAAACCAGTCCTTTTCTTGAATGGTTATCCTTGGGCGCTCTTTTCACATGCTCGGACAGTTCCTGTATCTTTCCGCTCAGAATCCCTACCTGAACCTCGGGCGAACCCACATCACTCTCATGTTTTTGAAACTGGCTTATGATTCGTGTCTTTTCTTCTTTTTGCAAAGACATAAGTCTCTTCCTCCTAGACCCTTACCTAATCAGTTAAATACTCTTAAATGCCGAAACACTATATCCTTATCTCCCATATACTCAAATTCATCGGAATCAGCTTTTGCTTCACAGATGGAAAGAATCGTTTTCCGGCAAAAGAGGGTAACTATATCACTGTTTTTGAATTCGGGCAATTCCACATCCAAAAGAGATTCCCGGCAAAGAGGGATTCCGTTACGCACACTCTCGCACAAACTCCCTTCCAGATGAACCCTCGGATAGCCCGCGAGAACCTCCTCCAAGGGAAGAATATTGTAATTCCCGGATTCCACATCCGAAAGACTGCTCGCATCGCTCAGCGTGAAGGGTCCGCTTCTGAGTCTTCTAAGTTCGGAAAGATGAGCTCCACAGCCAAGCTTTCTCCCGGCGTCCGAAGCAATTACCCTGACGTAGGTTCCTCGAGAACATTTCACGTAAAAAGTCGCTTTCGGGTAAGAGAAGTCAAGAAGTCTTATTTCTTCTATCGTAACCCTCTTCGGTTTCCTTTCAACCTCCTTTCCGGCTCTTGCAAGGGAGTAGAGTTTAGTACCTGAAACTTTCGCGGCAGAAAACATCGGGGGAATCTGCATTATCTCTCCCGCAAACCCTTCAATGACTTCCTCCACATCCTCCCTGCCGATATGTCCCGCGTCCACCCGTCCGATGACCGTACCGGTATCATCCATGGTATCGGTTGATACGCCCAAGGTCATCTCAGCCTCGTATTCCTTTATATCGTCTCTGAGGTAAGGAATGGCTTTTGTCGCCTGGTTAAAGCACACGGGAAGAACTCCCGTAGCAAACGGATCCAAGGTTCCCGTATGACCCGCCTTTTTTGCTCCCACGGCTTTTTTCACCCTGTTGAGCGCCTGAGCGGAGGTATAACCCTTAGGTTTATCGAGAATCATAACTCCGTCCATTACACCACTTCCTGAATCGAACTGAGAAGTTTCCGCTTGACGGTAGCAAGCGGAGCGGAAATCACGCAGCCGGCGGCCCTGCGATGCCCTCCCCCACCGTAACGTCCGGCAATCTGCGCCACGTCCACGTACTCTTTGGACCTGAGGCTCACTTTCCAACCGATGGCGGATTCCTGTCTCAGGAAAACTGCTACCTCAATCCCTTCAATTGACCTCGCCATGCTCACAAGACCCTCGGTATGTTCTTTTTCGGTACCTGTCTGTTCGAACATTTCGCTTGATACGTGAAGAAAAGCGATTTTCCCGGTCACCTCAAGGGTGTTCATTGCCAAGGTTCTGAGCATAACCTTTCTAAGAGGTTCATTATCATAAATAAATCTGGAGATCCTCCCCGGGTCAGCTCCACAGTCGACCAGTTCAGCCGCGATTGTGAATGTCTCTGAAGAAGTGTTTGAATACCGGAAAGAACCCGTATCCCCAACTATCGTGGAAAAAAGACATTCCGCAACGTCCGGGCTTATGGGAATTTCCATGTGTTTTATCATCCTGTAGAGAAGAACTCCCGTAGAAGACGCGTCTTCATCTATAATGCAGTGCTCAGAGCTTGCGCTGTTAGTCGCGTGGTGATCGATAAATGCAAGCGTGAAATCTTTTTTCAAGATTAGACTCTCAAATTCTTTTCCGGGTCGCGAAATATCAGCGCAGTCAAGAAGCATTACGACATCTATGTCATCTGTAACGCAATCAAGGGAATCGGCAACACCGGAGGACTCAGGGAGAAATCGCAAGTACTCCGGAACCCCGTCTGTATTGTACATAGTTACATCCTTTCCCAACCCGCGAAGAACCAGAGCCATAGCTATGGTTGAACCCAGAGCGTCGCAATCCGGATTTTCGTGGGAAACGATAAGGAAGTTCTGGTTTGCCCCTATGAGGTCAAGGATGTTGTTGAGGTTATTCATCCAACACTTTCCTTATTAATTCGTCAATTCTCGCCCGCTTTTCCACAAGACCATCATACTCAAATTCTATATTCGGGATTTTTTTTATCCTTAATCTCTTTAAAAGGGCGCTTCTTATATAGCCAGTAGCGTTTCTTAATCCCTCAAGCATTTCCTTGGTATCTGAATCCTCATCAAAAGAGGTGAAAAAGATCTTCGCGTAGCCCATGTCGTCTGTCACCTTCGCGGCCGTTATACTTACCGACGAGACCCTCGGGTCCTTGATCTTACCGCGTACCAGCATTTCAGATATTTCCTTTATGAGAAGATCGGATATCCTTGCGGATCTTTTGTAAGTGTGAGCCATTTTCGGTCGCTTAGAAATGGAGGATCTCCATCTCTTTTTCACCCATGCGGAAACTTCCGGTGCTCTCGATATAGGAAGTTACCTTGTCCAGAACGGAATTTACCAGGGAAACATCGTTGGAAACATATCCAAGCCCTAAGGTAGCCTTGTTTTTTAGGTCCAGGGAATCGACTTCCGTCATAGAGAGGCTCGGGAATTTTGACCTTGCTCTTTCCACAAGGCTTTTGATCAGGCGTCTTTTATCTTTCAAAGACCTGTTGCCCGACATGTAGAGTTCAAGTCTGGCTATGCCCACAACCATTTAAAACCCGGATATCAAAGCTCCTGCTTTATCTCCTCAAACTTATAGAGTTCAAAGATGTCTCCCTGCTTCAGGTCATTGAAATTCTCTATCGTTATACCGCATTCGTAGCCTGAAGGAACTTCTTTTACGTCTTCCTTGAAACGCCGAAGAGAACTTACCGTGCCGTTAAAAACAACCGTGCCGTCCCGAACTACCCTGATGCTGTTATCCCTGCTTACCTTGCCGTCAGAAACCATGCATCCCGCGATAGTTCCCACCCTTGAAACGTGGAAAAGCTCCCTGACATCCATGTGGGCCACCACGACTTCCCTGCGAATGGGTTCAAGAAGGCCTTCCATAGCGCTTTTTATCCGGTTTACCACGTCGTAAATTATTAAATGAAGTTCAAGAGAAACCCCTTCCTTCTCAGAAATCCTAAGCGCGTTTGCATCCGGCCTGACGTTAAACCCTATCACCACCGCGTTTGACGCGCTCGCCAGAACCACATCCGTTTCGTTTATCCCTCCCGCTCCTGAGTGAACGATCTTTACCCTGCACTTTTCAGTAGAGAGTTTTTCCAAAGAGTCCCTGAGTGCCTCGACCGAGCCCTGAGTATCCGCCTTGATTATGAGTGAAAGTTCCTTGGCTTCCTCGCTTTCAATAGAACTGAAAAAATCCTCGAGCGAAAGTTTAGGAGCGGCAGTCACCTTGTGGGCTCTGAGTTCACTCTGGCGGTGAGACGTTACATCCCTAGCCGTCTTTTCATCCTTTACGACATGGAATTTTTCCCCGGCTTCGGCAACTCCCGAAAGACCCATTATCTTAACAGGCAGGGAAGGACCGACGCTTTTTACCGCTTTGCCCTTGTCGTCGGTAAGGGCTCTTATTTTCCCGCTGTAAATTCCGGATACGATGCAATCTCCAATCCGAAGAGTCCCTTCCTTTACAATAACCGTGGAAACGGCTCCTCTGCCCTTGTCAAGCTCCGCTTCCACAACCACGCCGTTTGCCCTCTTATCGGGCGACGCGCTGAGTTCAAGTATATCGGCTTGGAGCAGGACTAGTTCAAGCAGTTCGCTTATACCTTTTTTCTTTTTCGCGGAAACCTCAGCAAAAAGCGTGTCCCCTCCCCACTGTTCCGATATGAGACCTATTTCAGAAAGTTCTCTCCTGATTTTCTCGATATCCGCGCCTTCCTTATCCACTTTGTTTATGGCTACCAGGATTGGAACTTCCGCCGCTTTAGCATGGTTAACCGCTTCAACCGTCTGGGGCATTACTCCATCATCCGCCGCCACAACCAGAATGACTATATCTGTTATGCTTGCGCCGCGAGCCCTCATAGAAGTAAACGCCTCATGTCCCGGCGTGTCCACGAAGACTATGGTCGAATCCTTTATCTTTACCGCGTAGGCGCCGATGTGCTGTGTTATTCCGCCGGCCTCTCCCGCAACAACATCGGTCTCCCTTATAGAGTCAAGAAGAGTGGTCTTGCCGTGATCAACATGTCCCATGACCGTAACGACGGGTGGGCGAGGCGCTTTCTCCTCATCCTGTGACTCATCCTGATCAAAAAGCAGGTCCTCTTCGACAAACCTTTCAATGGTTAGGTTGAAACCGAATTCATCGGCGACAAGTTCAGCTGTCTCACTGTCTATTGACTGATTGATCGTGGCACCCGTACCCATGGTTATGAGTTTCTTAGCGACTTCCGACGCTTTTACACTCATCATCTTCGCAAGATCGGAAACCACTACCGTTTCGCCGACCTTGATGTTCTTTTTCGAAGTACGGGCAGGGGAAGCGGGAAGAGTTCGTGCGTCCTGACCATCGGCCGGGTAAGCCCCCCTGTTTCTTCCGGCTCCGTCAAAGTTCTGCCTCAGCTTGGGTTTCTTGTTCTGTACTACGTATTCTTTCCTGCTAGGAACCTTGGTTCGAAACGCTCTTTTGAGCTGCTCCAAGGTCTCTTCATCGTGTACTTCCTCTTTCAGTGGCTTACTTTTTTTTGCTTTTTTCTTCGGCTTTGGCTTGTCCTTATCCTCCGCTTCCTTGATGACCTTTTCAGGTTCGGGGGGCGTTTCGGGCTTCGCCTCAATATCATCTTTCTGCGGAATTTCGACCTCAGCTTCGGACGGCGGCGCGACTTCAAGCGCCTCTTCGGGTACCGCTTCGCTCTCGGCGCCTGGAGCTTGGAGTGCTTCTGCTTCCAGGGGCTCGGATGAGACAGGAATTTCGGGCTGCAGCTGAGTTTCCGCAGGTTCCTCGGCAGCCGGGACGGCTTCTTTTTCCTCCTCGGGCTCCGGTATTACGATCTTCTTTCTTCTTCTGATGACTCTCGAGCCGCTTCTTCTTTCAACCAGTTCATGGCCCGTCTCGGATTTGAAAACCTTTACGGTTTCTTTCTCCTCTTCCACCGTTTTAGAAGAATCGTCTTCGGGAACGGGAATAAACGTCTTTTTTATTCTCTCGGCATCTATATCCGAAACTGCGTTTTGATGACTTACAACTTTCATTCCAAGCTTCACGCTCCTGGCTATTACTTCCTGGCTGTTTACTCCCAATTCCTTGGCTATCTGATGTATTCTGACTTTAGGCATATTCCAAAAAAGTTCGTTTTCCAAGTAGGACGGTGGTTTTCCCTAACTGTCCTTTCCCAAGGCTTCTACCTCTCCGTCAGTCGGCGATGATGGTTGAGCTTCTTCTCCGTCCGAAGCCGTTTCAGTCTCACTCTCAACAGGCATCTCCTCAAGCTTCTCCACGAGAGCCATGCGGGCCGCTTTCTGGAGCGTGGGAACCTCGCCCTCATTGAGACTTCCCACCTTCATGAGTACATCCGGCTCGCAAAAAGCTATGTGTTCGAGAGAGTAAAACCCGTCATTATAAAGCAGACTTGCCGTAACCTCGCTTACGGAGGGCAAGCTGGTAAGAAGGGAAAGTACTTCCTGCTGTTCCTGTTTAACTCTGGATTCAGTTTTTATATCTATTTTCCATTCGGTGAGTTGCGATGCCAACCTTACATTCTGTCCCTTCCTTCCAATGGCAAGAGAAAGCTGGTCATCGTCAACTATAACTTCCATAGAGCGGCTGTTCTCATCAATGATAACTTTGTTCACGACAGCCGGAGAAAGGGCGTTGCAGACGTAACGGGCTGAATCTTCGGACCAGGGAACTATATCCACTTTCTCACCCTTAAGCTCCTGTATGATGCTCTGCACCCTGGAACCTCTCATGCCCACGCAGGCGCCGACCGCGTCTACATCCGAATCCTTTGACACTACCGCTACCTTTGTTCTTCCGCCGGGGTCTCTTGAGATAGCTTTTATCTCCACTATGCTCTCTGAGATTTCGGGAACTTCCGCTTCAAAAAGCCTCATTACGAAACTCACGTGGGCTCTTGACAAGATAAGCCTCGGTTCCCCGCGGGGCGATTCCCTTATGTCGAGAAGCACCGCCCGTATTCTTTCTCTCATCTTGTAGTACTCTCTTGGGACCTGCTGTTCCGGGGGCAGGACGGCTTCAACCCTTCCCAGATCGACTATTATGTGTCGTCTGTCAACCCTTCTTACTATGCCGCCGATTATGGTTCCTTTTCTGCCGATAAACTCCTCGTATATAACCTTGCCTTCAGCTTCCTTGAGTTTCTGAAGAACCTTCTGCTTGGCATTGTGAATGGCGATTCTCGTATATTCGGGGCTTATCTTGACGCCTATCATGTCGCCAAGTTCAGTTTCGGGATCAAGTTCGGACGCTTCCGCAAGGGAGATCTGAACTTCGGGGTCAGCTACGGTTTCCACGACCTCCTTGTACTCGAAAAGCTCCACTTCTCCCTCTTCGGGATTATAGTAAACGTCAAGTTCCTTGTCCTGGTTCTTTGACTTGAGAAGCTTCTCGGCGGCGGACAGAACCGCTTCCTCGACCGCACTTATTATGCGTTCTCTGTCAATGCCCTTGTCCTTCCCTACGGAATCTATCACTCTTGTTAATTCCGTAATCATTTTCTCGCTCCTTTCCCAAGATCAATTTCCAAGTTCGCCCTGCTGACGGAACCGAAAGGCACGCTGTAGGAACGGCCATCGACTTCCACCAGAATCATTTCTCCTCTCATTCCGAGAAGCGTTCCGGAAAAAACCTTTCTGTCTTCGACCGGGTCCGTGGTCTTTATCTTCACTTTTCTTCCCTTGAACCTCTCGTAGTCGCTTTGCCTGTTAAGCGGTCTTCTGAGCCCGGGAGAAGAGACCTCAAGCGTGTAAGAATGCGGTATTATGTCGTAGGCATCCAAAACGACACCAAGTTCCCTGCTTACATTCGCGCAGTCATCAACGGTAACCCCGCCCTCTTTATCAAGATATACCCTTAAAACCCTGCCTCCTCTTTCCCCCAGATACTTTATATCCACGAGCTCGCAGGAATTCTCCTCTACAATCGGGTAAAGAACCTCTAAAACCGCCTTTTCAAGCTCACCGTAAGTGCTTTCCAAAAAAACTCTCCGTCTCTTTTATACCCTTCAATAAAAAAGAGCGGGTAAAGACCCACTCTTTCCAAAAACGTTCTAATTCTACATAAAACAAAAAAATCAGCAAGAAAATACCCGATTGCCACGCAATGTCTTCTGCGTATTTGAGTTCCGGCTCCTGCAGTTTCTTTATCCTGTTTCTGAATTCGGCAGCCTTTTCGAATTCAAGCTTTTCCGCGGCAGACTTCATCTCTCTTGAAAGCTTAGCTACAACCTCTGGAGTCTTGTTCGGGAAATACCAAAGAGATCCTCTTCCTCCGCCCCGGAAATTCTCAGGTAGCCGGACTCGTATATGGAGCCCGGCACGTCGGTCATGGCTTTTTCGATGCTTCTTGGGAACTGTCTTGCTTTTTGAAGTTGCCAGAGTTGTTTTATCGAAACTTATGACCCTTTACATAGAGGGAACGGGCTTGTGTGCGCCGGAGGAAACGGATTTCCAGGCATGGCTTCAGGGTATCGAGACTCTCCCGGAGACCGTGGATGTCTGCGTTGCGGATGTACCGGAGGAAGAAGAGGACACTCCAGAGGAAGGAGGAGGGTGCGCGGTTGCTTCATATGCACGGACGGGGAGCGGGGGCATGAGCGCGGCGTTCGGCTTGTTTCTTACAGTGTTTGGTTCTTCTTGCGGCGGTTTCGCCGAAGAGGCGCCCTGGAGCAGGAACAGCGGGGTTTGAGCTGGGCATCGGTCGTCTGGATCGCGTGTAAAAGTCGGAAATTTCACAAAACAAGTAGCGCCCAAGAGCTACGAAATATTACTCCTCTAATTTGGTAAATCTGGGTCAAGCAATTCCCTCGGCATATTTGAGTTCCAGTTCCTGAAGTTTCTTTATCCTGTTTCTGAATTCGGCGGCCTTTTCGAATTCAAGTTTTTTCGCAGCGGACTTCATCTCCCTTGAAAGCTTGGCTATAGCCCCTGGAATCTTGTTCGGAGAAATGTCAAAGACATCCTCTTCCTCTGCCCCGGAAATCTTCAGGTAATCAGACTCATATATGGAGCCCAGCACGTCGGTTATGTTCTTTTCGATGCTTCTGGGGACTATGTTGTTTTCCGCGTTGTACTCCATCTGGATATTTCTTCTCCTCCGGGTTTCCGAAATGGCGGAGCGCATCGACCCGGTCATCCTGTCCGCGTAGAGAATAGCTCTGCCCGAAAGGTTCCTCGCTGCCCGGCCGAAAATCTGAACAAGCGAGGTTTCTGAGCGCAGATACCCTTCTTTGTCGGCATCCAGTATGGCGACAAGTGAAACCTCGGGTATATCGAGTCCCTCCCGCAGAAGGTTTATTCCAACCAGTACGTCAAACTTGGCAGCCCTCAGGTCCCTTACGATCTTTATCCTCTCAAGGGTGTCGATTTCCGAATGCAGGTACTCAACCCGAAGTCCGAGCTCCCTGTAATAGTCCGTGAGGTCTTCGGCCATTTTCTTGGTGAGCGTAGTAACGAGCGCCCTCTGCCCCGCGTCAGCCGTTTTTTTCAGTTCATCAAGCAGATCGTCCACCTGATTCTGGGCGGGACGGGTTTCAATCAGCGGGTCGGCAAGCCCCGTCGGCCGTATGATCTGCTCAATAACGTTGCCGCGGGCACGCTCGAGCTCATAAGGTCCCGGGGTAGCCGAAACATATATCACCTGTCCGGCTTTGGCTTCGAACTCTTCAAAATTAAGAGGACGGTTATCAAAAGCGGAAGGAAGCCGGAAACCGTTTTCAATCAGAGAAAACTTTCTGCTTCTGTCACCAAGAGACATACCCCGCAACTGGGGAATCATCTGGTGGCTTTCGTCGATCACGCAGAGAAAATCCTCGGGGAAATAATCAAGAAGCGTGTAAGGAGCTTCCCCTGCACTGCGTCCCGAAATGTACCTTGAGTAATTCTCGATGCCGGGACAAAAGCCCATAGTATCGAGCAGCTCAAGATCAAATCTGGTCCTTTCCTCAAGACGGCCGGCCTCAAGTTCCATACCGCGGCCTCTGAGTTCGGACAGCCTGCATTCAAGTTCTTTTTCTATGTTCTCCACAGCCTCTTCAAGAATGCTTTTAGGAGCCACGTAATGTGAGCCCGGAAAAATGGAAACTTCCCGCACGTCCCCGACAGTCCGGCCGCTTAGAGGATCTATAGTACGTATCATCTCGATGGAATCCCCGAAGAACTCAACGCGAAGCGCGACCGATTCCTCGTGCGAGGGAAACACATCCACCACGTCCCCCCTCACCCTGTAGCTACCCCTGTCAAGCTCGTCAATCTTTCGTTCGTAACGCACCTCCTCAAGCCTTAAAGCGAAATCGTTCCTCGAAAGATCCATTCCCACTTCGATTTCGGTAAGCATGCCGTAATAAACCTTGGGAGCCCCGATTCCGTAGATAGCCGAAACGCTTGAGACGATTATCACGTCCCTTCGCCTGAAAAGAGCCTTGGTGGCCGCGTGGCGCATGCGGTCTATGTATTCGTTTATCGAGGCGTCTTTCTCTATGTACGTATCGGTCTCCGGCATATAGGCTTCGGGCTGGTAGTAGTCGTAGTAGCTCACGAAATAGTGAACTTCGTTGTCGGGGAAAAAATCACGCAGTTCCGCGTATATCTGTGCAGCCAGGGTCTTGTTGTGAACAAGTATCAGGGTGGGACGTCCCGAATCACGGATAACGTGGGCAACGGTAAAAGTCTTGCCGCTTCCGGTAACCCCAAGGAGAACCTGATCTTTTTGCCCAAGTCTTAGCCCTTCGTTCAGAGCGGAAATGGCCCCGGGCTGATCTCCCTTGGGTTCAAAGGGACTTTTTAGATTAAACAAATGTTTCGCGGAATCCATGTCACGGACTATTCTAACCACCCCTACGGCCATCATAAATAAGAGAAGACCCGACCGCGTGCACACAGACAGTCTCTCGGTGATTTTACAGGAGCCAAGCCATGAGAAATAATATAGCTTGGATCGAAAGGTATCCGAAAAGCAGTGCCGCAGCACCGTTTTTCGCTTCGCGGTGTAATATATATAAAGAAACGGACAGGTGAATTTCTCCGGGATTTCTCCCCAGCGACCCACGGTTCCATGAGCGAAAAAAAAGGCAAGGTTTATCTGATCGGCGCGGGACCCGGCGATGCGGGTCTTCTTACCCTCAGGGGAAAGGATCTGCTCGGGAAAGCGCAGGTTGTAATCTACGATTCTCTTGTAAATCCGCAGATCCTTAAGTTCTGCCGTCCTGACGCGGAACTTGTCTTTGCCGGCAAGACAATGGGTCAGGCACACATATCCCAGGAAGAGATAAACAAACTTCTCATAAGCAGGGCAAAAGAAGGAAAAACCGTGGCAAGGCTTAAGGGAGGCGACCCCTTTGTCTTCGGAAGAGGAGGAGAAGAGGCAGAGGCGGTAGTTCAAAACGGCATTGATTTAGAAATCGTCCCGGGAGTAAGCTCCGTTACCGCGGTGCCTGCTTACGGGGGAATTCCCATTACTCACAGGCGTTACAATTCATCTTTTGCGGTTTTTACCGGACATCAGGGCCAGATAGAGGACTCTGCCTACAATCCGGCCGAGATAGAAACGATGGTGTTTCTAATGGGACTCAACAATCTCGAGAGCATAATGAAAAAGCTGATTGAACTGGGAAAAAAACCGTCTACACCCGTTGCCGTCATATCCTGCGGCACGCTACCCGAACAGAAGTCTGTTGCGGGAACCATTTCCAACATAGCGGAGAGAACCAGAGTTCTTGACGTGCAGACCCCCGCCACCATAGTTGTCGGAGAGGTAGCCGCGCTCGCAGAAGCTATAGGGTGGTATGAAAAAAAGCCCCTTTTCGGAAAGATCATAATGGTAACCAGGGAAAAGGAAGCTTCTTCTGAGTTCTCAGAGCTTCTCGCCTCCTGCGGGGCAAAGACCATAGAATTTCCCACAATCGCAATAAAGCCCGTAAGAAACACGAAGGAACAGAAACTTTCGGTGCAGAATCTTGCGGATTATGATTTCCTGATATTCACAAGCGTAAACGGAGTAACCAACTGTTTTGACGTGCTCGCTTCCCATGGAAAGGACTCGCGTGAACTCAAAGGCAAAAAGATAATAGCCATAGGAGAGAAAACGTCGGAGGAACTTCTAAGATACAATCTTATATCCGACTACATGCCCGCAACCTATACGGCCGAAGGGATAATCTCGCTTGCCGAAGAACTCGACCTCGACGGCAAAAAAATACTTATCCCAAGAGCGCTTGTGGCAAGAGAGCTTCTCCCTGACACGCTGCGGGAAATGGGAGCCGAGGTGGAAGTGCTCTGCGTTTATGAAACACTTGTTCCCGACTACGCAAAGCAGGAACTTGACCTGATAAAAAAGAAATTCTCCAACGCGGAGATAGACCTCGTAACGTTTACAAGTTCCTCAACCGTAACGAATTTCTTCTCGCTTCTGGGAAAAGATCCCGAACTTTTCAGCAAAACCGGGTTTGCCTGTATAGGACCGATAACGGCCGCAACACTGCTTGGCTACGGTTTTAACCCCGTTGTGACCGCCGACACTCATACGACCCGGGGCCTCAAAGAAAAAATCTTGGAACTATATGTATCATAAAAAGGCAGCTTGAAATGCCCAGATTTCCGATCAGAAAAGAGTCCTCTCCAGAAGACGACGGGATGCTTCGCGGAACAATATCCGAGAGCGACTATACGCATATAACGAAAGTGCTGAGACTCGGAGCGGGAGATCGCATAACCGTTTTTGACACCAAATCCCTTGAGTATGAAGGCGTCATAATGGATATCTCCTCTAAAACCATCGCCCTCCGGGTTCACGACACCCGCCAGCTGCAAACCGAACCGGAGCTGGAACTGAATCTCTTCCAGGCGATTCTCAAAGGAAACAGAATGGACGGGGTAATCAGTCAGGCAACACAGCTCGGTGTATCGGGATTTTTCCGGTAATTTCCGAAAGAACCCAGGTAAGGTCAACCGCCAAGGTAGACAGATGGAACAAAATAGCCCGGGAATCGACAAAACAGTGTGGAAGAGTGGCGCCGCCTGTGGTTTCGCAACCGGTTGATTTTCAGGATTCTTTTGGAATCAGGAAGCAAAGCGAGATGAAGATAATACTTTATGAAAACCAAACCGACCTGCTCGGGGATTACATGCATTCCCTCGCCGGACCCGTAAACACAATAAACGTCTACATAGGTCCTGAAGGGGGCTTTTCGGAGCGGGAAATCACCTTGGCCGGAGAAAACAGTTATCTAGCCCTTGGGCTTGGAAAAAGAATACTGAGGGCGGAGACGGCTTCATTGGTAAGCTTGGCGCTTCTACAGTCCCGCTTCGGCGATATCTAGCCGTAGGACAAGTCGTCTGCCTTGGTGACAAAAACTTCCGACGGAATCAGTCCGCCAGAGTATAAATAGCTGTGGCCTTCGCCACGCAAACCCCTGAATTCCAAACCTCGCTCTCAACAGGCATTATCCTCCCTTGCCTGAGCACCTTGGCACTACAAACCGCAACACCTTCCCTAACGGGTTCCAGGTAATTTATATTCATTCCAGAGGTAAGGAACTTCTTCCCTTCTCTAGCGACACTGGCAACTGCAACTCCACAGGCCGCGTCCGCCAAGGTAAAAATAGCCCCGCCGTGGAGCATTCCGTAGTGCTGAGTATATTCCTCAAGAAACGGCATGGAAAGTTCCGACTCTCCGTTTTCCATGCGGAGAATCTCTATTTTCATCGTGTCGAAGATCTTGGGATGACCGAAGGGAAGCCTGATGGGTTTGCTGCTCATACTTTACGCTCCTTTAAAACGGAACTTCTGGCGAAAAATAGAAAACCCAGGAATACCATAAGCGCTATTGAAACGAACATCGTCCTGAATCCGAAAAGTTCCGCTATGACCCCGAAAACAAAAGACCCCATCATTCCGCCGCCCGTGAACGAAACGCTGCTTATGGCAAAAGACTTTGCCCTCGCCTCCTTCGGATTCGATTCTATTATGATTGAATATAGTGAAGGATACACAAATCCGTGCGCGCAGCCGAATATGATTCCGCAGAGAACAAGAAGTTTCACCTCGTGCACGAAACTCAGCATCAAAACACTCAGCCCCAGAAAGAAAACGAACGGGGAAGCAACTCTCCACTTGCCGTACCTGTCAGGGACCCAGCCGAGAAACACCCTGATCGCAAGCACCGAAACCGTGTAGGAAAGAAAATAAACGTGAAAATTCTCTATGTTTATTGAAAGCGAAAAAATGGAGATGAAGTTAAACGTCGTTATAAACGCCGCCCCGCATATAAAGAGCGTGGCCGAGGACACGAAAGTTGCTCTGTCCCGAAGACAGTCCACGTAGCTTGGTCCGTTCTCTTTTGGCGTTGCCGTCTTTTTTTCCTCTCCGATCATAAAGGAGGCTCCCAAACCAAGAAGCGCCGTAACGGTGAGAAAGAAAATAAAGAAATCAAAACCGAAATTTTTTATCAGAATGGAACCAACGTAAGGGGCTATCGCATAATTTATTATGGTGAAAACACCGTATATGCCGAGTGCCTGCGCTCTTCTTTCCTCACTTGAGACATCAACTGTAAGCGCTCCTGCAGCGACAAAGAAAAGAGAAAAGGAACAGCCATGAACTATCCTTATGATGTAATAGAGGTAATCGACTTTGTTTAGAAAGGCGAGCGGCAAGGTTGAAGCGGCAAGCAGCGCAAACCCAAGCAGCACAAACAGCTTTTTCCCGTACCTGTCAGTTACGTGACCAGTATAAGGGGTAAGAAAAAGGGTGCTCAATCCCGCGATACCCATCACGAATCCCACTATTTTTTCGGTTCCTCCCAGATCAGAAATTCTGATGGGCAGAAGGAGAAACGAATGGAAGTTAAAAAAGTAAAGACACCCGAGAAAGGTTATGAGCACAAAGCTCCTGTTAAGCAGGGGCGACGGATTTTTCTGCGTGCGGTTCATTTTTCAGAAGAAAGAAGGATCCCTCCAGTCCGAAAACCGTTTTTATTTCTCCGAGTCCATACTCGAAGATCTGTTTTTCCCGTAGAAAAAATACATGATTCCCAAAGCGGCAAAGATAAAAAAGAGTATCACGGGCAGGTATTTGCTAAGGTCGCTTTTAAAAAAGGAAGTATTGGAAACAACCGCAACTACGCTGCCGGGTTTTAAGTCGAACAGCTCGTATTTCAAAAACGCCTCGTCGTGAATCATGATCTCTTGTGCAACCGCCCCGGGCTGTTCAATCCGTATTCCAAGTCCTGTTTTCCTTACAAATATGGCAAGATCTCCAACTTCATAGTCAAAGCCTATCGGGAATTTCCCTCCGATTTGCGAAAGAGGAAGAGAGTAGCCGAGAGCAATCCTTTTCATTCCCGGCAAAAAAGGAAGTTTGTTGTAGAGCTTTTCTTCCTTTCTCTCTACCGCTTCCGGATTGAGGCCATCTGAGAAAGCAACATTTTCGGCCTCTTCGGGAATCGGAAAAACAAGGGTCGTCGTATCCGAGCCCGCCTGCTCTCCGGTAAAGACGGTGTCACCCGAATTCTCAAAAACATAAAGGGAGGTCACATTCACATTAGCGTCTCCGTTATCCGGGTAGATAATCACGTTTAGCGATAATAAAAAGATGTTCTCATCCGAACTCGTGGTATCGTAGACCGGGAGATCAAGGGTGATTCTGTCCTCTCCGGGAGGAAAGACCATCTTTCCCGAAACGTACTGAACTCCCTGGTGAAAAAGCATGATCTCATAGCTTCTGTCCCACCCCAGAGAAGAAAAAGAGAACCTGCCCAGAGAATCTGATTTGGCGAAATATCGTTTTTCCTGCCTATCCCCCATGTATGAAATCAAAACGACATCCTGCCCCGCTTCAGGTTTATCCGTCGTGATGTTCTTTACGTGACCCATTACCGTACCGCTTTCCGAAAGACCAGGGGGAGGGGTGTAACCCAGAAGGTAATCGGCAACTTTTTGGGCATCAGTTCCTGAAAGATTCATTGGCGGCATCGGCGGGTAGCCGTCATTTATCGGTTTTTTCTTTCTTTCTGAATAGATGCTCTCGGGATCCTGAGCCCACTTGATCAGATCATCTCTTGAGTATTTTTTCCCTGCACCCAGAAGATCCGGGCCTACAAACCTTCCCCTTCCAAGCGTATGGCATCTAACACACCTTTTCTCTATAAAAACTGACTCTCCAGACACCTGCGCCATCGCTAAAGAAACCGCTGCCAAAGAAGAAACCAGAAAAGAAATTAAAAAAAGATGTAATGCCGTTTTTCTCATGATCCCCACCGTTTACGAAACCGGAGTCTCAAAAGAAGATGTTTTCATTTCCCCGCCAGCTTTTTTGTCCTTAGACGCCGATTGAAGTTCCAAGATAAGCTTTGTAACGGTTGCCGCTTTTTCCTTGTACCTTGAGATAAGTTCGGCGTAGTCCTGCTCGTTGAGCTTCCCCATATCCCGGTCAAGCTCTATATCTTTTATGGAGGAGTAATAAAGATCCCTTCTCTCGTAAAGCTGCTCGAGACGGTCAACCTCGGGGCTATCTGACGTGCCTAGTCTCCCTTTTCTGCGACCCAGGAAAAGTGGATAAACGGTGAAAACCGAGACCAGCACCACAACCAGAAGAGAAATTACGTATTCACTCACGCGTTAATCTCCTTTTTTCTTCGCCCCTCGGGCCACATGGTGACAATCGCTCCCAGAACGATAACAAGACCTCCAGCCCATATCCAGTTCACCATCGGGTTAAGAAGAGCCCTTACGTTCACCTTTCCGCTTCGGTCAACCTCTGAGAGTATAAGATAAAGATCATCTCTGAAAGTGGAACGAAGCGCGACCTCGGTCTCCTGGTTTATCTTCCTGTTTCCCTCATATTTATAGATATTTTTTTCGGGCCACATGGTCGCGACGCTCTTCCCGTCGTTCTGAATCGAGAGCTCCGCCGAGAACCCATCCTTGGCGTCGTTTGAAACATAGCGCACTCCCCGGAAAACCAGATCGTATCTCCCGAGAGAAAAGGAATCCCCCTCGCCCAAAACAACTTCCTTCTGAGTAACGAAAAGCGAAGAGGCCGTGATTCCTATTACAAGCAGCACCACTCCCAGATGAACTATATAGCCGCCGTAGCGCCTGCGGTTCTTCGAGACCAGATTAAAAAATGCCGAAACCGGGTTCTCTCCCTTCCCGCTGCGCACCCTTATACCTCTGAAATATTCCTGAAACACTGTCGCGGCAACAAATCCGCACAGCGCGAAACTCAAAAGCGCTACCGGTTCTCTCATCCCGGAGACAACAAGGGTCAATAGAACCACCAGAAAAACCACCGCGGGAAAAACGAAATTTCTCTTGAGGTTTGCCGTAGAAGCCTTTTTCCACGATATAAGAGGGCCTATCCCCATCAGCAGGATAAGCACAAGCCCTATGGGAACTCCGACCGTGTTGAAATAAGGAGGGCCGACAAGGATTTTCTTCCCGGTGAAAACCTCTGAAAGTATGGGGAAAATCGTTCCCAGAAACACGGTAAACGCCGCCGCCAGAAAAAGAAGATTGTTAAACAGAAAGGCGCTTTCTCTTGAAAGCACCGAATCGAATCTCTCTTCGCTTTCGAGTTTCTTTGACCTGTAGGCGAGAAGAGCGAAGGAGAAAAGGAGTATGAAGATCATAAAACCGAGAAAAAGCGGACCTATATCGGAGCGTGCAAATGAGTGAACCGAGGACACTATGCCGCTTCTGGTTATAAAAGTGCCGAATATAGAGAGAAAGAAGGTGATTATAAGCAGAATCATGTTCCATTTCTTAAGCATCGCCTTTTTCTCCTGAATCATAACGGAGTGAAGAAACGCCGTTCCCGCAAGCCACGGCATAAACGCGGCGTTTTCAACCGGGTCCCATGCCCAGTACCCTCCCCAGCCGAGTTCAAGATAAGCCCATCTAGCTCCGAGAAGAAGCCCCGCGGAGAGAAACATCCAGGAAAAAAGGGCGTATTTTCTTGAGTTCCTTATCCACTCATCCCCAAGGCGTCCGCTCAGCAAAGCTGCTATGCCAAAAGCAAAAGGTATCGTGATCCCCACGTATCCCACATAAAGAGTGATCGGGTGAATCGCCATGTATCCGTTTTGAAGAATCGGATTAAGCCCCCTTCCTTCCCCGACTGCCAGGCCAAGCTTCTCGAAGGGATCTTCCACGTAGGTTATGAGGAAAAGAAAGAAAAGAGAAACGGCGCATAAAACGATGTTTACGTAAGGGTCCCCGCCCTTTTTTTTACTTCTAAGGACGACAAAAGACACATACAGGGAAAGAATAAGACTCCAGAGGAGCAAAGAGCCCGCCTGCCCGGCCCAAAGAGCCGTCACCCTGTATATTACGGGAAGGTCGGTGCTTGTGTTAAGCGCTACGTATCTGAGCGAGAAATCAAGCGTTACAAGCTCATAAACGAGACAACATGCCGCGACCAGAAGAAGGAAGGTGACCGAGACAAGGCCGTTTCCGCCGCTTTGAGCAAACGCGCGGCTCCCCGTTCTCGCGGCAACAGTGCACGCGGCAAGACTGTAGATGGTAATGAAGAAGGAGAGAAGTATGGCTATACTTCCAAGATCAGACATTTTTAACCTTTTTTTCTCTGGTAGGGAGCTTCGTCGGATTCATATTTAGTGGGGCATTTTGCAAGCAGCAGATCCGCCACAAAAACGTTATCACTGGAAAGTTTCCCTTCAACGACCGCCTCAACCCCGTCTGTGAATATATCCGGGATTATACCGTCATACTCAACGTTAAGTCTGCCCTCGCCCGCCTCGATAGTGAACCGAAGAGAGTCGCTGAGTTCGTTTTGGATTGAGCCGTGAACCACTGTTCCCGAAACCCTTACCTTCTTGTCCGGGACATCCTCTAACAGTTCGTCAACCGTTATATAGTAGACCATGGAATCCTTGACCCCCGCAAAGACAAGCCAGGAAAGCAAAGACAGTATCACGAAAAGAGGCAGAATGAATTTTAGTTTACCCCTCAACCTTCACCTCCGCTTTCAGGATCGTTTCCGCCCAGAAGAAGCTTTTTCCTTACGGAAGCCGACTTTGCCCGCAGATAAAGTACGTAAGCGATAAGGCTGCCCCATACCACTATGTTTGACCAGAGAAGATATTCCATCGCAAGTTACCCGCCTCGCCCAGCCCGGGCGTAAAGCGCATTTTCCATATTCATTATCCTTATTCTCTCTCCAAGAAGTAAAAGGAAAAGAAGCGTGAACCCCAGCAACACAACCAAAAGAGTGTGCATCATGGCGGGGTCTATCCCCCCTCCCCCCGGTCCGAAAACCACGGGAGATATTCCTCTTTTTATACGGGCCGAAACATAGACCACGGGAAGATCCACGAAGGCTATTATGGCGAATATGGCCGAGTACCTCGCCTTTTTCCCCCGCCCGCCGGCGCCTGAGCGCAAAACCAGATAAACAGCGTAGAGAACCCAGAGAATAAACGTGGTCGTCAACTGCGGGTCCCATGTCCACCATGTTCCCCAGACCGGTTTTGCCCATATGCTGCCGGTAATGATCGTAAGGGTAAGAAGCAGCACGCCTATCTCGGCCGAGCAATAGGCAAGAGTATCCCATTTCGCCGTCTCCTTTGCAAGATAGTAGATGCTAGCCACAAAGACCACGGTAAACGCCACCGTAGCGGCCCAGATAGTACCCATGTGGAAATAGAAGATTCTCTGCACATGGCCCATAACAACCTCTGTAGGCGCATAAAAAAGCGTCATCCAAGTGCCAAGAACCATCAGCGCGAACGTCAGGAAAAACAGTATTTTTCGCATTTTTTAAAAGTTTTAAAAGAGAACGGGTTAGTCCCCGCTATCCTCAATAAGATACTCGAACAAAATAGAGCATAAAAGGACGAAGATTATATCGAAGGAAACCAACACCTGCAAAGAAAAAGCATAGTAGCTCGGAGGTTTTCCTTCCAGTATTGAAGAGCATATTCCGACCGAGGTTATCACGACAGGTATGATGAGGGGAAAAATCAGAAGGGGAAGCATCATGTCGCGAAGCTTGGTATTAATAGCCATCGAAGAAAAAAAAGTGCCGAGTGACACGAACCCTATCGTTCCGAGAACCATAACCCCGAGAAAAGGAAGTACGGAACCCGTCAGGGAAAGTGAGATTCCTTTTGCGTCAAAGAGGAAAAACAGAAGGAAAAGCGGGAGTATGAAAAGCTCCGAAACCAGAACCATAACAACATTTGAAAGCAGCTTTCCAAGATAGATGCAGCTTCTGCTTACAGGGGTCAGAAGAAGAAACGCAAAGGCGTTATTTTCCTTTTCAAGCGAAAAAGATCTTCCAAGAGCCAGAAGTCCCGAAAAGATAAAAGTTATCCATACCACGGCCGAGACCGTCCGCAAATCAACATCCGAGCGGAATTCAAACGCGACATTGAAAACCAGAAGGAGCAGTAGCGAGAATACAAACATAGTTGGGAATATCTGCTTTGAACGCCACTCCACCAGAAAGTCTTTTCTGAATATAAGAATTATCTTCCTCACTTCCCGCCCCCGCTTCTGACGCAAGACATGTAGATATCCTGAAATTCATCCCGAGTGGGCTTCTGCGAAGAGGTGTATACCAGCTCTCCGTGGTTAAGAATCGCGACTTTATCGCATAGCGAAAGCCCCTCGTAGACGTTATGGGTTGTCATAACTATGGTCTTGTCCGCTTTCATTGAATCGAGGATTGAGGTGAGAATGGCGGCTCCGCCGTAATCAAGTCCGCTGTACGGTTCATCCAGAAAAAGTATCCGAGGGTCGTGAAGAAGTGTCCTGGCGATAGCCAGGCGCTGGCGCGTTCCGAAAGAAAGGGTACTTACAAGCGCATCTTTTTTAGGGTAGAGCTCTACCCTCTGAAGAATATCAGAGCACCTATCCTTAAGATCCGCCAACTCATAGAACGCACCTATGAATTCAAGGTTCTCCCGGGCGGTAAGGTTTTCATAAAGCATCGTGTTATGGGAAATGAATCCTATCAGTCTCCTTATTCGCTGCTTTTCCCTGGAAACGTCAAAACCTGCTACGAAGACCTCTCCACCGCCGGGTTTTATGAACGTAGAAAGGATGGAAAGCAAGGTGGATTTGCCGGCGCCGTTGGGACCGAAAACCGTGAGAAATTCACCTGCACCGACGGCAAGATCAACTCCCGTTAACACGGGAAAGAACCCGAACTCCTTCTCAAGCCCCCTGGTTTCTATCTCAAAGGCACCGCGCCGCATATCATTTCCCTTTTCCAAGGAGTTTTTCATAGCCACCGATCTCTGAGATCCACTCAGAAAGCCCTTTCATTCCCGCATCATAACCGCACACGGGTTCATACCCCAGATCCCTTCTGGCTTTTTCTATGCTGTAGGTCCTGCTTTTCGAAAGAGCGGAGACACCAAAGCGGGTAAGGACAGGCGGGGTCTCCGACCGCCTGAGTTCGAAGATTTTCTCAAGAAGAAATGCGATCGCATACCCAAATGTATAGGGTATGGTGATTACCGGCTTCCACTCAATTCCTATTGACGCGAGCTGATCTGAGACAAAACGGGGGTTATCAATACGCACCCCGTCGTTTATAAAGTAGATGTTGCCCGCCCCGGTGTGAGAGCGAGCTGAGAGCACCGCGGCGTGAACAAGATTAAGCACGTGGCATGGGGAAACAATTTTCCTGTTAAAACCCATGTTAACCAGAATCCCCTTCAAACAGGCATCGGCTATTCTTGGAAGTATGACCGTGTCACCGGCTCCCCAGACGTTTGAAGGTCTTAATATGACCGTTTCCAAGCCTCCTCGTCCGTTATATTCTTTCACAAGTTTCTCGGATAAAGCCTTGGTCTCATTATAGAAATTGTGGTGGCTTTGCGGATAAGGATAGGTCTCGTCTATCTCCTCGAGGTCAACAGTTCCCAGAAAAGAAGCGTTCCAGATCGCGGTAGAAGAACTCATGTAGACAAACCTTTTCACCCCCGCTTCACGGGAAGAGTCAAGAAGCGTTTTCGTCGCCTCCACGTTCTGCCTGAAAAAATCATCCCTAGGCCCCCAGTCAGAAACCTTGGAAGCAAGATGAAAAACGTAATCGCACCCTTCGGGAAAAGCCCGAAGCGACTTTGAGTCACAGAGGTCCCCGTGGATAAGCTCAGCACCCAGAGAGCGAAGCTTCTCGGTATCGCTTGTTTCTCTTACGAGACATTTTATCGCAAATCCGTCGTCTGTAAGCTTTTCGGCAAGCCTGCCGCCTATAAAACCCGTTGCCCCGGTTATCCCCGCTTTTATGTTTTCAGAAGTTCCCATCAGCCTATTTTTTGATTTCCTTCTCCCAGTCCCCTTTCCTGAATCTTTTTTTCGTCTCGACGTCTTTTTTCGAGGGGATAACCTTACCGGGTTTTGTGGAAACGGGTTTTCTGGTTTTCGGTTTTTGGAGTTTTTTCTCAGTCATCTCATACCTCTGTGGTCTCTTTGCCGCTTAGGAGATTACAGATATAATAATTGATAAGCGAAATCGGACAAACCACGCGGGCAGTTACATGGAATATCTTCACACAATGATAAGGGTTGGCGATCTTGAGAAGTCAATCGCGTTTTATACCGATGTAATCGGTCTTAAGTTTCACAGAAAGACCGATTATCCGGAAGGCCGCTTCACGCTTGCTTTTCTGGGCTGCGGCGGCGATACGGAGCCTTTCCTTGAACTCACGCACAACTGGAACACCTTGCAATACGACCTTGGAGAGGGCTACGGACACATGGCATTCGGGGTCGAGGACATATACGCTACATGCGAGAAGATAAAACAGGTCGGCGGCCGGGTAACCAGGGCTCCGGGACCCATGAAACACGGGACCACGGTAATAGCTTTTGTCGAGGATCCCGATTCTTACAAAATCGAACTTATACAGAGAAAAAACTGATTTCCCCAATCATTTTTTTCTCTTTTTCCACCTCGCATCCAGGTACTTCTTGAGATTCGCTTCCCTTCCCTTGTCCGTGGGTTCGTAGTAAACGCTGTCCTTTATCTCCTCGGGAAGAAAATCGTTCTCGACGAAGTGGTCTTCGTAGTCGTGGGCGTACTTGTAGCCCTTTTTGTAGCCAAGATCCTTCATGAGTTTCGTCGGCGCGTTTCTCAGGTGAAGAGGAACCTGCAAACCCGGGTTTTTTCTTACATCTTTCTCCGCCTTCCGTATAGCCCTGTAAGCGGCGTTGCTCTTGGGACAGCTGGCAAGATAGGTGGTGACCTGGGAGAGAATTATGCTGCTCTCAGGCATCCCCACGTAATTAACCGCCGTGAAACAGTCGGTCGCTAGGGTAAGCGCGTAGGGTTCGGCGTTTCCAATATCCTCTGAAGCCAATATCACAAGACGTCTGGCAATAAACTTCGGGTCTTCTCCCGCTTCAAGCATTCTCGCCAGGTAGTAGACCGCCGCGTCTGGGTCGCTTCCCCTCACGCTTTTTATAAAAGCGGAAATCGTATTGTAATGCTCCTCTCCCGCCCTGTCGTAGAGAAGGCCCGTTTTCTGAAAAATTTCCTTTACCAGATCGGTGTCAATCTCCGAAAGCTCCTTTGAACGAAGAAGTGAAGAAGCGATTTCAAGTGAGTTCAGCATAACCCTGGCGTCTCCGCCGCAAAGCGCGACGAGTTCGTCACGAGCCTCAGCCGAAATGCCGGCACCCGCAAGAAGTTTGTCCTCGGAGAAAACTTTTTCGAGTATGCGGTCAAGCTCCTTCGCCGAAAGCGGGTTAAGAACATAGACCTGGCAGCGGGAAAGGAGCGGACTTATGACTTCAAACGAGGGGTTCTCGGTGGTAGCTCCTATGAGTACCAAAACCCCCTCTTCGACGCTTTTGAGAAGCGCCGCCTGCTGCGCCTTGTTGAATCGGTGTATCTCGTCAATGAAAAGCACAGTCTTGCGCCCGGAATAAAGAGTGTCTTTTGCCTCCGCAACAATATCCCTCAGTTCCCTGACTCCGGAGGAAATCGCGTTTATCTGTATGAACCTGGCACCCACCCTGCCCGCAATGAGCCTTGAAAGAGTTGTTTTGCCGGTTCCGGGGGGACCCCAGAATATCATGGAATGCACTCCCCCAGCTTCAAGCGTTTTGGTCACAAGCCCGTCCGGCCCTATAAGATGCTCCTGGCCTACCATCTCTTCTATGCTCTCGGGTCTCATTCTTTCGGGAAGAGGAAGAGATTCTTTTGCAGGTCTGAAAAGACCGGGATCGTCGGGGTTCAAGTCCTTCTCCTGTTTTTAATTCGCGCTTTCGTATAAAGGTTAGAGTTTAAACCGCCATAAATCAATCCGAAAACCCCCCGCTCCCTTCCGCGGTTTTGGAAAAAGAGGCCGTTTGGTTATAATCAGCCCGTTATGGATATAAAACTTCTAAAGAAGCTGTGCGACACTCCAGGAATGCCCGGGGATGAGGGCATGGTGAAGGCGATTTTGCTTGAAGAAATAGAGAAATACTCAGAAGACATCACCGAAGATGTTCTCGGAAACATAATTGCCCGCATCCCGGGAGACAGCCCCACGTTTGTTCTTGACGCTCACATGGATGAAGTGGGATTCATGGTCCACCATATCGATAACAGAGGTTTTCTCAGAGTAACCCCGCTTGGAGGAATGGACGCCAGGGTCTTTTACGGACAGCGTCTTATGGTATGGGGAAAGAACCCCCTAAAGGGGGTGGTGGCAGCGGTTCCGCCTCACGTAAGCAGGGGCAGCGGAGGCACCAAGGAAGTTCCCGAGATCGAGGACTGCGTGATTGATCTTGGACTCAGCGCCGAAAAAGTCGCCGATCTCGTAAAAATAGGAGATATGGTGTCATTTGACACTTCTCTTGATGAAACGGAGGATTCCGTAATCTCCAAAGCCCTTGATGACAGGATGGGTCTTTTCATAATAATCGAGGCTCTTCGAAAGACCCCGAATCCGGACTGCAATCTCATAGTTACCTTTACCGTGCAGGAAGAAGTCGGGCTTCGCGGAGCGCGCGTGATAACGCCGGTTTATGAACCGGACTTCGCCGTCGCTCTTGAAGGCACGGTGGCAATGGACATACCTGGAGTTTCGGAAAGCAGATCTCTTGCCAATATCGGCAGGGGGCCCGAGATCAGGCTTTCCGACAGGTTTTTGGTGGCTCACAGGCCATTTAGCTTCTTTATAAAAGAACTTGCGGAGAAAAACGCAATTCCCTGCCAGGTAACGGTAAAAAAAGCGGGAAGCACAAACGCAACCGCCATGCAGGTTACGGGAAAGGGAACCAGAGCGGCGGTCTTGTCAGTTCCGACGAGGTATCTTCACAGTCCGAGTTCCGTCGCCTATAAAAGCGATATCAGCCACACAATAGATTTGGTATCATGTCTGCTTCGCGATATAGGAAAATTCAGTCTCTCAAATCAGCGCCAGGGCGCTCAGCAACAATAATGGAAGAACTGCTCCGTGTATTTGAAGAAATCGCCAAGGAAAATTTTCCCGAACTAGATCTTGAGAAATTCTCCCAAGCCCTTCACGAGGAGATAAAGAAGAAAAAATACGATCTTCAGGACGAATCCCTGCTTGAGATAGCACTTCGGGACGACAGAAACAGTTTCAAAGATTCTTTCCTGGAGATGCTCGAGGAAA
This sequence comes from Thermodesulfobacteriota bacterium, assembly GCA_965229995.1. Taxonomy (GTDB): domain Bacteria; phylum Desulfobacterota_D; class UBA1144; order Nemesobacterales; family Nemesobacteraceae; genus Nemesobacter. The sequence goes on along the minus strand of OZ245933.1, from coordinate 711,562 downwards.
GAGCGGCGCGGGAAGACAGCGGGAAAGCCTTTTTCCTCTCAGACAAAGGCCGCAACGAAGCAATCTCAATCCTAATAGCCAATGCCGAACACACAATCGACTACTATTACAACTCAATAATAGGAAAACACTTCTCGGCAAGTTAAACGTAAGCGCTTTTCCTCCCCTTCCCCCATATTTTCCCTCGACCGTGATTTCGCGCTGGCAGAATTACTTCTTGCGCCTTCTGCTCATCGCCACATATTTTCTCTCGTCTTCCCCCAGATAAACCTGTCTCGGCCTAGCGATTCTGGTTTCGGGATCGTTCAGCAGTTCAAGCCACTGGGCAAGCCATCCGGTCGTTCTCGCTATAGCGAAAAGGACGGTAAACATGCTCGTGGGAAGACCTATGCTCTGGTATATGAGTCCGGAATAGAAGTCAACGTTCGGATAAAGCCTTCTTCTTACGAAATAGTCGTCTTCAAGGGCTATTCTCTCAAGTTCAAGAGCTATGTCGAGCAGAGGATTTTTCCCGGTAACTTCAAAGACGTCGTGGGCTATATCTTTTATTATCGCCGCTCTCGGGTCGTAAGCCTTGTACACCCTGTGCCCGAAGCCCATGAGCCTGAATTCTCCCTTTTTGGCCCTTTCTATATACTGCGGGATCTTGTCAACCGAACCTATGTCGGCAAGCATCTCAAGCACAGCCTCGTTCGCCCCGCCGTGTAGAGGACCATAAAGAGCAGCGATTGCCGCGGCAGCAGCGGAATACGGATCCGGCTGGGAGCTTGCGACGTTTCTCATCGCGCTTGTGCTGCAGTTCTGTTCGTGGTCGGCGTGAAGGATGAAAAGAACATCTATAGCCTTTTCTATAGCCGGATTCGGCTCATACTTGGCCTCAGTCATTTTAAACATCATTGAGAGGAAATTGCCGCAGTAACTGAGCTCATTGTCCGGGTAGACATAGGGAAGACCCATGATCTGCCGGTAGGAAAATCCGGCTATGGTCGGCATCTTCGCTATAAGTCTTCTTATCTCAAGTTTCTGCACTTCAATATCGAATATGTCCTTTGCTTTAGGATAAAAAGTCGAAAGAGCTCCAACAGTGGCAAGCAACATACCCATGGGGTGCGCGTCGTAGCGGAAGCCGTCCATGAATTTCTTTATGTTCTCATGCATGTAGGTGTGATGGGTTATGTCGTGAACCCAGCTATCGTGTTGTGACTTGTTAGGCAGCTCACCGTGAATAAGCAGGTAGCCGACTTCGAGGAAGCTGCTTTTTTTCGCCAGATCTTCTATCGGGTATCCCCTGTACCTCAGAATTCCCTTCTCTCCGTCAATAAAGGTAACCTTGCTTTTGCACGAAGCGGTGTTCCCGAAAGCGGGGTCGTAACTCATCATGCCAAAGTCTTCGTCCTTAACCCTTATCTGGCGAAGGTCAGTGGCCTTTATGGTATCGTTTTCTATAGGCAGTTCGTATGTTTTACCTGTCCTGTTATCCGTCACAGACAAAGTATTTTTAGACATTTGCTAATCTCCTCGCAACAGTGAAGTTGTTTAAACCAAGTTACCGGCTGAAATGGATTCCCACAGGTGAACCACCCTCGTTTTTATTCCAATACCCTCACCATCAATTCAACCGATCGGAGCGATTATAACAGATTTTAAAACTAAACGCAAAACGGCCTAACCAAACTCCACGATACTGATCGGAACAGGGGTAAGACAGGAAATAAAAATAAGCAGTGAGACAAAAGCAAGCGCCTTTCTCCCCGCACCGATCTCGGTATCACTTGAGACAGTCGGCGGATGGGATGTCCCGATCACCAAAAGCAGTATAGCCCAGAAAAGCCATCCGACCCAGCCCTCAAACACAAGCCACTTCGGGACATCGGCAAGCACTCCTAAGCCGATATAATCCGCAAGTTCCACCAGAGGCGCCGTTCCAATTCCCATTATTACAAGAAAAACAACCGTAGCGACCGATATCGTCTTATGCCACTGCGCCGGGAAAACGCAGTATACGACATGCCCTCCATCGAGCTGCCCCGCAGGCATCAGATTCAAGGCAGTTACAAAAAGACCTATCCATCCGGCAAACGCAACGGGGTGCAGCACAAGTTCGTATCCCTGAGCGACTTCCCCGACGGCCATTTTCGAAAAAAGGGCGAAGATAAAGGAATTACCGAGGGACATGGCCGTCTGCATCTCAGAGAACATCTCGGAATCCAAAGCAACCACCTCTGAGAAAAGCAGGCCGACAAACAGAACCGGAAGAGCTACAATCACGCCGGCTATGGGACCGGCAACCCCTATGTCGAAAAGTTCCTTCCGGCCGCGTATACGGGATTTTATCCGTATAAACGCCCCGAACGTACCGATCGGGGAGAGAAAAGGAGGAGCGGGAATAAACCAGGGAAGAGTTATGGAAACGCCGTATTTTCTGCCGTAAAAGTAATGGCCCATTTCATGGGCTCCCAGAATAGCCACCAGGGAGATCGAGAAAAGAACCCCGCCGGTAGATGTCCCACTTATCATGTAACCGGAAAGGAAAGTGGTGACCGCGGTGAGGACAAAAAGCACCAGTGGGATAACTGTAGATCTTGTGATCATAGCTACTCTGCTTCGAGCAACATCGGGTTTATGGAGTTAAGGATGTCCTTTAGATATCTTTCTATGTCAGATTCTTTTGTGAGCAGCAATACGTGCGATCTGATTTCCTCAAGCATCTGCTCCGAAAGTCTGTCTGAAAGAAATTTCACATAGGGAAACCGCAGCGGGGAAACGCTCAGGTGACGGTAACCAAGAGCCAATATCAAAAGGGTGCCGGAAGGAACCCCCGCTATCTCTCCACAGATGGAAAGTTCCTTTCCGCTTGAGAGGATTTGCTCTCTCGTAAAATCCAGCATTCTTACCACGGAAGGATGAAAGGCCGAGTAGAGATGTCCAACCGCGTTTGAGTTTCTATCCACCGCAAGCAGATACTGTATGAGGTCGTTTGTTCCGACAGAAACAAAATCTATTAAGTCTGCGTAATCCCCGAATTGATATGCAAGGGCCGGGACCTCCATCATTATTCCGAGCTTCGGTATATCAAGCCGGTGAAGACTCACTTCGGCGGATAGTTCGCTAATTATCTGCGCGGCGGTCTCAACCTCCCAGACATTTGAGACCATTGGGAGAAGAATCCTGAAATTTCCCCCTTTTTTCGCTGCCAGCAGAATAGATTTCACCTGATCCCTGAAAAGATCCAGATACTCCATTGAGAACCGGATTGACCGGAGGCCAAGAAGGGGGTTTTCTTCCTTGGGCATGCTGAGATAGGAAAGCGCCTTATCGGAACCCACATCCAAGGTCCTGATCGTCACTTCACCCTCAAAATTCCCTGAAATCTGCTTGTATATCTTTAACTGGGACCTTACACTCGGCCACTTCTTAAACTGTGCGAAGGCAAACTCTGTTCTGAAAAGCCCCGCACTCCTGATGCCGTAACGCTTAGCCATTTCAACATCGGCCGGAATTCCGACATTTGCCGTTATTTCGACGCCAAGACCGGTACCGGTGCTTTTTATCGCTTCGGTTTCTATGAAGTGGCGGAGCTTAACGGTTTTTTCGTGCATAGCCAGATACTCATCCTTTAGCACCTGGTCGGGGTTTGTGAAAATGAAACCGCTTCTTCCGTCAACTATCATATCCTCCCCGGGATGTATCAGGTTCACGATGTTTTCTATGCCGACAACTACGGGAATTCCCAGTGATTTCGCTATTATGATCGCGTGCGAAGTCTCTCCGCCTTTTTCAAGCACTATCCCCCTGACCTCGCCCTCAATAGCCGTAACAAAAGACACGCCTATCTCCCTTGCGACAAGTATTAAGGGCTCTCCGTCGGTGGAAGCGGAAATATTTTCGTCTTTTGAATGGGTAAGGTCCCGGAGGATCCTTTCTCCTATATCCCTGAAATCGTAAGCCCTTTCCCTCATATAGGAATCCGGCAGGGATTCAAAACGCAACGCCTGGGATTCAAGATACTCAACCACCGCGGCCTCGGCCGAAACGCTCTTTTCATCTATGAGATCCCCTGTGTCTTTCTCCATGTCTCGGCTATCAACGATCATCAGATGTGAGCGGAAAATATCCACTTCGTTTTTCGAGAGCTTCCCCTCAGAATCCATTTTTTTAATAGTGTTTTTAAGGTCTTGCGATATGTTCTTTATAGAGTCCCTAACTCTCTTTTTCTCGATCTGGGGAGTATCGGCTGTCATCTCCGCTGTGGACATCCGGCGGAAAAGCCCCCGGAAAGTAACCGCTTTCCCGACAGCCACACCTTCAGAAACTCCTTTCCCCTGATAGGTTCTTGTCTCGTGTTTCACCATGGACGGAGGTTTCAGACGGTCCAAGGTGTTTGCGACTTCGAGAACCCCGGCAAGTCGCAACGCTATGATCTGAAAAAGAGTCTGTTCGGCCGGGGTTATCTGTCTTTGAGCCTTGTTCTGACCCACAAGCACTCCGACACACAGGTCGTGAAGCATTATGGGAACACCTATGTAGCTTTCGTATTCCTCTTCGCCTATTTCCGGGAAATACTTGTAATTCGGATGTTTTGAAGCCGGCATAGCAACCAGGGGAATTTTCGTTTTACGGACCATCCCTGTAAGACCTTCATCCGAACGCAGGAAGATGTCGCTTTTGGGTTTAACCTGAAGACCTCTGTTAGCAGCAAGCCTGAGAACCTCTCTCAGATCATCCCAGACATATATGGAAACGACATCGTAGTGAAGCGAGGAAGAAATTTTTCTAACTACCCTTCCCAAAAGGGTGTTAAGACCTACGGACTTGTTGATCAAGTCGCTTATCTCGTGAACCACCTTGAGATGAAAATGCTCCGGCTCCGTACGGTCTTTAACAATCATAGGGTCACACTCCGCCACGAACACTAGCGGACTTTTATTATACCACCATCGGATGCAGCAATTAACGGAAAAAGGAGGGTTTAAGGAATCTTCGTGAAAAACCGAAGAAAAAGAAGGTAAGGTTTCTGCGGTTTGGTTCCAAGCAACGGCAGTAAAAGAATTCGGTGATCTTGATGCGAAGCTTTCCGCTCTTCGAGGTAAGCAAGCATATGCAAAAGGATTTCACTTGGACCACCGGAAAAAATTATCAACATGCTTCGAAATCCCCGTGCGAATAAAACTCTACCCGCAGAACGGATCAGAGAATCGGTTCTCCCCTGAACATGATCCCGTGCTTGATCTTCACGGTATCGCTTGCCCTGCACTTGACCTCAAGACTCACGTTTGTGATAACTCTTCCGCCTCACCTCAATGCGTCTTCTCTTCCACCCAGTGTCTCTTTTAAGCGAGACCGCAAGAAACAGTGCTAACGCTGCCACAAAAGGGCCGAACACACCGCCGCTACCACTTCCTCCGACTCCGGAGCCCATCCGCGTTTCGCTCCAATGACCCAAAATCCGAATCCCCCGCGATACCACCGTTTCTCGGAACCCGTTTCGCGGTTAACTTCTTGTGTGCCGCTCTTCGCTGAAACAGAAAGAATGTTTGAGAAGGCGTTTAGAGAAGGCGTGCGCCACCGCTTTTATGATAAATCAATGAAAAACCGCTATTGAGAAACTCCAAATAAACGAAAGAACCTTTTAAAAACAAAATTTGCTGGATAGATTTAATGCTTAATTAATTGTTGGAAGCCTCACGCCATGAGTCTTGAAAAAATAAAAATTGCTATCGTAGGGTCTGGACCTGCAGCTTTCTATGCGGCCGACCATCTGCAGAAGAAACTCGGCGACCGTGTCTTCATAGATATGTTCGAGAAACTCCCGACCCCCCACGGCCTAGTTAGAAGCGGGGTAGCTCCAGACCACCAGAAGATAAAGAGCGTAGCCAGAGTTTACGACAAAATCGCGTCCAATCTTCAATTCAGGTTTTTTGGGCTTGTAGAATTTGGAAAACACCTAACACTTGAGAACCTGCGCAGCCATTACCACCAGATAGTTTTCGCAACAGGGGCCCAGGCCGACAGGAGAATGGAAATCCCTGGAGAGAACTTGATTGGAAGCCATGCGGCAACGGAGTTTGTAGCCTGGTACAACACCCACCTGGAGCACACCGGCCTTGATTTTGATTTTTCAGGAAAAAAAGTCGTCATAGTAGGAGTCGGAAACGTCGCGGTGGATGTCGCGAGAATTCTCTGCCTTACCAGAAGCGGAATGGAGAAAACGGATATCGCCGACTATGCGCTTGAAAAACTGGCTGAAAGCGGAATAAAAGAAATACACATGCTGGGAAGAAGAGGACCTGCACAGGCAGCTTTCACTAACCCCGAACTGCGGGAACTCGAAAAGCTTGAGGACGCGGACCTTCTCGTTCTGCCGGAGGAAGCAGACCCAGATCCCCTTACGATTGCGGAACTTGGGCGTAAACCAGACAGGGCAATCCAGACGAAAATCGAGCTCTTAAAGAAAGCCTCAGAAAGGGTTCCCTCCAAATCGAAAAAAATCATCATAAGGTTTCTGGTTTCTCCAACAGAGATAATCGCCGGGGAAAACAACAAGGTAAAAAGCGTGAAAGTCGTAAAAAACAGGCTTTACAGATCCGATGACGGCTCTCTTCGGCCTAAACCCACGGGTGAAACCGAAGAGATTCCCGCCGATCTGGTTTTTCGCTCCGTCGGGTATCAGGGAATACCTCTTCAGGACGTGCCGTTTGACAACAGTTGGGCGATAATTCCTAATGAAAACGGAAGAGTGCTTGATAAAATGGGTGGCGACCCGCTTACGGGACTCTACACTACCGGGTGGATAAAACGCGGACCGACCGGCGTTATTGGCACAAACAAAACCGACTCCGGTGAAACCGTAAGCTGCATGATTGAGGACATTGAAAGGGAAAGCACACTGCATCCCGAATTCACTTCCCCCGAAAGCATAAATGAGCTGCTTGAGGAAAAACACATTTCCTACAATGAATGGCTTAGGGTTGATTCATTTGAAAAGAAAGAAGGAGAAAAACAGGGAAGACCACGGGTGAAAGTCTCAAGGCTTGAGGAAATTCTCGGAGTTCTTGAAAAAGACAGCTGAGGGTCTTCATCCACGAACGTATACACTTGTTTAAGCTTTAGGTTGCAGCGCATCGGAGACTACGCAGGACTCACGCGTATCCTTCTTCTGAGAGGGTCCGCTCCCCAGATGGAGAGGGAGAGTTCACTTCCTATATCAAAAACCCTGCCACCGGCGTTAGAGAGCGCAAGTTCAATCAGAAACTCAGGAATATAAACGTTAAACCCGTTATATCCCTTGGAACTTACGTAGCCGGTCGCTCCTTTTAAATCCTTCTCCAGAAGGTAGCGTATAAGCCAGTACCTGTGTCTGCTTCTCTGCGCGTTCTTTATTTCCCTGGTGGCAAGACTCACCCGCGTGTTCGTATCTTCAAGCTCGCTTTCAGAGTAGTAAATCTTTTGTTCCTCAAGCCAGGATATAAGCTGGCGCTGCATGAGAAGATCCATGTATCTTCTGATTGGAGAAGTCATCTGAACATAGGAAGTTACCCCTAGGGACTTATGGGCTTCGGGCTTGGAGGTAACAAAGGAGGGTTTTAAGTGCTTTATTACCTTTACCGGAAAAAGAACATCCGCGGGATCAATTTCTCTGGCTTCAGGATCAATCTCCTGAGCCTGAGAACGAAAAAGGGCCGGAATTTCGTTTTTATCGAAAAAATCCCCCGAAAGCCGGTTCATAAGTATCATGCACTCAGAGACAACGTTGTGGGCGGGAGAATCCATGTAGTCTTTGCTGATTGATATTCCGTCTTGGTCTCCGATCCTGATTTTGAGTTCCGGAAGTTGAACTATAAAAGCACCTTTCTCGACTCTCCCGTTTCTAAGTGAGTTAGCAAGGGCCTCAAGGGATTTTCCCCATTGCGTCCGGTGGAATATTTCAGTGGCTTCGGCGTAGGTAAGATTTTTTGAAACCCTTATGACTGTCGTCTCAAAACGATAATCAATCAAAGTGAAATCTTCTTTTTTAAAAGTGGCGAAAATGGAAAGCGCGGGACGGGGGTCGCCGGCGGTGAGGCTGAGTTTCTTACTCGTAAGCTCCCGAGGAAACATATCCACGCGCCCCTCGGGGAAATAAGCCGTCTCTGCGCGCTCACGGGCCCCTTGGTCAAGAAAGCATCCCCTGCTCACAACATGGGCAACATTCGAGATATGGACCCCAAGAGTGATTCGGTCCCCGTGCGTTTCAAAGGAAAGGGCGTCATCCATGTCCTGCGTTGTCTCACTGTCAACCGAAAAAACTTCTAGATCCGTTCTGTCGGTAAGACCCGCAAAGCTGTCCTGAGCGTTAAAAACAGCCTCTGCCTCTTCCAGCGCTCTTTGAGAGTGCCTGAAATGAAAGGCGATCTTTTTTGATTCCGGGTCATCGTCTTTTTTCCAGAAACCCGTTTTTATAAGAAACTCAACCGCCGATTCCACTTCCTTAAGCCCTGCTTCATAAAGAAAACCCTTGGCTTCCTTCGCTCGCTCATAGCCGTCAAGATCAATTACGTACCGCTCGATCAGTTCAAGAAATTCACTGTGGCTCTCATCAACCACCGACGGAGTTTCGCCGCCTAGAACGGAACGCACCCAGTTTACGGCGGCCTGCGTTTTTTGTTCCCTTTCCTCTCTGAGTTCAAGGGCGTGGAGTATCTTGGAGACATTCTCCCGCGAGCGTACAAGGTAGCCATCTTCGGCTCTTGTCAGGTAAACCGTGCTTTTATCCACGGCCCAGAAAAGTAAAAGCCTTTGCTCCATGGAAACCTGCTCTTTACCCGAATACAGATCCAGCATCTCCTCAAAGCTTACGGTTTCCTGTTCCTCCACAACACACTGCCACAACGTTTCCAGATCAACAGAGTCCCTTTTTTCCTCAAGGTCTCTTCTCCGTTTCCTCATTTCGAGTTTTTTCTCGGAGTCGGTCAGGGTTTCGGAAACGGTTATTCCGGTTACAAGTACAACTTTTTTCGGTTCAATCGAGTAGCGCTTTCCGTCTTCTGAGAGAACGGAGAGTTTGGCGGGGTGGACAGAGAGAACAACCCCAAAGGTGGGCTCTCTTCTTTTTCTGTAGGCAATAAGTTCGTTTATGCTGGGAGAATTCATCCAATGAAGCAATTCGATCAGTTAAGAGAATCTTTGTACTCAAGCGCCCCTTTTATGAAATCTCTGAAAAGCGGGTGAGCGCTGAGGGGCTTTGACTTGAATTCGGGATGGAACTGGCAGCCGACAAACCAAGGATGATCGTTAAGTTCCATGATTTCGACCAGCTTTCCATCCGGCGACAGGCCGCAGAGAACCATTCCCTTCGACTCAAGAATTTCCCTGTAACTGTTGTTCACTTCAAACCGATGGCGATGTCTTTCGGAGATCTCAGAGGCCCCGTAGATGCCGCTTGCCAGGGTCTCGGGCCTTATGACGCAGGGATAGGCCCCAAGTCTCATTGTCCCGCCCTTTTCACTTATGTTCTTCTGCGATTCCATTATGTCTATAACGGGGTTTTCCGTATCCCCGTTATTCTCGGTCGTATCCGCATTATTTATGCCGCATACGTTTCTTGAAAACTCAATAACAGCAAGCTGCATACCGTAACAGATTCCAAAAAAGGGAATATGATTCTCCCTTGCGTACTTAGTGGCATAGACTTTGCCGTCAATTCCTCTCTCCCCGAATCCTCCGGGAACAAGTATCCCGTGAACATCGGAGAAGTAGTCCTCGGGACATGTTTCGTCCATTTCTTCTGAATTCACGTATTTTATCTCAACGTTTGAATCGTTGGCTATGCCGCCGTGGTAAAGGGCTTCATGAAGACTTTTGTAAGCGTCTCCGTGTGAGACGTATTTTCCGACAACAGCTATACGCACGGTTTTTTTCACATTCTTTATTCTTCGTACGAGCTCTTCCCACTCCCCCATGTCGGGTTTTTTGGTCCACATGCCCAGACATTCAACGATTATCTCGGCAAGCCCTTCTTTTTTGTACATAAGCGGGACTTCATATATGTGCTCAACATCCTTAGCCGTAATAACCGCTTTTTGTTCAATATTGCAGAAAAGAGCTATTTTTCTCTTGACGTCTTCCGGAAGGAACTTGTTCTCGGTGCGACACAGAAGTATGTCTGGCTGAATTCCTATCTGGAGAAGTTCCTTTACGCTGTGCTGCGTAGGCTTTGTTTTCAGTTCTCCGGCGGCGGCCACATAGGGAACATATGTAAGATGGATGAAAAGCGTGTTCTGCTTACCAAGATCCGATCTCAGCTGCCTTACCGCCTCAAGAAAAGGAAGACTTTCTATGTCTCCCACCGTACCGCCGATCTCGACTATGATCACGTCGTTACCGTCCTCAAGGGCACGGACGCGGGATTTTATCTCATCTGTTACGTGAGGGATTACCTGGACTGTTTTGCCGAGAAACTTGCCTTCCCTCTCCTTGGAAATAACGGAATCGTAAATCTTGCCGCTTGTCAGATTGTTTTTCTTGCCGAGGCGGGCCTTGGTAAATCTTTCGTAATGGCCTAGGTCAAGATCCGTTTCCGCCCCGTCATCGGTAACAAATACTTCCCCGTGCTCAAAAGGGTTCATCGTACCCGGATCAACGTTTATGTAGGGATCAAGCTTCTGAAGGGTGACTCGAAGACCGCAACATTCAAGAAGTAAGCCTATTGAAGAAGCGGAGATACCTTTTCCCAGGGAAGACATAACCCCGCCTGTAACAAAAATGAACTTGGCGCTTTTCACTCAGAAATACCCTCTGTTTCGTTATGAGTCCAGAAACCAGCCAGAAGCGGAATCAGCACTAAATATATTCAATCCGAGAGCAGCTTACAATTAAAACCGGGATTTTGTATGAATTCGGAGGGAGAAACGGCAAAAATGAGAAGCATCTTGTAAGCTCTGGGAACTAAGACTATTTCAGACTGGAAAAATACGATAGAAGTTTTTCTGAAGCAATTGCTCTATGGCTTATCCTGTTTTTTACGTCGAGGCCAAGCTCGGCCATAGTCTTTGAGTGCTCAGGAACAAAAAAAACAGGATCATAACCAAAACCACCCCGCCCCCTTCTCTCCGAGAGTATTTCCCCACGGCACTCCCCTTCAAATAATTTCTTTACGCCATTTACGCACACAAGAGCGATACAGCAAACAAACTTGGCGCTTCTATTGTTCTCCCCTTTAAGCTCAGACAGCAGTTTCTCGCTATTCTCATCATCCGAGGCTCCTTCTCCGGCGTACCTTGCAGAATAAATCCCAGGTGCTCCACGCAGAGCATCCACGACCAGACCCGAATCATCCCCTATGGCATCCACTCCAAGAAAATCAGAAGTTGCTTTCGCCTTTATAAGGGCATTTTCTCTGAAAGAAAGGCCTGTCTCCTTTATGTCGGGGATCTCGTCAAAGTCCTCAAGAGAGAGAATCTCATCGTACGCGTCGGCGAGAATTGATCTGAATTCTTTCAGTTTTCCCTTGTTTCTCGTGGCAATTACGATGGTTTTCCGTTTCATTCTGCCCCTCCCGGCCTTAAACTCAGTCAGGTAAAAATAGTCTTCCTATAGGGCTTTATGATTTATGTTCTCAGAGGTTTGGTGGAGGCGCCGGGAATCGAACCCGGGTCCGAAAAAAGTTTCACTAGGCTTCTACATGCTTATCCTGTCTTTTGAATCAAACGGCAAAATCACCGGCAGGCAGGTTTTTCACCGTAGTTCCGAGTAAAATCTCGCTGGCAAACGCCTCGGAAATCACGTACCAGCCATCCCGCTTGAATTACGCCTCAGAAAGCCCAGCGGGCATGACGTTCTGAGACGTCGCAGTTCTTTTTAAGCTGCGAGTGCGTTAATTGGTTTGGCACTTATCGTGCTTGATCAGTTTTACGAGTTAATCAAGCTCGGCATGCGGCACAAGCTTCCCTATTTTCCGTCGAAGCCGATCGCCCCCGTGTTTAAGCTATGAACGTTTCAAAGATCGTCTTACGGCTTTCTGCATATCTCTTTGGGCCTCACGACGCTTGATATCCTCTCTTTTATCTATCGTCTTCTTGCCTCTGGCAAGGGCCAGCTCGAGTTTTGCGATGCCGTTTTTAAAATAAATCCTGAGAGGAACCAGAGTATAACCTCTAATGCTGGTTTTTCCAATCAGCCTCCTTATCTCATGAGAGTTGAGCAGAAGCTTTCTCTCTCTCGCCGGCTCATGGTTAAGCGTGTTAGCGGCGTCGTAAGGAGCTATGTAGCAGTTAACCAGCCTCGCCTCACCCTCCCTTATGAGCGCAAAACTCTCTTTTACGCTTGCGTTTCCGTTTCTAAGGGATTTAACCTCGGAACCCTTGAGAACCAGGCCCGCTTCGTACTTCTCCTCGAATATATAATCCCTGTGAGCGGTAGGATGTTTGCATATGGTCTTCATCTACCCTAATAATAATCCGCCGCGACAAAATAACCAGCATGAACTCAAAAATCCTTGGAACTGTCAACAAGAAGCGTAACGGGCCCGCAGTTCACTATATGGACATCCATTGTTGCCCCGAAAACACCGGTTTTCACCGGGATTCCACGCTCCGTAAGCTCAGCGATGAAAAGTTCGTAGAACCGCCTCGCAAAATCTCCACCCGCGGCCCGCACGTAAGAAGGTCTTCTACCCTTCCTGCAATCACCGTAAAGGGTAAACTGGGAGACAACCAGAATTTCTCCCCCTGTATCCTCAATACTGAGATTCATCCTGCCTGAGGAGTCTTCAAATATCCTGAGACCTGATATTTTCTCCGCGACGTAGACAACATCTTTTTCCGAATCATCTTTGCTAACCCCGAGAAAAACCACCATTCCCGGGCCAACACTTCCGACTGTGTTCCCCTCAACGCTCACTGACGCCTCGGTCACTCTCTGTATAACGACCCTCATTGCAGGGTTCCTCCGGATAAATCAATAAAAACAGATCATACGTAACGCCTCGGAACCCTTGGAGAGATCCTTGATAAAACTTCGTAGGATATGCTCCCGGCCCAGGAAGAAACATCTTCGACGCTCACAAGCCCGTCTCCGAAGAGTATTACTTCGTCCCCTACACCGACACCCGGAATGTCCGTTACATCGACCATGATAAAATCCATGCAGACAGATCCTATAAGTGGAGCAAGTCTTCCGCCGAGGGAAACTTTCGCCCTGTTTGAGAGGGCTCTTGGGTAGCCGTCCGCATACCCAATCGGAAGGGTCGCGACCAGCGTTTCCCTCCCCGTAACAAAACTTCCCCTGTAGCCGACCGGAGTGCCAGAGGGCACTTTTCTGAGTTGCACTATCCTTGTTTTGAGTTTCATAACGGGTCTGAGATCAACTTCTCCCATGCTGCCCGAACCGTAAAGCATTATCCCGGGTCTCACGATATCCATGTGAGAATCCGGAAATCTCTGAATGGAGGCGCTGTTTGCGGAATGCGCGTAGCGGTATCTAATTCCCAGCTCGCCCAGAAAAACTAGACCCTCGCGGAAAATCCCAAGCTGATAATCCGTATAGTCGCTTTGATGAATCTCGGAAGAGGATAGATGGGTAAAAACGCCCTCAAGCATTACTGCGGGAAGGGTCTCCGCTGAGGCAAAAAAAGATTCAATGTCGCCCGCTCCCACCCCCAGCCTGGTCATGCCCGTATCAACTTTTAAGTGATAACCGACTGTTTTTCCGCACTCAACAGCAGCCCCAGAGAGGGCCTTAAGCACAGCAAGTGAATAGCACGCCGGAGTAAGCGCGTTTTCTATAACAACTCCAGCCTCCTGCGGGTCAATACCTCCCAGAAGAAATATTTCGCTTTTTATTCCGGCTTGCCTGAGTTCCAGCGCCTCCGGTACGGTAGCCACCCCTAGTATGTCCGCACCATTACTAAGGGCAACTTCGCTTACCCTTACCGCACCATGTCCGTAAGCGCCGGCTTTGACAATTGCCATGATACGGACATTTTCCCCTACAAGCCTTCTTACTTCACCGAGGTTCGATTTAAAAGAATCAAGACTGATTTCAGCCCAAGTAGGTCTCATCGCCTGGAAATTTCTCCAAAAGCTGAGTGAAGGAGTTCGTTCGAATTACCTGTTAAGCGGTCGTATTTCCCAAAACCAGCTAAAGGGGAAATTATACCATTGCCTAAGACAAGTTTCAGGCGCACCTCATAATAGAAACACAAAGAGACCGTACACCAAGGGAATTGCCAAAGGGGCTAATCGCAATTCCTTAAAGTATGCAGTCAATATCCGGCGGGCTGCTGTTCCCGAATACCTCGTGCAAAAAATAATCGGGAGCTCTGACTTCCCGGATATAGCGACACCCCCTGCGGTCAGGGCTTTACCAAATTCCTAGCCTGACTCCGCCACCGAGGTAATGTCCTCCGAACTCGCCTTCTACAAAATTACCGGTCACCTTTTGCTTGAACCTGGGGTCTTCAAAGGAAGCTAAATAGCGATAGTCCAGACTTACCGTTACATCGGGCCCTTTGCTGTACCCGCTGATCTTGTAACCTAGCCCGGCGCCGATCTGATAAATAAAAATGCAGTCAGTGTCATCAACAAGCAGATTGCCTGCAGCTGATTTCATTTCGTTTGACAGATCAGCCGCGCCCAAGCCACCACCTACATAAGGGACCAGATTGCTGCCCAGATCTATATCGTAATAGGCATTCATCATCAGAGTGAGCGCTGAAAGATCGCCTTTGAGCTTGTTTTCCCCAGACTCAAGCTGCGTTACGAAAGCTCCCGGCATCTCTATGTTTATTTCCTGAAACCCATTATTGATGTAGCCACCTTCAGCTTCAACACGCAGGCCATTTCCAAGCGCGTAGCCCAGCATGAAGCTGAAACCGTATCCTTTGTCATAATCGACTGTGCCCCCTAACGGCCCATATGGGGAAACTGCAACCCCCGATACACTATCGCTGTTTAGAATGCTGAGAGCACCGCGGACTCCAACAGTAAGTCCGCTGGCTGGTGAAGGTACATCCTTTTCCGCCTCAGGCATCTCTTTTACAGCTTCGGTGGAAGGCTTCTCAGAGCCAGGGCTCTGCTCCGCCACAGTCTCCTTCTTAACTTCGGGAGAAGGTTCCTTAACTTCAGGAGAAGGTTCTTCGACTTCGGCGCTTTGTTCCATCATGACTTCCTTCTCGACATCAGGCGGCATCCCTCCCGCAAAAACCATGGACGGACCAAGTACAATGGAAAACAAAAGCGTAAGAAATTTTATTGATAGTAATCTGGCACTGCCAGACTGAAATAGCAGTTTCATTAGATGTTCCTCCTTACGGTCATTCCTTTTAATAAACTCCGGCTTTTTTATTATCTTGTAGAGATCTGCCATTGTCAAACGTGATAAATACCCTATCTTTCATTGGATTGGTTTTTTCAACCGTCTTACTAAATGGAAACCGGAACGGAGAGTTCCGGGAAAAACGGCATGAACGGGAAAAACGGCATGAACGGGAAAAACGGCATGAAACTGAACAGATATGAGCTTCGCTGCGTTCTCGTAATAGGAACAATAATAGCGCTTAGGCTTCTAGGGATATTCCTGATAATTCCCGTCTTCAGCATATACGCCGTAAACTACGAGGGAGCAACCCTCTCATCCGCGGGGGTCGCGTTTGGAATATATGCCCTCACGCAGAGTCTCCTGCAGATACCTTTCGGTATGGCAAGCGACAGGTTCGGAAGAAAGCCTGTAATAGTGGCGGGACTTGTAATTTTCTGCCTGGGAAGCATTCTCTGCGCTTTTGCAGACAACATCTGGGAACTCATAATAACCAGGGCGCTTCAGGGAAGCGGTGCGATAGGCGCAGTCGCTATAGCTTCTCTCGGGGACTCCACAAGAAGCGAGGTAAGGGCGCAGTCTTTTATGCTGACTGGAATAATAATCGGGGCGGCATTTATAACTTCGCTCGTAGTCGGTCCGGTACTTGCGGCGAAATTCGGTTTCGAGAGCCTGTTCTTCATACTCGCGGTTCTGGGTTTCGTGGCGGTTTTCGTTACTCTTTTCATGTTTCCGGAACTTCCAAAGAAAAAAACAGGGGACAGAAAAGAGATCCTTCTCAAACTTCGGGAACCGGAAGTGAGAAGAATTCTTTCCTCAACCTTCGTAACATCTCTCGCCCTTAACCTTCTTCTGTTCATCTATCCACTTGACTGGAAAAACCTCGGCACCGGACCCGAAGACCTGTGGTTCGTCTACCTGGTAATACTCGCTCCGAGCGCGCTTTTGGCTAACGCTTACATCAGAATTTCCGAGATAAGAAAAACACTGAAGCAGGCAACACAACTCGGACTTTTCTTTCTAGTAGCCGCCTTTTCAATCTATCTGCTCCGACAATCCGACAGCCTTACTCTCTACCTGGCGGGTGGAGTGTTTTTTCTCGGGTACTCCATATTTCAGTCCATACTACCCGCGTTTGTCACACAGAGAGTTTCTTCAGAGAACAGGGGCGTTCTCTCCGGTTTTTTCAATCTGGCAACTTTCATGGGAGCCTGTGTGGGTGGGATGTCCTCCGGCATACTTTATGAGACTCACGAGTCTCTGCCCTTGGTGTTCGGACTCTTGTTTCTGATAGCGTGGAAGTTTATCGGGCTTCCCGGGCCACCGCTTGAGCAGCCTGAAGAAAAATGAAAATATATACGCTTGAGAGAACAGAGTTTCTGCCGGTCTCTCTTGAAACAACTTGGGATTTCTTCTCCAACCCAAACAATCTTCCCAGAATCACTTCCCCGGAACTAAACCTGCGCATAACACCTGAGGCGGAAGAAAAAATATATCCCGGCACGATAATCACCTATGCGGTCACCCCCTTCCCCTTTTTCAAAAGCATCTGGGCAACAGAAATAACCCAAGTTGACCCGCTGCGCTATTTCGTTGACGAGCAACGATTCGGACCCTAAAAATTCTGGCACCACAAGCATTTTTTCACGGAGACCGGGGGACAAACGAAGGTCAGTGACCTTGTTCACTATTCCCTCCCTTTCGGTCCGATTGGAAGGCTGGCAAATCCGCTTTTTGTAAGCAGAAAACTGGACTTCATATTCGATTACAGAAGCGCCAGGCTTCGGAAACTGTTTGGAAACTGAAAAACGCCGCGAATTTTTCCTCACCGCGGCACCAGCTTGAAGCGTGATATCGTGCAGGGTATATTTGCAAGATAGGGTCTGCTCATGAAGGTGTGCAGGCATTACATGATGGAGACAATGCTCGCGGGTGAAATTCGATTATCTTGTGAACATCCGGCGTGCACTGGCTGCATTGTAAGATGCGCATTCCCCACGGAGGATACGCCTGTCCGTCTGGCGGTCCTTAAGACCGTTTCGGGCTTGGAGATATGTGTGTATCCGGCAGTTGGCGAATTCCCTTCCGCCCCAGTCGTGGTGAGGCGGCAGGTATTGACCCTGATGGACACCAGTAAGGAGACAGTAAATGTCCACGCATGACCCGTCGCATTCCGCGGAGCCGACTGGCGAGAAACAACGCCGTCCGATAAGTTCTACCGCGGTCCGGCAGATGGTCATCTCCACGGCTATTATGGCACTTGTGCTTGTGTCATTGACCGAAGCATTCATTATTATGAGAAACACCCAAGAAGTGGTTGAAGCAGAAGAAAATAGATACGTCTCATACCTTCTGGCCGACGAACTGCGCCAGAGTTCCGACGACCTCACACGCATGGTACGTACTTACTCCCAGACTGGTGATGAGCGCTACGTAGACTATTTCCAAGAAATTCTCGATATCCGAAACGGAAAGTCTCCTCGTCCTGAAAAACATCACAGCATATACTGGGACTTTGTGGTATCTACAGGTGTCCCGCCGCGTTCAAGCGGTGCTCCCGTGCCTCTTAAAACGCTTATGAAGAAATCAGGATTCTCCGACACTGAACTTGACCTTCTGACAGCAGCCGAGAATGAATCAAACTCCCTGGTCAATCTGGAAGTTCAGGCGATGAATGCAATGGTCGGTCTTTATAAAGATGCCTCCGGCAACTACACGGTCAAGGGAAGACCGGATTCTAGACTCGCGCGCCGGCTTCTACACGGCGAGGAATATCACAAGGCGAAAGAACGAATTATGTACCCGCTTGAAAAGTTCTTTAGCGCCGTAGATGAAAGGACAGCAAAAGAGGTCGAACGCCATTAGGAAAAAGAAGAACTGCTGGTTTTCTTGCTCATAGGAACGACTTGCCTCGCGGCTCTGCTTGCCATCGTTTCCATAATAATGATGGCTGACTCCGCAACGAAATTATAGAGGCATTCACACTTGCCAGATGAAGCAAAGTGGACTTCACGTTTGATCACGGCAGTTTTGGACTTCGAAAACCTTTTGGAGATTAAAAGAAATCCGGCCTGTAAAGTTTAAACCTCGGGGGAAACCGTGAATTTTTCTGAATATAAGAACAAAAAAGAAAATGCTCCTTTTATATCCTTTGAGGTCTTTCCTCCGAAAGACGATTCTGAATTCGAAAAACTCAAAGACATTCTCAAAAAACTGGCTGAATTCTCGCCCAGCATTATAACCGTGACACACGGTGCCATGGGAAAGGGGCGGAAAAGAACCCTTGAGGTCGCCTCCTACGTAAAAAACGTTATCGGGACGGAAAGCGCCTGCCACCTGACCTGCATAGGATCTTCCGAGAAAGAAATAGACCTGATGCTTGAGGGGATAGAGCAGGAGAAAATACGCAACATAGTGGCACTCAGGGGAGATATTCCGAAGGAAGACGGCGAAAAACTGCTCTCCGACGGAGCCTTTCAACACGCAAATCAACTCGTGGAACACATAAGAGAGTATGAAAAAGGAAAGTCGCGACAGTTCTCCATAGCCGTTGCCGGCTATCCTGAAAAACATATTGAGTCCCCGAGTTTTGAGGAGGATATAGCGAATCTCAAGAAAAAGGTGGATGCCGGGGCCGATATCATAATCACGCAGCTTTTTTTCAATAACCGTTACTACTTTGATTACGTTGACAGGGTAAGGACAGCTGGAATAGACCTTCCCGTTATCCCGGGCCTTATGCCCGTGCTTTCATCAAGGCAGGTGATAAGAATATCATCCCTTTGCGGAACGGAAATCCCCACGGCACTGAAAAAGAAACTTGAGGACGCAGGAGATGACAACCGCAAAGCGGTGGAAATAGGAATCGCCCAGTGCAGAGACCAGGCAAGGGAACTTATCGCTAGAGGAGTACCGGGAATTCATTTCTACGTTCTCAACAGAACCTCTCATATAGAAAGGATTCTGGAATCCATCTGATGCCTGAAACGAAGAAAATTTTTGATGAAGTGGCAAGCCACTACGACTGGCTAAATACTCTGTTCAGCCTCGGAATCCACAAGCTTTGGAGAAAAAAGCTGGCAGATGAATTATCTGACACCGAGTACAACCTGGACATAGCAACCGGAACGGCAGAAGTTGCGATTGAGGTTGCGAAAAAATACCCTGCGGCCAAAACAGTCGGAATCGATCCCAGCATGAACATGCTCCGGATAGCGAAAAAGAAGATCAAAGACCTGGATTTCAGGGAAAAAATAGTGCTTGTGTCAGCTGCGGCGGAGAATCTTCCCTTCGCGGAAAAACAGTTTAGCTCAGCTACAATAGCATTCGGCATAAGAAACACCGTCGATTACGAACTTTCCCTGAGGGAAATAAGAAGGGTCCTAAGGGAAAACGGGAAACTTCTTATACTTGAATTTGCGATCCCGAGAAATCCCGTCTTCAAACCGCTCTACATGTTTTATTTCAAAGTTTTGATGCCACTTATCGGAAGCATTTACGGCAGAGGCAAGGAATACAGGTACCTGGCTGAATCCACCGCCTCGTTTCCTCAGAGAAAGAATTTTATACGGCATCTTGAAAACGCGGGGTTTCGGGATTGCCGGTACTCAGAACTCACCATGGGGGTAGTAGCTCTTTATCGCGCAACCAGATAATCAGTGGTTGTCGATTTTTCGTTCTAAGAGCTACGGGTAAAGTCTGTTTATACTCCAGCCACCATCCGAAGAAGGAAGGTATCTGAAACGGTCGTGAAGTCTGTTTTTCCTTCCCTGCCAGAACTCAAATCGGAGAGGATTCACTATGTATCCTTTCCAGAAGTCGGGCCGCGCTATGCTCTTCCCCTTCCATTTAAGCCGGAACTGGTCGTATTGCTCTTCAAGCAACCGCCTGTCCGTAAGAACTTCGCTCTGTTTCGAAACGCACGCTCCTATACGGCTTTGACGAGGTCTTGACGCAAAGTATTCGTCAGCCTCCCCTTCGGGTAAAAGTGAAACTTCACCGTCCACTTTCACCTGCCTTTCAAATTCGGGCCACCAGAAGCAAAGCGAAGCGACTGGGTTCTCAGCAATATCCCGGCCTTTACGGCTAAGGGAATTTGAATAGAAGGAAAAACCTCTTTCATCGTAGCCCTTGAGAAGGACCACTCTTGAGGACGGAAAGCCTCCAGATCCAACAGTCGATAGAATAAAAGCGTTGGGAAAATCGACTTCGGCTTCTAGAACCTGTCTGTACCAGATATCGAACTGAACAAACGGGTTGTCGTCAATATCTTTTCTCTCCAGTTTCAGCTTCAGGTACTGGCGTGAATTGAATTTATTTTTTTTCGACATTCTATCTCAAAACAATATCTTCAAGCGCGGAACCTAGGTCTTCATGTAAGAACTCGTAACCGCAGGAAAGAAGCTTCTCGGGGAAAACCATGCTGCCGGCAAGTACAGTGCAGCGACCCATCTCTCCGAAAAAAAGCCGTACGGCGAACGCGGGAACAGCAAGCCACGCAGGCCTTCGCAGAATCCGCGCAAGCGTTGCGGTAAATTCCCTGTTAGTAACCGGATTCGGGGATACGGCGTTAACGGGCCCACTTACCTCCTCACGTTCCAGCAGATAAACAATTATCCGCGAAAGATCTTCTATCGAGATCCAGCTCAGGTACTGCTCACCACTTCCAACGACTCCCCCAAGACCCATCTTAAAGGAAAGCAGCAAAGAACTCAGCATGCCTCCTTTCGGGCTTAGAACAGGACCTATGCGCAGATTTATGACCCTTACGCCAAAATCCGAAGCCTTGTTGGCCTCATTCTCCCACTCACGGCAAGTATCGGGAAGAAACCCTGAACCGACCGCCGAGCGCTCAGTGAGTCTTTCTCCTCCTCTATCTCCATAGTACCCGGTTGCCGAGGCGCAGATAAAAGTTTTAGGGGGATTACGGAGTCTCGAGAAAAGATTTACCAGGTAGCGGGTACTGAGTATCCTGCTTTGCCGTATAGAATCTTTTTTCTTCTCAGTCCATCTGCCCACTATGTTCTCACCCGAGAGATGAACAACGGCGTCAAAACCCTCAAGCAGATCCGGGTTGTCTATACGGCCACCCTGTGGATCCCAGAAAATCAGGCGCTCTCCCTCCGCGCGCGATCTTACTAGTCGCCATATTTCAGAGGAATTCGAAGAAATGACGTTAAGAAGATGGCTTCCTACGGTTCCGGTAGATCCTGAGACAAGTATCTTCATGTTTCTGACTGAAAAAACAGGCGCTCACGAGGCAAAAGCCGCGATCAGTCGCTCCTGGTACTCTCTTACCTCCTTGAAATCGAGAAAATAATGCGGGGCGCTTAGCACCGGAAGGTCAATATATTCTCTGTACTCCTCCACTTTCTCCCTGCAATGTTCCGCATCCCCGACAACGGCAAACGCATCAACCATCTCATCGCTGACGCCTTTTATCATCGCATGGACGTCCTTTTTGCGAAAAGCATCCCTTATACCTTCCACTTCCTCCGTAAAACCGTGAAGCCTGAAAGGAGGATCGTAAGCTTTTACCGTGGCGTAAAAGGCTACAGTCGCCCTGGCGGCTTCCCTTGCCTTTTCCCAGTCATGCGAGATAGCGCAGGTGATTATCGAGCACTTCATGAAATCCCTGTTTTTTCTCTCCTGTTTTTCCAATCCTTCCTTGAGCGAAGGTGAAACCACTTTTTTTATGTACTCTAGCGAACAGACAACATGTCCCATGTAACCGTCCGCGATTTCGGCCGCAGCGCGAACCATGTTGCTTCCTATACCGGCCACGAATATCGGTATATTTGTTCTGACAGGCTCAAAAGCTCTTTTGTATCCCCTTGTGTTTATACTGTAAAACTGCCCTTCAAAAGTAATTTCCCTGCCCGTATGAACCCCGGACAGGATTTCCCTTATTAACCCCACGCATTCCCTTATTCTCGCAACCGGCCTGTCTCCGTAGAAAACACCGTGGAAATTCTCATTTGTTCTCTTTGCTCCCGTACCAAGACCCAGTATCAGCCTCCCCGAGCTTATTTCGTCAAGATCAAGAGAAGTAATGGAAGTAATCAGCGGGCTTCTCACAAAGGCAAGGGCAACTGCGGTACCGAGTTTTATCTTAGAGGTAACGGGAGCAACAGCTGAGAGCTGCTGAAAGGGGGTTCTATAAAGTTCCGTGGCCCAGACGGAGTGAAAATTCGCTTTCTCCGCAGCAACCGCAAGATCCTTGAGTTCTTCGATTGACCCCGCATCAAGTACAAATCCGACTCTTTTCATCAGATCTATTATAAATAATAGGGAGGCCGGAAAAAACCCGCTCAGACTGCGCAGGGGAAAAAACGGAGGAATTTCTGATAAAAGTGGACGGGAGGAACTTTAATCCCCGGTCTTTTCGGAAGAATCGGCTTTCTCTTCCGGTTCTGGGGACTCAGCTTCGGCCACCGCGGCTTCACCCTGTTCGTCCATCTGGTCTTTGGTGGCTTCCTCTTCCCCGACAAGACCAAGTTCTTCTGCGGATTTTTTCTTCGAACTTTTCCCCGCCGCACTCTCTGTCTTCGCCTCGGGCTTTGCCTTTCGCCTTTTTCTCTTGGCTTTGTACTCTTCGGTCACAAGCTCAATAAGAGAAACAGGGGCATTATCCCCTTTTCTGTAACCAAGCTTTACTATTCTTGTGTAACCGCCAGGACGCTCCATATACCTCTGGGCAAGTTCGGAGAAAAGTTTCTCCACAACCAGACGATCCCTTATATAACCCAGAGCTTTTCTTCTCGCATGAAGACTGCCGTTTTTACCAAGAGTTACGAGCTTCTCCACAACCCTTCTTATTTCTTTGGCTCTTGTGTCCGTTGTGTTTATTTTGCCGTTACGCAAAAGGTCGGTAGCCATGTTGCGGAACATGGCCTTTCTGTGCTTTGTTGTAACTCCCAGTTTTCTTCCCGATTTTCTGTGTCGCATCTTTTTACCGTGTACGGACCTCGATTACTGTTCAACACTCTCAGAACTCCGCTTCTCCTTTTCCTTCTCAAAAACCTCAGTATCTATAACCATCCCCAGGCTCAAGCCCATTTCCTTGAGTCTTTCACTGACTTCCTCAAGCGAGGTTTTTCCGAAATTTTCAAGATCGAGGAGCTGCTGTTCCGTCTTCTGAACCACTTCTCCGATGTATTTTATTTCCGCTTTCTTAAGACAGTTTATAGACCTTACAGACAGTTCCACATCCTCTATGGGGATAAAAAGCTTGTCGTCGGTTCCGCTTATCTCCATGGACTCTTCCTCTTCAATCTTGTCTACGAGTTCCTCATCAAAATCAATGAAGACGTTTAGCTGCTGCTTGATAATCTTTGCACTGTAAGCAAGCGCCTCTTCGGGAAGAATCGTGCCGTTTGTCCATATTTCAATGGTCAGTCTCTGATAATCGGTTCTTTGTCCCACCCTAGCGTTGCTAACCGTGTAGTTAATTTTTTTAACGGGAGAAAAGAACGCGTCAACATGTATCAAACCTATTGACTTATGGGTCTCTCTTCTCGATACCGGCTCGTAGCCGCTTCCCATCTTCACGGTGAGCTCCATTTCAAGCTTTGCTACATCCGCTAAAGTCGCTATATGCTGTTCGCCGTTAACCACTTCCACCATGTGGGTCGTAGCTATGTCGGACGCCTTGACTTCTCCCGGACCCTCCGCGCTCAGAGTTATTGTTTGCGGGTCGTAGGTATGCATTTTGAGATCCACGTTTTTTAGGTTCAGGATGATCTCTGTAACATCTTCCATAACTCCCGGTATGGTAGAGAACTCATGCGATACCCCGTCTATTACAGCGGCAGTAATCGCAGGACCCTGTATTGAGGAAAGAAGAACCCTTCTAATTGCGTTGCCAAGTGTAACGCCGTAACCCGGTTCCAGAGGTTCGCAGATAAATTTGCCGTAGAAAGGAGTTGATACCTGCTCGTCTTTTTCAAGTGCTTTTGGATATTGTAAATCTCTCCAGTTTTTCTGAAAATTCTCCAAATTTGATCCCTCCGTCTGTGCCAAGCTTTTTTAAACCCTTGAGTAGAACTCAACGATTAACTGTTCGTCTATTGGAACCGTCACGTCCTCTCTCTCGGGAAGCTTGGTTACAATTCCGCTGTAATTGTCCCTGTCAAGTTCAAGCCACTGGGGAAAACCCCTTCTCTCAAGGCCTTCAAGAGACTGGTTTACATGCGGGTTGTTTCTGGTTTTTGCTTTGATCTCTATTTTGTTCCCCTGCTTCACGCTGAAAGAGGGAATGTCGACTCTTTTGCCGTCCACAAGAACATGTCCAAGCCAAACCAAGTGCCTGGCCTCGTTCCGCGAACTTGCAAACCCGAGCCTGTAGACCACGTTGTCAAGCCTTCTCTCAAGAAGCAATATGAGCATGGCACCAGTCACTCCGCTTCTCCTGGCCGCCTCAGCAAAACAACGGCTGAACTGCTCTTCGGTCAGCCCGTAAATACGCTTAACTTTCTGCTTCTCCCTCAATCTTATTCCGTAGTCGGAGAACTTGGAACGGCCTATCGAGGCCCCGTGAACTCCAGGTCCACGGTTAGGTCTTTTCTGGATGGCGCACTTTGACGTATAACATCTAGCGCCCTTAAGAAAAAGCTGCTCGCCCTCTCTCCTGCAAAGCTTACATGATGGTCCTCTATACCTAGCCAATTACTTTTTTCCTCCTCGCAAACAACATGAACACGGCTTCTCCCACAATGCCTACACTCTTCTCCTTCCTGGAGGTCTGCAACCGTTATGGGGAATCGGGGTAACATCCTTTATCATCACAACTTTCACTCCCGCGGCCTGGACGGCTCTTACTGCCGGCTCCCTTCCCGGACCTGGGCCGCTCACGTAAACATTAGCAGACTTTAGTCCAAAGGTCTTTGCCTTTTTTGACGCGTCATCCGCCGCCACCTGGGCCGCAAACGGTGTCCCCTTTCTCGTCCCCTTAAACCCCCTGTTGCCACCGCTTGACCAAGCTATGACGTTTCCCTTCATATCACTGATCGTGATTATCGTGTTGTTAAAAGTAGCCTGTATGTTGACCACTCCATGTTCAACGAATTTCTTTGTTTTCTTCTTGGTGAATTTCTTCTTGCTCATTTGCAAAGACCCTTCTTATTTGCCAGTTTTTTTCCTCTTCGCTATCGCAGTACCCCTGCGACCTTTTCTAGTTCTCGCGTTTGACTTGGTTTTCTGTCCCCTCACCGGAAGTCCCATTCGGTGTCTCATGCCCCTGTAGCACCCTATCTCTATGAGGCGCTTTATGTTGAGCTGAACCTCTTTTCTCAGGTCTCCCTCAACTGTGTACTCGCCTTCAATTATCGTTCGAAGTTTCGTTACTTCCTGATCGCCAAGATCTCCGGACTTTTTGTTTACGTCTATACCGGCTTTGGTAAGTATGACGTTTGAAGTCACCCTACCTATACCGTAGATATACGTAAGACCTACCTCCACTCTTTTGTTAAGCGGTATGTCAACCCCTGCTATTCTAGGCATTAAGGCATGTCCTCCTGTGCACTATCCTTGTCTCTGCTTGTGCCTTTTGTTAACACAGATCACCCGCACAACCCCTTTGCGCTTGATGATCTTGCACTTGTCACATATTTTTTTTACTGATGCTCTCGTTTTCAACTTGCTTCCGCCCCTGTCTTCACTTTTTGAGTCTGTAGGTGATTCTTCCCTTTGTAAGATCGTAGGGAGATATCTCAAGCTTTACCCTGTCTCCAGGAAGTATCCTTATGAACCTAGTTCTCATCTTGCCGGAGACATAGGCCAGCACCTCGTGATTGTTCTCTATTTCGACCATAAACATCGCGTTAGGCAAAGCTTTCTTTATAGTTCCTTCAAACTCTATTTTCTCTTCTTTCTCCATTACCTGTTGTTCCTAGTGAATCCTTTCGGTAAGAATCTCAGGGCCGTTATCCGTGAGAGCCACCGTATGCTCAAAATGAGCGGAAAGTTTACCATCATAAGTAACCGCCGTCCACCCATCTTCAAGTATCTTTGTTTTCTCCGACCCCTCGTTCACCATGGGTTCTATGGCCATTACCATTCCAGAGCGAAGCTTTACTCCTCTTCCCGCGCCATTGCGGGGAATAAAATTTGGCACCTGCGGTTCCTCATGGAGTTCCCGGCCTATGCCGTGGCCGACAAAATCCCTGACTATCGAAAAACCCTCGCTTTCAACGTAAGTCTGTATCTCTTTTGATATGTCCATAACCCTGTTTGAGCCTATCACCATATCTATCCCCTTGTAGAGGGAATTTCTGGTAACCCGCAGCAGCCTCTGGGCAACGGGCCGGATTTCACCGATTGCAACCGTTATTGCCGAGTCGGCGTAATAACCGTCGAGCACCACTCCGAAATCTATTCCCACTATGTCTCCATCCCTAAGCACTTTTTTCTTCGAGGGAATACCGTGCACTATCTCTTCGTTAAGCGCAAAGCACACCGATGCGGGGTAATTCGCATAACCCTTAAAAGCGGCTTTAAAGCCCCCCGCCGCGCACATTCTCTCCGCGATCTCATTAAGCTCCCAAGTGGTCACTCCTTCCTTTGCCTCTTCTTCAAGTCTCGTGAGCACTTCGGAAACCGCCCTGCCAGCGGCCCTCATACGTTTGAGCTCTTCTTTGTTTTTCAAGCGAATCATTACTGCAACTGTTTCAGTACGCCGTCTATTCTCTCGGCGATATCCGATATCTCTCCCACTCCTTCGACCGTGCGCAGGACACCGGCCTTTCCGTAAAAATCCTTAAGAGGAGAGGTCTGATCCTTGTAAACTCTCAGCCTATTCTTTATCACATCCTCCGTGTCGTCCTGCCTGCCCTCTATTTCCTGGCGCTTAATTATTCGCCGCACAACTTCTTCATCGGGAACTTCAAGAAAAATAACCGCGTCAACGCCAATTCCGGCATCGGAGAGAATACTGTCAAGAGATCTTGCCTGCTCCAGAGTCCTCGGGAAACCGTCAAGCATAAAACCTCCCTCGCCAAGCCCGGAGATCTTCAGTCTTATTGTTTCCGTCACGACTTCATCGGGTACGAGTTCTCCTTTGTCCATAAACGATTTTGCGTAAAGTCCAACCTCGGTCTCCTTTTTTATGGCTTCACGCAGTAC
The DNA here is from genome assembly GCA_965229995.1 of Thermodesulfobacteriota bacterium. Taxonomy (GTDB): domain Bacteria; phylum Desulfobacterota_D; class UBA1144; order Nemesobacterales; family Nemesobacteraceae; genus Nemesobacter. The sequence goes on along the minus strand of OZ245933.1, from coordinate 684,151 downwards.
GTCTCCAGTTGATATATGCTCAACTCCGTATTTCTCCCTTATGAAATCAGCCTGCGTTCCCTTTCCCGCCCCGGGCGGCCCGAACAGTATCAGTCTCATAGTCTCCGGCATTCTCCTTTTCCTCAGAACCTGTATCTCTGCGGTTCTTTCATACCCCTCTTTTTCATAAAGCCTTCATAACTGTGAGTTATCAGAAAAGATTCGATCTGCTGCATGAAATCAAGCGTTACACCTATTACGATCAGAAGCGACACGCCACCGAAGTAAAACGGCAGATTAAAAGGTTCTCTCTCAAGAAACACCGGCAGGACGCAGACCGCCGCTACGTATATAGCTCCTATGAACGTAATTTTCCCGAGCACATTGCCTATGTATTCCGACGTCTTTCTGCCCGGCCTTATTCCCGGTATGTTTCCGCCGTTTTTCCTCAGGTTGTCCGATAGATCGTCCGGGTCGTATATTATTGAAGTATAGAAAAAGGCGAAAAATACTATGAGTATGGCAAAAATAAGGTTGTATACGAACACGTTTTGAAACACAAGGTCTGAGAAGCTGCGAAGAGACGGAATATCGGCGAACGTAACAAGCGTAGCGGGGAAAATAAGGAGCGAAGAGGCGAAAATCGGCGGTATAACGCCCGAAGGATTAGTTTTAAGCGGCAGGTGAGAACTCTGCCCTCCCATAACCTTCCTTCCCACAACTCTCCTGGGGTACTGAACCGGTATTTTTCTGTAGGAACGCTCAAAGAAAACTATAAGACCCATAAGAAGCCCTAGGAAAATAAAAATAAGAAGAACTCCGAGAATAGAAATGTTCCCGGTGCCGACAAGCCTTGAGAGGTTCCAGAACGCCCCTGGAATACTGGCGATTATCGACGCGGCGATAAGAAGAGACATCCCGTTTCCGATTCCGTTTTCCGTTATCTGCTCTCCAAGCCACATAACGAGAAGTCCACCAGCGGTAAGGGTAAGAACAGCTGTGATCTTGAACATCAGTCCGGGATCCATAACGGCGCTTGCAACAGTCGCTGCACCTACTCCACCACGCTCAAGGGTAACAGCCAGCATAAAACCCTGAATGAGACATATAAGAACGGTACCGTACCTTGTGTACTGATTTATTCTTCTCCTTCCGGCATCACCCTCCTTCTGCATGGCTTCAAGTGAAGGGAAGGCTTTTACCAGAAGCGACATAATAATTGACGCAGTAATATAAGGCATCACTCCCAAGGCGAAAATCGACGCCTGTTCGAGCGCTCCTCCGGAGAACATGTTGAGTATGTCGAAGATCGTGCCGCGGGTCTGCTCGAACATCTTGGCGATCTGATCCGGGTCGATTCCAGGAATCGGAACGAAAACACCCGCCCTGTAAACAACAAGCATCGCGGCCGTAAAAAGAAGCTTCCTGTTAAGTTCGGGAATTCTGGGAAGTGAGGCGACGTTACTGCTCATACTATTTCCACTTTGCCTCCAGCATCGGTTACCTTGCGTGCGGCCGCCTCGCTGCAGGCGTTAACCGTTATGGAAAGCGGCGCAGTGACCTGCCCGGTGGCCAGAAGCTTTACGGGCTTCTTGCCACTCACTATTCCCGCCTCGGCAAGCACCTGGATCGTCACCGATCCCGCATCCGTGAAGCGCTCAAGATCCTTTAAATTCACTATGTCGTACTGTTTTTTGAATATGTTCGTAAAACCCCTCTTCGGGCTTCTCATCTTGAGTGGAGTCTGGCCACCTTCAAACCACCGGGATACCCCTCTCCCTGAACGGGACCCCTGGCCTTTGTGCCCCCTTCCACTGGTCTTCCCCTGAGAACCAGCGCCTCTTCCTACCCTTTTTCTTTTTGCCTTCGATCCCTTAGTTGGTGAAAGTTCGTTTAACATTTTTCGCTCCACTGCTAAGCGCGTGGCCTAACGAGCCGCGCCATAGTAATTGGGAAGATCAAGATCCTTTATCTCCTTGTTCCTCGCCTTCGCGATTTCTTCGGGAACCTGCAGTTCCGAGAACCCCTTTATAACGGCCATAACGACATTAAGCGGGTTTCTCGATCCTACAACCTTGGATAAAACATCGTGTATTCCCGCAAGTTCAACCACCGCGCGCACCGCACCACCTGCTATAACACCCGTACCCGGGGCAGCAGGCAGAAGCATAATCTTGCTTGACACATATTGCGTGCGGACTCCATGGGGTATGGTGGTGCCGTTTCGCGGCACTCTTATAAGGCTTTTCTTGGCTTTCTCAACCGCCTTTCTGACGGCATCTGGAACCTCGTTTGACTTACCGAGGCCGGCTCCCACAACTCCATCGGAATTTCCGACTACGGCAAGAACGGTAAAGTGAAACCTCTTCCCCCCTTTGGTCACCTTCGCGACCCTCCTTATATGGACCACTTTTTCCTGTAATTCAAGTTCCGCTGGATCTATTTTATCCTCTGCCAAAATAAGAGCCTCCTTAAATTTTCTCTTAGAACTCCACTCCCGCCTCGCGGATTCCGTCGGCAAGCGACTTTATCCTTCCGTGGTAAGCATAGCCCCCTCTGTCAAAACGCACCTTTGTTATACCCTTTTCAACGGCCATCTCTCCGAGATGCTTTCCAACCTCTTTAGCAACCTCGGTTTTCTTCATATTCTCCGCAGAAAGCCTCTTTTTCGTCTCAGGAAACATTGTCGACGCCTGAAGAAGGGTGACTTCCGCAGTATCGTCTACCAACTGGGCGTATATATGCTTTGCCGAACGGAAAACGGAAACCCTCGGCACATCCGAGGTACCGCTTATCTTCTTCCTGACAGTCGTGTGTCTTCTTTGACGCGCCAAATTTCTACTTTTCTTCTTTACCATCACTTAGCCGCTCCAGCTTTTCCTGGTTTAAGCCTCAACTTCTCATCCTCGTAACGAACACCTTTACCCTTATATGAATCAGGTGGTCTTACCTTTCTTATGCGTGCCGCGGTCTCCCCCACAAGCTGCTTGTCAATTCCGTGGAGAGAAAGCAGGGTGCCCCGTTCCTCCACAGTCGCCTCTATACCCTTGGGAAGGGGGAAATCAACCGGATGAGAGTAACCGAGTGTAAGCCTGAGTTCCGTTTCTCCCACAAGATCCGCCTTGTAACCCGTACCGATTATGCGAAGGACCTTTTTAAATCCTTCACTAACCCCTATTACGGAATTGTTAACCAGGCTTCGTGTAAGACCGTGAAAAGACTTTATTCTTTTCTCGTCGCTCTGTCTGGAGATAACCACAGTTCCATCCTCAAGCGCAGCTTTTATTCCCTCGGGTACGGGAACTTCTAGGCTCCCTTTAGGCCCTTTGATTTCGATCGCTCCCTGCTTGGGCATCGCCGTTACTCCGTCGGGAATAACTACCGGTTTTATTCCTATTCTTGACATCCGTTTGTCCTCAGATCACCGTGCAGAGAATCTCCCCACCTATCTTTTTGTTCCTTGCGGCAATCCCGGTCATTATTCCGTTTGAAGTTGAAAGTATTGAAATTCCCATTCCTCCCCTGACCCTTGGAATATCATCTTTGCCCACGTAAACCCTTCTCGATGGTTTGCTTATTCTCTTTATCTCCTCTACAGCAGCCTTGCCGTCAGGACCGTATTTCAGCTTGATTGTTATGGTTTTCTTTACCCCTTCTTCAGTGACCTTGTAACTCTCCACGTAGCCTTCCTCGGTAAGAACCTTAGCGATCTCGCCTTTTATAACCGAACCGGGAATCTCGACATGGCCGTGACCCGCCATGAAGGCATTCCTTACCCTAGTTAACATATCTGCAATCGGATCCGTCATTTTTTCTCCAAAATATGTTTCTTAAAAACTTGCCTTTCTAACGCCCGGAAGATGTCCCTTGCTGGCAAGAGACCTGAAACAGATCCTGCAGATACCGAATTTTCTCATGAAACCTCTCGGCCGTCCGCAAAGCCCGCAACGGTTAACCCCACGCACGCGAAACTTTGGCTTTCTCTTCGATTTCTCAAGTAACGCTTTTCTTGTCATAACCCCTCTCTCTTAATTATTCGCAAACGGCACTCCGAGACGGTTGAGAAGCTCCATGGCCTCAGCGTCCGTTTTTGAAGTCGTAATCAGACTTACGTTCATCCCCTTGTTGTACTGAACCTTGCTGTAATCTATTTCAGGAAAAACCAGATGCTCCCTTATCCCCAGAGTATAATTACCCGAACCGTCAAAAGACCGCGGTGAGAGACCCTTAAAATCCCTGACCCTTGGAAGAGCGAGATTCACCAAACGGTCAAAAAACTCATACATCATCTTCCCCCGAAGCGTAACCATGCAGCCTATTGGCTGGCCTTCTCTGAGTTTGAAACCCGCAACTGACTTGCGCGCCTTTGTAATCACCGGTCTCTGTCCCGTTATATACGCCAGTTCCGAGGCAGCGTTGTCTATTACCTTTGTCTGTCTCCCCGCTTCACTGAGCCTCCCAAGCCCCATGTTCACCACGATTTTCTCAAGCTTCGGAACCTGCATAGTGTTTCCGTAGGAGAACTTTTCAATCAGCGCGGGTATGACCTCGCGCATATACAGAGTCTTTATTCTCGGAATCATTTCCTCAGATTTCCTTTCCAGTTTTTCTGTTGTATCTCACTTTTCCACCGTCCTCGCCGGTTCTGTACCCGATCTTTACCGGTGTTCCACTCTCAGAATCGTACAGCATCAGGTTTGAGACATGGATTCCAGCCTCTTTCTCAATGATGCCACCACCAGGGTTTTTCTGCGTCGGACGGCTGTGTCTCTTTATGATATTGAGTTTTTCCACGAAGGCCTTTTCGGCACCCCTGTCAATTCTGAGCACTTTGCCGGTCTTCCCCTTTTCCTTGCCAGCAACTATGTAGACCGTATCCCCGGCCCTTATATTAAACTTTCTCTTCCCAGTGGACATGTTCAGACAACCTCCGGGGCAAGCGAGATGATTTTCATGAAACCCTTGAGCCTCAGTTCACGAGCTATCGGCCCGAAAACTCTCGTGCCTATGGGTTCGTTTTCCTTGTCTATTATAACGGCGGCGTTATTATCAAAGCGCACATAGGTGCCATCGGGCCTTCTCTGTTCCTTTCTCACCCTGACTATTACCGCCTTGTATATATTGCCCTTTTCCACCTTGGACTTCGGAATGGCCTGCTTGACTGAAACTACAACCACATCTCCAAGCCGCGCATATTTTCTTCCCGACCCACCCAGGACCTTTATGCAGAACAGCTTTTTGGCCCCTGTGTTATCCGCCGAGTCCAGATATGTGCTTGACTGAATCATTTATTTTCTCCCGTCGTCCGCGGAATCAAAAACCCCGCCTTATGCGCTTGCGACCTGAGTGACCATCTTGCTTAGTCTCCACCTTTTGGTCTTGCTGTGGGGCCTTGACTCCATTATTTCCACCTTGTCTCCGATGTTGCATTCGTTGCGCTCGTCATGGACCTTAAATCGCCTGCTGACCCTTATTTGCTTTTTGTACCGACCGTGACTCTTTGTCCGCTGTACTTCTACAATCGCAGTCTTGTCCATTTTGTTACCTACCACAACCCCCGTTTTCGTCTTTAACTTTCCTCTTTCCATAGAATCAATTCTCCGAGGCGATATCCCGCTGTTTTGTTATGGTAAGCATCCTTGCAATCTCCCTTTTTAGCTGTTTTATCCTCGCGTTGTTCGGGTTCTGCCCGGTAGCAACCTGTATTCTGACATTGAAAAGCTCTTCGATCGCATCACGGTGGCGCTTGCGCAGTTCCTCGGGCGTGAGGTTTCTGAGTTCTTCTGCATTTGTTGCCATCAGATAAACTCCTCCTCGCTTCTGGTTACTATCCTAGTTCTAAGAGGAAGCTTATAGGAAGCAAGCCTTAAGGCTGAGCGTGCAAGTTCTTCACTTACTCCCGATATTTCGTAAAGAAACTGTCCTCTTTTTACCGGCGCCACGTAACCGTCTACATCCCCCTTGCCCTTTCCCATCCTGGTCTCGGCAGGTTTCTTGGTAATGGGTTTATAGGGAAATATTCTTATCCAGAGGTTCGCTCCTCTTTTCACGTGTCTTGTAATCGCAATACGAGCAGCTTCTATCTGCCTTGAGGTGATCATCCCGTTCTCCACGGTCTGAAGCGCAAGATCACCGAATGCAAACTTCGTCCCCCGGGTTGCAGCTCCTCTGTTCCTTCCCTTGAACTGTTTTCTGTACTTTGTCTTTTTAGGCTGAAGCATCGGTATCTATATTCTCAGGGGCCTTGTTCGCCCTCCCCTTTACTTTTTTCTGTATTATCTCGCCTTTGAATATCCAGACCTTTACGCCTATTACTCCGTATGTAGTCGACGCTTCGGCAACCCCGTAGTCCAGGTCCGCGCGGAGCGTTGCCAATGGCACTCTTCCTTCCCTGTACCACTCCCTTCTCGATATTTCGGCTCCGCCGAGACGCCCGGAGACCATAACTTTTATTCCGAGAACCCCAGCTCGAATGGAGGAGGAAAGCACCCTTTTCATGGCCCTTCTGTACGCAACCCTTCTTTCAAGCTGAAGGGCAAGGTTTTCCGAGACGAGCTGCGCGTCAGTTTCGGGCCTCTTTACTTCCCTTATATCAAGAAATATGCCTTTCCCGGTCATCCTCTGGAGTTTTTTCTTCAGTTGCTCTATCTCCTGGCCTTTCCTTCCTATGATGATCCCGGGCCTTGCCGCGTACACCAAAATCCTGACCTTGTCCGCCGCGGCCCTCTCAATCTCAATACTCGAGATAGCCGCCTGATAAAAGGTCTTCTTTATGTAGTTGCGAATTCCTATGTCCTCTTTGAGCAAGGATCTGTACATCTGTTTTTCGGCAAACCACTTGGAGTCCCACGACCTGGTTATTCCAATGCGAAATCCTATAGGATTAATTTTCTGGCCCAATTCAGAATCCCCTCTGTTCAAGTATTATCGTTATGTGACTCATACTGCTTTTACGGGCAAAAGCCCTTCCCATCGCTCTGGCCCGAAAACGTTTCAGTGTTGGGCCCTGCGTTGCATAGATTTCCTTTATGTAAAGGGAATCTATATCGCTGTATCCTTTCTCAGAGGCGTTGGCAACAGCCGACTTCAGCAGCTTCGAAATCAGCGGTGAGACCCTCTTGCGGGCAGAAAGAAGAACCGATGAAGCTTCCTCAACACCCTTGCCTCTTACGAGGTCAAGCACCACCCTAGCCTTCTTCGGCGATACCCTAGCATATTTATGTACTGCTTTAGAAACCATTTGTTATCTCTCTATTATTACTATCTCTTTCTGGCTTTCCTGTCACCCGAGTGACCATGATAAGTCCTTGTGGGAGAAAACTCGCCCAGTTTATGCCCAACCATCTGTTCAGATACGAATACGGGGATAAATCTCTTTCCGTTGTAAACTGCGAAAGTCATTCCTATCATCTCTGGTATTACCATTGAGGCTCTTGCCCAAGTCTTGATAATTCTCTGACTTCCGGAACTCTGCGCCTGCTCAACTTTCTTCATAAGTTTTTCGTGTACGTACAGTCCCTTTTTACTTGATCTTGCCATCCGAAGCTCCCGCGATTAATCCATTCCGTAGCCAACTCTTCTTGGCTTAACTATATATTTGTCCATTCTCTTGTTGTTTCTCGTCTTTTTTCCTATTGTAATCCAACCCCAAGGGGAAACAGGATGAGGATTTCCCTTGGCCGCTTTGCCTTCTCCTCCCCCATGGGGATGATCAACCGGGTTCATAGCCACCCCGCGAACTGTGGGCCTTATCCCCTTGTTACGGGATCTTCCGGCCTTGCCCCACACTATAAGCTCGTTTTCAGCGTTCCCGATTCTTCCTACGGTAGCCATGCACTTCAGGTGAACAAGTCTTATTTCGCCAGAGGCGAGTTTTATCTGGGCGTAGTTGCCGTCTTTTGCGACAATCTGTGCAGATGAACCGGCGGAGCGGACTAGCTTTCCTCCGCCTCCAGGTCTCATTTCTATATTGTGAACAACTGTACCCACAGGAATATTTTCTATGGGAAGAGCATTTCCGCTTGAAATCTCTACCCCGGGTCCGGAATTCAACTCATCACCCACTTTAAGGCCCGCAGGGGCTATAATATATCTTTTTTCACCGTCAGCGTAGGCCAGAAGCGCAATTCTAGCCGAGCGATACGGATCATACTCCAGCGAGACGACTCTGGCAGGTACGCCGTGCTTGTTCCTTTTAAAATCTATTATTCTGTAACGTCTCTTGTGACCGCCGCCTTTTCTGAAGCTGGTAATCCTTCCATCTGAATTGCGTCCAGAGCTTTTTTTAAGTGAGACAGTAAGGGACTTGTGGGGTGTTTTGGAGGTTATTTCCTCAAAATCAAACCCGGACATAAACCTTCTTCCCGGAGATGTGGGGTTATATTTCTTTACTCCCATGATCAAACTCCCTCAAACAGGTTGATTTCTCCTTCTCTGAGTTTCACGTAAGCCTTTTTAACCGCTGATCTCTTTCCCACAACCCTGCCTAATCTTTTCACTCTTTTTCCAGGAAGTACAAGTGTTCTTACTCTGTCCACCTTGACGCCGAAAATCTTCTCAATTGAGTCCTGTATCTCTTTCTTATTGCATCTTCTGTCGACGGAAAAAACATACCAGCCGTTTTCTCTGGCTTCGGTGCTTTTCTCAGTCACTATCGGAAGTTTTATGATCGAGCGAGGATCTTTCATGAAAGTCTCTCCTGAATTTTTTCAACCGAATCCCGCACAATGACTATGTTCTTGTGCCTAAGCAGATCGTAGACATTGAGTCCTTCATCTACCAGAACCTTTACGTCGGGTATGTTCCTTGCAGACTTACGGAGATTCTCGTTATCCGAACCGACAACCACAAGGGCTTTGGAAAATTCGAAATCCTTCATGAATTTCGCCACCTGTCTGGTTTTTATTTCCGGAAGCTCTAAATTGTCGAGCACAACTATGGCACCTTCGCCGAAACGGCTTGAAAGAGCGGAAACAAGCGCCCCTTTTCTTACCTTTTTCGGAATTGAGTAAGACCAGTCTTTAGGCTTTGGTCCGAAAACCACTCCACCTTTGCGCCAGATCGGAGAACGTCTGGATCCCGCCCTTGCGCGACCCGTGTGTTTCTGTTTCCAAGGCTTTGCCCCGCCACCGCGGACTTCACCTCTTGTTTTGGTGGACGCAGTCCCGGCCCTTTTTTTGGCAAGCTGCCAGTTAACGACTTCATGAAGCAGGTGCTTTTTCACCGGAGCTTCAAAGATCTCGGAGCGAAGCTCAATCGTTCCCACTTTTTTCCTGGCGATGTCGTATACGTCAACTTGAAGCATTTTTCGCCCCCTTTGACGTGTATCGAAGAAAAACCGTTCCTCCCACAGGGCCCGGAACTGATCCCTTTACGAAAAGAAGATTTCTCTCAACATCTATATCGACTACCTTGACGCCCTGAACCGTTACATTCTTTCCACCCATGCGCCCTGGCATTTTTATGCCTTTCCACACCTTGGCCGGAGATGAAGCCTGTCCTATAGAACCAGGTCTTCTGTGGGCCATACCACCGTGGGACATCGGCTGTCTTGCGAAATTGTGGCGTTTTATGGCTCCGGCAAACCCCTTGCCCTTGCTTTTAGCGGTGATATCAAGAACGTCTCCTACCTTGAAAAGGTCAACCTTTACCACATCCCCTATGTTGTAATCTTCAACCGTGGCGGAGAACTCTCTGAGTTTCGCGGTGGGATTCACCCCGGCTTTCGCGAAATGTCCCTTCATGGGGCGCGTAACCCGCTGAGGCTTTACATCTTCAAACCCGAGCTGGATGGCATCGTAGCCGTCTGAGTCCTTGGTTTTTTTAGAGACCACGGGGCATGGACCCACTTCAACGACGGTAGTGATGACCTTCACCATATCGTCGTTGAAAAACTCGGTCATCCCCCTTTTTTTTCCTATAAGTCCCTGAATCATATTTTTACGAGCCCGTAAGTTTTATCTCCACTTCCACACCCGAAGCAAGATTTAGTTTCATAAGTTCGTCTATCGTCTGCTGTGTAGGTTCAAGTATGTCTACAAGCCTTTTATGCGTTCTTATTTCAAAATGTTCTCTCGAGTTCTTGTTCACATGAGGACCACGCAGCACACAGTACCTGTTTATACTGGTGGGAAGCGGAACCGGACCGGCTATCCTCGCACCGGTTCTCTTGGCGGTATCAACAATCTCCTCAGTTGAATTATCAAGAAGCCTGTGGTCAAAAGACTTAAGCTTTATTCTTATTTTCGAAGCTTTACCCATTATTCAATGATTTCGGTTACCACACCCGCTCCTACGGTTCTTCCACCCTCTCTTATCGCAAAACGAAGCTGCTCCTCCATCGCCACCGGCGCTATTAACTCCACCTCCATGCTTACGTTGTCCCCCGGCATTACCATCTCCACCCCTTCCGGCAATATCACTGATCCCGTTACATCCGTTGTCCTTAAATAAAACTGCGGCCGATACCCAGGGAAAAACGGCGTGTGCCTTCCCCCCTCCTCCTTCTTCAACACATATACCTCAGCCTTAAACTTCTTGTGAGGCTTTATGCTCCCCGGCGCCGACAATACCTGCCCCCTCTCCACTTCTCCCTTCCCCGTCCCCCTCAGCAACACTCCCACATTGTCCCCTGCCTGCGCGTCATCCAGTATCTTCCTGAACATCTCCAAACTAGTAGCCACTGTCTTTGTCGTCTCTTTAAACCCTACTATCTCTATCTCCTTCCCCGCTACTATCCTCCCCCTCTCCACTCTCCCAGTTACCACCGTGCCCCTACCAGATATCGTGAACACATCCTCTATCGCCATCAAAAACGGCTTGTCCATCTCCCTCTTGGGCTCAGGTATGTACCCGTCTATGCTGTCCATTAACTCAACTATCTGCTCCGCTGCCCCCTCATCCCCCTCTATCGCCTTAAGCGCACTTACCTTCACTATAGGTATCTCATCCCCAGGAAATCCGTACTCACTCAACAGATCCCTTATCTCCAACTCCACCAACTCAAGCAACTCCTCGTCATCCAGCATGTCAATCTTGTTAAGCGCCACAACTATGTACGGCACTCCCACCTGCCTCGCTAACAGTATGTGCTCCCTTGTCTGAGGCATTGGCCCGTCAGGCGCACTCACCACCAGCACCGCACCGTCCATCTGCGCCGCACCCGTTATCATGTTCTTTACGTAGTCTGCGTGCCCCGGACAGTCTACATGCGCGTAGTGCCTCCCAGCTGTCTCATACTCCACGTGCGCTATGTTTATCGTTATCCCCCTCTCCCTCTCTTCCGGAGCCTTGTCTATGTTGTCAAACTCCACGTACTCCGCCTGCCCCTTCTTCGATAATATGTTCGTTATTGCCGCCGTTAATGTCGTCTTCCCATGATCCACATGCCCTATCGTCCCTATGTTTAAATGCGGCTTCCCCCTCTCAAACCTTGCCTTAGACATTCCTTGTTGACCTCCTTGTTAAAAAGAACATGAAAATATCAGCTGACATTGGCTGTCTGTTTTAACTCCTCGGCGATGTTGGCAGGCAGGGCAAAATAATGGGAAAATTCCATGGTGAACAATCCCCGCCCTTCAGTCATTGACCTTAAGTTAGTTGCGTAACCGAACATTTCGCCAAGCGGAACTTCCGCTTTCACCGCCTGCATAGCGCCTCTCATTTCCGTACTGCTCACCCTCCCCCGCCTCGAACTCAGATCACCTATAACGGTTCCCATGTGAGGTTCTGGAATAACCACCTCAAGCTTCATTACGGGCTCAAGGACAACCGGAGAAGATTTATGAACCGCTTCCTTAAATGCCATGGAACCTGCGATCTTAAAGGCAATTTCTGAGGAGTCGACATCGTGAAAAGAACCGTCGTAAAGCGTGACTGCAAGGTCGACAACCGGATATCCAAATACAACGCCAGTCTCCATCGCCTCGACTATTCCCTTCTGCACTGCGGGAATAAACTCCTTTGGAATCGCTCCTCCCTTTATCCCATCGTGGAACTGAAATCCTTCGCCCCTTTCAAGAGGCTCAACTCTTATCTTCACATGGCCGTACTGACCGCGTCCACCGGTCTGTCTTATGTATTTTCCTTCGGTTTGGGATGTGGACGTTATCGTTTCTCTGTATGCGACCTGAGGCTTTCCGACATTTGCATCAACCTTGAACTCTCTTCTAAGCCGGTCCACGATTATCTCAAGGTGAAGCTCTCCCATGCCGGAAATAATCGTCTGCCGGGTCTCCTCATCGGTGTTCACCTTGAAGGAAGGATCCTCCATGGCAAGCTTGCTCAGGGAAATACCGAGTTTCTCCTGATCGGCGTTTGACTTTGGCTCTATGGCAATCGAAATGACCGGATCGGATATATAAAGTCTCTCAAGAACCACGGGGTTCGAATCCGAGCACAGGGTATCGCCAGTAAGGGTGTTTTTGAGCCCTACGGCAGCCGCTATGCCTCCGGCCTCAATTTCTTTTATGTCCTCGCGTTTATCTGCGTGCATGCGAAGAAGTCTTCCGATTTTTTCGTTTTTAAGTTTGGATGAATTGTAAACCGTGGTGCCTGATTTAAGTTTTCCGGAATAGATCCTAAGGTAGGTGAGCTGTCCAACGAAAGGATCCGACATGATCTTAAACGCAAGTGCGGAAAAAGGTTCGTTCTTGTCCGGAGTTCTCTGGACTTCCTCTTCGGTTCTGGGATGAATGCCCTTCATCGGGGGCAGGTCTATGGGAGCCGGCATGTATTCCACAACGGCATCGAGCAGCAGCTGAACTCCCTTGTTCTTAAAAGCCGACCCCAGCATTACGGGTATTATGGTCGCGTCAATTGTCTGTCGTCTTATGGATTTTCGGATCATCTCTTCCGGAACATCTTCTCCGTCGAGATAAAGCTCCATTATTCCCTCGTCATTATCGGAAAGGACTTCAAGAAGTTTTTCTCTGTATTCAACCGCGCGCGACTTTGTGTCTTCGGGAATATCGATGAATTCAAATTTGGCCCCAAGACTCTCTCCGTCCCACACAGCCATTTTCATCCTTATGATGTCAACTATCCCAGTGAAGTCATCACCGTCAAACCACGGAATCTGAAGACACACCGGATTAGCGTTAAGTCTCTCCTCTATCTGGTCCACAACCTTGTAAAAATCCGCCCCGACCCTATCCATCTTGTTCACAAAACACATTCTTGGAACCGAGTAACGATCGGCCTGCCCCCACACGGTCTCAGTCTGAGGCTCAACTCCGCCCACGCAGTCAAACACCACCACCGCACCGTCAAGCACCTTGAGCGATCTTTCGACCTCTATGGTGAAATCAACGTGGCCGGGCGTGTCTATAATGTTTATCCTGCAGTCTTTCCAGAAACACGTAGTGGTGGCGGAAGTGATGGTGATTCCCCTTTCGCGTTCCTGCTCCATCCAGTCCATAGTCGCCGCGCCTTCGTGCACCTCGCCTATCTTGTAGGTTATGCCTGTATAGAACAGTATTCTTTCAGTAGTGGTGGTCTTGCCAGCGTCTATGTGGGCAATTATTCCGATGTTTCTTACCCTGTCTATGGGAAATACCTGTTCTGACACCTTAATCCTCCGGAGGGAATTACCACCTGTAGTGGGCAAAGGCCCTGTTGGCCTCGGCCATTCTGTGAATGTCCTCTTTTCTCTTTACTGCGCTGCCCCTGTTGTTATGGGCATCGATTATCTCTGAAGAAAGCTTGTCTATCATCGATTTTTCCGATCTTGAGCGGGAGGAGTTTATAAGCCACCTGATCCCGAGAGACTGCCTTCTAAAAGAACTCACTTCCATAGGAACCTGGTAGTTGGCTCCGCCGACGCGCCTTGACCTTACCTCAACAGCAGGCTTTATCTTGTCAAGAGCATCGAGAAAGACCTCAATGGGGTCTTTTCCGGTTTTTTCCCTTATCCTGTCAAGAGAACTGTAGAAGATTTTTTCCGCCTTGCTCTTCTTGCCGTCGTACATGAGGCTGTTTATGAACTTGGCGACTATCGGATCTCCGGTTCTTGGATCCGGGATCAGTTTTCTTCTCGCTACCCTACCTTTTCTCGGCATCTTCTGATTCCCGCCCGCTACTTAGGCTTTTTGGCTCCGTACTTGGATCTTCCGTTTCTTCTGCCCTCAACTCCGGTCGAGTCAAGAGTTCCCCTGACTATGTGGTATCTGACTCCAGGAAGATCTTTTACCCTTCCACCCCTTACGAGCACAACTGAATGCTCCTGCAATGTGTGTCCTTCCCCCGGGATGTATCCCGTGATCTCTATGCCGTTTGTAAGCCTTATCCTGGCGACCTTCCTAAGTGCCGAGTTGGGTTTTTTTGGAGTGGTGGTATAAACCCTCACGCAAACCCCCCTTCTCTGGGGACATCCCTGAAGAGCTCTGGCCTTGCTTTTCTTCTTGACCGACTCTCTTCCCTTGCTGAGCAACTGACTTGTTGTAGGCATAAAAACATCCTCTCCCGAAATTTGGGTAATCCGATCATTATAAGCTTAATAACGAGCTGATGTCAATAAGTGAAATGAAAAAAAAACACTCAAGACCCAAATCAAGGGAAGGACTATATTACAGAAAGAAAACAGGTTTTCAACAGAAAAATTCGAGTGGGGAAAAATTTTATAAACTTAGACTCCTCAGGCGTGATATACCCAAGACATATCAACCACCAATACGCAAAAGCGCCTTTTTTCCTATATCAGTCCTGTAGACCAGATTTTCATCGAGAATGGAGCCAACTGCCTGGTATGCCCTCAGTATCGATTCCTCTATAGTATCGCCAAGAGAAGTGACTCCGAGAACCCTTCCGCCGCTTGTAACCAGCTTGTTTTTGGAAAAAGCGGTTCCGGCGTGAAAAACCACCGTCTCGCGAGTGTCGGTGAAGTCCTTGAGTCTTTTAAGCTCAACCCCCTTGTCGTAGCTTCCGGGGTAGCCTCTTGAAGCCATGACGACGCAGACGCAGAATCCGTCTTTCCACTCTATCGGATCGGTCTTCATCTCGCTGCGGGCTATTGAATGAAGAATGGGGACTACATCCGATTCCATTCTCATAAGAAGCGGCTGGGCTTCGGGATCGCCGAAGCGGCAGTTAAATTCAAGCACCTTAAAGCTTTCGTCTTTTATCATCAATCCGGCGTAGAGAACTCCCTTGTAAGTTTTGCCCTCGGATTTCATCGCACGCACGGTCGGAACCATCACCTCGTCGATTATTCTCTGCCTTAACCGATCGTTTACAACAGGAGCGGGAGTGTAGGCTCCCATGCCTCCCGTGTTCGGCCCCTTGTCCCCGTCAAAAATGGGCTTGTGGTCTTGAGAAGGCTCAAGCGGAAGTACGTTTTCCCCGTCGGTCAAGGCAAAAAAGGAGGCCTCTTCACCCGTAAGAAATTCCTCTATTACAACCTTCTCCCCGGCCTCGCCGAAGGCTCCGCGCTCCATCATGGAGCGAACCGCGTCTTCTCCTTCCTCGCGGGAGCGGCATATGATAACCCCCTTGCCGGCGGCAAGGCCGTCGGCCTTCACCACGAAGGGAGGTTCGGTTTCCCCCGCCTTGGCAAGCGCTTGCTCGATATCGGTAAAAACTGAATATTCCCCTGTCGGGATGCCGTATTTTTTCATCAGATTTTTCGAGAAAGTTTTGCTTCCTTCAAGTTCCGCGGCGGCTTTTGAGGGACCGAAAATCAAAAGCCCTTCTTTTTCAAAAAAATCGGTTATCCCTTCGCAAAGAGGCTGCTCGGGGCCAACGACCGTAAGGTCAACGGACTCTTTTTTTACGAACTGCGCAAGCGAATCGAAGTCTCCCACACCGATATCCAGACACTCGGCGTGGCGGCTTATCCCGGCGTTTCCGGGAGCGCAGTAGGTTTTCTCCACAAGAGGACTTTGGCTTATCTTCCAGCAGAGGGCATGTTCCCTTCCGCCTCCTCCGACAACAAGTACCTTCATTTAGAACCTCTCATAAAGCTTATATCATTATCACGTCGCGACGGCACGACATCATTCAACAGTGACGACCTTGGCCAGATTCCTTGGCTGGTCCACATCCGTCCCCAGAATATTGGCGACATGGTAAGCCAGAAACTGCGCGGGGATAACCGACACCATCGGGCTTACGAGGTAGGAACTTTTCGGGATCACTATTTTCCTGTCCCTCTCATCGGGAAGCTGCAGATTCTCATCCGATGTTATGAAAATGATCCGCCCTCCCCTGGCCTTTACCTCCTGGAAATTCCCAAGGAGCTTTCTGTAATAAGTGTCCTCCTCAGGCGCGATAAACACGACGGGCATGTTCCTGTCTATAAGGGCTATGGGACCATGCTTCATCTCCCCGGCGGCATATCCCTCGGCGTGTATGTAGGAAACCTCTTTTAGTTTCAGCGCGCCTTCAAGAGCCACGGGGTAATTAATCCCCCGGCCCAGATAGATAAAATTCCTGTAACCGTAAAAGTCTCTTGAGAGATTTTTAAGCTCCCCGTCAAGCTCAAGGGTTTCCTGCTGGAGTTTCGAAACCGATATGGCATCGGCTATCAATTGCCTCGCCCTCTCCGAATCAATCGCTTTCCTTGAGATCGCAAGGTATATGGAAAAAAGATAGAACGCCATAACCTGCGCCGTGAAGGATTTTGTGGAGGCAACTCCGATCTCCGGGCCCGCCTTCGTGGTTATGACGCAGTCAGACTCTCTTGAGATTTTGCTCAGCTTCACGTTCGTTATGCCGACGGAGGGCATACCCAGATCCTTGGCCTTGAGGAGGGCTTCTGAGGTGTCCGCGGTCTCGCCCGACTGAGAAACCGCGACAAAAAGCGCGTCGGGACCGGTAACGGGATTTCTGTACCGGAACTCAGAGGCAAGCTCCACCTGGGTGTTCACTCCGGCCACTTCCTCTATCATGTACTTTCCTATAAGGGAGGCGTGGTAGGAAGTGCCGCAGGCCGCAATAATGATTCTTTGCGTTTTTCGCAGAAGGGAAGGATCCATGTCCTCGAAAACCACTCCCCGCATGTCAGCTGTGAATTTCCCCCGAAGCGTATCGAAAATCGCCTGGGGCTGTTCGAAAATTTCTTTTAGCATGTAATGGCGATAGCCCGATTTCTCAATTACCGAAGGGTCCCAGTCCACAACCGTCGGCGCTCTTTTGACCGCCTCGCCGGCCGCGTCGGTTATCGAGATGCCGTTTTCATCCAGAACCACGAAATCGTTATCCTCGAGAAAAACAAACTCTTTTGTGTAGGGCAGAATCGCGGGGATATCCGAAGCCAGAAAACATTCGTTTCCGCTGCGCGCTATTATGAGAGGGGAAAAACGCCTGGTGGCGATTATCTTCCCGGGTTCCGTATCCGACATGACCGCCACTGCGTAAGAGCCCTCCACCTTTTCAAATGCTTTTCTTGTTGATTCGAGAAGAGAGTTTCCTTTCTCCGTAAAATCGCGGATCAGATGAGAAATGACCTCGGTGTCGGTATCGGAGCGGAATTCGTAACCGGCGGCTGTAAGTTCCTCCTTGAGCTCGGGGTAGTTCTCCACTATGCCGTTGTGCACCACGCTTACCGGGCCCGATACCTGGGGATGGGCGTTTCGCTCCGAAGGGTCGCCGTGGGTGGCCCATCTTGTGTGAGCGATGCCGAGAGAAGAAGTCATCTCGCAGTCTTTTAGCTTTGAGAGAAGGTTTTCAAGCTTCCCCTCGCTTCTTATGACGCGGGAACGACCGTTTTCAACAAAGCATATACCGGAAGAGTCGTATCCTCTGTACTCAAGCCTCCCCAAGCTCTCACAGAGAACTCTTTTGGTTCTCTCGGAACTGCCCACGTATCCGACTATTCCGCACATCTCAGGATTTCCCCTTCTTCACTCTTTTTCTCTCCGCCCAGCCCTTTATTTCCTTCTGTACCGCGCGCTCTATCGCGAGAGCACCCGAGGAAACGTCTTTTGTTACTGTGGAACCTGCCGCCGTAGTCGCGTCCTTTCCCACTTTTACAGGTGCAACCAGCATGGTGTCACTCCCTATGAAAGCGCCGTCTTCCACCACGGTTCTGTGCTTGTTCACGCCATCGTAGTTACAGGTGATGGTTCCCGCACCGATATTAACCCCGGCGCCGATATCGGCATCTCCCACGTAGGATAGATGGGGAACCTTGGAACCGACTCCTATTTCCGATTTTTTTATCTCGACGAAATTTCCGATCTTGGCCCCGCTTCTTATCCTGGCCTCGGGCCGCAGGTGACAAAAAGGCCCCATTACAACGCTGTCTTCGACTTCACACCCCGTAAGATACGAAGAGAACCTTACCTCGACGTTATTTCCTATCCGTGAATCTTCAATGTATACGGAGGGTCCTATTCTGCAGCCGTTCCCAATGCGGGCTTCGCCATAAATATAGGTGTTCGGATACACCGTCGTATCCTTACCTATGTTAACGGAATCTGATATGTAAGTGGTTTCGGGATCTACTATTGTAACCCCGTTTTCCATGTGTCGGCGGTTTATCGCGCGTCTTACGGTTTTTTCCGCTTCGCCGAGCTGTTCTCTGCTGTTCACTCCAGACACCTCCTTTGGATCTGCCAGCGTAAAAGCCAGGAGCCTGCGTTTACGGGAAACGCAGAGATTTATGATTCCGGGCAGGTAATACTCTCCCTGGCTGTTTTCCCTGTCGAGTCCGCCCAGGCTTTCCCAGAGAAAAGAGGAATTCACGCAGTAAATTCCGGCATTTATTTCTTTTTCTTTTTTCTCGTCCGCAGTGGCGTCTTTATCCTCCACTATGCGAAGTACTTCCCCTCCGGCATTCCTCAACACTCTTCCGTATCCGCCGGGGTCTTCGACCACTGTGGATATGAACGAAACATCCGTCCCGTTTTTCACGTGGGAATCCGTAAATTTACGCAGAGTAGAAATGTCCGTCGCGGGGACATCTCCGCTCAGTATAAGAATATCTCCTGAAAAACCCCGGAGAGCATCCTCACAGCACGAAACCGCATGTCCCGTTCCAAGCTGCGGCTCCTGAATTACCGTCTTCACCGGGCAATCGGAAACCGCCTCTCTCACAAGCTCAGAGTCATGCCCCAGAACAAGTACGATTCTATCGGGTTCCATCTCTTGAGCCGCGTCCAGAACATAGTGCAGCATGGGTCTTTTGAGGATGGGGTGGAGCACCTTGGGAAGTTCCGAATTCATGCGGACTCCCTTGCCCGCCGCCAGAATTATAATGGCCAGAGACATAACCTTATTGTGTGTCAGTAAAAGCCAAAAGAATCAGAACGGAACGTCGTCGTCAGTGAGGCCAGCGCCCTCTTCGTAGGCGAAATCATCTTCAGCGGGAGGCGCTCCGCCGCCTTTCCTTCCGCTCTCCCCCCTAGGGGAGAGAAACTGCACGGTTCTTCCCACAATCTCGGTCGTATATCTTTTGTTGCCTTCCTTGTCGTCCCATGAGCGGGTTCTCAGATGACCCTCCACGTAAACGGAACTTCCCTTGGAAAGATACTCGCCGCATACTTCCCCGAGCCTGTCAAACACCACTACCCTGTGCCACTCGGTGCGTTCCTGGGAATTTCCGTCCTTGCCCCTCCATTTCTCCGTTGTAGCAACCGAGAAATTGGTAACCGCCTTTCCATCCGACGTATACCTTACTTCGGGGTCTCTTCCCAGATTGCCGAGTATTATAGCCTTGTTAACTGCTGCCATGAGTCTTAATCACCGCCGTTTTTGGATATTACAGAAATTTACATGATCGTTAGGGAGATTTAAATATCATTTCGGGAAACATCCCGAAGTTTTCTTGAAAAATTCGTTAAGTATTCTCCCCGTAAGCCCCCATATTATGTGATTGCGGTAAGCAAACACGTGATCATCTATCACCTTTCCATCCCTCTTTCTTTCCCTCACGTCCTGATTTTTCGGGTCAACCAGGTGGGAGACGGGGACGCAGAAAAATTCCGATACTTCGTAATTGGGAACAAACTCCACTTCACCATCTATCATGGCTACAAAAGGCTTTACCGCATACCGCCTGACAGAAGGGGTGTAGGGACGCACAAAATCCATTTCCCCGAGAATCTCTACTTCTTTCCCGGCGTCAAAACCAAGTTCCTCTCCAACTTCCCTAAAAGCCGTATCAAGAAGGGTCGCATCATCTTGTTTTTTCTTTCCGCCCGGGAAGGCGACGTGACCCGAGAAAGCGTCATCCTTGTATTCGGTCCTTTTTATAAACCATATTCCACAATCTCCACCCCGCTCGCAGAGCATAACCAACACGGCGGATGCCAGAAGTCCCTTGCCGGGATCAAGGGAGGTTCCTGGAGGATCAAAGTTTCTTCTTATTTCTTCTCTTATGTTCATCGCATCCATAGAGAAAAGCTCTTACGAAGAGACGTTTACAATAACGCTTCCGTATTCGTCCACTTCGCAGACGGTCTCAGGAGGAATAAAAGCAGTCGCGGTTCTCTCGTAAAGAATGCAGGGACCTTCGAATCGAAAACCCGGTCGGAGCTTTTCTCTTTCGCAGCACCTGGCCTTTATTTTTCTGCCCTCAAACATCACCTCTTTTATGAAAAACCGCGGTTCCGGACCTCCTCCAGGGGCGGGGAGAATTTTTATCTTGCGACCGGGAATATAGGCCCTGAGCCTCAGGGTCACGATCTCTACGACGGAAGATTCCTTCATATATCCGTACACCCTTTCGTGCTCGCGGTGAAAATCTGAAGCTATGGAATCGCTGTAGGGAATCGTAAGTTCATGGGACTGTCTTCGGTACCTGGCGTCAACATGTTTTTTGAACCTGAGATTCTCACTTTCGAGATCCGCCCGCGCAACCTTCTCGAGTTCCGCGAATTTTCGGTCCGTCCCTTGAGGGTAATCCTCATCCGCTTGGGAAAAAAACGTAACCCCGTAATCCTTGAAGGAATCGGCAAGAAGCATACCGTAGGCGGAAAGCGCCCCGGGATTTCTTGGAAAGACGACTTCCCCGATGCTCAAGGAACGGGCGAGGTCGCAGGCGTGAAGCCCTCCCGCACCACCAAACGAAACCAGGGAAAATTCCCTCGGATCGTAGCCCCTCCCGACCGATATCACACGAAGAGCTTTTTCCATGTTTGAATTCGAAATTTTGACTACAGATTCCGCGATTTCTTCCGCAGGGTGATCCGGGGCAAGCGAGCGAAGCGCTTCAAAGGATCTCTCGGGGTGTATTTTCATCTCACCGCCCAGAAACCAGCCGGGATCCATTCTCCCAAGAACTATATTCGCGTCCGTTACGGTCGGCAAAACGCCTTTTCCGTAACACGCGGGACCAGGGTCGGCGCCGGCGCTGCGCGGTCCTACCTTCAGGATTTCCCCCTCGGCGATGTAAGCAATTGAACCACCTCCGGCCCCTATGGTTGAGATGTTTATCATCGGCACCTTGATTGCGACACCGCCCAAGGTGTTTTCGGTCGTAAAGCTTATTTTGCCATCGCAAAGAGATATGTCGGTTGAGGTTCCTCCCATGTCGTAGGTAATGATCTTCTTTCTCCCAGAGAGCGCGCATATCTCAAAAGCCCCAACCACTCCTCCAGCGGGACCGGAGAGAACTATTTTCGCGGGCCCCTCGGCCGCCTGCTCGGCGGATATAACCCCGCCGTTTGACTGCATGATGGAGAGAGATTTTTCCTTGAGGCGACGGGAAAGCGAGCGCATGTATTCGCTTACTTTAGGAATCAGGTAGGAATTCAGAACAGTTGTCGAAGTCCTTTCATATTCCCTGAATTCCGCGACAAGTTCCGACGAGATGGTAATCGGGATACCGAGCCTAGCGAGCACGGCTGCGACTGCGCGCTCATTTTCAGGATTCGCATACGAATGTAGAAAACAAACCGCTATCGCCTCAACACCTAGAGAAGATATCTTCCCCATTATTTCCTCTATTTCAGCCTCATCGGGGCAAGCGAGCACACACCCGCGGTAATCCGTTCTCTCGGAAACACCAAATCTTAGTTCCGAGGGAACAAGAGGAACGGCAGGGCTCCAGAGCAGATCGTACAGTTTTTCCCTGTTCTGGCGCTTAATTTCTATTACATCTTCAAAACCCTTTGTGGTGACAAGGCAGGTCTTCGCCCCCTCCCGTTCCAAAAGAGCGTTTGTGGCCACGGTGGTTCCGTGGATAATTTCCGATATATGGGAAAACTCAACAGGATGGCTTTGGAGCCCCTTGAGTACTGCTATCGAAGGGTCGCAGGGGGTGGAAGGAACCTTGTTTATCGATATTTTTTTTCCGTCGAAAAAAACAAAATCAGTAAACGTTCCTCCCGCGTCTATGCCTACCGAGAGCATAAAAGGATCTTTACCTCACTGGCGGGTTAAAAACGAACGTGACTACGTGTGTAATCAGTAATTGTCCCTGTCTCTGGGATATATGACGTTTATTTTTCCTTCAGCTATCTCTCTTAACGCCGAGACGACATGCTTGTTGTCGTCGTTTTCGGATGCCACAACAGTAGCTCCCTTGGATATCTGGCTTGCTCTTTTCATCGCAGCGATGGAAAGAGCAAATCTGTTCTCAACTTTCTCTAAGCAGTCTTCAATCGTAATTCTAGCCATAGTTTTTTACCTTCCTGATAATACCAAGATTAAACTCTGAGTTCATTAAAAACGGTTTAAAAACGCAACACTCAATATCATCCGACTTTTTGCAGGTCTGTCAATGGAATCCCGTCTTGCACTATGTTTCAAAGTGGTTCCACTGAACTCAAGATAGGCCCGCCCAACAACCACGTACACATCTCCACATACAAAAAAAGGGAAGTATACCAAAAGACCTTCGTCCGTAGAAGTAAAGGCGGCTGTAGAAATCCGTATTGATAAAAAAACCGTCCAAATCAACTGCTCCTCTTATGAATTAAAAAAAACCTCTCAGGAGAATTCGTTTTATACTTTTGATCAGTCTTTCCACAAAAATACAAGATGGGAGGGAGAGTGCTATCGAAAACACAAACGCAAGTCCTCCCTGCGCACAGCAGTCTTACAGTTACACATCTAAAATCAACTACAACTCAGAGAAAAACTCCCAGACGGAAAAGCGCTTCAAACTGAACCCTCCACGGCCGCTCCCCTCCGCTGCAGCTCTTTGACAACGTAGGCTTTGCAATTATTATCTTGACGTATTTCCAGCGGAGCGAAACCCCCATGGATATGGATCTTGAAAAACTCAAGTTTAACGACGAAGGCCTTTTGCCCGTAATAGTGCAGGACAGCTCAAGCGGGCGGGTACTCATGCTCGCATATGCGAGCAAAGAAGCTCTTGAGATGACCGTCAAGACGGGAAGAACCCACTTCTGGAGCAGGTCTAGAAAAAAGATCTGGAACAAGGGAGAAGAATCCGGCCATTTTCAGGACGTAAAGGAAATCTTCGTTGACTGCGACTTCGACACAGTGCTTATAACGGTGGATCAGACCGGGGTGGCTTGCCACACCGGAGAGCCTACATGTTTTTACAGATCAGGGGACATGGAAGAAAAAGCGGCCCCCGTATTTGAGAAAGGATCCCTTAAAAAGGTGTTTTCCGTAATAGAGGACAGGAAACAAAACCCCAAGGAAGGGTCCTACGTAAGCGGCCTTATGAAAGGCGGGCTTGACAGGATACTCAAGAAAATCGGAGAGGAAGCCGGCGAAGTCGTAATAGCCGCGAAAAACGGGGATAAGGACGAACTCGTATACGAGCTTACCGATTTGTGGTTCCATTCCATGGTACTTCTCTGCGAAGCGGGTCTTGACCCTCAAGACATATCAGATGAACTTGAGAAAAGATTCGGCAAGCGCAAAGAAGAGTACGCGGAAAAAAATAAAGGGAATCAGGCGTGAGAAATCCGGCCGGCCGGAAGCGAAGAAATCGGGCGCCGGCGGTTATCTCCTGCTCTTCGGAGGCCTGTTCTTTTTAGGCCTGTCTTTTTCCTCTATGTACTCCCCGATGTGAGTTCTGTTTCTAACCGAAGGCGGCAGGTGCGAGAGATTGGGCTTCGGCATATCGGTTGAGAGATCCTTCGTGAAAGCGAAAGTCGAGATTACTCTTTCCACCTTCTTTTTCTCCCCGCAATAGCACCTTACCTTTTCTTCGTCCCCTTCTTCGTATATAAGCTCAGAGAACCTGTAGTTTCGCATGTTGAAGAGCGCAAGCAGGGTTCCGTCTTTAAGGTAGAAATCATTGAACATGGAATCTTTTCCCTTTCTTCCGTGCTTCGCAACTATTTCTTCACGCTCAAGGTCGACAACCTCTATGGCGTAAATATTGTCATATTTCTCGACAAGGCTTTTTACGGTCTCTTTGTCCCGTTTTCTCTCAAGAGTTTTTAGGGATTTTTCAACGTTGCCTCTGCACTTCATGCATTCAAATTCATAGAGGGGCATTTTCGTCTCCTATCTGTTGAAATACTGGCTCAGGTGGTCCTGCCCGACCCAGTCACTTTCTATCTCTTCATCCTTTTGCTGCTTGTATTCAAGATGCCATCTGAGCTCGTCTCCGGGACCCGGAGCCCTTTTGCTCTTGTCCTCGAATATAGCCTTGAAGGTGGAAAAAACCCTTCTCACCGCCTCGGAATCGTCGCAGAGAGGGCATTTGATTTCATCCTGGTCGTCATCTCCGTACACAAGGTGGTTGAAACGAAAACTCTTAAGCTCAAGGTAAAGCACCTTCCCGTCATCAAGCTTATAACGGAATCTCCTCGCACCGCTTACCCCCTTTTCCCCAAGCTCGAAAAGTAGCTTTCTGCTCTTGTCACTTGTGACTTCGATGTAACAGAAATTGCGGTTTTGCTTGAGAACTTTCCTTGCGTTTGTCTTGGTAAGCTTGGCGACCAAGTTATCTATGTCCGTGTTGTAATTTTCCATACAACTGTCGCATTCATATTCATATAAGGGCACGCTAGGCCTCCGAAAAACTTTTGATTCGAAGAATTATAAACAATATAATTTGAGTTTAAAGCCCGGAAACTCAGAAGCATCTAAAATACCGCTGAAAGAAAATGGTTTCCGATTCATAGTAAAGGGAATGAAAAAAGCAGGGAAACAGAAAACGCCGCGAGCGCGAAACGAGAAAAGGAACTGTTCTGTCGACGAAGACCTGAACTTTGTCGCGGTTGTAGCGCGGGAGGTTGTCGGCAGTCCACATGGGGCACCTCAAGAGCAAATTCACCACCCCAGAGAATCACAGCTGATTCAGCTCTTCAAGAGGGGGCGCCGGATAACCGATTCATCCGACTCATAAAGTCTCCGGACGGACACTCACAGAAATAGCTGTCCGCTTCGCTGCGCACGTCCAAGGCATAGTGCCACGCCATATTGAAGGCCAGGGCCTCGACGGTCTCTGCATCGCTCAGATCGTGCAGCTGCTGCAAAAGCAAGACCCCGATGACAACGTGTAGATCCTTCGATGGTCGGCCCATGCGTTCATCAAGGTGACGGCAAAGATCGTCAACCGGAAGTTCGACAAGCAGATGGTTCCGAAAAACCCCGGCCCAGGATTGCTCCATCAGGCGCCGACGTTTGTCCCCGAAATAGGACCAGCGATCAAACAATTCTCCGGTCCGTCGGTCGCGTAAAGTAAACATGCACAATTATAACCCAGCCGACTCTCATGAGGAATCGACTTTTTACCGCCCCGTCAACTTTCGACAATAGCTCCGCTACATCGTCACCAACCTGGAAGGCGATGCGCAAGATCTCTACGAGAAGCTCTATTGCGCGCGCGGCGACATGGAGAACCGCATCAAGGAGCAGCAACTGGACCTGTTCGCCGACCGCACCTCGTGCCACAAGTGGTGGCTCAACCGCTGCCGCCTGTTGCTCTCCAGCCTCGCCTATGCGCTGGTCGAGACCATCCGGCGTCTCGGGCTGGCCGGCACCGAGATGGCCCGCGCCCAGGCCGGCACCATCCGTCTCAAGCTCTTGAAGATCGGCGCCGTCATCGTGCGCAACACGCGGCGCGTGCGCTTCCAACTCTCCAGCGCCTGCCCGGACAAGGCCCTGTTCACGCTGGTTGCCGCCCGGCTCGACCCCGGATAGCCGTCAAAAAACGCGTCCAGTCTCGACCCGAAAGCCGTCGTCGCGCCTTCCAACACCGGCGCTCGCCCGAAAACCGGCCGTGCCCACCCAAACGCCCGAGGCGACCCGCCGGAGCGCGCCGTCCCCGTCCTACACCACCAACAGCAGCCCCGCGGCGCCGGTTCACACCCAGCCACAACCGCAAATCCGCCAGCCTTCCCCTTCATGAAATATCCGCGCTAATCTGTCCCCGATCTCAATTCCTGGCTTTCTCATCGTCTCACAACATTGGTGCCCGATTGGCTGAAATTTGATCCATTCTTATTGGACCGTGATGTCCAGCACCCGATCCACGTCGGTAACTACAATCGGACGGTCGTCGAGACGGTAGATCCCGAGAGCGAATTCCCGCATCTCAGGATCCAGGGTGCCTGGGTTGTCCTCGTCGTGTCCTTTGGAGAAGCTGACGACGGTCCCGATCCCGTCCCGCCGGTCATTCCCGGCTTCTCTCGAACCCGCGGAATTCAGGGGGGTGCTTCATCGTTTTTCGTCCGCGCGGGAACAAACAACGATCCGCCGGACCACTTCCACATTCATCACTAATGCAATAACGCCCAGGGTGAGCAAGGGCTGATTCAAAAGGGCGCCGAGGAAGATGACGAAAACCCGGACGTCCCGGCCCAGCCTGAGATAGACAACGCCAGGGAATTTCCTGGCCATCAGGCCGTCGTATTTGTCGGCCGTGTAGCTGTTCAGGAACGACCCCATAATCGCCGCGAACCCCAGCACGACGGATAGATTCGTGCCGGTCGCGGCATATTCGTGCCACATCAGGCCGAACAAGAGAAAGGCATCGGCATACCGGTCGAGGACCGCGTCGAACCAGCCGCCAAACTCGCTCTGGAATCGTTTCAACCGGGCGATCTCGCCATCGCAGCCGTCGATGATCGAGGCCAGTTGAGCCAAGGCGCCACCGGCGGCCAGAGCAGGATAACCGCTCACAGCCATCAATCCTGCGGCAACGCACAACAGCATCCACGAGATCAGAGAGATTTGGTTGGGCGTCACCGTTGTGCGCACCAGATAGCGGCTCAACCACCGGGAAACCGGCCGGTTGAGATGGCGCGACACCGGCCCGTCCCGGGTCTTGCGACCCTGGTCGCGCATCAGACGTCGTTCGGCTTCACGCAATGCGTCGGGCGTGTCCACGTCGAGCCATGACATTCCAGTCACATCGACGGTTCTCGCCCGGCCTTCGCCCGCCAGTTCCCTGAGCCCGTCGGAAAGCCCATGCTCGTTTCTTGCCGCCGCGCGCTCGAGACCCTCATACAGGCCCGACGTGCAGAGCATGACCCCGACGTCGCCCGCGTCCCAATCGACAAGGTTTTTCTCGATCGCCTGAATGCGTCCGTCGTCGATCTTGACTCGGGTGACATCGTCGAGATCGAAGATGGCGTCCTTGTCACAGTCCACGGCGAGGCGCATTTCTCCTGGTGCGGGCGGGTCGTCGGTCAGTGCCCCCGCAATCCCGGGGTCGAAAAGATGGTCGGTCATGACCACGAAGAAAGGCGCGTCGCCGATGCGACCCTTAGCCGCAAGGGCGCTGGCGCCGTTACCCCGCTCCCAGCCCTCGACTTCGACGAAGTCGACCGTGACACCGCGACGCCGGGCGATATCGGAAAAATGCGCCCTGACCCTTTCGGCCTCATGGCCTAGGGTGACGAGGAACCGCCAAACATCGGCAGCCAGCAACGTGCAGATGACCCTTTCGGCGAGGCT
Organism: Thermodesulfobacteriota bacterium; assembly: GCA_965229995.1. GTDB lineage: Bacteria > Desulfobacterota_D > UBA1144 > Nemesobacterales > Nemesobacteraceae > Nemesobacter. The sequence continues at coordinate 656,401 of OZ245933.1, read as the reverse complement.
CAGTCCGAGCACCATGATCAGTGGCTTCGGCGTGTTGATTTGCGGACGAAGCCGCGATCCCAGCCCGGCGGCCAATATCAGCGCCACCTCCGGCGCCGCGTTCGCCAACTCAGTGTCCTTCATCGCCCAAGACCTCCACGATTTCGTCGTACAGATCCCGGCTCGCCGCCGCGATCAAGCAGATGCGGTCGGTCAAACCTTCGGCCTCCGCCAGGGGCGTGCCGTCGAGGCCGCCAATCCATCCCCCCGCCTCGGTCACCAGCCGCGCGGCAGCGAGATAGCTTTCCGCCGTCAGACGGCGACGCACCTCCACATGGGCGTCGGTGGCACCAGCGGCAACCAGGGAGAGGGCTCGGGACGCGCAACCGTAGCACCGCACCCCCCTGGCGGCGGCCATCATGCGGGCGAAGCCCGGTGGCGAAAAAAAGTGATTGAGCTCGACCGAGATCATGGCCTCGGCGATGCCGCGAACGTCCGAGGATTCGAGCCGGTCGTTCCCGCGCCAGGCGCCGGAGCCCCTGAGCGCGATCAGGGGCGTTTCCTCCTCGAGCGGCCCGACCAGGGCCGCCTCGACCCAATCGGGATGCAAGGGGGCGTCGACCGGCAGCACGGCGCAAGACAAGGCCGATAACGGCAGCCCGCGCGCCCGGTTGTCGGAGCCGTCCACGGGATCGAGGATCAGCCGGTAGCGGGGCCGGTCGCGGCCGATTTCCAGGGGCTCGGCCTCTTCCGATTGGACAATCAGCGGAACCGCCGCCGCCTTCAGGCAGGCCACTGCCGCGTCGTTGGCGGCGAGGTCGAAGACCTTGACCTCGTCGCCCTTGGGGTTGGTGGCCCCGGTGCTGCCGCGGCCGGCCTTCGCGAGCGCGTTCCGCACCTGGCAGTGGAGCGCGAGCAGCAGCTCCACCCACGGCGCGTCCACAGTCCGGACTGTGTTGCCACCGCCCGGACCATTGTTGGCAGCCCGACCGTCGCGGCTAGTCACCGGCGTCCGTTCGAGATGTCCCCTCGCCGACATCTCCGCCTTGAATAAATGCGTCGGTCAATTCATAGGCCAACGAATCACGCATCTGCTTCGGCGGGCTCTTCATGTAATAGGCGGAAGCGGCTTCCAAGGGGCCGCCGATTGCGCGCTCCAGCCCCAGCTTGGCGCAACGGATGGCATCGATGACCACGCCCGCGCTGTTGGGGGAATCCTGGACCGACAGTCTGAGTTCCAGTTCCAACGGCACGTCCCCGAAGCCGCGCCCCTCCATGCGGATGAAAGCGACCTTGTTGTCGTCCTGCCACGGCACGTAATCGGACGGTCCGATATGGATATCCCGGGATTCCAGACGTTCGTCCAACTGCGACTGCACGGATTCCGTCTTGGAAAACTTCTTGGACTTCAGTCGATCGAGGGCCTTCATGTTGAGAAAGTCCGTGTTGCCGCCCGTGTTCAACTGATAGGTTCTGTCAAGTGGCACGCCCCTGTCCCCGAACAGGCGGGTCAGGGTTCGATGCACGATGGTGGCGCCGACCTGGCTTTTGATGTCGTCGCCGACGATGGGCAGGCCAGCGTGACGGAATTTCTCAACCCATTCGGGGTCGGAGGCGATAAAAACCGGAACGCAGTTAACCATGGCCACTCCGGCCTCCAGGCAGGCCCGGGCATAGTGCCAAACCGCCTCTTCCGAACCTACCGGCATGTAGCAGACCAGAACTTCGGCCTCGGCCTCCTTGAGGACCTGGACAACATCGACCGGTTGCTCCTTGGAGGGTCGGAAAGCCTCGTCATCGGGATAGTCGGCCATGTGAGGCGCCACTCCGTCGAGAACCGGCCCCATCCGCACCACCACGTCGGATACCGGCAGGGTGCTCTGGAAGACCTTGGTGCAGTTGGGTTGGGCGAAAATCGCCTCCTCCACCAACTTACCCACCTTGCGGCGGTCGATATCGAAGGCGGCCACGATCTCGATGTCGCTCGGCCCCCAGTTGCCGATCTTTGCGTTCATAAGACCGCTGAATGACCCCTCGTTACGGCCCCGGTAGTATTCCAACCCCTGGACAAGGGAACTCGCGCAGTTGCCGACGCCGGCGATGGCCACTCTGATTGAGTCGGGCCCGATTTTTCTCATTCTCCATACTCCGCCAGCGACACCCAAATTCGCCCAATGTGCTTTTCCATTTTATGGCTCCATTAACCCCTTAGCATGTGCACGTATAAGCGGTGCATTGCACCGTTGATTCCCCATGACATCACGAAATCAACGGTTACTGAACGAATGCGTCTCCGCCATTTCGCAATCATTCGCTCCCCCTACGTGCATCCGTTCCACTCCTGCCATCATTCGACGGATGGCTTAGCGGCAGGGTAAGGGACGGGCGGTATGTGCCGCCGCGCTCCCCTTCGAAGTCGAACTCATAAAGTCTTGTCGGCCCGAGCACAATCGCACGCTGCCCCGCAAAAAAAGGGAATTATAAGTTTGTGTTGAATACGCTTGATTTGGTAGTCCGCCTCGCGTAAACTACAAAATGTGGCCGCGACGCATCGCGGTGGCCCTGAAATGCCAAAGCCCGAGTTGCTGCTCGGGCTAGGCGAGGGGTCTTAATTGAGAGCGCTGTGGCTTATGCCTTCGTGAACGGAGACATCGTATCGATTCTTCGGACGATGTCAAGTGCTCTCCAATCGGAAAGGAGGGCGCTGTGCCACCAACTGCGAATATCTCCCATCAACACATGATCAATGTCTTTGAGGTTTTCGGCTGGGCCTTGGCCGATACCGTGCGCGAGCTAGACCACGTTCAGCACCGTGAAGACATTTCAGCAGAGAACTTTATGGCCGTTCTTGCTTCCAAGGTTGAGCGGCTTGATAGCGACGCCAGAAGGCTTGGAGTTGACGTGAAATTCGTTTCCGAGCTTGTCGCCGCTCTTCACGATACAGTTTCATCCACTCCGGATCGTTCTCCCAAGGAGAGGGCCAGCCCGCGGCTTGTTTGGTCCCGCCCTGATGGAGATCATCAGTAGTCATGAGAAATCCTTCCTTAGCCCAATGATTCTGAGATTCTGAAGGGTCCAATCAATGGCTGTTAACTTTGTTCGTAATGCAAGCGTTCATTCTATGGAGCCGATTGCGCAACCTCGGGTGCATTACCCGGATCACTCGGTTCTACTAGTTCTAGAGTTGCATCGTGACACACACGGAGGACCAATAGAGGCGTCGCCGCAGGTGGGCCGTCACGGTCCTCTGCAAAGATTGTTAGCACTCCGTCCTCAAGAACTGCGCTCGCTCGCTCACCAGCTATTACAAGCCGCTGACTCTCTAGATCAGGATGCCGTTTCTCGGCAAAGCACCTCGGTTAGATTGTTCTAATCGAAGGCGCTTTCCCTTGTCTTCCCGCCCCGCCTTGGCCGTCAAACCTGCGGGGCGTTTCTACGTCTGGTCGGCGATCATGCGCTATCTATCATCGACCTCAGTGCGTTCAATTTTGCGCCTAAGTTCAGCCTTCTTCGAACGTATCCATAAGCCTAGCATAGTGTCATCGAATCGTGTGTGGTTTCCTCGAATGATGAAATAGGTGTTTAGAGAAATGTGAACTGCGATTAGAGCGACAATCCACCATTTCTCCCAATTCCCCTGCCTTATGAACATAAACAACAAGAGAACAAATACCGCAGCGTTGGCAGTTATCGTCAGCCATCTAATCATCGCCTGCCACCGCCCGGCCATTTGACACTAGCGCAGTAGAACCGACAACTCGTCAAGCTTGGCAAGAGCTTTTTTGAGTTCAGCAAAATCCTCGCGAGGATCGGTTGCCTTCACTATAGTTTCTTCTGAGTCGTCGTGAAGTGCGTTGTCGGCCAGGGTCGTGCAGGCCCGCCCTACCGTGCGCAGGCGAAGCCGCAGACAGGCGATCTTTTTTTCCAGCTCGCGGTGCTCAATGTACGCGCGGCCGATATCGCGTTCTACGTCTTCCTTGGTCATGCAATCAATTCCCTGTAGCTGAGCCGCTTCCCGGCCACATCCTAGCTGCCACTACTTCCATCTGGTCGGTGGTGTCAAGTTCCCTCACGCCATGGCGGCCCGCAAATTCGTCCACGTAGCGCTTGCAAGTGTTTGGCGCTCATCTTGTGGTAGACGCCCTTGTGCGCCCGCTTGAGCATGCTCCAGAATGATTCGATTCCATTAGTGTGAACCATACCATCTACGAACTCACCGACGCTGTGACGCACGCTCGCGTGGTCGAAGGGTATGCCTTTGTAGGCGGCGGCATCATCGGAATAGACTGTTGCGCCCTTGGCGGCGGTCTCAATGACGAACTTCTGTAGGGTTTTGGCGTCGGCGTTCTTGATGACCTTGGCTTTGACCTTGTTGGTTTTGCGATCCTTCGCCCCCACAACGGCGGTCTTGCCGACTGTGCCGCGACCGGCCTTCAGCTTTTTACCCTTGTGCTTGTTGCGCTCTTTGCCGCCTATGTAGGTTTCGTCAATCTCGACCGGCCCGGCAAACTCTTGAAGTTCATCGTGGCCCCAGGCCTTGCGGATGCGCTGGAGCATGAACCACGCGCACGGTTGCGAAACCCCAATGTCCCGATGCAGTTTCATGCTGGAGACGCCCTTGAGGCTTGTCAGGTGAAGGTAGATCGCGAACACCCATTTGCGAAGAGGGATGTGGGACTTGCACATCACTGTCCCGGTTTTGACGGAGAAATATGACCGGCAATCCGAGCACCGATAGGGCATGTGATTGTGGCCCGCCTCATGGGTCCGGGTACTACCGCACTGTGGGCAATACCGCCCGTCGGGCCATACGCGGGCCTCAAACCATTCCCGCGCACTTTCCTCGGTCGGAAACATGTCGCAAAGCTGCACCATCGTGAGCCCTTCGCGGTCTGATTTTCCTGGTGCTTTGTATCCCATAACCAACCTCCTTGCTATCCCAAGAATATAAGGCATCAAGGCGAGTATGTCAACACAAACTTATAAGCCCCTTAAAAATGGACCTTACAAGCAACGGGGAAACATCCGCCACTGCCACTAAATCATATCCCCCGAATTGATTCAACAACCTGCCGGATATGCGTGTTATACTTGGTAGCGCGATGAAGGCAATGGTTCTAAGAGGTACGCACGATCTGTCTCAGAATGATGCTCCTCTTGAGCTGCTTGAAATTCCCACCCCGAAACCCTCTCGAGGAGAAGTTCTGATACGCGTTTTGGCCTGCGGGGTCTGTCACACCGACATGGACGAGGTGGAGGGAAGAGTGGTGCCTCCGGCTTTTCCGATTGTTCCGGGACACCAGGTGGTGGGGTTGGTTAAAGAAACTGGCTTGGGAGTAAGAAATTTCGACGTAGACGACATGGTGGGAGTCGCGTGGATAGGAGGAGCCTGTGGAGAGTGCGGCTACTGCGGGAGCAGACGGGAAAACCTCTGCGATGACTTCATTGCCACCGGCAGGGACAGAGATGGAGGTTTCGCCGAATTTATGGTCGCAGACGCAGGGTTCATTCACCCTATACCGGAGGAAATGGATCCAGTGAAGACGGCCCCTCTTCTATGCGCCGGAGCTATAGGCTACCGCTGCATGAGACTTTCCGGAATAACGAACGGAGACGCAGTAGGACTCATGGGGTTCGGGGCTTCTGCGCATCTTGTGATAAAGCTGCTCCGCCAATCATACCCACTAAGCGAGGTGTTCGTATTCGCAAGAGGAGAAAGGGAAAGGCGATTCGCCATGGAACTTGGAGCATCCTGGTCGGGAGGAATTAAAGAGCGCTCCCCCAAGAAACTTTCCGCTATCATTGACACCACGCCTGTATGGAACCCGGTTCTGCGCTCGCTTGAGAATCTTGTTGCCGGGGGAAAACTGATCGTAAACGCCATAAGCAAGGAGAACTCCGATATTGACTCACTGCTGAGTCTTGACTATCAGTCGCACCTTTGGCTTGAAAAAGAGATAAAAAGCGTAGCTAATGTTACAAGAGAGGATGTCGCTGGCTTTCTTTCGGCCGCATCCACTCTGGGAATAGAGGCTGAGGTCACCGAGTACGGACTTGAGGAGGCAAACACGGCGCTTTTAGAAATCAGAAGGGGAGGAGGAAAAGGAGCCAAGGTTCTAAAAATAGCCGGTCGGTAAATTTTTCAGGATACGGAGCGTCCTATTTCCTTGAGTTTATTCTCAAGCTCTTCGGCTTCAAGTGACTCGAATGGAAGAGACAGAAACGCCGCAACTCGTTTCTCCAATAATTTATAGGCTCTGGCAAAAGCTTCACGCTGTTCGGTTTCGGTTCCCCGAACGCCTGCAGGATCTGCAAGACCCCAGTGAGCCGTAACGGGCCTTCCCGGCCACACGGGGCAAGGTTCATTCGCCGCATTGTCACACACCGTAAAGATAAAATCCATCACTGGAACATCCTCCACCTCAAACTCGTCCCATGATTTGGAACGCAGATTTTCAGTGTCATGCCCCCGGCTGAGTAGAAGTTCAAGAGCGTGGGGGTGTACTTCTCCTCGCGGATTACTGCCCGCGCTGTAGCCGACAAATCGTCCGTCGCTATTGTAATTCAGAAGAGATTCAGCAATGATCGAACGGGCCGAGTTGCCCGTGCAAAGGAACAGCACTCTATAGGTTCGTTCGCGTGATGTCTTGTTTTTTTTTCATAGCTATTTCCTCTTTGTGATTATACCCGTATAACTTTTCTGCGAGCACTTTGTATGGTTATCAATTCATTTGGTAATACCGGCTACTGTTATCCCCTTATCATCTTCTGCATAGTGACCGTGTTATAAAAAACAGGGGCCTTTAAAAATCTCAAGATACACTCGTGCAATCCTGAAAAGCTTTCAAGACGTCTGAGACCGAAAAGGAATATTTTATAACAAAGATTGACAAAGTTTGTTATCGTAGTATTTTTTATATCGCAGGTACAAATTGATGAATGTGTCACTTACACCTAAGTTGGAAGAGCTTATCCGGGAAAAGGTTTCATCCGGGCTTTACAACAACGCAAGTGAAGTGGTTCGCGAAGCACTGCGACTGTTAGTTAAGCAGAATAATTCTTCAACTGATACATCTTTGAGAATACCATTAACAAAGACGAAAATTCATAAACAGATTTTGTCTTTGGAAAAATCGTTGCGCAACAAAGGAGTCAAATCTATTTTTCTGTTCGGTTCAGCTGTTCGAAACGAAAACACCTCGGCAAGTGACATAGATGTTTTTATCGATACCGACCCGGAAGTTCATTTCAGTCTGCTTGACCTAGTTGAAATAAAGCACTTTCTTGAAGATAGCTTAGGATGCGAAGTAGATGTAGTGACACGAGAAGGACTTCATCCTCACATTAAGGAAAAAATAATCAATGAATCCAAGCAGGTATTCTAAGTGTCAAAAGACCCAACTCTCTACGCAGACCAAATACTGGAAGCCATAAAGAATATTTACGCTGACATTGATGGCAAAAATCTGGAGAGCTTTTATGCTGACAGGCGCACTCGCCAACTTGTTGAAAGAAACTTGGAGATTCTATCTGAAGCAAGCCGTCTCCTGCCGGATGAATTTAAGCAACGGGAACCGGACATACCATGGCGGAACATTGCAGGAATCGGCAATGTTCTACGACACGATTACCATAAAACCAATGCGGAAATTTTATGGGAAATATGCCGTAAAGATCTAAGGAATCTGCAAGACGCAGTTGAGCGCATACTTCGGATGACGAAGTAAGTCAGTAACAAAATGCAAATTAAACGCACTGAAAACCCGTCTCCCAGTTTCCGCTTAGACACCAAGCCTCTGTAATATATAATCTCTCCATGACCGAGAACACAGAAATCCTCACAAGAATTGAAAATTCCGTATGCACCCTTACGCTTAACCGCCCCGAAAAAAGAAATTCCCTTACCCCAAAGACTCTCAAACTATTAACAGAGAAATTTCTAAAACTGGGAAAAATTTCCGAAATCAGATGTGTTGTAATAAGAGGAAGCGGTGATAGGGCCTTTTGCTCAGGATACGATATAGCTTCAATATCCGATGAAGAAATTGCTATAGAAAACAATCATCCCCTCACCAAAGCCATGCAGTCCGTAAAGTCTTACCCTCTTCCCGTAATAGCAATGATAAACGGTCACGCTTTCGGGGCAGGGCTTGAGCTCGCGGTGAACTGCGATATAAGAGTGTGCGTTGCCGACGCAAAGCTCGCAATCCCGCCGGCAAAACTCGGAGTCACTTATCATTACGGCGGAATAAAGCAATTTCTGAACTTGGTGGGTTCCGGGTTTACAAGGGAGCTTTTTTTAGCGGGAAACTCCGTTAAAGCCGAAAGAGCCTTGGAAAAAGGGCTTGTCGACTATGTTGTAAGAAGAGACGAGCTTGAAGAATTCACCTACGCGCTTGCCGAGGGAATAAGCGAAAACGCGCCGCTTTCCATGATATCGATGAAAAAAATGATAAATATCTGGGAAGAGAAAAATCCGCTCTCAAAAGAAAATGAAAAACTTATAAAATCGCTTCTTGCCAAAGTAAGGGAAAGCAGCGACGCGAGAGAAGGGAAAAAAGCCTTTCTCGAGAAAAGAAAGCCCGTTTTTAAGGGAAACTAGAGGTTTTTATAATTCAGTCTCCGTAACCGAATTCCTTTATCAGAAGATCGCTCTGGGTCCAGTTCTCCTTAACCTTCACCCAAAGTTCCAGAAACAACTTTACCCCCAGGATTCTTTCAATTTCAACCCTGGCCTCAGAACCGATCTGCTTGAGCATCCCCCCGCCCTTCCCTATTAGAATTCCCTTGTGGCTTTTTCTCTCAACGTAGATTTCCGCGTTTATCCTTATCAGGTTTCGCTCCTTATCCTCGCTGAACCCCGAAACCACCACGGCAACCCTATAGGGGATTTCTTTCCGCGTGAGGTTGAATACCTTCTCCCTTATGAGTTCACTAATGTAAAATATCTCGGGCTGATCCGTGAAAACATCATCGGGGAAATATTTCGGTCCCTCAGGCAGGTGTTTTTTCAGAAGTTCCGTGAGCTGCCCTACCCCGTCGTTGTTAAGCGCCGAGACGGGAATTATTTCAAGGAACTTCTCAGAGAATCTCTCGGCAGCCGAAAGTACCGATAGGAGCTTTGATTTTTTTACCTTGTCGATTTTGTTTACGACAAACACAGAAGGTTTCCTGAGCATCTTCAGTATGGATTCGTCTGCCGCTCCGAAAGGTTTTTCCACGTCCGTAACAAACGCCACTAGGTCGGCATCCGACAGAGCACTGCTTACCGCTCGGGCCATGGATTTTCCAAGCCTGCTTTTTTCCCTGTAAACACCCGGGGTATCAAGAAAAACCAGTTGGGAATCATCAAAAGTCTTTACGCCCAAGATTCTGTTTCTGGTAGTGCTCGGCTTATCCGAAACGGCCGAGACTTTTTCTCCCACGATGGAATTTACAAGAGTGGACTTGCCGACGTTGGGTCGTCCTATCACGGAAATGAATCCGGATCTGAAACCCTCTTTTGAAGTTGTTTTGGACATGGGAACGGATCTTTAGCCCGCGCGGGTAAACCTCAGCGAACGTGTTATTCTAACTGACTGGAAGGCCTCAGCTATTCACAACCCTCAGAAAATCCCGCCTATAGACCTAACAAGACCCGCCTGAAGATGCGGTTTCGCATCCTCAAAATCCAAGTTCGCCTTGTTGGCAACGCTTATAACTCTGGTCCTGTATATTTTCCATTTAACATCATCAGCATGAGAAGTCTGCTTGGTCCGCGTCGCAGTACCTTGAGACGCATCGGTATCTTCGCTCTGATAAACGAGTTCTCCTTCCCGGGCACGCTCTCTTATCTGAATATCCGTAACCATCGTGAAAAGATCATCCGTCACGAGCGCATCAAAAATAAATCCTGCTATTCCGCCGGCGATTCCCCCAATCACAGTGCCCTTGTTTATCTCATCAACATCTCCGCCTATGGCGCCTCCTATCACAGCTCCGACAACAGCACCTTCAACCACCCCTTCATACCCCCCTCCAAACATGGCGTTCGCTTCCTCAAGATTGGTTTTTCCGACCTTGAGAATGTTAGCCTGAAGAATGAAAGTCGCCTCGGCCGGGTCTTCCGTGACCTTAAAACCGCTAGAGACTATCCTGCCTTTGATTCCGTACTCAATTCCAGGCAGTTCCTTGTCGGTCGTATTTTTTACGTCGACGTATACGACTCTCTTTTCAGGCGACACCGGTTCAAGAAAAATCGTCTCCGACATCTTGGTTTCAACGGTAAGTTTCCTTTTCTCGATAAGGGTTCTGGTTGCCGCGCAACCGTTTACAAGAAAAACAAAGCAGATAGCTATAGCAAAAAACAGGTTCTCTTTACAAACAAGTTTTTTTCTCATTTATCAAAACTCCTTTGATCTTAGTGTCGGAGGAAAAATTTCCGCCTTCCGAATTAGAATGGTATGTAAAAAAGAGGAAAAAACAAATGGAAAAAAAGAGTATGAAGGACACGCGCCACCCAGGCTTTTTTTCTCAGAAATACAAAACAAAAAATCACGCCTTAACCTTCTCTTGAAATGGCGTGAAAACCTTGCCAATGCAAATCAATCTAGTATGATTAGCCAATCCTTGACTGCCGGGAGAACCGCGTTTTAATGCTTGAACTTATGGGAGAGTGGAAAAGATCGAATTTCTGCGGAGAGCTTGGGAAAAAGCACATTGGCAGTTCCGTTACGCTCATGGGCTGGGTACAGTCCCGAAGAGACCATGGCGGGGTAATTTTCGTGGATCTGCGCGACAAGGACGGACTCTGTCAGATCGTTTTTAACCCGGAACGTGACCCAAAAATCCATCAGACCGCGGAGCAACTGCGGGACGAATGGGTAATCGCCATAAAGGGTAAGGTAACGCCGAGAACGGAGGAAACCATAAACCCGAACCTTAAAACCGGCGAGATCGAGGTCATAGCAGAGCAGGTAAAGGTTCTTAACACTTCAAAAGTAATACCGTTTCTTATAGAAAACGAAGTGAACGCCGATGAGCTTCTGAGGCTGAAATACCGTTATCTTGACCTGCGAAGACCTCCAATGCGGAATAACATAATCTTCCGCCACAAAGTCGCCGCCGCAGTTCGAAACTACCTTAACGAAAACGGGTTTCTTGAGATCGAAACCCCTTATTTCACGAAATCAACTCCGGAAGGTGCAAGGGACTTTCTTGTTCCGAGCAGACTTAACGAAGGGCAGTTCTACGCGCTCCCCCAGTCGCCCCAGATACTGAAACAGACCCTAATGATCTCGGGTTTTGACAGATACTACCAGATAGTGAAATGCTTCAGGGACGAGGATCTCAGAGCGGACCGCCAGCCCGAATTCACCCAGATAGACATGGAAATGTCCTTTGTCTCAGAAGATGACGTGATCTCCATTGTTGAAGGCATGATAAAAACGGTCCTTCAGGAGACGAAAGGAATTGATGTCCCCACTCCTTTTTTGAGAATGCCTTATGAAGAAGCCGTGGAGAGGTACGGAACCGACTGCCCTGATACAAGATTCGCTCTTGAACTAAAAGACATCTCCTCCATATTCGAGAACTCGCAGTTCAAGGTGTTTCGCGGAGCCTTGGAAAAAGGAGGGGCGATAAAAGCGCTTAACCTTAAGGGAGGAGCCGGAAAACTCACCAGAAAGGAAATAGACGATCTTACCGAATACGCAGTCTCTCTCGGGGCAAAAGGGCTTGCATGGATAAGGGTCGGCGAGGATGGATGGAACTCTCCCATAGTGAAGTTTCTAAGCGAAGAGGAACGCGGGCTTTTAACCTCCGCTCTCTTGATGGAAAAAGGAGACATAGTGTTTTTCGGCGCGGACTCCGTTGAGATGGTAAACCAGGTGATGTCAAACGTAAGGCTAAGCCTCGGTAAAACTCTTTCGTTTGTTGACGAAGAAAAACTTGAATTCCTCTGGGTAGTCGATTTTCCGCTTTTCAAGTACAGCCCCAAGGAAAAAAGACACGTCGCCGTTCACCACCCTTTTACCGCCCCCAAGGACGAGGATGTCGAAAAAATCGAGAGTTCCCCGGGGAGCGCCGCTTCAAAATCCTACGACATAGTCTTAAACGGAGTTGAGATAGGAGGGGGAAGCATAAGAATTCACAGAAAAGACATACAGCAAAAAGTGTTTGACGCAATAGGAATCGGAGAGAATGAAGCACAGGAGAAATTCGGTTTTCTCCTCGAGGCCCTTGAATTCGGAGCTCCTCCCCACGGAGGCATAGCGCTCGGCCTTGACAGGATTTTAATGCTTCTGCGCGACGAAGAATCGATAAGAGACGTAATAGCTTTTCCCAAAACGCACAAGGGCTCCTGTCCCCTTACAGAAGCCCCGTCTGAGGTTTCCCCGGAGCAGCTTCTTGAGGCAGGAATAAGCACTATTGCCAAAAAATCAGAAGACTGACCTTCTTACGGCTTGCCCGTAAAGCCTTAAAATTCCGTAATGCCCGCCGTACGATTCACCAATTATTACCCGAATCCTTTGTCGTCCAGGCGTTTCGCGTCCGAAACACGCTTACGCAAGGTCGCTTATGCTGGCGCCAAAATTTATATGAAACGCGCTGTCGCCTATGACCAGCGCGGGGACAGACCTGACGCCGCTTGATTCCGCCTCCGAAATCCTGCTTTTGTCTTCTCCGAGATGCACGATTTCGAGCGCATACTTTTCTTTGTCAAGAGAATTCGCAAGACCTTGTTCGGCATCCACGCAGACCGGGCACCCGGCATGATAAAAAATCGCTTTGGTTTTCATATTTGTTAATCTCCTTATTTGGTTTCGACTCAATACTATCATAAAGAACAACTGTTTGTCAAGTAAGTATCGATACGATACTATAATTATTATGAGCCTTGGAAATCTTCTGAGCCTGATAGAGAGAATCGGCAATCTGCTTCGTTCGGAAGAAAGGAAGCTTCTTAAGCCTCTTGAGCTCCTGCCAATTCACCTGGATATTCTGAACTATCTCTCCGTATGCAACAAATACAGCAACAACGCTGGCGCTTTGACCAAGTACCTCGGCAATACCAAGGGTACCACTTCCCAGAGCATAAACGTGCTTGAGGAAAAGGGTTATGTGCTCAAGAAAAAAGCGGAGGGCGACAAAAGGTTAGTTAATCTGTACCTAACGGAAAAAGCTTTTGGCCTGCTCGAAAGACTGTCGTCTGAAAATTCACAAAAAATTCTTGACGGAGAAAATATAGAAGCCGCCGAAGACGTTTTGAGAAGTATCCTAAGATCCATTCAGATTTCAAACAAAAACCGCACGTTCGGAGTATGCAGGACCTGTGGTTTTTTCATTGACGAGGGCGGGGGGTCGTTAAGATGCGGTTTAACGCGTGAAAGGCTTCTTCTTTACGAAACCAAACAAATCTGCCAAGAGCATCAACCCGCATCGGGCGGTTCTTAGTGCTGAGATTTACCGACACTATGCTAAGGACAGAACCGGCATGTCATAATGCGGATAAACAACCGTTAAGGTCAGGATGTTTTTAGAAACAAAGAGCATAACTCGCGTCATTTTGACGGTGCGGGCAAAATGCTTGTTTGCTTTATATTTTTTTGTGCTATGATTCTATCCGTTCAGGTCTAAGAGCAGGCGGAAGGTGCATGGACATCTGGAAAAATTTTCACGGGCTCAACTCCGGTTACGTAGTGGATCTCTACGAACGTTACGTAAGAGACTCTTCTTCAGTTGACCCCGCCACGAAAACCATTTTTGAGGGGTGGAAGCCCGATGACAAATACTCGTCCCTCAGGGTTGAGATCGAACCTGAAATCGAGAAAAACGGTTTTAAGCAGTCATCCGTAAAGGACGTGAGCAAGGCCGTCGCCATCGCGAACATGGCCCAGGCAATCAGAAGACACGGCCATCTGGAAAGCAAGATAGACCCTCTTGGAGGTCCCCTCCACGGAGAACTCACTCTGCACGCCGAAACGTTCGGGCTTGACGAGGAAGAGCTAAGAGACTTTCCCTCAACGCTCATAGGATGGCCTCTCTCCGAGAACTCCCTTGACGCACTTGACGGAATAAAAAAACTTAGAAAGCTCTACTCGTCCACGACGGGATATAATTACGATCATATCTACGAAGCAGAAGAGAGAAGGTGGATGAGGGGTGCCATAGAATCGGGCGTCTACCGCCCTCCCCTAAACCCCGTGAACGAAATAGAGCTTCTGGATAACCTGACCAAAATAGAAGTATTCGAAAACTTCCTCCACAGGATTTTCCCCGGGAAATTCAGGTTTTCAATAGAAGGCGTTGACATGCTGGTGCCAATGCTAAATGAACTTATACGCCTCGCGATTAAAGCCGACATACACCAGATAATTCTCGGAATGGCCCATCGCGGAAGGCTGAACGTCATGCACCACGTAATGGAAAAAACCTACAAGTACACGCTGCTTAAGTTCAAGGACCCGGTTCTGGTAAGGGATTTTGCCGATGACATGGGATGGACGGGAGATGTAAAGTACCATGAGGCAGTAAGCCGCGATATTCCTAAGGGAGAAATGCTTGACCGCAACATGAAGATAACGCTGGTCCCCAACCCCAGTCATCTGGAATCGGTAAATCCGGTAGTGCAGGGGATGTCAAGAGCATGCGGAACAAGAGATGACGCTCCGGGTTCCCCACAATTTGACCCTTCCGCGGTAATTCCCGTGCAGATACATGGAGATTCAGCGTTCATGGGACAGGGAATAAACGCGGAAACGCTTAATCTCTCCGCCCTTCCGGGTTATCGCGCCGGTGGAACTATACACATAATCACCAACAACCAGCTCGGCTATACTACGCTTCCAAGCGACAGCAGGAGCACCCTTTACGCAAGCGATCTTGCCAAGGGGTTTGAAATACCGATTGTCCACGTAAACGCGGATGACCCGGTTGCCTGCATAGAGTCAATACGCCTGGCCTTCGGCTACACATCCAAATTCGAAAAACATTTCCTGATAGACCTCGTCGGTTACAGAAGGTACGGGCACAACGAGGCTGACGAACCGGGATTTACCCAGCCCATGATATACAAAAACATAGATAATCATCCCACAGTAATGAACATCTGGGCGAAAAAACTGGTAGAGAAGGGCGCCGTCACGGAAAAACAGGTAGAGGAACTGCAGGAAAAACACATGGAGAAGATTTCAAAGGAATTCGAATCAATCTCTCCTGACGATTCCCCCGAGGAATCAACGGCACCCTCCCCGGAACGAGGGATAGCGAAAAGAACGGTTACCAAGGTTCCGGACGAAACCCTGCGCGAACTCAATGACTCCATCCTTTCGGTTCCAGAAGGATTCACTGTAAATTCAAAGATCGCCAGAATACGTGACAGAAGAAAAAATATTCTTGATGACCCAAAGGAAAAGACAATCGACTGGGCCATGGCGGAAGAACTTGCCTACGCATCCATAGTCGCGCAGGGCATTCCCATCAGGATAACCGGGCAGGACTGCGAGAGGGGAACTTTCAGCCACCGCCACGCGGTACTTCATGATTCGGAAAACGGCGCAATTCACACTCCCCTGCAGAAAATCCCCCAGGCAAAAGCCGCGTTTGAGATAAAAAACAGTCCGCTCAGCGAAAACGCCTGTCTGGGTTTTGAGTACGGATACTGCATCGAGAGAACAAACTGTCTTGTCATATGGGAAGCTCAGTACGGAGACTTCATAAACGGAGCGCAGACGATAGTGGATGAATATCTCGTATCGGCAAGGGCCAAATGGGGTCAGACCCCATCCCTGGTTCTCCTGCTCCCCCACGCCTATGAGGGACAGGGACCGGACCACTCAAGCGGAAGACTTGAAAGGTTTCTCATGTCAGCTGCGGAATACAATATAAGGATAGTGAACTGCACTACATCCGCGCAGTTTTTCCATGTGCTTCGCCGCCAAGCCCTGCTGCTTGAAAAAGACCCCCTTCCTCTGATCATCATGACGCCCAAGGGACTTCTGCGAAACCCGATGATGAACTCGTCTCTTAAAGATCTCTCCGAAGGAAAATGGCTCCCGGTAATCGACGACCCCATGGGTACGAGACAGGCGAAAAAAGTCAGAAGACTCATATTCTGCAGCGGCAAGATATACGTTGACCTGATCTCAAGCGGACTCAGGGCCAAATCACCTGACGTGGCAATAGCAAGAATCGAGCAGCTTTACCCAAGACCCAAAGAAGAGGTAAGCGCCATTCTGGAAAGGTATGTTAAACTTGAAGAGGTAGTCTGGGTGCAGGAAGAAATCCAGAATGCGGGGGCCTGGAAATACATGCTGCCTTTTTTCAGAAGAAAGATTATCAAAAAGCGCTTTCCCCTAAGCTATATAGGGAGAAAACGTTACTCAAGCCCCTCCGAAGGACTTTCCTCCATGCACAAATACAATCAGAACCTGCTTATAAGACAGGCCTTCAGTATAGACGAAGTAGTGGAAGGAAATGAGCAAAGCGGCATAACCTGGCACAGAGATATCTAAAAACAAACACAAAAGCGAGGAAAAAATGGCCAAGAATATCGTCGTTCCACATCTGGGAGATTCAGTGATAGAAGCGACAATAATAAAGTGGACCAAGCAGCAGGGAGATAACGTAAGACTCGGGGAAACCGTAGTTGAGCTTGAAACTGAGAAGGCGAATTTTGAAGTCGCTGCCGAAGCAACAGGGATCTTGGCTTCAATAGCAAAGAAAGCCGATGAGGACGTCGAGGTAGGAGACATACTGGGAACCATCGAGGTATCAGAACGCAAAGACGATACAGAAAAAACCGCTAAGAGAACTGAGGCCGTACCAGAACCGAAAAGCGAAGAAACTCCGCGGGAAAAGCAGCAGGAAGAAGAACCCCAGGTCCGCGTGACTCCCGTGGCGAGAAATATCGCTGAACAAAACGAAGTTGACCTTTCCCAGGTCGTACCCGCGGGGAACAGGATCACGAAAGATGACGTGGAAAAACACCTTGAATCCGAGAGAACCAGAGAAGAAATCCCACAAGGGGGTCCCTCGGAGGAACAAATTCTCGAAACTCCGGTATCACCCGAACTTTTCCCGTCCCTATCCCAACTTACCGCGAACAAGGAAAGAAGGATGAAAATGTCGAGACGTCGCAGGACTATCGCAAGACGTCTTGTGGAAGCTCAACAGACAGCCGCCATACTCTCCACTTTTAACGAAATTGACATGTCAAACGTAATGGAGATTCGTTCGAGAAAAAAAGACGCTTTCCGGGAAAAATACGGAGTTGGCCTCGGTTTTTCTTCCTTCTTCATAAAGGCCGCTATCGGAGCACTCAAGCTGTTTCCTGAGATAAACGCGGAGATCCAAGGCGATGAAATAATCTACAAGGACTACTACGACATCGGAATAGCTGTAGGGGCTGAGGGAGGACTTGTCGTTCCCGTAATAAGAGAAGCCGACAGAAAGACCTTCGCGCAGATAGAAAAAGAGGTTAAAGAACTCGCCGCAAAGGCAAACGCGAACACCCTCTCGCTTGATGAGATCTTCGGCGGGACTTTCACCATAACAAACGGCGGAGTGTACGGTTCCCTTATGAGCACCCCTATACTGAATCCGCCGCAGGTCGCCATATTAGGACTTCACAAAATAGAGGAGAGGCCCGTGGCGCTGAACGGAGACATAGTCATAAGGCCGATGATGTACACAGCTCTTAGCTACGACCACAGGATAGTCGATGGAAAGGAAGCAGTGCAGTTTCTCGTAAGAATAAAGGAACTTATCGAAGATCCTGAAACTCTCCTTATCGAAGGTTAAGCCCCAGGCTTTGCGCCAAGAAAAAACAAGGCAAGAAGCGATACCCGCCCGGCATCTTATGAGTTCGTATCCAGTTCGAGCATTTCACCCCATTTTTCCGTTACGTGCGTGAAGAGTTTTTCGTATTCTGCGCAATTATCCACCTTGCCCTTTAATCCGCGGGCGCAATCTCTTGACTCGTTCAGCAGCGCGGAATCTCTTATAAGGTTGGCAAAACTGAAACCGGGAACCCCAGACTGTTTTGTGCCCATAAATTCCCCGGGACCCCTGTTGGCAAGATCAAACTCAGAGATTCTGAAACCGTCTGAGGTTTCACCCATTATTCTAAGCCTCTCCTCGGACTCCTCTCCCGACACAAACGAATACACTATGTAGCAGGTTGATTCATGCCTTCCCCTCCCCACTCTTCCCCTCATCTGGTGAAGCTGTGAGAGTCCGAATCGTTCCGCGTTTTCTATAACGATGGCAGTAGCGTTGGGAACATCAACTCCGACCTCTATCACCGTTGTGGACACGAGAATATCGCTTCGCTTCGCGAGAAAATCGTCCATCACACCTTCTCGCTCATCGCTTTTCATCCTGCCGTGGAGAAGAGAAACGTGAAACTCGGAGAACTCTTCGCGCAGTTCCTCAACCATTTTGGTTACGTGCCTCACGCGCTTGAAATCCTGATTCTCGGATTCCTCTATAAAAGGATAGACGAAATAGGCCTGGCGACCTTCTTTAAGTCTTTTTCTTGTCTGATCGTAAAACCATGTTCGGTTTTTCTGCGTATCCCTAAGAACAAACGTCTCTACCTTTTTTCTCGAAGGAGGAAGCTCATCGATCACGGAGATTTCAAGATCTCCGTACACGGTAATAGCGAGGGTTCTCG
The DNA here is from genome assembly GCA_965229995.1 of Thermodesulfobacteriota bacterium. Taxonomy (GTDB): domain Bacteria; phylum Desulfobacterota_D; class UBA1144; order Nemesobacterales; family Nemesobacteraceae; genus Nemesobacter. The sequence goes on along the minus strand of OZ245933.1, from coordinate 637,767 downwards.
GAATTGGAGTAGCCGTCATAACCAGCACGTCAGGCACCGTCGCTTTCCGTACAAGCTTAGCCCTCTGAATAACTCCGAACCTGTGCTGCTCGTCTATTACTACGAACCCGAGGGCCTTAAAATCCACCGCTTCTGAGATCAGGGCGTGGGTTCCCACCACGATATCGGCTTGTCCGGTTTTTATTTCTTCATGAACGTGGGATTTATCCGTTTTTGAAAGCGCACTTTTAAGAAGAACTACGCTTACTCCTATGTTCTCGGTCATTTGTCTCATGTTTCGAAAATGCTGCTCGGCCAGTATTTCCGTCGGAACCATAAGTGCGGCCTGATAACTGGACTCAACCGCCCGGAGCATGGAGACAAGGGCGACAAGAGTTTTTCCGCTTCCCACATCACCCTGAAGGAGCCTGTTCATCGGGTGCGGAGAGACCATATCGTCCGCTATCTCCGAAATAGTCTTTTCCTGGGCGTGAGTAAGATCGAAAGGAAGTGAGCGGAGAAGTTTTTCTGAAAGAGCGCTGCTGGAGTTAAAAGATATGCCGTGACTCTCGTCCACTTTTCGTTTTTTGGAAAAAAGGCCGAGCTGAAGGACGAAAAACTCAAAGAATATAACGGTCCTGTGAGCCTGCGAGGCCGCGACCGACCCGGGGTCGTCAAAATCAACCGGGAGGATGTCGCCCGGAGGGAAATGCACCTGCTCAAGTGCCTCAGGCAAGTTCATCAGGTCGTGTTTTTCCTGAATGTCTTTCGGGATAAGCCCCTTGAAGTCCTGCGCGTAGCCGTCAAGAGCGTTTCTTACCGCCTCCCTCAGCTTTTTCTGCGTAAGACCTTCTGTAAGCGGGTAGACGGGAACGATTCTTCCAAACTGAAGAGGGTTCCCTGTATCTTCTTCATCTTCTATTATCTCGATGTCCTGGGGAAGCGGATGAATTATCTGAAGAGTTCTGCCTCCCGGGCCGAGCGATACTTTGCCGTGAACTATGAAATTTCTTTCTTTCTTGAAAATTCCCCTCAGATAGGAAGCCTTGTAGTTAAACCAGGTGAGTCGCAGCCTCTGCGTTCCGTCGTAGAGTACTACCTGGAAAAAGCTTCTCTTTCTGTTTCTTATGTCGCTCACAGAAACAACCCTGCCACGAACAGTGCAGGAATCCCCGGGAACGACTTCCGATATGTCAGCTATCTTTCTTCGGTCGTCGTATTTTCTCGGAGAATAAAAAAGAAGATCAGAAACGGTACGTATGGATTTTTTTGCGAGAAATCCCCCAACCCTTGATCCGATCCCCTCAAGACGCGTGACGCTTAGAGAAAAGGGGTTCCCACCCGAGAGAGGCTTTCTTCCAGGGGCAGATGTTTTTTTAGGGAGACTTCCTCGCTCGCTTTTTCTGGCAAGGCCTATTGTCTTGCGCATGACCAAGAGGGCAGAAGATATTTTTTTTCTTTTCTCTGGCCGCCCCAATCCCTCAAAATCGGAAAAAGAATCCCGAAGGGCTGTTATGAGAGCTTTTATCTCTGCCGGAGGAGCGGAGGTAAGGACTTTTGTGCATAAATTCCTTACGTTTCCTTCCAGGTCAACCATTCTGTCAAGATTCAAAAAATTATTCTTTGAGGCAAAATCAAGGGGGTTTTCAAGACGACTCAGAGATTTTTCCAGCTCGCCCTGCATTATGAATCAGTGTTTTTCCGCTTTAGCGGCTTTTCTAACTATATTGCCGTCTTTATCGAGATTAAGGGTGCTTCTGCACTTGGGATAGCCGCTGCAGCCGAGAAACGGCCCGCGTCGGCTGCGGCGAACTACCATGGGCTTGCCGCACTTCTCGCATTTAACATCTTCGCGGATCTGGGGAGCTTCTTTCTTCTTTATGACAATCCTGCCGTCTTCCCTCGTGAATTCCTTGGGGTTTTTGCAATCGGGATACCTTGAGCAGGAAAGAAACTGCCCGTAGCGCCCTTCCTTTATCACCATGGGAGCACCACACTTGTCGCATTCGATATCATCGCAGATCTCGGGATCGGTTTTCTTCCCTACGATGATTTCCCCGTCCTCTGCTCTTTTGAAATCCTTTGCGTTCTTACACTCCGGATACCCAGAGCAGGAAAGAAACTGCCCGTAGCGCCCTTCCTTTATCACCATGGGAGCACCGCACTTGTCGCATTCGATATCGGTTGGAATCTCCACCTTGCGCCCCTCGATTTCCTCCTCGGCTCTGGTCAGGCTCTTTGAGAACTCTTCGTAGAAGCCCCGCAACAGTTCAACCCAGTGGACTTCACCTTCCTCCACTCTGTCAAGATCGCTCTCCATACGGGCTGTAAACTCCTCGCTCATTATCCCCGGGAACCCCTCCACCAGAAAATCGTTTACGGAGAAACCCAGAGGGGTCGGAATAAACCTTCCCTTCTGCCGCTCGGCGTATCCCCTGTCCTGTATAGTTGAAAGGATGGACGCGTAGGTCGAAGGTCTTCCGATGCCTTTTTCCTCAAGCTCCTTCACAAGCGAGCTTTCAGAATATCTTGGAGGAGGCTGAGTAAAATGCTGCTTGGGGTCAAGTTCTTTTAGAAGAGAAAGAACGTCTTCTTCAAAAAGCTCAGGAAGCCGTTTGTCCTCGTCTCTTCTGGAGTTCTTACCAACTCCGTTGTTTTCTTCTTTTTCCACAGTCTCCTCGTAGGCGGCAGTAAAACCCGGAAACTTCATCACATTACCGGTGGCCCTGAAAACGGCTTCGCCCGCCGTGATGTCAACACGAGTCTGGTCGTATACAGCCGGGGTCATCTGCGAGGCGATGAACCTTTTCCATATAAGGGTGTAAAGCTTGTACTGGTCCTCGGTGAGGAACTTCCTTAGTTCATCGGGCTGTTTTGAGGGGAAGGTGGGCCTTATGCATTCATGGGCGTCCTGTGCGGATTTTTTTACCTTAAACACATTCGGGCGCTTCGGTATGTAATTGCCTCCGTAATTCTCGGATACGAAACCCCTTGCTTCCTCGACGGCGTTTTCAGACGCCCTAACCGAATCGGTTCTCATGTATGTAATTAGTCCGACCGGCCCTTCGCTTCCAAGCTCAACTCCCTCGTAGAGTGCCTGGGCAACCGACATCGTCTTTTTTACGGAGAAGCGGTTTTTTTTCGAGGAATCCTGCTGAAGAGTGCTGGTTATGAAAGGGGGAAGCGGATTTCTTCTCCTTTCTTTCTTTTCTACCGACCCTACGACAAAGTCTTTCCCCGAAAGCGCGGAAACTATCTCTTCTGACTGCTGTGCGTTTTCAACTTTGGCCTTTTTTCCCCGGAACATATGGAGCGAAGCCGTAAAGGCGTTCGCGTCTGGGGCTGCATTTTTCTTAAGGAGCGCATCAAGTGTCCAGTATTCCTGGGGCTTGAAATTCTCAATTTCCCTCTCTCTCTCCACAACGAATCTCAGGGCGACGCTCTGCACCCTCCCCGCACTCAGTCCCTTCCTTACCTTCTTCCAGAGAACGGGACTCACCTTGTAGCCGACGATTCTGTCAAGAATTCTTCTCGCCTGCTGAGATTCAAAACGGTCCCTGTTGATCTCAAGCGGTCTGCTCATGGAATCCCTGACTCCGGCTTCCGTTATTTCGTGTATAAGCACCCTCTGGGCCTTATCCCAGAGATCAAGACGGTTGGCTATATGCCACGCGATGGCCTCCCCTTCCCTGTCCGGATCAGAGGCCAGATAAACTTTTTCCACGTCTCGCGCCGCTTTTTTCAGATTCTCAAGATACTTAGTTTTGCCCTTTATGACGGTATAGTCGGGCTTGAAATCGTTTTGGATATCAACTCCGAGTTTGTTGCTCGGAAGATCTATAAGATGCCCCGAAGAAGCTTCCACGCGGAAATCCCGGCCGAGATATTTTCTTATTGTTCTCGCCTTTGATGGAGATTCAACTATTACAAGGGATTTAGCCATAGAAACAGTTTTCTGTTCGTAAAATGATTCTAAACTTATAAAAAGCCGGCGGAATTTGTCAAGACCGACGCAAAAACCGGGATTACTCCCCCGAAACCGCTACAGCGTATCAAACTTCTATGCTCTGCGCAAGAGCCCTGTTGGCATTATACCACCTGAGCGAGTTTTCAATGCCCGTTTCAATGTCAAAGCAAGGCTCCCAGTCCAAGACCCTCTTCGCCTTGTCTATGTTTGCCAAGGTAACCTTGATATCGGAAGGATGCGGAGGGCTGCAAGCGATCTTGGCCCTTTTGCCGGTTCTGCGTTCCATTACGCCTATGATCTCGTTTAGGGAAACCGAGGTCGCGCTTCCGAGGTTTATTATCTCAAAGCCGAGATTCCTTATCGCCAGAACCGTCCCCGCGGCGATATCGTCAACGTAGGTAAAATCTCTTTTCTGCTCCCCGTCGCCGAGTATTTCTATCTCCTGTCCTTCGTCTATCCACTTTATGAACCGAAAAATGCTCATATCGGGTCTTCCAGCGGGACCGTAAACGGTAAAGTAGCGAAGCACCGAGATGTCTATTCCGTAAAGGGAGTTGTAAACCGAGCAAAGACCCTCGGCGGATTTTTTTGAAGATGCGTAGGGAGAAAGCTGGTAGTCGGTCTTCATATCCTCGCTGAAAGGAATATCGTTTCCCCCGTAAACGCTCGAAGTTGAAGCGAGCACAAATTTGCCTATCCCCTCGGAGCGACAGAATTCAAGGAGATTAAGAGTCCCCGTCACGTTAGTAGAGTAATATATCCAGGGGTTCTCAATGCTCTGGCGAACACCTGCCCGAGCCGCCAGATTAATTATGCAGTCAATTCGGCCACCCTCGCAAAAACCCTTTATTTCTTCACACACAGAAAGAAGCCTGGCGTTATCCGATATATCGCACCCGAAAAAATTGAACCCCTCCCGCTCGAAAAGAGTTTCTAGCCTGTGGTGTTTGAGTCTCACGTCGTAAGCATCCGACATGTTATCGAGGCCGAAAACCAAATCCCCGCGCTCAAGCAGAAACTCGCATACCCTGGCGCCTATAAATCCCGCGCAACCCGAAACGATTATATGCATGGCAGTAAAAACCACTTCCAGTCCATTTTTGTCACCTGCCGATTCCGAAATACGTTATGCCCAAGGTCTTCAGTTTTGTGTGGTCATAAACATTTCTTCCGTCAAATATTACGGGGGTCTTCATAAGTTCCCTAATTCTCTCGAAATTCGGCTGTCTGTACTGGCTCCACTCAGTGTGAACCACAAGGGCGTCCGCGTCCCTGCAGGCATCATAGTAGGATTCGAAGTAATCCACTTTGTCTTTGAGAACGGCCCTCGCGTTTTCCATGGCAGCCGGGTCGTGGACGGCAACCGAACATCCAGCCTCAAGCAGTCTGCCTATCACGTAAAGCGACGGGGCTTCTCTTATGTCATCGGTATTGGGCTTAAACGAAATTCCCCACACGGCGATTCTCTTTCCGCGAAGATCGCCGAAGAATCCGGCTATTTTATTGAAAAATCTCTCCCTCTGGGCCGCATTCACGCAATCAACCGCGGTTATCACCTCGGGTTCATATCCGACATCACGCGCCATTTTCTCAAGGGCCTTCACGTCCTTTGGAAAACATGACCCTCCGTATCCGACCCCCGGGTAAAGGTAGTATCTGCCTATCCTCGAGTCAGAACCCATCACCGAGCGCACCTGGGATACGTTTGCGCCCAGAAGCTCGCACAGGTTCGCTATATCGTTCATAAACGATATTCTGGTGGCAAGCATCGCGTTTGAGGCATACTTTGACATTTCGGAAGAGCGGATGGAAACCACGATTGTCCTGTCGGCAGACCTCATAAAAGGGGAGTAAAGCTCCCTCAGAACTGAACCTACCGATTCATCCTCAATTCCTATAACGACCCTGTCGGGCTTAAGAAAATCCTCAACCGCCGCGCCTTCCTTCAGAAACTCCGGGTTTGACGCCACGCCGAATTCCTGATCCGTGAGAGATTTTATGGTGTCGCGCACCTTCTCGGTAGTGCCAACGGGAACCGTGCTTTTGGTTACGACTATCTTGTAGCCGTCGAGATTGTGTCCTATTGACCGCGCCACATCAAGAACAGAAGAGATATCGGCTTCACCGTCTTGCGCCTGAGGAGTTCCGACCGCGATGAATATCAGAAAGGATTCTCTGACGGCCGAAGCTATGTCGGTAGTAAAAGAAAGTCTTCCCTCATCTATATTGGTGCGCACTATCTTATCAAGACCGGGTTCGAAGAACGGAACCTCGGCGCGCCGAAGACTTTCGATCTTGTTTTCGTCTATGTCAACGCACAAAACGCTGTTTCCGCTTCCGGCAAAACACGCTCCCGTGACAAGCCCCACGTAACCCGTTCCTATAACGGCTATTTTCATCTTTTAAATCTCCCAGGAAAAACCTGCGAGGAACGCTCGCGCAGGAATTTTTCAGCAACTAAAAGACAACATAGGGTACAACAAATCCTCAAAAAATAAACAGATTGGGAAATCCTCGGCGGACAAAGTTATAGTTACCGGAAAAAAGCTAAGGAGGCGTATCTTGAAATCTCATACAGAGTATCTGTGGTTTAAAACAGACAAAAAAAGGGAGTTCGTTCACATAACTCCGACGGTAAGACAGATCGTGGGGCGAAGCGGCGTAAGCGAGGGTTTTGTCCTCGTTTCCGCAATGCACATAACGGCTTCTGTATTCGTAAACGACCTTGAGCAAGGACTTTTCGAGGACATCTGGGAGTGGCTTGAAGGCATCTCCCCCTTCAGGGAAGATTACAAACATCACCGCACGGGGGAAGATAACGGCGACGCCCATCTGAAAAATCTCCTCATGCACCACCAAGTGATGGTTCCCGTAACGGAAGGAGACCTCGATCTCGGCCCCTGGCAGGAAATCTTCTACGGCGAGTTTGACGGCAGAAGAAGAAAAAGGGTCGTCGTAAAAACTATCGGGATATGAAAAACAGGCAGCAGAGCAAAGAGCCCAGAATATTCATAGACAGCCGCGGCAGATGGTTCCAGGACGGGATTAGGATAACCCACAGGTGGACATACCTTGAGAACAACAAGAATCTCAACGTGGACGAGAACGGAAGATTCTTCGTTGAAGAAGGAATTAGCAGGGTCTACGTCAAGTGCGAGGATACCCCTTTTGTTGTTACCATGGTCATTAAGACAGAAGACGGTTTTTCCATAAGGTTAAACGATGAATCCCTGGAAAAACTGGATTTGACGACTCTCACCATAGCCAAGCAGAACATACCTTACGTAAAAGTAAAAAAGGGCAAATTCACCGCTCGTTTTCTACGTCCCGCTTATTATGAGTTCATGAAGTACGCCGGCAAGGATGAAAAAGGATTCTATGTTGAAGTCAGAAGTAAAAAACACTATTTAGAGAACCCGTAGCAGGATCAGTGAAAAACCTCGCACACCCTCGCCACCAACTCATTGGTAAAAACCCTTCCCTTGGCGGTGAGTCTCAAGCGGCCGCCGCCTGTGAGAATAAAGCCGTCTGACTCAAGGTATTCAAGGCCGCAAGCGTCAGGTTCGAAGCCTAAGCGTTCTTTTATATCTTCAATTCCTACCCCGCCACGAAGCCTAAGCCCCATAAGAAGCGTATCTTCAAAGGCCGTTGTCCGCGAGAGATCATAAGAGGCTGAGACAGCACTTCCATCGCCCGCAATCCGTTTCATGTAGAGTTCCGGATTTCTTACGTTTGACCATCTTCTTCCCCATCCCTTTTCTCCCTCGCGGCGAATGTGGGAATGGGCCCCGGCACCTACACCCAGGTAATCATGGCAGTTCCAGTAGATAAGGTTGTGCCTGCACTCATAACCGCTTCGCGCGAAGTTCGATATTTCATAATTGCCGTACCCCTCCCCCTCTAGAATCTCCCGCGCGCTTTGCATAAACCTGACCAGAACGGAATCATCGGGAATAGAGAGTTTCCCTTTGCGTAAAAGCGTCGCAAACTCCGTACCAGGCTCAATCGTAAGGCAGTAGGCGGATATATGGGTCGGAGAGAAACTGACGCCGGTACGAATATCTTTCTCAAACTCTTCCCGGGTTTCCCGCGAGCTTCCGTATATAAGATCCAGATTATAGTTGCGAAAACCCGCGTCCTGAACATCGCAAAGAGCTCTTGTACAGTCATCCGGAGCCGTGTATCTTCCGTAGAAATCAAGCTTTCTCTGGGAAAAAGACTGTACGCCGACGCTTATTCTGTTTACTCCGATGCGCTTGAGCGAAACTAGCTTTTCCTTATCAGCGGTTCTGGGGTTCACCTCAAGGGTTACTTCTGCCGTGGGTGAAAAAGACGCGATCGAAGCGAGTTTCTCCATTACCAACTCTATGTTTCGGGGTTTGAAAAGCGACGGGGTTCCTCCCCCGAAAAACACCGTGCTTATCTCTCTGCCTTCAAGAGTCCGCCGGGAACTTTCAATTTCCCTTTCCAGAGCACGGACGTAATCATCCTCTGGAAAGTTGCCATTAGTCCCATAGGAGTTAAAATCACAATACGGACATTTGGTAAGACAGTATGGAATATGGACATATACGCCAAGCGGCGTTTGGTCTTTATCGATATTCTCTTTCATCCGCGCTCAAGCGGCACACCGACGGCTGCCACATGATGAGTATACCGAAAAAACTCCTTCTTTCTCTGATTTCACTGCTGCTGTTTTCCCAGACCGCGTGGACACAGGAGATAATCCCGATTGAGCGGGCCGTCGAGATAGCTCTGCTGAACAACCCTGAACTTCGGATTTCCCGTTCCGAAGTAGACATCTCGAAATCAATACTCAGGCAGACAAAAGCTCCCCTTTACCCCCAGCTCAAGGGAAAACTCGTAGTTCCGTTTGTGGGAAGGGAGTCCGGCTTTTACGTCGATCAGATGATATGGGACTTCGGAAAGACAAGAGCAAGGGTAAAAGCAAGAAAACATTACCTCGAATCCGCAGAACATTCGCTTACGGGCTCAAAAACGATGCTTGTGCGCGACACGCGCATCGCCTACTACCAAGCCCTTTCCGAGAAAAACCGGCTTCAGGGGGCGGCTACAAAAACTCAGCGCAGAAAATGGCTTCTTGAGAAGACCGAAGAGCTTTTCGCCGTCGGGAAAAAATCCGCTCAGCAGCTAAGTCAGGCAGAAATCGACTTGCAGCAGGCAAAACTCGAACTCGTCTCAAGAGAAAACTCCTATGAACTCGCCATGCTCAACCTCAGGCACCTGATGAACGATCCCTCGCTCGGGCAATTCGATATCCGGGAGAATCTAGTCTATGAGAAGGTAAATGAGACCAGAGAAGATCTTGTCCGTTTCGCCCTTTCCGAAAACACGGAAGTAAAGAGCCTCTCGGCAGACCGCGACGGAATAAGAGCCTCGCTTGCGGAGAACAGAGGAAAGTTTCTCCCGTCGGTATTCGGCAGGGCCGCGTACAGGTTTGAAGGGGAAGGCGCCCAGACGCCGGCGCTTATCGCCGGGGTCGGCGTAAAGATTCCCATCTTCGAAGGATTCTCAAGATTCGGCCAGATGGCGCAGTCAAGAGCTGAACTCGTAAGAAACAACGCGCAGACGGAACTGCTCAGAAACAGAATCGTTCTTTCCGTCGGAGAACTCTACCTCGAACTCAAACACCTTGAGAAAAAGATGGGAATACTCGCGGAGTCGGAATCAATATCGGAGAAGAACCTGCGACTTGCAAAGGAAAGACACGCAGCCCGAAGCACTTCAAAAATAGAACTTGCCGAAGCGCAGGCGCTTTACGAAGGGGCCGTAGCGGACTATAAAAACTCCATCTATGACTATAAAACAGTGAGGTTAAGACTTCTAAGCCTCTGCGGAAAAGATATACCATGAAAAACTTGTCCCGCTCAAAAATTCTCTACGCCGTCGCCGCCGTAGTTGTTATCGTCGGCGGATACTTCCTTTTTTTTGGAAAAAAAGAAGGCCAAATAAAATACGTAACGCAGAAAATCGAGAGAGGAACCATAACTTCGCTGGTAAGAGCTTCGGGAACCCTAAAACCCACAAAAGAAGCGAGGATATATTCCGAAATAAACGGAACGATAAAGGAAATCCACTCGGAGGTAAACGATGAGGTTAGAAAGGGTCAGATGCTAGCCCTCATGGAGGAACCGGAGGGTCTCTCGGGAGACGTCGAGTATTTTAAGCAGATACTGAAAAAAACCGTTACAGACCTTGAGATCTCAACCAACTCGCACGAGGCGAACAAAAGGCTTTATGAAAAAGAGCTTATCTCCCGGGAGGAATTCAACAAATCTCTTTCCGAACACAGCCTGGCAGCCGCCACCCGGGAAAAAGCCCAGGCTGATCTGGAAACGGCCCAGAGGAACCTCGACGCGACGCAAATCACTTCCATGCTTGACGGCATGGTGCTTGAAAAAAACATCATAATCGGCGAACAGATACACCCGAACAAATCCGAGCCCCTGTACATACTCGCCGAAGACCCGCGAACTCTTCACCTGGTTTCAAATGTAAGTGAAGCCGATATAGGAAAGATAAACGAGGGTCAGGACGCCCTTTTCAGGGTTGACGCCTTCCCAGGGGAAAATTTCAGCGCGAAGGTGAGGGAAGTGGCGAACTCACCCAGTATAAAAAACGACGTCGTTACCTACAACGTAACGTGCCTCGTGGAGAACCCGGAACTTGAGTTAAAACCCGGGATGACCGCCGAAGTAAAAATAGTCATATCAACCAAAAAAGACGTACTGAAAGTTCCCACCGCGGCGCTTCGCTTCATTCCCCCGAAATCTTCGGCCGTCGCAACTGAGGCGGGTGAGAACGTCTGGACCCTCAGGCAGGGAAAACTCTCGGCCGTAGGAATAGAAACCGGGATAAGCGATGACTTCCACACAGAAATCGTAAACGGCCCGTTCTCCGAAGGAGACTCTATAGTGGTTGAGTACACCATGTCCGGTGGAAACAGCAAGAGTCCGGGCTTTGCGCTTCCCCAGCCGAAAAGATTCTGATGACACCGCCTGTAATCAAGCTTAAAAACATCGGCAAAACCTACTCGAACGGAAAAGTGCAGGTCGAAGCGCTTCGGTCGATAAACCTTGAAATCGGACAGGGAGAATTCGTCGCCATCATGGGGTCTTCCGGGTCAGGCAAAAGCACCCTTATGAATATTATCGGCTGCCTTGATACACAGAGCCGCGGAGACTACCTGCTTGACGGTACTGATATAATGGAACTTGAAACGGACGGGAAGGCAGAGATAAGAAGCACGAAAATCGGTTTTGTCTTCCAGAGCTTTAACCTGCTGCCGCGGACGACGGCACTTGAAAACGTGGAGCTGCCGCTGGTCTATTCCGCCATTGCGGGAGCGAAGAGAAAAAAGCTTGCCTCAGCCGCGCTCGTTCTCGTCGGACTCGGTCAGAGGGCGGATCACCTTCCTAACCAGCTCTCGGGAGGACAGCAGCAAAGAGTGGCGATAGCGAGGGCAGTTGTAAACGACCCGAGGATAATACTCGCAGACGAACCAACCGGAAATCTGGATACGGCCACCAGTTACGAGATAATGAAAATATTCAGGGACCTGAACGAACAGGGAAAAACGATAGTAATGATAACGCACGAAGAAGACATAGCCTCCCACTCGAAAAGGATAATAAACCTAAAGGACGGGGAAATCACCACTGACAGACCGAACAATCCAGTCTGATTCACCCGATTTACTGCCCCGCCGCCTCGAGTCGGGGAGAGCTTAAAAAAGGTTTGATTGTTTTGCCCCGCGTGGTAGTTTGATACCTTTCGGGACTTATATACATAACTACACAGATTCAGATAACGAACATGAAAACAACTGGACAATGAGGTATAATATACAGTAATGGTAAGGACTTACAAATGTCGAGTGAGGGTCTCAAGGTCAGGTCATGAGAGACTGTCTCAAGTTTTCCGCATGTGTACTGAACTGTACAATGCAGGTTTGGAGTCTCGCATTGACTGCTACAAGAAGACAGGCGAGGGCCGCTCGTATTATGACCAGTGCAAGGAACTCACCGAGGTCAGGGCGGACTTGCCGGAGTATGAAGCTGTTTCCGCTATTGTGTTCCGCGGCGCATTGTCCAGGCTTCACAAGGCATACAAGCGGTTCTTTAAGCATGGAGGCTTCCCCCGTTTCAAGAGCAGTCGGCGTTGGCGAACGATAGAGATAAACGATCAGTGCTGGCGAATGCTCAAGCAGGAAGGAAACAAGCTTGTGATTAAGGTCAAGGGACTTCCTCGGATAGAGTTAAAACCATCCCGAGAACTTCCTCCGAATAGTCTGCTCAAGGCAATACGGATTACAAGAAAGCCGTTGCGCACGGAAGTGGCGTTATCCTACGAACTGACGGACGTAGAACCTGCCAAAGAGATAAGCAATCCCGTAGGCATAGACGCGGGCATATCGAAGCGTTTGACTATGAGCAATGGAGAGGCTGTAGAGAAGCGAGAGATGGACAGAAAGAAACTGATACGACTGCAACGCTCCGTGTCCCGAAAGGTTAAAGGGTCAAACAACAGGAGAAAGGCTGTCTCGTTGCTCGCGAAGGAATGGCAGAGACTCACGGACGGGGAGAGGAACTATCTGCATAGGTTAACATCGGAGTTAACCAAGATGTACAACTTCATAGCAGTAGAAAAACTAAAGACAAAAGACATGCTTGGCAACAGACATTTGGCAAAGAGCATTTCGGAACAGACTTGGGGCAAATTCATGACCCTGCTTGGCGAAAAGGCTGAAAGTGCTGGCGTTAAGATGGTGTATGTGAATCCCAGGAATACTTCGCAGAAGTGCTCAAGTTGTGGAGCAATGGTAAAAAAAGACCTATCTGTGCGAACGCATAAATGCTCATGTGGATACAAGGCAGACAGGGACGTAAACGCAGCGTTAAATATCCTTCATCGGGGTCTCTCGATTGCGGGCGGGAATCTTAGCCGCATGGCCGGAAGGGTGGAAGATAAGCGGGAGAGTGCTCCCGTTCGGCCAAGAATAGTATATGTGTAGTTATGTATATAATTCCAGTACCTTTCTAAAACCTCAAAGGAGTTAATAAATGGCCCAGATAAGCGAAATAAGAGCAAGAGAAATACTGGATTCAAGGGGAAATCCCACCATAGAGGTGGAGGTGCGCTGCGCGGACGGCGCCTTCGGGCGGGCTATGGTCCCCTCCGGAGCATCGACCGGAGAGCACGAAGCTCTTGAGCTTCGGGACGGGGAAAAGCACAGGTACCTGGGAAAAGGGGTTCTCGGGGCGGTAAAGAACGTCCAAGACATAATAGCCCCGCGCCTTGAGGGTCTTGACGCAAGCGACCAGGCTCTAATAGACCGAACCATGATAGAACTTGACGGAACAGAAACAAAGTCCCGGCTCGGAGCGAACTCCATCCTAGGTGTTTCGCTAGCTTCGGCGAGAGCAGCCGCAAATTCCGCCGGGACATCTCTTTTCAGCTACCTCGGAGGCGAGGATGCCAACACCCTTCCCGTGCCGCTTATGAACATAATAAACGGCGGCGCTCACGCGGATAACAACCTTGATTTCCAGGAATTCATGATAGTGCCCCATGGTTTTCCCACTTTCCGGGAAGCCCTTCGGGCGGGAGTGGAAACCTTTCACGCGCTGAAATCCATACTGGGAACCAAGAAACTCTCAACGGCGGTCGGAGATGAAGGAGGTTTCGCGCCCTCTCTGGGATCAAACGAAGAAGCCCTCGAATGCATAATAGAGGCCATATGGAGAGCGGGATACAACCCCGCAAAGCAGATATCAATAGCGCTTGACGTAGCTTCAAGCGAGTTTTTTCACGAGGGCAAATATCACGTGGAACGTAAAACCGTGCCGGTGGCCCAGTTAATGGAAATATACGAGGAGTGGATAGAAAAATACCCTATCGTTTCCATAGAAGACCCATTGGATGAAAACGACTGGGAAGGGTGGAAAGCTCTTACAAAGAAAATAGGTTCCGCCGTCCAGCTCGTCGGAGACGATCTTTTCGTGACGAACACCAAGAGACTTTCAGACGGAATAAGCTCGGGCGTGGCAAACTCCATCCTTATAAAGGTAAACCAGATAGGAACGCTTACCGAGACCCTCGAGGCTATTGAGATGGCCAAACAGGCGGGTTATAGTTACATAATATCCCATCGCTCGGGAGAGACTGAAGACTCGACGATAGCGGATATCGCGGTTGCCACAAACGCCGGGCAGATTAAAACCGGGTCGGCGTCCAGAAGCGACAGAATAGCGAAGTACAACCAGCTTCTGCGCATAGAGGAGGAGCTTGGGAAAGAAGCGCGATTCGGAAATGAAAAAACGGCGCTTTGGAGCAGTTAATCATGGCGGGAACAACTCTTTTTGACAAAATCTGGGAATCTCACCTCGTTCACGAAGAAGAGGGCAAACCGTCCCTTCTCTACATAGATCTTCACCTCGTTCACGAAGTCACTTCACCCCAGGCGTTTGAAGGGCTAAGAATCACGGGGCGGGGAGTAAGACGGCCCGAGCTTACTTTCGCCACGATGGACCATAACGTCCCGACCACAGACCGAAGCGAACCCATTTCTGATCCCATATCCGCAAAGCAGATAGAAACTCTCAGACAAAACTGCAAGGATTTCGGAATAACGCTTTTCGGAATAAGAATAAACAACCATTTCCAAGGCATAGTTCATGTGATCGGTCCCGAACTCGGTCTTACAAAGCCAGGGATGACCATAGTGTGCGGAGACAGCCATACTTCCACCCACGGGGCGTTTGGATCTCTTGCTTTCGGCATAGGAACAAGCGAAGTGGAACATGTTCTAGCGACACAGTGCTTAAGACAGAATCGCCCGAAGGTGTTTGAAATAAGGGTTGATGGCGAACGCCAGTACGGGGTTACCGCAAAGGACATAATCCTGGGCATAATCGGACATATAGGAACCGCAGGGGCCACCGGAACCGTAGTCGAATATTGCGGGGAAGCGATAGAAGCGCTTTCCATGGAAGAAAGGATGACGGTGTGCAACATGTCAATAGAGGGAGGAGCAAGAGCCGGAATGATAGCGCCGGACCAAAAGACCTTCGAGTACGTGAAGGATCGCCGGTACGCGCCGAAAGACAGTAATTACGAAAAAGCCCTCGAGCACTGGAAAACGCTCCGCACGGATCCCGACGCCGTTTTTGATAAATCAGTCAGTCTTGACGCCCGCAAAATAGCACCACAGGTAAGCTGGGGAACTAACCCGGGAATGGTAACGGATGTAACTTCAAAAGTGCCTGACCCTGGGGAATGCGAGGACACAGGCAGAAAAAAATCTATGGAGCAGGCCCTTGAGTATATGGGTCTTAAGGCGAATACCCCGATAACGGATATACACGTGGACAGGGTATTTATAGGTTCCTGCACGAATTCCAGAATGGAGGACCTTCTGGCTGTTGCGAAACTCATAAAAGGTAAAAAAGTCGCCGACGGAGTAAACGCCATGGTAGTTCCCGGCTCCCAATTGGTAAAGAAAAAGGCGGAAGAAATGGAGCTTCACAAGATATTTACCGAGGCTGGATTTGAGTGGCGCGAATCGGGATGCAGCATGTGTCTTGGAATGAACCCCGACATACTCGCTCCGGGGGAGAGATGCGCCAGCACGTCTAACAGAAACTTCGAAGGTCGCCAGGGAAAAGGGGGGAGAACCCACTTGGTAAGCCCGATAATGGCAGCGGCCGCGGCAATCACTGGACATTTCGTGGATGTGCGCGGCTGGGAAATAGGAAAGGGGATCTGAAATAATGGAGAAACTTCGCAAGGTATCGGGAAAAGTAGCGGCTCTTGACAGAATGAACGTCGACACCGACCAGATAATCCCCAAACAGTTCTTAAAACGTATTGAGAGAACCGGATTCGGAGAATTTTTGTTTTTCGACTGGAAGTACAACGACGATGGAACCTTAAACGAGGACTTCGAACTCAACCTGCCAAAATACTCAGGCGCCTGCATACTGCTCACAAGGGAGAATTTCGGAAGCGGAAGCTCAAGGGAACATGCCCCCTGGGCGATAAGGGAAGCGGGGGTTCAGGTAATCCTGGCTCCTTCCTTCGCCGATATCTTCTACAACAACTGTTTTAAGAACTCGATACTTCCCATAGTTGTTTCCAAAGACAGAACGGACGAACTTTTCCAACTTGTATGGGAAAACGAAGGCTATTCCCTAGAGGTTGACCTGGTTAAAAAATCCGTAACTGGGAAAGGAATAGACTTTTCATTTGAGATAGACGATTTCAAAAGAAAAGTGCTCCTTGAAGGACTTGACGACATATCGCAAACCCTTGAGGTAGAAGACAGCATAGAAAAGTATGAAAAACTTTTCGCGGACAAAAGAAGCTGGGTTTTTCCGGATGAGCGAAAAAGCCTTTAAGCCTCGCCCCTTCCCTATTTTTATTTTCTGAAGAAAAGCTTTCCCAGAAGCGTAAGCAAAACGCTCAGCACTATGCAGGTCGCGATCGGGAAATAAAAACTGTAGTTCTCACCCTTGATTCTTATGTCTCCCGGGAGTTTCCCGAGAAAATCAAGTCTCGCCGCGTAAGGCAGAATGACTCCAAGCGCTACGAGCGCCACACCAAGAATAATTATGACCCTTGCGACTTCGTTTATATTCACATAAAAAAGATAACCGCATGAAAATAATTAAAAAATTCCCCGCGGTGCCAAAGTTTTTCTGATATTATGCGATTACTGGTTTTCCGACAACCTGAATAGGGTTACTTCCGTCCTTGACCCATGGGAACCGGCATAGAAATCCAATATTGTGTTCTGATTTTTTCTCAGGGAGCTTATAAGAAAAATTTTAAAACTTTGTAGTTTTGACAACTTCTTAGGAGAAACTCAGATGAAACACGGAAAAATATTTTTAGTCTTGACAATCATAGTTGCAGGACTTCTCGCAACTTCCTGTGGAGATGCCGATGATGATACCTTGACCATACTTTACTGGCAGGCCCCTACTATCGCCAATCCTTATCTCGCTGGGGGAAATAAAGATGTTGATGCTAGCGCTTTGATTTTAGAGCCCTTGGCGAACTATGATGAACAGGGAAGGTTAGTACCTCGTCTGGCCGAGGAAATTCCAACCGTGGAAAATGGTGGCATATCAGAGGATATGACCACAATTACCTGGAAGCTTAAAGAAGGAATTCTCTGGTCCGACGGCACTCCTCTCACGGTCGAAGATATTATATTCACCCACAGATACCTGTGTTCCCTGCCATCAACAGAAGATGTGTGTGATCTCATCCCCGTAGGGAATGTGGACCCTGTCAAGGACCTTCCCCTTAATATTAGAATTACCTTCACTTCCCCCGTAACCTACCCGTATACTCTTTTTGTTGGAGCCTCACTACCCGTTCTGCAGAAAGCGCAGTTTGCAAACTGCGTCGGCGAGGTAGCTCAGGGGTGTCGCACGGAAAACCTATATCCCATTGGCACAGGGCCCTACAAAATTATCGATTTCACAGTCAGCGAATCGGAGACAGAAACCACATCGGTTCTCACTTATGAAATCAACGAGCATTTCCGCACTTCCGAGAAACTTTTCTCCAAGGTAGTCATAAAAGGCGGTGGGGACGCTGCCGCATCCGCCCGGGCCGTTCTGGAAACGGGAGAGGCTGATTATGGTTGGAACTTACAAGTGGACCCCGAAACCCTAAAAACTCTGGAGGATGGCGGCAAGGGAACGGTTGAGCCAGCCTTCGCCTCCCTTGTTGAGCATCTGATGGTAAACTTCACCAATCCTGATCCGGCTTTGGGAGATCAACGTTCGGAGTGGTTAGAAGGTAATAACCCCCATCCTTTCCTGACCGACCTGGCCGTACGCAAAGCCTTGTCCTTAGCCATTGACCGCGTCCATATTGCCGAACAACTGTACGGCCATACGGGCAAGGCAACCTGTAATGTTCTTCCGGCTCCTCTGGAGTACGCTTCACCCAACAATGATGAATGTCTAACTCAGAATATCGAGGGAGCGAAGACATTGCTTGATGAGGCTGGCTGGACACCCGGAGACGACGGCATTCGCGAGAAAGGCGGAACCCGCCTCAATATTACATATCAGACCTCCACCAACCCGGTTCGCCAAGCAACCCAAGAACTGATTCAGCAATGGTGGCGAGAAATAGGGGTGGAAACCGAATTGAACAATATTGATGGGGGTGTTTTCTTCACCAGTGACCCCGACAACCCCAACAATCTCTGGAGATTCTATGCTGACGTTCAAATGTTTGCCAACGGGGCATCCATTGATCCACAGGGTTATCTGTCAGGCTGGCAGACTACTGAAATTACCAGTTCTGAAAATAACTGGATGGGCGGTAACATACCCCGCTGGTCCAACCAAGAGTACGACGATCTCTATCAAGAACTGACCCGGACACCAATCGGTACAGAACGTGAGAACTTGGTTATTCGATTGAATGATCTTCTAGTCCAGAATTACGTACTGATTCCTTTGGTTGACCGTGCTTTTGCCTCGGCTTTCAGTAACAGCCTCAAAGGAGTTCGAGTGAACGGTTGGGACTCCGAACTTTGGAATATTCACGAGTGGTACAGGGAATAATACGACCCGCCAGTGCCCAGCAGACTCGCGGCTTGGATTTTGCGATCGAGCCGGTAAAAGGAAGTTCCAGTGGATACTTCAAGCGAAGCTTCACATTAAAGTGGTCCGTGCTACCGCTGAAGAGCTTAATATCCCCAAGCCCACCTGACGACTACAACTTACCTTGCCTGAGTCTCCTCTGAGCAGCCACTCTTAACGCACCAACTCCTGATTAACGCTTTATAGTTCCGGGAGAATGAAGATTAAATAAAAGGGTCAAATGGTGTTATAATTTAGGTAGATTGGTTTTAGGGGGTCGGGGGAATAAAAAAAAGGAGAAAAATGGTTTAATGAGCGGAGTCGGTCTTGCGCAGACCCCGAATGTCGTACAGAAGCAAAAGCTCATACTAACCCAACATCTCAGGCTTTTTCTAAGCTTGGTCCAGATGAACACGGTTGAGCTCAGGGAATATCTTGAAGAACAGCTCATAGAAAACCCCGCCCTTGAAGAAGATCCTGACTCATCCGCGGAAACAGAGAAAGAAGACCAGGGAGAATCCCTTCTGAATGAACTCGGTCCGGCAGAGACCGACTACCCGATGCCCGAAGAGTTCTCCGCGGAGGTAAACGAGGAAACCTCTTGGGAAAACCAGATCCCCGATCAGGACTCCCTGTTTGAACACCTCAACTGGCAGCTCTCAATGACTGATTTAAGCGAACGGCAAAAACAGATAGCTTCGCTTATCATCGGAAACATAAACGAGGATGGATACCTTGAAATTGAACTTGAGGAAATAGCAAAACTGCTTGACGTAAAAGGTTCCTCCACGGCGGATGGGGACAGCATGGCAGAGGTAGCATGGATCGCTGAGAAAATACGCACCACGTTTGATCCCGTTGGAATCGGTTCCCGCACCCTCTCTGAGTGTCTAGCCGCGCAGGCTACGGACCTCGGTTACGAAAGGGGAAGCTCGCTTATGCGGGTGGTGGAAAATCATATCGATGATCTAGGCGAAAAAGACTACGACAAGATCTGTTCGGAACTTGACGTAAGAAGGGAAGAGATAAAGGAGATTGAAACCGTAATAACCTCCCTTGAGCCCAAGCCGGGGCGTCCCTATTACACCAAAGACACCGCCAGAAATATCGTTCCCGACTTTTATGTGTACAAGGTGGGAGATGACCTGCAGATGCAGTCAAACAGAAGCTTTCCGAAACTCAGGATAAGTTCCTACTGCAGAAAAATTCTCGCCGACCGTGCCAACCTCACCGGAGAAATCACGGACTATCTGCGGGAAAAAATCGAGGTGGCTCAGAGAATCGTCCGCTGTATCGAAGAGCGGGAAACCACGATACGCAAGGTGATGGAAAAAATCGTAAACGAGCAAAAAGAGTTTTTCGACCACGGCAGTGCTCACATAAAACCCCTCAGGTTAAAGGACGTGGCTTACACCGTGGGTATCCACGAATCAACTGTGAGCCGGATAACGAGCAGAAAATACATACAGTGTCCCCAAGGGGTTGTAGAACTTAAAAAGCTTTTCTCAAGAGCGGTTCACTCGTCAAACGGGCAGAAGGTTTCGCTTGAAAAGATAAAATCAATGATAAGGGAAATAGTTGACGACGAACCTGCCCGGTGCGCGTTCTCCGACGAAGACATATCCAGGATACTCTCTATGAAAAACGTAAAGGTCGCGAGAAGAACGGTCGCGAAATACAGAAAAATACTCGGCATACCCAGTTCATCAAAAAGACTATCAAAGGAGGCTTGAACCATGAAAATTGATATCATCACGAAAAACATTCCCGACAGAAGAAAATCGGAGCACCTAAAGCGTTACGCGATGAAGAAACTGCCAAAGCTCCAGAGGTACATAGATCCCGAGAGAAATCCTTCAGAGGCGAAAATACTTCTTTCGGCTGAGAAACTCAGAAACAGCGCAGAAATAACAATCAGCTCAGGACCTCTAAAAGCGGCCGCATCAGTAGAAACGGAGGAAATGCACTCCGCCATAGACAAACTTTTCGACACGATCGTAAAGCAACTGCGAAGAAGAACCGACAAGCAACTGACTTTAAGGAGAAGAAACATCTCAAAGACTCCTTCTGCGGTGCGCGCGCAGAGAACGGAAGGGAAAAACAACCTGAGGGTAGATCACCAGTCTCTAAGCCCCAAGCCCATGAGCGTTGCGGAAGCACTGCTGCAGCTTGACGCGTCCGAAGAGAGTTTCGTGGCTTTTAGAAACAGCGAGACGCTTGAGATGAATGTTGTTTACAAAAAAACTGATTCGAGAAAGGTAGGACTTCTTACCCCCTGAACACGGAAAAAAAGTGAGAATCTCGGAATGCCTGGAAAAAAAATCCGTATTTCCCGAGCTCGTTTCGACTACAAAACCGGACGTGCTGCGGGAGCTGTCAGAAAAAGTCGCAGAAGCTATACCCAGGCTTAACGTGCAGAGACTCAACGAAACTCTGGTCGAACGTGAGGGACTGTGCAGCACAGCAATTGATTCCGGAGTAGCGATCCCACACGTAAAGCTCCTTGACATCCCGAATATAACCATCGCATTTGCCAGAAGCGAAACGGGGATTGATTTTGACTCGCTGGACGGAGAAAAAACCCATCTCTTCGCCGTTCTGATAACCCCTGAGAACTGTCCCACGGAAACCCGAATAACATTGCTTGCGCGAATATCCAGGATACTCGGGCAAAACGACGTGAGGTCGAAACTTGTTGCTTCAAAAGAGGCTTCTGAGATTTACAACCTGCTGATTGAAGAAGATGAGAAACTCTGAGAATAGCCACTCCCTCTCAGTCGGGGACTTTTACGGAAAGTTCGGAGAAAAACTCTGCCTTGAACCTATTTGCGGGAAAGAGGGGTTTGAAAGACGCATAATTTCACCGAGCGCCAAAAAGCCGGGATTAAGAATGATAGAAAAGAGAATAGAACTCGAGGAGGGAAACATACAAGTACTCGGCAGAACGGAAATTTCCTACATGAACGAATTTCCCGGCAGAACGCAAAAAAAGATAATAACGAATCTTCTGTCAAACGATATTCCGTGCTTTATACTCTCAAAGGGGGCTCGCCCGGAAAAATCCTTTACCGAACATTTTGAAAGAAAACAGATACCGCTTTTTACCACGACCTTGGGCACGGGGAAATTCATAACCATTCTCAATGAACTGCTCGCCGAGGAATTCGCAACCCGGATAACGGTTCACGGAGTACTTCTGGATGTGCATCATATGGGAGTCCTGATCCTTGGGAAAAGCGGAATCGGGAAAAGCGAATGCGCGGTTGACCTTATAATACAGGGTTCCAAGCTTATCGCGGACGACGTGGTCGAGATAAGGAAGATAGGCTCTCAGACTCTTGTCGGAGTGGGTCCCGAGAACATAAGGTACCTTATGGAGGTAAGGGGAATAGGCATAGTAAACATAAAGGATCTTTTCGGAACCACCTGCGTTATGGAAAAAAGAGAGATCAACATGGTTATAGAGCTTCACCAGTGGGACTCTGAAACAGAATACGATCGTCTGGGCGTGGACACGAAAACATACTCCATACTAGAAATCGAACTGCCGTACATGATACTGCCGGTGAGCCCCGGCAGAAATATGGCATCCGTAATAGATGTGGCAGTGCGAAACCAGATACTGAAGGAAACCGGCAAAAACGTCGAGATTCCGTCCGGCGCACGGGAATAATGGAGCGGATAATAATACTAAGCGGACTCTCCGGTTCGGGAAAGAGCACCGCGGCAAAAGTACTTGAAGACCTGGGCTTTTTCTGCGTCGAGAACCTGCCTCCCGAGCTTCTTTTCTCTTTTATCGACCTTTGCGGAAAATCTCTTACGCAGATAAAAAAGGCGGTCGTAGTCATTGACATACGCATACCGGTAAAAGACACGCTTTATGACTTCGAAAAAGTGCTGGAAAAGATAAGAAAATCGGCCAGGAGAGTCGACCTTGTATTTCTTGAATGCTCGGACGAAACCATTGTTAAAAGATACAAGGAGACAAGGAGGATTCACCCGCTTGGGGGCCAGAAAACCCTTCCCGAGGGAATTTCCGAGGAAAAACGAATTCTAGGATACATGCGAGAACTTGCGGATAAGCGCATAGACACAACCACTCTCAGTGTTCACGATCTAAAAGCGATCATAGCCAAGATTGCCGGAACAACGGACAAGCAGACCCCTCTTCTTACCTTCCTTTCCTTCGGCTACAAGTACGGGGTTCCAGAAGACGCGGATCTGGTTTTTGACGTCCGCTTTTTGAAAAACCCCCATTTTACCGAATCCCTGAGGGACCTAGACGGAACCAGAAGCGAAGTCGTGGACTTTGTCATGTCGGATAAAGCTTCTCAGGAGTTCCTGGAAAAACTGTGTTCTTTTCTGCGCTTTTTGATCCCCAAATATTCCGAGGAAGGAAAATCATACCTTACCTTGGGCATCGGTTGCACCGGGGGGAAACACCGCTCGGTGGTTATAGCCAGCGCTCTGGGCAAAGATCTCCCCGAATACTCCGCTATTATTAGACACAGGGACATAAATAAGCTATAAAAATCCTATGTTTTCCATAGTAGTGATCACGCACGGAGAGCTCGCGAAGGAGCTTATATCGGCCGTAAATTTCATCCTGCCTAAAAAACCCAGGGTCAAGATGACGGCGGTCTCAATAGACGCTTCAAAAGACTCCAAGGATTTTGAGAAAAAGGTGAGAGCTTCGGTTGATGCCGTTAACGAAGGGGACGGGATACTGCTTGTAACGGATATGTTCGGAGGAACCCCTTCCAACATAAGCCTTATGTTTCTTGAAAGCGGCGAAACGGAGGTGATTTCCGGGGTAAACCTGCCCATGCTTTTAAAACTCGGCACTGTTGAGGAAAAAACTACTCTTAAAGAAGCGGTGAAACTTGCATCTAAAGCGGGAAGAGAAAACATAATAGTAGCGAGTGAACTTCTCAATAAAAACGGTTAAAATAGGCGGGAGAGGATACTGAAATGGATGCAAACACACTTGACACCGTAATAGAAATGTACACAAATCACATCCTTCAGGGCGAGCTTGAGGGGTTTAAGATCGACATATCCCCAGAAATAAAAGATGAACTCGCAGCAATAGCCCTTTACCTTGATTCAAAGACCGTCAAGGCGTCCGGGGAGATAGAAGAGTTCTACGAAGGGTACAAAAGGGCGGCCTTTGACATACTTTCTTTTATGGGGGTTGAGTTCTTCGAAGACAGGGAAAACAAGCTGATCAAGATAATGAAGTCAGACTACAACTTCCAGCTCCAGGAAGAGCTTAAGAAAAATATCTGGGGATAGAACAATCTCCCCCAATAAAATTCCCGACCCCTGTTATGGATTTTCAAAATTCATTTGATCATTTCGTCTTTGACCTAGACGGGGTTATATATTCAGGCGAAAAAGCCATCTCGGACTCCCCTCTAGTGCTCGAAACATTAAGGAAGAATAAAAAGAGCATACGTTTCATAACCAATAACCCTTCGAGGTCTCCTTCGGACTACGCCGAAAAACTCCGGAAACTCGGAATTGAATCGCATGATAGCGAATTCATAACTTCTCCTATGGCAACCGTTTCTCTGATAAAGGAGAAACTTCCCTCGAAAAAATGGGGAACCGTTTTCATAGTGGGAAGCGATTACCTGAGAAAGGAAGTCAGGAAGACTGGACTGGTTGAGCTTAACGGAGAAGATTCTCTCGGCGCCGACCTCGTGGTGATAGGAAGCCATCCCGGATTTAACCTTGAGGAAATAAAAACCGCATCCATAACTGTTGGAAACGGGGCAGATTTTATCGGTACAAGCGGAGATTATTTCTATCCCTGCGAACACGGCCGGGCCCCAGCGACAGGAGCCCTTCTCGCATCGGTTGAAGTCGCGTCGGGAAAGAGAGCTCTAACAGCGGGAAAGCCCAAAAGGTACATGTTTGATCTCCTGGGAGAAACCGGAATACCACAAACTAAAAAGACCCTTCTGGTTGGAGACAGTCTCCTCACCGATATTGCTGGAGGAAAAAAAGCGGGCTATACAACGGCGCTTGTGCTAACTGGGGTTACGAAAAAAATCGACCTTGGAAACGATGGAGTAAAACCCGATTTCGTACTGGAAAACATCTCTTTTCTTTTAAAACCATTGGGAGAAACAGGTAGTGAATGAGGGTGGCCCAAACCACTTAACCGAGACCTAACCTTGCGCTGTTGACTTTTGATAATCGGGGTGTAGTGTTTGGGTAGAGATTCTTTCCCGCCGGAGGTAACCATGCTCAAATTTATCAAAAAAGAAGACGAAAACTTGAATTACCCATTAGATGTGTTTGATGAAGAAGATGATTTTGAGGATGAATTTGCCGACGAATTTGATGAGCTTTTCGAAGAAGTAAACTATCTCTATTACGATGACGACTCAGAAGAAATTTTTGAGGATGACGAAGGAAGAAGAGTACTTCACTGAGTAAAAGCCAAGCCGGTACAGAACAGTCTAGCATATGAACCTTGCAATCATGGAATTTAATGCCATGATTGCAAGGTTCAAGTTTCATATTTTTGAGGCAACGAAGGTGATTTGAAATCACCTTCCCTTTATTATCAGAAACGCATGCGCGTAACCAAGCCGAAAGTACGGGGTTGACCCACTCTGTAGGCAAGACGAGCTCGCCCTCCCCGCTCGCGGTCAAACGAAAGCTCCACGTTTTCATCTGTAAGATTCTTTACGTAAGCCGTGAATTCCAGATTATTATATACAAGTCCCGCGGAGAGGTTAAACAAGTGGTACGAGTCAAGCAGCAGATCAACTTCCGTAGTCTGATCGGCCGGGATGCCAGCATATGGCAAATTATGCTCAAAAACCCCTGCTTCCGGAACCTGGTCGCCCGACTGCGTGATGCTGTCGCCCACAAACTGCCATGAACCTGATATATAGCTTTCTCTAGCGCTCAGAAGGCCCGGCAAAGTATAAGTGGCGGATCCCGAGAGCTGCCAGTCAGGAACCGAAGGTATTCTGTTACCCTTTTCTATGCCGTTAAGAATGCCTCCATCAACCGTTCTAAGAGTAGAATCAACCTCCGCTTCCACATAGCTTCCGGCAAAAGCGACCAGCAAATATCTTGTCGGCTGAAGAGTTAACTCAAGTTCCGCTCCTACCGTGTGAGATTCTGGTACGCTGATTGAAACCCGCGATGAGCATGGACCCGCGTCAACGTTTACCCCCAGATTTTTAATGTCTGTATAAAATACAGAGCCATTGAGCGTAACGCTTTCAAACGATGATTTGAAACCAACCTCGTAGTTCCAAAGAGTTTCGTCTTCAAACTCCTGATAAACGCTGTAAATAGGATAATAATCGACTCCGTCATCTTCACAAAGCTCTTGGTTAAGCGGATCATTAACTCCACCCAGACGAAATCCACGGGAAATCTGAGCATTAAGCTTGAAATTATCGGTAGCATCGTAGCTCATCATGAACCGGGGCGTGAATCCGTCGGAAGAAACCGTAACTTCCTGATTCTGAATCTCCCAATTCGAAAAAACACCGCCTGACCTAAAAGTTTTATCCTCTTCCCAGTCATACCAGCGCAGACCGGCCGTCAAATCTAGACGTTCAAGCAAAGCATAGGTTGCCTCTCCGAAAAGTGCAATCTGCCTTAAATCATATGTCAGGTCGGAGATATAGGGAGAGTCAACATCCGTAAAACCGTTGCTGATGTCCGAAGGTGTTAGTCCTACCCCGGCAAGAATATGTTCAGGAGCAAAAGCATCGTACCCCGGCGTGGGCAATCTCTGAGAATAGTTACGTTCCACATTCGAATAGAAAACGCCTGCAAGCCACTGAAGCGTGCTATCGTCGCTTGAGCTTACGCGAAGTTCATGAGTCATTTGCTTAAGATTCGTAGTATCACGCAGATTAGAAGGACGGAACACTTCATCTTCCGGAAAAGTAAAGAGGTCGATGAATTTTCCAGGATAACCACCAAAAGGACTTATGCTTACACTGCTGGACAGTGCACTTGCATCACGGCTTACCAGAATATCGCGGTTTATATAGCTTGCCGAATACGTGACGTCAAAAAAATCTTCGATGCTCCAATTTACCACAGTGTCGAAAATCAGGGTTTTATCTTCAAAAGCTTCGTCAAGCAGCAAAAACTGCTCTCTCTCACCAAGTGTGACCGGAGTACGTATCGCAGGATCAGTATAGGGGTTTGCAAAAAGGTTAAAAACTTCCTGGCGGTTAAAACCTCCAAGATCAATGTTCTGATATATAACTCGCGGTGTAATAGATAGATTTTCAGCTGGTTCCCATAAAAGGGAAATACGTCCACCGTAGCGGTTGCCGTCGTTTACATCTTCATCAACAGTACCTCCTTCCTTATGCGCATCGATAAAACCGCCGTATCTGGTACCATAAGCAACCAGTCGAACGGCCGCATCCTCACCCAGAGGAACGTTGAGGGCAGTTTTTATATGACCTCCTGTAGAACCTTCATCCATGTAGTTTCCATCAATCTCGACTTTGACCTCGTTTACGCCTAGCAACGGCTGATTGGTTATATAGCGAACGGTACCGCCGATGGAACCTGATCCGAAGAGCGTGCCCTGCGGTCCTCTGAGGGTTTCCACTCGCTTCAGATCAAAAAGATCGATGTCAGGAGTAAAAAGCGACAATGATATCGGGGTTTCATCAAGATAGACCCCTACCTGTTCCTTTACGCCGGGCTGATCCCTCACTACTTGTCCTGAAGAAACGCCGCGGATCGTAACTACGCTCTGGCCCGGACCGAGGTTCTGTATGGAGAGCCCGGCCACGTTGCGGGAAAGATCCTCCAAGTCAGTTGTGTTAAGGCGCTTGATATCATCTTCTGACTGAACATTTAAGGAAAAAGGCACATCCTGGGCAAGCTGGACACGTTTGGTGGCGGTCACTAGCATTTTTTGCAACGTGTAACTGCCTTCTTTTACAGCACTGAGGCTCTCTTTCTGTTCATCCTGGCCGCTTGATTCGGAATCCTGCCCCTCCTGCGCAACTGCATTTAGGGAGAAAACCAGTACAAACAAGGAAACAAATGCAAAAAACCTTATGGTTACTTCGACCTGGGCCTTAAAGTTCATCTCCAAAACCTCCTTAACCTCTTTGAAACTATGCGTTTGTCACTATTCACACCACGCACTACGCAGTAATTTTTGATTTTAACATGTTTGTTTCAGGATTGTAAGGAACAAGCGGAACTAACCGGTTTCTGAATAACTTACTTTCTACACATTCGTTTCAGGCTTTGTTAGAAAGAATGCCCAGGGCCGGACTCGAACCGGCACGGGAGATACTCCCGAGGGATTTTAAGTCCCTTGCGTCTACCAATTCCGCCACCCGGGCGTTACGCCAAACACGGTTAAGAACTGGAGGCGGCGCCCGGATTCGAACCGGGGTGTAACGGTTTTGCAGACCGTCGCCTTACCTCTTGGCTACGCCGCCCCTGTAACTTTTGGAACTTTAGATTTTACCGAAAAAAAGAAGTTTTGTGAATTCTGGCAAGTGGCGCGCTTGCGCTCTCTTACTATGCGGGATTAATTTCGAAGCTCCCCCCAACAACCGCCTTTCCCGACAAAAAGACTCTTTTCTCAAGAAGTCTTGTATGAACAAGGCCGCTTCTTTCTGACGCCTGGTGGCCGGCAAGCTCCTTTTTGCCAAGCCTGCGGCTCCAGAAAGGGCAAAGACAGCAGTGAGCAGACCCCGTAACCGGATCCTCTTCTATCCCGGCGTTGGGCGCGAAAAAACGTGATACAAAATCATAGCGGTCAGAACTTGAAACGCTAGTTATTATAAGCCCTCTCGAATCAAGCTTCCTAACATGATTCAGTTTCGGGACGGCGCTTCTTACCATTCCCTCGCTTTCGTAAAGAGCAATATAATCAAAGCGGTTCCTGCCCACGTAAAGAGGTGCAGCCGAAATCGCCATCAGCAGATCCTCAGGCGTCTCCACTTCCCAAGGATCTTCCGAGGGAAAATCCATCTCTATAAGATCGCTTTTCCTCCTCGCGGTAAGAATCCCGCTTTTTGTGGAAAACACGGCATCTTCGTCCGCGGGGATGATACCCAGAGTAAAGAGAATGTGAGCGCTTGCGAGGGTAGCGTGCCCGCAGAGCGCAACTTCCGTTTCGGGAGTAAACCACCTGAGTTCAAAGACGCCTTCTTTTTCGAGAAGAAAAGCTGTCTCGGAAAGATTTATCTGAAAAGCGATTTTCTGTTTTGTCCGCTCCGGTATATCTTTTTCAAGAAGACACACGGCGGCCGGATTCCCGGAGTGCGGCCCGTCGGTAAACGCATCCACGGTGTATATTTTCATCAGAAACCCGCTGGGAATCCCGACGCGTCACTGTAGCTGGGACGCCGCTTGAGAGCCGAAATCGCATCCTTTATACCCGAGAGCGTCAGGGGAAACATGTTGCCTTCGTAGAAATCGTTTAGAATGCCTATAGTTTCAGTCCACTTCCACTCATCCCGCGGCACGGGGTTAAGCCACACGGTAGAAGGATACTTCGCCTTCACTCTCCCGAGCCATCGCAGACCCGGCTCATCGTTATTGTGTTCAACGCTTCCGTTTGGATAAACGAGTTCCCACGGGGACATGGACGCATCGCCGACCATAATGCACTTGTAGTCACCGTTGTATTTATTAAGCACAGAGAATGTAGGGATCTGTTCACTGAAGCGTCTTTCGTTGTTTCTCCAGACTCTTTCGTATATGCAGTTGTGAAAGTAGTAAAACTCAAGGTGCTTGAACTCATGTCTGGCGGCGGAAAAAAGTCTTGAACAAAGCTCGACGTGATCATCCATTGAACCTCCGATGTCAAAAAACATCAGAACCTTGACGTTGTTTTTCCGCAAGGGAGCAAATTCAAGGTCAAGCAGCCCCGCGTTTTTTGAAGTCCTGTCAATCGTCTTCTCAAGGTCAAGCTCCTCCCCCACCCCCTCTCTCGTGAGAACCCTGAGTTTTCTTAGTGCCATTTTCATGTTCCTTACGTTTAATTCCACCGAATCGTCAAGATCGCGAAATTCCCTTTTGTCCCATACCTTAACGGCTCGTCTCTGCCTGCTGCCGTCCTGTCCTATGCGAACCCCTGCGGGGTTATAACCGTAAGCTCCGTAAGGCGAAGTGCCACCGGTGCCTATCCATCTGTTTCCGCCTTGGTGGCGTTTTTTCTGTTTCTCGAAGATCTCCCTGAGCCTCTCCATCAGTTCTTCAAGCCCGCCCATGGAACGGATCATCTCCTTATCCTCTTCGGAAAGGGTGTTCTCGAAATTCTTACGCAGCCACTCAAGCGGAATCTTCATGAACTGCTCCGTATCGGCAAGCTGGGCACCCTTGAAATAAGCGGAAAAAAGCCTGTCGAACCTGTCCATGTGCCGTTCATCTTTTACCATTATGCAACGGCTGAGATAGTAAAAATCGGTCGTGTCATAACCGATTACGTCACGGTCTAGGGCTTCAAGAAAGGTAAGATATTCTTTTAAGGTAACGGGAAACCCGTCGTCTTTAAGCAGCAGGAAAAAATCAAGAAACATGAGCGTATCCCCCTGCCGTCACCTTCTGAATCTTCGCCTCATCATCTCGAGCATCTCGTAATCAGCCTCGTTTTTGATAAGCGCGCCCGAGTAAGGCGGAAGGTTCTCTTCAAGATCTATTTCCGGCAGTTCCCCAGAGGCCAAGCGGTCAGCCGCAAGGAGCTTTATCCAGTCTATAAGCTCGCTTGTTGAGGGTTTTTTCTTAAGACCGTCGATTTCCCTGACGGAATAAAAGAGGGTAAGCGCGTTATCCATAAGCTTTCGCCCGAGATCCGGGTAATGCACCTTTACTATTTCCTCAAGAGTCTCGCGGTCGGGAAAAGCTATGTAGTGAAAAAAGCATCTTCTCAAAAAGGCGTCCGGAAGTTCCTTCTCGTTATTCGAAGTAATTATCACTATGACTCTTTTAACCGCCCTTACGGTTTTTCTAAGCTCGTAGCAGTAAAACTCCATCTTGTCGAGTTCGAGCAGGAGATCATTTGGAAACTCTATGTCCGCCTTGTCTATCTCGTCAATCAGAAGCACCAGCTGCTCGGGGCTCTCAAAAGCCTCCCAGAGTTTCCCTTTCTTTATGTAGTTTGAGATATCGTTTACTCTCTCGTCTCCGAGCTGTGAGTCGCGAAGCCTTGCGACCGCATCGTATTCGTAAAGACCCTGTTGGGCCGCCGTGGTGGATTTTATGTGCCAGGTTATAAGCTGCTTTCCAAGCGCCTTTGCGACCTCAAACGCGAGCATGGTCTTTCCCGTGCCCGGTTCGCCCTTCACAAGAAGCGGACGCTCAAGCGTAATGGCAGCGTTAACGGCTACCGACAAGTCATTTGTGGCTATGTAATCGCTTGTTCCCTTGAATTTCATTTTTCACCCACCCGCGGGGAGACCCCGAAGACCCCTCGCTTATTTATTGAATACGATTGTCCTGTTTTTGTAAATCAGAACCTCCCGGTTTATATGGGACCAGATAGCGTTTGAGAGAATTTGTTTTTCAAGATCCTGGCCTTTTCTGATGAGGTCTTTAACCGAATCATCATAATTAACCTTTATCACATCCTGCTCTATTATGGGCCCGGTATCAAGTTCCTCGGTTACGTAATGAGAAGTGGCTCCGACGACCTTGACCCCTCTTTCGTAAGCGGAGTGATAGGGGCGGGCCCCCGGA
This sequence comes from Thermodesulfobacteriota bacterium, assembly GCA_965229995.1. GTDB lineage: Bacteria > Desulfobacterota_D > UBA1144 > Nemesobacterales > Nemesobacteraceae > Nemesobacter. The sequence goes on along the minus strand of OZ245933.1, from coordinate 606,486 downwards.
AAGGCCGGAAGAAACGAATGGTGAATATTGATTATCCTGTTGGGGTAATGCGATACGAAATTCCCGGTAAGAATCTGCATATACCTTGCGAGCACTATGAAATCCACATTGTAGTCGCGGAGAAGCTTTAGCTGCCGGGCCTCCACTTCTTCCTTGTTGTCCCGAACGTTTTCGAACACGTAAAAATCCGCTCCATGAAGAGCTGCCACATCCCTGAGGTCCGGATGATTGCTTATCACGAGGGGCATCTCCACGTTCCATTCCCTGGCGCGGAGCCTGTAAATTATGTCTGAGAGGCAATGGGGAAGCTTGGAGACGAAAACCGCCATGCGCGGCACGTCTCCAGTAAAGAAAACCTCGAATTTCATGTCGAATTTTTCCGCTACTTTCTCACAGAAAATTTCCTCCGTCTCCTCGCGGGAGAGGGTAAAACCGTCCATCCCCCACTTGGCACGGATAAAGGTCACCATGTCGGTCGTGTCAACGCAATGCTGCAGCGCGTGGATATTCCCTCCGTATTTGAATATAAAGTCGGTGACCGCACGGACCAGACCGGGACGGTCGGGGGAGTGCACGAGCAAAATCGCTTCTTCCTGTTTTTCCGGCATTTTAGTTGAGACCCGTTTCCTGGTTTTTTACAGCTTCCGTCCGTATAGTGGGAATTGCTGTGTGATCAAGGGAGATTTAAAACTCCAAAGTTCCAAAAAGCTTCGTGAGTCATTTATTGAACGTTATTGTCCTGTTTTCGTAAATCAGAATCTCCCGGTTGATATGGGACCAGATAGCGTTTGAGAGAACTTGTTTTTCAAGATCCTGGCCTTTTCTGACGAGGTCTTTAACCGAATCATCATAATTAACCTTTATCACATCCTGCTCTATGATGGGCCCGGAATCAAGTTCCTCGGTTATGTAATGAGAAGTGGCTCCGACGATCTTGACCCCTCTTTTGTAGGCATTGTGATAGGGACGCGCTCCAGGAAAGGCGGGAAGGAAAGAATGGTGAATGTTGATTATCCTGTTTTTGTAGTGTGAGACAAAATTCCCGGTAAGTATCTGCATGTACCTGGCAAGCACTATGAAATCCACTTTGTGGTCCGCGAGAAGTTCAAGCTGTCTGGCTTCCACTTCCTCTTTGTTCTTCTCTAGATCCCTGAACACTTCGAATTTTATGCCGTACCGGTCAGCAATAGGCTTGAGGTCAGGATGATTGCTTACAATGACGGGAACTTCCACATTCCACTCCTTGACTCTTAACCTGTATATGATATCGGAGAGACAATGGGGGAGCTTGGAGACGAAAACCGCCATGCGTAGCGCTTTCCCGGTAAAAAATATGTCGAATTTCGTGTTGAATTCTGAAGCTACTTCCTCTTGGAAACATCTGGAAGCTTCCTCTTTGGAAATGGAAAAATTCTCCATTCCCCACTTTAGACGGACAAAGGTGACCATATCGTCCCTGTCCACACAGTGTTGCATTTCATGTATGTTACCGCCATGCTTGAATACGAAGTCGATTATTGCGCGGGTAAGACCCGGGCGGTCAGGAGAATATGTAAGCAGTATTGCCTCTTCGGATTTTTCTGACATGATCGGGATCAAGTCTCCTTGTAGTAGTAGGTAAAGTTAGCAACTTTCGGCCGTTCCGTCCACCCTTTTTTTCTGTAAAAGCCCCGCAGATAGGACGGCTTGTCCTTGCCGTTGGTCACCATCAGACGGTAGACATCCCTTTTTCTACCTTCTTTCATGACCGCCTCGATAAGACGGCTTCCCACCCCCATACCGCTTGCCGAGGGGCTGACGAACAGGTCCGAAACATAACCTTCATAGCTTCCGAGCATCACAAACGGTACCCAGTGAACAGTGGTGAAACCGACAACCCTTCCCCCTGAATCGCAGGCTACGTACATGGTGTGCCCTTCCGGATCTCCGCCGACTCCGAGTATCAGTTCCCGAATCGGAGACGACACTTCCTCAAGCGGAAGGGAATTCCTTTTTTCAGACCAGCCGATCTCCCTTAGTATCAGGGCCATCGCCTCTGCATCTTCACTGGTGGCTTTTCTTACGGTGATTTTCTTCAAAACTTTTCCTGCAAGATGACTATTATTTCTTTTTCCCCAGGGTTTCAAGCAGAGCGCCCAGGCTCTCCAAGACCCCCTGACTGCGCAAAATTCCCGGAAGCTCCCGGTCAAGCTCGGCGCAAGCTCCCTCCATGTTCGCCACGACCTCGCGGCGAAGAGCCCTTTTAGAAAAAGTGTAGCCGGGAATAAGTGACGGACCGTATTGTCCCGCGAACTCAATACAGCGAGAAAGAAGCTTGTCCGCTTCGCAGCTCTCATCGAAAAAGCCGAGCGCGACGGCATCGCGCGGTTCGTAAAGAAAACCTGTTGTAATGACCCGCTGCGCGGTCGCCGTCCCAAGCACGTAAAGCATGATCTGCGCTATGGCCGAAGGAAGGGGAAAACCTATGGTGATTTCGTTAAGACCGAATCTTGCCCCTGAATCAACGCATACCCTGTAATCGCAGCAGAGCGCGAGTATAAGCCCACCCGCTATGGCGTGACCGTTTACCGCAGCCACAACCGGTTTTTCATAATTAAAAACCCGGAGCAAAGCACCGCGAAAGCGCTTGTACCACTGCCAGATCTCCTCCTCGTCTCCATTAGTGAAAAGCGAAAAATGGTATTTAAGGTCAAGGCCCGCAGAAAAAGCTCCCTGAGAAGAGGTAAGCACCACGGGGCTTTCTGCGTGATCGCTTTCAAGCGTTGCGAAAGCCTCTTCAAGATCGCTGAAGAAAACCTCGTTAATAACGTTCATAGGGTTTGAGTTCATGCGCATGATCGCGACGTCGCCTGCTCTTTCAATTTCCCAGCTCATAATATTTCTCCATTCGCGCGGAGGCGCAAATTAAGCCACTTTGCCGCCCAACTGACGGCGCCACGAGTCCCTCAGTGAAACCGTTCTGTTAAAAACGAGTGTCCCAGATGCTGAATCCACGGAATCAAGTATGAAATACCCCTTCCTTTCAAACTGGTAGTTGATCTCTCCGGCGCAGTCCCCAAGAGCCGGTTCAGCCGCGCAGTCCTCGAGTGTCTTAAGGGAATCGGGGTTTAGGAATTCGGTGAAATCACTTTGCTTGTCAGCCATCGGGTTGGGAACGGTGAAAAGTCTGTCGTAGAGCCTTACGGTCACCCTCGAGGCGTTTTTCGCGCAGACCCAGTGTATAGTGCCTTTTATTTTCCTTCCGTCAGGCGCGGTCCCGCCTCTTGTGTCGGGATCGTATTCACAGCGGACCTCGGTCACCTCGCCGGTTGCCGGGTCGCGCTCAAAGCCCACGCACCTTACTATGTAGGCGTAACGCAGACGCACTTCGGAACCCGGAGAGAGCCTGTAGAACTTCTTCGGCGGGTCCTCCATGAAATCATCCCTTTCAATGAAAAGCTCTCTTGAAAAAGGCACTTTTCTTTTTCCCATGGATGGGTCTTCCGGATTGTTTACCGCGTCGAGTTCCTCTTGGGTTCCTTCCGGATAATTGACTATCACGACTTTCAGCGGGTCAAGCACCGCCATCACCCTTTGCGCCCTCTTGTTAAGGTCTTCCCTGACGCTGTGCTCAAGAAGCTCCATGTCTATAACGCTGTCCTGTTTCGTAATGCCTATCTTTCGACAGAAATCCTTTATCGACTCCGGCGTGTACCCTCTTCTGCGCAACCCCGAGATTGTAGGCATCCTGGGATCGTCCCAACCGCTTACGAATCCCTCGGAAACCAGCCTCATGAGATTTCTCTTGCTAAGAACCGTGTAACTGAGATTAAGCCTCGCGAACTCTATCTGGCGGGAGTGGTATATGCCGAGCTGGGCGATAAACCAGTCGTAAAGAGGCCGGTGATCCTCAAACTCAAGAGTACAGAGCGAATGGGTGATGCCCTCAATGGAATCACTCTGTCCGTGCGCCCAGTCATACATCGGATAGATAGACCAGGAATCCGCGGTGCGGGGATGAGACTTTCTCATTATCCGGTACATGACCGGGTCGCGCATGTTCATGTTGCCAGAAGACATGTCTATTTTCGCCCGCAGCACGTACTGTCCCTCGTCAAAATCCCCGCTTCTCATCGCCTGGAAGAGTCTTAGGTTCTCCTCAACTGATCTTTCCCTTGAAGAACTTTCCCTGCCGGGTTCCGAAAGAGTGCCCCGGTGCTCTCTTATTTCCTCAGCACTCAGGTCATCCACGTAAGCTTTTCCCTCGCTAATGAGCCTCAGGGCGTATTGGTAGAGCTGCTCGAAATAGTCGGAGGCGTAATAAATTCTGTCTTCCCAGTCAAACCCAAGCCACCTGACGTCCTCCTTTATGGCCTCTTCATACCTTCTGTCTTCTTTTGAAGGATTGGTATCGTCAAAGCGAAGGTTGCACTCTCCGCCGAACTCTTCGGCAATACCGAAATTAAGGCATATGGATTTCGCATGGCCGATATGCAGGTATCCGTTGGGCTCAGGCGGAAAACGGGTAATGGGCTTTGCGATGCCGGACTGAAGATCGCTCCTTACCCTGGCCCTTATGAAATCTTCGGGCTCCGAATGTCCGTTGCTATCCGACTTCGGTTCCATGATTACGCGTGATGACATCCACCGAACAAGAGTATGGAATTCCGGGCGTTTCCCCGCGGCGGGGAAAAACCCACTATTTCCATTTTATGTTGCAACCGAGGCTCGGAATCTGCTCCCAGTCAATCGTTTCTCCTTCTATAATGGAGTCGAGTGCTTTTCGCATATCTTTTCCGGTAACCGTTTTTCCGTTTCCGGGTCTTGAGTCGTCAAACTGTCCCCTGTAAACACATCTCAGGTCCCGGTCATAAACGAAAAAGTCAGGGGTGCAGGCGGCGTCATAGATCCTGGCGACTTCCTGGGTCTCATCAAACAGGTAAGGGAAGGAATATCCCTTTTCCTCGGCGACTTCCCGCATTTTCTCGGGAGAATCGTCAGGGTAGTTCTCAACGTCGTTTGAATTTATCGCTATAAAGGAAACTCCTTTGGGAATGTATTCATCGGCGACTTCTACCAGTCCATCCTGCAGATGCTTTACGTAAGGACAGTGATTGCATATGAACATAAGCACCGTAGCCACGTCCGACTTAAGATCGCCAAGCGATAGCTCGCTGCCGCTTACGACATCCGGCAACCGGAAATCAGGAGCTTCGCTCCCCAAGGGAATCATAGTTGATGGAGTCTTAACCATTTTTTATCTTCTCCGGGGTTTTAAGTTATTTGCCAGTGAAACCGACGCGCTTGTGCGAGCCGTCACAAAACGGCTTGTTCTCAGAAGCCCCGCAGCGGCAAAGATAGTAAGGGTCATCCCCCGAGAGCCCCGAATCATCCTCAACGCAAAGCTCAATATCACCGCAAACCTCATAGGGACCAGCCTCAAACGACCTTATAACCGTATCCCCTTCCTTGGCGGGGGCAGAAGACTCGGCAGGGGAGAGACTGCTTTTAAAACCTGCTACCTTGTGCGAGCCGTCGCAAAACGGCTTGTTCCCCGAAGCTCCGCAGCGGCAAAGAGCGATCTTCTTTTTTACCGCAACTTCTTCACCGCCTCCGCCTTCAAGTGACCGCAGGTTGCTTACAATCAGCGGCCCGCCATCCATGACTTCTATTTTGGTCTTTTCGCTCATATCAAGCTCTTAGTTAAAGTAATGCGCTACCCTAAGACAATTGGCGTTTAAGGTACGGAACCACACTGTCTGAGTTTACATTTTTTCGACAATCATTGCTATACCCATACCGCCCCCCATGCACAGGGACACCATCCCGTATCCGCCGGGGCGAACATTCTCAAATTCATGAAGAAGCTTTACAAGCAGTACCGCTCCCGTGGCGCCCACTGGATGCCCGAGCGCTATAGCTCCGCCGTTTACGTTTAACTTCCCCTTGGCAATGGGAAAATCGCTGAGTACGGCCAGGGACTGAGCCGCAAAGGCCTCGTTGAGTTCAACCAGATCGATATCGTCAATCGCGAGCCCGGCTCTGTCGAGAGCCGTGCGCATTGCGGGAACCGGACCGATTCCCATAATCGAGGGATCAACGCCGGAGATTGCGTAGGATTTTATTGACGCAAGAGGGTTTAAGCCAAGCTTTTCCGCCTTGCTTTCAGACGTGACGATCAAAGCGGCGGCGCCATCGTTAATGCCCGAGGAGTTAGCCGCCGTTACGGTACCGTCTTTCTTGAAAACCGGTCTTAACCCAGAGATCCGCTCAAGGGTCGCGTCAGACCTCGGGTGCTCGTCGGTGTCAAATTCAACGGGGGTTCTCCTACCCTGGGGAACGGTCACCGGAACGATCTGGGAGGTGAATTTCCCGTTCTCAATCGCAGCCTTGGCTTTCATCTGGCTTGAGTAAGCGAACTCGTCCTGCCGCTCCCTTGATATTTCATATTTTTCCGCGAGGTTCTCTGCCGTAACCCCCATGTGGTAGTCGTTAAACACATCCCAGAGCGCGTCACACAGCATTCCGTCTACAAGTTCATCTGCAGGCGTTGACATCTTGTATCCCCACCGGGCCTTTCGCAGGTAAAAGGGAGCCGCGCTCATATTCTCCATCCCTCCCGCCACAACACATTCGCAGTCACCCGACTTTATGGCCTGGGCGGCACTTACAACGGATTGGAGGCCAGAACCGCATACCCTGTTAATGGTAATTGCGGGGGTTTCGACTCTTAACCCCGAGTTAATCGATACCTGTCTCGCGGGATTCTGCCCCAGTCCAGCCCCGAGTATGTTGCCCATTACGCAGTCATCTATCTGTTCGGGCGGTACGGACGTTCTGTTTATAATCTCCTTTACCACTGTAGTTCCGAGATCGACCGCGGAAACATCCTTAAGCGTTCCCCCGAATGTTCCTATCGCGGTTCTAAGCGGCTCTGAAAGCACGACTTTTTCCATAATTATTCTCCTTTAAACTCAGCCGTTCTCTTCTCGACAAACGCGCTCATTCCCTCGACCCTGTCATAGGAATCAAAACACTCAAGTCCCGTTTCCATTTCATACGCAAGCGCATCGGAGAGCCCCATCTCGGATCCCTGGTTTATCGCCTTTTTTGCGTAACCGACGGCAAGCGGACTGTTGCTGGCTATCTGCCCGGCTATCTTCAAAGCCTCATCCATAAGTTCTTCCTGCTCAACCACCTTGTCCACAAGCCCAAGTGAAAGCGCTTCGGCGGCGGTAACCATTTCTCCGGTAAAAATCAGTTTCTTGGTTTTTCCAGGCCCTATAAGCTTGGTCGATCTCTGGGTTCCTCCCCAGCAGGGAAAAAGGCCGAGCTTGGTTTCGGGAAAACCCACGCGGGCGTTTTCGGAAGCAATTCTTATATCGCATGAAAGCGCGAGTTCAAGCCCTCCTCCCAGGGCGTATCCGTTTATCGCGGCTATAACCGCAAAAGGCGCCCGCTCAAGATAGTCAAAGGCTCCTCTGCCGAGTACGCAGTAATCCTTGAATCCATCCGTCGTCATCTGACTCATCTGCTTTACGTCGGCCCCGGCGACAAAAGCTTTTTTTCCGGCTCCGGTGACAACCACTACTTTCATGTTCTCTGCGGGCAGCTGCTCGGTTACAAATTTATGGAACTGCCGTATAGTGTCAGGGCTTAGGACATTCATAGACCTCTGCTTGTTAATCGTCAGTACGCCTACGCCGTTATCATCCTTCTCAAATAAAAGATCCTCGTACATCTATACCTCCTTTACCTTCTTCCATATTCAAAAAAACCTTTTCCCGTTTTTCTGCCCAGATTCCCCGCCCTTACCATTTCCTTAAGCAGAGGAGAGGGCCTGAATTTCGGATCCCCGTGCTCAGCGTAGAGAACGCTGAGTACGCTCAGAGTGACGTCAAGCCCTATGAGATCCGCAAGCGCAAGAGGTCCTATGGGGTGATTAGCTCCAAGCTTCATAGCATTATCGATCTCCGCAGCTGCGGCGATGCCTTCGTCAAGTACAAAGATTGCCTCGTTTATCATAGGCAGCAGAATCCTGTTTACAACGAATCCCGACCTGTCTTTTGCCATAACCGGATGTTTGTCGAGGCTCCGCGCGAATTCCATTGCCTGCTCGAGGGTTTCGGGGGATGTTTTCGCGGTATTGATCACCTCGACCAGCTTCATTATCGGCGCGGGATTAAAGAAGTGGATTCCAAGAACTTTCTCGGGCCTTGAGGTGCTCATGGCAAGCTCGGTAACCGAGAGGGTCGAGGTGTTAGTGGCGATAATAGCGCTTTGCTCGGTGTTTTCCTCGATTTTAGAGAAAACGGCCTTTTTAAGGTCCATATCCTCGCTTGCGGCTTCAATCACGATATCTGTGTCGCGAAAGTCGGCGTAGTCTTCAGTCGCCTGGATTCTTGAGATAATCAGGGAGGCCTGCCCTTCGTCGATTTTGCCTCTACGCGCAAGTCTCTTGAAGTTTTTCTCTATTTCCCCTATCGCCTCTTCCACAAGACCTTTTTCAATGTCCAGAAGAACGACGTTTTTCCCCGCAGAGGCGACAAGCTCGGCTATACCCGAACCCATAGTACCCGCCCCCACGATACCTACAGTGTTTATGTTTGATTCAGACATGCTTTTCCCTCGACTTACAAGTAATTACAGACTGGAAATTATACCACCCTACACAAACTCGGAAAGAACCTGCCTGGCGATGACAATCCTCTGTATCTCCGAGGTTCCCTCATATATCTCCGTTATCTTGGCGTCGCGGAAATATCGTTCCACCGGATAATCGGTCGTATATCCGTTTCCCCCGTGCACCTGAATGCCCTTGGTCGCCGCCCACATGGCGGTCTCCGAAGCGTAGAGCTTGGCCATGGAGGAGAGCTTCGTGTATTTCTCCCCGCGGTCTTTCATCAAAGCCGCCTTGTAGGTAAGCAGCCTTGCGGCCTCGATTCTAGTCGCCATGTCGGCAAGTATGAACTGTATCGCCTGAAAACCGGAGATCTTCTCGCCAAAAGCTTCTCTCTCCCGGGAATACTGCGTCGAGGATTCAAGGGCCGCCTGGGCTATCCCCACGGCTTGGGCAGCAACCCCTATTCTTCCCGCATCAAGCGTTTTCATGGCAACCTTAAAACCCTCGCCCTCTTTACCGAGGACCTGATCCGCCGGAACCTCGCAGTTCTCAAAAACAAGCTGCACTGTGCTCGTGCCCCTTATTCCAAGCTTGCTCTCCGATTTTCCAATAGAGACCCCCAGGGCGTCAAGATCGATTATAAACGCCGTGATCCCCCCGCTTCGCTTCGATCTGTCGGTTCTTGCGAAAACCACGGCGACTTTCGCTTCGCGACCGTTTGTGATCCAGCTTTTAGTTCCGTTGAGAATATAGACCCCGTCTTTTTTAGCGGCGCTTGTCTTAAGGCTTGCAGCATCGGAACCCGACTCGGGTTCGCTGAGAGCAAAGCATCCTATAGAACCCCGGCTCATCCGCGGCAGATATCTTTCTTTCTGCCCCTCGGTGCCGAAATCAATAATCGAAGCGCACGCAAGGGAATTATGAGCCATAACTATCGCCCCCGTTGAAGCGCAGGCCCTGGATATCTCCTCAAGCGCGATTACATATGAGAGGCAATCAAGACCGCTTCCGCCGTAGCGCTCCGGAACGAAGTGCCCCATAAAGCCCAGATCGAACAGTTTTTCCACGATTTCCGAAGGAAAAGCGCAGTTTCTGTCGATTTCAGAGGCAACAGGCCTGATTTCTTTTTCGGCAAACTCAGAGGCAAGATTCTTAATTAGACGCTGCTCTTGCGTAAGAGTCGAAGCAAGCATGATTTAAAATTCCCTTCTTAAGATTTGGGTATGCAGAAATTCTAATTCACCCCTATGTAAAAGGCAAAAGCGTCTGATTCATTTCATTATTTTGCACTCGAACCAGACTTAAAAAGATTCCGGGTTTCACAGAACAAATCAGGTCAATTTTGGGCAAATAACAAATATTCTAAACACAATTATGAGCACCATCTGTAATTTGTCTTCCATACGAGAAAATTCAAGGTCTACAATAACGCTTGACATCGTTATAGACAATTGTACAATTACAGTCTCAAGAGGTGAAAATATTGGATATCGTGATTGACACGTCGGCAATTATTGCAGTGATCATAGGAGAACCCGAGAGAGACGCGATTGTCTCCGCCACGTCTGGGCAAGAGCTTATCGGCCCTGGTTCCATACCATGGGAAGTCGGAAATGCTTTTACCGCAATGATGAAACAGGGCCGGATTGAAGTTGAAGAAGCCCGGAGAGGTCTGCAGATTTTCGACCGCATCCCGTTGCGATACGTTCACGTCGACATGGAAAACGTCTTGTCCATTGCGGCTAAATCTAACACATACGCATACGACGCGTATTTTCTAGATTGTGCCGTGCGGTATCGCGCGCCCTTGTTGACACTGGATCTTGCAATGAAAAACACGGCAGACCAACTCGGCATTAATCTCTTAAATGTGGAGGAATAAGATGGAAATCTATTCATACTCGGAAGCTAGACAAAAGCTATCTAGCGTTCTAGATAAAGCAGAGTCAACTGGAAAAGTATTGATACGTCGAAGAGACGGTAGGACATACGCGCTGGTGCCGGAACATGCAACCACTTCTCCTCTAGATGTTCCTTTTGTAAAAGCGAATATGTCTACCAAGGAAGTCATCTCGCTTATAAGGAGCGAGCGAGGCAGAACGAGAGGGCAATAACCTCTCAAGAATTCACAGTAGACTGGAAAAATTCATGATTACGTTTTGAGTTAGCGTAATAGCGAGATCATGGAACTCATTAAGAGGATCAATGGATCTCTTAATAATCTGCGCGCCTTGCAATTCCCTTGAGCATCCGCCTGAAAATAAGCCAGTGGACTGGGTAAAGACCATACCAGTAGATAAGGTCGCCGAGGCTCTGGGCCTCACAGCACTCCCGGAATCACCGCTTTCCGTCCGGTCGGATAGTCCTCGAAACGTTCCCTGTACCACCAGTGGTGGGCGAGCGCCCTCGGAACCAGGTTGGCCGCAGTGTAGCTGAAGAACGCCAGCCCGCCGAGTGACCACGTCGCCAGGGCCCACCCGGCCCATTCCAGCAGCTCCCCGAGATAGTTGGGGCATGAGACGTAGCGGAAACCCCCGCCCCTGGGGATGGAATAGCTCGGCCCACCGGGCTCGCGCAGCCGCAACAAGATGTTGTCGGAGTGGATGTTGAGGGCGAAACCGGTCGCGAAGACGGCCAGCCCCGCCAGAAATCGTGGATCCGCAAGCCACGTTAGCCCATACTCACCGAAGTGCGAGATGAAGCGCGCGTTGACGTACGCGTTGACCACGTTGAAGGCGAATCCGCTCCCCACGACCACGATCGGCATCTTCTTGCCCGCGGTGCGCGTGCGAAGCGGATAGACGAAGGTCCGGTTCAGGTAGTGACACTGCCAGATTCCCAGGAGGATGAGCGCAACCGGATCGCTGGCGGCCCTTCCCATGAGGTAGATGCCCGCGAAGAGGACCGCCGCTGGCAGCTCCATCACGATCCATCCTGCCCGATTCGACATCTCCAGGCCCCAGCCGCGCCCCGAATAGTGGCGGCCGTAAGGCGCCTTGAGGTACAGCAGGCTTGCAAAGGTGAGGATCGCCATCGCGAACACCGCCCACACCAGCGCGCCGTGGAAGGCTGTTTCAGTCATCACGGTGTCGTTTAGATTCCTACCATTTTGGCAGACCTGTTCGTTGAAGGCCCCTTGGGGGCAAGCCGCGGGCCTCTGGATGACCAGTTTCCTGCCATTTTGGCAGTCTTCTTGCACTTTCCAGTGCCTCATCGCCCCTCACATCACCTCTCAACCATGAAAATCGAAAGTTGCGCTTTGGATTTTCCTGCACAAGGATACGCCCCATGACTAGTCTGGAACCGGTCCATCCCCGAGATACACTGAAGCACATCTTCAGGGAACCTGCAGTGCCGGTACGAGTTCGCATGACGTTGCGGGTGTCCCCACTCAAACGCGGCCGCTCGTTCGCACGGTTTCTCCCGGCCGCCTTCGTCCTCGCGGCACTCTCCGCGTGCGGCGATTCCGGGAGCGAGCTCCAGGATCCGCCGCGCGCCGTGGCGCCATTTGTGCCGTCGCTTACCCGGACGGTGAGTTCGTAGATATGGAAAATCTTTTGGGAATTCAAGGCAGAGATCTGTTTCAGAACCGGTTCAAACTGTTCATGTTCACCACTCGTAAGCATTCCGGGGGTCTGCGATGGCTGAAAATTAAACGACGACTGCATTGTTCGCGAGTTCCCGATACTTGACCTGATCATAGGCTGACCGTATATCATTCGACACTGCCATCATCCTGCCGGGATATAACTGACCGCCAATGTGTAGCATTTCCACTTGCTCGAAAAAACCGGCATAAAAAGATTCTCCGAAATTGCATGATGCCAGAAAGTCTGAATATGCGTGTTTTCCCCTTGGCCTTAAGATCCGTACTCGCACGAATGCCGAATGTCCTCTCTACCGTATCCGCTTTAGCGCTGTTCGGGTAAAGTCGTTGGTGTCCAGGTCGGTCCTGAACTTGTAGTCTGACCACAGCAGCACGGTACTCTTGCCCGTCAGCAGGTTTATCATCGTTATCTTGCTGCTCCGCCAAAATCGATCAAGGTATTTTGCATAGCCCTCAACGACCATCGTCTTGAGGTGCTCATCCCTGCGGTCGAAGTATTGGGTCTGAATTGTTCGAAGTTCCTCCCGGTCGAGCCAAACCAGTTGGCGGGAGTACCCGGAATCCTGGCTTTTCGGGATACGCTCCAGAACGAGGCACTTGAGATCACCGCAGGGCTCTTCGCGAAGGAACCGGTGAGTAAATTTCTCGACCTCAACTGCTCCCATGTCCTCGTAGGAGAATTCGCTGCCCATGAAAGAGCCGGATTGTTTCGAGGCGCTGATGCCTTTCACCCGCTTCAGGGCGGGAAGATAGAGCCACTGTTGGTCTGGTGCGTCCTTGTGGGCGTGGACGAGAAAGGCGGTTCCTTTGACGTCCTGTGGGCGGTCAAACACAAACAGGGTTCGATCGCCGTCCCCCTGGGCTTCGATGACTTTGAGGCGGAGTGAGCGATGGTTTTCTTTCCCCTGTTTGTTACGTAGCGTCATAGTCAGGTCTGCGGTGAAATTGCCGAAACCCTTCTGGCGCTCACGAGCTTCGGTTGCAATCCTGAGACCCGCTTCCTCAGCGGTACCGTCCAGGAGATCGGAATACGACTCAACTGGCCAGAAACAAATTGCAAGAAAGCTCCCAAGCACCGCAAGTATTGTGCGTGGGATTGAGAACTGAATCACTGGCTCCTCCTGTTAATGGATATAAACAAAACCGGAGATATAGTCAAATCTGGTGTATGGGGGTATGACCAAGCGGCGGTCTGATTGTCTGATTTCACCTCGATTCCATTTTTGAATTTCACTCCGGTTATTACTTTTCCAGGGAAGTCAAATCCGTTTAGTTTTCTCCAGTTATTTTCCGCGCGCATTCCCAGCTTGAATATCATGTGCAACATACCCTGAGAGCTCAGACACCCTTTGTTTTTCCCGGTCCTGCACCTTATCGTCCCGAAGGCAGACTCAATCGGATTCGTTGTCCCTGTGCTTCTCCAATTCACTCTGTTGCGTTTGAGAAGCTCCTTTACCGTTGAGACTTTTTTTGTTTTTTCGCTCGATTCAAGCTCTGATAAAAGGTATTGGTCAATTCAATTGAGACTGTGAAGTTATTCCAGGGCAGTGAAGTATTTACAGAGCACCGAGACTCAACAGGACATTGCAAGAGTATTTGCCCCCTGGGGGTTCAAATCACCTAAAACAGCACTATTATCTTTATATTTCAGGCAGTTAGGCATTGATACTACCCCTTCTCCAAGGTATAATTACGCTATTCATAAAACAGGTGGAACAAAAAGATGAACCAACGCCGATACAAGCCCACGCTTGACCGTGAACAGAGACTGCTTCTGCCCGAGCGGGTGGAGGATTACGTGGGAGAGAACCACCAGATCCGGGCCCTCGACGCTTACGTCGACACACTCGACCTTGCTTCTCTCGGATTCAAGCACACCGAGACCGGTACCGTGGCTGGACAGCCTCCCTATAATCCCTGGGCGCTGCTTAAGCTTTACCTCTACGGGTATCAGCATGGAATACGCAGCAGCCGCAAGCTGGGGGCTGAGACCAGAAGGAACCTCGAAGTGATCTGGCTTGTGAAAGGGTTACGTCCCTCTTACAAGAGCATTGCGGATTTCCGCAAGGAGCACGTGCGACAGTTGCGGGAGGTTAACCGGGATTTTGTTTTGCTGTGCAGGGAGCTTTCCCTGTTCGGCGGGGAGAATGTGGCGGTTGACGGTTGTTTCTTCAAGGGGGATGCGAGCAGGGCGAGCATAGAGACCGAAGCTTACATAGACAAGGCGTTGGAGGAGATAAACAGGAAGGTAGAAGAGTATCAGCAAGCCCTTGAGGACACCGACGCTGCTGAGGACAAAGCCGGTGCGGCGGATACAAGCAACGACGAGGTTTTATCGGAGAAGCTTGAGAGAATGAAGCGGCGCCAGGCGGAGAAGCGGGAACTTAAATCCGGTATGGAGAGAAGAGGGGCTTCGCAGGTATCGAGCGTGGACCCCGACGCGAGGCTGCTTAGAAAACGGGGACAGAGTGTAGCCGGTTACAACGGTGTTTTTCAGGATAGTTGTCGCATATTATAACATGACGCGCCCTGGTTTTTACCTCCTCTGAAGTTCTCTCCAATCTCATAATCATAGTCATTCTTCAAGCAGCCTTATCTTTTCTCTGATCCGGATTAAGCCACACTTCCTCTACAGGCGACCAGTTGCGCGTTTTCCCCGACCAGCGAAGCGGATTCTTCCGCTTCGCCTCCCTGTACACCTCGTCCCGCTTGGACAAGATTTCCCTGTCCAGACCCCCATGGCGCTGAGAAGGAGTCACGAACCTGATCCCGCTGTGCAGATGAACATCGTTGTACCAGCCGACAAACCCCTCCACCCACCGTCGTGCTTCTAAAATATCTTCAAAAGGCCGATCAGGATAATAAGGCACATATTTCAGAGTCCGAAACAACGATTCCGAGTAAGCGTTGTCGCTGCTTACCCCGGGACGACTCGTAGACCGAATCACTCCAAGCTTCTCTAAGGTCGCAAGCAGCGTAGCTCCCTTCATCGCCCCGCCATTGTCAGAATGCAGAGTGACCTGATCGCGCTTGACGCCTTCTGTTATGCAGATGTCTGTCATCAGATCGGCCGCAAGCTCGCTTGATTCCCGCTTGTACACCTGCCAGCCCACGATCTTTCTGCTGTACACGTCCATAACCATGTACAGGTAAAAGAACATCCCCCTAACCCTCGTGGGCAAGTAAGTTATGTCCCAGCTGTACACACAGTTGGGACCAGCGGCGAGCAGACCGCGGGGCTTGGCGCCACTCGGGGGTTTTGAGCGGTGACGATGGGTCATCTGTCCCTTCTCTCTCAAAACCCTGTAGAACGTAGATTCACTGGCTATATAACGGCCGGAATCGGCAAGCAGAGGTACTATTTTAGAGGGAGGAAGATCCGCATACTCAGGGCTGTTGGCAACCTCCAGGATGCTCTCTCTTTCCTCCTCGTCAAGCTTGTTCGGCGGTTGATGAAGGGTGCCGGGACGCCCGTCATCAACATTGTCCGACCTGCTCCATCTCTGGTAAGTTCTTGCGCTTATCTCCATGAGTTCACAGGCGGCGCCCAGGCGAGATCCCGAGCCGACAGCCTCTTTGACCGAGGCGATTATCTGTCTGCGTTCATCTCCCACGGTCAATCGTCCTCTTCTGTTCCCCATATCTGCTCGACTTTTTTTTTAAGCACCAGCAGCGCCGCGGCTTCGGCAAGCGCCTTTTCCTTTCGGCGAAGCTCCTTCCGAAGGGACTTGTTCTCCTCTGTGAGCTGTTTCAGCCGAGCCGGGCTCGGGGATTTCCCCGAGGTCGACATTGACTTTAAGATCTCCGCTTTCCACTGCTTGACGAGATGAGGATAAACACCCCGTTCCCTGCAATGGGCGCTTATCTGTTCTTTGTCCATGGATTCACACGCCATAACGATCTCAAGCTTCTGCTCCGCGGTCCACAACTGGGGTGATTTTTCTTCGTTCATGATCCCCTCTCCGTAAGATTGATTCTCAAACTGAGATATCCACCTTCGCAGAGTAGAATAATCTATGCCGCAGCTGTACGCCACGGAATTGAAAGAAACGTCAGACCCTCGGTTCAGAGCTTTCTCCACGGCCTGGGCCTTGAATTCATAACTGTATTTTTTCATTTTAGTTGTCCTCCTGCTTAAGTTCTCCAGAAATTTGAATTTCTGGAGAACTTAAAAATCAAAAAAAGCGACAACTATCCTGACATCTAGGGACAACGCGCAGATAGCGGTTGACTCAAAGCACAAGCTTGTGGTCACAGAAGACGTGGTTCAGGATGGGACGGATACTCATCAACTGGCCGGGATGCTTGTGGAGACAAAAAGAAGGCTTGGGGTTGAGGAGTTAACGGGTTTGGCTGACGGGGGTTACTACGAGAGCACAGGGCTCAAGGAGTGCGAGGAAGAGGGCATCACGGTTTATGTTCCGGTTCCCGACAAAAGCGCGGGGATAAGAACAGGGGGCGCTACAGCCTGGATGAATTCACTTATGACGCCGAAGGAGACCGTTATTATTGTCCTCAGGGAAAGCGATTGACCCCCTGTAGAAAGCCTGTGGTTCGAAGCGGGAAGAGATACGTTCTATATCGGAGCAGGAGCGTTGACTGCAAGGCGTGTTCGATGCGCAAGCATTGTATTGGCGACGGTGCAAAGACCAGGGTAATACAGCGCTGGGAATACCCGGAAGTTATAGAGAGGCACAAGCGGAGGATGGCGCAGGGGGCGGAGAGAATGAAGGAGCGGGGAAGAGTCGTGGAACATCCGTTTGGGACATTAAAAAGCAGATGTGGTCTTCACCAGTTTTTGATGAGGGGGTTGGAGAAATGTCGGGGTGAGTTCAGCTTGATGGCGATGGCCTACAACTTCACTCGGGTGCTGAACATCCTGGGAGAGCAAAGACTCAGGGAGTATTGCGTCGGGCGGAGGGTGTATGGCCCGCAAATGGCCTGAAGTCGGGAGAAAAGACCTGCTGATTTGAGATTATGGCGCCAGATCAGGGGTATTGAAGCATATCTGGAAGGTTTTTAGCCTCTTCAATCAAAAAATACACGCGTTCTTGACGATCCATTCATTTTTTAGCAACCATCCCCTCAATAACTTCACAGTCTCAATTGACTCCTTACAAATCCGTAAAGAAAGCTTGCAAGAAAAAAGGTGAGAGATTATAATAGTGCTGATAAATAATTTCAAACAAACCGGTTGGTGTTACTTGGGAGACAAAAATAATTGCACGCGTCATATGCATTCTTGCAACCGCTTTCACGATTGCCGCTTGTGGGGGGGAGGGAGGTGGCGGAAGTGATTCTGTTCAGACCAACACGCAACTCCCTACGCTCAATGATGCCCGGATCGTACCTTTTGAGACTGTGGAAGCGGTTGCGTTGCGGGCTACAACCGATGGCGAGGTTGTTACCTTCTTCTCTTCATCCTCGACCTCTAACCCCTTAGATTCCAATATCAGATTTACGGTTGACAGCGAGGTCTGCCCGGAGTTTGATTCGACTACCCAATCAGTGACGGACACGCTTCTCAAGCGGCCGTTACCTCCATCACCGCTTCGCCGCCATCGCTTGCGCGACTGGTCGCTGTTCAGTTATTCACCGTCCCGCACATTGGCCGCCAATGTCGCGGTGAGTTGGCACAATGAGATACTCTTGTTGCAAGAGTATCTGGTAAGTGGTTACTGGATGTGTCTGGAAGGAGACCTTGACGCGGGATCAATTACAGACGGAGAGATTGGAGTGTTTGTCGACGGCCCCGAGCTTTCAAATCCCGCTCAACTGCCGACAGAAGGCCAAACTATTTACAGAGGTCGAATAGCAGGAATGTATACGTATTATTATGGGCCCCTATGGAAGCCGCTTGACCCCCGACTTGTAGAAGGACTTAAAGAGACCGGAGAGTTCTCCGGCGCAATCGCGTTCAAGGCTGATTTCGCGAAAGGGACCATGGAAGGATGTATCGGATGTGTCGAGAACTTCGAGACTACCGGAGTTACAGTAGATTCCGGCGGACGCAGAAGCACGCTTTATACAGACGTAAGCCTCGCCTCGATGACCTTCGCCCCGGTCCGAATCCAGAAGGGCGGCATATTTCAGAGTATGAACTTGATGACCACCATAGGCGACTCAGGGCTTGAAGTTTCCTTTGAAGTTGGCGACAACCAAGGGATCCTGGACGGTCAGTTCTCAAGTCATTCTACTGCGGATGGGGACCCTCGTCTCGTTGCAGGAACGATTCACTCGCAATGGACTCACCCGGATGGGAGTCGAGGTGTGTTTGTCGGCAGCTTCTTCGCTACCAAGGTGAGAACGCAATAATGCGCTGTACCGACAACACTTTGTCATCGCTCGTATCCTGCTTTCCCGCCTTCTCATCAGCGGCATCCGCCTCCTCAAGGGCTTGTGATACTCCTCTATACTTCTTCTCTATCCTCTCAAGTTCCCCGTCCACGTAAGATTCCGTCTGTATGCTTCCCCTGCTTGCATCCGCCTTGAAGAAAGAACCTAAACCGCCACATTTTCCCCGCCGAACAGGGACAACTCCCTGCACAGCAGAACAAAATCCCGGTTAACCTCCCGCAACTGCCGCACATGGTCCTTGCCGAAATCGGCAATGCTCCTGTAAAAAGGCCGCATAGCCTTCATAAGCCATATCAACTCAAGGTTCCTTCAGGTCTCAGATTCTAGCTTGTGGCTACTGCGTATACCGTTTTTTCAAGCGCGGCCCAGAATCCAAGCGCTCCGTCTATGCAAACACATTTTCTGCCACTCTCATGAAAAAACCCAATACCGTGTGCGGAGACCGCCTTGATTGCCCCCTGTTTCACGTTTCAGCAACTCTGACAAGGCAAGTACCAAAAAGTCGATTGATCCAGTTGCTTTCAGGTTCTGGACCGATTCAGAAACTGTAGGCCAAATTGACCTTTATGAAGCTGTCACGCCGGACGTAGTATATGAAGTCCTCTTCGTCGATATCCAGAAAAGCTGAGGTCTCAATATGCAGGAGCCAGTTGTCCGACGAAAGGCGGCGCTTGAACTCGCCTGCGACGACGCGACTGCTGCTGTCAACGGAACCCAAAACGCTGACGACAAATTCGGTGCTCTGCGCATCGTTCAATCCGAGACGCGCGGCAAGGAACAGGTCGTTCTCGAATGCATTGGTTGCCCACCGGCCCCGTCCGTCGTAAGCCCATTCGGCAAACAGGACCAGATCAGAGTTCGAGCCCCCTATGGAATAGAATGTATATTCGCTACCCAAGATAAAAGCCGTGTAGTTCTCTTCCTCTAAATTATTGAGGTGCTGAATGAACCTGCTGTTCTTCGCGCCAGCGCGGTAGATGGCTTCCAGTTTGAGCAGCAGGGAGCCCTTGTTAAGCTGGGCATCTACGCCGAATTGGCGAATCTTCTCGTAATATGGAACCAGGACCAATTCGGAGTCGACAAATCTCGGCAAAAGGGTGGGCTCTCGGTTCGTACCGTTGAACAGGCTGAGACCAATATCGAACGGTCCGAAAAAGCCACTGTACCGGCTGGCAAAATCAATATGCCACTTCTTCGCACCGGATTCGTATGAAATCATATCCTGGTCCACAACCAACTCATACCGCTGGCGACCATGCCGACCCGGATAGGTGCGCGCACGGTGCCATGTCACCGCGAACAATTCCAGCACTCCCCAGTCACCCGACCAAGTGAAATGGGCCATTGGCTGACCCATCTTTATCTTTTCGTTCGGGTGTTCAATAACATCGGTCTGATTGATGATATCCACCAAGGAACGCAACTCCACGACGCCCCAGAAGACCCGATCGATGCCCAGACGCAATTCCCATTCGTCGCCGCCGACATCGCCGTACATCAGTAGATAGGCCTCGCGGAAATCAGCGTATGTGCGGTCCGGGTCCCCGGCATCGTAACGCAAAAAGGGTGTTAGTGTTATGCTTGTGCCTTCCTCGTTCTCAACATAGAACGTTGTCTCAAGCGCAAGGCCACCCGCATACGAGCGCTGGGCAGGATACGTAGCGCTTTGGGGATACAGCCAAGCCTCCGTCGAGAGGCGCCCGGAGATATCAATCCCGTCGACAAACCCGGCCGGGTATGCTACGGTCGGGAGCACTGAAACAAGCACCCCCAGCACCGCCGCGAAAATCGTTGGGAGGAGTGAGGCCGGAACGCTCTTGCCGCCCTCACCGGGTGCGGTGAATGGACTTCTGATAATCCTGCGCTGGGTCTTTTTAGACAACATGATGCTAGTTCGTGAACCACATTTTATTTCAGAGCATTTCAGAGTATAGCAACCTAAATTCTCACGTTCCGGGTCTTGAACCAGAGTTATATTCAAATCTGGTGTACGGAGGTTCTGAAAAAAAGCGGTGTATCCGGTTGATTTAAACTCACCAGACAAACAACAGGAGAATACGCCACTATGATCAGGAAATATAAAGATTATGAACTGGAAGGTCAAAAAGAAACGATGGGTTTATTGAAGGATGTTTTCGATAAATCCATTTTCTCGATGGTCGGGAACTGGATATCGCAATGGCGCCAGGACGTGGATATCTGGAAGAGAAAAATCTGTCGGCAACGCCCGTTGCGGGGCAGGGGCAATGGCCCTTTGGGAAAAATGCGCAAGTGGTACCGGCAATTTTATCTGGACTATCGGGCCAATGCCCTGGCTGAGGGAAACACGAGTGGCAACTGACTTCCATAACCCAATTTTGAAGGCGTTTCGGCCGGAGGAGACGGAGGAGACGCTGTCGAAGTACCGCAGAAGCCAGGGGCGGGGCAAGGAAGAGTACGCCAGCATGGTAACGGCGTTTTACGACCTCATTACCGACTTTTACGAGTATGGATGGGGACAGTCGTTTCACTTCGCACCGATGAAGGTGGGAGAGTCTTTCGAGGAATCCATTGCCAGCCATCAGTATTTTCTGGGCGAAGCCATTGGATTGAGGCCGGATATGAAGGTGCTGGATGTCGGATGCGGCGTGGGCGGACCCCAACGCGCCCTTGCAAGAAAGTTCGGCGCTTCGATCGTGGGCCTCAACATCAGCGAATATCAGATCGGTAAGTGCTCTGCGTATAACAGCAAGGCTGGCCTGGACCATCTCTGCAGTGTCCTGCACGGCGATTTCCTGAATATACCGGCGGAAGACGGGAGCTTCGACGCGGCTTACCATATCGAGGCCATGCCTCATGCGCCGGATAAAGCCGCCGCCTATGCCGAGATATTCCGTGTATTGCGGCCCGGTGCGGTCTTCGACTGGTGCATGACCCCGCTGTACGACGGCGCAAACCCTGAGCACCGGAAACTCAAGGAAGGAATCGAATACGGCAACGCTCTTCCGGAAATCGCTTCATTCACGGAGATAGCCGACAGCCTGCGGGCAGCCGGTTTCGAACTTGTCGAAGCGCGTGACCGCGCCCCGGACGCCGACCCCAAGACGCCGTGGTATCGACCGCTGGAAGGCAGTAGCCTGAAGCTTAGGAGTTTGCCGAGAACAGCCCTTGGCCGCAAGACACCTCGGCGGCCCTGCGCATTCTGGAAGGCGTACGCGCCATACTCAGGGGGTCGTTCGAGGTACAGGAAGTTCTCAATATCGCGGCCGACAGCCTCGTGGCCGCAGGGCGTCTGGGGATTTTTACGCCCATGTACTACCACAAGGCGCGCAAACCGGGTTGACCCGTACAGCAATCGGGTTCCAACTCAAGCACGATGCGAGCCGGTAGCGACCGTGTCGGCAAGCCGCTAGCTGCGATCCATTCGGCGTTTCTTCAGTTTAGATTCAAAGACTCATAAGTCTTTGAATCTAAACTCCGATCTTGTTCAATATACACCAGATTTGACTATATCTCGGTTGGAATATACAATTTTTATGATATGAATCATGATTGTCGGCCTTACAATTTCCTGCAATCATTTTCGACTGATCAGTTTACACGGATGCTCTGGAGCCCAAGCTGCGTCACAGATTCAGATTGAAGGAGACGACAACCGATGAATGATTCTACTGAGTCCTGTACAAGCCAGCCCTTGGGTTTGCTCGACGAGTTCATATTGATACTCCTCAACGAGGAGAACGGCTACTTTTACCAAGTGCCCGGTTGGGAAATGAACTGCGCTGTCATCGGTGCAGTACTCGGGGAACTCTCCCTCCTTTCGCGTATCGACACAGACATGGAGTCACTTCTCATTCTGGATCCAACAGAAACGGGCAACCACTGCTTAGACCTAATTCTGAAGGAAATCGTTGATGAGCCAGTTCAGCACAACGCCCAATACTGGATTGAAAAGCTCATCAACCATGCGGAATCAGTCATTGATTTGACTTTAGAAAACCTGGTTAATCTGGGAATTCTGGAACATCACGAGGGTGATTTTTGGACACTGGCAGCTGGCAAACTATACGCGACTGGAGACAGCGACTCCGATGATGAAACTGCAGCTGAGTTCATTAGAACCAGAATCGGCAAAGACATCTTCTCAGACGACATTCCATATCCGCGAGATATCATCATCATTTGCCTGATCCAAACATGCGATATCTTTCATTTCATATTTAAGCTCGACAAAAAGGCGGAAGAACGGATCAATCTTATCTGCAAGATGGACCTCATCGGTCGTTCAATAGCGGATGCGGTCGAACAGAACATCAATAATCCGCTGTTTGGAAGCTCTATTCTGAGCAAAAAAATCCCGCGCGTTCCATTTCATCGGGTACTGCTCAACCCACATGTTCGTACTGGAAACATTCCAGCACTTTTGGCAGAATTGACAAAAAAGTATGGCCCAGTCTTTGAGTTCGCTCCCCCTTTTTCGAAGCCGAATATCTTTCTTGCCGGACCAGAAGTAAACCGCTGGGTACGTCGACACGGACGGAAGTACCTGACATCCAGGAACTACTTTTGCCAATTTGAGAAAGTCTATGAGGCAACAGGTGCATTACCTTCTCTGGATGGCACGGACCATTTCCGGTATCGCAGAGCCATGGGTCCAGCCTATTCACGCGGGAGATTGGAAGAGCAGCTGGATGTGGTCTACCATAAGGCACGCGAATACATGGCAAATTGGAAAGTGGGCGAAAGCTATCCTGCAAGGAACCTGTGCCTAAAAATGATTAACGCTCAGATGTCCCCTCTATCCATCAGCGTTGATTCGCAGGATCTAATGGAGGATATAATAACCTTCAAGGAACGGGCACTCAACACCCATCTCATAGGCATCCTGCCAAAATTCATGCTGAAAACACCGGGAATGAAACGCAGGTTCAAAGCAGTAGACACGTTGATGGAGCGGATACAAGGTGTCCATACATCAGCCCAACGGGCCGGTTGTCCGCGAAACTTGGTGGATGATCTGCTAAGCCTCCACGCGAGCGACCCGCTATTGGTGCCCGAGGCAAATCTGCGTTTCGCCCTATCGGCAGCGGTACTTGCCAGCATGTACCTGGGTGACGCCTTTGGCTTCGCCCTTTATGCCATGGCATCACAACCTGCGCTTTACGACAAAATTCGAAGTGAAGCCGATTCACTGTTTTCAAATAGTGATCCAGCTGGCAAAGACTTCACTTCTGCCAGTATGGACATCACCAGTCGATTCATCAATGAATGCCTTCGGATGTATCCGATTGTTCCGCTATCTATGCGTGACGTTGTGAATACGTGCATGGTTGAGGGCTACGAAATACCGGTGGGGTCCAGGATAAACATTGCACAAACCGCCCCGCACTACATGGAAGAAGTCTTCCCGGACCCCTTTTCATTTGATATCGACCGCTACCTGCCGCCTCGCAATGAGCATAAAAAACCGGGATACGCGCCATACGGACTGGGCCCGCATACGTGCCTTGGCACCCAATGGATGGCCCTGCATTTGACTGTCAACCTGATGATCATAGCGCATTACTTTACTCTTCGCGTATATCCCGAAGACTATGAACTTCGGATCAGCCCGTTTCCATCAATGAGACTAGGCAAGAAGCTTAAATTCCATATCGCCGAACAGAAACGCGAACTGCCCGTCTGATGTGCCCTGAGCTCTGAATACGTTGACGCAGTGGGGGTGGAATTTCAGCTTTCTGTGATAATGCTGGTCAAGGTGATACCGGTAAATCTTTTTTCGTTCAATTCGTTGAACAGCCTCAGCTTTGCCTTACGGAAGATTGTGTGGGTTTGTCGCACGTTTCGAGGCTCCGGGGATGGGCATGTCCTAGTCGACCAAGGCGCATACGTGCTCATGGGGCTTCCTCCTAATGTCTGTGTTCGCCCTTGTGTTACACCCGGTTGACCGGGTGCTATAATGGTGAAGTAACATTAAGAGGCCATGGTACCAGCTATGAATGAAACGGGGAACACCGGGAGAATGGGAAAGGTTGCCATTATCGGTGGTGGAGTATCTGGGTTGGGGGTGGCTTGGGCTCTGCACCGACACCCTGATCTGTTCGAGTTCCGAATTTTTGAAGCCCAGTCTCAGGTTGGTGGCAATGCCATAACAGTTGATATGCCACAAAAGGATGGAACCTCGATCCCGTTTGATATTTCCGTTACCGCGTGCATTCCATCGGTATACCACCATGTGCTGCTGTTCATGCAGCAACACGGTATTGATCTGGTAGACACCAAATTCAACTACAGCGTAAAGTACCGTGGCGGAATCTATGCACACGATTTCGACTCAGACATCAGGAGGCAGCTGCAACCGGAAATTGCCAAGTTCCAGAAACTCCTGAAGCGCCTCAAATGGTTCGGTCAACTTAACCGCTCCAGATCCCTATTGCTCAATGCCCTCAATCCATTCAACTACATCAGCATGGGTACGGTTCTCAACTTGGGCAGGTTCTCCGGAGACTTCAGGTACAAGGTTCTGAAGCCGATGTTCGTCAATTTCCTGATGGCAACAAATGTGTTCGACATGCCCGCGTCCCTGTTTGCCCGGTATCTGGAGTTCTTTGATATAGAAACCGCAACACCAATGCAAACATGGGATATGGGTACGCGGCGTATATACGAGGAAATGTCTGCTGGATTCCGGGACAGGATATACTTTAACAGGCCCGTGAGGAAAGTGTATCGCCGTGCATCCGGTGTGGTCATTGAAGATGAGAACGGAACCACGGAGACATTTGACGATGTGGTTTTTGCGTGCAACGCGAACCAGACATTGATGATTCTGGACAATCCGACCTTTCTGGAGAGCTTTCTTCTTTCTTCGATTCGTTACGAGAGCGAATTGCACAACCATACGGTTGTCCATTCGGATGCCTCGGTCCTCCCGGACAACGCCGTCAAACCCCTCGAGACCCGGAGCAACCACATTGAACAGTACGGTGTGAGACCCGATAACTATGAAATCACCTACATCATGCACAACCAACAACCCTGGGCAAAGAAATCGGACAAGCCATGCCTGGTGACCTACAACCCAATCAGTCGTATCAACGAAGGAAAAATCGTAAAGAAATGGTGGTTTCAGCATATCGTACACGATGTGTTTCACATAGCCTTTCTGATTAATCTGTTTCGTTTCGTTCAGGGCAGGAGAAGAACCTGGCACTGTGGTGCCCATACTCTGATCAACAGTCAAGAGACATGTTTCGTTTCCGGCCTCGTTACGGCGAGACAAATCGGAGCGGACTATCCGTTTCAGGATTCCGAAGCGAGGAAGTGGTTTAACTTTTACGGACGTATGATGTACGGCTGGCGCTTCAGAAAGGCGTAAAACAGCCCTGGCATCTCGGTTCCGGGAGGTGCGGCAAGTCGTCAGTCGTCGTCGGATGCATTGAGGCTATTGAGGAGCTCGACCGCTTTGGTGTGTAGTATCCGTCCGTAAGCGTCCTTCGCCGGCAACCTGATGGCGTGCTTCAGCAGGTTCTGCGTCTTCTTCCGGTATTGGACATTATCCAGCGCCAGCAAGCCGAGTGCGTATTCCAGGGGCACAGCTTTCGCATGGGGAGCCAGAAGAAGAGCCCTTTCGAAGGAGGCAATGGCATCCTTTTTCCGCGCACCGTAAACGATGCGGGCCGTGAACGAACCCATTGCGCCAACCAATTCCGAATGCCACCGCCCCAGGCTGAGATGTGCTGATGCCAATTCGGGATTAATTCGAAGCGCGTTTTCTGTGGATTCGCGTATTTTTTCCGCCTGGCCGGCTGCTTTGAACTTGCCGGTAGTCTGCGCGTACCGTCCGATAGCACGCGCCAGTTGCAGATGGGCATCCGCATTATCGGGGTTGGAGAGAACCGCTTTTCTCGCCAGCCTTATGGCGTGCTCAAGCAACTTTTTCTTTTTGCCTTCTTTGGCGATGTAGTGGGCGTAAACTGACAGCGATTTTGCGGATAACGCGAACCCATGTGAAGTCCCGAGGCTTTTACCGATCCGGACCGCCTCGGCGAATCGCCCCTGTGCGTAGGCCGCCCTTGCCTCGTCGATGGTTTGTGCGTGGACAACACCGATCAGGGGCAAGGCGTACATAAAAGCCAGACAGCAAGAAAAAAACAGGCAGACCGCATTAACTGGATGGTGTTTATTCTGACTGTTCATTCAACGGTTCCAGAGTATTTGGTGTTTGCCAGAAAACCGAACGTTCGCACACCAGTTCGGACAGACCATGTAGTGTACCAACCACATGAGTTATACTCAAATCTGGTGTACGGAGGTTTTGAAAAAAAGCGGCGTATCCGGTTGATTTAAATTCACCAAACAAACAACAGGAGGATACGCCACTATGGGCAGGAAATATAAAGATTTTGAACTAGAACAGTTCGATGATGGAAATGCCTTTGCGGAAGTTTTTGCCTAGTGCGGTTGCCATAAAATAACTGTGTTTTCTGTGGATCTGTTAGTGTTGTACACAGATATTTTGCCAAGTCAAGTATGTAATTCCCTATACATAACTTCGTGTAATCAGGTATATAATTACTAACCTAATACCTGATGGTAGGTTCTAAATGGACGACAGCAAAGTCCGAATTCTGGTTGTTGATGATGAAATAGATTTAGAACAGCTTATGCTGCAGAAAATGCGGCGTGAAGTTCGCCACGGTCGTTACGAATTTGAATTTGCACATAACGGTGCGGAAGCCATTGAACGTCTACGCAAAGACAGCGGGTTTGATATTGTACTGTCTGATATCAACATGCCCGTTATGGACGGATTGACATTGTTGGCACAGATACCGGAAATAAACCCTGATGTTCGCGCCGTAATGGTCTCCGCATACGGCGATATGAAAAACATACGGACTGCTATGAATCGTGGGCATTCGACTTCATTACCAAGCCGATAGACTTCACGGACCTGAAGATTACAATCGAACGTACGATTGAAAACCTTACTCTCTGGCGTAAAGCACTGAGTGCACGCGACAAACTTGTAGCTCTCCAGAACGAGCTTGATGTGGCACGGAAGATGCAGCAGAACATTCTTCCAAAATTCTTTCCGACTTCTAAAGCATTTGATCTGTACGCAAGCATGGTTCCAGCTCGTTCCGTAGGCGGCGACTTTTTCGATGTTTATGAATTTCATGATGGCCGGGTTGGCATTGTAATAGCTGATGTGTCGGACAAAGGAGTGCCTGCGGCAATGTTCATGATGGCCAGTCGCACACTGCTGAAGGCTTGCGCGGCAACTTCCACTTCTCCGGCCGCTGTGCTGGAACAGGTAAATACGATGTTGTCGGATGACAACGATGCCATGACATTCGTAACCCTGTTATATGGCATTTACGATTCTGAAACGAAAGAATTCGTGTACGCAAACGGCGGACATAATCCACCACTCATCATCAAACCGGATCTGACAACTGAACTGTTGGAGTTAACGGGTGGAGTTGCTCTGGGCGTAATGCAGGATCTCGAATATCAGGAAAATACAGTCACCCTTGAGCCGGGTTCCATGATCGTGTTTTACACTGACGGAGTAGTGGAAGCGGAAAGAGAAAATAAGGAATTATTCGAAATGGACAGGTTTTGCGAAATTTTCCAAGGCGGCACTTTCAAGGACGCCAAGGAAGTTACGAATGAGATATTCAAGACGGTCAGAGAGTTTGCTGGTGAGAATACGCAATCTGACGATATAACCTGTCTTGTTCTGCAAATCACCTAATGGGCAAAGGCGGTAGGATGCGAGTTTCACGTACGTTGATCGTTCCCAATCGGATGGAAGAAATCCAAACGATTAGTGTGGCGCTGGAGGAATTTTGTGAACAGCAAAATTTTTCCTCTGAAGCATTGTTTCAGACACAACTCTCCTTAGAGGAGATCTTCACTAACGTGGTCAGCTATGCGCATAATGATGATCAGGAACATGAAGTCGAAATTATATTTTCGGTAGAAGGTGAAACCATAACTGTTGAGATACTGGATGATGGATGCCCCTTTAATCCGCTAGAAGACGCGCCGGAGCTTGATGTCGAAAGTTCGCTTGAAGACCGCGGTATTGGTGGAGCAGGAATAAGGCTGGCGAAGCAACTGATGACGGAGTTACGCTATCAACGCGACAGTACTCGTAATCATCTGACTATGATCAAGAAAATCTAGCAAAAATGCGGGTGTTGAGCAAACTATCTCTCAAAAAAGTGTTTGCCGCTTCAGTAGTTGCAATACTGGTAAGCGCAGCATCAGGTGAAGCCAAAGAAGAAATATACGCCGTGCCGGGCGTGTACAGCGATCGTATTGTATTTGGGCAGTCCGCTGCCTTGAGTGGTCCGGCTAGCGAGCTTGGTAAAGGCATGCAAGCTGGCCTTCTTTCTGCGTTTAAAGAGGTTAACGACCGGGGTGGCGTTAACGGACGTCGTCTGGAACTGCTATCATTGGATGACGCATACGAACCGGAAGCGGCAATTGTAAATACGCAGCAACTGATTGGTGAGGGTATTTTCGCACTCATCGGTGCAGTTGGTACTCCTACCTCCCAATCTGCGGTGCCTGTTGCGGAGGCACACGATGTACCTTACATAGCGCCTATGACCGGTGCAGAATACCTGCGTGACAGTGCACGCCGGACAGTCATCAATCTTCGGGCTTCGTATTATCAAGAAACCGAGGAGATGATAGAACGATTGACGACTGATCTCGGAATTAATCGCATCGCCATTCTCTATCAGGATGATTCATTCGGTCGTGCTGGTTTGCAAGGGGTCCTTCTTGCTCTTGAGCGTCGCGGACTTTCTGCTGCCGGAACGGGGATATTTCCTCGCAATACTGTCGCGGTAAAGACGGCGCTTCTTGATTTGCGTGCCGCCAAACCGGAAGCTGTGATTATTATTGGTCCCTACAAGCCAACTGCGACATTTATTAAGTGGGCACGCCATCTCGGTATGAATTCCATTTTTATGACGCTTTCTTTCGTAGGCAGTAATGCCTTGGCAAACGAACTAGGTGATCAAGGGTCCGGAGTTCTAGTCACGCAGGTGGTTCCCTTTCCACCCGGGAATACGGTGCCTGCTTCTGCTTCTTATCGTGCTGCATTGAAGGCGTACGATCCGGTGGCGAAACCCGGATTTATATCGTTTGAAGGATATTTAGCAGGGCGTTTGGCTATCTATGTCGTAGATCATTGTGGCAAGCAGGTTAACCGCAGCTGTATTGATACGGTGCTGCGGACTGGCAACAATATTAATTTGGATGGCTTCACCTTGCTATATAGCAAGAATGATAATCAAGGTTCAGACAGCGTGTTCTTGACGATTATTGGTCCTGATGGTCAATATACCCCACTCAGGTCTTTAACCTCGCGATGATACTGACCGACGTTTTGCGTATGCAAAAAACATTGAGATAAGCAAAATGCTTTCAAAACTCAAAATGCTTTCAAAACTCTGGAATCGAATTTCTACGCAACTCTATATAGGTTTCGGAGGTGGCGTCGTACTCATCATCATTATCAGTTTGCTTGCTCTTTTCTTTCTTAACTACATTGGTAGAATCCAGCAAACCGTTAATGAAAAGAATATACCCG
The DNA here is from genome assembly GCA_965229995.1 of Thermodesulfobacteriota bacterium. Taxonomy (GTDB): domain Bacteria; phylum Desulfobacterota_D; class UBA1144; order Nemesobacterales; family Nemesobacteraceae; genus Nemesobacter. The sequence continues at coordinate 576,324 of OZ245933.1, read as the reverse complement.
AGATGACATCGGCGTTTGCAATTGCCCAGCAGACAGCCATGCTTGTCGCCGCTGCTCCTCGACTCACTGTGAGTACGCCTGAGCAGTTCGAGACCGTAGCTGCGACGATCGACCAGCAGACGGATACATTTAAAACACAACTCTCAGTCATGATGGAAAATCAAGGAGAAGGCGAACAAGCGCGGCAGATTCAATCTGACGGGATCGCCATAATCCAGAACATTGAGCGAATCAAATTGCTTGTCAGGGAAGGTTTTGACCTTCGCCAGAGCAGTCTCAATCTTAGAGACGAGCTTCAGGGTATCCAGAGTGAAATAACGCCGATTATAATTAACGAAATCGACGATCAGATGTTCTATATGATGACCGGCTATCGGTCTCTCGATGAAGTACAATCACCTCGCTCGGTTCATTTTTCCGAACCGGAATTCCTGATCTATCGTCGCTTGTTTGAACTCCGCGAAGCGGCTGCAGTTGCTGCGCAGTTGCTTGCAACCGCACTTATAGTGACCGATGCGGCTCTGCTGGAACCATTGCGAGAACGGTTTGAAGCCACAGCCGGTAGTATCAGCCGATCGCTTGATGCGCTTAAGAAACACGAACAGGACGGAGACTACCCTCACGATCGACTGTCTCGGATTTTTGAAAACCTGATCTCATTCGGCAGAAGGGAAGACAACGGATTCGACCTGCGCGGTCGGGAACTTGTAGTTGATGGCAAATTATCCGCTCTGCTCCGCGAGAATCAGGTTTTAGGGATTGACATCGTAGCGCGAGTAGAAAGTGTTGTAAATGATTCAAGCTTGGCTGCAGGAGAGATGGCGAGCAAAGCAGCTGCAGCAACTGCTACCAGCGCGAAGCTACTACTGGTTGTCAATATTGTTAGTATAAGTGGTGCAATCTTGTTCGGGTGGCTACTTGTACAACGTCGCCTGATTCGGCGTTTGGAGCGGATATCGAATCAAATGCGACAAATGGCTGATGGCAACCTGGAACTAGCCGTCGACATCAAGGGTAATGACGAAATCGCGCAATTAGCCAAGGCGCTTGAGGTGTTCCGAAATAACGCACTGGAAGTACAGCGCCTTAATCTTGTAGAAACGCTTGCTAACGAACTGCAAGAAAAGAATGAGGAACTAGCACATATTAATGAAGAATTGGAACGGATGCAGGACCAGATCGTGATGCGAGAGAAACTTGCTGCGCTTGGTGAATTGACAGCGGGGGTCGCGCATGAAATCAAAAATCCAATGAACTTTATCATGAATTTTTCAGAGGTTTCACGAGAGTTGTTGGAAGAACTGGTGGAGGAGGTAGCCAAAAATGAGGCTGGCGGAGACACGAAAGAGGAATACGATCCGGAGTTAGTCGAGGAACTGACTGAGGATTTGACAGGGAATCTGAAGCGCATTCACGAGCACGGAATACGTGCAAACCGAATTGTAACAGACATGCTCAAGATGGGTCGTGGTGGTGGGGAATGGCAACCAACTGACCTCAACGTATTGCTTAACGAGCACGCGTTGCTTGCGTTCCATAGTGCTCGCGCCACCAACACTGAATTCCAGCTAGAAATTCAGGAAGACTACGCGCCGGATATAGGCGAGATCACGGTACAACCGCAAGACCTTGGCCGGGTTTTCCTAAATCTAGTAACTAATGCCGGCTATGCAACGAACGAAAAACGAAAAATGCTGGAAGCTGACGATGTGTCGAAGAAGGATTATCAACCGACGCTTAAGTTGAGTACGCGGCTAATTGATGACCGTATTGAGGTACATGTTCGTGACAATGGAACCGGCATTCCCGAATCTGCATTGGAGAGTATCTTCAATCCGTTCTATACAACGAAGCCCACGGATAAAGGGACAGGTCTGGGATTATCGCTGTCCGCTGACATCATACGACAGCACGGTGGCGAGTTTCGCATAGACACGAAGGAAGGCGAATATACAGATATGATTGTTGTCTTGCCGCTTGACCCTGCAGCTCATCAAGTAATTGATACTTTAGAAGAAGCGGCAGAAGGCGAGGATTCAGCAACTGCTTCTTCCTAACGCGTTTTAACCCGTTATTGTAGCTATAGCATCAGAACGAGATTCGAGCACATCAATGATTTTGTCAAAACCTGCGATCTCGAAGATTTCTTTTATGGGACCGGGCAAGGAACACAGCATAAATCTCGTATTTCTACCTTTTAATGCTTTTGCAATAAGCAGAATTGAACGCAATCCCGCGCTACTGATGTAGGACAGCTTTTCAAGATCCAGAACTACGGGATTGTCAGAGCCGCCAATTTCCTTGTCCAGGTTTTTGAGGAATTCCTGCGCGTTCAGACCATCAATTCGACCAGCTACGCTTATTACCAAGGCCCCTTCGATCTGATCGGCCTGCAACTCAACTTGATTGTTTTGAATGACCATTCTCCAGCGACAGTAATCTATCTGACTATAGCGCGACAATCAAGATGGGACTTTCATGTCGCAGCGAAAGAGACAATACCGGGATATTTCAGGGGACGCAACCCCAAGAATCCGCAGGTGCTGGGGACTTCCTACCCTTATATCAAGCAAAAAATTTGGAAATTATATACTTTGTTCACCGCTCAAAGACCTAGTTCTTTTACCTTGCTGAGTATCTCTTCGGCATGGGACGAGGGGTTAACTTTGTCCCAAAGATACGCTATCCTACCACCTTTCTCTATAAGGAAGGTGGTCCTGCGAGCAACGAAGGGGAGGAACTTCCACCTTACCCCGTACAGATCCACTATCTCCCTGCTTTTGTCGCTCAACAACGGGAAATTGAGTGAAAGCTTGTCTCTGAACTTCTCATGGGACTTTACCCCGTCTGTGCTTATCCCCAAAACCTGTACTCCAAGAGACGCAAGTTCCTCCTCCGCATTGCGAAGCGAACAAGCCTCCCTAATACAGCCCGTAGTGTTGTCCCTAGGATAAAAGTAAAGCACCACAGTCCCTTTAGAATAAAAGTTGCTCAACCTTACCTTCTCTGCTCCGTAGGTTGCGGCTTCAAAATCGGGAGCCTGACTCCCTATCTCAAGATTTCTTCCCATAATTGTTCCTTTTTTTATGAAGTTTTTGGTGAATAACCTATATAATTCCCAAAAATTTACGCAATTATAAGTTCTGGGCTTGACTTTCGCAATTATAAGTTCTGGGCTTAGCTTTTGATTTAACCTCTTGTATAATAATACCATACTAGGAGGTTAGATATGAATTTAATCAAGGTTTTCAAGCGGTTCCCAGACCAAGAAACCTGCATAGAGCACCTTGAAAACATCCGCTTCGGCGATACGCCATATTGCCCGCATTGTGGAAGCACTCATGAGGAAGGGGCATTCGATCATGATTGAATGGCTTGGTATCGACCACCTTTTCGAGCTTTCCCGGACGGAAGCGATTGCGGGTTTTTTCACCCCGCTGGTGATCTTCGCCGTGTTTTTCCTGGCGCAGCTCGTGCTGCCTGGAAAGTGGGTTCCCGGCTACGTCATCAATCCGGAGACCGGTGAACCCCGCAACTATCGGCTAAACGGCATTCTGGTGTTTGCAATTGCGGCGATCGTGTGGGCTCTCGAGCTCACCGGGATGCCACGTGACTGGTTCTACCGGTCCTCGATCTATGCTGTGGCCGGTGGAACTGTCTTCACCACCATCTTTGCAATCATAGCGGTCTTCAGCCAGCCGCAAGGCAAGATAAAGAACCCGCTCCTCGCGCTGTGGGATGGGCGGGTCCAGGAGCTGTCGTTCTTCAACGACCGCTTCGATGTAAAGATGTATTTCTATGTCGTAGGTGGGACGATGTTGGCGCTGAACGCCTTGTCCGGGGCCGCGTACCACTACGAACTCTTTGGCGAGAACTCCAATCCAGGCGTTTTCCTGTATGCGGCGTTCTTCACATTCTACATACTGGACTACTTTGTTTTTGAGCGCGTCCAGCTCTATACCTACGATCTGATCCATGAGCGTCTCGGCTTCAAGTTGTTCTGGGGCGGCCTCGTGGTCTACGGGTGGCTGTTCATCCTCCCGTTGTGGGGCATGGCCGCTTACCCGCACCCTGGATTCTCGTCGGCGTGGACATATGTCTGGCTCATTGGAACGACTGCGCTATTCCTGTTCGGGTGGGGCATCTCGCGCGGTGCCAACTTGCAGAAATACACATTCAAGCGATGGCCCGACCGCAAGTTTCTCGGGCTCATCGAGCCCGAGTACATCGAGGCCGGTGACCGCAAGATTTTGTGCAGTGGCCTATGGAGCGTCGCTCGCCACTTCAACTATCTGGGCGAAGGCTTCCTTGCTCTTTCAATTGCCCTGGCATTCGGCTACTTCACCAATCCCTGGGCTTGGACCTACTTCGTCTTCATAGTAACGTTGTTTACCTTCCGTCAACTTTTTGACGACAGGTTCTGTGCCGAGAAATACGGCGCCGATAAGTGGGCAGAGTATCAGGCACGGGTGAAGTATCGGATTATTCCTGGCGTTTATTAGGTCGGAAGAACGATCATGATCCGCAACCGCCACGATGTCGCCGTGTCCCACCGAGGACGGCGAGGCTCTGTTACTCTCGGCTAACACGCACATACGCCAGGCAGCCGGCCACGGGGCACCTCGATTAATCGACCTTCCCGGGGTTGCGTCCCCTGAAATATCCCGGTATTGTCTTTTTTAGTTGCGACATGAAAGTCCCATCTTGATTGTCGCAACCGTTTCATCTTGATTGTTGCGCTATAGTTATCCTGTGTTCAGTAAATACCGCGCTGTCAAGGTGGATAGGGCCGGACGTGGCAAAGTGAAGAGGAAATGCGAGATCTGAAACCTACACATATTGCATAATTCGGCATGATCGTATGAACCTGAAATCCTGCATCGCGATGATCGTCGCCCGCCGCTGGCTGACCATTTTGCTCTCTTTGCTTGTTATGATGGTCCTTGCTGCGGGAGCCACACGCTTGACTGTGGTGGATGTAGACTTTCGTAATCACTTTAGTAAATCCGACCCACACCTTGTTGCGCTGGAACAGCTTGAAGACACATATGCACTGTCCGATGTTGCATTGGTTGCCATAGCGCCACATAACGGCACCATTTTTACACAGGAAACGCTTGTTGCCATTGAAGAGTTGACCGAGCAGCTTTGGCGCACCCCGTACGCCACCCGTGTCGACTCTATTTCAAACTATACGCATAGCGAGGGGTTCGAAGACGAGTTGGTTGTTGAGCCGCTTATCGACGAAGCCAGTTCCCTGAGCGATACGGATATAGAACGAATCATGGATATCGCGCTCGGTACTCAGGAAGTTGCCGGGCGATTCGTTTCCCGTGATGGACGAGTTGCCGGTTTGGTTGTCAGTATTACGCTTCCTGACGACAATCGGGAATTGGCTAAGCGAGAGGTTACCGACTACCTGTATGAAACTGTTGCCGACTCCCGGGAGAAATATACATCCATCGACTACCACCTTCTAGGTGAAATCATCCTCAATCGTGTCATAGGTGACGCGCTTAACGATGAAATGGCCGTCCTTGCGCCCATTGCTCTTGGAGTCATGCTGCTTGTCGCCTTGGTTCTGATACGTTCGCTATGGGGGACGCTTGCGATTGTGCTGATGCTTGTTGCCGTCATCCCATCTGCGCTGGGCTTTGCCGGGTGGGCTGGCTTAAAACTGTTTGGTGAAAGCGGTGCCGCAATGTTCGTACTGATGGCTGTGACCGTCGCTCATTCTGTGCACATTATTGAGGGAATGGCTGGGGGTTTACGTCAGGGTATGGCGAGAACAGAGGCAGCGATCCATACTGTGCGAGTGAACGTGTGGCCTGTCTTCCTTACCTCGTTCACAACTGCAATCGGATTTCTGAGCCTGAATTTCGTAGATATGCCGCCGTTTAAGGTCATGGGCAACATCGTGGCGTTCGGCTCTATGTGCGCTTTCGCCTTTTCGGTGACTCTATTACCCGCATTCCTGTCAATATTACCTATTCGTGCCCGGAAGATGCGCGAAAACAAGCAGGATTTTTTCGATCGTCTCAGTCGTTTTGTCATCTCCCATCGTATGACCCTTCTGTACTCCTTTGGCGCTCTGACTATCCTGCTGGTTGCCGGTATCTCTAGGATCGAACTTAGGGAGAACTGGCTTGAGGTTCTTGATGAGAGTTACGAGTTTCGGCGATCCGCGGATTTCCTGAGCAAGAATTTCCCTGGCGTGGAAACCTATGAGTACCCTCTCGATTCCGGCCGTGAAGGCGCCATCACGGATATAGAATACCTAAAACAGGTCGATGCATTTGCGGAGTGGTACCGGGCGCAACCGGAATTTGTCCATATCTTCTCAATTGCAGATATCATGAAGCGTCTGAACAAGAACCTGCATGGTGATAACCCGGATTACTACGCGCTTCCCGATGATCCTGAACTTGCTGCACAGTATCTCTTGCTTTACGAATTCTCTCTTCCGATAGGCCGCGATCTGAACAATCTAATCGACTATGATCGGAGAGCAACACGCGTAACGGTCTCACTGAAAAGTATGTCCAGTATGGAAAAGATCAATCTCGACAATCGTGCACGTGCATGGTTGCAGCAAAATATCCCCAGCCTGGAAACCGGCGCTACAGGAATTTCGATTGTGGGAGCTCATTCGATTCAGAGGAACATTGAAAATATGTTGTCGGGCACTTTTGTGGCGATGGCCATTGTCTCCCTGCTGCTGTTCTTCATATTCAGAAGTATACGCCTGGGACTGGTCAGTTTGATCCCCAATTTCGTTCCGGCTGCTATGGCCATTGGACTGTGGGGGTATTTGGTGGGAGAGGTCGGAGTTCCAGCGGCGGTCGTCACCGCTATAGCATTCGGCATCATTGTGGACGATACGATCCATTTCATGACGAAATATACAGAAAGCAGAAAAGCAGGGAAATTGCCGTCGGAGTCCGTTCAAATAGCCTTTCGCTCGGTGGGCAGGGCATTATTTACAACTACAATAGTGTTTGGGCTGGGCTTCATGGTGTTTGGAGCATCCGGGCTGGTGGCAAACCAAGTGCTTGGTCTGTTGGTGGGAATAACGGTAATTATTGCTCTAGTGGCAGATTTTCTCCTTCTTCCACCACTTCTGATGCTGCTTGACGAGACCAAAGAAACCAGCGAGGAGATTAGGGAGCGATTGAGAAGCTCAACCGCATAGATCGCGAAGATTCCACTGTGCGGTATGGAAAGGTTGAATGTTATGTCGATTTCGGCATAAACATCCGTACATCCCTCTACGGGTTATAATACTGACCATCCGGATAGAACTGCTTGCAATAGCGCCGATACTTCCCAATACTGCCGTCACCACTGCAAAGCTTCGGACGTGACCGATGTTTTTGATTGCTCCAGATGACGACATCATGCATAACATCATGCTTCTGGGTGGTAATGAGGATCTTGTTCATGATGCGGGTCCTGAGTCGCAAGGGAAGGAATCGCATCCCGAAGATCACTCGCTTCGTATTACGAAGTTGTCGCACTTGGCTCACCAAAGTCAATTCAATAAATTCGCCATCAATCGGTGTTGCCAACACCCACAGACGGGTTTCCATGCCGATCGAATCTTCGCTAACCTCGACAAATGAGTAGCCGAACCCATGCACATGAGCGACCGCGGAAACATCGTACTCAAGACACTTGATACCAGCGATACTAAGGGTACGTCTGAAGTTGAAGCCACTCTTGAGTAAGGTGCCGTCAACTGATACCGAACCGATCTCTTTCACACCGTCGTAGTGGTGCACATAGTTCAGGTGTCCAGGATCCACAGAGTTCTCAGTAGTTTCCTGGGGGTGTCCCGGGAAACGGACGCTCCAGAATTCCATCCCACTCCAGTCGGTATCCGTCGGCGACTCGGGCAGGGCCCATTGAGGTGCCCGACCGCCACTGCCCCACCACGCAAAGACGAGACCCTGAATTTCCCGTGTCTCGAACACCTTAAGCTTGGCGGTCCTTGGCGCAGGAGCGTAGGGTGTCGCCACGCATTGACCGCTTACATCAAACTCGAAACCGTGAAAAGGACATACGAGGCAACCGTTGCGCACACGTCCCCCTGACTCAGGACCAAGATCGGCTCCGAGATGCGGACAGATTGCCTCAGCAACACAAATGTTCCCTTCCCCGTTGCACCAGACAACAATCTGTTCTCCAAACCAGGTTTTCTCCAAGAGCACCTGTTTTTCAATCGTCTTGCGGCTGGCGACAAAATACCAGCCTTCCGGAAATGGGTAAAGCAAGGCCTCATCTTTGCGCACGTTTGGGTTTGGATTCATTGCTGTTATCTCCGCTTATCCAGCGTTAAGTACCAGAAATGCATTTGGATTAACCTTGGAAATTATATACATAAATAGAAAGAGCGTAAACATTATATCCGTATCTTATGAGAAATTAGATGATGATAAAGGGAGACATCATAAATATCATTTTCGGTACTTAGATATGAAATTCCTGAGAGGTATCGTCTCGGACAACTGGGAGAAATACGGCGAGAAGCAATATAGACAAACAAATGAACATGGAGTTTTGTTTAGATTGCACCCGACTATGAACGGAAACTAAAGAAGCAGTTTCTGGATTCTCTTTATTCTCTCTTCTTCCGTTTCTCCTTCTTCCGGGCTTGGAGGAATCTCCTTCCCCTTTATCACGGCGGGTCTTTCGCCGACTTGGGCATGCCACCTAGTAAGATTCGGAAAAGCCCCAAGATCTATTTCCGCCCAACCGTAAGCGTTTATCCAGGGCCACGTGGCTATGTCGGCAATTGAATATTCTTCTGCAAGATACTCCACCTCAGAAAGTCTTTCGTCGAGCACCGAGTAAAGCCTTTTTGTTTCCTCAGTGTATCTCTTTATGGCGTACGGTATTTTTTCCGGAGCGTATTTTAAAAAGACGTTGAGTTGTCCCTGCATGGGCCCTACAGCCGACATCTGGAACATAAGCCACTGGATACACGTTGTTCTGCCTCTGTCCTCGACCGGTGGAAGAAAGCTTCCGAACTTATCAGCAAGATATATGAGTATGGCTCCTGACTCAAAAACCGCCGTGCCGTCGTCATTGTCAACTATCGCGGGGATTTTCCCGTTCGGATTTATCTCGAGAAACCACGGCTCTTTGTGTTCAAGCTCAGAGAGGTTAAGCGCGTGAACCCTGTAAGATGTTCCCAGTTCCTCAAGCATTATTGAAACCTTCTTGCCGTTCGGCGTGGCCGCCGTGTAAAGATCGATCATTTTTCACCTCCTAGGGGGAGTCGGGAACCAGACAGCAACAGTGCAGGCCTCACCCGATCTTAGCATCACTCGCTTTCTCAAGGAGTTTTGCGTATTCAATAATCTCCGGGAAAAACTGGTTGAAGTGCTCGTTCATCTCGTCGTAATGCGCAACAAGCTCCCGCTCGGATCCGGCAAGGGGATTTTTTCTCCTTACCCTTCTCGATATCCCCTCAAACACGATACTGAGCCCGGAGATGCTCCGGTATTTCTCTATCCAGCCATCCTCGATAATGGTGCCGATCCTGGCCGCTACGGGTTCGGGAAAAATATTCGCCGCTCCGAGAATAATACCATATGCCCTGTCAAGGAAATCTCTGAGAGTCTCATCCGAGTACCTGTTCCAGTTCGCGGCAAGCAGGTGATCATAGAAAATGTCGATAATAACCCTGCCCCAGCGCCTGCGCTCGGGACTTATGAGCCGTGCGCATTCCCTAGTCCTTTCATGAGAATCCGTCCAGGCGTCAATCCTGCGGTGCATTACTATCCCATGTCTTATGCCCGGGGTATAACAGTCCTCGGTCAGTCTTCCCTTTACGAAATCTCCCAGGAAATTTCCTATCACGCATTCTGGGTCATCTCCTGCAAGGCGAATATGAGCAAGGTAGTTCATCTGTGGGTGTTATCCAGAACTCAGCCGCTCAAGCAGCGTGTTTATTCTTCCGACCATGCTCCCGGGATTCTCCATGTACCCGGCGGCTAAAAGAGCGTTATCAAAGAGCTGCTCAACTATAATTCCGGCAAATTCCGCATCTTTTTCTCTCATGGAAACGAGGTTCTTTATAAGCGCGTGGTTGCCGTTTATTTCAAGGCGGACGACCGAACGCATATCGGCATCCGCATTAAGGTTCTTCATTATCCTTTTCATTCCCTGCGTCATAGTGGAATCGGAGTTAAACGCCGCGGCGGGACTCTCAACGAGCCTTCGGCTAACGCGCACGTCCCCGACCCTGTCGCCAAGCACTTCCTTCATCCAGCCGCAAAGAGATTTTTCCTCTTCTGACGGACCCTCAGAAGAACTCCCCGTGTCCTTATCCGCAATGCTTATATCAACGCTGTCACCCGAGACGATCTTTTTTTCCTTATGCTCGCCAAGAGTCGACATCACGAATTCGTCAATCGGTTCGTAGACGAAAAGAACCTCGATATCCTCGGAGCGGAAAAATTCCATGTGTGGCCCGCTCTCAAGCGCGTCTTTTCCGGAACCGAACAGGTAATAGATTTCCTCCTGGCCTTCGCGCATTCTCGAGAGGTAGTCATCAAGAGAGACTAACTCTCCTTCGTCCCTGCCCGAAGATTCGAATCGCAGGAGCCCTCGGAGCTGCTCTTTGTGCTCAAGATCCGAGGCCGCACCCTCTTTTATGAAAAAACCGAACTTGCGGTAGAAATCACCGTAACTTTTCGGGTCGTCAGCGGCGCTTTGCTCGAGGAATTTTATGAACCTTTTCGTAATGGCCGAGTTAAGCTTCCTCAAAAGAGAACTGTCCTGCATGGTCTCTCTTGAGATGTTAAGCGGAATGTCGGCGCTGTCCACCACCCCCTTTAGAAATCTCGCCCACTCGGGAAGAAGCTTCTTGGGAGAGGCGTCAATTAGCACTCTTCTTGAGTAAAGACTAACCCCGGGTTCCATTCTTCCGAATCCCAGGCGCTCCATGTTGTCCTCGGGTGCGAACAGAAGCACGTTCATGTCAATGGGGGCTTCTGATGAGAAATGAAGCCTGTATCTGGGCTCATCAAAGGAGTTTGTCTGGAACCTGTAAAAACCGCCGTATTCCTGGTCGGTAATCTCGTTTTTATTGCGAAGCCAGACGGCTTCTGTGGTGTTTATCTGCTCGCCGTTTAGCTTAAGGGGGAAAGGAACAAACGCGGAGTACTTCTTGAGAATTCCCCTTATCACGTCAGGGTCTGAGTACTCTTTTGCATCTTCCCTTAAAGATACGACGACCTTGGTGCCCCTTCTGTGACCTTTTCCCTTTGATATCTCAAACACTCCGTCGCCGCTGCTACGCCAGATGAGGTGCTCTGAATTCTTCCTGTAACCCCGCGTTATCACCTCAACGGAATCGGCAACCATAAAAGAGCTGTAAAACCCGACGCCGAACTGGCCGATCAGGCCTCCGCCTTCAGTCCCGCCCTCCTCTATGGCCTCAAGAAAACTCTTTGAGCCCGAGCGGGCTATCGTTCCCAGATTCTCAACGAGCTCCTTTCTGCTCATTCCGATCCCGTAATCGGTAAAGGTAATCGTGTTGTCTTCGCTTGAGGTGGATATCTCGATTTCAAGCGGGAGCGTATCGTCGTATATCTCTTTTTCGGTGAGCTGTATGTACCTGAGTTTTTCAAGCGCGTCAGAGGCGTTTGAAACAAGCTCCCTGATGAATATCTCCTTGTCGGTATAAAGGGAGTTGATCACGATGTCCATCAGCCTTCTTACCTCGGCTTGGAACTCGTGTTTCTCAATTTTCTCCTTGGTCATCTGAAACCTCCTTTTCCGTGATAAGCTTCACACGGAAAAACCGTTTTTTGCGTCTACTCGGTAAAAAATAAGGCCTGATCGCTCTCTTTACAAGTACGGTAAATACAATATCCGTCTTCTTAGCGCGCTAAGATAGTAACAGCAAGTTTCGCGCAGAAAATTACATGAAAAATGCATTTTAGGGTCAGGTCTTGATTGTCCGCAGTTCAAAAAAGTGTGGGAACCTATTTACGTCCTATAGCCTCTCCCCAGGCAAAAGCGGCTAACGCGGCAGTATTCTCCTTCCACCCGTCGAGTAAGGTGCGCCAGTCATTGAACTGTTCTTCGGTTGCAAGTCCATACTTTGTGGCTGCTTCAACGGTGCCGGGGGCAAAAAACCATCCGATTATAAAATCATGGAGAAAGTCGATGTCCTCGTCCGTAACGAAAGGTTCAAAAGAAACTCCCGCGCTGATATCCGAGAATCCCGCCTCAAGAAACGCGCGCTTAAGTTCCTTGCCCATCTGGGGATGGCCGCCGTTTACGGTGATAAGTCTTGAGAAAGTCTCCCAGCCACCGCTTAGTTCGGGTTCAAGGAATGATGAATCAACAAACATTTCCCGGCTTGAGATTATGCCACCGGGCTTCAGGACCCTGCGCACCTCGGCCAAAACGGCCTTCGTATCCGGAACATGCATCAGCAGGGCGTTGCAGTGCGCAACGTCAAACGAGTCATTTTCAAAGGGCAGATCGGTCACATCAGCAGTCTGGAACACTGCATTTCGGTGCCCGCCGGCCGATGCGGCGGCCTGGGCAATGCTTATCTGCGATTCCTCCATATCGACGCCGTGCAGCTCTCCCGGGTCTACCGCTTTTGCGAGTCCCATCGAAATCGTTCCGGGTCCGCACCCGAAATCCAGAACACGCAGACCCGGCTTGAGATACGGAAGCAGGTGCGCGGCACTCGTCTCGGCGTTGCGGCGCCTGAGCAGTTTCTGAAAATCGTCACTATACTCCATTGTGTAAGTAGGCGTGGAAGTATGCGGGGTGTTGTGGCTGCTCATCAGTTGCTCCTTTGTATATCGAAGGCTCATTATAGCCACTTCAGGCAGTGTTTTAAAGCGCGCCCGAACCTGAATCCGGCAGAACTTCGAAAACTCCGGCTGCTGCCTGAAACCGAGCCGATCAAAAATCCCTTTTCAAGGATCCGCAGGCAGGAACCCGCATATTCGCTTTTGTTGACTATTATCCTTAGCCTTTTATTATTCTTCGTAGGCTTCGCGCTGGATGGGACCGCTTTTCCGCCCATGCTTATAAAACCAAGATCATAAAAGCTATGAGTACCGGAAGAAAATCTAAAGCAAGAACACCGGACAAAGACATCCCGTCTCTTGATCTGTCCGCAAGACCGAGAAGAAACCGGAAATCCTCTTCCATAAGAAACCTCGTGCGGGAAACCTGCCTTCTGCCCGGAGATCTCATCTACCCGCTTTTTATCCACGATAAAGACGGTGATGAAGAAATAGAATCTATGCCCGGGTGCAAAAGGTGGAGCGTTTCCGGTCTCGTGGAGGAAGTGAGAGAGGCCCACGGTCTGGGTATAGGGGCCGTGATGATCTTCCCGGCAATCGAAGACGGACTTAAATCCCCTTTCGCGGAGGAATGCTACAATCCCAGGGGTCTGGTGCCAAGAGCCGTAGCCACCCTGAAAAAACAGGTTCCAGAAGTCGCCGTAATAACGGATATCGCGCTTGACCCCTACTCAAGTGACGGACACGACGGGGTGGTATCTCCTTCCGGGGAAATACTTAACGACGTAACGGTAGAGGTGCTCTGCAAGCAGGCTCTATGCCACGCCGCCGCGGGAGCAGACATAGTAGCCCCAAGCGACATGATGGACGGGAGGGTCGGAGCGATAAGAGAGATCCTTGATGAGGAAGGTTATACGAACGTTTCTATAATGTCGTACACGGCCAAGTACGCATCCTCTTTTTACGGACCGTTTCGCGGAGCGCTTGATTCGGCGCCCAGGGGCGGGGACAAGATGACTTACCAGATGGACCCCGCGAACTCAACGGAAGCCTTGAGGGAACTCATTCTGGATGAAGAAGAAGGTGCGGACATTGTAATGGTAAAACCCGCGGGGTACTACCTTGATCTCGTATCCCTGTTTCGGGAAAATACCGATCTTCCCCTGGCGGCTTATCAGGTAAGCGGAGAGTACCTTATGATAAAGGCGGCCGCGGGATCGGGGTGGCTTGACGAGGAAAAAATCATCCTTGAGAGCCTGCTCAGCGTAAAAAGAGCCGGGGCCGACATCGTAATCACTTATTTTGCGAAAAAAGCCGCTGAAATTCTGAGCCGGACTTAGCAATCAGGAAAAACCGATGCCGCGGCGCGCTTTACAAAATTTTATAGTCGTATAAAATTCCGTTTCTGATAAAAAATACTGGACAGATAAAATGAAAAAAGAAATTCACCCAGATTATAACTACGTGGTCTTCAAGGATTCATTCACCGGGCATATGTTCCTTACGCGCTCGACCAGGACATCCGAGGAAACTACGAAATGGGAAGACGGAAACGAGTACCCGCTTGTAAGCGTGGAAATCTCAAGCGACTCTCACCCTTTCTATACCGGGAAGGAAAAACACTTTAAAAAAGAAGGCAGGGTCGAGAAATTCCGTCGCAAGTACCAGAAAAACTCCCCCAAGAAAGAGACCGAGGAAGAGGCTTCGCAGTAAAAGAGGCTTTTAAAACTTTCTGTTTTCCCCTTAACCGCCTGGCGGAAATTCCGGATCCACCTTGCCCTTACGCTAATGCGACGATGAACAGGCGGCGGAAGGGATACAGCGTACGGTTATCCGAACGTTTGGGATAGGCATCGCGCAGTCGCTGCTTGTATACATTTAAGAACCAGTTCCGATCGGCATCACACAGACTATTTAAAATCGGGCGCAGGCCGCTTCCCCTAACCCATTCAAAAACGGGATCCTCGCCTTCCAGTACATGGAAATATTGCGTTTCCCAGATATCGAGGTGTCGCGTACAAGGGGCCAGAATATCATGGTAAACCTCCGTATCCTCAACCCAGTTGCTTGACAGGGAGGCCCGCAGCGCGACGTCGCCGACGGGTGTCCCATCGGGACCGCCCTGTGCCAATGTGTCTCTCATCAGACGGTGAGACGGAAGATCCCAGCTAAGCGGCATCTGGACTGCAAGGCAACCGCCCGGGTTAAGGTAGCCCATCAGGCGCGGAAACAGGTCAAAATGGCCGTTGACCCAGTGCAGAGTCGCATTGGAATAAATCAGGTCAGGGGTTTCCCGGGGAATCCAACTGCGGATATCGACATTCACCCAGTGCACAGTCGACGGCTCTCCGGCCGCCTCAGCCAGCATCTGCGGCGAATGATCAAGCCCGTAAACTTCGGATGAGAACCAGCGCTCGGCCAGAAGACGCGTCAGGTGGCCTGAACCGCAGCCTAGATCATAAATCACACCAGGTGCGCCAAGAAGTATACGGTCAAGTAATTCAAGAGCCGGCCGCAAGCGGTGCTCGGCGAACTTCAGGTACTGACCAGGGACCCAGTGCGTTCCGGCGACCTCGCCCTGATGCGCTCTTTCCGACATAAGATTCCCCTGCTATTCCACCCCGCTCGGATATGTCCGGTTTGTGCGTTGCGCGGTCCGTGATGCCGTCTGCCGAATCTAAGGAGCCGTGATCAGTTGCCGCTCAGGTAACTTACCACATCATCCTGAATAGACTCGTCCACAAGCTCTTTCCACTCCTCATTGCCGCTTGCTATCGACTCGCGTATTTTGGTCGCTGATATGAACCCTATGTTCTCAGGCGGAAAAAACTCGTTCATCTCGTAACCGACTCCCCTGCCCCAGTTTACCGACTCAATATCCGGAATTACCATCACGACCACGTCATCACCCTTGCTCTCGTGATACTTTCTTATCATTCCGACCGTTTGCTCAGTTGTAAAAGGGTTTTTCGGGTCGGGAGGAATATCCCTTACCATTATCAGGCACGGAACTCCATTGTCGAGCTTCTGCCTGACAAGGCTTATGTGCCCTGCGTGGTAGGGCTGATACCTGCCGATAAATATGGCTCTTCTGGAAGGAGAAGGCTTTATGTCCGGATGACCGTGATTTTTATATTCCCAGCTGTTCATTTTCACCTCGTCAAGTGGATTGAAAAAAGATTTTTTGTAACTGAAAAACGCACGGATTATACACACGCTTGGGTTTTTTTCAACAGCGATCAATAATGAAACCGCCTAACTGACCACACAACCTGAATTTTTTCGACTTAAATGGATGCTAAGGAAGAAACTGTTAACATGCTCTTGACAGCATATGCAGTTTAGAGCATGTTTATACCATGAAATGGGAAGTCGGTTTCGATCCGGCCTTTGATGCTGAATTCGATGTCCTGCCCATCTCGGTGCAGGACGAGTTGCTCGCGCAGGCAAAACTTCTTGAAGCATTCGGACCCCAACTAGGGCGTCCTCGGGTGGATACCCTTAACGGGTCCCGCCACGCCAATATGAAAGAACTTCGCTTCGAGGCCGAAAACGGTGTATGGCGGGTCGCTTTTGCCTTTGATCCCAAGCGCAGGGCGATTCTGCTTGTGGCTGGTGACAAATCGGGTGTTGGTGAAAAACGTTTTTACAGACAGTTGATCAAGAAAGCTGATAAAAGGTTTGATGCGCATCTTGACCGGCTGAAATAGTTATAAGGAGGTGTATTATCATGTTGACCCTAAAGGAGAAAATGGACAGACTCCCTGCGTCCCGTCGTAAGAAAGTAGAGGAACAGGCAAAAAAACTTATTGCTGAAGAGATGTCCCTTCGGGACTTGCGCAAGGCACTCAGATGGACCCAAGTGCGCGTGGCGGAAAAACTCGGCATCAAGCAAGAAAACGTATCCCGTATAGAGAAGCGGAGCGACCTTCTGATATCCACACTAAGCGACTATGTAGAGGCAATGGGCGGAAAACTGAACCTAGTGGCTGAGTTCCCCGACCGCCCGCCCGTCACTCTTACCGGCATTGCAGATCTGAACAATGATGACTTTTCAGGGAAATCATCCGAGAAGAATTGAGCTCCGGCCCGAGCGCACGGCAACTGTCTTAAGTGCGTGCTGGAATAACAGCGGGGACTTCAACTCGGACAATACATAAGAGAAGTGGGCCCCAGAAACCGGACAGGTTGACGGAAATTACGGGGTTATAGCAATGCAGTTTGGGTGACTCCTTTCTACCCCCTTCGTAGAAGATGTTGTAAAACCGGCAGTGAAGAAGGATGTAGGACGCAATCTTGTGGATATGAATGGATACCGCACGCAGCTAAGTTCAGACAGAAGGCATATGCGCTTTTTTTTCTGATGGGGCGCCAAGCAGGTCAATAAAACCGCTGAAAGTACGTCTGCTTAGCTCAGAAAGCGTATTTATGTGTTTCGGCGTCTGGGATCTTATGGTATCCGGGTTTATCTTGCCGCTGAGCTCTTTGATTTCTTTTCTGTTAACAGGGGTAACAAGCCAGCGCTCTATCATAGGCGCGTCGACTTCGAGGTGGAACTGGAACCCGTATACCTTATCTCCGTATCGAAAGGCCTGGTTTGCGCACGCGGGAGACGTGGCCAAGTGCGAAGCGCCCGGCGGAATCTCAAAAGTATCCCCGTGCCACTGAAAAACCTTCTCAACCTCGCCGAATACGCGAAGAAGCGGATCCCTCTTTCCTTCCTCGGTAGTGGAAACGTCATACCAGCCGATCTCCTTTTCGGGGTTTTTGTAAACGCGGGCGCCAAGGGCCTTGGCAATGAGCTGGGAACCGAGACATATGCCGAGCACGGGAAGGTCCATATTGATAAACTCCCTTATGGATTCGGTCTCCGGCACAAGGTAAGGATACTCATCGGACTCGTCCACGTTCATCGGGCCTCCGAGAACGACAAGACCGTCGTAGTTGCGAAGTTTGGGGATACTGTAATTAGATCGGCCGAAGTTTACGTAATGCATCCTGAAACCGGCGTTTCTGAGCATCGGGTGAAGCGTTCCCAGTATCTCGTGAGGAACATGCTGAAAGACAAGCAATTTTGGCATGAGACGGGATTTTAACCATTTTTCCAGCCTCTGTCATTTCGCCGGATGCCGGACAACTCAGATCTGCCACACACCGCGCAGAGTCTTTTTCCGAAGAGAGGATTTAAGTGCGAGCAGAAACTCTTTTCTGCTGATTTCTCTTCCTCCAAGAGTCCTCATATGATCCGTTGGAACCTGAGAATCTATAAAATCGAAACCGAATTCCCAGCATTTTCGCGCCAGGTGAAAAAAAGCTACCTTTGAAGCATCGGTTTCGAGGTGAAACATCGATTCTCCGAAAAACGCGCCACCGAGAGACACTCCGTAAAGACCCCCTATGAGGCTTTCTTCCGAATAGACCTCAAAAGAATGGGCGTAACCGAGTTCATGCAGCTTCCGGTAGGCAGTTTTCATCTCCTCTGTTATCCACGTCCCGCTCTGCCCTTTTCTTCTGACCTGAGCGCAGCCCTCGATAACCGCGGCGAAATCCGTATCGACTCGTACCGAGAATTTCCCGGAAGAGGCAGTCTTTATGAGGGTTTTTGAAAATTTGAAGTCGCCAGGAGAAAAAACCATCCTCGGGTCGGGAGAAAACCACAAAATGGGGTTCTCCTCGGAATACCAGGGGAAAATACCATTTTCATAGGCCAAAAGAAGCCTCTTCGGAGAAAGATCTCCTCCTATGGCCAAAAGCCCTCCCGGCTCCGCTTCTGACGGGTCAGGAAACCGTATTCGGGAATCGAGAAAGTAAACGGTCATGAACCCCGGATAAAACCCCTCTTATCGTGACGGCCGTCGCGACCGGTAAAGTTCCCCCGGGTATCCGCCGGGCAACTGCAGTTCGTAACGAAAGCATGCTAAGCGACTCTTGCTTCACTCAAGAAAATTCTCCGGGTCAACCAGATCGAAAGAAGCCTCCGCGTCCTGGGATTTCAGGTATCTGTACGAATATCTGTCAAAACCTTTTGAATGGATATATTCAGAAACTTCTGGATAAGTCCATCTGTGGCGGGCTGAAATTCCAGGAATTTTACTTCCTTCCAGATAAAAATAGACTGCAGTAATCCCGCCCTTGGTTCTCCCCTTGGTGTCTCCGTACGCCTTCATATGTTCTTGTGCTGCGTTATAGGGAATTTCTACCAGAGAGATCTAATTTCGTTTGCTATTCCAGTGTTGAACTACATCAAAATCGTATGAGTGATCGTGCCCCCCGCAGGCCATAAGAACCAGAAACAAAAGCGGAAGCAGTCTTAACATGATAAAACCTCCTTTCTCCGTATCCTTATACAATTAACCAAACCGCAAAACTGTGGCCTGCCGGTCCGCTCCAAACTCTACTCTCCCCAGGTTCTTTTAATGAAGCCCTCTCTTCCCGAACCTCTTTTGTAACTGCCGTAGTGAATCGGGTTTTTTTCGTAGTACTTCTGATGGTACTCCTCCGCCCTGTAGAAAGAAACGAACTTCTCTACCGAGGTAACTATCGGTTTTCTAAATTTCCCCGACTCCTCGAGTTTCTTTTTCGAAAGAAGAGCTTCCTCTTTCTGTGAATCATCGTGGTAAAAAATGACGGTTCTGTAATGCCTTCCCCTGTCGGCAAACTGTCCGTCCTCCTGGGTCGGATCAATATTTATCCAGAAAGTCTCAAGAAGGGTTCCGTAGCCTATCTTCTCGGGATCATAAACGACCCTTATCGCTTCGGCGTGACCGGTTCTACCCTGCCAGACCTGCTCGTAGGTAGGATTTTCCTCTTTTCCCCCGGAGTAACCAACTACCGTCTCAACGACCCCGGTAAGGCTGTCAAAAGGAGGCTGCATGCACCAGAAACATCCTCCAGCAAAAGTCGCCTCCCGGTAACCGCTGTTTTTTCCGCTTTCCATGTTTTCAACCTCCCCTGAGCTTTCGTTGTACATGGAGAAAGTCACGCCCGCAAACACAACAAGCGCCACCGAAATAACCCGGAACCAAAAACCATTATATGACATTTCCCCTCCGTACCCTGTACAAATCAAAAAAATCCTTGATTCTGTCTGCTCCCCCAGCAATTCATAAAACCGGTTTCAGACGGAGATCAATTGTACACTCTTATTTCATTATAAAGCGCGTCTCTTTCAACGGGAACGTATCCCGAATCCCGGATCATCTTTATCATGAAATCCCTGCTGTGACCCACTTCCGAAGGGGCACCCGCGTCGTGGATGATCTTTTCCCTTATTATCGTTCCGTCCGCGTCGCTCGCGCCGTAATGCAGGGCCACCTGGGCCGCTTTTTCCCCGAGGGTAATCCAGTAGGACTTTATGTGAGGGAAGTTGTCAAGATACAGTCTCGCGAGCGCGTGAACCTTCATGTCGTATGAAGCGGGGAAGGGTTTTACGTTTTTAAGGCCTGTATTTCCCGGCTGGAAAAGAACCGGAATGAACGCGAAAAACCCCGGGGACTCGTCCTCTATTCTTCTCAGTCTCTCCATGTGGTCAACGACATGGAAAGGCTTTTCCAGATGGCCGTAAAGGATAGTGGCGTTTGTCGGAATACCGAGCTTGTGGGCGAGGTGGTGGATTTCCTCCCACCTTGTCGCTACCGTCTTGGGGGCACAGATTTTCTTTCTCACCTCTTCATGCAGTATCTCCGCTCCGCCGCCCGTAAGGGCGTCCACACCCGCATCCTTAAGCGTTAGGAGCACGTCTTTTAGCGAAAGACCGCTTATTTCCGAGAACCAGTCGATCTCAACCGCGGTGAAAGCCTTTACGTGAATATCCGGGTAGTGGCGTTTTATCATCTTCACTATGTCCAGATAATGATCGAATTCCCAGTCGGGGTGAAGACCTCCGACTATGTGAACCTCCCTTATCTCGTCACTTAGCATGGAAAGCATCTGCTCGTTTGAAAGTTCATAGGCGTTCGGGGATTTCTTCGTAGTTCCAAAAGCGCAGAACCGACACGATATGGCGCATATATTCGAAGGATTAATGTGACGGTTTACGACGAAATAGACCTTCTCCCCCGATTTCTTTCTCTTAACGTAATCCGCCATCATGCCGACGGTGTTAAGATCTGGGGAATCAAGTATCAAAAGTCCGTCTTCAAAAGAAAGCCTCCGGCCCGCAGCGACTTTCTCCATTATCGGAAGCAGACTCGCGTCCGTGCAGAAGCTCTCCGTCAGTCCCAGTACTCGCTCCATCTCGCCTCCACCTTGTTTTTTATATCTTCTGACATCTCTATAACCGGGGGATACCACTGTTTTACTGTAGCATCAATTCCCATTCTGCCGTCATAAACAACCGCGGAACCCCGCAGTTCGGTATGTTCGAACAAAACATCCAGATAAGGATCGAATCTAGTAAAGATACCCCAGATAAGCTCCGTGTCATCCATTATATCTATATCCGGGCTCACAACCGCGATTATACGCACCCCCTCAAGGCCGGGAGTTTCAAACAGCCTGCGTATCATCTCCTTGGGATCGGTCCTTGATTCATCAATCCGAACGACGCAGAACCCCCCCGCAAGAAGCCTGAACCCTGTTATATCCACGTGTTTTTCTCTGGGATCCGGAACCTCTTTCGCGTAGCTTTTCCTGTCAGCAGAGTTTTTCCTGACGGCGTTTATTCCCATTTTGCTTCCCACGTTGAACTTGTTGCTCGTAAAATCAAGTGTGTCCAGAGGCGCCCACTGTATCATCAGGAAATCCTCCCTGGGATCGAAATTCTCACCTATCTCATTCAGCACCGCGGAAAAATCCCTGGGGTTAACGTCGCTTGAAACGCAGATCATGCATTTAGTCAGAAGAAGCTGTCCCGTGCCCCAAAGCGCGAGCATGACCTTTATCCCGCCTTTTGGATAGCGTTCATCGACTGAGACCGCGAGAAGGTTGTGAAACCCCGCTTCGGGGTACGCCCACATGTCCTTTACCTCCGGCTGTATTATCCTTATAAGAGGGGAGAACATCTCGCCCGCCGCGATTCCCAGGTAGATATCCTCCTGGGGCGGTTTGCCGACCACAATGGCGGGATACACCGGGTTTTTTCTGTGGGTTATTTCCCTGAGGTTAAAAACAGGGAAATCGGCCTCCATTGAGTAGTGACCGAAATGATCGCCGAAGGGTCCTTCCTGTCTCAGCACGTCCCTGGGAACAGAACCTTCAAGTATGAATTCCGCTTCGGCCGGGACGTGAAGCGAGATGCTTTTGCCCTTTACCATAGGCATCGGGCTTCTGCGAAGATAGCTTGCAAACGCAAGTTCATCCATGCCGTCTGGAAGTGGAGCGACCGCGGAGAAAATCATCCTGGGGTCTCCTCCGAGGATGACCGCAGCTTCAAGATCTCTTCCGAGTTTTTTCGCTTCGTGGTAGTGCGCAGCTCCTCCCTTGTGCGCGTGCCAATGCATCCCTGTGGTCTTGCGGTCAAATACCTGCAGCCTGTAAATCCCGAGGTTTCTCGAGCCGGTAGCGGGATCCTTTGTGAGTACCAGACCAAAGGTTACGAACTTTCCCCCGTCGCGCGGCCAGCATTTTATCACGGGAAGCCTAGAGAGGTCAGGTTCGGCTTCAACCTGCTGAACATCACCGCGCCTCACTTTTTTCGTTCTCATGGAAAGCAGGCCGGCGGCCTTGGGAAGCACGGAGAAAATCCCCCCTATCGTGGGAGGATTAACCTTGCGGAATATCTCGACAAGTTCCTCGCCGACGTCTGAGGGTTTTCTGCCAAGGGCAAGCTCCACCCTCTCCTCGGTACCGAAGAGGTTTATGACCAGGGGAAAATCCGAGCCCTCCACGTTTTCAAACAAAAGGGCCGGACCGCCGTCCCTGACGGTCCGCGAAGCTATTTCCGTTATTTCAAGTTCGGGCGAGACCTCGGTTTTTATTCTCTTGAGGTCGCCTATGCTTTCAAGATGGCTGATATAGCTTGAGAGATTCCTGAAACCTTTTGTGGACATGAGAGAGGGCTACTCCAGTTCGTCCCTTTTCCATCCCCTGCCGGTATCGACTCCCACAAGGCTTAAAAGTTTGTCCACATATCCGCTCACTACGTCCGAAATCGATTCGGCACCCATGTAGTCAGTCGGAGAAATCGGCGCGATCACGACTCCCTCGCGGGAGAGTCGCAGAGCGTTTTCAAGGGCGATTGTGCCAAGCGGGGTTTCCCGCAGGGCAATTATGAGCTTTCTTTTCTCCTTGAGCGCGACGGCTGCTATTCTGGTTATGAGTGTGTCGGCTATGCCGTTTGCGATTTTCGCAAGCGTTGAGACCGAACAGGGCACTATGACCATGGAATCGAAATGGTTGCTTCCAGAGGAAAAAGGTGATGCCAGGTCGGAATCGTTGTAAATGTCGGTTACCCAGGGACGCATTTCCTCGACCTTGAGGCCGAGTTCCTCGTGAAGGACCCTCTTTCCCCATTTGCTTGCCACCAGATATTTCTCATCGGGACATCTTCTTAGAAAATCAACCCCGTAAGCAACCCCCGAAGCCCCGGTAATTCCGACTATAGTTCTCATGGTTCAGGGTAAGTATATACCCGCGAGGGTGAAAAACAAAACCGCAAACCCTATGAGAATATTGGTTCTGAAAAAGGCGGAATCCACCTGGCCGAAACTTCTGTGCTCGAGGTAAAGGAGGTACCCGCAAAGCACTAGCGGCAAAAGCGCGAAGAGGGTCCGAAACGAAAGAAGGTACAGAGAAACAAGGAAAACGAACGAAAGCAGGTGAGAGATTCTGGAAACAAAAAGCGCCTTCTGCCTGCCGAAATGGGCAACAAGAGAGAAAACACCGCGGCTGCGGTCGAATTCCTCATCAGCGGTGGCGTATATTATATCAAAACCGGAAATCCAGAAAAAAGTGAAAAGTGAAAGTACGATTGCCGCGAGCATATCCTCAAAAGAGCATCTCACGGCAAGCCATCCGCCCAGGGGACCAAGCGCCAGAGAGAACCCGACGCCGAAATGACACAGGCTTGTGAATCTTTTCATCAGCGGATACACGGTAAATGCCACAAGCGGCAGCGGAGAGAGGAGAAAGACCAGCGGGCATATAAGATAAGCGGAGAGAAAGTAAAGCAGAGATCCCCCAACCGCTACCCCAACCGCTTCGTTTAGGCCCATTTTGCCCGAGGGGAGCTCTCTTGCGGCGGTTCTAGGGTTTTTCCGGTCTATTTCGCGGTCGAAAACCCTGTTAAGCGCAAGGGCAACTGTCCGCGCTCCCGTGCCCGCGAGGATAATAAGCACGAAAAGCCGGGCGCTGAAAATCCCGCCGGCGGCCAGAAAAGCCCCCGCGAAGATAACCGGAAGGGAAAAAAACGTGTGCTCTATTCTGAGAAAGCCCGAGAGGTTTTTTAAAAACGTCATTTTTTGGATACGGAATTTTACCGGATGTTTCGTTTGCACGGACGGTCTTTTGAGCGAGGAAACCCTCGCGCACCTTCGCCCGGCTTTACTTTGCCTGTCATTTAAAATAACTGTAATCTTCTCAAACACACCGGAAATTTCAATGAGAATCCGAAAGGCAATTCCACGGGAGGCAGAAACGGGGGGCTGGATCCAATGCCGCTTCCGTTCCCCAGAGCCCGCGTTTTGAACCTAGGCAGAGACGATGGAAACATTTGAAGCGCTGATTTTAAGAAAATCCAGTTACGGGGAAGCCGATCTTCTGGTAACGCTTTTCTCAAGGGAATTCGGAAAATTCAGGGCGCTTGCCAAAAACGCGAAAAAAAGCCAAAAGCGCTTCGGGGGACGTCTCGATTTCTTTAACCGTCTCGCAATTGACGTAACTCTGAACAGACGGAGATTCAATCTCATCGGGGACGTGACTTTAAAGCAAAGCTACAGGGAAATAACCGAGTCTGTGGATTCTTTCGTCACGGGGACCCGCGTCCTAAAACTTATGGACTTCCTCACCCCCGAACAAGAGCCTGCAAGCGAACTGTTCGATCTCGCCACGGACACACTCGAGTTTCTTTCAAAAAGACGGGAACCGCATTCCATTTTCCTCGTTTTTCTCCTCCGCGCGGTAACTCTTTGCGGCTACAGGCCCGATTTGCGCTTTGACAAGGAAAAAGACATCGCGGGGTTTGACGTAGAGAACGGAAGGGTTCGCAATTTCGAGAAGACTCGGGGAAAAAGAAACGTCTACCCGTTCCACATGGACATAATGAGACATCCGGAAATAATGGATGCAAACCTCGAAAAAGTAAAAAACAACATAGAGGTTCTCATCAGATACACAGAATACCGTACCGGCAGGCATCTAGGGAAAGCAGGATTCGCGGGAGAAACCGCGACATGAAGCGAAGAAGTGCTCCTCCGGGGCATGCTCGAGTTAAGTCCTGTAATCGGAATTGATCGAGACGTACCTGTGGCTTAAGTCGCTTGTCAGAAGCGAGTAAGCCGCTTTGCCTTCTCCCAAGCTAAGGGTCACCGTAAAAGACGGTTTTTTGAATACGCGGGCAAACCTTGATTCCGACTGGGATTTTACCCCTTTAGAAAACACCTCTGTTTCACCGAAATAAAGTTTTATTTTTTGCGGATCGATTTTCACGCCGGCTCTTCCGGCAGCCGCAACTATCCTTCCCCAGTTCGCGTCTTCTCCGTAAAACGCGGTTTTAACGAGCTGCGAAGTAGCTATTGTTCTTGCGATTTTCTGAGCGTCACCTTCGGTCTTAGCTTCCGTAACCCTGATTCTTACAACCTTCGTCGCCCCTTCGCCGTCTGTTACTATCATTTCAGCGATTTCTCCGCATAAAGACGAGAGTGCATCTACAAATTTCCCGTAATCCGCGCTTTTCTCCGTGGTTTCCTTGTTTCCGAGAACCCCGTTTGCGAGGATGAAAACAGAGTCGTTCGTGGAAGTGTCCCCGTCAACCGTCATAGCGTTAAAAGACCCACTCGTAGCCGTCACAAGAGCTTTCGAAAGAGCTTCCTGCTGAATATTAAGGTCGGTCATTATGAAACACAGCATGGTTGCCATGTCGGGACATATCATGCCCGCTCCCTTGGCGATAGCTGAAATGGTAGCGGTCTTTTTCCCTACGGAGAACTGTCTTGCCGCATATTTGGGAAAAGCGTCGGTTGTCATTATGGCTTCAGCGGCCTCCCGGGCGTTGTCTTCTCCGAGGCCCCTTATGAGTTTGGGGATGGACTTTTTGATTTTTCCTGCGGGCAGTTTTTCTCCTATGACGCCCGTTGATGACGGTATTACGAGAGATTCCTCTATGCCAAGTCGCTGAGAGAGCGCAGCCGCCACTCCCAGAGCGTCTTGATAGCCTTTTTCACCCGTGCAGGCATTGGCGTTGGCGCTGTTTATGATTATCGCCTGGCAAAGACCCTTAACGATTCTTTTCTCGGCAACAAGTAAGGGTGCCGCTTTTATCAGGTTTTTCGTAAATATGGCGGACACGCGAGCCGGAACGGTAGAAAATACGAGCGCCAAGTCCTTCTTTTCATTTTTCCTAAGTCCGGCGGATACGCCGCTTAGCAAAAATCCCGGTGTGTTTTTCATATTGCAGGTGTACCTGGAACCCAGATTTTCCCGAGGCGGATTTCAGTCTTGGTATTCAGTATATCCAAATAATGGCACGCATGTTATTCACGGAATAAAAATCGAGAAAACTTGAACGAACACTAAAGCCAGAGTTTCTGAGTAAACATAGTTAAGAGAACTTGCCGCACCGTTTCTTCTAAAGCGTTTGTTCAGTTCACACTATGATCCGAACCGGTGATTTCACTCAGGCTTTTAATTCCGCTCTCATCCATGAACCTCAAAAGACCCCTGTTTATCGAGTTCGCGATGGAAAGCCCCTCGCCACGAAGACCCGTCACTATCTGAACGGCCTTAGCACCCGCGCGCAGTTTTTCAAGTGTTGAAGGGGTGTCGCACACCCCTCCGACTCCGATTATCTCGACCTCCCCGCCGGTAGTGCGGTAAATGTGGGAAATAATCGATGTGGAAAGTGATCTGTACTCAAAATCGTTTCCGCTTATTCCTCCCGGAAGATCTCTCCACCTCGCGCCGTATTTTCCCTTAACCAGGCCGCTGTCAGTCGTATTGGTAGCGATTACGCCCGAAATCCCGGAATCAATTACAACCCTTATAACATCATCTATGGCTTCGGTAGCAAGGTCAGGAGAGATTTTTACAAACAGGGGCTTGGCGCCGGAAGAATCCCCGAGAGACTCCCTTACGGCCCGTATTATCTCCTCAAGCCGCCCTCCATCCTGAAGCCTCCTTAATCCCGGGGTGTTAGGAGAGCTCACGTTTATGGCAAAGTAGGCCGCGTTGCCGCGGAATTTCCGGGCGACGGCCGCGTACGCCCGCGCGGCGTCTTCGTGGTCTACATCGGAGTTTATGCCGAGGTTTACTCCCACGGGCATGTCCAGGCGGCCGTACCACGCGAGGTTTCGGAATACGGCATCCATCCCCGGGCTGTTAAGTCCAAGGGAGTTAAGACACACCTCCGGGGTCACCATGAACTGTCTCGGCTTCGGATTTCCCCTCTGGGGTCTCTCAACGACCGAACCCACCTCAACTCCCCCAAAGCCAACCGAGTACAGGGCCTTAACCGCCCTTGCGGTCTTATCCCACCCGGCACCCACGATAAGGGGGTTCTCAAAGGGCACTCCGGCAATCGTAACGCCAAGTCTTTTGTCCCGGACCCTAGTTCCGCCGCTTGCGGCAAATTCAAGAAGTCTCAGTGTAAGACCCGAGAACTCGCAAAGATGCATAAGCTCCTTTACGTTATGGTGCCACGTTTCAGAATCAAGGCGGTCAAGAACCGGTCTTACGAAAGTTTTATAGATCATTACCCTGAGAAGATTTTATCCGAATCAGGGGACTTCGGGAAAAGCCGGCTTTAAAAAGGAATACCGCAAGATCAGACATTGAACCTGAAAAACATCACGTCCCCGTCGCAGACCTCGTAGTCCTTTCCCTCAAGCCTCATCTTTCCGGCTTCCCTAACCATCTGCTCCGAACCCTCGTTTATGTAATCTTTGTAGGATATGGTCTCGGCTCTTATGAAGCCCCTTTCGAAATCGGTGTGGATAACCCCGGCAGCCTGAGGCGCCTTGGTTCCCTGGCGAACAGTCCATGCTCTTACTTCCTTAGGTCCCGCGGTAAAATAGGTGAGAAGCCCGAGATTCAAGTACGCGGAGTTAACAAGCCTGTCAAGACCGGAGTTGCAAAGCCCGAGTTCCTCGAGAAAAGCCGCCTTTTCCTCGCCTTCAAGTTCGGATATTTCAGCCTCTATCCTGGCAGAGACAAGGATAACATCATCCCCCGAGCGGCTTGCGTGTTCTTTTACCTTCCGGACTTCAGCGTTTTCTTCAGTTCCCGAGACTTCCTCTTCCGAGACGTTGCAGACGTAAATAACGGGCTTTGAACTTAGAAGAAAAAGCTCCCGCACAGTATCCGCGCATTGCTCTGACCCGGGAAAGTCGCGCGCGCGCTTCCCCGTCTCGATAAACTCCCGAAGCGACCTTACCGTCTCAAATGCCCGGACCACTTCCCTGTCCCTGCTTTTGGCCTGCGTTGAGAGTCTTTCCTCTCTTTTCTCAACTGTTTCAAGGTCCTTTAGGATAAGTTCATCTTCAATCGTGCGGATATCCCGGATGGAGTCAATCCCCTCTTCCACGTGGATAATGTTTTCATCCTCAAAACATCTGACCACGTGCAGTATCAGGTCCACGTCCCTTATATGGGACAAAAAGGCGTTTCCCCGGCCCTTTCCCTCAGAAGCTCCCTTCACGAGCCCCGCGATGTCAACGATCTCTATGTTTGTGGGGATGGTTTTCTCCGGTCCTACGATATCGGAGAGCGCATAAAGCCTGGGGTCCGGAACCCCGACGACCCCGATGTTCGGATCTATGGTGCAGAAAGGGAAATTGGAGGCGGCGGCGCGCGCGTTTGTAAGCGCGTTGAAAAGAGTTGACTTCCCGACATTGGGAAGTCCTACTATTCCGCATCGTAGTCCCATATGTTTTTCCTTCCCGCAGCCTGGAGAAAATGGGGTGGATGACCGGATTTGAACCGGCGACCTCTTGGGCCACAACCAAGTGCTCTAACCGGGCTGAGCTACACCCACCTTCGAAATCTTCTTCGTCTACGAAGCAAAACCGAATCCGCTAATATACCGGCAACTTTGTTAACAAACAAATCATCGCACACAAGGCACCAAGCCGCGACGAAAACCGCTGTTTTTTGGACCTACGGACAGGTCTTGGAGTACACATTTGATTTAATCGAGAACTTGTTTATACTAGGCAATTTTTGATTTAATCTCAACAGGTATCCGAGGAGCAACGAACCAATGGGCACTAAACTGCACATAAGAGACAACATCGAGCAATCCTATGGCGACGTGTACACGTCCGAAGCGCTCGCGGCCCTTGAATTCATGGCCCGCTTTAACGAGGAACAAAAGGCGATTATGGAGAAAAGGACGCAAAGAAGGAAAAGACGCTATGAGTCCGGGGAGAGAATAACGTTTCTTGATCCCGATTCCCTGATCCCCCGCACCAATATCAAGGTTCAGGACGCGAGGGACGGAAAATTCGAGGGAGCAGAGATTCCCCATGATCTCAAAAGACAGTGGATACAGGGAACGGGCCCTGCTGCCAAACCGAACTCGCCTGTTGAAAAAAGCATAAGGAACGTTGCCTACGCTCTTCTCTCGGGCGCCGACGGGTGGATGTTCGACGGAGAGGACGCCCTCGGACAGATCTCCACTATGTCCCTTGACAACCAGCGAAACCTCAAGCTCGCCATCGCGAGAGACGAGGTTTTCATGAAAACAGCCGAGGCGGTAGCCGGAGAGATGAACAGGTGGGGACAGAGCTTCTTCGGACATGACATAATAGACGACTGGGAAAAGCAGCTTGACTTCACTACCGTTATTTTCCGTGCCAGGGGACTTCATCTCGACGACCGGCACATACGCGACGCTGACGGCGTAGCTCTTTCCGCTTCCGTAGCCGACATGACTCTGTTTGTGGTGAACAACTACAGGGAGCTTGCGAAAAGAAACTCTTCCATAGTTCTTTACCTGCCCAAGATTCAGACCGCGGAGGAAGCGGCGTTTTGGAACGAGATGCTGACGGCTCTTGAGAGCCATCTCGGACTTCCCGAAGGGTCCATAAAGGTATACGTGCTGATAGAGCAGCTTGAGGAAACGTTCCAGCTGATGGAAATCAGGGCCGCTTTGGGAAAACACTTCGCTGGATTTAACACCGGCAGGTGGGATTACATAAACAGCGTTTCGGACGCCATGGCGTGGGACAAGGATTTTCTGAATCCGAACATAGAGTCGATCACCATGACGTACGGTTACATGAGAAACTACGAAGACCGCGTGAGAAGAGCGGTGAATACGCCTGATATAAACGGAAATTTCGCGCTCTGGCAGGGAGGGATGGAACCGAACATCCCCGTGGGGTCAAAAGAAGGCGTTCAAAGCAGCATGGAAAAAGCGTACGCAGGAGCCGTGCGCGAACAGCAGGAAGGAGCCAGCGGCAAATGGGTAGCCCATTGGAAAATGGTGCACATAATAAGGCCCGTATGGGAGAAAACAGGCGAGGAAAACCAGCTCGGAAGAGAGTTCCCTCCCCTGACCTATACCCAGGAAGACGCAGACGGCCTTACTCTTCTTGAACCGGCTCCAAGAACGATAAGAGGAGCCCGCAACCTGCTCAGCGTTGGGCTTCAGTACGGAAACGCTTTCGGACAGGGCTTCCAGGCCGCGGCGCTAAAACCCGCGGATTTCTTCGGCAACGACGACATTCTTTACCTGATGGAAGACGCCGCAACCGGAGAGATAAGACTGAGCATACTCTGGGAATGGGTCCACAAGGGAGCAAAGCTCACCGAGGACGACCCGGAAACCGGACTTAAAACCGGGGATGTGTTCACCGTCGAGGTTTTCGAAAGGCTTCTTGAGGAAGAATACGAAAAACTGCAGAAAGCAAGCGACAGAGACGTCCATGACATCTCGAAACCCACCACGCTTCCCATAGCGAAACAGATAGTGAAAACCTACGTGCTTGACGACGTTAAGGTGCCGTGGTACATAGACCTTCTCAACATAAACCTAAACAACCACGATCACGAGATAGCAGCGCAAAGAATCGAACTCTACATGTCGGAGTTTGCGGGCAAAGATAAGAGAATCACCGAGAATCTCGATTTTGTAATCTTAGGTTCCCGAAGAAAACAATAATTTTTTAGGAGAGCAGACTCATGAGCCAGTTTGAAGCTGAGATAAGGAAAACGAAAAGATATTTTTCAAGCGCGCGCTTCAAAGGAATAACCCGTCTCTACTCCCCCCGACAAGTGGTGGAGCAGAGAGGAACCATAAGAAGGGATTATTCGATCGCGAAAAACGCGGCGGAGAACTTTTACAAAAGACTCCGGGAGCTATTTTCCCAGAAAAAGCAGATAACGTCCTTCGGTCCGTATTCACCCGGCCAGGCCGTTATGATGAAAAGAAAGGGAATTGAGGCAATCTATCTTGGCGGATGGGCCACGTCGGCAAAGGGCTCAATGAACGAGGACCAGGGAGCGGATCTCGCAAGCTATCCTCTAAGCCAGGTGCCAGACGAAGCCGCTCCAATAGTAAGAGCCCTTCTGGCTGCAGACAAGAACCAGAGATACAATCGCTCCAGAATGACGGAGAAAGAAAGGACGCGGACACCGGAGATTGATTACAGCCCCTTCATAGTTGCGGACGCGGACACCGGGCACGGGGGCGACGCCCATGTGAGAAACCTTGTCCGCAGGTTCGTTGAAGTAGGCGTAACCGGTTATCACATCGAAGACCAGAAACCCGGAACCAAGAAATGCGGCCATCAGAGCGGAAAGGTTCTAGTGCCTTCCGACGAACAGATAAAAAGGCTAAACGCAGCAAGGTTTCAGCTCGATATCATGGAAGTGCCGGGGATAATAGTTTCAAGAACCGACGCCGAAGCCGCAACGCTTCTTGACGGAAACGGGGATGAACGCGACCAGCCGTTTCTTCTGGGAGCCACCAAGCTTAATATCTCAAGTTACAAAAACGCTTACCTGACAATCCTTAAAAGGATCAATGAAAAGGGCGTAAAAGAGATAAACGGTCACAAGCTCTACAAAATAAGCGACGAGACCTACGCGGACACTGACAAGTGGCTCAAAGAGGTCGGAATAGCGTCGTTTATAGACGAGAACGTGGAGAAAATGAAAGGGGATACGTACGAGTTTGAGACCGTTTTCGATTCCATAGTCACCAATTTCGTCGAGACATGGGGAGAGGAATCCGGGTTGAGCATGTTCGGCGAAACGATAGAAAAGCTGATGCAGTTCAACATTGAGCAGGGCATTGAGTTTGACATGAGTGTCGAGCAGTGGAAGGAGTTTGCCAAAACCGCGTCAACAAAAGACGCAATGGCAAAAGCTGATTCCCTGGGAATTGACTATATATGGGACACCGAGATCTCAAGGACTCCCGAAGGATATCATCAGGTAAAAGGGGGAATCGAGTACGCAATCGCCAAGTCGCTTGCCGTAGCGCCTTTTGCCGACCTGCTCTGGATGGAAACCAAAACAGCGGATCTAGAGGACGCAAGGCAGTTCGCAGAAGCCATTCACGAGGTCTTTCCGAACAAGATGCTGGCCTACAACCTGTCTCCCTCCTTTAACTGGGACACAACGGGAATGACCGACGAGGAAATGAAGAAATTCCCCGAAGAGATAGGAAAGCTCGGCTTCGTGTTTGATTTCATAACCTACGGAGGTCATCAGATTGACGGTATGGCCGCAGAAGAGTTCGCAACGGCGCTTCAGGAAGACGGCATGCTGGCCTTGGCCCGGGTACAGAGAAGACTAAGGCTCATAGATTCGCCTTACAAAACTCCGCAGACCCACGTCGGAGGACCCCGCATGGACGGAGCGCTTGTGGCAAGCTCCGGCAGAACCGCGACGACAAAGGCCATGGGCAAGGGTTCCACCCAGTTCCAGCACTTGGTCCAGACGGAAATTTCAATCAAGCTTCTCGAAGAGTGGCTTGATTCTTGGACAAAACACTACAAAATCGAGGATACCTTCACCGTTGAACTCAAGCCCCACACCGTGGGAACGTTCGTGCTTGAACTGAACATTCTAAACGGCAAGGGCGAGAAGGTAGCGGACATCATATTCGAAATTCTGCAGGACAGAAAGGGAGAGAAAATACTTACGATAAGGGATGAGAACAATTTTGATACTGCTCTTCGCCAGAAACGTCTCGCCACCCTGCTCCATCTGTTCCTCATTCATCGCTACAAAACGGACTTCGTACATTACGTAAGTCCCACGGATGATAACCTGATGCAGACCAAGGGAATGATGAGACTCGGGATTTACGAATCGGTCAACACCGAAGTCGGTCATATAATAGTGACCAAGGTGAATGTCGATTACGTAAAAGAACTGCTGAGCCCCGACCGAAGGGAGCTGAAAAAACTCATTGCGAAAAAGACTAAAGCCCGTAAAAAGAAGTAAAGAGTTCCTAATTGAATAGAATCTCTTTTCGTACATGCTAAGGCGAAAAGCAACGCTTTTCGCCTTGAGTTGTAACCGTCTTTGTCCGGGTCTTTTGCGATATCTCCCTCGCTGATGAAATCTCGCTGCCTGATGACCACGCCCCTATAGGAGTTATGGGCGACCATACTCACAAAGCAGGTGAATGGATGGTCTCCTGCCGCTACGGTTTCATGAAAATGGACGGAAACGGCTACAGCTTCACAGTCGGCTGGCAGATGTCAATCTGAAAACGGGATTCGATTAAAAAACCCCTGCGATTGACATAAAACCCCAGAGAACTCTCCGTCAGCCATCATTCCGGAGCAGAGAGCCTTGTGGTTTCAAGGAAAAAAGCCGCGAAATATATTTTTTGTAGTAATCAATACCGAAAACTGTATCCTAATTTGTTCAAAACAGGGGCGACTCAGCACGTCTCTTGAGAAAACACGTAACCGAGAGTGACGCAATGCCGGTAAACGTCAAAAAAACCTTAAAGAGAATAGACAGGGCTCTTGAGAAGGGAAACTGGGATGCCGTGAGAAGCATAACCCAGTCCATGCACCCCTCCGAAATAGCATCCCTGATACAGGCTTCTCCACAGGGGAAAAAGCATCTTATACTGGAGGCCCTGGACACGGAAGTAGCCTCCGAGGTCTATTTTCAGCTAAACCCCGAGGAACGCGTAAGCATACCGAAGCTTATGCGGGAGACATCCATAACCGCGATGACCGAAGAGATGGAATCGGACGATGCCGCCGATTTCCTGGGAGAACTGCCGGAAGCTCTGGCGGAGACGGTTCTCAAAACCATGGACCCGGAAGAACGCAAGGACGTAACGCCGCTTCTCAAGTACCCGGAAGATTCCGCGGGCGGAATCATGCAGACCGAGGTCCTTAGAAGTTCCCACGACGCCACTTCGAGAGAAACCGTCGAACTTATAAGAAAAATCGAGAAGGAAGATGAAGAAGACGTAGAGGACCTGCACATGGTCTACGTGGTGAACGAAACGGGAAGGCTCGTCGGAAGGGTGTTTCCGCTTAAGCTCTCAACGGCGGCAGCTGATTCTCCCCTTTGGACTATCATGGATCCGGTCGAGGTAACGCTCACTCCGAACATGGATCAGGAGGAAGTGGTCAAGATCTTCAGGAAATACGATGAGATGTCGCTTCCCGTGGTGGATGATTCCGGCGTGCTGCTCGGCAGGATAACCGCCGACGACATACTTGACGTTATCTCAGAAGAGGCAGGGGAAGACATATACAAACTCGGTGGAATAAGCGGCGAGGGACTGCACCCCATACACACGTCCACATATGACAACGTGAGGCTGAGAGCGCCCTGGATAATGCTCGCTCTTGTGGGAGAACTCTTCGTGGCGTTCATGATAATGCAGAAGTTTCAGACCACGCTTGAGAATTTCATCATTCTCGCGGCGCTGCTTCCCCTGGTTATGGCCACGGGCGGAAACGTCGGAGTTCAGACAAACACCATCACCGTCAGGATCATAGCCACCGGTGATTTCGTGATGAACCAGATAAAAGGCCTTCTTCTGGCGGAACTCAAAGTGGGGCTGACTCTCGGGATCATAAGCGGTATTCTGGGTTCTCTGCTTGGAATTCTGCTAAATACAGCGGACATAGATTTCGTAAGGCTGTTTCTCGTAATATTCGCAGGAATTGTCGGAGCCACGCTTACAACTTCCTTTCTGGGCGTTGCAGGCCCTATTCTACTTAACAAACTCAAGATGGATCCCGCAGTATCATCAGGACCATTTCTCGTTACGTTTAACGATATATTCGGTACCGCTTTCTACCTGTTTCTAGGTGCCGCACTGCTGTGAAGATAGTAGAGTCAGAATCTTTCACAAATTTGGTTTGGAATTTCTTTTAATCCAGGTTTCTTAAAGAATTGCGTCCAATAAAAGGACTCTGCCAGAGCATTGGAATGCGCGCCCGAGAGGATTTGAACCTCTGACCTACGGATTAGAAGTCCGTTGCTCTATCCTGGCTGAGCTACGGGCGCCAAAAAACCAAACACGCATCAAATCACGAAGAAAATGTCGGGGTGAGAGGGCTCGAACCTCCGACCTCAGCATCCCAAATGCTGCGCGCTCCCAACTGCGCCACACCCCGATTTAAAAACTTGTAATTATAACGACAGCGGCTGAAGAAAACAAAGCCACGGTTATAACGAAGAACTCAGGAATCCGAAAGCCTGTATTTCTTCCAGTACCTTATAAGTCCGCCGGCGTTCATATGGTAAGGAGCCATGAGATCGTACTTGCGATAGATCTCTTCGCTTACGCCTTCCCGCTCAAATATTCCCCTGAAGTAGGCGCCGAACTCTTCGGTTATGTCTTCATCGCTCTTCCCCGCCGATACTCTCTCGCCGACCCACTCCGACCACTCTTCGAGTCTTTCCGCGGCGGCATCAAGTCTGGCGTTAACATCCGTGTATCCGCCGAAATGGGTAAGATAAATCACGTCGGGGGATATCTCCCTCATCCTGTCAATAGAAGCGTGCCACTTCTCAAGGTGTATTTCAGGAGGAGGAGTCGCGGGAATCATAGGCCCGCCCGCCATTACGCATCCAGCAGTATCTCCCGTAAAAAGGGAGTTCTCAACGAGATAAGAGTAATGATGCCCCGCATGTCCGCTGGTCTCAAAAGCCTTTATTTCAACGCCTCCTATGCTGACGCTCTGGGCATCCTCAAGGGCAACCACGCGGCTTTGATCCATTCCCCTGACCTCGCCCCACAGTTCTTCCATCTTATCCCCGTATATCCTTGCGGCAGACTTCATGAGTTTCTCGGGGGCAACAAGATGCGGAGCTCCCACCGGGTGAACATATATGGTGGAACCCGTAGCGGCGAAACGCCAGGCGGCCCCTGAGTGGTCAAGATGGATGTGGGTTACGAACACGTGTTTTATGTCCGAGGGTGCATAGCCCAGATCCGAAAGACCGTTTTTAAGGTTTTCAAACGAGGTGTCGGGACCCGTTTCTATCAGTATCGGTCCCTCGCCGGTCTCGATAAGATAAGATGCTATCGTCTCTGTCGTAAAGAAATTAACGTCAATGATCTTTAAATCCATTTAGATTTGTCCTCCTGAAAATTGCGTTTGCTCGTTGTTTAGAATCCAAAACGTAGACCTGCGTGGAATGTCGTATTGTCAACTGACCACGAATCTACTACATCGCTACTTCTGGCAATTCCCAGTTTTATCCTTGCGCTGTCACTCAGGTTCAAGAAACCTGCAACGGCTAACGCAGTGTTGCCTTCACACGGGTCTCCGCCCTTTACCGGGTAAGCCGCTCCGTTTGTATAGTGACTAATGCCCATGCCCAATTTAACTCCCGCTACTTTAAAGCCCGCGCCTCCCGTAAACACACTGATATTATCAATCCCCGCGTATTTTTTATCTAACGGGGTGTGTGACGCGGTTACGTCAAACGTAACTTTTTGGTGAGCAAGTTCCGGTGCCGCGTGGATTGCGAGATTGTTGTTCTCAACGGTACTGCAATCTTCCGCGGCTGCCAGTGTCGGCATAATAGCTATTAAGCCCGCTATTAAGAACAGTTTAATTTTATTCATTTCACTACCTCCTTTCAATTAGAAACATACTTTCTCTGCTGTACGTTTCACAGATGTCGTCGGCTACCTGCATCGGCATAGTCCCCATTTGGTAATCCTCAGGCAGGGAGCAGTTTATCCGAGCTATCCTGCCACTTGTCAACATTTTATGATAATTTCTTCCTTTTTAGATGTTTTTGCAACTATCCTGACTTTCTGGAAAAACAATTCACAACGGATAATGGCACCTCTCAGGCATCGGCTTTCACGCGACCGGAGTTAACGAAAAACGAGTGGAATTTCCCCCGCCTGGGTATCTCGTCTTTATCGGTCGAGGTAACGAATACCTGCCCGGTAAATTCCGAAAGCGTCTGGAAAAGAAAGCTCCTGCGTTCCATGTCAAGTTCGCTCGTTATGTCATCGAGAAGAAGTATGGGATTGGTCCCTGTATGCTCCTTAAAGAGCCTTATCTCCGAGGCCTTGAGCGCCAGAACCAGGGTTTTTGACTGTCCCTGCGAGGCAAAGCGCGAAGCGTCCTGTCCGTTCAGCAGAAAACCGACCCGGTCCCTGTGGGGACCGACGGTCGTGTGGCCTCTTTTTCTGTCCGAAGGAAAATTCTTTGAAAGTGCCTCCCTTATACCCTCGCCGAGGTCCGCCTTGCGTTCAAAGGAAAACCCGTAGCTTACGTGCGCCGAAGTGTCCGATTCCCCATGCTCCCCGTAAACTTCGGCAAGTTTGCGGTTAAAGTTCTTTATCATCTCGATACGTCTGCTTACGATGTCGGCTCCGCCCCTGGCTATCTGCTCGTCCCATAGTTCCACGGAAAGCGAAGACACTTTCTCTCTTGAAGCAAGCATATGGTTTCTCTGGCTCACGGCCCTCTGGTAGTCGCGGAGCTGCTTGATGTGAACCGGGTAAATGGCACTTATCACGGAATCAAGATAATTTCTTCTGGCCTGCAACCCTCCCTTTACTATCTCTATGTCCGACGGAAGAAACAAAACGACTTTGAATCGACCGAAGTGCTGGCTTATGCTCCGCACGGTCTTTGAGTTAAGCCGTGTGTGGCGGCCTTCTTTCTTCACGGTTATGTGCACTTCGTTCAGGCCGTTTCCCGAAAGAATCTCCCCCTTTACGAGCGAGGCTTCACAGCCGAAGCGCACAAGGTCAGAGTTTTTCGCGCCCGAGAAAGGCCGCAGCCCGCAGACAAGATAAATGGCTTCGAGAAGGTTTGTCTTCCCCTGGGCGTTTCGGCCGTGAATAACGTTGAATCCCGGATAGAACGGAAGAGAAAGGCTCTCGTAATTTCTGTAGTTCCTAAGGCTTAGATGTTTGAGCTGCACTTGATTTGCCGACTGTTTTTTTTCTGAGAAAAATCGCTTCTCCGCTTCCCGCGGATGCTTTCTTGACCATAAATTTTTAAGCGTTAATATCTTTTTTGAAAGGTAAGGCTAATGATATCGCTTAAAATATCGGAAATCCACTCAAAAGACTGCGGAAAAGGCTATGCCAGGATCAGCAGCATAGACATGAAGGAGCTCGGTCTCACGTCCTGGGACCTCATACAGATAGACGGAAGAAGAAAAACCGTTGTGAGAGCCATGCCGCTTGATGCGGATGAACGGGAACCGGAGTCCGTCCTAGAAATAGACATGGTAACCAGAGAAAACGCGGGAGTGGAGCTTGACGACATAGTAATAGTAACAAAAGCCGATCTTGAAAAGGCAAGCAGGATAACCCTGTGTCCGAGAAACAAGGCTTTTCTCTACGACCCAGCTAAGAACAAGCGTCTTTGCAACAGACTCGAAGGACTTGCCGTAACGGCCGGAGACAGGGTGTCGGTCAAAATGTCCTCCGCTAAGACCGAAGACTTCGATGTGCTTACCACAATGCCTGAGCCCTCAGTGGTCATAAGCCAGAAAACCCGCATGGACGTGATACAGAGACCCAGAACCAGAGTAGACGCAGAGAGGATCTCGTACGCGGACATAGGAGGATTTTCAAGCCAGATAAGAAGAATAAAGGAGATTTTTGAATTTCCGATACGCTTTCCCTCTCTTTTTGAAAAACTCGGAGTCCAGCCACCCAGGGGAATCCTTCTGACAGGCCCCCCGGGAAGCGGAAAAACCCTGCTTGCAAAAGCCATAGCGTTTGAGACGGATTCAAATTTTCAAGTAATAAACGGCCCCGAGGTAATTCACAGGTTCTACGGAGAAAGCGAGGCCAAGCTGCGCCAGATATTTGAGAACGCGACGAAGAATCAGCCTTCAATAATATTCTTTGACGAACTCGACGCGATAGCTCCTCGCCGGGACAAGGTGGCGGGAGACGTGGAAAAAAGAGTAGTGGCACAGCTCCTCTCCCTCATGGACGGACTCAAGGACAGGGGAAACGTTACGGTTATCGGAGCGACGAACCTTCCCGACATGATTGATCCCGCGCTACGGCGCCCGGGCAGGTTTGACAGGGAGATTTACCTTCCGGTTCCCGATACCAAGGCGCGCCTCGAGATATTTCAGGTTCATTCAAGGAGTATGCCGCTTTCAAATGACGTGAATCTTCAGAGACTCTCTGAGCTTTCAAGCGGTTACGTGGGAGCCGACATAGAGAATCTCTGCAGAGAGGCAGCCATAAATTCTCTTACCAATATTCTGCCGGACATGGAGCATGACTCCGTCTCCGACCTCGGACACAGCTTTCCCGTCGAAGTCAGTATGGAAGACTTCCTTGAGGCGCTTCGCAACATCCATCCCTCGGCAATAAGGGAGATAGTGGTTGAGATACCGAAAACCTCCTGGGAGGACGTGGGAGGTCTTGAGAACGTAAAAAACGATCTGATTGAATCCGTTATATGGCCGATGAAGCACAGAAATTTCTACGAGGCTCTCGACGTGGCGTCACCGAAGGGAATACTGCTTTACGGTCCGCCTGGAACGGGAAAAACCCTTCTTGCAAAAGCGCTTGCGAACAGAACGGAAGTCAACTTTATTTCCATAAAGGGAGCGGAGCTTCTCTCCAAGTATGTCGGCGAATCGGAGCGCGCTGTAAGGGAAGTCTTCAGAAAGGCAAAGCAGGTTTCTCCCTGCATAGTGTTTTTTGATGAACTCGACGCTCTTTGTCCCAGACGATCCGAATCAAACTCAACCCGCGTGAGCGAAAGAGTCGTAAGCCAGATGCTTGCTGAAATCGACGGGGTTGAGGAACTCCCGGATGTTCTGGTGCTGGCCGCGACAAACAGGATTGACATGATTGAACCAGCACTTCTACGACCCGGGAGATTTGACCTGGTAGTCGAAGTTCCGACTCCGTCAAAACAGGAAATTCTTAAGATCCTGAAGATCCACACTCGGAAAAAACCTCTCGGCACCGACGTGAAAATCACCGCGCTTGCAAAACAGCTGGAGGGCAGAACCGGAGCGGACGTAAGACTTGTATGCAACCGGGCTTCCCTGCACGCGATAAAAGAACACTTAGGGAAAAACAGGAAAATCCTCAAACTCTGCAAAAGACATTTCGACCTGGCGCTTTCGGAACTTCAAAAAAGAAGCCTCTGCATAACACCAAGGCACTAGTCTCTTGGAAAATTCTTCTTTCTTTCTAAACAGCATTCTTCCCGAGATATGGTTTTTCATGCTGGGAGCGGCGCTTGGAAGCTTCGCGAACGTCTGCGTGAGGAGAATTCCAGCGGGGGTCTCCGTCATCTCTCCCCGCTCCCGCTGCAATAGCTGCGAAACCCCCATCAGGGCTTTTCACAACATCCCCGTTTTAAGCTGGGTTTTCCTCGGGGGCAGCTGTTCCTACTGCAAAGAGCGGATATCTGTCGAATATCCGATTGTGGAACTTCTATGCGGAGTACTTGCGCTTTTTCTCTACAGGGAGCTTGGAGTCTCGCTTGAGCTGTTTTTCTACCTCGCGCTTTGCGTATCGCTTGTTGTTATAACCCTGATAGACATAAGACATCTTATTATTCCCGACATGATAACGCTGCCGGGAATAGCTGGCGGGATTGCGCTTAACGCGATCAGAACCGACTGGGGAACGGCGACAGATGTACTTTTTTCTTCCGGGTTCGCGAACTTTCTGCCCGCAACAGCGAATATCGCGATTTTTAATTCGATAGGGGGAGCGCTGCTTGGAGGAGGAACTTTTTTACTGATCGCTACTCTGTACAAAACAGTTAGAAAAAGAGAAGGAATGGGAATGGGTGACGTCAAGCTTGTTTCAATGCTGGGCGCTTTCTTTGGAATGTGGGGAGTGCTGGTCATAATATTTCTAAGTTCCATCCTGGGAACCCTGATCGGACTGTCGGTTATAATGCTACGCAGAAAGGACCCGGGACACGCTATTGCCTACGGTCCCTTTCTTTCCTTCTCGGCTGTGTTGTATCTGCTCGGAGACAAACTTTTTCTCCTCCTCGGAATAAACATCGGGCCATTTGGGTAAAACCATGAACAGAATAATCAAAAATCTTTTTCTTCTGATCGTCATAGTTATCGCGGCTAAGTTTCTGTTTACGACATTCGGAAAGGGCCTTTCCACCGAATACACGGAAAAAATAATCCTTGGGAACTGGACGGAACAGAGCATTGAAACGCTTATAGAAAA
Organism: Thermodesulfobacteriota bacterium; assembly: GCA_965229995.1. GTDB lineage: Bacteria > Desulfobacterota_D > UBA1144 > Nemesobacterales > Nemesobacteraceae > Nemesobacter. The sequence goes on along the minus strand of OZ245933.1, from coordinate 534,795 downwards.
AGCCGGCGCGAAAGATAGTCCCGAGGGGAAAATAGAATTTCTCTCGGAAAGTTTTCTGGGGATTCCCTACGCCGAGAATACGCTCGGCGGAGGAAGCGGCCAGAAGGAACAACTTACCGTGGATCTCTCCGGACTCGACTGTTTTACCTATATCGACTACGTGGAATCGCTAAGACTGTCGGGAAGCTTCGGGGAATTCAAGGAAAAGCTCGCGGAAATCAGATACAAAGACGGTGCGGTGAAGTGGGAGAGAAGGAAACATTTTTTCTCGGACTGGGTTAGCGGAGACGATAAAAACGCGCATGATGCCACCAGGGAAGTCGGAGGAGACGCTGCGGCAACGGCGACCAAGAAATTAAACAGGAGAGCAGACGGCTCTTTGTGGCTCCTGGATCTTGTGGCAGTAAAAAGGGAGATAAACTACATTCCCTCTCAGAAAATCAGCCCACAGATACTTCGGGCGATACAGACGGGAGACTACCTCGGTATATACTCCGATAAAGACGGTCTTGACGTTTCTCACACAGGAATCGCTGTAAGAAAGGACGGCGGGGTTTACCTGCGTCACGCTTCTTTGGTGCACAAAAAAGTACTGGACGAGGAGCTTGCCGTCTACATGAAAAACAAGCCCGGACTCTTGATATACAGGGTAAAATAACAGATTATGTGGTAAAATCAGAACTGCCCCAAGGCGGGGCATGATCGCAAGCAAGGAGGCGGATTAATGTCTTTAGACCCAAAGGAACTCACGAAATGTCTTAAGGAAGTGAAAAAGGCGCAGGACTCTCTGGATAATATTCTGGATTTTGTAGACCTGATGAAAAACATAAAGGAATCATTTCCGGGAGACGTAGTGACTCCGGCTGAGAAAATCAAGGAAATCTCAAGCGCCGCGGCGCCTTACATAAAGGAGATAAAGGCCGTTTTTGACGTGGAGCTCAACAAGATTCCCATAAAAGACGAAGAGGTTGCCGATGCCGCGAAGAAACTGGTTCTTTATCACGGAGACTACATGCAGGTTCTTATCTGGGCCGAACAGCAGAAGGCGAACCACGATCCGGACTCCTACTGGTGGAGATATTGGGACGGTATAACGGGAAACGTAAAAGAGGATATGGCGCAGCATCAAAAACAGCTCTGAGCTTCGTCCCAGACACAGTAGTCCGAAAGACCGTCTGGCCATCTCCAGAACCGAAGCCCCCGCGAAATGATTCGCGCCCGCCCAAGCCAAGATGCAATTCATAGACGAGGCCAAAATAACCGTTATCTCGGGTAACGGCGGCGACGGATGCGTCAGTTTCAGAAGAGAGAAGTTCGTCCCCAAGGGGGGTCCAAACGGCGGCGACGGCGGTAAGGGGGGAGACGTGCTTGTGGTCGCGGACGCGAATATGTCCTCTCTTCTTGACTACAGGTACAAAAAAGAATACAGAGCCCAAAACGGGCAGCCCGGAAGGGGCAAAGACCAGCATGGAAAGTCGGGTTCTGACCTGATTATCCCGGTTCCCGCGGGAACGGTGATAACATCCTGCGAAGATGGAGAGACACTCGCTGATCTCACCCAGGACAGTCAGAACTTTATGATAGCTAAGGGCGGAAGAGGAGGCAGGGGAAACTCAAGATTCGTCTCGCCGACTAACCGGGCGCCCAGACAATCGGAAAGCGGACGCCATGGACTGCGAAGGGAAGTAAAGCTGGAACTCAAGGTGCTGGCGGATGTCGGCATCCTGGGGTTCCCGAACGCAGGAAAATCAACCTTTATATCGAAAATCTCGGCCGCGAGACCCAAAATTTCCGGCTATCCGTTTACCACCCTGATACCCAATCTCGGGGTCGTAAGCTACGGTGACCACGAGTCTTTCGTAATCGCCGACATCCCCGGAATCATCGAGGGCGCCCACAAGGGCCTGGGGCTGGGTATTCGCTTTCTAAAACATGTCGAGAGAACCCGTCTGCTGGTTCACATGCTTGATCTTGACCCCGTGTCGGGGAGAGATCCCGTAGAAGATTTTGACAAGATCAACTCCGAGCTCAGGGAGTATTCGGCGAATCTTGCCGAAAAACCCCAGCTGGTCGTGCTGAACAAAATCGACATCACTGAAGCCAGGGAGAAAAGCGTCCAAGCGGCTCAGCGATTTAAAGAAAGAAACGTTGAGACCCTCAGCATATCTGCGGTCACGGGAGAAGGTTCGCAACAACTGATCTACTTAATCGGCGAGAGACTAAAGCTTCTTACTGAAGATTCCCGTAATCAATCTCCTTGCGCGGAATAGGCATCAAAGAGGCGTGGTGAAGCGCTACCTTCCATCTTCCATCAGCAAGCTCAAATATGTTGGTTGCCTGAGCCAGCACAACGACCCTGCGATCGTCTATTGAGTAAGTCGCCCTCTCGACACAGTTAAGCCAGGCCGAATTTCCCTTCACTTCAACAAAGAAATCCGAAATATCAACACGGTCAAATCCGCCCGTTTCAAAAATAGTCTTCCAGCTCTCTTTTATGGCTCCCCATCCGAGAATTATCGGCCAGCCCGCATGGACGCACTTGGCGCGGCGATCCGTAAGCCAAACCTGCTCTATCAAGTCAAGATCGTAACGGTTGCGGGCATCGTAGAATTTCTTGTTCGCTTTTATTACTTCGTCTTTTTCATAACTCATAAAAAATACGCCTCAGTTTCGCATGGAATCAATACCAGAATGAATCTCTTCCAGTACTTCTTCCTCGGTTTCGGTTTCAAGGAGACGCTCAAGCTCAACCAGACAATCTTCGCCCTCAAGCCTGCAAAGCGCCCAGACCGCGTGAGCCCTTATGATCGGCTCATCATCACAGATAAGGTTCCTTACGTATTTTATATACTCCTTATTTCCGGAATTTCCAACAGCCACGAGTATATTTCTCATAAAACCCCTGCGTTTGGCCCTCTTAACGGGACTTTTCCTGAAAACATCCCGGAAACCGTCCCCGTCAAGTCCCAGAAGCCATTTGAATTCTGGATTGAGCAGTTTTTCGCGCGGCCTGAAATTTTCTTTCAGAGTAAAAAGGGCTTTGCTGTTCCACGGACAGACATCCTGACACACGTCGCATCCGAAAACGTTGTTTTCCACGCCTTCCCTCAGTTCAAGCGGTATTTTCCCCTTAAGCTCTATCGTAAGATAGGAGATGCATCTCCTGGCATCAAGCACATAGGGTTCCACTATGGCATCGGTGGGACACGCATCTATGCATCTGGTACAGGTACCGCAGCGGTCCTCAACCGCAGTGTCGTAGTCAAGTTCAATATCGGTTATCACCTCGCCTAGAAAAAGCCAGGAACCGACCTGCTGATTGATAAGACAGGTGTTTTTGCCTACCCACCCTATTCCGGAATGGCTCGCGTGTACTTTCTCAAGAACCGGCCCCGTATCCACGTAAGCCCTGACTCCGGCCTCCTCGGGACAAAGACCCGTTATGTAGTCGGCAAGCTCGCCAAGCATCTTTCCCATTACGTCGTGGTAATCATCTCCCCACGCGTACCTTGATATCCAGCCCCCGCCCGAAGCTTCTGTCGAGAGGGGATTTTCCGTATTGTAGTTAACGGCGCAGGATACAACCGACTTGGCACCGGAGAGGACCGTGTCCAACTCCTTTCTCTTCGAAAGTCCCCTCTCAAGATAGCTCATCTCCCCTGCGTAACCCCGCCCGAGCCAGCGCTCAAAGAGATCCGCTTCCCCGTAATGACTCTCAGCCGGACTTATTCCAACAAGATCAAACCCGAGAGCGAGCGCATGATTTCTTATAAGCGCCGAGAGCCGCGGGGCTGTTCTCATCACAATACTCAAACTCCCTTCTTTGAGTTTACGATCAGATTCCCAAGCTCCGTGAAGACCGCTTCTCCGTCAAAGTTAGATACGTAACTCGAGACCATTCTGAGGTCAAGCGGAGCGGAGTTGGGCGCTACGGAAAAAACCTCGGAACGGAAAAAATCAATGTCGTAGACCTCCGAACCGAGCAGCACGCAATCTTTTTCCCCTACCCTTTCTTGAACGTAACCGTGGTCGGCGATGACACGGTGACCGTTTTTTCCGATCAGGTCCCCGAACCCGCTTGTCGAAGCGAAATCCCTGTCCCCCGAACCGTAAAACACGACCTCGGTGTCAAGTGAACGAAGCTCCCGAAGAAGCTCGGGCGCAGAGAAATTCCCGGGAATCTCAAGGTCATCGCCTGACGGACAGCCAAACACCCCGACGTTTACCAGAAGGGAAGTGGCTTCGCGGAACCTCTTCTCCATGTCCGTCCTGATCCTTGTCAGAACATCTGTGCGATGCTTTCGCAATTCACCCTAACTCCAGGAGTTATCTCAAACTCAAGTATACTTGTCGCGATAATGATACCGATTAGAAGCACAATAAGAACCGAAATCGTACCCTATGTAAATTACACGCTTCTCGCCGTAAACATACTGGTTTTCGCGTACATCCTTTCTCTGACGGGCGAGTCGCTTGGGACATTTTATCATACACACGGTATAGTGCCCAGCAAGATAACCACCCTCGAAACCTATGGATTCTTTGAGAGGACGGCGAAATATTTCAGTTCTATGTTCATTCATGAAAACTGGCTGCACATAGCCGGGAACCTGATTTTTCTCTATATCTTCGGAAACGGAATTGAGGACCTGCTCGGCCACGCAAGATATCTGCTTTTCTATCTTGTATGCGGACTGGTAGCCGTATTTATCCATGTGACTTTAAACTCCCACTCGACAATTCCCGTGATAGGTGCAAGCGGTGCGGTTTCCGGAGTTCTTGGCGCGTACATGCTTTTTTTCCCAAGATCAAAGATACTTACGCTTCTAATAGTCCTTGTGTTTGTCCATTTCATACGCATAAAGGCCTACCTGTTCATACTTTTCTGGTTCGCCGTTCAGTTTCTGACCGGAATCGGCTATATTGGTGACGCGGGAACCGATGGTTTATGGGCCCACTTAGCAGGATTTGCTTGCGGGGCCATAGCTGGAAGCGGTTTTCTTTACACAAGGGGATATCGCAGTAAAAAATACAAAGCCGGTTACGGAACCGGGTGGTACGGAGAAAATGACGAGTAAGACAATGGATAACTTGGGAATAATAGCGGCCGGAGGACCTGCGCCGGGAATAAACGGCGTGATAAGCTCAGCCACGATCGAGGCCAGGAACAGAGGGAGAAAAGTGATCGGCATTCTCGACGGGTTCAAATGGATTTCTAGGGGAGACACGTCAAAGATCCTGGATCTCAACATTCAGAACACATCAAGAATCCACACAACCGGCGGCTCCTTTATCGGAATATCCAGACAAAGCCCTCTTGCGACTGACCAGACCTTTAAAAACACGGTTTCCTCGATTGAGAAACTGGGCATAGGCAACCTGATAACCATAGGCGGCGACGGAACCATGTTTCTCGCGAAGACGCTCCATGAACACTTCAGGGGAAAAGTAAGAATAGCTCACCTCCCCAAAACGATAGACAACAACATAGCCCTTCCCGACTATATATCCACCTTCGGATTTGAGACTGCGAGGGATGTCGGAGCGAAGATAATCAATCACATAATGGAAGAGGCAAGAACTACAAGCAGGTGGTTTCTGATTATAACCATGGGCAGGAGAACGGGCCATCTCGCTCTTGGAATCGGGCAGTCCTCAGGAGCCACAATAACCATAATCCCCGAGGACTTCGAAGAGGAAGAAGTGCCGCTTGAAAAAGTTCTGGCTATTCTTGAGGGCTCTATAATAAAAAGAATGAGCATGGGAAGAGAGTACGGAGTGGCGATACTCGCTGAAGGGATGCTCGACAAGATAGATCCTGTCGACCTGGGGCTCATGGACAAAGACGGCATGGGAAGAATAAGATATGTGGACGTTAACTTCGGTCAGCTACTGAAAAACACTCTTAGCCAAAAGCTTTCAGAAAAAGGGGTTAACGTGGAACTGGTGCACAAAAGACTGGGCTATGAAATGCGCTCGGCCCCTCCGATTCCGTTTGACGTGGATTATACGCGAAAGCTAGGCTACTGCGCCGTCAAATATCTGCTTGATGGAGAGGGAGGCGGGGCTCTTGTATACGTAAGAAGGGGAAAAATACAGGCGACCCCGTTTCAAGAACTCATAGATGAAAAAACAAACAGCATTAAAGTACGATATGTTGACAAGGACACTGAAGCCTATGAGGTCTCTCAGAAATACATGATCAAGTTAAACCGCGACGACATAGACACGCCTGCGACCCTGGAAAAACTCTCAAGACAGACCAATCTCACTAGCAGTGAATTCAGGGAATATTTCTCAAAAATCTTCCGGTAAGGGGAATTACAGCCGACGAGGGGATTCGAACCCCTGACCTGCTCATTACGAGTGAGCTGCTCTACCGGACTGAGCTACATCGGCAGTAATTATCCGAGTAATTATTACACAGGAAAAATTTTTGTGAACATTAAAGAAAGAGAATTTGGTGATTACCTCCATACTTGAAACAGAACATAATCTGTCGCTAAAAACTTACAACGAAATTGTTGACAACAATTTTGTTGTATAGCAGGGAAAAAATGGCCAGACATGTCGCCGAGCATAGTCAACCAAGTGAAAAACCCCTTGTAATTACATAGCGAAACACAATTGGGGAACCAGCATATGATCTTAGAAAATTAACGTTCTTCACCGCTTCCGCTTATATCCCGTTATAAATCAACGGATCATATCCGCATAAATTTTTCTGGCCGCAAGTTCTGCTGAACGCACACAATCGGGAATTCCAACGCCAAAATAGGCAGCTCCGCAAAGAGCAAGTCCCGAGTGGTGCGAAAGCCTGCGCATAACCCCTGAGATTTTTTCCTCATGTCCAAGCGCATAACGCGGCATGGACATCGGATATCTCCTGATATGAGTTTCCCTCGGAGAGTTGTCACATCCGAATATTCTCGAAAGTTCCTCCATCAAAACGGCCTTTATCCTCTCCTCGTCCCAAAGAACCGCTTCGGGGTTAAGTTCTCCGCCAAAAAAACACCTGACCACAACTTTGTCGCTTCCGGATTTCTCAGGAAACTTGCTGCTGTATAGCGAACACGCCACAAGATTCATTTTCTCCGCAGAAGGAATTATAATCCCCAAACCATCGGGAAGACCGCGGAAATCCTTTTCATCGAAGACAAGACTCGCGACAACGGATGAGACATAGCGCACATTCGAGAGTTCAACTCCGAGCCGCGGATCAACATCCGAAAGCAGCAGCCCCGCCGTATCGGCGCGGGTGGACAGAACTACGGCGTCAAACTGTTCCTCTCCACGGTCAGAACCAAGAAGCCATCCCTTCCCTGATTTCTTAAGGGACAAGACCGCAGTCTCAAAATCTTGTCTCGCAAATTCGGCGCTTTCGCGAAGTTTTTCAACGATAACAGACATCCCTTGGGCTGGAGTTAAAAAAAGGCCGTACCTAGCCCCGCTTTCCCCACGGGACGTAGGAGGATTACGAAGAAGATCCCAAAGAACGCTTCCGCTTCGCTTCTCCATTTCGAGGAACTGCGGCATAGTGGACGAAAGACTGAGTTTGTCAGGGTCGGCCATGTAGATTCCGCCCAGAAGAGGCTGCGCGGCCTTGTCAAAGATTTCCCTTCCGAATCTCCTTTCCACAAACGAAGAGACGCTTTCATCCTCTCCGCCGCCGCGCGGAATCAAGGGTTCAAGAAGCACCCTGAGTTTGGCTCCGGCGCTGAAGAGCCCGCAGCGCAGGAAGGGCAGAAGCTTTGAGGGAGCCATGAGGAAAAAACCTTCGGGAAGTGCTTGCAGCTTCCCGCCGTGATATACAAACGTGTTTTTCCCGTGGCCGTAGCCCACTCCGAGGAGCGAATCCCCAAGTCCCAGTTCTTTTGCAAGATCAAGCGCCCAGGGCTTTGACGTTATGAAGGAGTCGGGACCAAGTTCAAGAACCATATCCCCCTTTTTTACAGTATCGAGAACCCCGCCCAGGCGGTTTGAGGACTCAAAAAGAACAAGTTCGAGAGGAACACTCTCCTCCCGGCAAAGCTTTCTCAGATAATGGGCAGAGGAAAGACCCGAGATCCCTGCGCCGACAATCGCGACTTTCATACCGAACTATCTTACTTATTGCTGGGAGTTTTCTGAATTGAAGAGTCTCAGCACCCCGTCACCGAGGGCCATTATGTAGCGGTCATCATCGTTCACAGTCTCGGCCCTGTGCAGGTTCACTCCGCACTCGCGCGCAGCCTCGCTGGCCTCAACCCCTATATCGAAAAGCACCTCAATATGATCGCACACAAACCCTATCGGCTGAACCACAATGTCGGTGAAACCCTGGTCAGCGAGATTCCTTATCACATCGCATATGTCCGGCTCAAGCCACTTTTCGTTCGGAGAGCCGCTTCTGCTCTGATAGGCGGTCATCCATTTTCTGTGCCCGGCTCCGTCTGCCACCAGCATGGCGGAAGCTTCAAACTGCAAGGCATAGGGGGATGAATCCGACATTCTCTTGGGAATGCTGTGAGCGGTAAAGACGAGCATAGTGGTATCAAGCCTGTCCGCGGGAATCTCGCGCATACATTCGATGACCTTGCCCGCAGAGCTCTCTATGAAAAAAGGATGATTGAAAAGCGGCGGGACGTATTCCACGTGAAGCTCCATCCTGAGATCTTCGCAAGCCTCGCTTACATCCCTCATGTATCTCTCCCAGCTCGCATCGGAGCGGTAAACGGCCATTATAAGGCCTACGAGGTTTTTCACCCCGTTTTCCCGCATGCGCTCAAGAGAGTCCTTAATGAACGGATGCCAGTTTCTCATTCCGACGTAAACCGGAAGATCGTACCCGTGTTCCGAAAGAAGCTTCTCAAGTTTTTGAGCCTGCTTGTACGTGAATTCGTTCAGAGGAGATTTTCCGTCGAAGATTTCGTAGTGATGGGCAACTTCCCGCAGCCTGTCCTCGGGTATCGGTCTTCCGCCCGCCACGTTTCTTAGAAAGGGCATTATGTCCTGTTTTTTCTCAGGGGCACCGTATCCGATCATCATTATCGCGTCAAAGTTCTTTGGCATATAACTTCTCTCCTAAGCGCCTGTTTCCGCAGAGTACTGGTGAACTTCATCAATCAGCCTGAGAACATTGTCAACCGGTGTCTGCGGCAGTACTCCGTGACCTAGGTTGAATATGTGGCCGGGCTTCCCTCCTACCCTGTCCAGTATCTTCCTTGCCTCCCCGACGACGTGAGAGGGGGTTGAGAGCATAGAAACGGGATCAAGATTCCCCTGAACCGCAAGAGAGCTGCCGGCTCTGCGCCAGCCGTCAAGAATATCGACCCTCCAGTCAAGACCGATAACTCCAGCTCCAGTCCTCCCCATGAGTTCGAGAAGAGAGCCGGTTGCGGTTCCGAACAATATTACCGGAACACCCGACGGGAGTGTGGAGATGAGTTTCTTTACGTGCGGAAAGACGAACCTTTCATAATCCGCGGGAGAGAGACAACCCACCCAGCTGTCAAAAATCTGCACGGCATCGGCCCCTGCTTCCACCTGAGCGCAAAGATAGTCCGAAATGCTCGCGGTCAGAATTTCCATCAGCATTTCCCACAGAGAAGGATCCCCATACATAAGTTTTTTCGTGTTGACGTAGTTTCTTGAGCCCCTACCCTCAATCGCGTATGACGCTACGGTAAACGGAGCACCGGCGAAACCCAGAAGCGAAACTTCGGGATCAAGCGCTTCTCTGGTAGTACTTACAGCCTGATAGACAAAGTCCATGCTTTCCGGATGAAATTCTCTCAGAGCCTCTATGCGTTTTCGTGTTCGAAGGGGGTTGGCTATCACGGGACCGTCAACGCTTGAATACTCAAGAGAAAGCCCCAGGGGTTCCAAGATAAGCAGTATGTCGGAGAAAATGATAGCCGCGTCCACGCCGAGTCGGTCAACCGTCATAAGCGTAATTTCCGAAGCTATATCCGGGGTCTTGCAAAGCTCCATGAACGGGACGCGGGAGCGGACCTCCCGGTATTCCCGAAGAAATCTGCCCGCCTGGCGCATAAGCCAGATGGGAGTATGATCGGCTTTCTCGAGCCGGCACGCCTTCATAAACGCCCCCGCGGACGTAATTTCGCTTCTTCGGGCCCGCGTGCCGTCCCCAGACCAGACCATCTGCGTACGGCTCCAGTTTCGGGTATCGACACCGTTTTGAAAGGCAGTTCTTTTTTTCGCCAGAAGCGCCGCGGACCTTCTGGCCGTCTCTCTCACCAGATTTCCCATTTTCGGGCTGTCGGGCTCATAGTCAACGGATATTCCGTTTCCTCTAAGCGTTTCGGTAGTTGTTGGTCCGATTGAACATATAAGAGCTTTTTTCATCCCCTCCATAAATTCAGTGGCACACTCTTGCGTACCTGCCACCTCAAAAAGATTGGATACCTGCCGGGAACTTGTGAACAGCAGACAATCCTCCGCACCCTCGGATATGGACCTTACCGCGTCGCGCAACGGACCCAGATCCTCCGGCAGCGCCCATCTGTAAATTGGAACTCTTCTTACGTCCGCACCTCTTTTTTCAAGGGAAGCGAGAAATTCTTCATTGGAAACACCGTATTCCTGGACATACACGACCAGGTCTTCAAGCGACATGTCCCTCTGGTCAAAAGTGGAGAGTATATCCCTCCACGTGTTCGGTTCAGAAACGGTGATATCAGGCCTCATACCGAATCTGCGAAGGGCCGCGACGGGTTTCGGACCTCTTGTGAGAATCGTTGTTGAGCGCAGAGCCTCAACATACTCTTTTTCCCCGGACTCCTCGATTACCATGTCGGAGAGAATTCGGGTTCCCACCCCCGTCATCAGAATAAGCATATCAACGTTGCCGGAGAAAAGGTCATCAGCAAACCTGACAACGTAAGGACTTTTCAAATCAGGAACTTCTCTCATCGAGGGCGCGACCCTGGGAACACCGCCGTGATAAGAGATAAGTTTTTTCATCTCCTCACAGCGACGACTTTCAAAAGACGTCACCTTAAGTCCGTTAAAACCCTGTTTCATGACTTAATCCCCAAGTTCAGGAGCCAAAACCACTACCTTCGATACTATAGGAATTCCGCAATGCTCTCGGCTTTCAGCATATCCTCTAGAGTCTCCCTGGCCCTTATCTCGCAGTATCTTTCACCGCTTACAAGAACTTCTGCCGCCCGGGGCCTCGTATTGTAATTCGACGACATCACGAAACCGTAGGCTCCCGCGCTGAAAACCGCAAGCAGTTCGCCCGCGGAAACCGCGGGAAGACTTCTGTCTCTGGCCAGAAAATCGCCTGATTCGCATATGGGACCGACTATATCAACTACCCCGCAGGACTCAGAATCTCCCCCGCGCACCGGTTCTATCCGGTGAAAGGAATCGTAAAACGCGGGTCTCACAAGGTCGTTCATCGCGGCGTCAACTATTACGAATTTCTTCGAAGTTCCCTCCTTAATATAAAGCACCTTGGTAGCCATTATTCCCGCGTTGCCCACCATTGATCTTCCGGGTTCAAGGACCAGCTTGTAACCGGTATCGCGAAGATGTTCCTCAAAAACTTGCGCGTACTCAGATTTCGCCGGAGGTTTTTCCCCGCTCTCATAGCTTATCGCCAGCCCCCCTCCTATATCTATGTAGGAAACTTCAATCCCGTCGCTCCCAAGCCTGTCAGCAAGATAAACCAGCTTTGATATGGACTCGGAAAAGGAGGAAAGATCAAATATCTGGGAACCTATGTGGGCATCAATTCCCCTTATCTCAATTCCCTTCATCCGCGAGGCGTCTCTGTAAACATCCATCGCTTTTTCGATTCCGATTCCAAACTTGCTTTTCTCAAAACCCGTTGATATGTACGGATGTGTATCGGGATTAATATCAGGATTCACCCTTATCGCAACCGGAGCCTTTTCCCCGATGGAAATGGCCACCTCGTTTATATTCTGAAGCTCCGCTTCGGACTCCACGTTGAAAAAAAGTATCCCGGAGCGAAGTGCGGCTTCTATTTCCTCTTCGGTCTTTCCGACTCCCGAGAATACCACTTTCGAGGGGTCTCCCCCCGCGGCAATCACCCTCCGCAGTTCCCCCGACGAGACGATATCGAAGCCGGAGTCCATGGAGGAGAAGATCTTCAGTACGGATATATTTGAGTTCGCCTTAACGGAATAGCAGATCAGGGGATCGATTTCACAAAACGCCTGCTTATATTCAAGGAAGCTTGACCTGATGGAATTGTGGCTATAGATATAGACGGGAGTGCCTAGGTTCTCGCATATCTCTCGCACCGGAACTTTTTCCACGTAAAGTTCGCCGTTGGTATATTCAAAATCGAAAGTCATCATATAAGTCCCCGCAGGTTTGAAGGTAGAAAATTTACCCGAAAAAAACAGTGGAAAACAATTACCGACCCCGCATCCGACTGAAGTTCTCAAGCCCCCGGACATAAGCAATGATGAATGAAGTAAACTCCCCCCTCAAATTTTGCTTGGACAAAACCCGGATTTGTTTTATAATGGTTTCGTCGTACCTAGAACCTAAACTTTTGGAGCGAAAACCTCATCTTTAATCAAGGATAAATTCCCATGGACGCAATTGTTGATCTGTTTACCAAGGGCGGAGTATATATTTTCCCCCTCATTTTATGTTCCATATTCGGACTTGCAATCTTTCTGCAGAAGCTTCACACGCTTCAGAAGAAAAAACTTCTTCCGCAAGAATTTCTTTCAAGCTTGTATGAGGCTGTCGAGACAAAGGGGCTTGACGAAGCGAAATCGCTTTGCGCTTCAAACGACTCCGCGGCAGCAAGGATAGCACTTGTCGCCGCAGAGAACTCAGGCAAATCGAAAGCCGAGATGCAGGAAGCGATCGAGACGGCCGGAAAAGTGGAGACGCAAGGTCTTGAAAAATATATTGAGACTCTGCTCACCATAAGCAGCATAAGTACTCTAATAGGGCTTCTCGGAACGATATCGGGCATGATAAAGGTGTTCGCCGTCATATCCGAGAAGGATATAGTGGATCCGCCTTCCCTCGCGGGAGGTATCTCAGAAGCCCTTTACACGACGGCCCTCGGACTCACGATAGCGATTCCGGCACTCATAGCCTACAAGTACACCGACGGGAAATTCAAGGAGATACTTTCCGAGCTTGAGGATGAAGGCAAGAAAATACTGGAGGCTTTTTCCGCAAAGACATCCCTATGAACTTCAGGACAAAGAAAAATTCTGGTGCAAGATACGGCATAGACCTCGCCCCTATCGTGGACGTGGTTTTCAACCTTCTTATTTTCTTCGCCCTTACACTGAACTTCGCCATATCAAGCGGCATAAAAGTCAACCTGCCGAAAGCGTCCGGTGAAATCGTGGAGATAAAAGACGTAAACATAAACATTGCCAAAGACGGAAAAGTTTACTTCAACGACATACTTATGCCCTCCGCTAACTCCTTAAAACGCGAGTTCCAGAAAATACCCGACAAAGACACCCTGATAATAATCAGGGCGGATTCCGAGGCCATGCACGGCCCGGTGGTAAGCACCATGGATCTGGCGAAAACCCAAGGGTTCTCAAAAATAGCAATCGGAGTTGAGCCGAAGCGATAAAGCTCCCCCCAATCGCTTCCCCGCCAATCCGGCGACCCTGACGGCAACAGAAAAAATTGAACTCTCTTAAAGACTTGGCAACAAGGTTTTTCATACTCTGGATAATACTGTTTTCGGCTGTTGCGTACTTGTTTCCCTCCGTTTTTGAAAATCTCGGTTTCCTCATAGTTCCCATGCTCGCTGTGATAATGTTCGCTATGGGCATAACCCTCAGGACCGATGACTTCAGGAGGGTTTTTTCAAGACCGCTTGAGATCCTGGTGGGGATTTCCGCTCAGTACGTCGTGATGCCTTTTCTGGGCTTCATCCTCGCCCTTGCGTTCGGGGTAAGCCCTTTGATCGCCGCGGGGATCGTTCTTGTGGGTTCGTGCCCCGGGGGAACCGCATCAAACGTGATCACTTACCTGGCAAGGGGCGACCTAGCGCTTTCAGTAACGCTTACGTCGGTTTCAACGCTCCTGTGCCCGTTTCTGCTGCCCGCGCTAATGTACGTTTACGCGGGAAGGTGGATAGACGTTCCGATGGCCGATCTTTTCATCTCGGCACTTCAGATAGTACTGCTGCCGGTACTTCTGGGAGTGATTTCAAGAAAAATGCTCGGGAGAAAATTAGAGACGGTCCTGCCTTTTCTACCCTCCTTATCGTCTCTGGTGATAGCGCTTGTGGTAGGAATAATCGTGGCTTTGAACGCAGAATCCATAAAAACCATCGGCGCGGTGGTTCTCCTTATCGTAATTATTCATAACGCTCTGGGTCTTGCGTGCGGTTACTTTATAGCGAAGGCGCTGGGTTTCGGAGAAAGCAGCGCCAGGGCGATATCCATAGAGGTGGGAATGCAGAACTCGGGGTTAGCGGCGGCTCTTTCCCAGTTGCATTTCGGTTATCTCTCCGCACTTCCCGCGGCGCTTTTCAGCATCTGGCATAATATCTCGGGCGGAGCGATAGCGTGGTTATGGAGAAACAGGAACATTCATGAACAAAACTGAGAAAAAAGAAAAGCTTCCAATAAAGGGCTATCTTTTTCTGATAGCCACCGCTTTTTTTACGGCGCTTTCCTACGCCATAGGAAAGTCGCTTCAGCGAAGCGACCTTCACCCGGAAACCACTACGTTTTTCTGGTTTTTCGGGGCTTTTGTGGTTGCCCTGATTCTGTTCCCATTTCTTCGCGCGCAGAGAGAGGAACTGAAAAGAATCCGCCAGTACCGCGACATTTTCATCTGGAGCTCCGTTATAACCTCGGCCGGAGCCGCCTTGTGGATGGTGGCGCTTTGGACAATCGGACCGGCCATTACCTCGTTCCTGATGAAAGCCCAGACGCTTTTTGCGCTCCTGCTCGGCATACTCTTTCTCGGGGAAAGGCTTAACAAGGGGGAGAGCATAGGAATAGCTCTGACCGTGGCGGGCGGAGCGGTAGTCGCCTACCAGAGAGAAGATTATCTCATCTTCGGAACCGCGATGGCTCTTGGAGCCGCGTTTTTGTATTCCCTTCTTTCTTTCATGGTAAAGAAAATAGCGCAGGACCTTAACATGCTCACAGTCGCGACGCTTAGAACTCTTGGAGTCTCCATAGTTCTTTTCATTTACCTTATGCTCACCGGAAGCTTCGAGCCCCCTAACCTTAAACAGGCGCTTGTGATGGCGTGCGGAGGAGCATGCGGAGCATACATAGCCAAAGGAAGCCAGTTTCACGCCATAAAGCTTCTCGACATCTCAAGAACAACGGCCGTGATGCCGATGGAATCGATCTTCGTACTGATTTTCGCGCACGTTTTCTTCGACGACCTGCCGTCGGTTACGAAACTTCTGGGGGGAGCTTCAATAATCGCCGGAGTCGTTTTTCTGGTGCTTTTCCGGGGACAGAAAAACGATATTCTCGGCAAGTGAGTCCTACCGGAAACTCGAAAAATCCGTTCTGAGTTCCCTTCTCATCCGATGTCTCTGCTCTGCAAGCTCAACCAGCATCTCGAGCATTTCCCCGACGCAAAGTCCGCTTGCTTCCCACAGCTTCGGGTACATGCTTATGGGCGTAAAACCCGGGATCGTGTTTATCTCGCTTACAAACACCTGTTCCGTATCGGCATCAATCAGAAAATCCACTCTGGCCATACCGGTGCAGCAAAGAGCAGAATAAGAAGCAACAGAGAGAGTTCTGATTCTATCCTGAATCTTTTGGTCAAGGTCGCAGGGAATGCGAAATTCGGTGGATTCGTCTTGGTACTTCTTTGCGTAATCGTAAAAACTCCCTTCCACAACAAGTTCCCCGGGAATTGATGCCCGAGGGTCATGGTTCCCTATAACGCTTACTTCCACCTCCCTGAGATTCAATACCGCCCGCTCAACGATCACCCTTTCAGAAAAATCAAAAGAAGCCTCCACGGCATCACCAATTGCCGCCGGAGAACTCACCTTTGAAACTCCGACCGAAGAGCCAAGGTTCGAGGATTTTACGAAGCAGGGAAAGCCTATTTCATCTTCCAGGCTACGGAGAATTCCTTCTTTATCCTTTTGCCATCTGGTTTTTGCGAAACCAAAAAAGGGAACAACCGGAATACCATTGTCCCTGAGGATGGTTTTTGAAACTATCTTGTCAATGCAAAGCGAAGACCCAAGCAAATCCGCGCCCACGCACGGAACACCCATAAGATCGATGAGACCCTGTACCGACCCATCCTCGCCGAAGGTTCCGTGAAGAACGGGGAAAACGGCATCCACGGAGAAAATCTCCCTTATCTCTCCTTCGATTATTTCAGCGAAACGGCCTGGGGGAGAACCGTAGAGCATGGGAACAATCTCGGAGTCGGGAACCAGAGCAGGAGGTCCCCCCTCCGGCCAGTTCTCAAGAAAAGCCCTCTGCCAGCGACCTTCTTTCGAAATAAAAATCGGCAACAGGGCGAATTTCGAAGGATCAAGGTTGCTTACGATAAACTTTGAGGAGACAAGAGATACCTCATGCTCAACCGAAATCCCACCGAAAAGAACCGCAACGGCTTTTCTGCTCAACTCATGACTCCCGGTGTGTTTCAGGAAAAATTTTTAAGAAAAACTGTAAGAAAACAAAAATCTGATAAATCCCGTTTTTATAAAATCTCCCACAACATACTTTGACTATTGAAACTATGTGGTTAAAATTATTATACAAATAACTGAAGAAAAATAAACCGGAAGACTTCGTTTGGGGTAATATTGTCCCCGCTATTGATTTAAAAACTAAGAAAATAAATGGGCAAATTTACCGCAGACAGAATCAATTCTAGCCTAATCGTGATGCTTTGTGCGGTCTTCACCGTTTTTCTCCCGTGGGCTTCCGCTACCGCCCTAAGCCAAGATCTGCTGAAACCACACGCTTTTTTGGAAGAAGCACAGATCGAATTCCTTGAATTAGCTCAGAGAACTGAAGGAATCGGGGAAGCAGATACTGCCACGGCAACGCATCTATCTTCTGACCCTAGCGAACAAACCCCCCAAGTTCCCCTGACACCATCAGAAACCGAAGGAATCGGGGAAACGGATACTGATACGGCAGTCCTACCATCTTCTGACCCTGACGAACAAATCCTGCACGCTAATCAGACAGAGCCCGGGACCGAAGAGATCTCGGCGGAAGGGCACACAGACACTTCACAGGGTTATGAGGACATAAAATTCGAGATAAAGAGAAACTCAAGGGTTGAGCATTACATCCACCGGTTTTCAGGAAAAGGAAAAGAAGATTTCACTGCGATTCTCAGACGCTCCGAGAAATTTCTTCCGGAAATAAAAAAAACGCTTCACGCCGAGGGAGTTCCTTCAAACATCGCGTATCTGCCGCTTATAGAGAGCGGGTTTAACCCCCGTGCCGTTTCAAGAAAAAACGCCGTCGGTCTCTGGCAATTCATAAGACCGACCGGACTAAGGTACGGACTAAAAGTAAACTATTGGGTAGACGAGAGAATGGACGTCGAGAAATCGACCTTGGCGGCAGCCAGATATCTCAAGGAAATGTTTGACGAATTCGGTTCATGGGAACTTGCTCTAGCCGCCTACAACTGCGGAGAAAAGAGGGTGTCAAAGGCCATTGCCAGAACAGGTTCGACTGACTTCTGGACACTTTCAAGGAAGCTCCCGAGGGAAACAAGAAACTACCTTCCGAAATTCAACGCCGCTTTGATAATAGCTAAAAACCCCGAGAAATACGGCTTCAGGATTACGGAAGCGGAAAAAGATTATGAAACCGTGAGCGTTCCCCCCAGAAAGAGTCTCGCGGAAATCGCTAATCTGCTCGACATGGGATACAAGGAGATTTCAAAGTACAATCCTGCGCTTGTCGGACTTTCCACTCCTCCGGGAGGAGACTATAAGCTCAAGGTTCCCAAAGGCTATGGGGAGAAACTCGTTTCGGTCCAAAACGAGGTGGTGGCCCTAAAAGACATTGAAATTCCTTTCAGGACAAGACCCACGAGATATACGGTAAGACGGGACGACAGTCTCTGGAAGATAGCCAGACAATTCGGAACCTCCATCGAGAAACTCAAATACGCAAATCACCTCTCCAGTTCAATCATACGTCCCGGACAGAGGCTTAATATACCCACAAGAGGAAATGTCGTATACGTAAAGCACAGGATCCGTCCCGGGGAAAACATTTATGTTCTAGCAAAAAAATACGGAACTTCAATCGATGAAATAAAAAGGGCTAACAACCTCAAGGGCTCTCTTATAATAGCGGGAAAAACCCTTTCCATTCCCCAGAGACTTTCCTCCGTTTACGTGCCAAGGGACGTTCCGAAGAAAATGAGCCACAAAATAATACCCGGTGATACTCTGAGCGAGCTGGCGCTTCGCTACAGGGTATCGGTCTCCCAGATCAAGAGATGGAACAACTTGTCCTCAACCACTCTGATCGCCGGAAGAAATCTCGTCATCTACAAATAAACCCCGAATGTTGACAGTACGGTCAATAAGGGAAAACCTTCCGAGCAAAGTTCCCGAGATACGCTTCAAACTCAGGGAATTTGAAAACGTTATCAAAAACGCTTCCGAAGAGGTGATTTTCGAGGAACTGGTTTTCTGCATATTCACGGCTGGAACGAGCGCTAAGATGGGATTAAGCGCGCTTCGCGCTGTGAGGAACATACTTCCGAGCGCAAGCGAGGATGAACTCAGGGAGAGGCTTCGCGGAGTATACAGATTTCCAAACGTGCGTTCAAAACACGTGATCCACACAAGAAACTACCTTGCCCGCGAGTACGAACTCAAGCTAAGGCCGCTTCTTCTCTCCTTTGAAGATCCGGTTGAGAGAAGAGATTTTTTTGCACTTAACAGCGACGTAAAGGGACTTGGTTTCAAGGAAGCAAGCCATTTTCTAAGAAACGTCGGTTTTTGCGGCTACGCAATACTTGATAAGCACATACTCCAGTGCCTTTTCGAACTCGGTATAACGGAATCTAACCGGGCACCGCACTCAAGGTCGAAATACATTGAGATTGAAAACAAGTTTAAGAGATTCTCGGAGAGAAACGGATTTGATTTTGATGAAATGGATCTGTTTCTTTGGAGTGAAAAAACAGGCGAAATACTGAAATAACGCCTCGAAAAACAGAGGCCTCCGAATGACTGAAAAAGAAAAACGAGAACTCCTAGAACTTTATGAGCTTAAAAAAGAAGAAATAAGGAACCGGCTTTTGGAATTCAAAGAAGCTTTTCAAGAAGCCGACGACCACCAGATCTTCCACGAACTTTCATTCTGCATACTTAGTTCCGGGGTAGGTCCCAAAATAGCAGGTCAATGCATGAAGGCCATAGGAGAAAAGCTCGTGGACGGAGAAGAAAATGAACTGCTAAGCAGCCTTGAAGCAATTCACAAATATGCCGAGAACATGTCCCGCTACATTGTTTTTACCAGAGAATATCTTAAAAAAGAACACGGATTTCTTCTGAAATCACTTGTCGGTTCCTTTGAAGACAGGGTGGAGAGAAGAGACTTTTTCGCGAATAACCCCGGAATCAAGGGACTTGGATACATGCAGGCAAGCCATTTCCTGAGAAATCTTGGATTCTCCGGTTACGCGATTCTTGACCGAAACAACCTGGCGTCCCTTTTCGAACTGGGGATCATAAGCGAAACGAAATATCCCCTGACTAAAAAAAAATACTTCGAGACGGAGGACCTGATGACGGATTGCGCGCACGAACTCGGGACGAGTCTTGATGAATTCGACCTGCTTCTTTGGTCAAGGAAAAGAAAATACGTCCCGAGATAAAATCACCCGGATTCGTATCTTATGAAGACCTCGCCCCAAAGCGGCGCGAATCCGTCCGCGGTATCGTGAAAAGCCCCTCTGTACCTGTTAAGGCCCATTATGCCGTCGGTGTAGTCTTTGTAGGCCGTCTGGCTTCTGTGCGCCTCGATAGCCTGGCGCTTGCGATCGGCAAAAAACGTTATGTCTTCGATACGGTCGTATGAGGGAAAAGGTGTCCATACTTCATAAAACCAGCATTCGCACTCAAAAACACCTGCGTCGGTCGCGGCGCTCAGACAATCAAGCGTCAGTCGGGAAACCGCCCTGTGGGTTTTGTGCTTGTCGATTTCGGGATGTGGCAGGTATATCTCGTCCGGACGGAGCTTCGTTATTATTTTCCCAATCCTGGAACTAAATTCACGCTTGTTCGCTTCAGATTCCATATCGGAGAAACCCAGAAGGGAAAGCTCCACCCCAAGTACCTTTGAGGATTCCCTGACTTCTCGCTCCCTTGTCCGTATAAGCTCCTCCTGCGTAATACTTCTAGGATTCGCGCTTCTCCTTCCATCGGTAACGACAACGGAAATCACATCCATACCTTTTTCCAGAAGTAGGCACGCCGTTCCTCCCATGCCTATCTCAAGGTCATCAGGATGCGGGGAAACTATAAGGGCTTTCGCGTCGGACATATGAATTCTCCTCAATAAAAAGATTACCGGAACTTACATTACACCGTGAATTGAAATTAGAAAAATGCCAAGAAGCACTCGTCAGATGCTTTCTCGGATAACATCCTACGGTGCCAGAGGTCTATAGAACAGAAAACCACTGATTCAGTGATAATTACCATAGCTATCTATGATTTTGAAGAAGATTCCGAAAGAACAATTACCAGCAGGTCGTGCTGCTTTCTGTGTTTATCTGGGTTTGTGTCTCGTAGTTTCTTCAAATTCTGAAGCTTCCACTGAACTGCCGGAAATTGTTCAAAGTCATAAAGACTCCAATCAGGTTCAGCATTGTCAGCACACAAAAGAAAATCCTTGTCTTCGTCAGTAAGAGACGCATTTATCATCCAAATTAGTTTATTTCTAGCTTTTTCGTATTCCTCGTAGGAAAAAGGTTCGCGTGACATGCCTTCAAATTGATTCTCAAAGATATCTCTTTGGTCTTGCGGTCGCGGGGCAAGCAATTCATACATCGGCCTGTCACTACAAAGTAAGCTGTATAAAAAACCATGTTTTATGTCATTGAAAAAACCATCTTGATCCATAAGCGGACTTAAGTCAAAAAAATCTCTGGGGTGCTGTCGATCCAGAGCCGCACAGACCTTGCCACCATAGAGTTGGCTCGTTGGCACCAAATGCATCGCACAAAAAGTATCAAACTCTAACTGCGCACTTTGGCAGAGCTCTAATTGCTCAGGAGGCGCAATAACACCCCGTTTTACCATGTTCACTTCAATTTTTGTTTGTGCACCTGAGCGAGAGATAAAAAGCTTGCAGACATTTTGTTGATGAACAACCTGCATACCTCAATCTCGGGAGAAACTAATAGAGCTTTTCGTGAACAAGCTTTTCTTCTTTGATTCAATACTACTTTTTATTCTGCTTAACCCTTGATTGATATTATTCAAAGATGTATCCCTGTCTTCAAGCGGCATATAGGTTAAATCAATGTCAACGGACAGACGTGGCATCTCACGCACGAAAAAATTAATTGCCGTACCACCATGGAGCACAAAGCAGGATTGCTTTGCCACCTCAGGCAAAACTTCAAGCAAAAGTTCCACCTGTTCTTTATAGTCCTGTCTCATTGCTCTTTGCTTCTAATTCCTTAGGGACAGTGATTTGATACTTTGGCACATAAACACCATTAGTCAGAAGACTTCGTTTGCCTTTGCCCAAATCGATTTTTTCCAAATCCAGAAAATTAAACCAGTTATGCTCCGCTTTCTCGCTCATATACAAAAAAAGCCGCTTCACTTTCACCGAACGGCACTGCTCAAGCAATGTCTGCACGTGGGCAGGTCTTAAATTGTTAAGTCCTTCCATCAACTCAAAGACCTCAAGCAAAGGCTGCTTTTCAGGCGCAAGATAAAGGCATTCCATTAGTGCTCGTGCGGCACCGGACACATTGACGGAAAAAGTTTTCAGTTCAACGCTTGTCAGTCCCAGTTGTGGGGGGAGAAACGAAGATGCACGGTAGTAAACATCTAACTCCCAATCATACTTCTTAAACCAAAGGGGCAATCTTTCGCTAGCATGACCAAATAATATTGCCCGTTTCGGGGACAATTCAAGATAATGGGATTTACCGAGCAATGATAAAGCAGTTCGACCACCAGGGTGAACACTTAAACCTTGCTGTTTTTGCAGGGCATAGACCGCACCCAAATAATCAACTTCATCCCCCGTACGAACCATAGCACCCGCACCTATTGATTCAAACCAATAACTGCGTCGATAGCGTTTCTGAAGATCAAGACTGTAACCCCGCTCTGCCAGCCATGGTGACAAGAGTACAACTCCACTAGGTACAGTCTTTAAAAGTTGGTTTATTTTAGAGTTATTCTGGGTATTCATAGTACCAATATATAATATTTTGTAAACTTAATCAAGAGTATAGTTTATTAAATCCCTTTTATTAGTACTAAAAGTACTTTTAAATAGTATTTAATAAACCAATAATCTACTATACCTAATCCTCCCAGAACGTGTTGTTCCAGCATCCATGTTCAAAACTCAAGTAGAAATACTTAAACAGGGTTGCTTGCGGGCCAAGCGCATATATAATTTTCGCTCAGTTATCTTTATTAAATTCCCCCTGAAGGAACAACCAATGGAATACGAAGCGGTAATCGGTCTTGAAGTGCATGCGCAGCTTGCCACCGAATCCAAGATATTTTCTTCTTCCTCAACCAAATTCGGAAGTCCTCCTAATTCCCAGGTGAACCCGGTCTGCCTTGGAATGCCGGGGGTGCTGCCGGTTTTCAACGAAAAAGTTCTTGAATATGCGATAAGGGCAGGATTGGCAACCAACTGCGAAATTGCCCGAAAATCTAGATTCGCAAGAAAGAACTATTTCTACCCGGATCTTCCGAAAGGCTACCAGATTTCCCAGTACGATGAACCACTGTGTCTTCGGGGGCACCTTGAGATAGATCTGGGGGACGGCAAAAAGAAGATCAGGATAACCCGCATACACCTCGAAGAAGACGCAGGGAAACTCGTGCACGAATATTCCGACTTCGAAAGCCACGTAGACCTGAACAGGGCAGGAGTGCCGCTTGTGGAAATAGTGAGCGAGCCCGACATCTCAACCGCCGAAGAAGCGGTTGAATACGTAAAGAAACTGAGAACAATTCTGAAATACATCGAGGTTTGCGACGGGAACATGGAGGAAGGAAGCCTGCGCTGCGACGCAAACGTTTCCTTGCGACCGGTAGGGCAGAGCAAACTTGGAACGAAAACCGAGATCAAGAATCTGAATTCCTTCCGCTTCATACAAAGAGCCATAGAATATGAAACAAGCAGGCAGGAGGTAGTTCTGCGGAGCGGGAAAAAAGTGGTTCAGGAAACAAGGCTTTTCGACTCCCAAAGAGGGGTTACGTTTCCGATGAGATCAAAAGAAGAAGCTCACGACTACAGGTATTTCCCAGACCCGGATCTTTTGCCGGTTGTAGTGGAAGAGGATTACCTAGAAGAAATCCGTCTTTCCCTTCCAGAGCTACCCGACGAAAAACTTAACAGGTTTGTGAATGAATTCTCCATATCGAGAAATGATGCGGAAACGCTTTCATCCTCAAGACCGCTTGCGGAATACTTTGAAGAGTGTGCAGAACACGTAAATGACAAAAAGGCGGCAAACAACTGGATTTTAAACGAACTTCTAAGAGAAGTTGAAAACGAGGACAAGATAAGGGGATTCCCCGTTAAACCCGAGGATCTCGCCGAACTATTAAACCTTCTCGGAGAAGGAAAAATAAACCGCAAAACCGCTAAAGAAATATTCTCCGAGATGATTAGTGGGGGTAAAGGCGCCGAAGAAATAGTCACGGAGAAGGGACTTACCCAGATCACGGATGAAGATGAGATTTCTTCGATTATAAGAAAAGTAATAGAAGAAAATTCTAAGGAAGTCGAAAGATACAGAGGCGGTAATACAAAGCTTCTGGCTTTTTTCGTCGGTCAGGTGATGAAGGCGACAAAAGGAAAAGCCAACCCCGCAATCGTAAACGAAACTCTTAGAGAATTGCTTGAAGAGGAATAACTAAACACCCCCGTAATATTTCCTCTCAGCCTGAAGGTTGCCCTCTTTTTATCTGCTCCTCAAACTCGTCCCTGAATTTCGTCACTATCGATTCAACAGGCATGGCGCAACCGTCCGCAAGAGCGCATATGGTCGTTCCCCTCATCTGCGAGCATGCGTCAAGTATTATGTCGATGTATTCAATGGACCCTTTGCCTTCGTCAATCTCCCTCAGAATCTTTTCAAGCCACCACGTTCCTTCCCTGCACTGAACGCATTGCCCGCACGACTCATCCCTGTAGAAATGGGCAAGATTCTGGGCTACTTTCACCATGCTCACCGTTTCATCCATCACGGTTACTCCAGCCGTTCCGAGCATGGAACCCGCGGCCGCTATGGAATCGAAATCCATCGCGATGTCCAGCTCATCCGCGGAAAAAACCGCGGAAGAAGAACCGCCGGGAGAAACAGCCTTTATTCTCCTTCCCCCGAGAACTCCTCCGCCGTACTCTTCAATCAGCTCAAGAAGGTTTATTCCGAGGGGAAGTTCGTAAAGCCCGGGGTTGGTTACGTGCCCGCTTAACCCGAAAATCTTGGTTCCCGTGTTTCTTGGAGTACCTATTGAGGCAAACCAATCCGCCCCGTTGTTTATTATATGCGGAACGCAAGCGAGCGTCTCCACGTTATTAACTATGGTGGGACAGCCGAAAAGGCCTATCTGGGCCGGGAATGGCGGTTTTGGTCTCGGCTCTCCCTTCTTTCCCTCTATCGACTCAAGAAGACCGGTTTCCTCTCCGCATATGTAGGCGCCGGCGCCGATGTATAGCTTGATATCGATATCAAAACTGCTTAGAAGTATGTTTTTGCCGAGATAGCCGTGTGCGTAAGCTTCGTCTAGGGCCTGCTGTATCCTTTTGGCTCCGTAGGGCATCTCTCCTCTTATGTATATGTAGGCTTTGTGGGACCGGATAGCGTAGCAGGCAATTATTATGCCCTCAATCATCTGGTGAGGATCTTTTTCCAGGATCTCCCTGTCTTTGAAGCTTCCGGGTTCGCTTTCATCGGCGTTGCAGCAGAGATAAACGGGTTTCTTGGAATCAGGCGGGACGAAACTCCACTTTATTCCCGCCGGGAAACCCGCCCCTCCCCTTCCCCGAAGACCCGATTTTTTGACCGCGTCGGTTATATCCCCCGGAGCCATTCCAAGGGTCTTTCTGAGCGCTGAATATCCGCCCGAGGATAGATATGACTCGATAGTGTAGGAGTCAGGCCTATCGACGTAATTTCTTATGATTCTCTGCTCAGGCATTTTCGAGTCCGGTTAAAGCAACTTCTAAATGGAAAAGAGGATAAGTACGGATAAATATTAAATGCGATTGCCGGAATTTTTCAAGAAAAAACGGAAAAAATAAGAGCGGGCGTAAAAAAAGCCTGCCGTTCACCGCGCCTGCGGCGCTTTTTCCTCAAGGAGTATGTCCGCCACATACTTGGCAAATGACATTGAAGAGGTAAAAGCGGGCGATATTGCGTTTAACACGTGAAGACTGTCCCCTTCTGCGAAGACAACGTAGTCCATCACGAGTTTTTTCTCTTTCCAGTCCACAAGCTGTGAACGGATGCCTGTTTTCGCGGAGGAGGTAAGATTGCGGGGAAGAAGCGCGGGAACCAGCTTTTTGGCCTCGGAGTAGAAATGGCGCCCCAGATATTTCTTTGCCTCGGAGAACGCGTTTGCCCTGAAGCCGTTGTCGCTCATGAACATCGATGCGTTTCTGTAAAGAAAGCGAAACGACTCAAGTCCCAGATCCTCAAGAAATCCGTAGCTCTCCCTCCCGAGAACCGGCACGGCTGTAGGGCCGATAAAGACCCGCCCCGAAGTGCTCCTTGTAAAGTGCACCCCCAGAAAAGGCATCCTCGCGTCGGGGACCGGGTAGATGTTGCCGCGGACAAGATGAGAGCTCTTCTCCGTAAGTTCCCTGTAGGAGCCCATAAAAGGAATTGATCTGTATCTAAGACCTACTCCGAAATGGCGTGCCACTACGTCCGCGTGGAGCCCCGCAGCGTTTATGAGTTTTCCGTAACTTATATCTCCTCTGCTTGTAAGAGCGACGCGATCCTCTTTTTTCCCGATAAAAGTCGTATCAAAAAGCACACGGGCTTTTCCGGTTCTTTTAATTTCGGAGTAAAGGGCCTCCAGAACCCCCAGGGGGTCAAACACGGACGTCGCCGGAGAATATATGGCTTTCTCAAACGTAACGGCATGAGGTTCTATCTCCGCAAGCTCTTTTTCATCAACAAGATACGATTCCACTCCGTTTCTTTTTGCCCTCTGCTGAAGTTCCAAGAGTCCCTCAAGCTTCTCCTCGGAGTCCGCCACGATGACCTTACCGCACTCAGATATAGCAACTCCGTTCTCCCGGCAGAAATCCCTCATCAACCGGTTTCCCTCAATGCAGTACTTTGCCTTGAGAGAATCGGGCGCATAATATATCCCGGCATGAAGAACACCGCTGTTTCGACCGCTTGAGTGCGCCCCGAGACTTTTTTCCTTTTCCAAAACAAGAATGTTCTTACAACCGCGCAGAAGAAGTTCATTCGTGATGGCAAGACCCACAATTCCCGCGCCCACGACAAGAAAATCGCAACTTTTCTCCATTACTCCAACCCTTCTCACTCGTTTTCTGGTAAATCGACCGTAAATCAGGTAGATTATCGGTTTTGTATAACTTAATAAAATGAGCAAGAAATTTAAAGCAGGGCAAAACGCCGTGTATCCAGTGCATGGGGTGGTTGAGGTTCAGGGAGTCGAAGAAAAGGAGATACTGGGTTCGAAAAAAACCTTTTACATACTTAACGTTCTTGAAAACAACGTAAAACTCATGGTTCCCACGGACAACATAAACTCCGTAGGTTTAAGGCCCGTGGTAGCTAAAAATGAAGTAAAGAAAATCCTCGACATACTAAGGGAAGAAGACGGCAAAATACCAAAACTAGGTGTACAGAGCTGGAATAAAAGGTACAAGGAATACGCCGACAAGGTTAAAAGCGGAGACATCTACGAAATAGCCGAGGTATTGAGGGACATACATCATCTGAGGAAGGTGAAAAACCTGTCTTTCGGTGAGAAAAGAATAATGGAAAACGCCCTTTCCCATGTAGTTAAAGAACTTTCCATAGCGCTTAGAAAAAAAGAGGGAGAAGTCAGTAACCAGATAGAGGAAATCTTCTCCTTAAGCTAGTCACCCAAGAATATCCCTTCCGTCAACGCCCTGAGGAATATCAAGCCCTAGATAACGGACAATGCTTGAAAAGATATCCGCAGTTCGTATGTAGTCGCATTGCGCCGGTCGGCTTACAAGAACAGGGACCACCATGTGGTCTTTGTGCAGGGAGCCGTGGGAACCGTGATGTTCAGGGTTCTCGTGGGTAGCCCTGAGGTCATAGCCCGGTTTTGAACTCACCACCACATCGCCGGTGCGGGGTGATTCGAAAAGCTGGAGAATCTGGAGGGGTGCGTCGGGGTAATCAGAATCTATCGTGAGTCGAAGCGACTCGGCAGCATCCATCTTCCTTGACTGAAAGCCGTAGCCGAGAGGGTCGCCCGAAACATTACGGTAGTAAATGAAACCTTCAGGATCTACGCTCACAAGAGCCTCTCCCCTCGGGTTTATTATTTTTACCTCACCACCCGTCCCGCCAGTTCTAGCGCAGACAATGTCCACTTCGGGCCGGCTGGAGAGATCACCCACTATATCCGCTATTTCTTCGCAGCGCGTATGTCTCTTCCATCCATCGGAATTTTTGAAATAGTAATGTGCCATGGAGTTTCCCGAAACCATGACGGATGAATCGGCATCGAGAAAATGCCTCAGCACGTTGGTGTAACAAAGCGGTTTGAAGCCCCGGTTGCGAAGAAAGCCCAGGGAATCGAAATGGGAATGGGTGGACGTGAGACCATGGTCGCTCCCCACAACGAAAAGCGTATCGTCAAGTTCCCCTCGCTCCGCGATCTTTTTCGCTACCGTCCCAACGTACCGGTCAAGCCTTCTGTAGGATTCCATAACCTTGCGGTGAAACGGATGGTAGCGGTGGGAGTAGGCATCTATTGCGGGAAAAACGCAGAAAATAAAACGCGGAGAACTTTTAAGGGAGTCAATAAGAATTCTTCCCGTGGCCTCTTCGACACTGTCGCTTCTTTCCGTGAAGTGGCTTTTCATAACCAGATAATATTTAAGATACTTGGTTCTGTTGTTCCCAGCGGGTTTTATATCCCTGGTTATCTCATTAAGAATGCTGATACTTCCCGGGACCAGTCCGAAAAGTGTCGGGGAGTCGCACTCTATGTCCCGGTTGATAAGAAACGACTGGGGACCCGCATAGCTTCTGAACCTTCGCAGGGAAAAGGGGGTCCCGTCGTAATACCTCCTGTCAAACCACCTTATGCCCGGGAGATTGCACCTGCCGGGAAATCTGCCGAGAAGGTACGGTGTATAAGCGGGACCCGTCGTTGAAGGAAAAACGGTGATTCCCTTAAGGAATTTTCCGGGTGAAACGACATACTTCTGTATATTCTCAAGATCGCCTCTTTTGAAAAGCTCGGCGAAGACATCCAGTCTGGAGCCGTCGGCAAGAAAAAAAACGCATTTCCTTTTATCCATCAGGCGCTCCCCGCAAAATATTTGTTATAAATCCCCCGGATATCCCCGGTCACGCGCACGTATTCATTTCTGAGAAAAACTCCCTCCCCGCCGAAACCGAATTCAACAGCCACCCGGTCAAAATCGTCCTGAGTAATCTCGTTCTTGGCTCTCTCGTTCAGCAGGCTGAGCAGGTTGCCCATTCTTCTCAAAAACAGATACCCACCGGCAAGCGCACGGACCTCCCAACTTCCGATCAGCCCGCACCGCCCGAGCGCCCGGATGGCTTCTATGGTGCTTGTCGTTCTCAGTTCAGGGTGTTTCGGTCCGTGGGCAAGCTGAAGCATCTGCACCAGGAACTCCACGTCAACCAATCCCCCCCTGCCCGTCTTCAGGTTAAACCTTGATTCAGTCTCGTGGGCAAGCTCTTTTTCGACCCTCCCGCGGAGCCTGTGGATTCTCTTCCGAAAATCCGGAGCGAGCTTTTTCGCGTAAACGAAATTCTCGATGGTTTTCATCACCTTCTCGCCGAGCGCGCAGTTTCCCGCAACTGCCCGGGCCTTTACAAGGGCTTGTCTTTCCCAGATATGAGCACTTGATTTATGATATTCTTCAAAAGCCCCAAGTGAGCTAACGAGGGCGCCCGAGTTTCCCGACGGGCGAAGTTCCACATCCACCTTGTAGCAGAAGCTCTCGGAAGTATAAACCGAAAGATTGGATATAAACCTCTGACCGTACCTGGAGAAAAGCTCGTGGTCATCCCCCTCGTAAATGAAAATTATG
Source organism: Thermodesulfobacteriota bacterium (assembly GCA_965229995.1). Classification (GTDB taxonomy): domain Bacteria; phylum Desulfobacterota_D; class UBA1144; order Nemesobacterales; family Nemesobacteraceae; genus Nemesobacter. Next base: position 505,318 of record OZ245933.1, on the reverse strand, counting down.
TCTAGGTCCGAAGCGTAGCTCATTTCCCTTCCCCCGAGTTTTCCGAGTCCCAGGACAACCATCTTGTCAAGAAGTTTTCTTTTCCCCGGAGAACACTTAAGAGAATCCTTGGCAAGCTCGAGGCTTGAGTCCATCACCACGTCCGCCACCATCGAGAGGTATTTCCCCACGTAGATCGGGTCGAGTTCCTCTGAAAGTTCCCTGAAACAAAGCTTAAGGGACTCAATGTGCTTGAAGCTTCGAAGAGCGTTCAGCTTGTCCTCAAAAAACTCCTCATCCGAAACAACTTCGGTGAGAGCCGCAGCCAGGGCGTCTTTTGAATCGTAGAACCGCGTTACGTCCTTCAGTATGATCGAGTCGAGATACTCGGGATGCCTGATAAGGAAATTAGACAGCATGCCGCTTCTTGAAAACAGCTTAGAGAGAAGAGAGATGATTTCCGGGTTCTCCGTCAAAAGTGAGTAAACCGACATCTTGGATCCCAGACCGGAGATAAATCTTTCAAGATTCATGAGGGCCGAGTCCGGGTCGCTCAGCTTAATTATGGTTGAGAGAAAAGCCGGTATCACTTTTTTTGAAAGCATCCTCCCCCTTTCCGTGAGTCCGGCCCTTTTGGGATCCATGAGGCTCGATATGATTTCGATCGCGTCGTCCGGTGCCGAGAACCCGAGATTTCCGAGGGTCGAAATCGCTTCCTCGCGGTTTACGTTTCCCTCGGCCATAAAGTCGGCCACCTCCCAGAATTCCCTGCCTTTTTCCTCAAGCTCTGCCCTGGGGTCGAAGAACAGGTTCCCGTAGTTTTTCACAACGAGCGAAGTTGTCTCCTCGTAAGCGGCCATGAAATCATCAGTCCCCTCAAAACCCATCCTCCGGGAAAGCCTTGCAAGTGAATTTTTCTCCGTGGGAATCCTGTGTGTCTGAACTTCATCCCAGAGCTGAATCGAATGCTCCACTTTTCTTAGGAAAAGATAGCAGTGCGCCATCTCTTCCTTTACCTGCTCGGTTATAAAACCCGTCTTTGACATGACCCTCAGAGCGTCAAGAGTATTCATAAGTCCCCTGAGCCTTCTCACCGCTCCGCCGCTCATAAGCTGGGTCGCCTGTACGAAAAACTCAATATCTCTTATTCCACCCCTGCCGAGCTTCACGTCGTTTTCCTTCCGTACGCCCTCAAGACGAACCTTCATGTCCTTAAGATCCTCTATGGACTCGTAATCAAGGAACTTGTGGTATATGACCGGTTCAAGCTCCGCCAGAAACTCGCTACCGAGCTTGAGGTCCCCCGCAACCGGGGTCGCCTTAAGCAGCACCGCTCTCTCCCAGGTCTCGGCCCAGTGGTAATAATGATCAAGAGCCACGTCAATCGATACCGCGACCGGGCTCCTGCTGCCCCCTGGGCGCAGATCCAGATCGACTCTGTAGAGAAAACCACCGGCAGAGACACAGCTTATCGTCCTGGTAACTGAGGAGGAAAGCGTGAATATCTGTTCGGCGTATCGCTCGTTTCTGTAAAGATAGACAAGGTCTATATCTGAACTGAGGTTAAGAAGCCTCCCGCCGAGTTTCCCCATACCCAGTACAACAAATTCGAATTCATCTCCGCCCTTGGCCCTAGATCTGTAAAAATCAAGCACCGCCCTCACCACCGCAACAGCAAGATCCGAGATTTCCTCCATAGTCTGGCGAAACGCGCAGAGACCCAGAATTTCTCTGTAAATTATTCTCGAAAGCTCCGCGTACTTGTATTCCTTCAGCCTTTCGGAGAGCTGTTCTGAGTCCTGCGAATTCCTCACAATTGAGGCAAGGGGGGTTTTGTGGGAAGAAAGCGTTTTTTTTCTCCCCAGCGCCTTTTTATTCGCAAGTATGGTTAGCGTACGGGGATTTCTTATGATTGAACTGCCGAGGAACCTGCTGTGCGAGGAAACAGCGTAAATGATTTTCTCCTCTTCCGCAGAAAGCCTGCCATTTATCTCCCGGAATCTTTCAACGGTTAAGCGTCCGTTTTCCTCGTCGGGAAGAAGAATTTTCTTTTTCATCACGCCGGGTCACATGAAATCATAAGGATCAACATCCACTACAAGCTTAATTCCCGAAGCGTGTTTTTTCAACGAATCGTAAAGTGCAGAAGCATAGTTTCTAAGCAACCCCAGATTTTTTGACACGATAATAATCTGCCACCTGAACCTGTTTCTCAACTTGTATATGGGAGCCTCAGAGGGACCGAGCACTTTAAGCGATCCGGGTGGAAGTTTGAGGAGAAACTTTTCCGCCGTGCGCTTCATTTTTTCGGCGAAATCTCTTGTTCTCTCCTCATTAAGCCCATTTATCCTAAAAGATATGAACCTTGAGAAAGGAGGCTGGTTAAGAGACTCTCTAAGTTGCAGTTCTTCTTCCAGAAACCCGGAACTGTTATGAGTAACGGCAAATTCTACCGAAGGATGTCCGGGGTTATGTGTCTGCAGAATAACCGTCCCAGGCTTCTCTCCCCTGCCCGTTCTCCCGGCTACCTGTGTCAGTACCTGAAACGTTCTTTCTCCCGAGCGGAAGTCGGGCATCCCGAGCATATGATCGGCAGAGAGAACGCCGACCAGCGTAACCCCCGGCAGATCATGTCCCTTGGCTACCATCTGGGTCCCGACAAGAACATCCACCTCTCCGGATTCAAGCTTTCGGTAAAGGTCAAGAAGCTTGGTTTTCCCGCGAGTGTAATCCCTGTCCATAACGAAAACCCTGGCATCAGGGAGGATGTTTCTTACCTCTTCCTCTACTTTCTGGGTACCTAGGCCCTTGCCCATGTATCTGGCCCCGCAGTGACAGCAGTTATTCTCGAACTCCTGGCGGATTCCGCAGTAATGGCACTTGATTGAATTATCTTTTTTGTGAAAAGTAAGGGTTATCGAGCAGTTGGGACACCTGAAAAGTTCACCGCAGTCCCCGCAGACTAAAAAACTGGAGAAACCTCTTCTGTTAATAAAAAGAATCGACTGTTCCCCACGACTAAAATTCTCCACGAGAATGTCCTTGAGGCGCGGGGAGAAGACACTCTCATTTACGTTTTTCATATCCACAAGCTCAACATCGGGAAGCCTGCTTGCCCCCACTCTCGCTGGAAGAGAAAGATATTCGTATTTGCCTCTGATCGCGTTTGCGTAGGATTCAAGGGAAGGAGTCGCGGAGCCCAGGATGACCGGACAGCCGTATATCGTTCCAAGCACGACCGCGGCGTCACGGGCGTTGTAACACGGCACTTCGCTCTGCTTGTAAGAGGATTCGTGCTCTTCATCCACCACCACGAGGCCAAGATTCTCAAGCGGAGCGAAAACCGCGGAGCGTGCGCCTATTACCACGCTTAACTCGCCGCTGCGGGCCCTTCTCCAGACGTCAAACCTCTCCCCTTCGCTGAGTCCGCTGTGAATCACCGATACCGCGTCGGCAAAACGGGAACGGAATCTCTTCACCAGAAGCGGGGTAAGCGCTATTTCGGGAACCATAACTATCGCCTGTTTCCCCTTAGCTATTACTTCGCTCACAACCCTGAGATAAACCTCGGTTTTTCCGCTTCCCGTAACTCCGTGAAGAAAAAAACAGCGATATTCACCCCTCTCAATGTAAGGCAGGATTTTGTCTATAGCCATCCGCTGATCCTGAGTAAGTTGCTTGGGCGGCTCCTCCTCAGCATCAAAAACGGCGTAAGGGTCTCTTCCGATCTCCCTCAGTTCCACGGAGACCAGGGCGTTATCTACAAGCCACTTTACGTGAGCCGTGAAATTGCCGAATATCTCCTTTAGTTCCGAATGGGACACGGAACCGTGGATGTTTATGAATTCAAGTATGGCTCCCTTGGCCGGTTTTTTTTTCTTGATCCCCAAAACGGTGTCCGGATCGCAGGCGGCACCGTAGATTTTTTCGTATTTTATCTTCTCATCGCTTATAACCCTGTAGTCGAATTTAACAAGCCCCCTTCTTTGAAGAGAGTTAAGATTCTCAAGCGATGCTCCACCACTGAGTTCCAGAAGTTTCTCCGAAGTCAGTTCTTCTTCAAGCAAAAGAGTTTTAAGGATTTTTTTCTCGAGGTTATCCGAGCCCCTTTCCCGAAGACGGTTTTTTCCTTCTTCCGTGACCCGCACGGTTTTCCCGACGCTTTTACCGAGCCCAAGAGGATGCGCAAACTTAAGCACGATTCCGAGAGGCGCCATGTAGTACTCGGAGACCCAGCGGAAAAATTCCAAGCGTTTTTCGTCAAAAAGTGCAGATTCATCCAGAATGTCGATTATATCCTTTAGCTCGAAATCGACTTTCCGTTTCGCTTCATGCCCTACCACGTACCCAATGGCCTTGCGGTTCCCTAGCGGAACAAACACCCTTTTTCCCGTAGCGACACTATCTTGGAAATGTCTCGGAACCGAATATAGAAAAAGCTGTTCGGAATGAATTGGCAAAGCTACTTGAACAATCTTTCCTGAAGCCATAACAATCTCAGAAGATCCGAAAATCAAGTCTCACAAAAGAGTATATATAAAAGCCGGGAAAGAACCTTGGGTTCGGGCCGAGAAACCTCCCCTATGAGCTTCGAGATGTGGAAAGCGGGAACATGTACGCAAAAAAGGGGATATGAAACCAAAGCCCTGCCCCGCGCGATTCACCCACGCGTAATATCAGGCAAGATCTGCGGGCATCATTATCATATCGTCCATTGTGCCCCCAGGAGCTATCATCGGATAAACCATTTCCGTTTCATCGACCTCTATTTCCATGAGGACGACTCCCGGAGTGTTAAGACCTTCTCTGAGAGTGGGTTCAAGCTCTTCGGGTTTCACCGCCCGAAGGCCTCTGGCGCCGAAAGCCTCGGCAAGCTTTACGAAATCCGGCAGCACTTCAAACCGCGACGCGGAGTAATTGCTCTCAAAAAACATCGTCTGCCACTGCCTTACCATTCCGTGATGACCGTTGTTGAAAACAATGATCTTAAGATCCATATTGTTTTCAACCGCCGTTGCGAGTTCCTGGAAATTCATCTGGAAGCTTCCATCGCCGGCAACGCATATCACCCGCTCATCCGGTCTTGCGTACTTCGCTCCCATAGAGGCGGGGAGACTGAATCCCATTGTTCCCAGTCCCCCAGAGGTAATGTGGGTTCTGGGTCTTTCGAACTTGTAGAACTGGGCTACCCACATCTGATGCTGACCCACGTCGGAAACTATTATGGAGTCTCCTTTCGTGATTTTGTAAAGCATGTCTATGGCGTAGGTCGTGAGAATCTTCCCGCTTCCCTGAGAATAAGTAAGCGGATGTTTTTCCTCCCAATCCCTTACCTGCCTGAGCCAGGATTCCCTTCCCTCAAGGTCAATCTCGCCGGGAAGAGCGTCAAGTATCTGGCGCAGTATGGTCTTGGCGTCCCCTACTATAGGACACTGAACCGTTATGTTCTTGTCTATCGAGGAAGGATCTATGTCTATATGAATAATTTCCGCGTTGGGGGCGAACTCTTCAAAGTTTCCACCCGTAGCCCTGTCGTCAAACCTCCCGCCGACCGAGATAACGAGATCCGATTCGGTCACAGTCATATTGGCCGCGTAGGAACCGTGCATCCCGAGCATGCTTATGAAAAGCGGATCGCTTGCCGGATAACCTCCGAGCCCCATAAGGGTTGAAGCCACAGGTATCTGAAGCCGGTGGCAGAACTCAAGGAGCTCCTTCGTAGCCCCGGACCAGATAACTCCTCCTCCGGAATAGACGACGGGCCGCTTTGAGGCAACCAGCATCTCTACAGCCCTCTTTATCTGCGAGGGATTTCCCTTCATAGTGGGCTTGTAGCCTTTGATATCTATTTCATTATCCTCAGGGATTACAAGCTCGTCTTCTCCTATGAGAACATCCTTCGGCATATCAACAAGAACCGGGCTGGGTCTTCCGGTGCCGGCTATGTGGAAGGCCTCTTTCATTGCTCTCGGAAGATCTCGGGTTCTCCGCACAAGGTAATTGTGTTTCGTGCAGGGCCTTGTTATGCCGATATGATCGGCTTCCTGAAACGCATCGCTTCCAAGATACTGCGTCGGAACCTGTCCCGTAAAAACAACTATGGGAGATGAATCCATCTGCGCCGTCGCGATACCGGTAACGGTGTTTGTCGCGGCGGGGCCCGAGGTGCAGAGCACTACCCCCGGTTTTCCGGAAGCTCTTGCGTACCCGTCGGCCATGTGCGTCGCTCCCTGCTCATGTCTCACCAGGACGTGCTTTATCCTGTCGGTGTAACCGGTCATCACGTCATATACCTTGAGAACGTAACCTCCCGGTAGGCCGAAGATCACATCAACACCTTGGTGAAGAAGCGTCTCAAAAAACATCTGTGCGCCGAGCATCTTGGCCATTTTACATTGTCTCCCGTGATTGTTCTGAAAATGCGGAATACCTACAACCCACCCGCTTAATCTATCACTGCGTGCAGACAACTTCAAGACCGGCAGGGAAAAAGATTCCTACCGCCGTTTCGGCGACGACGTTTCACGCTCCGCCCCGGAGCGGCGAAGATAAAACGGAGTTAAAGAGAACGGATCATCTTTTCGTCCGGAAAGAATCTTTTTTCTCCCCAGAAGCGCGCATGCAGATGCCCTGGGGGTGTTGAGATTAGCAGGTAAGAACACAGCGTCTTCCCCCAATGTTTCCCGTATAAGTTTCGCGTGGAGAACTGCCGCGCTGCCCACAAAAACGGTTTTTTTTCTTATCCCGGAGCATACAGACTCAGGGGCGGCGATTTCCGCGGGAGTCATCTCTTCGCTCCCGGGATCATAAAACGAGAAGAAAACCTCCCCCCTGCCCGCGTCGGTCATGGCGCATACGTCGCTCCCGGACCAAAGCGCGTTCGATGCAACAATCTCAAGCGAGGGAGTTCCCGCAAGATCCGTCCCCAGGGAATAGCAGAGCGCCTTCGCGGTGGAGACCCCTATTCGAAGCGAGGTGAAGGAACCCGGCCCCGTTGATACGCAGACCGCGTCCAGATCATTTTTTCCGAGCCCGCAATCCGAAAGAAGCCGCTTGACTGTGGGAATAAGTACTTCGTTATGCCTCGGGCCGGTGTTGAAAACATATTCGCAAAGAAGCGTGTCGTCATCGGATATTGACACACTTCCCGAAAAAGTAGAGGTTTCGATTCCCAGAATTTTCATGCGTGTTGCTCAGATGTAGTAAAAAAACGAGGCATTTTAAGGAGTGACGGTTATGCACTCAGATTTAGTGGATTTGGAATACCGGAAACTATTTTTCCGCTTTCTCCGCTTTCTCCGCTTCCTCAGAAGAAACTACCCCGGAGGCTTTTATGATCTCGTTTCTTATTTTTTCGCGAATTTCCGGATTTTCGTGCAGAAACTTCTTGGAATTTTCCCTGCCCTGCCCTATTCGCTCCCCTTCATAGGAATACCAGCTTCCGCTTTTCTTTACCACGTTGAACTTGGTTCCCAAATCCACAAGCTCCCCGAGTTTTGATATTCCCCTTCCGAAGACCACATCGAATTCCGCTTCCCGAAAAGGAGGGGCGACTTTGTTCTTTACAAGCTTTGCCCTGACCCTGTTACCCACGATACGGTCACCGTCCTTAAGAGACCCAATGCGCCTTATATCAACTCTCACCGACGAATAGAACCGAAGCGCGTTACCTCCCGTGGTGGTCTCCGGGTTCATGTAAGATGGAACCCCGATCCTCATGCGAAGCTGGTTAACGAAAATCACTATGGTCTTCGAGCGGCTCACGTTAGCCGTTATCTTGCGAAGCGCCTGCGACATCAGTCTCGCCTGAAGACCTACGTGAGTGGCTCCCATCTCCCCCTCGATTTCAGCGCGGGGGGTAAGAGCCGCGACCGAGTCAAGCACTATGAGGTCAACCGCACCGCTTCTTATGAGAGTATCGATGATTTCAAGCGCCTGTTCCCCAAAATCAGGCTGGGAAATAAGAAGATCCTCAACCTTGATGCCAAGCGCCGCCGCGTAGCTTGTTGAGAGAGCGTGTTCGGCGTCGACAAAGGCGGTTATTCCGCCGGCTTTCTGGGCTTCCGCGATGGCGTGGAGCGCTATGGTGGTTTTACCCGAGGCCTCGGGACCAAAGACCTCAACGATTCTTCCCCTTGGAAAGCCGCCGACGCCAAGCGCTATGTCAAGTCCGAGGGAACCCGAGGTGATCACCGGAATGTCGGCGAGAGAAGCATCCTCGCCAAGTCTCATTATGGAGCCCTTTCCAAACTGCTTCTCTATCGTCTCGATAGCTACGTTTATGCTCTTGTTTTTCTCGTCGATATCGCTCATTTTCGTTTGAATCTCCGTTTTGGTTTTTGCGGTTCTAAGGCTACTATCCTACATAATCGAGGCAGAACTTCCTAACCATATCGATTGCGGTGGAAGCAGCAAAGTTTTTTATCTCATCCCTTGTGCCAGTAAAATTCCGTTTCTCGCAAAAAATCCCGCATGAAGCGTGAGTGAACCCGAACCATACTGTACCCACGGGCTTCTCCACGGTTCCACCGCCCGGACCCGCAATCCCGGATACAGAAAGCCCTATATCGCTTCCGAAAAGATCTTTTGCCCCGCACGCCATCTCGGAAACCACCTCCTCGCTCACCGCGCCGAACCGCGCGAGGGTGTCGGCGCTTACCCCGAGAAGCTTTTCCTTGGAATCGTTACTGTAGACCACCGCCCCGCCCAGGAAATAACCCGAACTTCCCGCAATGTCCGTAAAGCGGTTTGAGCAAAGCCCTCCCGTGCAAGACTCAGCAATAGACAGGGTCAGGTCTTTTTCAAGCAGCAAAGATGCGGTTACTTCCTCAAGAGTTTCATCCCCTTGCGAAAAGAGAAAACCCCCTAGCCTTTCTCTCACTTCCCCGCAGGCATCGCCCAGAAGCAGATCCAATTTCTCACTGTCATGACCCGAAGCGGTGAGTCGAAGATGAATTTCCGGAAGGCGGATCCTGTATCCGACACCCACTCCTTCGGGGGAAAAATCCCCCAGTTTCTCCGCTACTTCGGATTCACCCAGCCCGAAGGTTCTAAGCACTCTCACGACCAGGCTTTTTCCCTTTTTTGCGGCATTGTTTATATCCGGGAAAACATACTCTGAGAACATCCGCCTGAATTCCCTTGGAACACCCGGAAGGAAGTAAAATTTCGAGCGGCCGAAGAGAAAACTGAAGCCAGCCGCTATGCCAACTGGATTCTCGATAACCGTCGTTTCTTCGGGAAACATGGCCTGTTTTTCATGGTAGCTGTTGGGCTCTCTTCCCCTCTCCCCGAGCTTTCGGACGATGTCTTCATATACCGCTGGATTGAAAACAAGGGTGGTTCCCAGAAATTCCGAGGCGGCAAGCGCGCTTAGATCATCCTCTGTAGGGCCGAGTCCCCCAGAAACTATGATAAATCTGGCTCTTTTTGACGCCGTCGTAAAAGAAGCGAGAAGATCCTCAAGGTCATCAGCCACCGCGCAATGGTATCTAACCTCAATACCCGATGAGGACAGCTCCGCGGCGGCCCAGCTGAAATTGGTATCCCGTGTAAGACCGCTCATCAGCTCGTTTCCGGTCGTTATTACCTCAACGCACATTGCCGGGTAATTCTAACTGGAAAGAAAACCCGCCGGTAAGAGAAACTCCCAAAACGCAGACCCTGCGACCAGAGTGAAGACATGGTTTTTTGCAAATCACGAAATTCAAGGTATTTTCCCAGTATGGATTCCAGCTTGAAAAATCTACCGGTTGATGAACGGATTCGCCTTGTAGAAGATCTATGGGACAGTATCGCATCTGATCAGAACTCGCTTTCTCTCTCGTCCGCACAGAAAGCTGAGCTGGACAAGCGGCTTGACGTATATGAACTGATTAAAGATCCGGGGCGACCGATAGATGAAGTTATTTCGGAAATCCGCAGGAAACTGTGAGTTACGAAGTCCGGTTCCGTGAAGAAGCGGAAGTGGACCTGGCCGATGCCACTTTCTGGTATCAGCAACAACAGTTGGGGTTAGGAGACGAGTTTCTCGAAGAATTACTCACCACGATCCGGTCAGTTCAGCAACAACCTTTCATGTTTCCAATTGTTCACCGCGATGTCCGTAGAGCTTTGATGAGCCGATTTCCATTCGGGGTATTTTATCGTGTTGAATCCGAATTTATTATCATTTTCGCAGTTATGCATGCGAGTCGACACCCGCTCCGATGGCAGAGCAGGGCATAATAGCTAGGTAATGGCAACGGATATGTTCCTCAACGCAACCAGATAGCCCGGATTTCTCACAAGGATGTATAGAATATGACGCCTTTGCGCGGCGCACCGAGAAGTCAGGGGTAAAGGGCCTTGTGTTAGCGCACAAGAGGAACTTGAATCACACCCCGTGCCGGTTGCTTGCTTATAGGAAAATCCGTACAGTCCCCTTCAGGGGGAAGTATCAAGTCTTTTTTGCTGCCGAGTGATTCCTCCACGAAATCACAAGCAGCGCGGACATAACCAGAATCAGGTCAAACACAATGCCTTGAGATGTTTCACCCGCTTCCGCATTTGGAGCAATCGCACATCCTCCGCCTTCATCCCCTTGCAGCGACTCAGGAGGTGTAACCGGATATTCCGGATCTTCTGTATCTGGCGGATCTACAAGTTCTGGCGGATCTACAAGTTCTGGCGGATCTACAGGAGAAGGACAAGCTGCCTCAACCGTTCCCATGCAATCTTCCGGTGCCGGATCTACCACGAGAATGCTATTCGGCAAATCCCCGGGCGGGATGCTGGTACAACTTATGTTCAGCAACTGCAAACTATCAGCCAGACTTTCGGAAAGTGTTCCGCCTAACTGATAGTTGTTTTGAAGCCTAAGCTGAGATAGTTGGCTAAGCGGACTCAGGTCCGGAATATCACAACTCAACTCATTGTCGGAGAGATCAAGCACCTCAAGGCCAGTTAAGTTTCCAAGCTCAGGGGGAATCGCGCCGCTTAACTTGTTTTTACTTAACTCTAGCCGCCTCAATTTGTCCAGAGCTCTGAGCGAATCCGGAATCTCCCCCGTAAGGTTGTTGTTAGTGAGACTTAGTCCAATTACTCGGCCATCGCTGTCAGTCTCAACCCCGTGCCAGTCGGAAAGATTTGGGGAAAACCAGTTATCAGTGTTCCAGTTCCGGCCGTTGTTACGTGTATGAAGGTCAGTTAACACCGTCCGGTCCGATCTTTTGGCAAGCTCGTTTGACCTGGGCATCTCCCAGACAAGCCGCTCGTTGCCCCAGAGAGCGAGTTCTTCGAGAGCATGATTGGTTAGGGTCTCAAGCTCGATGGGAACCATAACGAAGTCGTTGTCGTTAAGCCACAGCTGCTGCAGGTTGCTGAGGTTGCCCAGTTCGGGAGGTATCGCCCCCGTTAACTTATTTTCATGGAGATACAGCTGCTGCAGGCTGCCTAGTTTTCCCAGTTCGGGAGGTAGCGCCGTTAACTGATTGTCAGAGAGAAGCAGGTACTGCAAGCTGCCTAGTTTTCCCAGTTCGGGAGGTAACGCCGTTAACTCATTTTTATGGAGATACAGCCTCTGCAAGTTGCTGAGGTCTCCCAGTTCGGGAGGTAACGCCGTTAACTGATTGTCATAGAGATAAAGCCACAGCAGGTTGCTGAGGTCTCCCAGTTCGGGAGGTATTGTTCCGTTTAAACCATAGTGGTTGAGCTTCAATTCTACCACTTTATTACTATCGTTTGTATCTACAGTTACGCCTGACCAAGTACTAATCGCCATGTTGCTAAGCCAATTGGTATTGGTCGTCCACGACGCGCCGCCAGCGGCGCAATAGAGGGCTATAAGCGCGTCCTTGTCCGTCGTTCCTGGTGTGTGCGTATCGCAGGTCGTCTGCGCGTGCGCGGTTCCTGCGAAAACGAAAAACGCCAGGGCAAAACAGACCACAACGCATTTTAGAGCAGGAAGAAAAGAACTCATCTTAACTCTCCCGCCCATAGCGCGCAATGTGAATATTTTAGAGAAAAATGGGGACTTCCTACCTTTTATCCAGCGTTAAATTTATATATATAGCGGATTCAGTTTTTTTGAGGCACCTCCTCGTTTTTTCTATTGGAAGCCTGTTGGTAATCGCTGTCAGGCGGCCTCCTTTTGCAGTTTCTTGAAGTTTTTGTCGAACATTTCTCCTTTTTTGAGCAGGGTGCAGGCTACATAGAGAAGACGGTCGCCGACGGTGCGAAGAGACCTGGAATGGCGCAGTCCCCGTGCCCGCAGCGAGGCGTAGCGGGCCTTGCTTACGGGATCGTGCAGTACCGCAACCCCTGCCCAGTGGTAAAGCGCTGTCTGAAGTCTCCGAGACGATGTTCGGCGCCGCATGACATACTTGCTCTTGCCCGACTGTTTTGTCACCGGAGCTGTGCCGACAACGCACCGAAGCGCCTTGTAGTCGCGTCGTCGTATCAGATCATAAGCCTCGGAGACCAGCGTGGCGGCAGTGACAAAGCCGATTCCCGGCATGGACAGGAGGATTTCGACATCGCCTGGTTTCCCTGTTCCCGCATTTTCAGCTCTCTCCCGAGAGATGATTGAATCGAGCATCTCCTTGATACGGTTCTCGATTTCCTTGAGCTGTCTGTTGGTGATATCGAGGAACTCAATAATGCTCTTCACACGCCAAACGCAGCTTGAAACTGTTGCCTGCATGAGGTTTATTTCTTTTGAGCGAATAATCCCAAGCACTTGCTGTGCGTCGATACGTCGTATTCTGTGGCGCTTGAGTACCTTCTGCACAGAGGACACTCTGATTCGCCTTGCGGCATCAGGTGTTTGAGCAAGTCTCCATAATTCAATAATCCAGGGGCGGACAGTGTCGTCGCCCACCACTTCTTTGAACTGAGGGTAGTAAGTCCACCACTGGTCGCTCAGTCGGTTAGTCCAGCGATTGCGTTCAAACACAAGTTCCTCTCTTCTGCGTGAGAGGCTGCGCAGGATCGTGATATCCTCGTACTGGGGTTCCAGAGAGCGGAAGTGACGTCTGTCGGTACGAAGTGCCGAGGCGAGCACCATGGCGTCTCTGCGGTCGTCCTTCGCTCCGGCGGCGGAGAATCTGTCGCGGAATCGGTCCAGTTGTTTTGGGTTGATGGAGTGAACATCAAAGCCGCGAGCCATGAGGCTTTCCACGACGGGACCGCGAGTGACTTCAATTCCTATGGCGACATTCTCTGGGATTGAGTCTGTCGCTTCAATTAACCAGTTGCCCATATTCCAAAGACCTTCGCCGCTGTGCCTGAAGGAGTTTTCCTTGAGAATGGAACCGTTTTGGTCAATGAGGCAGACGTAGTGGGATTGGGATCCCCAGTCGACGCCTGCAAAAAATAATGATTTATCATTGTTCATGATATAGTAATACCTCCTTGTTATTAAATCGGGTCTGCCGTGATGTGTGTGTCTGCTCCGATACGGAGGTGCTCAGAGGCACGAACTTCCTACTGGACATCCTTCATCACGGCACTCGACCGAGGCACAAGTCCCCAGTAGGCGCTCAGAGGCGCAGGGGGGGCAGGTAGCTCTCGATCGAGTGGCCCGTGAATTCTATTAAACTTGATTCTTAAATTTCCGCTAAATTAAGCTTGGATAAAGGGTATCGGGGGGGGGGTAGTTGGAACTTTAAAACTGAAATCTTCTATTTCTCTTGTTTCGTTTAATAACAATCTAAATTTCATTCTATCAAAGGCTCCCGTTTTTCTAAATTTGGGAAATTGTAACATAAGAACGGACCGGTTGGCAGTCAGTTGTTAATAATACGTCATCTCAGACTGTGAAAGTATTATTTGGCAGTGCTATTGACGTACCAAAATGGCTGTCTGATAGGCAAAGATGGCCTTCAAAATGCTAGAACGTCCTAAATTTTAATGTTTTTCAGATATTGTCGGGCAATCCGTTGCAAAAGAAATTGCCTTGTCCGAAGACTTTCACAGTCTCAACTTAATTGACTCCCTACAACAATTGCTCCTAACCCGCATTTCTCATGAAAGGTAGGGCGGAAGAGTTTTATGGGGACAGTTTCCAGATTTCACCTGAATCAACTGTGGTATGAAGTCTTTTTCGAGGTTCAGATTGGCAATTCGCAGGTTTTCCGAACCTTGTTCACAGTCCGGGACAGTATCAGGACACAACTGTCCCCTGACCTTATCAGGCAGCCATGTTCATAAAACCCGATTCACTATGAGTCAAGGCGCACTGCCTGAAGTTTCCGCAATACATGGCGGAACAAGTTCTGGTACGGATAACACTGCGAGAACGACAGCGCCACCCTCCGCGCGCTTGTTCTTATCACCGTACCAATCTTGATGAGCTTAAGACGTACTGTATCGCACTGAGCCATCGCATACCCGGTTCCCTAGGAAACTGTGAGTTACGAAGTCCGGTTCCGTGAAGAAGCGGAAGTGGACCTGGCCGATGCCACTTTCTGGTATCGGCAACAACAGTTGGGGTTAGGAGACGAGTTTCTCGAAGAATTACTCACCACGATCCGGTCAGTTCAGCAATAACCTTTCATATTTCCAATCCTTTATCGCGATGTTCATAGAGCTTTAATGAACCGATTTCCGTTCGGGGTTTTTTATTGCGTCGAACCAAAATTTATTGTCATCTTCGCAGTTATGCACGCGAGCCGACACCCGCTTCGATAGCAGAGCAGAGTATAAAAGTCATAGAACGACAACCGTTTCCATCCCTGCAACATTACTCGGGCAAAGTTCGAAGAATGCATGGCACGGCGTACCGCGCGGACCGGTGACTGATTTCCAATTGTGCGGGGACCCATGTACGTGTGCCATAAAACCCGGTAAGTCCTTCCAGCAGACAGCCTGTACGCAAGGCAAGCGGGAGGGGGAAATAATCTTGAGATGAATTGATGCGTACCGCAATACTTTTTCCATGAGAAATACTCCTGTTCCCGCACCCTACAAAGTTTGCCGCACCGTTGACAAAGAAACTTTCTTTGGTAAAGTAAAGACATGTCCAAGGTCAGCAGTAAGTTACAGGTCACGGTGCCAAAAGCGATTGCCGAGCGTTACGGAATTCGGCCCGGAGACGACATCCGTTTCGAGGAGGCCGGCGAGAGCGTTCGCGTGGTGCCCGCAAATGCGGCGAGTCAGGACAAGAGGCTCGATACCGAAGCACGCCTGCGTCTGTTTGATGCCACGACCGCCCGACAACAGGCCCGTGAAACGGCAAGACCTGCGTCCCGCGCAACCGCGCGAGGCTGGACCCGGGAGGAACTCTACATGAGAGGCCGCCTGGGTGCTGATTGACACCAACGTGCTGGTCTATCGCTACGACGGTCGTTTCCCGGACAAGCAGCGGATTGCAACGGATGTCCTTCGCGACGGTATCGCGACCGGGCATGCGCGTATCGCTCACCAGTCAATCGTTGAATTCGTCGCAGCGGTGACCCGAGGCGAGCCGGAAAAGCGTCTGCTTGATTTTGCGGACGCCAGACGCGAGGCGGAGGAACTGATGACCCAGTTCCCGATTATATATCCTGATGACGCCGTGCTGCGAATGGCTCTGCGCGGCGCGGCAGCATATGACCTGTCGTGGTTTGATGCTCATATCTGGGCCTACGCGGAAGTTAACGGCATCGCGGAACTGTTCTCAGAAGACTTCCAGCATGGCCGTATGTACGGCACGGTAACGGTGCAGAACCCGTTTCTGCTTTATGCGTAATTGGTTGGTTAAACGCAGAGAATACGGCAGGTATCATCAATAAACCCGGACAAGCAACTGAAGGCAAAGGTTCCCGTACACCCCTGCCAAGACATCATCCATCACAATACCGTAGCCCCCTGGGAGCTTCTCGACTCTTTTTATCGGAAACGGCTTTGCGATATCGAAAAACCTGAAGAGGAAAAAGCCGAGCGCGAGATTGATGGGATTCGGTGTGATGAAAAGCATGCATACGAGAAATCCGCACACTTCGTCAATAACAACCTCAGGCGGGTCTTTCCTTTGAAAAATCGACACGCAACGGCCCGCGGCTATAAAGGAAATGATAATCAATCCGAACGTAAGCACTGAATAAAGAGCTGCTCCGCCCGCAAGGTTGAGCAGGTATACGACCCCGACCGCCCCGAGCGTCCCCGCGGTTCCCGGGGCTCCCGGAACAAACCCCAGTCCGAAAAAAGTCGAAAAAACAACACATACCCTGTTTATCAATGTTAACCCTCCGGGAGTGTCCGCGAGCGCGGCACCGGGATAAAATTCATTTGACTGATAACATTCGCAAGTTTATCATTTTTTTATCTCCAAATGTCAAAAGTAATATGCGTGGTAAATCAGAAAGGGGGAGTCGGTAAAACCACAACCGCGGTCAACCTTTCAGCTTCTCTGGCAGCGGCAAACCGCCGTACGCTTCTAATAGATCTTGACTCTCAGGGAAACGCGACCGGAGGGCTTGGTATTGATAAAGAATCGATCAATTCGAAAAACATCTGCAGCGTCATACTGGGGGAAGTCAAGCTGGCGGACACCACAATTGACATATATCCCGATCTTCTAAACGGTTACCTGCATGTATGTCCGGCGAATCACGAGCTTACCGGGGCAGAGATACATCTTATAGAGACGGAGAGCAGGGAATACAGACTCAAAAAGGTTGTCGATGAGATAAGGGACGAATATGATTACATATTCATAGACTCTCCCCCGTCACTGAGTCTGCTCACCATAAACGCTCTTGCCGCGGCCGACCGGGTGCTTATACCCGTTCAGTGCGAATACTACGCACTTGAAGGGATAGGCCAGCTGCAGACGACTATATCTCTTGCCAGGCAGAGGCTCAATCCTTCGCTTGAAGTGGAAGGCTATCTTTTGACGATGTTCGATTCCCGCAATAACATATGTCACTCCGTGGCCGAGGACGTAAGGAATCACTTCGGCGAACAAACTTTTGACACCGTGATAAGCAGAAACGTAAAGCTCGCCGAAGCGCCAAGCCACGGAAAACCCCTTCTGCTTTACGAAATCAAGTCGAGCGGGGCACAGAACTACATGAAACTCGCAAATGAGATAATAAGCAAAGCGGAGGTTAACTGACGTGAAGAGACGAAGTTTGGGAAGAGGGCTTGACTCGCTTATTCCAAAGAATCCGGAAACGGAATCCGCAGGGTATCAGATGGTAAGCACGGATCTGCTGAAGCCAAACGCATCGCAGCCGAGAAAACGCTTTGAACAGAGCGCTCTTGAGGAACTTGCGGAGTCCATAAGGGAAAACGGGGTCATACAGCCGCTTATAGTCAGAAAAGAAAACGGCGTCTTTGAAATAGTGGCCGGTGAGCGCAGGTGGAGAGCGGCAAAAATAGCGGGGCTTGAGAGGCTGCCCGTCGTGATAAGGACCGCTACCGATCAGGATGTAGCGGAGCTTACGTTAATAGAGAACATACAAAGAGAAGACTTAAATCCCATTGAAGAGGCAGAGGCTTATGAGAAGCTCGCGGAGCGCTTCGGGCTTACCCACGACGAGATAGCGAAGAAAACAGGGAAAAACCGCTCGGTCGTCACAAACCAGCTGAGGCTTCTCAGGCTTTCTCAAAAAGCAAAAGAAGCTCTTGTTTCGGGCGCCATAACCGTGGGGCACGCAAGAGCGCTTCTCGCTGCTTTATCCCCACAAGAAATGGATTCCCTTCTCGGCGAAGTGGTGAAAAAGGATCTTACGGTAAGGGCAACCGAAGCTTTGGTAAAAAAGAGAAATCGAATCGCCCAACTACCCCCCGAGCTCACTTCAGATAAGGTGGAAGAAGATATTTTCACCAAGGATCTGACCGAACAGATTGCCGGGAGATTCTCAACCAAAGTAAAGATAAGCAGCAACAAGAAAAGAGGAAAAATAGAAATAGAGTACTATTCTCCCGAGGAGCTTGAGAGAATTGTTGGCATACTTCTCTCGCGCGGGTAATATCCCGCGGAAATCACGCCGCAGCAAAGGAATCAGAGATGAAACGGTTTTCGGTCAAAATAGAGGTTAAGCTTAAGCCCGTGGTGCTAGACCCCCAGGGCAAAGCGGTGCTAAACGCGCTTGGCGGTCTCGGATTCAGCGGGGTTTCCGACGCGAGGGTAGGCAAAATCGTGGAACTCACCATGGAGGGCAAATCCGCCGATGAGGTAAGCCGCAAAGCGGATGAAATGTGCCGTAAACTCCTTTCCAACCCGGTAATTGAAGATTCCTCTGTAGAGATAGCGGAAAAATAAGATGCCGAATTTTGGAGTTCTGTTCTTTCCGGGTTCTAACTGCGATCATGACTGCTACCATGCCATAAGAAAAATTCTGGGCCAGCCCTGCGATCTCGTATGGCACGAGGAAACTTCCCTTGAAGGAATAGATTGCGTCGTGATCCCCGGAGGATTTTCCTACGGGGACTATCTCCGCGCGGGAGCAATATCGCAGTTCTCCCCCGTGGTAAGCCCGCTTAGGGAACTTGCGGAAAACGGAGTCCCGGTAATAGGAATATGCAACGGTTTTCAGATTCTTGTTGAATCCGGCCTTCTTCCCGGAGCGTTCATACACAACTCCTCCCTGAAATTTGTCTGCAGATGGACAAACGTAAAAATTGAAGATATCGATACGCCATTTACCTGCCTTCTGCGCAAAGGAGAAGTGCTGAAACTTCCGGTCGCAAACGCCCAAGGGAACTTCGTACTGCCCCCGGGCAGGGAAGACATGCATGGACGGAGAATAGTTTTACGGTACTGCGAGGAGGAGGGAGAGCTAACCGCCGAGGCAAATCCAAGCGGCGCCGAGGACAATATAGCCGGAATCGCGAACAGCCAAGGCAACGTACTCGGGATGATGCCTCATCCGGAACGCAGTTTTGAGAGCCTGCTCGGCTCAGAAGACGGCAAAAAGATGTTCGATTCCGTAATATCGTGGATAAAGTCCCAAAATGCAGCCGGGAACGCGGTTTGAGTAAAACGCGGACTGTGTTAGTCTTAACGGCAAAACGCGCGCACGAGGTTTTTTAACATGGACGATACGCAGGGCAAGGAAAGAATAGATATAACGGGCGACATCTGTCCGATGACGTTTGTTAAAACCAAGCTTAAGCTTGAGAAAATG
Organism: Thermodesulfobacteriota bacterium; assembly: GCA_965229995.1. Lineage (GTDB taxonomy): Bacteria > Desulfobacterota_D > UBA1144 > Nemesobacterales > Nemesobacteraceae > Nemesobacter. Next base: position 486,245 of record OZ245933.1, on the reverse strand, counting down.
GAGCGGGGAGAACTCCTCGAAGTCAAGCTCTGCGAGGGAGAGCCGCTTTCCAATCTCCCAAGAAGCGTTGAACAGGAAGGTCACAAGGTTCTTTCCATAGTGAAGGAAGAAGGCCGTTACCACAAGGTAATTATCGAGCGCTGCTAATGTATAGGTCCGAAGGCGGAACCTCCACGGCCAGAGGTTCAAGAGTCGAATCTGTGGTTGACCTTATAGGCAACACCCCCCTCTTGGAACTTTCCGGAACGGTAAAAGAATGCTCCGCGGGAGTACGTATTTACGCAAAGGCCGAGTGGTTTAACCCTGGAGGTTCAGTAAAAGACCGCCCCGCCCGCAGAATGATACTGGAAGCCATCCGCTCCGGCGAACTCACAAAAGACAAGGTCATCATGGACTCCTCTTCCGGAAACACCGCGATCGCGTACGCGATGCTGGGGGCCGCACTGGGATACGAGGTTGAAATCGTAACGCCCGAGAACGTAAACACCGAGAGGAGAAAAGCGATTGAAGCCTACGGAGCTAGAATAGTCTTCTCAAATCCTCTTGAGGGTTCCGACGGAGCGATAAGAATGGCCCACAAACTCAAGGCGGATAAACCCGACAGATATTTCATGCCGGACCAGTATAACAACGTCAACAACACCCTTGCACACTATGAGACAACCGCGCCTGAGATCTGGGAGCAGACAAAAGGCACCGTGACCCATTTTTTCGCGGGACTCGGCACATCGGGAACCTTCATGGGAACCGGGAAAAAACTTAAAGAATACAATCCCGACATAAAGATAATCGCGATTCAACCCGAAGAAAGTCTTCACGGACTTGAGGGCATGAAACATATGCCTTCTTCAATAGTTCCCGGCATATACGACGAGAAAGCGGCCGACGAAGTTGTCTTCATCTCAACTGAAAAAGCGTATGATATGATGGAACGGCTGATGGAAACCGAAGGGATATTCGTGGGTCACTCAGGAGGAGCCGCGGTTTGCGTAACGCTTGAGTACGCGAAAGAACTGAAAGAAGGAGTGCTGGTAACGATTCTTCCCGACTCGGGAAGAAGGTACCTGAGCGAAAGACTCTGGTGGTAAGAATACATAGATCGGCTTATCTGGGCATGACACGGGACGCTGAATCCGGTTATCCTTACGAGGTTTGTGGCGTAATGATAGGGGAAAAAGATACCGTGACCCACTTTCGCAAATGCGCCAATCTGGTCGCTGACGACGGGTCTGAAACGGCGTTTAAGGAAACAGGCAGCATTGACAGGGAAAGGTTAAAAGACCGCTACGAGCTTGACCCGCGTTCCTACATAGAAGCGGATTCGTGGGCAAGGGAAAACGGTCTTGAGATTCTCGGCATATACCACTCACATCCGGACCATCCTTCGATCCCCTCGGAAACGGACAGAGAGGTGGCATCGCCCGGGTGGGCGTATATAATTTTTTCGATAAACCGCGGAAAACTTGCCGACGCAAGAATATGGTACATTGACGAGCGAAACTTCCAGTTTGAAGAAAAGAAGTTCGAAGTAATCAAAGACTCCGATTGAAGCAATGAAAAAAACAACTGAGACCCGGAAAAGGTCGTAAACGCCGGGAGAAACGCGACCATGAATATTCAAGTTTTACTTGAAAGCACGCTTGTTATCCTTCCCGAGTGCATACTCATACTCGCCGGCCTGCTCATACTCGTCTGCGCCCCGGTTTTGAAAAAAAGATGGGCGGGGGCGCTTTTTCTCCTCGCGGTTTCGGGCACGGTAGCCTCGTTCATCCTTAACTTCACCAGATTCTCCGGGACCGACTCCGCGTTTTCCGGCGCAATTGTAATTGATTCCTTCTCCGCCTATTTTAACTCCATTTTTCTCCTGGCCGCGCTTGCGACGATTGTTTTTTCAAAAGATCACCTGGAGAACCGCACTCAATGGCTTGAGGAATTTTACGCGCTCGTGCTGTTTTGCACGAGCGGGATGATGATTCTCGCCTCGTCGGTTGAACTCATGACGCTTTTTGTAGGATTCGAAATCATGTCAATCGCAGTCTACATACTCTCGGGATTCAGAAGCAGGTCTCTTGACTCGACGGAATCAGGGGTGAAGTATCTTGTTCTGGGGAGTTTTTCCTCCGCGGTGCTGCTTTTCGGAATAGCACTTCTCTATGGAGCCACTGGCTCCACTTTTCTACAGGAAATCTTCCGTAGTCCCGCGAATCTCCCGATGTATGTATGCGGAGCCGTGTTCGTGGCGGTGGGAGTCATCTTCAAGATAGGAGCGGTGCCGCTTCACCAGTGGGTACCCGACATCTACGACGGTGCTCCGCTCACCGTTACGGGATACATGTCAGTGGCGGTAAAAGCGGCTGCGTTTGTACTGCTGCTGAGAATATTTCTTGACCCCTCTATGGCACTTGGAAACTACATGACGGCCGCAATACAGATCGCGGCAGTGCTGACCATGATAGTGGGAAACATAGCCGCCATATATCAAAAAAGCGTAAAGAGAATGCTTGCCTACTCAAGCGTGGCCCACGCGGGATACGCTCTCGTCGGAGTGGCAGCCGTTCTCTCGGACGCTTCGGTGGGAAGCGGAAGCGTTCTTTACTATCTGTTTGCCTATACTTTCATGAACCTCGGGGCTTTCGGAATCCTCGCGTACGTAAGCGGGGAGAAAAACGACTGCGATACTTTCGAACGGATATCGGGACTCTGGAAGAGAAAACCGGCGACGGCGCTCGCGCTCGGGGTATTTATGTTCTCGCTTGCGGGAATCCCGCCGACTATAGGATTTTTCGGGAAGTACAGGGTGTTTTTAGCTGCGGTTGACGCTAATCTGACGCCGCTTGCAGTGATAGGAATAATAACAAGCGTAATCTCCGCATACTACTACCTTAAGGTGCTTGTCTACGCGTTTATGAAGGAGGACAGCTACGGGGCAAGCGCGAGCAAGCCGCTTTCGGGAGCTACAATTGCCGTTCTTACCGCAGTCACGGTTTTTTTCGGTATATTTCCTTTCTTGTCATGGGATCTTGCGGCTCAGGCCTCAAACATGCTTCTCGCCGCAATCGCCTTTTAGATAGCGGAGAGTTTCCCCTTTCGCCCGGGTGCGGAAGGTTTTTATTTCAGAATTTAAAAAATGTCTAAAAACAAAGACACTCAAGGCGTATTCGTGGATGTGATGGCGGTTTTTTTCTTCGCCCTAGGCATATTCACCTTCGTAAGTCTTCTGGTTTTCAGCAACCTGATTGAGATTGACGCAAAAGGCGCAATGGGAAATGCGGGACTTTACGTATCGCACTCCCTTGGAAGCTCTTTCGGCACGCTTTCCTTCGTGTTTCCCGTCTTGATGCTCCATGCCTCGTACGTGATCCTGAGAAAACAGCCCGCCCAGAAGATATACTGGAAGCTTTGCTCCGCGATTATCTTCCTTCTCTCCTCAACCACTCTGCTCGGGCTTGCCTACGGAGGAAGTGCACTTCTAGGCTACTCGCCGGCCGGCGGATGGCTGGGTCTTGCGATTTCCCGGGAATTCGCGCAGAACATCTCGGGAACCCTGGGAACATACATAATTGCTATAATAGTCATATTCCTCTCCGTGATAATAACGACGGAAACCAAGCTCGCCCGTGTGGCGGGAATCATCCGCACGCTCTGCTCGGGCGCGTTAAAGAAAATCTTCGCGCCGTTCAGCGCGCTAAAGCGCGCTTCGGCAGGAAAAACCCGAGCCAGAAAAAAACAAGACGCCCCGCAGACGCCCCCTCGCATGGCAAAACCCCCGGCCGCGGCGCAAAAGCAGGAACCCCCGGGAGAAACCAACGCGGAACCGCAGATAGTGTTCACACCTCCCACTCCTGACAAAAAAGCCGAGACAGAGCCTCCTGCGCCCGAGAACAAATGGCTTGATTTCTCTCTTCCTCCCATTGATCTGCTTGACCCCAAAATCGATACGTCAGTAGAGATAGACAAAGAAGCTATGTACGAGAAGGCCACTTTGATTGAGGAAAAGCTCGCTGACTTTGGAGTAACCGGAAAGATCATGGAAATACGTCCCGGCCCGGTCATCACGATGTTCGAATACAAGCCCGCTCCGGGAATAAAAATAAACAAGATATCGGCTCTTGAGGGCGATCTGGCAATGGGTCTTAAAGCTCTTAGCATAAGAATCATAGCCCCGATACCAGGGAAAGACGTGGTTGGAATAGAGGTGCCGAACGAAAGCAGAGAGATCGTGGTGCTGCGGGAACTTTTCGAGAGCAGTTCGTTTACGACGAAAAAGTCAATGCTGACTCTTGCCCTCGGAAAAGACATATCCGGAAAACCACGCTACATGGACCTTCAGACCGCTCCGCATCTTATGATAGCCGGAACGACCGGTTCGGGGAAAAGCGTGCTGCTAAACGCTACGATCACAAGCCTTCTGTACAGGGCAACCCCTTATGAACTCAAGCTGATAATGATAGATCCGAAGATGCTTGAACTGTCCATATACGAAGATATTCCCCACCTGCTCCACCCGGTGGTCACCGAATCGAAAAAGGCCGTGGCGGCTCTTAGGTGGCTGGTGGAGGAAATGGATTCCAGATACAGAATGCTCTCCGAGGAAGGGGTAAGGGACATAGACAGCTACAACAGAAAGCTTGAGACGCTTGAGATTGAGGAGAAACAGCTCAGATGGCTTCCCTACATAGTCGTTATCATAGACGAACTTGCCGACCTCATGATGGTCTCCCCGAGCGAAGTGAGAGACTCCATAATAAGGCTCGCACAGAAAGCCAGGGCCGCGGGAATCCATATAATAGTCTCTACACAGCGCCCTTCGGCAGACGTGGTGGCGGGACTTATAAAGGCTAACTTCCCCGCGCGGATATCTTTTCTCGTATCCTCAAAGGTGGATTCAAGAATCATTCTCGACACCGGGGGAGCGGAAACCCTGCTTGGAAAGGGAGACATGCTTTTTCTGAGTTCAGGGGGAAACAACCTCTTAAGACTGCAGGGCGCCCTCATATCGGACGAGGAAAGAAAACGGGTAACGGATTTTCTAAGATCCCAGGCCACCCCCGTCTACATAAAGGAGATAACTCAGAATGACTCCGATGCCAAAAATGCAGGTTCCGATGAAGACGAGAAGGACGAACTTTACGAAACCGCACTTGGAATAATAGCCGAAACGGAACAGGCATCCATTTCAATGATCCAGAGAAGACTCAAGATAGGATATAACCGTGCTGCGAGAATCGTTGAGATAATGGAAAAAGAAGGCCTGATAGGACCGCAGGGATCAGCCGGAAAACCAAGAGAAGTCTACGTAAACATGATCAAAGCGGACAGGGGAAATCAGGATTGAAGAAAATCGCGCTTGCGGCAGCGCTTCTTGCAACATTCCTTCTTCTTACCGCGCATCCTGCGAGGGCCCAAGATGCAGCCGCTATTGTAAGCAGCATCCAGAAAAAATACGCCTCGATAAACGATCTTAACTCTAAATTCACTCAGGAAACTCGGATAAAAGACCTTGAGGAGAAAGTCCTTTCTTCGGGCAAGGTGTGGTTCAAGAAGCCGGCGATGATGAAGTGGCAATACGAAGAGCCTTGGAAAGACACGATAGTTTCTGACGGAAAGAAGGTCTGGTATTTTGACAGCCGAGAAAATCAGGTTACCGAAACGGAAATTGACAGCGTCTGGGCAGGTTCCCTAGGTTCCTATACAGTTATTTCAATACTTGAGGACCTTGACCGTCTTTTCGATGTCCGCCTAGGCGCCGGAAGCACGGACGAGCAGGGGAATATTCTCCTTGACTTAAAACAAAAAGAACAGGAGCACTCAAAGCAGGTAACGATAGCAGTTGATCCAAAGACCCACATGCTGAGGAAAATCATAATCGGTGACATCTTCGGAAACACGACGATCATAGAACTCGGCACAGCAGAAGTTAACCTAAACATCCCCGACTCGTTTTTTACATTCAGAAAACCTAAGGGAGCGAGGACAGTGACTTTCCCCTGAGATTCAGAACTTACCTGTCAACTTCCCCGAGCACTATGTCAATGCTGCCGATTGCCGCAACGACATCAGAGACAAATCCCCCCTTTACCATATCCGGAAGGGCCTGCAGGTTCACAAATGACGGCCCGCGAACCCGCATCCTGTAGGGTTTTCCCGTACCGTCGCTTACAATGTAGTAACCCAGTTCCCCTTTGGGATTCTCTACGGCGTGGTATATCTCCCCCGGAGGAGTCTCAAAACCGTTGTAGACCAGCACGAAATGCCTGATCAGGGATTCCATTTTCGTGTAGACAAGCTCTTTTTCAGGCAAAACGATATCGGGAAGGTCGGCAATGTAAGGACCGTCGGGGAGATTTTCAATAGCCTGGGAAATTATCCGAAGGCTTTGTCTCATCTCTTCCATCCTGCAAAGATACCTTGCGTACACGTCTCCTTCGTTGGCGACCGGTATATCGAATTCATAGTTTTCGTAATCAAGATATGGAAGAGCTTTTCTTACGTCGTAGGGAACTCCGCTTGCTCTCAGTATCGGACCCGTAATTCCCAGATCAACCGCCTGCTCCTTGCTTATAACCGCCACTCCTTTCGTGCGGTCAATCCATATCTTGTTCCTTGTAAGAAGGCTGTCTATTTCATTTAAGGTCTTGGGGAATATCTTCAGAAAATTCCTCACGGTGTCGGAGAATTCTTCGGGAAGGTCCTGGGGAAGACCCCCTACCCTCGGGTATGAAGTCGTTAGCCTTGCTCCGCATACCATCTCGAGAATCTCGTAGATCCTCTCCCTCTCCTTGAAGCAGAAAAGAAAAGCGCTCATTGCACCAAGGTCCATCGCGTTTGCGCCTATGCCTATGAGATGAGACTCGATTCTCCCGAGTTCAAACATTATAACTTCGGCAACTTTGGCTCTCGGGGGAATTTCATCCTCAATTCCCAAAAGCTTCTCAACAGCCAGTATGAAACCTATGTTGTTGCATATAGAAGCCAGATAGTCCATCCTGTCTGTGTAGGGAAGACATTTCTGATAGGTGATGTCCTCGCAGAGCTTCTCTATTCCCCTGTGCAGATAGCCGATGTGAGGAACAGCTTCCTTCACTCTCTCTCCGTCAAGATAAAGAACCACCCGCAGGACCCCATGGGTCGATGGATGCTGCGGTCCCATGTTAAGCATCATGGTGTGCTTTCTCGTACCGTCAGCCTCAGTGCTAAGCTCTTCTGTGACAATCTCTACTTTTTCCATTGCTCAAGCCCTTCCTCAAGAGCCCGCTCGAAACATCTTTTGGAAGATTCCCTGTCTCTCACGTCAAAATCTTTTCTCAGAGGAAACTGGTCGTAATCCTCGGGCATCAGTATTCTTCTCAGGTCAGGATGCCCCCTGAAGGTTATCCCGAACATATCGTACGCTTCCCTCTCAAACCAGTTCGCCCCGGACCACACGGGCGTTACGGAATCAATGGTGAATTCATCCTGCTCAAGTGCGACCTTAAGCCTTATCCTCAAGTTTTCCTCATAATTCTCACCGAAGCGGTGAAGCATGTAGACAACCTCGTATCTTGGAAACTTGACGGTCAGATAGTCGACAACCGTAACATCAATAAGATAGGAGAAACCGAGCGTATTTTTCAGAAGCGAGCAGCACTCGACTATCGACTCGGCCTTTAGGGTAAAACTGGTCTCCCCGCGGAATGTGGTTTCCGAGAGGATGTAGCCGCACATTTTTTCCCTTATTAGATCGATCGATTCAGGCAGCGGGGTCATACGATCGGGGGTCTTTCGTTATCTATTTTGTTCTGAATTTTCATCACGGCGTCAATAAGGGCCTCGGGCCTTGGAGGACAGCCGCCCACGTAAACATCCACCGGAAGAAACTCGTCAATTCCCTGAACGACGGCGTAACTGTCAAAAGGTCCGCCACCGCAGGTACACGACCCCATCGCTATTACCCACTTTGGCTCGGGCATCTGCTCGTAGATTCTTCTGCAAACCGACGCCATCTTGTAGGTTATGGTCCCAGAAACTATCATAAGGTCCGCCTGTCTAGGCGAGAACCTCACCGTTTCGGCCCCGAACCTCGCTATATCGAATCTTGAGGAGAAAGTCCCCATCATCTCAATCGCGCAGCAGGCGGTTCCAAAAGCCATTGGCCACAGGCTGTGTTTCCTTCCCCAGTTGGCAACCGCGGAGACCTTGGTTGTAAGAAAACCATCTCCGCCAAGCAGTGATCCGCTGTTTACTCCCATTCCAAAGCTCCTTTTTTAAGAACGTAAAAGTACCCGCCGATGACAACAACAAGAAACGCCAGCACCTCGACAAGCGCCACCATTCCAAGCTCCCTGAACACAACCGCCCAAGCTACCAGAAACACGATTTCTATGTCAAACAGTATGAAAAGAGCTCCTATCAGGTAGTACTTGAGTGAAACCTTCTCTCTTGCGTCTCCTCTGGGAATCATCCCCGATTCATACGGAATAAGCTTGCGCCAGCTTCCGTACCTCTTCGGACCGAGCAGAGAGGAAACGGACAGCAGCGCCGCGGCTAAAACGATTGCCATTACTATTATCAGGAGAACAGGAATATACTGGTCTAACACAACAGAAACAAGGTTAGTACCACGGGATAAATTGTCAAGAGAATCCCCCGCCCCCGCAGTCATGTCTTGGCGCTGAGCAGTGGGAAAGAAACCGCAAAACAGTTAATCTATGGCGGGTTGTAGGAACATGGAAAAAGAAATCACAAAAGCGTACGAGCTTGTAAGCAACTCCAACGAAATCGTCGTTCTTACAGGGGCGGGAATCTCGGCTGAAAGCGGCATTCCAACCTACAGGGGAGAAGAGGGACTCTGGAAGAATTACAGCCCCCAAGAACTTGCAACGCCCGAGGCCTTTTTCAGGAATCCCGAACTGGTATGGGAGTGGTATGACTCTAGAAGAGCCATAATGAAAAACGCAAAGCCCAATCCCGGTCACTTCGCGATAACAGCACTTGAGAAAGAAAAAAGGGATTTCACCCTCATAACACAAAACGTCGACGGCCTTCACTTCGCGGCCGGAACCCGAAACGTAATAGAACTCCACGGAAGTCTCTGGGAAATTAAATGCACGGAATGTGAAAGAACAGAAAAAAACTACCAAGTGCCTATTCCAAAGCTACCCCCGAAGTGCGACGCATGCGATGCGGTAATGAGGCCGAACACGGTGTGGTTCGGAGAAATCATCCCTATGGAGAGAATAGACAGGTGCCTGTTCGCCATAGAGCAATGCGATCTTCTGCTGATAGTGGGAACTTCCGGAGTGGTTGAACCGGCGGCTTCAATGGGACTTATAGCGAAAAAAAGCGAAAAACCCGTAGTGGAAATCAACCTTGATGTAACCCCGGGCACGGGTCTTTACGACGCAAGCGTAATGGGCAAATCGGGAGAAATACTTCCCCTCCTGGTGGAATCAGAAACCTCTCGAAACCGCATGTAACCAGAGATCAGGCCGGGCCCCCAGAACCCGGATGAGAGAATCCGTCAAGACAGATGCGGGAGCGGAGAACCACCAAGCACGCCGACACACCGCACCATCCGGCCGCAACGGCCGTTACGAGCTGCCTGTCAATTTGATAGATCTTGAGTATTAAGTACTTTTTAATATTAAGCTAACGCGGGGAGATTCTTATCTTGAACAAGATGAAAAACCGCCGTTTTCTGGATGGATTAACGTCACGATGCCTGTGGATATTTCTGGCACTGGTTGCGGTGCTCGGTGTTACGGGTTGCGGCGGCAGTGAGAACTCATCTTCTCCAAGTTCCGGCGGAACTTTGTCATCAGCGGCGGCTGAAACGGTAACGCTAGAACCGGTTGAACTACCTCCACCATCCCTGCCTCCGCCACCTCCACCATCCCCGCCTACGCCATCTCCATCATCTCCGCCACCGCCACCGCCACCACCACCGCCACCACCACCACCACCGCCACCGCCACCGCCACCACCACCACCACCACCACCACCACCACCACCACCACCACCACCACCACCACCACCGCCACCACCACCACCACCACCACCGCCACCACCACCGCCACCACCACCACCACCACCACCACCACCGCCACCACCACCGCCACCGCCACCGCCACCGCCACCGCCACCACCACCACCACCACCACCACCGCCACCACCACCGCCTCCCTGTACCACCAGAGATGAGCCATGGCAACAAGGTGTGTTCTGCCCCAGCGGGAACTTTCATCAATACTGCGCAGACCCGAGCAAAGCTGTCAGCAGCAGAGCCAAGCAGGGAACATACGTGGATGAAAACAACTGGCTTCGGTCCTGGAGTCACAGAACCTATCTGTGGTACGATGAAATCGAAGATGCGGATCCGGCCTGCTGCACTGAGCCAACGGATTACTTTGAACTAATGAGAACAAACGAGACGATTTCTTCCGGAAAACCCAAGGACAGGTTCCATTACTCACTTTCGACCGAAGAATATCGGCAATTCTCTGATGAGGGCATCACGGCCGGATACGGTGCCAGACTCAAGGTTCTGAAAACCACTCCACCGCGAAACGTAGTGGTACTATACACTGAACCCGGCTCGCCGGCGACTGCGGCCGACGTCAACCTTGTGCGCGGCACGCAGATTCTCGGCGTCGACGGCATCAATATCGTAAATTCCAACGATACAGATGAGATAGATAAGATAAACGCCGCTCTTAACCCATCTGCCGGCGATACTCACACATTCACAGTTAAGGATCCCGGGGAATCTTCACAGGAACGCTCGGTGACCATGACCGCCGGAGAGATAACAGCCCATCCTGTACAGAACGTAAAAGTCCTGACCACTTCCGAAGGCGACCGGGTCGGTTACATGTTGTTTAATAGCCACATTGACCCCGCAGCGCAACCGCTAATAAATGCCGGCAATACGTTTCTGGAAGGAGCCGGCATTGATGATCTTATCCTTGATCTTCGTTATAATGGAGGCGGAGCGCTCTACATAGCGCAGATTGTAGCGTCGATAATAGCCGGGTCTGCGGGTGAAGGGAAGAACTTCACAGAAATTGAATACAACGACAAAAGAAACGGTTACTCCCGTTCCTTTGCCGACGCGTTCGAAGATGAAAACGGCCATGTGCAGCAACTGCCGGACCTTGATCTTCCGCGTCTGTTCGTTTTGACCACTTATGGAACCGCATCGGCAAGTGAATTAGTCATCAACAGCTTGCGCGGCATCGACATAGAGGTAATCACGATCGGTTTGGCAACACGCGGCAAGTATCACGGTTTTATTCCACAAGATAATTGCGGCACAACTTATTTCACTATCCAACTCAGGGTAGCTAATGACAAGGGGGTTGCCGACTATGATGACGGTTTCTCCCCAACCTGTTCCGTTGAGGATAATGACTTTGACCGCCAACTTGGCGACGCGCAGGAAAGTCTTCTCAGAACGGCCCTTGCTTACCAAGCTGACGGTGCGTGTCCTTCTACAAGTTCAGCGCAAGTTCAAAGTGCCGCGGCGAAAAGCTTCCAGGAAGGATTGTTATCCATTGATCCTACTCCTACGACATATTCCAGTCTGCCTGGGTTGATTCTTGATCGGTAAGCTGTTGAACAACCCGTTACTATCGTGTAATTTTGTCCGAACTGCAGTTTGCGATACTGGCAGGTAACGGTCTTCTCATGCTACCTTGATAAGTTTGCATTACCTGTGATGTTTTAGTCACATGCAAATACCCCCTTAGGCGTCTAATCCATGGAGGAGAGCTATCTTGTATAAACTAAAAAAAACCTCCCTGCTCAACAAATTCAGATCTATACGGTTGCTCGCAATATGCTTGGCGCTGCTTGGAGTATCGGCTCTTCTCGGTTGCGGCGACAATTATGAAACAGTACTGATAGAGGAACCGGTGTTTTATCCCAGTGAAATCTTCGCACATGTCTGCGCCGACCCCAGCAGAGCTTACCGGAGAAGCATTACTTCTCCAGGCATTTATGCAGATGAAAACAACTGGCTACGTTCCTGGAGTCACGAAACTTATCTCTGGTACGATGAGATCAAAGACCAGGATCCCACCTGCTGCAGCACTCCCGTCTACTTTAACTTGATGAAGACCTTTGAAACAAATCCTTCTGGAACCCCTAAGGATAAATTTCATTTCACTCAACCTACCCCACAATACCTGGCTGCATCCAGACAAAGCATTACAATAGGATATGGTGCCGAGTTCGTAATTCTGCAAACCCGCCCCCCGCGAGATGTAAGAATCGCTTACACAGAACCCGGTTCACCAGCGGTCGCTCCGGATGTTAATCTTTTGCGCGGCGCACGGATTCTCGAGATTGACGGCATCAGTGTCATAGATTCGGATACCATAGCGGTATTAAACGCCGGCCTGAATCCATCAAAAGTGGGTGAGCGCCATACATTCACCGTTTTGGACCCCGGATCATCAACCCCCCGTACGGTAACCATGACGTCCGCGGCAATAACTTCTCACCCGGTCCAAAACGTAAGAATCCTGACCGCTTCCAACGGGGACCGCATCGGTTACATGCTATTTAACGATCACTCCGCACCTGCAGCGACAGCCATCATAGAAGCAGGCAATTTTCTGAAAGACGCAGGCATCAAGGATCTGATCGTTGATCTTCGCTATAACAACGGCGGAATCCTATATATAGCACAAATGCTCTCGTCAATGGTAGCCGGAGCTGAAAAAGAAGGCCTGACTTTTGAAGAGCTTCAAACAAACGGCAAGATTGAATCGGAAGGTTGGGAGTTTACTCTTGAATTCCCGGCAGATGATATAATTGACGAAACAGATTTAACGGTCCCCAGTCTCGGCTTGCCGCGCCTGTTCGTTCTGACAGGCCCCAAAACCTGCTCAGCAAGCGAATCAATCATGAATAGTTTGCGAGGGGTCGACGTAGATGTTATCCATATCGGATCGATTACCTGCGGCAAACCCTACGGTTCTCGTCCGGCCGATAACTGCGGCACCCTTTACTTTTCAATTAATTTCAGGGGGGTAAACGCCAAAGGACTGGCGGATTACGAAGACGGTTTTACTCCAACCTGCTCCGTTGTAGAAGACTTCAATCATCAGCTTGGCGCCCCCGAGGAAATTCTTCTCAAAACGGCTCTTGCCTATCGAGCCGACGGTATCTGTCCTTCCACCGAATCTACCGAGGAAAGAGTTGGTAAAGCCAGAAGTTCATCGGCGGAGTTGTCGTCCGGTGAACCCATTTCCGTAGAACCCTCCGGACTGCCGGGCAAGATAGTTGAGCCCGGCATAGTGTATTAAACAAACCCCTGATGAAGGTAAGAGATCCTTATCTTTGTCCGTCCAATGGAGTTTCGTATAGACCCAGCCGACAATTCAGGTCTTTTACCAGACAGTTTTCTGTAATGCATCTGTAGCATAGAGCTATCGCGGCCTATGCTGAAAAGAAATCGCTATGACGGATTATAATGGGCAACGAGAAACATCCTTGGAATACTCCGTAACCGAGTTTTCAGGCGGGCGTTAAGTGTAGACAACTGCGTAACGCGTTCTGACTATCTTACATCGCATATTTCCATGGCGACTTTTACAGCCTGAATCATACTCTCGGGACGGGCCGCGCCTTTCCACGCTATATCGAAAGCGGTTCCGTGATCAGGTGATGTTCTCAGTATAGGTAATCCCAAAGTTACGTTTACACCGGTATCAAAAGAAAGCATCTTGAAAGGCACAAAACCCTGATCATGGTACATGGCGACCACAAGATCCCACTTGCCGCGCAGAGCATCGTAAAAAAGAGTGTCGGCGGGAAGCGGCCCCTCAACCGACACGCCTTCGGCTCTAGCTCTCTCAAGAGCTGGAATGATATACTCTTCCTCCTCGTTTCCGAAAGATCCTGATTCCCCAGCGTGGGGGTTCAGTCCGCAGACGACTATCTTGGGGTCTTCGACTCCGAATCTTTTTTTGAGTTCCCGTGCTGATATCGAGACAGTCAAATAAACACTTTCTTCTGTAATCAGGTCAGGAACTTCGCGAAGGGGAACATGTATGGTCACGGGCGCGACGCGGAACCTTGTTCCCTCAAAAAGCATTACCACGTTCTCAGAACCCGTAAGATCCATTATCATCTCCGTGTGCCCGGGATACGGAGAGCCGGCCATGTGGATGGATTTCTTGCTTATTGGAGCCGTGACAACAGCCGTAACCTCGCCGGAGAGAGCCATAGCTACCGCCTTTTCTATACACGCAATAGATGCCCTGCCCGCTTTTTCAGACATTACTCCCTCTTCAATATCCCCAAGGGCAAAGTCCGTGGGGTCTATAATTGAAAGAGGACCGTCCTTTCCGAACTCACTGTTAGCCCTTTGGAGCACCTGCTCGCTTCCGATAAACACGATGTCGTATATTTCCTCGAAGAAGCCGTCGTAAAAAGCCCTTATGCAGACCTCGGGCCCTATTCCGTTCGGATCTCCCATAGTTACAGCTATTTTCGGTTTTCCACTCACACAAACACCTCTTAACTCTCTTTAGCTAGATAAGACCATCTTTGTCTTTTGGTACTTTTGTGAAAAGTTCCGTCATGTTTTCAAAAACAATCTGGGTAAATTCCTCAAGAGATAATCCCCTGAGCTGCGAAACAAGCCCGGCAACATGGACAACATTGCGCGGTTCATTCGGTTTTCCTCTTTCCGGCACAGGTGCCAGATAAGGGGAATCCGTCTCGTAAAGGAGCCTTTCAATCGGAATTCTCGCCGCCGCGTCCCGTACCTCCTCGGCCCTCTTGAAAGTCACTATGCCTGAGAAGGAAATGAAAAAACCCAGGTCCAGGTATTTCTTCGCCGTCTCGTAATCCCCCGAAAAACAGTGAATAACTCCGGGTCTTGAACCAAGATCTGCCCCCCGAAGCATCGAAAGCAGTTCCTCATCCGCGTCCCTAACGTGAACCACAAAAGGAAGCGAATGCTTTTTAGCAAGTTCCATGTGCGCCTCAAACGACCTTATCTGATCTTCTCTCGGAGAATTCATGTAGTGGTAATCAAGCCCGGTTTCTCCAAGTGCCACGACCTTGGGGTCTTCCAGCATGCCCTCAATCTCCCCCATCACTTCTTCGCTGAAGTCAGAAGCGGAGTGAGGGTGGATTCCGACCGACACGTAAACGCCCCTGTATTTTCTTGAAAGCTCTATAGTGGCAAGCGAAGACTCAAGTCCGGTTCCGATGGATATGATTTTCCCGACGCCTTCGGCCGCAGCCCGTGACACGGCGCCCATGGGATCCTCAAGGCTCAGCAGATGCGCGTGGGAATCAACCAGCATACGACTTACTTCTTCTCCTTCAGAAGACCCGATACTTCGTCAAGAAATTCGTTCACATCCTTAAAAGACCTGTAGACCGAAGCAAATCTTACGTACGCCACTTGGTCAATCTCATAAAGCTTGTCTATTAATTTCTTCCCTATATCTTCACTTGATATCTCCCGCTCTCCCCTCTCAAGAAACTCCTTTTCGAGGCTGGAAACGAAATCCTCTATGATTTCAATGCTGACCGGTCTTTTCTCACACGCCTTGCGCATTCCGTTTATTATCTTGTTACGGTCAAATTCTTCCCTGCGGCCATCCTTTTTCACTACCATCATGACTTCGGCGTGATGGATTCTCTCGTAGGTGGTGAATCTATCCTGGCAGTCGTTACACTCCCGCCGTCTCCTTACGGAAAAACCGTCTTTCCCTTCCCTTGAATCAACTACCCTGGTGTCATCTGACTTACAGAAAGGACACTTCATTTTTCACCCGTTGAGTCTGTGACCGTAAATCGGAAAACGCAAGCACAGTTCCTTTACGTCTTCTTTTATTCTACCAAGAACCTTTTCATTCTCATGATTGTTAAAAGCTTCCATTATGAAGCCGGATATCGTATCGATTTCCGCCTCCTTCATCCCTCTTGTAGTGATCGCCGGGGTCCCGATCCTTATGCCGCTTGTGACCATGGGAGGACGGGAATCAAAGGGAATCGCGTTCTTATTGACCGTTATGCCTGCTTTCTCAAGCGTCTGTTCAACAACCTGTCCAGTAAACTCCGTTTCGGTAAGATCAACAAGCACCAGATGATTATCGGTTCCGCCCGAGACAAGCTTAAGACCCGCGTTTACAAGATTTTCTCCAAGGCGCCTTGCGTTTTTCACCGTCTGGCGCTGGTACTCCAAGAAGCCAGGCCCGAGAGCTTCCTTAAACGCAACCGCTTTGGCCGCTATCACGTGCATCAGCGGACCGCCCTGAGTTCCCGGAAAAACCCTGCTGTTTACGACTTTCGCGTGCTTTTCCTTCATCATTACCATCCCGCCTCGGGGTCCCCGAAGCGTTTTATGGGTAGTAGTCGTTACGAAATCACAGTGGGGAACGGGATCCGAGTGAAGCCCGGCTACCACAAGCCCTGCCGGATGCGCTATATCCGCCATTAAAAGCGCCCCACATTCATCCGCTATGCTCCTGAATTTCGCGTAGTCCGAATCCCTTGGATAAGCACTCCATCCGGCGATTATAAGTCCGGGGGAGTGCTTGAGGGCAAGATCCCTAACCTCATCGTAATCGATCGTTCCTGTTTCTTTTGAAACCCCGTAGGCAACGACATTGTAGAGGCGGCCTGAAAAATTAACGGGATGTCCGTGAGTGAGATGCCCTCCGTGGTCAAGCCTCATTCCTAGAACCGTCTCTCCGGGCTTAAGCGCGGCGAAAAACACGGCCATGTTCGCCTGGGCTCCAGAGTGCGGCTGCACGTTCACGGCGTCCGCCCCGAAAAGCTCAAGGGCCCGTTGGCGCGCCAGATCCTCAGCCACGTCAACGAATTCACATCCTCCGTAATAACGTCTTCCCGGAAGACCCTCGGCATACTTGTTTGTAAGCACAGATCCCATGGCCTCCATGACGGCGTCGCTCACATAATTCTCAGACGCTATCATCTCGAGTTTCCATTCCTGACGCTGCGTTTCCATGCGGATAACTTCCGCTATCTGCTCATCAACACCCTTTAGATGAATCATCTACTCACCTCGAAACGAAAAAGTATTCAGAAGATGGCCCCGCAGGGCCAAGCGCCGTTCGGCGCGGCGACCCATCAATAATCCCGTATCCCGGGAAAAAGTCGCACGATAATTGTGTAAAGTTAAAGTGAGAAACCACGGGATATTTCATCTTTCCCGAGGAAAAGAATACCGAATACCCCGGCAAACCTCAATTTCCGTTATCGTTATAAATGCTGCGCGGGAAAATGGAAAAACCCCTGGGATCGGACAAACCCGGTGCGGGAGAATTACATGGCGAAAACCCCAAAACGAAACGGATATATAGAGATAAAAGGCGCCAGGGAAAACAACCTGAAAAACATAGACGTTTTGATCCCGAGGAGCATGTTCACGGTGGTAACCGGTCTCAGCGGTTCGGGCAAATCATCCCTTGTTCTTGACACCGTGTACAGAGAAGGACTCAGGAGGTACATCAACTGCCTTTCAACCTACGCGAGACAGTTCATAGAAAAAGTCGACCGTCCCGCGATGGACGACATAGAAGGTCTTCCGACCCCTATAGCGATTGAAAGCCGAAACAGCGTAATAAATTCCCGTTCCACCGTAGGCACCACAACGGAAATATACGATTACATGAGACTTCTGTTCGCAAAAATCGGAAAAACCCACTGCCCCGGATGCGGAAAGGAAGTGAGCGAGCACTCCCCCCAGTCCCTCACGCGACTTCTGCTCGAAAAATTCCCGGGAAAAAGAGCCGTCATCTGCTTTGAGACCGAAAAGGGAGCAGCCCTTTCGCAATACATGAAAAAAGGCTACTCCCGGGTTTACCGGGATGGAAAAACGGAGGATATGGAAAAAAGCGGGGAGCACGCTGACAGAAAAACCCAGATAGTCACCGCAAGAACGGTTATCGGCGAGCGATCAAAACCTAGGATCACAGAAGCACTTGAGGCCGCCTTTTCCGAGAGCAGCCGGGCAGTTGTACATATCGTTTCCGGACAGAGCCTTCGTTTTTCAAAAGAACTTCGCTGCGATCTTTGCGACATCGCGTTTGAGAAACCCACCCCGAACATGTTCTCTTTCAACAGCCCTTACGGCGCTTGCGAGCAATGCAGCGGATTCGGAAGAAACCTGGAAATCGACCCCGAACTCCTCGTTCCGGATCCCGGTCTAAGCCTCGCCGAAGGGGCAATCGAACCTTTTACGAAAACTTCTTACAGAAAGCAGATGAGAAAACTGCTCGCCTTCGCCGAAGAGGTGGGGATAAATGTGGAAAAGCCTTTTTCGGAACTTTCGGTCAAAGAGAAGGACCTGGTCTTCAGCGGAAACGAAGACTACTACGGCGCAAAAGGATATTTCAGAAGGCTTGAGCGGAAAAATTACAAAACCCACATAAGGGTTTTTCTCTCCAGGTACCGCTCCGCCTTTACCTGCGGGGACTGCGGTGGAAGCAGGCTTAAGGAAAAAGCCCTTAACGTGCGGATAGAGGGGAAAACCATATCCGATCTCTCGGGGATGTCCGTAAAGGATCTAAAATTCTGGTTTGATCGCGTAGTTCTGTCCGCTTACAAACTAGAGATCGTCTCTGACATAATGAAAGAAATAAATTCGAGGCTGGATTTTCTTATCCACGTGGGACTTGACTACCTGACTCTCTCCAGGCTCACGCGCACGCTCTCGGGCGGAGAGGCGCAGAGAATAAATCTTGCCTGCCAGATGAGCTCGCGGCTCACCGAAACCCTCTACATTCTGGATGAGCCCTCGATCGGTCTGCACGCAAGGGACATGGAACGGCTTAATTCGCTTATAGGAGAACTTCGGGGAAGAAACAACACCATTATCCTAATAGAACATGATCTTGAGACCATAAGATCCGCCGATTACATAGTGGAACTCGGTCCCCACGCGGGAGAGGGCGGCGGAGAGGTCGTATACCAAGGGACGCTCGGGAGTTTTCTGCGTTCGGCTAAAAACTCGATCACGAGAAAATATCTCTCAAACGAAAAGAAAATAGAGGTTCCGAGTTCCCGCAGAAAAACCGCCGGGAATTCAGTAAATGTAATCGGCGCGAGCGAAAACAACCTTAAGAACATCGACGTTAGCTTTCCCCTGGGAAGTCTAACATGCGTAACCGGGGTATCGGGATCGGGAAAAAGTTCCCTTGTAAACGACATTCTGTATAACGCTCTTCTAAGAAAATTCAGAAGAAAGACCGAGAGGGTCGGAAAACACGAGCGGATAGAAGGCACAGACAATATAGACGACGTAATAATCCTTGATCAGGGAAGCATAGGAAGAACCTCAAGATCAAATCCCGCCACTTACATAAAGGTTTACGACGACATAAGGAAAATCCTTGCCGGACATTACCAGGCGAAACTCCGCAAGCTCACTCCGTCACATTTTTCTTTTAACGTAAGGGGAGGCCGTTGCGAGAAATGCATGGGAGAGGGAAGCCACAGGGTCGAGATGCACTTTCTCGCCGACGTCATGATGACGTGCGAGGAATGCGGAGGCAAAAGATTCGGAAAAGAGGTTCTCTCCTACAGGTACAAGGGGAAAAACGTAGATGACATACTTAACCTTACGGTTGACCAAGCCATGATTTTCTTCTCAGGAAGCCTGGCTGTCACCAGAAAACTCAAAGTTCTAAAGGATGTCGGATGCGGTTACCTGAGACTCGGACAGCCCGCAACGACGCTCTCCGGCGGGGAAGCGCAAAGGATAAAAATAGCCAGGGAACTTTCAAGAAAAGAAAAAAACAAGATCCTCTACATCCTTGACGAACCTACCGTCGGACTTCACGTAGACGACATAGGGAAACTTCTTGACGTTCTTAACCGACTTGTCGACACAGGCAACAGCGTAATAGTAATAGAACACAACCTTGAGATGATAAAATGCGCAGACCACGTAATCGACCTGGGACCTGAGGGAGGAGACAACGGAGGGCGAATAGTGGCCGCGGGTACCCCGGAACAGGTGGCTTCCGTAAAAAGTTCTTACACCGGGGAACACCTGGGGCCGCTTCTTGGTTAGCAGCGTTATATGTTTTTCCCCGCCATGGTGTAGAATAAGACCCTTAAAATAATCTTTTGGAGAGAAAAATGCTTGCAGACAGAAAAATACCATTCAGCGAATCCAAGGAGCAGGAGTGGGAGCTTCTGATACAGAAAACGGAAGGCGGCATAGAACTTATGCTCGAAGACTCCGAGCGATGGTTCCTGGCCACACCAGAAGGAGATGGAATCAGGATAACTTCCGCCGAGAAAAACGTGCGGCCGCTTACCGTTCGCGAACCACCGCTTATCAAGTTCGATGAGTTCAAAAGAGTGGCGGAAGTTTATAACGACTCCTTTTTCGGCGGAATCGGGGATCTCTCGGCAAGACTCGATGCCCACAACTCAAGCCCGAACATGCGGTATCTCTTTATGATGATTTACTGTCTGATCTAGATAGTGCTGAAAGCAGTAAGTGCATCAAGAACCATCTCACCGCGTTTGAAAGAATTATCCTAAATCAGGCACGTCTTACGAAGCGGAGAACAGCTTGAAATTTCTCTAGGCTAATTCAAAAAAGCAAATTGAAATAGTCTGGACTGCCCGCTTCGCCCCACTTGGTGATTAATCGTAACTTCGCCCGGGAACTTGCGAGAAAAATATTAAAGCCACACTTGTAGACCACATAAGTTAGATGGACGGAAATCTGGCTCCGGCGGCAGGACTCGAACCTGCGACCCGATGATTAACAGTCATCTGCTCTGCCAACTGAGCTACACCGGAACTGCAGAAAATAGAAAAAAAGCCAAAGAGTAGTTAATTTTATATAGATAAAAAAAACAGTCAACCAATCTCATACCGAGTAAGAATGGCCGCAGAAAAAGAAGAAAAAAAGAAATCTGAGAAAGTGAGTTCGTCTCTTCCCGCACTTTCAGATTCCCTGCAAAGTTATCTGGCGCAGATCAGAAACCACCCCGTTTTGAGCAGGGAAGAGGAATATGAACTCGCGATGAGACACAGGGAAACAGGAGATCTCGAGGCCGCGAGAAAACTGATCATATCAAACCTGAAGTTTGTCGTGCGTGTAGCGAACGAGTACAAAAACTACAACGTAAACACCATGGACCTTATCCAGGAAGGGAATATAGGACTCATGAAGGCCGTAAGAGGCTTTGATCCAACCAAGGGATATAGGCTTATCTCTTATGCGGTCTGGTGGATAAGGGCGTACATACAAAACCACATAATGAAAAACTGGAGTCTGGTAAAAGTCGGAACGAACCAGTCCCAGAGAAAGCTTTTCTACAAGCTGAGGTCAACGAAAAACAAGATTGAAGCCACCGGAGCAGAGACGGGAGAGGATATCTACTCCGAGATAGCAAAAGAACTTGACGTGCCCAACAACCAAGTAATAGAGATGGACCGGATAATGTCCGGAAAAGACCTGTCTCTTGACGCAAACGTAGAAGGCGGCACGGAACGTACCTATGTAGACATTTTAGGAGACACATTTGACCAAGAGAAGTTTCTTGAAGATTCCCAGATCCGGCCGCTTGTGGCGAAAAAGATAAAAGAGGCCCTGGCGAACCTAAAAGACAGGGAAAGGTACATTATCGAAAGACGCATTCTCACCGATTCTCCTGAAACTCTTGAGAAACTTTCCCGCAAATTCGGCATCTCAAGAGAACGCGTAAGACAGATAGAAAAAAACGCTCTTAACAAAATCAAGCAGGAATTTCAAAAAGAGCAGTTCCACATATAGAATTTCCGGAGCAAGCACAAATTTAAGAGGATTTCCTGTCTTGGCGTCGTAAAATTCTCGGCTATTCACGAGCTTTTTGTTCTCAATCAGAGCGGTGCCTTCATATAAAAGTGAAAGCATAGAGCCGGTCACCTTAAGTTCGTGCGGGACTCTCGAGTCCACTTCTGCAAAGAATTCAAACTTTACCGTTACAATTACAGCAGATTTTCTACAGTCCCTAAATCCCAACCCCTGTTCATATCCATCTATGCATAAAAGACTTTCTTCATGTGAATCTTCTATGTAGAGATGCATTCTCTCCGTCCAGACGGCCTGAACATTGCAAAGAAGAGTTACTTACAGGCTGCCTGGGATTCACAAGCTAACCCGGTGAATTTTATTGAACTCAGAACTGGCGAATTATCGCCAACCGGGCAGTGGAAAGCCTGTTTTCAACTTCGTAGGACGCGGCCCTTCTGGGAGTGCCGGGTCCGCAGCAGCGGTTATTCCCAGAGCGGTTAACAAGATGAGTGCTCTCCCCGAAATCAAGATACGAACCCTCAAACCGTAGCGCCCAGACATCGGACAGTGCGGCCTCAAGGCCAGCTCCGATCACCCAGCCTACCTCCGCTGAATCCTTGCTGAAAGAGTCGTCAGGGTCCACCATGGAACCTGAATCACTGGAATCAATGTCGGTTACAGAATTGCTGACTCCTGCAAAAGCCAGTCCGCCAGTAACAAATACTGTTACGCGGCCAACTGCTTGTTCAATTCCCCCGCGCGCAGAAACAATCCATGAAAACTCCGATTCAGCAGTTTCATCCAAGCCTTCAGGATCAAGCTTGTCAGTTGATGCCGATACATTGGTCAATGTACCGTCAAGCTCACCCCTTAGGGTCAAGCCACCGACATCGAATTTCCCCCCTACAAAGGCGCCGCCGACAAAGCCCGTATCGTCATATTTGGAAACCGAGCCGGGATTGCCCCAGTTCGCGAAGCCGTCAATGTCGACAACCCGGTTTCTCATAAAACCGGGACCAATAAAGACCCCCGCGTAATTGTCAAAGCGCATAAGCTCGGTTTCATTCTGCGGGGTACTCTCCTGCGCGGTACCTGCAAAACCGGTATTTGGAATGATCAAAAAAACGAGCAAAAAGACTGCTAAACTGCCTACCAGAAGTTTTACTTTGTCATTTTCTATCAGCACGAGACTCAAAAAGAATTAATAATCTCTTTCATACGAGTTCTTCCAAGTAGTTCAGCATCTTCGGTATGTTACGAGGCATGTTTCCACCCGCCTGCGCCATCTCGCCGCCTCCACCTCCCTTTCCGCCAACAATTCCGGCAAGCTCGCTCACGAGTTTCCCAGCATGATATCTGCCGAGAAGATCCTTCGTGATACCTACAAGAATAAAAACCCGTCCTCCCTGCTCCGCGACAAGAACAGCAACTCCGCTATTCATCTTCCCTTTCAGGTAATCCCAAAGAGAGCGCAGTTCCGCCGGTTTCGAAACGGAAACCTTGACCCGAAGAAGATTAATTCCTCCAACATCCTCGACCTTGTCAATCAACCCGGCCGCGGTTTCAACAAGGGTCTTTGCCCTGAAAGATTCGATTTCTGCTTGAAGCCGGGCGTTTTCATCAATCACTCCGGCAAGCCTCGAAAGAAGTTCGGAACGGGGAGCATTAAGGGTGGAAGAGAATTCGCTCAGGATATTTTCCTGTCCTTTCATGTAATTCCATGCCGCCTGGCCGCTTACGGCCTCTATCCTTCTCACCCCGGCAGAAGACGCACTCTCGGACACTATCTTCATCATTCCTATCTCACCCGAGGCGCGCACGTGGGTTCCACCGCAAAGCTCCTTGCTGTAATCCCCTATCGTTACCACCCTTACCCTGTCTCCGTATTTCTCTTCAAATATCGCGGTAGCCCCGTCCTTTATGGCTTCGTCGTATGAAACGTCTTCCCTTGTAATAACCGCGTCGTCACGCCTTATTCTCTCATTAATAATCTGCTCTATGGAATCAAGCTCCTGTTTTTCAATTGAAGAATAGTGACTGAAGTCAAACCTGAGCCTGTCGGGTCCGACGAACGATCCGGCCTGATTTACGTGAGTGCCGAGAACTTCCTTTAAAACAGCGTGAAGCACATGGGTTGAAGTGTGGTGAGCCATAACCCCCTGCCTGAACACAGGGTCAACCTCCATGCGCACCTGCTCGCCGACTTGCACATGTCCCTTCTCGATGACAACGTCGTGGATGAAAAATGTGGGAGTGAGTTTTTTCGTATCGAGAACTTTAGCCTGGAATCCCTGCCCGACAATCTCGCCCCTGTCTCCCGTCTGTCCGCCCGACTCCCCGTAAAAAGGAGTGATATCGGTCAATATCTGTGCCTCCTGTCCCTCATTTGCGGTCTGGGAAATTTCTCCCCGGCTTATTATTCCCGTAACTACGCTGTCAGAAGAGAGTGTTTTGTAACCGACAAACTCCGGGGCCTTATTTCCGGCAAGCTGAAACAGAAGAGGCGTGAGGCCGTCTTCACCTCCGCCTCCGCGGGCTTTTCTTGACTTGGTTCTCTGTTTTTCCATTTCTTTCTCAAAGCCCTGGAGATCAATATCAATACCCTCGTTTCTAGTTATATCCTCGGTGAGATCGACCGGAAACCCGTAGGTATCGTAGAGACTGAAAACCACCTTTCCGGAAAGCTTCTTCCTTTTTCCAAGCTTTGCGATTTCCTGATTAAGAAGTTCAAGTCCCCTATCCACCGTCTCAAGGAATCTCTCTTCCTCGCTTTTTACCACCTGAGACACGAAATCTCCTTTCTCTCTGATTTCAGGATAGGCTTCCCCCATGATCCCCTCAACCGCGGGCAGAACCCTGTAGATAAAAGGTTCGTCTATCCCTAGAAATTTCGAGTGTCGAACCGCCCTTCTGAGTATTCTCCTAAGAACATATCCCCTCCCCTCGTTTGACGGGAATACTCCGTCTGAGATAAGAAAGGCAAGCGCTCTCGAGTGGTCAGCTATAACCCTCATTGCCACCTCGGTTGAGCGGTCGGCGGAGTATTCTCTCCCGGAAAGTTCCTCTATCGCGCTAATTACGCCACTTAAAAGATCAGTCTCATAGTTGCTTCTTGCTCCCTGAAGAACCGCCGAAAGCCTTTCAAGGCCAAGTCCAGTGTCGATACTGGGATCCGGAAGCGGCGTCATCTCCCCTCTCTCGTCTCTCTCAAACTGCATGAACACGAGATTCCAGAGTTCAAGATAACGGTCGCACTCGCACCCGACGGCACATCCCGGCTTCCCGCACCCGAACGACTCTCCCTGATCTATCAGTATCTCAGAACACGGACCGCACGGACCCGTATCTCCCATAGACCAGAAATTGTCCTTTTCTCCCATCCTTACGATCTTTTTCTTGGCAACGCCGATGTTTTTGTTCCATATCTCAAAGGCCTCGTTATCTTCTTTGTACACCGTGACCCAGAGTTTTTCCTTTGGCAGCCCGTAAACGTTGGTCATAAGATCCCATCCGTAACTGATGGCTCCTTCCTTGAAGTAATCGCCGAAGGAGAAATTCCCGAGCATTTCAAAAAAAGTGTGGTGTCTCGCCGTATATCCCACGTTGTCAAGATCGTTGTGCTTTCCCCCCGCCCTAAGACATTTCTGCGAAGAAACCGCTCTCTTGAAATCTCTGGTCTCAGTTCCAGTAAAAACATTTTTGAACTGAACCATCCCGGCGTTGGTAAAAAGAAGAGTCGGATCGTTCTCCGGTATAAGAGTGGAACTGCGGACCGGTTCGTGGCCCCTTTTGGAGAAATAATCGATAAACTCTCTTCTCACCTCGTATCCTTTCATTTAACAAACCTCCGTGCGGAAACCACCTTGGCAAACCGCAACTGACTGCAGAACCGGTTCTTCAGCTTGAGAGGAAATATAACAGGAATGATGGAAAACTGAATTGAAGCAACTGCAGGAATTAAAGAAAGAACGCTATCTTCCGGTCCGCTGCAGCGCTGCTTCCTCGACCCCGGTCACGGCGTAGCAGAGTTCACCCCCAGCCTTTTCACGTCTGACTTCGAGATAATCACTGGCGCCTTCGCGGAAATCAGTCGTAACAAATATGCTCCAGGCCCGTGCCCCATCGCAAAGAGCCTTGGCCTCTTCCACAAAGGGTTTGGCCAGCGTGAAAACGTCCGATTCCGCCTGTATCAATAAATCGGCAGAAGAAATACCCATTTTGAGTCTTATATCCGACTTGGCAGATATTCTTTTCCCCTCGACCACTCCGGCGAAGAGCTGCATTATCTCAACCGCGCAGCATACGCAACTGAGTTTTGCCACGGGGCCCAAATCGGGGTCGGAGTTAGTGAAAAAAGCCACAACCTCATCGCGGAGTATGGCCTCTACCGTCCCTCCGAAGGAACCTACAGTGGTTGAAATGGATTTTCTGTAATCGGCTGTAAGGGAGTTGACGTTAGATGGCGAAAGATCTTCAATCAGGTTCTCAAAATCCGCGATCTTCACGATGAGTATGCTTATATCCGTCTCCTTTCCCTCAGAATCCACAACATTGGTAACCGGAGAGGGTGTTGTAGTACGTTCAGGTTCGGTGTCCTCTCCATCAGAAACATGCACGATCTCCACTAGACCTTCATCAAAAGGATCTTCGGGAACCTCGGATGAAAGAGTCTCAGGCGGTTGTTCCTGGCTTAAGACTATCTTCGGACGAAAATCCGTCTGCAGTTCAATGGAACCAGCAAGGTCAATATCCTCTGATTCCTTCGTGCCGTCCCCCCCTGCTGATTCACCCTCAAGCGAAGAGGCCATTTCGTTAAATTCACGGCAGAGCCACTGAACCCCTGCCCCCGCGATGAGCGAAGACCGCCCATCCAGACGAACCGAGTAATCTCCGCTGGCAACGGAACTTACAGCGTCTGAGAATTCTCTTAGGAACCTAAATGCTCGATCGCTTATAAAACGTATTAAGGAGGTAAAAACAACTGCCATCAGGGAACCGAAAATCAGGCTCCAGAGCAGGGCGTCAAGGTAGAACTTCTTGCCGACAGAGCTTCTCAGCCCCAAAAGGACAGTCTTTCCCTCCGGTCCCCTAAGCGTAAGCTTTTCAAAACCCTTGTCATCCTGAAAGCCGAAGCTTTTCTCAAGCACCCCGTTACTATCAAGAAGCCTTACGTACCCAACATCGTTTCTGGTATCAAGAACACTTCTCGCACGGTCGGCAAAGAAATCTTCTTCGCCAAACACTTCTTCCATCTCCGCGACTCTGAGATCAGAGTATCTTTCTGGAAAATAAAAATACTGGAATACAAAGACCGACGAAAACGAGAGTAAAAGACAGGAAAGAAATACGGGAAAGAAGGGGACAAGATTGAAAGATTTTTTCCGGTTCTTCAAAGGATTCAAGATAAATTTCCGTTTAACTCATCCAGGAAAACAAAATGCCGGTAAAAGCGTTGCAGTAATTATAATAAGAGAAAAACAAAAAAACTAGTTTTACGGGGAACCGCTCAGGCGGGAACTACGGAGACCTTGGTTCTGCCCTTTCCGGATTTCTGAAATTTCACAACCCCGTCGGACATCGCGAATATCGTGTAATCCTTTCCAAGCCCCACGTTCAAACCAGGCTTGATGCTGGTACCGCGCTGCCTCACTATTATATTCCCCTTGACAACCGGCTGGCCTCCGAATTTCTTTACGCCAAGCCTTCTGCCTATGGAATCCCTTCCGTTCTTGGAACTTCCGCCGCCTTTTTTGGTTGCCATGATTACCCGCCTCCGCGAATCAAGCGCTTATGTTCGTAATCTCGACGCTGGTCAGGTTCTGGCGATGACCTGCCTTTCTCCTGTATCCCTTTCTCCGTTTGAACTTGAAAACTATTATTTTCTCGCCCTTTTTCTGTCGTACTATTTTACCCTCAACCTTGGCGCTTTCAACAAGAGGGCTGCCGACCTTGACGTCCTCTCCGTCAGCGGACACAAGCAGGACTTCTTCAAAGTTCACGTCTTCACCGGGTTCGCCGGAGATTTTCTCTATATCAATAATGTCACCCGGCTTGACTATATACTGCTTTCCGCCGGTTTTTATAACAGCGTGCATAAGATCCTCCGCGCTTTGTGGAAGCACTATTTTGCCTGTTAAAAAATTCTTTTGTCAAATACCGCCCCGAAGATCCCATGTCTTGAGGCTGGTGTAACGGGATCCCCGGGGTCCGAGTTCGCTTTGCACAAGTCCGATTTCGGTGATGGAGAAACTCGTTCCGTCCGGCCTGGGGATTTTCCTGATCCCCTCAAAACTCCCCCTGATCCTGCCTATAGTAACATGCGGGATAAATTTTCTTTTTTCCATCTCAAACCCGTTTTGCAGGACCGCACTCTGCACTTTGTCAAAAAGAGACTGGAACCGCTCGCTTTTCACGAGGCCTAAAGCCAGCACCCTGGGATTTCTCGAACCCGGAAACAGACAAAGGTCACTAAATCCCGACTCAACCCGCCCCGAACCGTAAACCATAGAATCGATATCCGCTGATAGGCCCGCAAAACGCGATTCGTCCACATCGCCCAGGAACCTGAGCGTAACATGGAATTTCTCCCTTGGCTCCCACCTTACGCCGCGAAGAGAACCCCGAAACGACTGCACGTAGCGAAAAAGCGCGTCTTGTGTTTGTTCGGGAAGAAAAGCCGCGACAAAAAGTCTCAAGAGCAAAGCCCTCCCCGTCCGCTATTTCACGCACCAAGTGGAAAAAGAATCGTTTTCGCCGCGGGAAAGCGGGAGCTTGCTCTCACCGTTTAAGTACATAATATAGATTTGTCTTTTTCCGAGCCTCTTTGAGGAAAAAGTGATGTAGTGACCATCTGGAGACCAGGAGGGATGCTCGTTTCTTCCCGAAGAGGTAAGCTTCTGCTCCCCCTGGCCGTCAGGTCCTATGGCGTAGATATCGGCCTTTGATTTTCTTACTTTTACAAAGGCTATGCGATCAACCGAAGCATTTGGAGACCAGACCGGGTCGGTATTGTAACCGCCCGAGGTAATTCTTACGGCACGACCTCCCTGCGAACTTATCACGTAGATGTTCGGCGCTCCCGCTCGATCCGACACAAAGGCAATTTCCTTGCCGTCGGGAGACCAAGTGGGTGATAGATCTATGGCGGGAGACTTGGTAAGGCGCCTCAGTATCTCTCCTGAGGGCGAAGCTATGTATATGTCTCCGTTGCGGCTAAACGCCACACGCGTGCCGTCGGGGGACCAGCTCGGAGAATTATCAAGGTGAATACCCTGGGTTACTCTCTTGCCCTCGGCGGGAAGGGGAGTGGCCTTGAAATTCAGCAAGTAGACATCATGGTCCCAGCTTCTGTCAGAAGTGAAAACCAGCTGGCTTCCGTCACGCGAACAGTCCGGAGAAAGGACCGAAGATCCGTGGTTGGTGAGTCTTTTTGTGTTGTGCCCGTCGTAATCCATTATAAAGAGATCCCTTCCATGCCCACGCTTTCTGACAAATACGATCTCGGAATCAAAAAAACCTTCAAGACCGGTAAATTCCCTCATAAGTTCGCCCGCAAACTTGTGCACCACGCTTCTTATGTGGCGCGGAGACGTCACGTATCTTCTTCTCATGCGCTCCCGTCTGCCAGGCACATCATAAACTACTAATTCGTAAAGGATCTCCCGGGGAGAAACATCGAAATTTCCGCTTATCAGGTACTTGGTTTTCTGCGCATTCAGATATTCGAAATCTATGTCTTCAAAGGAGGAGGAAAACAGGATGCTCACCGGGCGGACATCGAAAAGGGCGGCGTTGGTAAGATCGTTTCCGAGGACATCGGTGAAATTCTTTCCATGTATGCTTAAATCCCCTCTGGCTTTAAGCACCGCGACAGCGACTGGTATTTTTTTTATCGGAGAGGCTACCGGTGGAAGCAGTATCTGCGCAGTCGCCAAGCAGGGAAGAAACAAGAGCGTAAATAAAACCGCAAGTGCTGATCTCATCTTTTTCTCTTTCTGAGATAAACCTTCAGTCACTCAGTTCAACGTTCCAGTAAGACATATCGACAAAGCTCAGAAAAGGTTCCCACTCCTCATATCTCACGGTTTTGAAATGGAGGTTGGTAAAAATACTCGCAGCGGGTTTCACGGGTTTGGCGAGCAATTTCATGTTCGCCTGCTCGGGAGTCTTCCCTCCCTTTTTCCTGTTGCACTTAACGCAACAGCACACTATGTTGTCCCAAGTACTTCTTCCGCCCATTGACCGCGGAATCACGTGATCAAGGCTGAGATCTCTTTTCGGGAAAGTCTTGGCGCAGTACTGGCATGCATCGCCGTCCCTTCTGAAGATGTTTATCCTGTTGAACTTAGGCTGTTTTCTGTGATACCCATCATACCTCACGAGAATTATCACTCTGGGAGCCTTTATGACGGCTGTAACCGTCCTTACGCAGTCTTCAGTATCGACCGAACGGATATCTTTCCACGAATCGAAGTCAAACGTCTCATACTCCCTGTTTACAGCCCTCGCGGCGCCACCGTAAAGAAGAATAAACGCCCTTTTAAGGCTAGTTACCGAAACAGGGACAAAAAACCTGTTCAATACCAGTACCGGTGACTGAAGCATATTAGCCGACTAATGTACCGGCTTGCGGAGGTTATTCAAGAATGCAACGGCACTTTTATTTTCGCAAACTCTTCGTTAGAATTGTCATCACCTAGTCGAGAGGAAGTCCCGTAATATGGAAATGAAAACCAACCTGCTGATCCAGATAATTCTCTGCACAGTGCTTTTTTTGTCCATATTCTTTCTTACAAGATCAAATTCCGAAGCGGAAAAAGAGCTGGAATCGAGAGAAAAAGAAGAATAGATGTTTCCCGAGCTTCTCAGAATAGGTGATTTTCAGATCACCTCCTTCGGGGCGATGGTCGCCCTCGCTTTTCTTATCGCATTCTGGGTTTCCGGGATGGAATTCGAGAGAAAAGGAATATCCAGGCAACTTCACGAACACGTTTTTCTCGCTTGCCTTGCGGGAGGCATACTCGGCGCCAAGTTTCTTTTTCTAATCGAGAACATTCCCCTAAGCGATCTTTTTTCCTACCCAAAGCATTATCTGCTTCTAAGAGGCGGCCTTACTTTTTACGGAGGGTTTTTTCTAGCTCTTCTCGCTTTTTTCGCAGTAATAAAAAAGCACAAGGAAAGCTTCTGGAAAGTTCTTGACGCCACCGCCCCGGCCCTCGCAATAGGCTACGCGACGGGAAGGGTCGGCTGCTTTCTGGTCGGAGACGATTACGGAATCAGTTCTTCTCTTCCCTGGGCGATGCCGTTTCCAAAGGGTTCTCCTCCGACGCTCGAGGCGGTTCATCCGACGCAGCTTTACGAAACGATCATAATGTTGTTGGTATTCGTAGTGCTGTGGAGAATTAGGAAGACAAGAAAACCCGCCGGGTGGCTTGCCAGCATATACCTTGGGCTCGCGGGTCTTGAGAGGTTCTCCATAGAGTTTGTAAGAAATACCACTGAGAGCCCGATACCCGCCCTGTCGGTAGCGCAGATAATGGCACTTTTTCTGATTCTTGCCGGAGCGCTCAGATACATATCTCTTCGCAAAGGCAACGAAGCGTCTTGAACCCGCAATTTCACTACTACACATGAAAAGAATCCGGATGATCAATCTGACCGGAAGCGAGGTCCTCGCCGCCGGATCGGGGATACTCTTTTCCATATCCCTTTTTTCAAACGTTCTCGGTGTACTGGGCTGGGTATGCTTTGTACCGCTGCTTGCGGCACTTCAGGGGAAAAGCGCTCCGCAGTCACTTCGACTGGGCATGATATCGGGAACATTCATGAATCTTGTTTCGCTTTACTGGCTCGTCGGAACCCTGACCAGATTCGGAGAATTACCTCTGGTCGCGAGCATGGCGGTCGTATTTGTTTTCTGTATCTACTCATCGCTTCAGTTCGGAATTTTCACCTGGTATATCTCAAGGCTTGGACTCTGCCGCGGAAAAAGCGTCGCAAACGCGCTTATGATTTCTTTTGCCTGGGTAGTTGCGGAGTTTTTCTTTCCGGTTCTTTTTCCCTACGGAATAGGAGTCTCCCAAGGCTACTACCCGACGGTAATACAGGTGGTTGACATGCTCGGGGTGAACTTTCTCGGGTTCTTAATGTTTTTTGCAAACGTATCGATCTTCTACCTTGTCGACGATGTGCGGCAAAAAAGAAAACCTGTACTTGCTCCACCCGCAATCTCGATTGCCGTAATCGCAATTGTGCTCGGTTACGGATCTTTCAGGATAAATGAAATAGAGAATTTTCTTGAAGGAAAACCCCGGGTGAAAATCGGAATGGTTCAGGCGAATTTCGATTATGCGGAAAAAAATCTCGATAATGAACCGGTTATAACGGAAAAACACAGAGAAATGTCACTAAAACTCCAAGAGGCGGACCTCGTGATCTGGCCGGAGACGTCGGTTCAGCACTGGTTTCCCAAGGAAAATTCCATCTACAGAATCGAAGACCAAAAAGATGTGGTGCCTACGGAACAAGCGGCGCACTTCCTTATCGGAGGACTCTCCTTTACCCAGGATCCTGCCCTACTCGAAGACGGCTGGGACGAAGAAGATCACAAAAAATACAACACGGCTTTTCTCGTCGACCCCCAAAGCAATATCCTCGCCCACTACAGCAAGACCCGGCTTTTTCTGCTGGGCGAATATTTCCCCTGGATAAATGAGGAGCTTAGGTTTTTAAAAAGGGTCTTTCCCATGATCGGAGACCTCACCCCGGGAGAGGGACCCAGGATGCTTGAGGTTCCTGCAAAGAACATAAAAATAGGACCCCTTATATGTTATGAGGACATAATGGCGGAGCTTTCGAGGAACTACGTGAAAATGGGGGCTAATCTGCTCGTAAACCTTACCAATGACGCATGGTTCGGGAGAAGCATAGCTCCATATCAGCACCTGCTCCTTTCAATTCCAAGGGCGGTTGAAACGCGTCGCTACCTAGTAAGATCAACAAACAGCGGTATAAGCGCAATAGTATCTCCGACCGGAGAGATCGAGGCCCGCACAGGCATATTCACCACGGAGAATCTGAAAGGAGAAGTAGTTTTGATTGATTCGATTGAAACTCTCTACGCGAGGGTAGGAGATATCTTTGCGTGGATAGCCCTTGCGATAACGATTCTTTTCGCCGTGAAAAGCTACCTAGGAAGAAAATATGCTGACTGAAACTTCGGTGAGCCTGTCGTTTTCTTCTCTCATTCCCAACCGTAATTCCGAGACAGTCGGCAAACTTCTTTCTTATGAACTGCGCACTGTGGTTGCAGTAGTGACCGAACTGACAGGAGTCAGTTCAATTGCAAAACGAGGATTGAAAATCTGACCGGTAACTCGTGCTCCCTGAATGCTGTTGATCGGGTAACTGCAATGTTCGTTCTTATGCACATTGTGAGCGCAAAGGACTATATTGCCTTCGCGGGTAAGACGAAGCGAATAAGGTTCAATGCGCCTTGTGTGTCCTTGGTAGTCTAGGTCCACACAAAGCAGGTTGGAAGCAGCAAAACGGATGATTTCGATATAAGTCTGGACTATGGGAGAAATCGGCAGATGCAATGTATGTTCGCGTATAGTTTTTTCACCCACCTCTCCAATGTAAACAGGAGGAATCTGCGGTGGAGCACCGCCGTCAAGCCACTTAAAAAAGACCGGTAATTCGCCCCAGAATGTGACAAACGGGGGTAAGGCGGGCAACTGATGTGCAAGCATCTGCGCCCATCTACCTTCCAGAAGAGACCGATGAATTTCAAGTTGAACAAAAGCAGGGAAAGCAATATCCCTGAACTCGCACTTCTTACGGAGCACATCAATTAATGCAGCCGTAGTAGTGGGTCGCGCTTCGGTATTGCGAAACAAGTTGATAACATCGTACAAATCACGTGGTCTTCCCCGTTCAACAAGGGCCCTGACCTTCTCGCCAAACGCCTCTTCGTATGTATAGGACTGTATAACGACACCTCCGTTCGGAGCATCGCTGTAAGGATGGTAAACTTGTGACTGAATCGGGTGCAGCACCACGAGTTCGTCGACTGTGAGATCAAGCTTGATCCGCGGCATGCTTCGGCCACGCGGAGACACCGGACCCTGATACCCTATCCGGGCTTGGCAGGATTTATGTCCACGTGGATTTTGATAAATGTCAAACTTCTGAGAATCCAGTGGCAATTCGATACCGGTTCGCTCATAGATACGTTCGCATATCTCCGCGAATGCAGGTTTCAGAAAATCGTTTTCAACATGCGAGGGATCAAGGAGAGTGAAATCGAGGTCCTCGGAAAACCGATAGGTCTCAAAAAAACATTTTTTCAGGCAGGTGCCGCCCTTAAATAGCCAGCTTTTACCTATCGTCTCATGATTATAGATTCCCCACAGCAGCCAGCCAAGAACATAATCTTTCTCAACAACATGGGGGTTGAGTCCCAGAATCGTTGCTATGTCAATGATCTCGCGCTTGCCAATCACGTGCCCCTCTCAGTTGTCCAACTCGGCGGAACCCGGAGATGCCATTTTGAGACCAACCGAGAGCATTTCAATGCAGGATCAAGCTTGGCATTGCCCTTAGTCAGATGTTTCAGGCAGGCCTCAGTCAAATTTTCGGTATTGGGGTGGTTTTCAGCCAGGAAACCAAGCCGCTTAAAAACCGCGCCGTTGCCAAGCACTTTCGCATAATCTACCAGTATCTCATCATTTCGATCAGGGTGCTTCAGGTAAATGGTCAGACAGTCGGCCAAGTGCTGACTTCCCCCACCCATGTACGGTTCATCAAGCATGTCGACCATAGTGCGGTAAATATCAGAAACCAGAATTTTAGACCGCCCGCGCCAGACCGGTTTAGTGCCGAAGAATTTTCGTTCCTGTATGTGACGCAGGATGAATTGTGCTCCATCGCATATCTGGTACCTTGCGCGCACCGTCTTCGTGGTCACGACAAAAATTTGGCGGAACATCTGTTCGGTGAGGTCCCAGTATTCCGCAGCGGTCCACCCGCCAATATAGGCAGGCGCATAGAGAGCCGGAACCAGTATCCAAGGATCGTCCAGAATCCGCTCGCTTTCGAGCGAATCAAGTTGGACAGCAACATAGGCACCTGACCCGACACGCCTTAGCCAGCCTTGAGTAGTCCAGCGTGAAAGAAGCTTGGCGGCATCCGACCGACTGACTGGGAGCACAGAGATGACATCATCAATCCGAATAATATCATCAGCCTTTTTAATTACGGCTGCGAGTCTACGCTTTCCTTGCGGTATTGATCTCCGCTGTATAGAGATGTTCTTATGCATAAATCACCAAAAATGTGAATTATTGATGTTGTATTATACACTCCTGAAAACTCATATTCAACTAAATTGAATATTATATATGTAATAAATCACGTTTTAAGTGAAAATTTATGTATTTCATATCTTAAATGTCTTTTCCTCAAAAAAGTGCTGAAAGCGCATAGAACACTGAGAACTCTCCACGGAGTTATGAAGGCTGTGTTCGCTTGGACAGTGCTTGCTGTAACGGCGTTTTCCGTTTTGAAAAACTACCTAGGAGTCTGTCGGTCTTGAGGGCAAATTCGGAGTAATTTCAACTGACTTGGGCTCGTTGGACATAATATCGGTAAAAATCGGCGCGTCTTGCTTCCCAAACCACCCCTGAACTGGCTGATTTCTCCCAATTCGTCCGTATTTCACCCCTTTTCATCCCCTCAGGGCATACATCCTCTTCAAGTTATAACCAATACACACCAGATTCCATTCTCCTTGTACAACTCCAACCCCCCGCAACAAAAACTGCCGGAATCCCATCACATGCTTTATCACCCCGAACGCGGGTTCTACAGTTGACTTGCGCTTCGCGTAAAGCTTCTTCCCCTCAGACGTCTTCATCCGCCTCTTCATATCTTCAACCCCAGTGACCGGTTCCTTCGAGTCTTCTTCTTCACCCTGAGCGAACCTCTCCCAAAACGGCTCGTTGCGCTTCTCCCTGCTCGTTGATATAAACGGCTTCACTCCTTTCCTCCCGCAAACCTCCACATTGCCCCGGGAGAAGTAACCCGCGTCGGCAAGCAGATTCTCCGCCTCTCCCAGCAGTTTTTCCTGCCCCCTTAACTGCTCAAGCGTCGGCTCTATCTCTTTTTTGTCGTTGGTGTTCTGCGTAACGTGCCGGGTCACTATCAGCTTGCTCTCCACTTCCACGCCCGCCTGCGCGTTGTAACTCTGCTCAAATCCCACGCTTGTCTGCATTATCCGTGAATCCTTATCCACAAGATTCACCTGATCCTTGTCCCCCGGACCACCCTCAGGCTCCTTCGGCTCCGCCCCCCTCGACCTCTTCCCCATCTTCTCCTTATGCTCTTCAAGCTTCCCCTCATACCGCAGCTTCGCACGAGCTTCTATCTCCCTCTTGGCCTCCCTTATTACTTCAAGCCGACTCTCCCGCCTCGCCAACTCCTGGGGTATGTCCACATCCTCGGGCAATGAACTGTTGTCGGCCTCCTCGGCTAACCTCATTAGTTCCTTAACTTCTTCCTTTAACCCCTTCTCTATCTCCAATGCCCTCTTCCAGCTAAGCGCCTTGCGCTTGCTCGCGTTGGCCTTTATCTTTGTACCATCCAAACTCACTGTCCCCATCTTCAACATCCCCACCTCCCTCGCTATCACCAGTATCTCCACGAACATCCCCTCAAGCTCCTTCATAAAACGCTTGCGGAAACTGTTTATGCTGTCATGATCAGGATTCCTGTTCGCGCAGATATACCTGTACGCTATGCTGTCATACGTCGCTCTCTCAAGCTTGCGAGAAGAAAACGTCCCCGTCGCGTACCCGTAAAACAACAAAGCCACCATCATCCCAGGATGATATGCCGATGACCCCCTGCCCGAATACGCTTCCACCAAACCCCTCAAATCCATCTGCTCCACTATATCCACCACGAAACGGGCAAGATGATCTTCGGGTAAATAATCATCTATGCTAGCCGGAAACATCTGGGGTGTTCTGCGGTCTACGGAAACAAACCTTTTACGCATAGTCTCGTGTCCTCCTTCCGGTATTCTTAATGCTATTATTTTACCCAAAACAACACGCTAAAGTCCGACAGACTCCTAGGAAGAAAATATGCCGACTAAGGCTTCGGTGAGCCTGTCGTTTTCCTCCCTCGTTCCAACCGTGATCCTAAGGCAGTCGCCAAGGCGTCCCTTTCCTTTGAAGCGGCGGACCAAAATATCGCTTTTAACCAGCTCCGTGAAAAGAAAGTCCGCATCCGGAACCCGGACCAGAAAGAAATTCGCATCCGTGGGATACACATGAATGGCGTCAATCCGCTCAAGCGCGGCGTGAAGCCTTTCTCTTTCGCTTAATATAAGGCTTATCTTAAGTTCAATAATTTCGGGGTTCTCAAGCGCAAAGGACATTATCTGCTGGCTAAGAGAATTTATGTTGTAGGGCAGACGCGCCTTGTTTACCTCGGTTGCGATCTGCGGTCGCGCAAAGAGCATTCCGAGCCTAGCCCCCGCAAATCCTATTTTGGACATCGTTCTCAGTACCAGCAGATTTTCATATTTCTCTATATGGGGAATGTAGCTTTTTTTCGAAAAATCACAGTAGGCCTCATCGACAACCACCGCGCCTAGGCTTGTCTCCAAGATTTCAAGCACTTTTTCTTCCGAAAAAGAGTTTCCCGTAGGATTGTTCGGGGTCGCAAGAAAGACGATGTCGGGATCCTCAGCGCGGACCATCTCCAAGGTCGGTTCGAGATCTATATCAAAATTCTCATCAAGCGGGACCTCCCTTACCTCCCTGCCGAGGGTAAGCGACGTGATCCTATACATTGAAAAAGTCGGGGACGGCACGAGAACACAACCGCTTTTTCCCCCAAACACCTCGATGATCATCTGGATGATCTCGTCTGAGCCGTTGCCAAGCAATATACCGTCTGTGGGAAAGCCCACCGTGCGGGAAAGGGAGGTTCTTACGCCCAGAGCCTCAGGATCCGGGTAACGGTTTACGGGAAGCTCCGCCAGCCGCTCGGAAAGCAGGAGTTTCTCTTCGCCTTCAAGGTCGTAAGGACTTTCGTTTCCGTCAAGCTTCACTGAGCACTCGATCCTCGGCACCGAGTAAGGAGATATGGATCTTACGTTCTTAGAAATCCTGCTCTTGATTGAACTTGCATCAGACACTGGCGTCTCCCGGTCTATGTCGTAGTATGAACATTGCTCAGGAATCCTCAATCCGTCTCTTTACCGAAAACGCATGACCCGAAAGCCCCTCGGCGTGGGCGAGGTTCATAACGGTCGCGCTGAGAGACGAAAAGCCTTTTTTCGACATCAATATAGTGCTCGGCATTCTCAGGAAATCATAAACACTCAGAGGAGAGGAGAACCTTGCCGCTCCCCCCGTGGGAAGCACGTGACTCGGACCCGACACGTAATCGCCGAAAGGCTCGGTCGAAAGAGATCCCAAGAACACCGCTCCCGCGTGTTTTATGCTTTTGAGAAGGGATTTAGGGGAACTTACACATAGTTCAAGATGCTCGGGAGCAACTGCGTTTGAAAGCGCCACGGCCTGCTCCATGTTTTCAGTCACATAGATTTTTCCGTTATTGGAGACTGCAGCACCCGCGATTTCTTCCCTGTCAAGTTGTTTTAGCTGCGAGAGCAGTTCCTTTTTCACCTCTCTCGCGTAATCGTAGCTGGTGGTTGCTAAAATCGGGATTGACATCTCGTCATGCTCGGCCTGGGCAAGCAGGTCCGAAGCCACCCACCCCGGCGGACATGAACCGTCGGCAATAATCAGAACCTCGGTCGGCCCTGCCAGCATGTCAATATCGCAGAAGCCGTAAACCAGTTTTTTCGCTATCGTAACGTAGATGTTTCCCGGACCCACGATCTTATCCACTTTCGGTATGCTTCTGGTCCCAAAGGCCATGGCCGCTATGGCATGGGCCCCGCCGATTTTATAGACATTGCTCACCCCGGCGATCTCACACGCCAAAAGAACCGCGGGATTTACCCGTTCCCCAGAACACGGCGTGACGACGCTTATCTCGCTTGATCCCGCAATCTGCGCCGGTATGGCGGTCATAAGCACGGTTGAAGGATAAGAGGCTTTTCCGCCCGGAACATAGATCCCTACCTTCTCAATAGGTCTTATCAGCCAGCCAAGCTCGTTTCCAAGCGCATCCTTGTAGGTCTTGGCCTTCGGAAGCTTTTTTCTCTGGTAGGAGCGAACCCGGGAGGCGGCTTTCTTAAGATCCTTTACAATGCCTGGCGCGACGGCGGTTGCCGCCTCTTTGAACTCACGATCGGAAACCTTTACGTTTTTCGCGCTTACATGCGGTCCGTCAAATTTTTTCGCGTAACGGAAAAGCGCCGAGTCTCCACGCGTTCTGACATCTTCTACAATTCTTTCCGTCTGCGAAACAAGCTCGGGGTCAAAGTGGGAAGCCGATTTTTCTATTTCCCTAGACCTTTTTTCC
Organism: Thermodesulfobacteriota bacterium; assembly: GCA_965229995.1. GTDB lineage: Bacteria > Desulfobacterota_D > UBA1144 > Nemesobacterales > Nemesobacteraceae > Nemesobacter. Next base: position 446,974 of record OZ245933.1, on the reverse strand, counting down.
AGATTCTTCGAATTGATCCTTATAAGCTTCATGGCCGTAACTGCGGTTTTCCCTTAAAAACCGGGATCGATCTCATCCTGTTTGCAAAATCCCGCAAACTCAGTTCTCCAGATCGATTCCTTCTCCGAAACCGTTTTCAATCAAACGGGAAACTTCCTCCATGGCAAGCTCCGAATCTTCTCCCACTATCGTAACAGCAACTTCCGTACCGTAAATAGCGGCGAGGGATAAAACACCCAGTATGCTTTTCCCGTCTATTTCGAAGCTGTCTTTCCTTATCATTATACTGGAACTGAACCTGCTGGTCAGGGCAACCAGGACCGCGGCTGCTCTGGCGTGAAGACCCAGCCGGTTTCTTATTACGAAGTTTTTTACAAGCGGCTTTTGCGACAATTCAACGTTACTCCGTGGGCCGGAACAAAGAAATATCCGCCTTTGAGTTTACCCGTAAATTTTCATCATAATTCACGCTGAGACTGTAATCAGCGGTTTCAAACAGCAGTTTTCTCGGAAAATAAGTATCCGGGGCAATCCGCTCCAGCAGGGAGAATTCGATTTTAGCCTTCTGTCCGTCGGAAAGCTCGCCCTCAACTCTGGTTATAAAGTTTCTCCGGGGATCAACCGTGACCTCAACGGGCGTCTTTCCTGAAAACACGAAAGTTATCTCCCCTCCACTTTCCCCCACCCGCACAGAATAATCCTTCTTGGGGATGGCAACCGGAGATCCCCCGAGCAAAAAGTTGATAACGTCCCTAACGCCAAGCTGAGGCGGAAGTCCAGGATAAAGATAGGAAAGCCTGAAATCCTCCGTGTTTTCAAAAACGACCTCTTCCCAGTTGGTTTTCATTCTGACGTTTTTCCCGTCAGAAACTACCCTTGCTAGCATCTCGCCGAAAGGAGCGAAAACGGCAATCCTCAGAAACTCCGGGCGGACAACAGTGGCTACCTGATCAAAAACAATTTTCGCCTGCGGGGATTTTATCGACACCCTGGCCCTGGCTTTTATTGAAGTAAAACCCTGCTGGGTCTGTTTTGCCTTCGCCAATATGGCGGAAAAATCCTGGTGTTCAGTAACTGCCGGCGGGAATTTCCCGGCACAGGAAAAAAGGAGAAGGACAAGCGGAATAAGAACGCAGCTATTCCTCATCACGTCCGAATTCCTTTAGCTTCTCTTGGAGTCTCGTGCGTACTTTTTTATCTTCAACCGTAAAAAGCTTCTGTGAATCTAAAAGTTCAAGGGCCTTTGCATAATTTTCCGCCGCAAGTTCTCTTTGGCCGAGTTTTTCGTACACATCACCCACATGCTCTAAAATGGACGGGTCGGGAGGGGGTATCTCGGAGGCGCGAAGCAGGTATTCAAGGGCTTTGGTGAAGTTTCCCCTCTGGTAGTAAACCCACCCTAGGCTATCAATTATATAACTCCGCTCCGGAGCAAGTTCCAGAGCCTTGTTTATAAGCTGCTCGGCGTAATCAAGTTTTTCTCCACGCTCGGCGTAGGTATACCCTACAAAATTCATCGCATCGAAATTCTCCGGATTCCTGCTCATTATATCTCCCATTACCGAAAGCGCTTCCGATATACGGTCGCTATAGTAATAGGAAACGGCAAGCGAATAGAGAACGGATTCGTCGTTGGGATGCTTTTCAAGATAACCGCCGTACAAAGAGACTGAATCCTCCTGCCTTCCCTGCCTTCCGTAGAGTTCCCCCAGAGAATTTACGACCTTGGGGTTGTACGGATCTTTTTCGTAAAGTGTTTTCAGTGTCTCAGTCGCTTTTTGGGCTGAACCCTCAAGTTCGTGTATATAGGCCCGGTGGACGGTTGCGTCTACGTGAAAATCAGAGCTTTCGGGTATTGAATCGAGAAGCTTCCTTGATTGAGAATACCGTTCGAGCTTAGTGTGGGCGACGGCGGAGTAATATTTTGCCCCGAAATGCGCCGGTAACCGCTCTAGGACCCGTTCTAGTTTTCCGACCGCTTCCTCATAACTACCTCTTTCAAGGTGCAAGAGACCTATTCTGAATTTGATCTCGGGATTCTCCGGATCCGCGGCCTCCGCATTGCGGTACTGCTCGATGGCCTCTTTGAACCTGCGGTGGCGGTAGAGCATGTTCCCATAGGAAATGAAAACTTCGCGATAAGGAGCAAATCTCCTGATTGCAGACTCGTACTGTTCTATCGCTTCTTCAATTCTTTTCGCCTTCTCAAGAGTTTCCACAAGCCCGACAAACGCCGGATAGTAAGTCCGCTGAATTTCAAGCGCCCTTTTGTAGTGCTTTACCGCGGAGTCGAGATCGCTTTTTCTGACGGCAATACTTCCAAGGTAAAAGTGGCCCATGACATCGGTTGAACTTATTGAGAGGCTTTTTTGAGCGTATTTTTCCGCCTTATCAAGATTGCCGGAATACAATTCACTTGCACAAAGAAGCAGATAAGTTTCCTTGTCCCCAGGATCGATCTCAGCCGCCTTAAGCAGGAACTTCTTACCCCTCTTCTTCATTGTTTCATCAGGGTATGCGAGGTAGATGCGGGCAAGATCCCTGTAAGCCGGAGAATTCGATGGATCAAGAACGATGGACTGCGTAAACTTGGCGACGGCATTCTCAGGCATGTTAAAGATCATGTAAATTAGACCGAGACGGTATTTTATTTCGGAAGAACGGGGATCTATCTGTTCTGCCTTTTTAAGATTCTCTACCGCGCGCGACAGATTTCCCTCTTCGAGATAAAATCTTGAAAGCGCGAAATAATAATAGGCATCCTCCTGGTCGCCGCTCTCAGGACTCCGGTCAGGGTTAACGGAAAGTCCCACACCGCTGCAGGAAAGACAAAAAAACAGAAAAAAAAGAAGGAAAAGCTTTTTTTCAGGAAATTTCTTCAAGCCACACACCTAAGCAAATATCAATTTTCGGTCCCAAACCCCGGTGCGTACCAGCCACGAAAAGGAAAACCGCCGACATACCACCGGGCAAAACCTTCTCAAACAGGATAACAAAAATGGATTCAAAATACACGCCAAAGAAAACAACACCGACTACTTCTGTACAACAAGTTAACCGGACAATAGTTATTGCTCTTCGGGCCGCTGCATCCAGCCGCGCTCCGCAAGGATTCGGGCAAACCCCTCGATTTCCGCTGCGCGCTCCGGATCAATTCGTTTGACGTCACCTTCGTGCTCGACAAAGAAGTGGAGTTCTGAAAAAATACAGCCGGACGGACAATCGCCCCATGCCCTGCGAAACACCGCGTACCATTTCCCGTCCGACCACAGCACCTCAATATCGGAACCATCTCCCAATACGAAATCAGGACTGGCGTAGATGATTCCTTCTATCCCATGATATGATATGGCCGCGGAATGGACGCACTCGCGCGGGTGAAACCTGATCACGATGGCAAGCGCATATTCAAAAGGAAGAATTTCCACGCCTCGAAGGCCGACCGCCGCATTAAGAGCGTCAAATTCTGGGTGCCCGGTACAAAAAGGACCGGAGATTCTCTCTTCGGGCAGACCGACGGACACAGCTTCAAACAGAGACGGTTCCAGACCCAGAATTAGTGTCCCGGGTTCCCATTTTAGACGTGCACTCACCTCGACCATTTCCGGGGAGACAACACGTATCAGCCCCAAGACCCGCGCTATGTCGTCAATCAGACTGTATCCGGGAAAATCCGGGATTCCTGACTCTGTTTCATAATCGGACCGAAGGATGACGCGACGGGCCAGAATCACAGGATCAGTCTCGCTGGTCCGTTCGAGACTTCCACGAGTGAGAACCGGAGCCTTGCCGCCACATGGATCTGCGGGAATAACAGCAGCTGGGGGCACCGGCAACCCCGCGAAGCATGCCGTCACCAGCATCCACAAAGAAGCAATGACTGAGATTCTAACCATGGGCTCTTAAACAAATCACATCACCAACTCGAAGGTGCCAAACACTACGCCTAACTATACGCTTTTTCTCAACCGCAGGAACCCTTCTGCTCACACCCGTTTTGAAGGTGATTTCAGGAACACTGCACACAGAATTGACTTTGTGGTTGCTATTAGATTTATTAGTTTCGCTATGGGTTCGCTTGAAAATATCTACAGGAAGGTTTTTGAAGGTAAGCGGATATCGACCGATGAAGCCACTTTGCTTCTTGGGAAAGCGGACCTGCTCCAGCTCGGCTCCCTAGCCGATATTATAAGGAAAAGGTTTAATCCGGAAAACATAGTGACCTTCGTCGCGGACACAAATCCCAACTACACGAACGTCTGCGACACGGAGTGCCTTTTCTGCGCCTTCTGGAGACCTCCGGGCGCCTACGATGCATACACCCTGAGCGTCGACAAAGTAATCGAAATAATGCGCACCTCGTATCACAACGGCGCCACTACGGTCCTTTTGCAGGGCGGTCACAACCCGGAACTGAAACTTGACTACTATATTGAAATCGTAAAGAGAGCCAAAAAGGAAATACCGGATCTTCATCTCCACGCCTTCTCCGCCCCGGAAATAGCCGCTATTGCCAAGTATGAAAATCTTGACACCAGATACGTACTGCAGAGGCTCTGGGACGCGGGGCTAAGAACAATACCGGGAGGCGGCGCGGAAGTACTGTCAAACAGGACTAGAAGAGCGATAAGTCCTCTCAAGATAGACGCCGATGTATGGATGAGAATTACCAGGGAAGCTCACTACACGGGCTTTAAGACAACCGCAACCATGATGTTCGGCCATTTTGAGCAAGACGAGGACATAATCGAGCACCTGTCGAGAATAAGAGAGCTTCAGGACGAAACGGGAAAATTCCTGGCATTCATTCCATGGACATTTAAACCCAGAAACACACTCCTTGAGAAAAGAATAAAAGACGAGATCGGCGGGGAGAGATATCTAAGGGTTCTCTCGGTATGCAGAATATTTCTCGATAACTTCAAGCATGTCCAAGGCTCGTGGTTTACCCAGGGAAAGAAAATGGGTTCAATGTCCATGCACTATGGCGCAAGCGACCTCGGCGGAACTCTTTACGATGAGAACGTCCTGGGGTGCACTGAGAACAAGATTCGCTCAACTGTTGACGAGCTAGTTCATATGATAAAAAGCGCAGGGTTTAACCCCGCGCAGAGAAATACCTATTACGAAATTCTGGAAAGGTTCTAAAGGCAACCTCCCCCGCCTCGAAAAAGAGATTTTTCCGTCTTCGCCCAAACACTCAACAAGAACACAGCGGCCGGAAATAATGACAGTTCTTAATCATTAACGGCTACTATCCAGCTGTTTCCCGCAAAATCCACGCCGCATATAACTTCCGATCTTTGGGAAAAGACATAGTCGAAGAACTCAAGCGCGCTGCTTGTATGCACCGGGGTCCCGAGATACTCCCCTAGATCCTCCGAGGCGACACCTGAACACTCGAAGGCGCAAAGTTCAAAGTCAATCGCCCTCTCCGAATCAACTGTAAGACTGCGGGGCGAAAAAAAAGCGGTTACAACCGAGGTCTCAGAAACGATTTCCATCCGGACGTCAAAACAGCCGCCGAAAAGAAAAAAGACCTCGGCGAACACCTCGTCTATTGAATCAAGATAAAACTCCCTTGACTGCGGATTCGTGTTCATTTTCACGCGGAGAATTCGGAGAACTCCTCTGCCCTTCGTCTTATGGACTGATAGTCATCTCCCCCGCCCAAAAGAGCGGTAGACACTCCGGCAAGTGCGGCTCCCGCCGCTAGATAATCCCCGATGTTGTCTGTGGTAATTCCTCCGGTGACCAGAATATCCATGAATCCGAGAGGCTCCTTTATAGCCTTCACGTAGCCCGGGCCGAAACTCGAAGCGGGAAATATCTTTACGAAGTCCGCTCCCATGCTGCGGGCGTTAACCATCTCAGAGGATGTAAACGCTCCGGAGATGACCGTGATACCGTTTTTCCGGCAATACTCGATTATCGCGGGGTCTGTGTGCGGAGAAACTATGAAACGGGCCCCGCAATCGCACATCCGCTCGGCAGAGCTGCGGTCAAGAACCGTACCTGCCCCGACGCATATTCCGTCCTCAGGGGCAAGCTCTCGAAGAAGTCTTTCAGAACCCGGAGAAATTGATATGATTTCTATGATTTTTATCCCGCCGTCAACGCATGCTCTTGCAAACTCAAGAGATTTTTCGTAACTGGCGGATCTTATAACGGCCACGACCCTGTTTTTCTTCATAAACTCAATCTCAGTTTTTTCCATGGCGCGTGGTTTGAGGCTTAAACACTTTTAAGGTACACTGAAGTTGGCCTGTTTTAATTCCCTTCAAGGGACGGATCATGAAGAATTCTGAACTCAGAACCGAAAACAAGATATCGCAATTCATAAAAAGAAGCAAAGAACTGAGGCTTAAGGTAACTCCCCAGAGAATAGCGATATACAGGGAGCTTGTGGGAAGCATGCAGCACCCAAGCACCGAAATGATCTACAAGAACATAAAGGACTACTATTCGAACATATCTCTCACCACCGTGTACAGGACGCTTGAAACATTTGAAAAAATGGGACTTATATCCGTAGTGAACACCCTGTATCACGCCGCCAGGTATGATGCCAACATGGAACCTCATCATCACGTCGTATGCGTGAAATGCAAAAAGATAGAGGATCTATACGACGATTCGATAGTTTATTCGAAACTTGACCCGCAAATAGACAATTACAAAATACTCGGATACTCGGTGCTTTTCAGCGGAATCTGCGAGGAATGCAAAAACCTTAGCAACTGACCGGAATCGGGCCGTTTCTCGCAAGACCGCCTAAAAGAGCGGAAAAATGAAAATCCCTCAAGGCTTTGAACAAGCCATAAACTTCAGTCTGCTGGACTCCATATTCTCAAGAAGGTCGCGACGCTTCGGCCTCGGCATGGAAATTCCCGAGGGGAATCTGGCTTACAGCTCCGCTCACGACCCGGTTCCTCTTTCCGAACTTGAAGAGGCTTTTTTAATCTGGGCGGGCACGGGAACCACGGGCCTTTCTCTGGGAGACCTTCCAAGAACCGGCATATCATGGCTTTTCCAGTGGACCGGGAGAAGCTGGCCGTGCTCCTGCAACTCCCATTCGACCGAGCTTTTCTACACAAACGACGAAGGAGTCTACATGGTACGGCTTTTTGACCTGATGCCCCCCGATACCTCCATCTTTATGTCATTGGACAGGGAAAAACAGCTTAAAAAAATACTTGAGCTTTTCAGGGCAAGCAGAATTACCCTTGAGAACCAAAGAGCAGACCTTCCAAAGGGAGAACCCGGTCTTTTCGACTTCAACGCCTGGAACACCAACAAACCGGGAACAACTTTCTTTATTCCCGTGACCAACACCACCGTTGAGTACATGGTGCTTCTGTTCATATACTTCGGAGCCAAATACGGTTTTAACATTATTGACGAACTCAACGGGGGAAGATCCTGCGGTCTTGATAAGTGGATAGAAAAAGGCTACATCAGAAACGATGTCAGGCTTTCCTTGTTTGACTTGGAATTAAGGGTACTGACCACCCTTAACGTAGAGCAGGCCTTCATAAGCCAGAACATGAATCTCGCGCTTCAGGCTCTGGGTCTCGGAGGCTGGACATTTACGGGACTGTTGCCTCATTACACACTCGGGGTTGACCCTTCCCACAAGGGACTCGGTTTTCGGTTCGTCCAGCCGGAGGAAAGTGTTAGGAGCACCAATCCACCCTATCCCGTCGGAAGAGACGGAGTTTTCGAGTCCCTCTGCCCTCCTTACGTAGCAGACATGGGCGAAGCGGTCGACAGGTTCCTAGAGATCAGGGGAGAGTTCTGGAAAGAAGATAATCCGTTTCCATACAGAGACCCTGCCTCAATTCTGCGCGACGAATATCATCCCTCTGAAGTCAGGATACAGATAGTAAAGGATTTCTGTACTTACGTGTATGAGAACTACGGCAGATTTCCTGCTTTTTTGGACCCGATGTTCGTGCGGCTGGTATTTCAGGCCCATCACCTCGATCTTGAATTCTACGACAAGTATTTCCAGAAAGATTCATACCACCAAATGCACAGGGAACACTTCAAACTCTGGCACCCGGAACTGGAGGATCCTTTCGAAAAATAGGCCGTGGCTAATGATTCGGCGGTCTTCGCTCAGGATTTCGCCCTTTCGAGATAATTTCCGTTTCTGGTATCGACTTTTATCATGTCCCCGATATTAATAAAAAGAGGGACAGCCACCACTGCTCCGGTTTCTATGGTTGCCGGTTTTGTAGTGCCTGAGACCGTATCTCCCTTTACTCCGGGTTCGGTGTGCGTAACCTCGAAAACAACGGCAGTGGGAAGTTCTACTCCTATGAACTCTCCTTCGTGCATCTGAACGACGACTTCCTGCTGTTCTCTAAGAAACTTCGCCGTATCCCCTATCATGTCAGCACTGAAAGGAAACTGGTCAAAAGTCTCAGAATCCATGAAGTAAAACATCCTATCGTCCCTGTACAGATACTGCATCGTCCTTTTCTGGATATCGGGAACGTTAAACGTGTCTCCAGCTCGGAATTTCATTTCCCGCACGGCTCCCGTGGCGATATTCTTAAGCCTCGCGGTAACTATCGGGCTTCTCTGCGCCATCTTCGAATGCTTGTACTCGACTATCTCCCAGATCGCCCCTTCAGCCTCAATCTTCATGCCCTTGTGAAAACGACTCGTGTCAACGACAGCCATTTCGGATTTGATCCTCCTTTATGAGTTTGCAAAAAGTAATTCTTTCTTGGAAATTTTCGCTTACAATCGCTATGTATCAACCTTCCGGATCAGATCCTTTTAAACATCTTCTCAAGCATATTGTACGATATACGGGTCGCAACCGGCCGGCCGTGAGGACAGGCGTGCGGATTTTCCGAAGCGTCCATGTCTGCGAGAAGAGTCCGGACCTCCTGCTCCGAGAGCCTGCGGTTTGCGGTTATAGAACTGTGGCACGCCATCGTGGCACACACGGTGTCAAGATGTTCCCCCAAGCTTTTGGGGTCACCGAAACCATCAAGCTCATCAAACAGATCAGTAAAAACCCGGGCGTAATCAGAGTCCCTTAAAAATCCCGGAACGGATTTCACCCTCACCGCGTTTTCTCCGAAAATTTCAAAACTAAAGCCGAGCCTTTCCATCTCGTCTGCAAATCGTCGCGCCGTATTGATTTCCCGAACCGTAAGTTCGATGACTTCGGGAATGAGAAGTTCCTGAGAGCAGGAAAAAGCTTCTTCGAGATAGGACTTTTTTATTCTCTCGAAGTTAACCCGCTCATGGGCCGCGTGCTGGTCAATGAGAATGATCCCGTCCGGACTCTCGCATACGAGATAGAGTTTTCCGATCTGTCCGAGAAACTTGAGGCTTGAGTAAAAGCCGTCGGAGAACATGTCCTCCTTTGCGGTCTCCGGGAACTTTTCGGATATAGCGGAAGCGCCGCCATGGGAAGGCAATGTCAATTCGGGCTTGTACGCGGCTTGCGCGGAAGCTGTTTTAGTCGAGTGTGTTGCGGCGGAGTAATCCTTCTTGGGAGAAAATCCCGGGTCTTTTCGCCTTTCGTAGAAATCCTCAAGAGCCCTCTGGGTTCTTTCCCTGTAGCCCTTCATCCAAGGAGCATCGGCAAGCATGCCGCCTATCGCGCGGCGAATGCTCTGGCCGACTTCGTACTGACCCTCAAACATCACCTCGCTTTTGGTCGGGTGTACATTAACGTCCACCAATACGGGATCCCTTTCAATGAAGACCGCCCCCTGGGGATACTTCCCCTTTTCAAGCGTCCTTCCGTAGCAGTCCATTATAATCCTGTTTATAAAACGGTCCCTTACGGGTCTTGCGTTCACGTAAGTAAAGAGCCTGCGCATTGAGGAGCGAGGATCCAGGGGACTTCCCAGGAAGCCGTGCAGAGCGAGCGTTTCGTCTTTAAAATCTATCTCGTAAAGAGATGTGCCCGGAATTACCTGCGCTACGCGCTGCTCAAGCGATTCACTCGCGCCGTAGCGATGGATATTTTTCCCGTCTGAGAAAATCTCAAAAGACACCTCGGGCCTTGAAAGGGCCTCGCGCTGTATAACCTCGAGAATTCTCCCAAGTTCGGTTTCCGGCTTTTTCAGAAACTTGAGCCGCGGCGGCGTGTTGAAAAACAGGTTTTTAACCTCGACGGATAAACCCACGGGAGATGCAGTCTCCTTCACTTTCCTCATAACACCGCCTTCAAGGTAAATTTCGGTTCCGGACTTCGAACCCTCGGCAGCAGTTGTCATTCTGAACCTTGAAACGCTGGCTATGCTCGGAAGCGCTTCGCCGCGAAACCCGAGAGTCCCTACCGAGAAAAGATCGTCGATATCCCTTATTTTGCTCGTGGCGTGACGTTCAATGCTCATAAGGGCGTCGTCACGGGACATACCGTGGCCATCATCAACAACCCTTACAAGTCTCTTGCCCCCAGCTTCAAGATGTATGGATATTCTCGTCGCCCCGGCGTCAATTGAGTTTTCAACAAGTTCTTTTACGACAGAAGCCGGTCTTTCGACTATTTCTCCGGCAGCTATTTTAGAGACAAGGACATCCGGAAGTGTTCTGACTTTTGCCATTAATACTTTAGAAAAGCTTTAGCAGAATAAACAGAATGAGTAGAGCGAGGGGTAAAATGACCGCGGCAACTGAGAAAAACGAAAAAACCGAGAGCGTTTTTTTCGCATGCGTACCAAAGACGTCCTGCGACTGTTCTTCCACTACGCCAAAATATTTCTTAAACATTTTCATCCTCCCGTGCCTGCTGGGGAGGAATTTTTTGCGTCCTGGCCCTGTTAAGGGACTTAACCAGAGATTCGACCGAAACCGCCGGAAGAGTTATCAGCTCTACCGTTCCCCTGGAGCAAAGATCCACCGAGACCTTTCCTATGGTCTCGTTATCAGGAGCCTCCACTATGTTTACAAAATCGTATCTGCCCAAAGTCGCATACTGCTCAAGAACCCTGACGCCTATATCCTCAAGTTCCTTGTCGACTTCCTTTATTCTCCCGGGTCTTTCCTTCACAGTTTTTCTGCCCTCGGGAGTAAGTCTGCTGAGTAATATGTAAATTGCCATTGAGAAAACCTGCCGCTTCTATGATTTACGGTGAATCGCACGCCGAAAAAAACCCTCGGTTACCGATTGGTAGATTTTAGGTTTATAACTTTTTTTAGAGATATCTCAAGAGAAAAAACCGGGGATTATATACTTAACTAGCCAAAAACCCCCCGCTTTTCCACTCTTCTCATCTGAGAAATACCACACCATCACGACCCATCTTGATTGTTACGCTACAGTCAGATAGATTGCTGCCACTGGAGAATGGATGGTCATTCAAAACAATCAAGTTGAGTTGCAGTCCGATCAGAACGAAGAGGTCTTGGTAATAAGCGCAGCTGGTCGAATTGATGGTATGAACGCACGGGAATTCCACGACAACCTGTACAAGGAAATTGTCGGCTTTGACAATCCCGTAGTTCTGGATCTTGAAAAGCTGTCCTACATCAATAGTGTGGGATTGCGTTCAATTCTGCTTATTGCAAAGACATTAAAAGGTAGAAATACGAGATTCGTGTTGTGTTCCTTGTCTGATCCCATAAAAGAAATCTTCGAGGTCACAGCTTTTGGCAAAATCATTGATGTACTCGAATCTCGTTCCGATGCTATAGCTACAATAACGGGTTAAACGTGCTACGAAGAAGCAGTTGCTAAATCTCCTCGCTTTCTGCTGCTTCTGGAAACTAGGTTTTTTAGAGAAGAACAGAAGAATTGCCAGTTTTCCCACTTTTTCCTACCTCTTTTTACGGAATTCTTGGCTAGCATTGTATATTATTCCCAAAAAACCCCCCTTCGGGAGTTTCCATAACAAAAACTCTCCGTTATATTATTAGAAACATTCTTTCAGACCTGATGAAAAGCATAATTCACGCTGCGACAATCACACTTGCTATTCTGTTTTTTCCGCTTCTTTTTTCTCCGCAGGCGGAAGTCGCTTATGCACAGGCAGACCCGCAGGAAGAACTCAGCGTAACAAACTACTCGTGGAAATCCTACGGAGTGGGACGCATCGCAACGCTGGGGGAAATAACCGTTGTAAATTCCGGCAAGACAAACTACAAAAACATCAAATTCAGGATTGATCTGTTTACGAGAACCGGCAAGTTTCTGGGCTCGCTTCAAGGAACGATTCCCGAGGAACTGCCCGCCGAAAGCGAAAAAACCTTCTTCGACCTGAGCTTGGGACTTATGAATTCGGATCTTGAAGATTCCGAGGCAATAATAACGGGCGCGGAGGTATCGGGAAGTTCTTCGCTTGCAAGCGCCGAGAACGTGATTTTCATAAAAAACTGGGAGTTTGAAGGCGCCAGCTTCGGAACAGAAGGTTTTATAACGGAAATCACCCTTGAGAATACAGGGAAAACCCATTTTAAAAACATAAAATTACTCTTAACGGAAAAAGAGGGTGGAGGCGGGCCAAGCAACACTCATCTGTCTTCGGTGATAATACATGACGTTCTTCCCGCCGGAGCGGAGAGAACTTTTACAGGAATAAACGTCGGCTTTTCGAGTCCAGCTGCTCTGGAGAGATCAATCGCCATCTCCGGAGCCGAGGCGATATCAGCAAAGGAACTCAATTACATTCTTGCGGGCGGGGGAAGCCTTGGCGAGAAGATAAAAGAAAAAATCAGCTCCGTGAGCATACTTAGGAAAAAAGACAAGCCGAAACAGCAAGAATCCTCTTCCGATACATCCCGAGACGGCTATGATGAAGTAACCGAAAGCGCTCCGCATCCGGCCGAACCAGCTATAGACAAGGGGATGGAACTTTCTCAGGAACAACTCAGAGAACCCTTCCCGAAACACGATATAGTCATAAGGGAGTTTCAATGGGGAAGTGGAATCCCCGGATCAACCGCAACGCTTAGAAAACTCGTTATCGAGAACATAAGCGACATCACTTACGAGAAAATAGAGTTTGAAATAGAGTTTTATAAGTCCGCAAATACACCTTTCGGATCAAACCGCTTCAAGGTAAAAGAAGTTCTCGCCCCGGGGCAGGTAATGCGGCTTAGAAACGTTCAGGTCGGGTTTATAAGCAAGCTTCCCGACCCGAATCATATAAAGCTCAGAGTGATAAAAGCAAAAGCAATAATGTAGGGGGAGAGGTTAAAGCGCTTGGGAACTTCTCTAGCTTCCCACTAACTCAAGGGATTCGTTTATCGTTTCGACCAGCTTATCCCTGAACTGCTCTATTCCTTCAAAAGGAACCACTATGCTGGACCTGCCGCCGCTTAATTCCGTAATCCTCAGGTACTGACCCTTGTGGTTTTCCTTAACGTCAAAGAAAAACCTCTTAGATTCAATATCAACGTGGTTACTGACATGCTCCTTTTCTGTCCTTTCTTCCATCTGATTCTGCCTCCTAGAAAAATTTGTTGGAACAATTTTATTGAGGCATGAATATAACCCCTTAAAACTAAAAATCAAACAATTCTTTCCTAGCCAAGTAAATACTGATATATTCAGGGAGAAAACCCGAAAAAATGTCTAGAATAAAAATAGATTTCCCCAGCAGATTCGTCTTCTCAACGCAAATCCCGATAAGAATAGACGACATAAACTACGGCTCCCATCTCGGACACGACTCAGTGCTCACACTCGCGCACGAAGCCCGCGTAAGGTTCCTGACAACACATGGTTATACCGAGGGCAACATAGAGGGAGTGGGAATCATAATGGGGGATGTGGGAATCACCTACAGTTCGGAAGCATTTTACGGGGACTTAATAAAAGTAAGCATCGGCATCGGTGATTACGGCAACCATTTTTTTGAGCTTGTCTACGTGCTCGTTAACGAAAAAAGCGGTAAAGAAGTTGCCAGGGTAAAAACCTCGCTTGTGTTTTTTGACTACGAAGAGAGAAAAACCGTGCGGATGCCGGAAGAATTTCGAAAGAAAATCATCTCCAAGACCGAAGAGTAATTATCACAATCCCTCATGTTCACAGCTACTGTTTCTTTTTGACAGCGTAGCCGATGTAAATGGTGTTTTTGCGTTTCTTTACCAGAAAAAGATACTGTTTTCCGGGTTCCAGGGCGCTCACGATCTTGTTGTAGTCCCCGAGGTTCGCCACGGGAGTTCTGTCAACCTCAAGTATCACGTCCCCGGGACGAAATCCCGATTCCCAGGCGGAACTGCCGCGGCTTACATTGGTAACCAGCACTCCGGCTTTGTCCTCAACACCGAACCGCGTAGCGATATCCGGGGTAATATCGCTTAATTCAATATCCTCGTCCTGCCGAGACTCGGCGGCGGTCTGATCATCCGGCATCTGACCAAGAACAACGGAAAGATCCTTACGCTCTCCGTCGCGGAGAATAGTGACTTTAAAGGAAGTGCCTGGGGCTTTCATCCCCACGAGTTTTGACAAAGAGGTAAACTCCTTTATAGGCTTTCCGTCAAACTCCACTACCACGTCTCCTCTTTGCAGACCAGCTTTCTCCGCAGGGCTTCCCGGACTTATATCGGATATAAGAGCCCCGTCGGTACTTTTATGGCCTATGCTCTCGGCAATCTCCTGCGTTATAGGCTGGATAATGACTCCGAGCCATCCTCTCACCACTTTGCCTTTTTCCATGAGTTGGGATATTACCCCCTTGGCCATGTTGGCGGGGATAGAAAAACCTATTCCCTGACCTCTTGCCGCTATCGCGGTGTTAACTCCGACCACCTCTCCCCCCAGGTTAAAAAGCGGACCTCCGCTGTTCCCAGGGTTCAATGATGCATCGGTCTGAATGAAATCATCATAGGCCCCAAGACCCAAGGATCTTCCCTTCGCGCTTACTATTCCGACCGTGACGGTGTAGCCAAGACCGAAGGGGTTTCCGATGGCCATAACCCAGTCACCGATTCTCAGTCTTCCAGAGTCTCCGAAAACAACGGGCTTAAGCTTTTCTTCAGGTTTTATCTTCAGGACCGCGAGATCCGTTTTTGCGTCCTGTCCGACAATCTCGGCCGTATACCTTGACCCGTCGTAGAGAACGACCTGTATATCTTCCGCCTTGCTGATCACGTGGTTGTTGGTAACTATGTAGCCGTCTTTGGTGACTATGAACCCAGAGCCCAAGCCCTTTTTTCTGAATTCCCGCTCCCGGTCGTTTGGAAAAAATCTCTTGAAAAAATCCTCGAAGACGTCTCCTTCGCCGAAGTCAGGGAGCACGTTTCCCCTTTTTACGACACTCGTGGTGCTTATGTTCACAACAGAATGTTTTCGTTTTTCGACAAGACCCGAGAGGGAGGGAAAAGTTCCCGCAGAGCTTGAAGAAGATAAAACTTCCGAGGCGCTTTCACCTGACAGCAGTCCAGATGTTTCGTCGTCTTCGTCCACTTTCGCACATGAAAGAGAACCAACAAGCAAAAAACAGGCAGTAAAAAACAGGAAAACAGATTTTTTCATAGTTAAAGCCTCCAGCTTCATTTCAGCATCCCGACTATTTTATCAGCAACTTCGGAAATACTCATATCATCCGTAGAAACAACATGTGGCAAGCGTTCATAAATATCTTTTCTTTTCATGAAAAGCTCCTGAAACTCAGCGCGAGGGTCCTTGACGTCAAGAAGAGGCCTTCCCTTCTCACGTCTTACCCTGTTCCAAAGGGTGTCGATATCCGCCTTCAGATAAAAGACCTTGCCCGAGGCATGCATTATGTCGCGGTTTTGTTGTCGCAGGACCGCTCCGCCTCCCGTTGAGATCACGGCCGGGGACACTTTCCGGGAGAGAGTCTCAAGCATCTCGGTTTCTTTCTGTCTGAAACTCTCCTCTCCGCCTGCTTCGAATATCTCGGTTACCGAAAGTCCCTGGGCTCGTTCCACTTCACCGTCAAGATCATAAAAATCCCTTCGCAGTTTTCGGGAAAGCTCCTCGCCGACGCCGGTTTTGCCCGCTCCCATAAACCCCGCAAGGAAAATGTGTGGTTTCTCGCTCAAATCACTCTACAGTTTTCTTCCGACGGGAGAACCCTCGGAGGAGGCGTCTGCGCCGGAGAGCATTTTCTCAACGTACTTGCCTATTATATCGCACTCTATGTTGACTTCTCTGCCCCGGCGAAACTCAGAAAACGTCGTTTCCCGAAGCGTGTAGGGAATTATGTTTACCGAGAACTCCTCACCCTTTACCGAATTAACGGTGAGGCTTGCGCCGTCAACGGCGACTGACCCTTTCTCAACCACATATTTTGCAAGCGCGGCTGGAATCGAAAAAGAAAAAACCCGGGATTCTCCAACCGGAACAATAGACCGAACGGTCCCGACTCCATCCACGTGACCCGTGACCATATGTCCACCCATCCTGTCTCCGGCCCGAAGAGACCTCTCAAGATTTACTCCGCTTCCCGCCTGAAGTCGAGAAAGATTCGTCCTGGAAAGTGTTTCGTGGGAAGCGTCAACGGAAAAACTCCCGTCTCCTGCCGAAACCACCGTAAGACATACGCCGTTTACAGCCACGCTCTCCCCAAGGCTCAGATCCCCAGCGTCAATTCTCCGAACCCCGATTCTTAAAAGAACCCCTTTGTCTTTTTTCTCAAGCGCCTGAACCGCCCCCACATCTTCAATTATCCCGGTAAACATCTATATCTCCTTGCCCCGTCTCAAAGCTCCAAAAATCAGAACCGAGATCGCTCCAACCGTGATCGCGGAATCGGCCACGTTGAAAGGAGGCCAGAGCAGATCAGGATTCCCCGGCCAGTAGACCGCGATAAAATCGGTCACGTATCCGCAGGTAAACCTGTCTATGGAATTTCCAATCGCTCCCCCGAGCACAAAAGCCAGCGCATACCGAAAGACTCTCTGCTCCTCGTCCAGTCTGCGAAGAAAGAAAAAGATCACGACCAGCACCAGAACGAAGACAGCAATGTAAAAGTAAAATCTTACACTCTCGGACATGTTGCTTAACATGCCAAAAGCGATTCCCGGATTTCGCAAATGCGTTATATCAAACCAGGAAAACACGTTTATCCTCGAAAGAAACGGCACGTGCGCCTTAACAAGCCACTTGGTCAGCTGATCAAGCGACACGATCAAAAAAGATATAACGAATACGCCCAGATAATTTCTCATGAAAAAGACGAAGAATTCCGACCTCAAAAGAAAATCTCGGAAACTCCCGGCCTACGCCCTAGCCTCCCTCCAGTCGAAACTCTATCGGAACCTTTACCCAGCTTGAGACTGCCTTGAAGCCTCTTTGTGCCGGGACAAATTTCCACCTTTTAACAGCGGACAAAGCAGCCTTATCAAGAACCTTATGACCAGAGGATTTGAAGATGGTTACTTCCTCAGGCTTCCCGTTTGGAAGGACGTGCACGTTGAGCAGCACGCTTCCCTCGTAACCACGTCTTATGGCAACTGCCGGGTAGCCGGGTCTGGGAGTAAAACCGTAAGAAGGTCTCGCGGTGGTGGCATAAGCCTCTTCGGGTTGTTCCTCCTCGGCCTGAGCGGGTTTTTCTTCCTTCTTAAGCGCTATGGAATCATCCCGCTTTTCCACTTTCTTTACGACCTTCTCTTTTTTCTTCTCGACGACCTTCTTTTTCTTTACGACTTTTTTTGCGGGTGCGGGTTTTTTGAATTCAAAATGCTTAAGGGAAACCTCTATGTGATCGCCGTATACGGGAAGGCTTTTCTGCACGACAATCTTCCCCCAAGCGAAAGATATAAGAATATGGAAAACAATTGAAAACAGTATAAATTTCTTGAGATTGTCAATCGACCCATTCATACCAAGGCATTATTCTATATTAATAACCAGAAATCCCTTAATTCCTCCGGGAGCCCTGACCTGTATCTCGTCATCAACTCTCTTTCCGATAAGCGCGCTGCCGACCGGAGAGGTTACGGATATGAAGCCTTCTTCAGGTTCGGATTCGTCTTCTCCCACAAGCTTGTATTTTTTTATCTCCCCGGAATCGACATCCTGCACTGTAACCGTAAGACCGAAAACAACCCTGTCCCGGACAGTGACTTTCTCGGGGTCGATTACTTCCGCTCGGCCCAGTCTGCCCTCTATATCCAGTATCTTGCCCTCTATAAACGACTGTTTCTGCTTGGCGGTTTCATACTCGGCGTTTTCGGAAAGATCCCCTAGAGATCTCGCGTGCGCTATCAGTCTGATCACTTCCTGTCTCTCAACGGTCTTTAACCTGTGGAGTTCTTCCCGAAGCTTTTTCCACCCATCGGGAGTAATTAAAACTCTTTGGGTACTCATCAACATCTCCTACGCACCTTAATCACCATTCCCGCATCCGGGTTAATAGTAGCTTTGTAAAGCCTTTACTTCCAGACCGCTTCTCACAAGAACCTCAATCGCTCCAACCCCGGCGACCGCGCCGGCAACAGTCGTGAAGTAAGGAACGTTGTTTATAAGCGCGGTCCTTCTGATCGAATAGGACTGTGCGATCTCCTTTTTCCCGAAAGTAGTGTTTATAACCAACTGTACCTCACCGTTTTTAAGGTGATCAACTATGTGAGGCCGACCTTGCTTAACCTTTTTCACCGTTCGCGAAAATATACCATTTTTATTGAGAAATTCCGATGTGCCTCCGGTAGCCATTATATCAAAACCGGTATCACTGAGTCTTCGAGCTATATCAAGTATTTTGGTTGACTTATCCTCGTCTTTTACGCTGATAAAAGCCACTCCGCCCGACGGAAGACTGTTGCCAGCCGCGATCTGGGATTTGGCAAATGCCTGATCAAGGTCGGGGGCAATCCCCATAACCTCGCCTGTAGATTTCATTTCCGGACCCAAAATCGTGTCAACTTCCGGAAACTTGACGAAAGGAAAGACTGATTCCTTTACGCAGTAGTGCTTCGGAACGATCTCTTCTGTGTACCCGAGCTCTTCAAGAGATTTTCCGATCATCACCTTGGTCCCTATCTTGGCCAGCTGAACCCCTATGGCCTTGCTCACGAAAGGAACTGTGCGGCTAGCTCTGGGGTTTACCTCAATTATGTAAACCTCGCCGTCCTTTACGGCAAACTGGATATTAACAAGCCCTCTCACCTCGAGCGAGAGCGCAAGTGTTTTCGTCTGGGATTTTATTTCCTCAACAATTTCGGGTTCTATCGAGAACGGGGGCAGGATCGCCGCACTGTCTCCCGAATGAACCCCTGCTTCCTCTATGTGCTCAAGCACTCCGCCCACAACAACCGTCCTCCCGTCACAAACCGCGTCCACGTCGACTTCCTTTGCATCCTTGAGGAACTTGTCTATCAGTATCGGGTGGTTCGGGGAAACACTCGCCGCTTGCTGTATATAGGTCCGGAGAGACTCCTCATCGTAGACTATTTCCATGGCGCGGCCGCCCAGAACATAGGATGGGCGGACCATGACCGGATATCCTATTTCGCGGGCTATACCAATGGCCTGCTCCTCGCTTCTCGCGGTATCGCTTTGGGGCTGAAGCAACCCCAGGTCCAAGACAAGCTTTCTGAACCTGTCTCTGTCTTCGGCAAGATCAATGCTCTCGGGAGAAGTACCTATTATTCTCACCCCCTCACTTTCAAGCGCGAGGGCGAGGCGAAGTGGGGTCTGGCCTCCCAGATGAACTATAACCCCCCAGGGATTTTCCCTTTTTATAAGAGCCAGCGTGTCTTCAAGCGTAAGCGGCTCGAAATAAAGTCGGTCCGAGGTATCGTAATCCGTGCTCACGGTCTCGGGGTTGCAGTTAACCATGATAGCCTCGTACCCCTCTTCCCGAAGAGCAAAAGACGCGTGCACGCAGCAGTAGTCAAACTCTATGCCCTGGCCTATGCGGTTCGGCCCGCCGCCGAGTATCACCACCTTCTTTCTGTCGGTGGGAAGCGCCTCGCTTTCACTCTCGAAAGTCGAATAGAGGTAAGGTGTGTAGGCTTCAAACTCAGCGGCGCAGGTATCAACCATCTTAAAAGAAACATCAATTCCCTCGCGGAGACGGAAATTCCTCACTTCCGCTTCCTCTTTGGAGAGAATCCTTGCGATCTCAATGTCGGAAAAACCGTGGCGCTTGGCCTGAAGCATGGTTTCACGGTGAAGCCCGTTTTCCGCAATATCCGATTCGAAATCGGTAATCTGCTTGATGTTCTGAAGAAACCAGGGGTCTATGTGGGAAATGGAATAAATTTCCTCTAAGTCCATGCCCAGACGGAACGCGTCGGCTATATACCAGAGCCGCCTGGGGGAGGGAACCCTGAGTTCCTCCCTAACCACTTCCGGATCATCCGACATCTTCTCAAAACCGTAAGAATCTATCTCAAGAGACCTTATTGCCTTGTGCAGGGACTCCTTGAAAGTCCTTGCGATGGCCATTACTTCTCCCACGGATTTCATCTGAGTAGTGAGAGCCTGAGTTGTCTGCGGAAATTTCTCAAACGCAAACCTGGGTATCTTTACCACCACGTAATCTATCGTCGGTTCAAAAGACGCGGGAGTGTATTTCGTTATATCGTTTGAGATCTCATCGAGCGAATAACCGACCGCGAGCTTCGCGGCTATCTTGGCTATAGGAAACCCGGTCGCCTTTGAAGCGAGGGCGGAGCTTCGCGAAACCCTTGGATTCATCTCTATGACCATCATCCGCCCGTCTTTGGGACTAACAGCGAACTGGATGTTCGATCCTCCGGTGTCAACGCCGATTTCCCTTATTATCGCTATGGACGCATCGCGCATCCTCTGGTATTCCTTGTCGGTAAGGGTCTGGGCGGGAGCGACCGTTATGCTGTCTCCGGTGTGGACACCCATGGCGTCGAAATTCTCTATGGAGCAGATTATGACGACGTTATCCATATGGTCCCGCATGACTTCGTACTCAAATTCCTTCCACCCCACTATGGATTCCTCTACGAGTATCTCGCTTGCCGGAGAGCTTTCGATTCCCGCTTTGGCAAATTCCTGATATTCCTCTTTGTTGTAGGCAACACTTCCACCGGTTCCACCAAGCGTAAAGGAAGGCCGTATGATCACCGGAAACCCTACCTCTTCCACAACATCCCAGGCCTCTTTCATGTTGTGTGCGATACCGCTTCTTGGCACCTCGAGCCCTATCTTCGCTATGGCCTTTTTGAAAAGATCTCTGTTCTCCGCTTTTTTTATCGCAGGGAGTTTCGCGCCTATGAGTTCCACGCCGTGGCGTTTGAGCACGCCTGATTCGGCAAGTGAAACGGCAAGGTTAAGAGCTGTCTGTCCGCCTATTGTGGGCAGCAGAGCATCGGGCTTTTCCTTCTCTATTATTTTTTCCAGTATTTCGGGAACGAGCGGTTCCACGTAAGTCCTGTCGGCAAAGTCTGGATCGGTCATTATAGTGGCCGGGTTGCTGTTTACCAAAACCACCCTGTAGCCTTCTTCTTTCAGTACCTTGCACGCCTGGGTACCCGAATAATCAAACTCGCAGGCCTGTCCTATCACTATCGGACCGGAGCCGATAATCAGTATGGTTTTTATGTCTGTTCGCTTGGGCATGGAACGGAAAAGATTGGCAATAAGTTGCAAATATATACTTAATAACGCACTGACAGGCAACATGAAAAATCCCCGCTTCCCGCGTGGGAATCTGCGTCATTGCCTTTCTAACAGTACCAGCAACGACATGTGCGCTATGTTTTCTGTATATATCCTCTATATGTATATTGTATCCATGAAGGATGAACTGTCCCAACACGAAGCCAAACTACTTGACGGCCAAGAACCGTTTCGCGGTCTAGGAATCAGACATCCATTGCGGTTGATTGACTACTGGAGATGGTCAGGTTCTGAGTTGATGAACAATACCACCCGTGGGATTCTGGCAGAGTTTCTCGTAGCAGCGGCACTAGGCTTCCACAAAGAACCAAGGGAAGAGTGGAAAGAGTATGATCTCTGCACAAAATCCGGCACCACCGTTGAAGTCAAAAGTTCCGCGTACGTGCAATCATGGAAACAACTAAAACCCTCCGTCATCCAATTTGGGATTGCCCCTCACCGAAGATGGACCCTAGAAACCGAACAGTACAGCTACAGCAAAACCGCTGGACGTTGGGCAGACCTTTACATATTCTGCGTCTTTACGAGCAAGGAACCACCATTTGACCCGCTTAACACACGCTCTTGGGAATTTTACATCCTTCCCACCGAAGTACTTAACCGGGAAGTCCCCGAACAAAAAAGCATTCGACTGAATTCCCTCAAAAAACTCAAACCTTTCGAGTGTCAGTACGCTGACCTAAAAAAAACCATTGAGAATATAGAACGTGATATTAGGAGATAACTATGACAACCCATTATAAGCTCTTAAACCGGTCGTGAATATACTTTTGCAGACATAAATGCTTCCTTAGAATCCTGAGTAGATCGTTAGACCTATATAATTCCAATCATTACACATCTTTTTGAAGAAAAGACATACGTACTGTATATTATTAATTTAAGTCATGAGTAATTTCCCTGAATATCTTGAGCGTGGTGAAAGAGCACGTCTTTTTCCAGTTTTGGCGGATACTTCAAAAGAAGGACGTAGCACGGCAATCCTATTATCGTGCTTGGTCCATGTTCGTGAATTCGGTCAATCCATGCTGGGCTCGGTTAATCAGAAGATTGGAAAACTCGCAAATCTCAAATCATACACTGAGGTCACATTCAACGGAAAGACTCAACGGCCGGATGGTCTGATTGTTCTAAGAGTAGGCAGGCGCGAATGGAGAGCTCTCATTGAAACAAAGGTCGGAAACGCCAAGTTGGATCAAGAGCAAATTTCTGACTACATGGAGCTTGCCAAAGAACACAATATTGATGCCGTAATCACTATCTCAAACCAATTCACATCACGACCGGACCATCACCCGATCAAGCTACCCACAAAAACACGTTCGAAGGTAGGAATCTATCATTGGTCATGGATGTATATAATCACGCAAGCCGACTTGCTGATCTCCAACAAAAGCATTGAAGATGAGGATCAGCATTTCATCTTAACCGAGATGGTACGGTTTCTTACACACTCAAGTACGGGAGTAAAAAGCTTTGACCGAATGCCCCCTGCTTGGACCGATGTTGTACAAAAAGTTGCAGATGGTGCTCCGCTCCAAGCAAGAAGCGAAGAAATACAAGATGTTGTAGCCGCTTGGCATCAAGAGGTTCAGGATATTAGTCTAATGCTGAGCCGACAAGTTAATGTGAAAGTCGAAGTCAAGTTATCACGTTCTCACGCATTGGATCCAGCAACTCGAGTAAAGGAAGATATTGCCAAACTTGTCAAAAACCATACACTCTCCGCTAAATTGGAAGTACAGAATGCCGCCGCATCAATTGACTTAGTCGTAGACATAAAGAGACGAACAATAAGCGCATCAATGATGCTAATGGCACCCAGCAACAGAAAAACTACTACTTCCCGTCTCCATTGGTTGCTACAACAACTACAGAAATCCTCAGAAACGGATATCCACATAAAATTACATTGGCCCGGGCGCAAAGCTCACACACAACACGCTTTAAAAGAATTAAGAGAGGATTCAAAAATTGCTTGGGAAAGCACGAAAGACCGACATGTTGTTAGATTTGAAATCTGCATGATTCGTCAGTTGACCAAACGTTTCGGGCAACGAAAGAATTTTATAGATGAGTTGGAAAATTTAGTCTCCAGTTTTTACGAAACTGTTGGTCAACGTCTGCGTGCTTACCAATCTCCAGCTCCTAGGGTTCGTGAGGACCGAGTTGATCCAGGAAGTGTTACCCCTGAGGGACTACAGCGCACAGCTAAAGAAGAAAAATCCGAACATATATAATTTTGATACTTAAAGCCAGAAAAAATCTAAAAGATTCAACCTAATCTGGACGCTCAACGTATATCTCTTTCCCCTTCTCCGCAAATTCCCTTGCCTTGGAATCAAGCCCCTTCTGAACGGCATCCATTTCTGAAAGGCCCTGCTCTCTTGCGTAATCCCTTATATCCTGCGTGATCTTCATGGAGCAGAATTTAGGACCGCACATGGAGCAGAAATGCGCAACCTTGGCCCCTTCGGCGGGGAGAGTCTCGTCATGAAAACCACGGGCGGTATCCGGATCAAGAGATAGATTGAACTGATCATTCCATCGGAATTCAAACCTGGCCTTGCTAAGCACGTTGTCCCGAAGCTGTGCGGTTGGGTGACCCTTTGCGAGATTCGCTGCGTGCGCGGCGATCTTGTAGGTTATAACCCCGTCCTTTACGTCCTTTTTGTTGGGAAGACCGAGATGCTCCTTCGGGGTAACGTAACAGAGCATCGCGGTTCCATACCAACCTATCATCGCCGCCCCTATGGCGGAAGTTATATGGTCGTATCCGGGCGCTATATCGGTCGTAAGGGGACCCAGAGTGTAAAAAGGAGCTTCTCCGCATATCTCAAGCTGCTTGGTCATGTTTTCCCGTATCATATGCATCGGGATGTGTCCCGGACCTTCTATCATGACCTGAACATCGTGTTTCCAGGCTATCTGCGTAAGCTCCCCAAGGGTGTCAAGCTCAGCGAACTGCGCAGCGTCGTTCGCGTCCGCTATCGAACCCGGCCGGAGGCCGTCGCCCAGAGAAAATGCTATGTCATAAGCTTCCATTATCTCGCAGATCTCTTCGAATTCCGTGTAGAGAAAGCTTTCCTTGTGATGCGAGAGACACCACTTCGCCATTATTGACCCGCCCCTTGAGACTATCCCGGTAGCCCTGTTGGCGGTAAGCGGAATGTAACGAAGGAGCACTCCCGCGTGTATGGTGAAGTAGTCAACCCCCTGCTCCGCCTGCTCTATAAGCGTATCTCTGTAAATCTCCCAGGTAAGTTCCTCCGGTTTTCCATTAACCTTTTCAAGCGCCTGGTATATGGGAACGGTTCCCACGGGAACCGGGCAATTCCTTATTATCCACTCCCTGGTTTCGTGGATGTTGTCTCCGGTCGATAGATCCATTATGGTGTCCGCTCCCCATCTGCACGCCCATACAGCTTTTTCGACCTCTTCCTCGATGCTTGAGGTAACGGCGGAGTTTCCGATATTCGCGTTTATTTTCACGAGGAAGTTCCGCCCAATTATCATGGGCTCGCTCTCAGGGTGGTTTATATTGTTTGGAATTATGGCGCGTCCCGCGGCAACTTCTTCCCTCACGAACTCGGGGGTTATGTGGCCGGTCTGGATACGCGCGTCAAAATCGACTCCCTCGTGGTAAGCCCCAAGCTGCCCGTAGACCTCACCCAGCTCGTCAATTCTCTGGTTTTCCCTGATGGCGATGTACTCCATCTCGTGCGTTATGATCCCATTTTTCGCGTAGTGCATCTGGGTTACGTTTCGAGAGGGAGCGGCACAAAGTGGTTTTCTTATGTTTCCGAAAGTTATTCCGTTTGCTCTCTCAAGTCTTTTTCTAGCGAATTCCGATGAGAAATCGGACAGCTCCGAAACATCTCCCCGTTCCCTTATCCACTTTTCACGAAGCGGCGGAAGACCCTTGTGAACGTCAATATCGACGTCGGGGTCGGTATAGGGACCGCTTGTGTCGTAAAGAGTTATCCTGAACTTGTCCGCGTCAGGAGCCTCAGAGAGAGAATCATCGGTTTCAACCTCCCTCATGGCCACTTTTATATCGTGGAGTTTTCCGTCCACGTATATCTTCTTTGAGTTTGGAAAAGAATCTCTCGTTATTGCGGATTCGGTGGGTATTTTCTCTTTTTTTCGAGAAGAACTCATGAGTAAAGTCCCCGTTGGCAAGAATGCTTCGGACATTAGTAGTTTAGGGGATTATAAGCCCCTTTACAAATATTCCGGCAACAAAAACGCTACGGCAATGAAACGGTGCTATCGGCGGGAAATCCTGTAAATAGCACCCCTGCGGTCATCGGATACAAGCAACGCCCCATCGGGGGCGACGAGAACGTCAACCGGCCTTCCCCACGCGGTTCCGTCGCTTTTAAGCCATCCTTGCGCAAACACCTGGTAGGAAACCTCTTTCCCCGGCCTGGGACACGCCAATGTTACCCTGTATCCTATGGGTGTGCTCCTGTTCCACGAACCATGCTCGGCAATGAAAATGCTGTTTTTGTAAGGCGCGGGAAACATTGAACCCGTATAAAACCGCATCCCTAAAGCCGCGACATGGGCGGGAAGTTCCAGTTCGGGAGGAGTAAATTCGCTGCAGGCGCGCATTGAACCGAAGTCTGGATCTGAAACATCCGTTCCATGGCAATATGGAAAACCGAAATGAAGTCCCGCACTGCCAGCGCGGTTAAGTTCGTCCGGAGGGCTGTTATCAGTAATTTGCTGGTCGTTACTGATATTGTCTCTTCCGTTATCGGTAAACCAGAGTTCACCCGACCCCGGATGCCAGTCAAACCCCACGGTGTTTCGCACTCCGTGCGCGAGAACCTCAAGATTTGATCCGTCGGGGTTCATTCTCAGGATCGCAGCGTACCGTTTGTCACTTTCTTTGCAGACATTGCACGGCGCTCCGACAGGAACGTAGAGCTTTCCGTCCGGTCCGAACCGCAGGAATTTCCACCAATGCGAAGCACCTCCCGGAAGCATGTCAATTACGACCGCGGGGGCAGGAGGGGACGAAAGCCTGCTCTCGATTTCGTCATAACGAACAATCCTGTTGCGTTCGGCGACATAAAGATCTCCGTCCCGAAATGCCACGCCGTTTGGAACATCAAGATTGTCCGCGATTACCCGGACGGTCTCGGCGTAATTATCGCCGTCTGTATCGCTAAGGGCGTATACGGTTCCGAGACTTCTCGTACCGACAAACAAAGTGCCATTAGTTCCTAGGGCAAGTGAACGAGCGCCAGAAATCTGATTGGAATAAAATGAGATGGAAAACCCTTCGGGAATAGATATCTCATATGACTGCTGGGATATCGGGTCCGTAAGTGTTTTCGGATCGAGCACAAGCGAAGGGCAATCTGGAGGTGGTGGTGACGGTGGTGGGGGTGACGGAGGTGGGGGTGACGGAGGTGGAGGTGGCGACAGAGTTTCCTCGGGTATCGGTTCCGCGGGAATTTCCGGTTGTGGGGTTTCCGAAGGAACTTCCACAGGCATAGGTCCGGCAGGATCTTGTAAAGCCATGTTTGGAACAACTTCGTCCCCGCCGCCGCAGCCGGACGAAAGAAGACATAAAAGCCCTGGAATCAGCAGTCTGAAAAGCTTGTGCGTCATAACTTCCCTAGTATAAAAACACTCATAGACCCGCCGAATGTCAAACGGAACATGTTCGCACGGAAACACAACAAGACCGAAAACTCTTCCTTGCCGCGCGGTTCACTAAATCGAGCGCTTGGGTAAAGTTATTATTCATTTTTCGCAAACAAGAGGTCCGGTTCATGTCTTCTCTTATTCTTGGTATTGAAACATCATGCGATGAAACTTCCGCGGCGGTGGTCAAAGACGGAAACCAGATGCTCTCAAACGTGGTCTCCTCGCAGATTGACGTTCATAACTCTTTCGGTGGAGTCGTACCGGAAATAGCGTCACGCATGCACACTGAAATAATCCTGCAGGTAATAGATCAGGCCCTCGGGACCGCTGAAACTTCCGCTGGGGAAGTGGACGCCATAGCGGTAACCCAGGGACCGGGGCTGATAGGTTCTCTCATGGTTGGAATTTCAACGGCCAAGGCGCTTGCGTTTTCCCACGGAAAACCCCTTGTGGGAGTAAACCATCTGGAAGCGCACATAGCCGTAGCGCATCTTGAAAACGAAATTGATTTTCCCTTTGTCGCCCTCATAGTTTCCGGAGGACACACGAACCTCTACATGGTAAGGGGATTTCTGGATTTCGAACTGCTTGGCAGCACGAGAGACGACGCCGCAGGAGAAGCTTTTGACAAAAGTGCAAAGGCACTCGGACTCGGATACCCAGGAGGAATCGAAATAGACAGGCTCTCAAAAAACGGCAATCCCGACGCGATCAGTTTTCCAAGGCCGTTTAACAATGAGTCCTTTGATTTCAGTTTCAGCGGACTTAAGACTTCTCTTTTAAACTACATAAAGAAAAATCCTGTTGAAAGCGAAGAAAATCTTTGCGACGTATGCGCAGGATTTCAGGAAGCCATAGTGGAAACCCTTGTTGACAAGACTCTTAACGCCGCAAGGAAAAACGGAGTGGGAAGCGTCGTTTTAGCAGGCGGTGTAGCCTGTAATTCAAGACTAAGGCAACTCAGCGAAGAGAGAATCAGAAGCGAGGGAATAAACGTTTTTATGCCCTCGCCTGCCCTTTGCACCGATAACGCGGCCATGATAGCTACGCTCGGTTACCACATGTACGCGGATAGCAGGATATCCACGCTTGACATATCGCCTTATTCGACTGCAAGACGCAGAGTCTCCTAAGGCCGTTTTAGTAAGGTAAATGTCCTTATATCCAAAATAGATTAATACCTTCCGAATCTTTTCTACTAAACATCTCAAGATTTTTATTCAGAGCACCGCATGTCTCTCTAAAAGAAAGATATGCGCAGCTTTTGACTGGCAGAGTTGCTTTTCAAGCAGAAATACAACATATATGATTCTTTTAGAGATAAAAACAACTTACCTATTGCAATTAACCAAAAAGAAGCTAATATATTGTTATAATTTTCAAGAGCATCTTATTTGTTTACAGTATTGACTTGGAGAAAAGACTGAAATGAGCAAAATACGTGATCAGATTAAAAGCCGCCGAAAAGAACTCGCCCTAAAGCAAAAAGATATGATGTTGCGCGTCGGCATGTCAAGACAGCAGTACCAGCGGCTGGAATCCAGAGGAAACCCACGCTTAGACACTCTTGAGCTTGTTGCCAAGGGGCTTAGGATGGAAGTTGTACTTATTCCGCAGGAAAAACTGCGCTTGGTTCGCGACATACTGGAAGGAAAAACCCATATAGGTTCAGGCGCTGAATTTGATTTCAGCCTTGCAGTGGAAAACGAAACGATTTCTGATAACCCTTGGAAGGGGCTGCTGGAGGAATAATCGTGAGCGGCGCAGAAGAA
This sequence comes from Thermodesulfobacteriota bacterium, assembly GCA_965229995.1. GTDB lineage: Bacteria > Desulfobacterota_D > UBA1144 > Nemesobacterales > Nemesobacteraceae > Nemesobacter. Next base: position 417,991 of record OZ245933.1, on the reverse strand, counting down.
GTCAATGTTTTAGAACTCACCCTGCACGGCATGAAAGTCGGATACCTGACGGGCTACAAAGATGGCCGAAACGTCCTTACGTTCACGCCTGAGTTTACAGGGGGCAGTTCGCGACCAACCTTTACTCTGACAACGCATCCGGATTTTCCTAACGTAAAAAACCTGCTTGCAAAGCCTTGGTCAAAGAGGCAGCAGCTGCATCCGGTGCTCTCCAATCTGTTGCCCGAAGGAGTATTGAGAGAGTTGCTGGCGCAAAGTCTAAAAATCCATATTGACAACGAATTCGAGTTGCTCGCCCGTCTTGGAGAGGATTTGCCCGGGGCTCTGATCGTCACTGTCGCAGAACCCGATGACGTTCCCGACTACGCATTGGCAACCAGAGCAAAAGCTATCAAAGCCGACATACGGAGTGGTGCAAAACATTTTTCTCTGGCCGGCGTACAGATGAAATTCTCGATGAGAGAACAGGATGGACGCTACCGGATCGCTGAATCAGGAAATCTTGGGGACTGGATTATCAAGACCCCGTCCACTAGACACAAACTTGTTCCCTTAAACGAGTTCACCGCCATGCGGCTTGCACAGACAGCGGGCGTTGATATACCGGATATCCGGTTGGTTGAAATGGGTGCAATAGACAAGCTCCCCGCTATCAACCTCCCTGACGAAGAGTTTGCCTTTGCAATAAGGCGGTTTGACCGCGTGGGCGAGAAACGCATTCACACAGAGGACTTCGCCCAAGTTCTGGCGAAGTACCCGCAGCAAAAGTATGACGGTTCGAACTATGAGCAGATAGGCAAGATCATTTATCAGTACACCGGCGACAGCCTCAGAAACGCCCAGCAATTCGCCCGACGATTGCTGGTTAATATTTTATTGGCCAATGGTGATGCTCACTTAAAAAACTGCTCTCTGATCTATCCCAACACGCTCACACCGGAACTTTCCCCCGCCTACGATCTCGTGATCACCCGCGTTTATATGGGTGATGAAAGGGAATATGCGTTGAACTTAGGCAAAAACAAAGATTGGTACAAAGTCACTTTCAGCCATTTTAAAGCCTGGGCGGATAAAGCCGGTATTCCATGGAAAGCTATTAAACCGCACCTTGACGACACGCTTGATAAAGCACGCTCTCTCTGGCCAAAATTTCTTGACGACCTGCCCGCGGACCACGCTCATAAAAAACAGCTAAAAGAGCACTGGCGGCTGCTATCCGCGGATTTTCGGATTGAAACTGCTGGTTGAGTCAACAATGGACTCATCATCACAACAATAAGCCGAAAAATTCTGTTTGAGCAGAAGCTGAAAAAATTTTACGTTTCGTAGTCGGCAAGAGCCACATCCGTTCTTATCTGCCGGATGAACTGCGCGACTTTCACGTGCTCGGGGTGTTTCTGGTAGATTTCGAGATCTTCCATTGAGTCAAACTCGGAATAAAGGGCGACATCGTACGTTACGGGAAGTTCATTAAAATTCTTGCCAAGCTCCATAGTCTTTATCTCCGGAATGGCGCTTTTGAGTCCCTCAAGGTCCTGCTTGATCTTGGCTATACATTCATCCTTGCTCATCCCCTCGTGTGAATCCTTTAGTTTCCACATTACTATATGTTTTATCACCTGAATCTCCTTTGAAAAGTGGTCCGTAAATTCCGTAAACAGCGTAAATTATTTTTAACGAAATTGCGAAAAATTCCTCATTCTACACAAGCAGTTACCTCCCTTCAGACGTCAAAGTATATTATGGCGACAAAAAAGGTATGATTTATTTTTATGTGGGAAAAAAGAGAGATATTCAACGAGCTTCCGTTCGTTTCGAATTTCGAGAAAGACAAAACCGATTTCCTGCTTAAAATCGGCGAACTGATAGAAGTACCCGAACGTTACGTTCTCACCAAGCAGTTCGAACCGAGCCATTCTTTCTACTTTCTTGTCGAAGGTCTGGTGAATTTTTCAATCAGCGTCGAAGACAGAACCGATGAATTCTCGGTGGGAAAAAGCAGTGAAAAATTCACTCCCGTAGGCTGGTCTGGCTTTCGCTCTCCCAAACGTTACTACACAACTATTGTATGCGAGAGGCCCTGCGTCCTGCTAAAGTGGAGTCATCAGAATCTGGAAAAGTTCTTCGATCAGGAACCCCTCTTGGGACGCGAGTTTCTTCTGTTCGTTCTCAGCAAAAGCATAAACCTCCTAAAGCATGTTCGAGCTGAGCTTGCTGAATACAACAACGTCAACTGGGACATGGAGGCGGGAAAAACGGGCGGTTTCTCCCAGGAAGGAAAATACATATCCGTGCCCAACCCGCTTCAGCTTCTAAGACAATCACCTTTTTTCGAGGTTTTTCCCGAAAAAACATTGCGTCAACTGGCAAAAGCTACCCAGAAAAAATACTATCTGAACAACGAACCCATATTTAATCAGGAAGATATTTCAAAAGGAATAGACATACTGGCTTACGGAAAGGCCGTACTATGCTTCTCACCCGACGGTTCGCAGGGCGGAATCGAAGACTCCGTGGCGCTTCACCTGATTAGCCTTCCCGGATATCTGGTCGGCTGGATGGGCGCCGCCCCTGCCGGGCCAAACGACGTTACAGCTGTTGCGAGCAGAAATTCGGTTATCTATCACATAAGCGCCCGCAATCTTCACAAAATCCTGAATCAGGACCCATCCCTGGCCCTAGCTCTAGCCAGAAGACTTCTGTGGCTGGTGTCGATCCGGCTTCGAAACGCTCGCGCGGGACTCATATCGCAAAGATACGAACGTGAAATACTGGCCATAAGCAATCTTATCGAGCAAAACGCCATGCAGTTAAGCGTAAACTCTCCCATTCATAAACTCCCTCATCTGCTAAACAACCCACTGACACTTGATGACGCTTTTCGGCTTCTGTTCAGGCTGGAGAAAGAAGGCGATAGCCTTGAGAGAGAGCTCTCCCGTCTCAGTCTTGATGTCCTCGGAAAAATCTACAAGGAATATAACTTTTTCGAGGGCCTAAAAAACGTTTATCAGTCGGTGACCGCCGCGCCCAAGTCGCTTTCTCCGAGTGAAATAAGAACCATGGCGGCCAAGCAGTTCATGGGCGTTTTCAAGAGCACTCCTTACGTAATCGAAGGCTGGGAAAATCTCCCTGACAAGCCGGGGCACATATTCATATACAATCATCTGCTAAATCATCCCTACAACACTCTCCCCAACCATTTTCAGATTACGCTCGATTCCCATTTCATAAGCTCGATGGTTCTTTATGCCAAGTACGGCGAAGCCGGGATCCGGGTTGTACGCGTCCCCAGAGCGGAAGAATACGGACACGAATACTACTATGAGAGGCTTGGGCACATTAACGTTTACACCGACGAATCCGACATGACAAGAGCAACACCCGAACGGAGAAAAGCGTGGAGGAAAAAGTTCTACGAGACGTCCAAGGAGTACATCAAAAAAGGATTTAACATAGTACTAAGTCCGGAGGGAACCAGCATGACAACTGAGGAATCGCCCGGTCCGTTCAAGCTCGGCGCTTTTCTTCTGGCCGCGTCAATTGAGCCTGAACCTTATATAGTTCCCGTGGCGGTTGCAAACTTCGACAAGAGAATAAACCAGAACGTGTTTTCCCTGGTAATAAAAAAGCCCTTCAGAATATCCGATCATATAAAAAATCCCGAGGAGAACAAAGACAAGCTCTTTGAGTTCGTTAAAGAATACGGAAACGAGTACAAAACATACGTAGAAGAGGCAGCTGGACTTGCAAGGCGGGCGGAATCCACCAAGATCAACTTAAGAACCTTTGAGCAGGTCGAAAAAGAGTTCCTTGTAATCGATAAGAACCTGTTCGAACAGGACGTAAAAATCCTTGAGAGACGTCACGTGGGAAAAAGGAATGACGCAACGGTGTTTTACGGCAGCTCAAGTTTTCGCCTCTGGAGGGGCATGGCAAGGGATTTTCCCGAATATAATGTCGCGAACCTGGGTTTCGGCGGGGCGAGAATCGCCTACTGCCTGCATTATTTCGAACGGCTGATAAAGCCGAATGACGTTAAATCCCTGGTTTTCTACGCGGGCGATAACGATATCGGGGACGGCTGCCTGCCAAAACAGGTGCTGAATTTCTTCGTGGATTTCTACCACCGCTTCAGAGAATCCTATCCCCACACCAAAATAACTTTCGTTTCCATAAAACCCAGTCCCGTAAGGTTCCATTTTCTTGACAGAATGGAGGCATCAAACGATCTCGTAAGACAGTTCCTGTCAAGAGAACCCAACGCTTTTTACCTCAATGTCTACGACTACATGCTAAATGGGAATGGAGAGATAAGAGAGGAGCTGTTCACCGAAGATGGTCTTCATATGAACAGGAAAGGATACGCTTTATGGAAAGAACTGTTTTTAGCAAACGCAAAAGAGATTTTTTATGATCCCAGACCCGAAGAATCTGAAAAGCGGGTTGAAATTCCCCCTCCGGGAAAAACCGAGCATACGCGAATATCCACCGACCTCGGCTTAAAATAGCCCGTTACTGCCGACCGCACTCCTTCCCCGAAGCGGGAATCAGAAGCCACATCTTTCTTTTTGAGTGACGTCCCCAGCTTGGAGAGAGCAAAACGTAATTGCCTCGAAGAATCGGTGAGTCGTCAAGACGAAAAGAGAGTTTGGTAGGACCTTCATATCCCGAAACGTACCTTCCCGAAACGGAAAAATCGGTTTTTGCCGAGCAGGACTGCCCGCAGAGAAAAGCCCACAGGTCATTTTCCTCAAGCTCAATCCCGACAGCCTTCTGCCTTTTATCCATCCATCCCGCGTTTGGAAAAACCCAGTGGCGATGACCATCTGCGAGTTCAAGGGAAAGAACGAAACAGGTGGTTTCCGAAACGATTTTCCTAACAGAGTATCTGCGAGTTGAGTTCATAGAGCAATCTCAGGCCGTGGAGAGCAAGATCCTTGTCAACCCGCGTCGCACAGACACACTCCTCGCTCACCGCGTCAGCGAAACCTCCGGTGATTACGACCTCCGGAGAAGATCCCATCTCCTCTTTCAGTTTCGCGCAGAGCCCGTCAATCATTGAGGCGTGACCGTAGAACAGTCCCGACTGTATGCACTCGACGGTGTCTTTGCCGATTGCCTGCTCGGGCTTTTCAGGTTCTACCTTTGGAAGCTTGGATGTTCCGTGGTAAAGCGCAACTGAGGAAAGTTCGATCCCAGAAACTATCGCTCCACCCAGATATTCTCCTTTTTCGGAAACGCAGTCAAAAGTAGTTGCCGTCCCGAGATCAACCACTATCACACTTCCGCCGAACCTGTTATAAGCGGCAACGGCGTTTGCTATCCTGTCGGCCCCGAGTTCTTCAGGATTATAAATCCGAATCGGCATACCCGTTCTTGTCTCGGGACCCACGATTATGGGCGGATGACCAAAATATTTCTCTACCAATTTCGCCACCCCCTCCTGCATTTCGGTAACCACGCAGGAGAGTATGGCGCCGCTGAACGAAGAGGACGATATGTCATTCTCGTTCATCTTCCCGAAGAGGATAATCCCGTAATCGTCAGGGCTTTTGGTCCTGTCTGTATCAATCCTGAAGCTGTATACAAGGTCCTCTCCGGAAAATATTCCGACCATTATGCTGGTGTTGCCGACGTCAATTGCGAGAAGCATAGCGAATCAAGCCCGGTTTTTACGATCTGGCTTTTTGATGAAAGGCTCAAGAACTCCCGGAACGATAGATGCCTTTATTCCGACGGAGAAAAACCGGGTTCGGGGGGAGTATAACTTAAAAACCGGATAAACCGAAGCGCTCCCCCTCTAGGCTGACACCCCTTTTTACCTCAAATTCATGGGAAATAAAACACGGTTAAAAACCCTACTCCACTTCAAAAGGGTTTTTCCCCGATCCGGCAGAACTTTATTAGAACAGATCGCTTCCTATCATCCTGAAATTATTTTCAAATCAGATTATCACTGTTCTTGACAACAACGAAGGTTTGTTATTAAATTGAAAAGTAAGCTGGAGAGCTAGCTTCTTTGATGCTGGGAGATAGGAAACTGATTATGTCAAAGTTCTCAGAATTAGAATAAAGGAGGTTTTAAGAGATGGAGAAATTTTATAATAATCCCGCGTGGCGCCGTATCAGAGGGTTACGCAGTTTCGGAATACTTGCTCTTTCGGTGGCGTTCTGCCTTACCGGATTGCTCGCACTTTCTTCTTGTGATCTTGAATTTTGGGAGGACGATGATGAAGCGGAAGTGGAACCGGTAAAGATGAAAGGATTTTATAGCAGTGTTAATGCAGACGGTACAGCAGATTGTACGAATGAAAACATCGACCTGCGCGAGGAAGAAGCCGGAGATCTCAGTGAACCGAACATCAGGATCACCGCAAGTGGTGAGGCTTTCGGAACTGTAACCTTTATACAGGTAGGAGTAAAGGTAGGCGAAAGTGATATGAATGCCGGAACTATTTCAACCTATTACGTGAGTGAAACGGAAGGAAATTTTGACAGGCCTGGAGCATATTTTCTTGTCGCAAAAACCGACGATGATATCGATGCAGATACGATATATACCGGTTACTGGGCCGGCTATGCTTACCGTCGCGCCGATGACGCCATGGACTATCAACCTGTGGTAATTTGTCCATATGTAATGGTACCAGAAGGGACTCCTGAGTTAGAGGACATAGCAGAAGACAGCTGTGGACCGGACGAAACCACCTTGGTGCACCCATTATTGGAAGAATATCTTGCAAACGCCGACGGTTCTTTTAGGGATTGCCATGATCTTTTGGATGCTGACGGCGTACTGTCTCCCACGAAACGATAATTGGAATACCACGAAACGGCGGAGCATAATCTAGGAACGGGCATGAGGTTAACAACAAAAACCTTACATGCCCGTTTTTTTGCCCGCTGAACGATTTAAACAGTCCCCGAGGTTCACACCAGACTACTCTTTGACAAAATCCCAGGGGAAAACTATTATTTCACCGCATCCGGAAGGAGAAAAAGTGAGAATAATAGTCACAGGCGGAGCGGGTTTTATAGGCTCCTGGGTATGCGAAGCCTATATTTCCGAGGGCCACGAAGTTCTCGTGATCGACAATCTTTCTACTGGGTCTGAGAGCAATATCCCGCCCGAAGCTGAATTCATCGAGTGCGACGTAAGAGATCACAGAGAACTAGAGAAGGCGTTTCGTCAATTCCGCCCTGAAGTCGTGAATCATCACGCGGCACAGATAAACGTAAGAGATTCCGTTGAAGATCCCAGTTTTGACGCCGAAGTAAACATAGGCGGTTCCATTAACGTTCTAAGACTCTGCGTGGAACATAAAACCGAAAAGTTTATTTTCTCATCAACCGGGGGCGCCCTTTACGGAGAACCGGAAAAGCTTCCCGCCGACGAGTCGACCCCTGCCCTTCCCCTCTCCCCCTACGGAATCTCGAAACTCGCCACGGAAAATTACGTAAGGTACCACTCAAAAAACCACGGTTTCGGACACGTGATCCTAAGATACGCAAACGTGTACGGAGAAAGACAGAACCCCGAGGGAGAAGCCGGAGTGATAGGGATTTTCTGCGAGAACATAATAAGTGGAAAACCCTGCCTCATATTCGGAGACGGAGAACAGACAAGGGATTACGTACATGTCTCTGACGTCTCCCGAGCAAACCTGCTCGCCGCCAATCTAAAAGAAGAGGGAACTTTCAACATAGGAACTTCGGTCGAAAGCTCTGTAAACGACATAGCGCGTATACTCGGGGAAGTAACGAAAACCGGATTCAAAACCATCCATGAAAAACAGCGCCCCGGCGAGGTAAGAAGAATAAGTCTCGATTGCTCCCTGGCGGCGGAGAAGCTCGGATGGAGTGCGCAGGTAGCCTTGCGTGAGGGACTTCTTAGGACATGGAACTGGTTTTCGCAAGGAAGGAGCTAAGAACCGACGGAAGCGTTTTGTCTTTGAAAAAACCTCGCCCGTGGTTACAATCTTCCCTTCACGGAGGCTGGAAAATGAAAGATAATGAAAAATTCTTTGATATGCGAATTTACGAAAGATACATAAAGGAAGGGGACATCACCCTTAAGGATTACGAAAAACACGTAAAATCCCTGCCCGACGTAAGTGACAAGGCAATGTTCCTTATAATAGACGACGAAGAAGAAACAGGAGAGCAAGAAGAATAATGGAACGCTGGGAATACAAGGTAGTCTCGACCGACGTGCTTGTTAAAAGGTCCCAGGACCATGATATAGCCGTCTACAAGGAAGAGGCTGATTCGAGAAGAGAGGGTGCCAGGGGAAGTCTTGAAGATTCCCTCGTTTCGCTTGGCACAGAAGGCTGGGAACTTGCCACCATTACGGGTGAATTCGCCATATTTAAAAAAAGAGTCAGCTAAACGTCACTGCCACTCTATGGTGCCGGGAGGCTTTGTGGATATATCGTACACTACCCGGTTTATCCCCTTTACCTCGTTTATGATCCTCACCGAAATTCTCCCTAACAGATCATAGGACATCTTCGACCAGTCGGCGGTCATTCCGTCCGTACTGCTTACGGCTCTCAGCGCGCAGACGTTTTCATAGGTGCGCTCATCGCCCATCACCCCCACTGTCTTTACGGGGATAAAAACGCAAAAAGCCTGCCATATCTCATCGTAGGCGCCAGATTTTTTAAGCTCATCGATAAAAATACTGTCGGCGTGTCTAAGTATGGAAAGTCTCTCCCGCGTAACCTCTCCCATTATCCTGATCGCAAGACCGGGACCGGGAAAGGGGTGACGTCCTATGAGAAATGAAGGAAGCCCGAGTTTCTCGCCAACGCTTCTCACCTCGTCTTTGAAAAGTTCCCGAAGAGGTTCGACTATCTCGAGATTCATTTTTTCCGGAAGTCCTCCAACGTTGTGGTGGGACTTTATCACGGCCGATGGGCCCTTGACGCTCACGCTCTCAATCACGTCGGGATAGAGGGTTCCCTGGGCAAGGAAACGGACGCCGGATATCTTCTCAGCCTCTTCCTCAAAAACCCTTACGAACTGCTCGCCCATAATCTTTCTTTTCGTTTCGGGGTCCTCAACGCCCTCAAGACAAGAGAGAAACCTCTCAGAGGCATCCACGTGAATGAAGTTCATCTCAAACCGAGAAAAAGCGTCTCGGACCTCTTGTGCCTCATCAAGCCTCATGCACCCCGTATCGACGAAAACACAGTAGAGCCTGCGACCCACCGCTTCGTTGATAAGAGCCGCTGTGACCGAGGAATCCACTCCTCCCGAGAGTCCGCATATGATTTTGCCGTCCCCGACTATTTCTCTTATCCTGTGTATCGAGTGCTCTATGAAAGAGCCTGCCGTCCAGTTTCCACTGAGGCCTGCCACTTGGAAAAGGAAATTGGAAAGTATCTTGGCTCCAAATTCCGTATGCGCAACTTCCGGGTGGAACTGTACCCCGTAGATGTTTCCGCCCGCATTTCTTACTGCCGCGCATTCCGTGTTCCCGGTATCGGCTATCGCCGCAAACCCCTCGGGCACTCTCAAAACCCTGTCGCCGTGAGACATCCAGACGCCTGAGGTCTGCGCTACACCGGAGAAAAGCGGGTCTTCTGCTCTCACGTTCAAAACGGCCGGGCCGTACTCCCTTTTCTCAGAACGTTCGACTTCCCCTCCGAGCTGGAAAACCAGCACCTGAAGCCCGTAACAGATACCCAGAACGGGAATTCCCAAAGACAGTATTTCTTCCCCCACTCTGGGAGAAGCTTCCTCCCAGACGCTTGAGGGCCCTCCGGAAAGTATTATCGCCCCCGGTGGGTCTTTCCTTATTTCGTCCGCGGTAGTGTTGTAGGGTTTTATCTCGGAATAGACCCCGAGTTCCCTCGTACGCCTGGCGATCAGCTGCGTATACTGGGAACCGAAATCAAGAACCAGAACTTTTTCCCGCATCTTACAGTTGCCTCCCTCGTTGCGGTAAAGTCCCAAAGATACAGAATGGTAAACCGCTCTTTCCGAGGCTGACTTTACGAGATAAGAAAACCGTTATCACCCGATCCTGTAGTTGGGAGATTCCTTGGTAATTACGATATCGTGAACGTGACTTTCTTGAAGCCCGGCGTTGGTAATCTTTACGAACTTCGCCTTTTCCTGAAGCTCCTTTAGGGTTGCGGAACCGGTGTAGCCCATTCCCGCTCGAAGCCCCCCGACCAGCTGGTAAATTATGGCCCCTATATTACCCCTGTAAGGAACCCTTCCCTCTATTCCTTCCGGAACAAGCTTGGCTTCCATCATCTCATCGTCCTGGGCATAGCGGTCCCTGCTCCCGGCCCTCATCGCTTCAATCGAACCCATGCCACGGTACACCTTGTAGGTTCTCCCCTGGTAGAGAACGACCTCCCCGGGAGCTTCATCAGACCCGGCGAGCAGATTTCCTATCATGACGGAATCCGCCCCGGCGGCAAGCGCCTTGGTTATATCCCCCGAGTATTTTATTCCCCCGTCGGCTATTACGGGTATATCGTGTTTTTTCGCTACGGAACAGACCTTCGCTATGGCGGTTATCTGCGGCACCCCTATGCCGGCTATCACGCGCGTTGTGCATATCGATCCGGGACCGACCCCTACCTTAAGGCAATCCGCACCCGCTTTTATAAGATCCTCGGCCCCTTCAGACGTGGCTATGTTGCCTGCCACAAGATCTATGTCGGGGTGCTTTTTCCTTATGCGGGCCAAGCTGTCGAGCACCCTTTTCGAATGTCCGTGGGCGGTATCTACCACTATGACGTCACAACCCGCCGCGACAAGCTCATCCACCCGCTCCTGGCTGTGCTTGTCAACCCCGACTGCGGCTCCCACGAGAAGTCTTCCCATCGCGTCCTTAGATGCCTTGGGGAACTTCTCTATTTTCTCTATGTCTTTCATGGTTATAAGGCCACGAAGCTTGAAGCTGTCGTCGACGACCGGAAGTTTTTCTATCTTGAACTTGTGAAGAAGCTCCTTGGCTTCCAGAAGAGTGGTGCCTTCCTTGACGGTGACAAGATCTTTTCTGGGGGTCATGACCTTGTCGATCTTAAGGTCCATGTTCTTTTCGAATCTTATGTCCCTGTTGGTGATTATTCCGTGAAGAGTGTTATCGGGCTTTACGACAGGAAGACCCGAGATATCGTTTTTAACCATTATCTCAAGGGCTTCTCTGACCCGGGTTCCCGGACGTACGGTCAGGGGATTCACTATCATTCCGCTTTCGTACTTTTTCACCCTCTCAACCTCGCCCGCCTGTTCGGGGATGGAGAGGTTCCTGTGGATTATTCCTATGCCGCCTTCCTGCGCCATGGCAATCGCCGTCCGAAACTCCGTTACGGTATCCATGGCCGCGCTCAGTATGGGAATATTAAGGGTTATACGCCGGGTAAGGCGCACCGATACGTTAACTTCGCTGGGAAGAACTTCCGAGTAGCTTGGTGATAGTATTACGTCGTCAAAGGTAAGCGCTTCTTCGAAAACAAAATCCTGCATAGCAGCTAGCCAGCCTTCTTTGTGGTGGTGACTTTCCTTGTGGTGGTGACTTTCCTTGCCCTGGGTTTTCTTGTTTTCGGGGCGGGTTTCGCTTTTTCCTTATCGCCGGGGACAGCTCTCCCGCTCATGCTTCGAAAACCTTTCCCGAAAAGATCAAGAATTTTCTTCCTCGCGTCGGAAGCCTCCACGCCGAGTTCAATCTCTATTTCCTGCTCTTTTTCCAGAAGATTCAGAAAAACGGATACGATGCCCACGTAAGTAGTGTCATCTACTTTTTCAAATCCCATGGATCTCAAAAGCTTTTTCGGAACGACCGGAAACTGGAAATCAACGGTACCGACGGACTCTTTGGAAAGGGAACCGTCTTGACTTATGCTTATTTTTATTCGTGTAGATTTCATTACTTAACCACCGGATTATTTCTATAAAGGAGAGATAGTTTACTAAAAACAGCTTAATAAAGCAATTTCGATCCTTGAACGAGGCATTTGCGCTGTAACGATTTTATGGTTCTGATTTCCGTAATGAGAGCGGGGTCTGTGCGGCATCAGCCCGTATTGCAGCAATCTCAAAGCCATGTCGCCTGATTCAGACAGAATGCAGTACTGATTCCCGCAGAATCGGCAGTCCTAACCAACCAGCACACGCAACAATACCTTCAGGGTTGTTTACCGCTCAAGTTGTTTTACTTAGTAGAGAAACGCTATCCCGCTCCGGTGTAACACCCCGAAGCAAGAGACCTCATCTTCTCAGGCCGCCCGGCCTTTATGTGACCAACACCCCGCGCCGGTTGTTTGCTTATAGGAAAATCCGCACAGTCCCCTTCAGGGGGAAGTATCAAGTCTTTTTTGCTTCCGAGTGATTCCTCCACGGAATCACAAGCAGCGCAGACATAACCAGGATCAGGTTTAACACAATGCCTTTAGATGTTTCACCCGCTCCCGCATTTGAAGCAATCGCACACGCACATCCTCCGCCTCCATCCGATTGCGGCGACTCAGGAGGTGTCACCGGATCTGCAGGTTCTTGTTCTGCAGGTTCTTGTTCTACAGGTTCTTGTTCTACAGGTTCTTGTTCTACAGGTTCTTGTTCTACAGGTTCTTGTTCTACAGGTTCTTGTTCTACAGGTTCTTGTTCTACAGGTTCTTGTTCTACCGGTTCTTGTTCTACAGGTTCTTGGGTTCTTGTTCTACCGGGGAAACCGGAGGAGGAGGACAAGCTGCCTGAACCGTTTCCATGCAATCTGTCATAGGAGGTGTGATTCCCGGAGTCTTGATGGCAGTACAACTTGTGTTCAGATCATACAAACCAGCGGTCAGACCCATCTCAAGCGTTCCGCCTAACTGGTAGTTGTTTTGAAGCTTAAGATCAAGTAGTTGGCTAAGCGGACTCAGATCCGGAATATCACAACTCAACTCATTGTCGGAGAGACCAAGCGCCAAAAGGCCAGTTAAGTCCCCAAGCTCAGAGGGAATCGCTCCCCTTAACTGATTCTGACCTAGAAGAAGGTGCGTAAGGCCAGTTAAGTCCCCAAGCTCAGAAGGAATCGCTCCCCTTAACTGATTCTCACCTAGAAGAAGGTGCGTAAGGCCAGTTAAGTCCCCAAGCTTAGGGGGAATCGCTCCGCTTAACTTGTTTTGCTTTAACACTAGCCCCTTCAATCTGGCCAGACCTCTGAGCGAATCCGAAATCTCCCCCGTAAGGTTGTTGTTATCGAGAGTCAGTGTAATTACTCGGCCATCTCTGTCAGTCTGAACCCCGTGCCAGCGTGAAAACGTGAACGAGTTGCGCCAGTTATTACTCTTTGTCCAGTTATCTCTGCCGCTAGCTTCTGAGAAAACGGATAATGCCGCCCGTTCCACTCTCTTGAGAAGCTTATCGGAAATCCCCGTCCAGTTAAGCCGATCGTTGCCCCAGAGGGCAAGTTCAATAAGGGATTTGTCGGCTAAACTCTCAAGAATCTGTGTAGGGACGGGTCCCTCCAAAACATTGTCGGAAACATAGAGCTGCTCGAGGTCAGTTAAGTCTCCAAGCTCAGGGGGAATCGCGCCGCTTAACTGATTTTTATGGAGACGAAGTTCGTAGAGGCCAGTTAAGTTTCCAAGCTCAGAGGGAATCGTGCCGCTTAACTGATTGTCGCTGAGATCAATGTACCCTAGGAAAGTTAAGTTTCCAAGCTCAGAGGGAATCGTGCTGGTTAACTTGTTTTTATGGAGACGAAGAGCGTAGAAGTCAGTTATGTCTCCAAGCTCAGGGGGAATCGCGCCGCTTAACTGATTGTCGCTGAAATCAAGGTCCTGCATGTTAATTAAGTTTCCAAGCTCAGAGGGAATCGTGCCGCTTAACTGATTCTGACAGAGATAAAGTATCCGTAGAGTTAATGAATCTACGCCAGTTATGTCTCCAAGCTCAGGGGGAATCGCGCCGCTTAACTTATTCTGACAGAGATTAAGCTGCTCGAGGTCAGTTAATTTTCCAAGCTCAGAGGGAATCGCGCCGCTTAACTTATTCTGGTAGAGCCTAATTTCTCTTAGGTCAGTTAATTTTCCAAGCTCAGAGAGAATCGCACCGCTTAACTTATTCTGGTAGAGGTTAAGTCTCTGTAGGAGAAGTAAGTTCCCAAGCTCAGGGGGAATCGTGCCGCTTAAATCATTTCTCTGGAGATCAAGTCCCTCTAGGGCAGTTAATTTCCCAAGCTCAGGGGGAATCGTGCCGCTTAAATCATTTATAGTGAGTTCAAGTTCTCTTAGGTCAGTTAATTCCCCAAGCTCAGAGGGAATCGTGCCGCTTAACTTATTGTCGCTGAAAATAATTTCTCTTAGGTCAGTTAATTTTCCAAGCTCAGGGGGAATCGTGCCAATTAAAAAATTGCCGCTGAGATCAAGTCCTTGTAGGAGAGTTAAGTTCCCAAGCTCAGAGGGAATCTCCCCGGTCGATTCTTGATAATTTAGGTCTAGCTCCGTAACTTCATTATCAACATTCACCGTGACTCCGCACCAATCACCAATTGGTTCATCGAGATTCCAAGTACAGTCGTACCAGTTAGCATTGTCTGTAGCGCAGTAAAGAGCTATTAGCGCATCCCGGTCCGTTGGCGGGTCTGCTGGTGTGTGCGGACAGGGCGTTTGCCCATGCGCGGTTCCCGCTAGAACGAAAAACGCCAAGGCAAAACAGACCACAACGCATTTTAGAGCAAAGAAAAAAGAACTTAAGCCTTCACGCCTATGAGTGCAATCTGAACATTCTAGAGAAAAATCAGGGGGGGGGGTAGAACGACTTTCCGTCCAGCCTGAGCTATGGCTGGAACCCGGAACCAAAGACCTGATCGGAAAAGACTTAAGAAATTTCAAACCGTTTCGTGACATTCTGTTCTTCCTCCGACATCACATGGGCTAACCGCTTCGCACGGACCAAAAAGCCCGGAACAAGCGGTGCTAATATTGATAACAACTGTTTGTTACATAACAACCGTTTGGGACATGGTAACTCATATGATCGTCTCAAGTCAAGGGCGTGTGTAAGGGAGGCATTTGCGATGTAACGATTTTGTGGTTCCGGTTTCCGTAATGAAAGAGGGGTCTGCGCGGCATCAGCCCGTATTGCAGCAATCTCAAAGCCATGTCGCCTGATTCAGACAGAATGCGGTACTGATTCCCGCAGAATAGGTAATCCAGTACCTTTTATAAAGCTTGAATCAAGCGAAAGAATTTTAAATCGAGTTAAATTGAATTCACGGGCTGTTTGTCTTTCCGGTAAGTTTCCGAGAGAGATTCCCCGTTTAGTGAAACTGATTCGGGCTTGGGGTGGAATTTGTGGTTTCTGACGCGAACCAGCCGGTTCTCAAGGGTTTTTATGGAAATCCCGGGGTAAAAAGTTTTTTGCCCCAAGCGAAAACCCCTGATCTATATGCGTATATTCAACAGCGCAAATGCCTCTTGAACGCTCCCACCGAAGCAGCAACCGTGGGAGATTTACGCTAGCCCTCGGACATCACTTCGAAATCTGTAATCTCGATTTCGTACTTAAGGCCCAGGATCTTGTTCACAGAAAGGTAGAAAGTGTTGAAGAAAACGGTGTTGCCGGGCTTTATGTTGAAATTGGCCGATGCCTCCGTGCCGGTAAGCGCCGAGAGGTCATCCCCGTTTTTTCTGCTCAGTTTTTGAAGAGGATCATCCGTATCGGCGTTTCTAAGGTCCCGAAGCGATAGGGTGTTGCCGGAATAAAAGTCCTGAACGTAAACGGTCCGCCCCGATACCTGGAAACTGCTTCTGAGCTTTATGTAGCTGACGGGCACGTCGCTTTCGTTCATGATCTCCCCGCGAACGAAGAAAAGATAGCCTTTCTTGGTTGTTATCCACCGGGAGTCGGTGTTTCTCACAATCAGTTTGCGGGAAATATCATCACTTTGCCAAAACCATCGCTCGGGATAAAGTCCGAACTTAAAAGCCCCCAGGCCGAGTGCGAGAACAACCCCTATCAGGATAAATATCCGCGGGTGGTTTCTCTTTTTTACTTCGTCTATTCCGTAAAATATCTTTTCCGTATCCATACGTCCAGGTCTAGGAAATAAAAAGCCTGCGAAAGGGCAAAGTGCTGCCTTCGGAGGCAGATTATAACTGTAATATCCGCTTTTCCCACAAACGGAGTCGGCCTCGCGGAGCGCAAGCCGGAAAGTGCTCGTGGCCATTAATCGATTCATTTTACAACACACGTCCTTCAAGCTATAAATATTAGGGACAAAGAGCTTCAGGCTCTGCCCCGCGTACGGATTTAACCTCAGAAATAAGAACTTATCGGGAGAAAGAATCATGAGCAGAACGCTTAAGAATCAGAAGACGAGTTTTTGGGTCTTCGTGTTTGCTTTAGGGATGATTTTCGGTGTTTCCGGTAACGCGGTTGCCCAAAGCGGCGGTTTTTACGTCGGCGCTTCGGCCGGGGTTGAGCGAGCGAGCATAGAATACGCGAAGACCGTTGACAGCACTGATGTTCCAGACGGTTTTCTGCAGAGCGGAAACATTTACAATACAAGTGATTCCGCAAGCGAAACGGGTTTTGGAGGCGGACTGTTTTTGGGCTACCGCTTTAACCTAGATCCAAGCGGCACCCTATATTTAGGCGCCGAGATTGACGGACGGTTCCACGGCGCCACAGCAAGCGGAATGCTTCCCGGAGACGGGCAGTCCGATGGCCGAAACCAGTATGGAGAAGCTTGGCCCGATGAGTGGAGCGTCGAGAGGAAAAACAGCTACGGGGTAACGGTTATGCTCGGCGTGAGTCCCCCGTTTCTGATTTCGCTTGTGGGCCCGGGTGCGGGCGTCTACGTGCTTGGCGGTCTGCGCCGCATGGGTGCGGAGTTAACGGTTGATTCCAACGGCTGCTTAACTGGTCGGGAGCTTTGCGGTCCCGGAGATCTAACTTCAGGCACCAACTCCTACGACGAGACTTTCTACGGATGGACGGTTGGGGGAGGCCTTGAGAAGACGATCGGAGACAAGATAGGAATCCGGGGCGAGATACGTCACACGCAGTACGGAAAAGAAGACCGGGAAACTTCTCCGGATGTCCATGTCAAGGTTCCCATATCACTTGAAGGGGATGAAACCAGTCTCTCGCTGGGAGCGGTTTTATACTTCTGAACCGTTTTTCGCCCTACCAGAACTTGCTGTAGAGCTTCTCGGCGTTATTCCAGAAGATATTCTCTTTTAATTCCTCGGAAATGTCCGCGCCTTCTATTTTCCAGTATTCAGAAGCGAAATCGCTCCACGGAATATCCGACCCGAACAGGAAACGGTCGGCTCCTATGCCCCTTTCCTCAATTTCCTTGAGTATCCACGAGGATCCGAAGCCCACGGCCCATGAGGAATCGGTGTATACCTGATATCCGTCCTCAATCAGTTCGAAAAAGCGGGGAACGAACTTGATATGACCACTGACTCCGCCTCCCATGTGAACGACATGAATCTTGTTACGCTTCCCGTACTCTCTTATGAGGGCAAGCGCGTTATCGATATCGGAACCTCCCCCGGGACTCGTATGAATATGAAGGGGCATATCGTGCTCGGCTCCGGCGTCAAGAATCATATTCCAAAGTTCTGCGGATTCAGTGTCCCACTGCCCCGGGTCAAAAGTGCCGCCTAGAAGACACGTGGTTTTAAGAGCTATCAATCCCTTCTCGCCGATGAGCTTAAGCGCTTCCTGGGTTCGTTCCTTGTCCTTGGGCAGGGCGGAAACCCATATCGCGCCCAGCAGCCGGTCATGAGACGTTTCCGCGCTTTCCGCCACAAGCGGGTTAAGTTCAAAGGGCTGGGCGGAATCGGGATACCCGTAATTTGACATCACAAGCGCCCTGTCAACCTTGTGCTTGTCCATTCCCTTTATATATTCTTCCGCAGTCTGGTAATCGGTTGTAGGCTTCACCGCTTCGGGCAAACCGTAATAGGCAAATCCCGGCACGGGACCTATATGACTGTGGTTATCAAATAACCGCTTTCTCCTGGTTATATCCATGAACGACCTCCTCGATCTTTAAAATTCTTATAAAAACACCCATAAAACATTGAGTTTTTACGGCATCCCGAAAGATCGTAAAATTCAATGCGCCTGCATCTTTTCACCGACGCGCGCACGAAGGGATTTCTCGATGGAATCAGGTTTTTCCCCTTTTTCAAGCCTGTGGGCCACTTCACTGAAATCATCTCCGTAATCCCGCCCGGAGCGGCGGCTTTCTTTTTTCATCGTTTTAGCCAGCGATTTGCTGTCGTTTTCAGGAACTTTTGCTGAATCTGTTTTCTTGGGTTCTGTACGGGTTCTGATTAATGAAGTCGAGGAGAGGACGCGCTTAAGGTCGCTTTGCCCGCATTCAGGACAGACCGCCTGCTCGTTTTCGGCTTCGGAAATAGTCAGAAAAAGTATCGAGACGATCTTTTTACAATCCCGACAATCGTATTCATAGATAGGCATTCAAAATGTTCCTATAATGACCAAGTATAAAGTAAACGCAACATTTCAGTCAAGCTAATCTTTAGCGGTTCCAGGGAACCGTCACGGCCGCTTTTTCCTTTTGCCGCAAGTCTCTTAAAAGCGGTTGACCTTGTCCACTAAAATTGATAATGTATTAAATATAGTGGATATGATACCAGATTAAACCTTATGGCGAAATTTGAGTTTGAAATCATTACAAGTGAAAAAGATCTCGAAACTTATTACAAACTTCGTGAAGATATTTTCGTAAGGGAGCAGAAGATATTCTCCGGAACCGATGTTGACGAATATGACAGGGCCGCGATACACATAGCGGCCATCGAAAAACCAGGCGCGAAAATGGTCGGGGGCGTGAGGTGCTACAACCTCGAGGGAAACACCTGGGTAGGAGGCCGTCTGAGCGCAGTGCCCGGTTACCGAAACGGCGTAGTCGGTCGCCATCTCGTCAAATTCGCGGTAGAAACCGTAAAGACAAGGGGATGTGAGCGGTTCATCGCGTACGTTCAGCCGCAGAACGTGAGATTTTTTGAAAGACTCAACTGGAAATGCTCGGGGGAGCCGCTCATATACCAGGGAAGACCCCATCAGTTGATGGAAGCCGAACTCGGAGCAGGGGGGAAGGCGTGAGTCGCAAAGTCACGGCAGGATCCATGAAGGAACTGGTCAAGTCCCTACGCGGTTCTGCGAGACTCAGTGAAAAAACCAATATAAGGAACGTCTGGAATTTCTTCCCCCAGTTCGCAAAGGTTGAAGGAAAACAGGTACGCCTCGGCGATGACGCGGCGGCTATTGAACATGAAAGAGGCTACTTGCTAGCCGCGGCAGAAGGCGTATATCAGCCCCTTTTGGAATCAAACCCCTATCTTGCCGGAAAAACCTCGGTCTTAACGAACGTAAACGACATCTATTCAATGGGCGGAAGGCCTCTGGCGATTCTGGATGTGCTTTGCTCCGCGGACGCTGGCAAAACGGACGAGATACTCTCGGGCATATACGATAACGCCGAAAGATACAACGTCCCGGTAATCGGAGGCCACCTAAGCGGGGAAGCGAGCGAATTGACCCTCGCTGTATTCATCCTAGGCAAAGCCAGGAAGCTTCTTTCGAGTTTTAACGCCAGAGAGGGCGATGACCTAGTTATGGTGGCCGGCGGCGAAGGCAGATTTTATTCCGGCTTTAATTTCTGGGATTCCTCAAGCGGCTTAACCAAAACGGATGCGCTCCGGCATCTAGAGATCCTGCCCGAACTGGCGGAAGAAGAACTTGCCGACGCAGCCAAGGACATCAGCATGGCTGGCACTATCGGTTCGGTTCTGATGCTCCTTGAGTGTTCGCGAAAAGGCGCTGAAATTCACATTGATGACATTCCGGTGCCACGGGGCGTCGGGTTGACCGAGTGGCTAGTTACTTTTCCGAGTTACGGTTTCGTTCTTTCCCTGAGGGCGGAGAAGACCCCAAGAGTCCGCAGGAAATTCAGGGATCACGGCCTTTTATGCGAGAGAATCGGAGAGGTGCGCGCGGAGCGGAAAGTCTATTTCAAGAACAAAGACAATCACAAGGAGCTTTTCTGGGATCTTGGGCGGGGATATTACATGGAACCCCTCGAATCGAAGGAGGCGGCCAATGAATGAGCAGAACAAGGAGATTGAACGTATAGTCGCGCGAGTTGGAGAAAAGATAAAAACTATCCGAACAGAAAAAGGATGGTCCCTTAAAAATCTCTCTGACAGATCGGGGATATCCGCGGCCGCTATCCACAAGATTGAATCAAACGGAATTACTCCGACCATAACCACCATGATGAAAATTTCCGACGCGCTCGGGAAAAAAGTAAGCAATTTCGTCGAAGAGGAACCGGGAGACAAAGATGTTTGCCTGATAAATTCAAACGAGCGCAAACCCGTATTCACTTTTAAAAAAGGTCTGGACCTGCAGGGAATATCCGCCAAGCAGTACGGAGAGTTCATCATGACCGCCGCGTACGCCACGGTGGAAGTGGGCGCCTCAAGCGGCAAAAAAAGTATGAGTCACCGAGGGGAAGAACTGGTTTACTGTCTGCAGGGAAAAATGAGATTCGAAGTAAGCAAGAAAACTTATGATCTGCGGGCCGGAGACAGTCTGCATTTCAGAACCCATCTGGACCACAAATGGAAAAATATCGGAAAAGTTCCCGCGAAATTGCTATGGGTGCTTTCTATTGGGGCTTCCTAAGGAGTTGTTCTGTGAGCGCTGAGAGAAAAACAAAAGAACCTGATTTGCCAGAGCGTATTGACGCCGCAAACGCCTACGCGCTTGAGATGCTGCTTTCCGTTGAGCCTGTGCTCGCGGGAGTGGAAAGGGCCCTTGACGTCGTTCCCGGAATGACTTCCACAACCGTTTTGCACGCGGGTCCGCCGATCGGCTGGCGCAGGATGTGCGATCCGATGAAAAGAGCCGTGCGGGGTGCGCTTATATTCGAGGGGCTGGCAAAGGACTCTTCGGAAGCTGAAAAAATAATACTGAAAGACAAAATAACCCTTTCCCCGAATCACCACCATGACTGCGTCGGACCTATGACGGGGATAATCTCCGCTTCAATGCCAGTGGTCGTCACGAAGGACCTGAGGAGCGGAAAAAAAGCTTATTCCACGTTTAACGAAGGCGGCGGGCAGGTGCTTTGGTTCGGATCGTTCGGAGAGGAGACACTACAGCGCCTCAGGTGGATAAGAGACAAATTCGCCCCCGTTATGAAAAAAGTATTTGCAAGCGCCGAGCCAATTTCAGTGTGGAACATACTGTCTCAGGGAATACAGATGGGAGACGAATGCCATAACCGCCACGGTGCTTGCACCAACATTTTCCTGAAAAATATCGCCGAGCCTCTTTTCTCTTTGGACATCCCGCGCGCAAACGCTATCTCCGCTTACAGGTTCATGTCCGCAAACAGCCACTTTTTTCTTAACTTTACCATGACCGCATGCAAGCTTGCCACAGATGCCGCCCACGACATCGCCGGCAGCACCTTGGTTACCGCCATGTCAAGAAACGGAACTGACTTCGGCATAAGGGTAAGCGGGCTCGGAAACAGGTGGTTCGTGGCGAAATCACCCTATCTCCAAGACGCTCTTTACAACCTCGGTTACGGACCGAAAGACGCCGCCCCCGACATAGGCGACAGCTCCATCATCGAAACAATGGGGCTTGGGGGATTCGCAATGGCCGCCGCCCCTTCCATGGCGTCATTTGCCGGAGGAGGGTTCAGCGACGCAGTGGATATTACAAGCAGTATGAATCTCATTACGACGGTGAAAAATCCCAAGTTCGCGATACCTTCCCTGGATTTTCAGGGAACGCCGACCGGGATTGACATAAGGAAGGTGGTCGACACGGCGATACTGCCAAGCATAAACAGCGCGATTGTGCATAAAAGCTCGGGAGTGGGACAGATAGGAGCCGGAATAGCCAAAGCGCCTTACGGGTGTTTCGAAAAAGCGCTGCGGGCGTTTGGAAAACGACATGATTTAGCGGCATAGGTTATAAAAGCGAGAGGTGCGTATTGGTAACGCTCAATACCGTAAAACAGAACCATTATCAGGATTCAATGAAGCTTATGCAGATAAGCAGAGAGCTTGCTAATTCTCCCGGTATCAAAAAGGCTTCGGCCATAATGGCCACTGAAGCGAATTTAAAAACGCTTAGGGACGTGGGATTAATCAAAACCGCGTCGCGCTCACTCGGCGCGAACGATCTTATAATAGCGGTTGAGGCAGAATCGGAGACGGCGGGCCACGACGCCTTGGGGAAAATCGATTCCTTTCTGACCGCGCCGCCAGATGGAGTTGGCCATACAGCCGGATACCGAAGCTTTGAAGAGGCCCTAAGAGCCCCGGGCAACCCGAACATCGCCGTTATATCCGTTCCGGGGGAGTTTGCGAAACTTGAAGTCGCAAGAGCCATAAAAAACAACATTCACACCTTTCTTTTCAGCGACAATCTGAGTATTGACGAAGAGGTTGAACTAAAGCGAAGAGCCGCGCGCAAGGGATTACTTATGATGGGGCCGGGATGCGGTACTGCGATAATAAACGGCGCGGGCTTTGGGTTTGCCAACATCGTAAGACGGGGACCGGTAGGGATTGTCGCCGCCGCAGGTACGGGCATGCAGGAAGTAGCAAGCCTGATTCATAACTGGGGAGTCGGCGTTTCTCACGGAATCGGGGTCGGCGGAAGGGATCTTTCCGAAAAAGTGGGCGGGCTGATGGCAATCAAGGCCATGGAACTGCTCGAGAGAGATGAAAACACGGAGATCATTCTGCTGGTCTCAAAACCGGCTCCGATAAAGGTAATAAAAAAAATAATCGAAACGGCGCGCCGAGGGAAAAAACCTTTCGCGATGTGCCTGCTCGGGGAAAACGGAATTGGGGCGGAGAAAAACGTGTTTTCTACAGATACGCTCGAAGAGTTGTCTTTGCTTGCAGTAAATCTCGCGGGCGGACAAGGAGGCAAGCGGATCAGAGTTTCCGATGCCGGCCTGAAAAGATACGGAAGGAATTTCGTCAACTCGCTTCGCCCTTCGCAGAAATACGTAAGGGGGTTGTTTTCAGGTGGCACCTTGTGTTACGAGGCCCAGAAAATACTCACTTTGTCTCTCGGAAAGATTTATTCAAACGCACCTTTGTCAAAAGACTGCCTGCTTAGCGATTCACGCAAAAGCCGCGGGCACTGCTGCGTAGATCTCGGCGAAGAAGAGTTTACCGTCGGACGCCCCCATCCGATGATCGACTCCACGCTTAGAAGCGAAAGAATAATCGAGGAAGCAAAAGATCCCCAGACGGCGGTAATTCTCCTCGATATCGTACTGGGCTACGGCTCAAACGCCGACCCCGCCGGGGAACTTCTCCCGGCCATTGGGCAAGCAAGGCAAATAGCTAAAAACAAAAACAGATCGCTCGCCTTCATCGCGCACGTGTGCGGTACGGATGACGATCCTCAGAATCTTGACTTGCAGGAGAAAAAGTTAAGGAGAAACGGCATAAAAATTGCAACAACTAACGCTCAGGGGGCCAGGGCCGCGGCTTTGATCGCACGGCTTGCGTCAGAGAGGAGAACAGGGCGATGAAACTGGCCGTCGTTGCTTTCGGAGGTAACGCGTTTTCAGGCGATAAGAATCATGGAACACACCGAGATCAATTCGCTTTCGCGGAGGATATATCAGGGGAATTGGTGAAACTTGTGGAATCGGGTTACGGAATCGTTATAACTCACGGAAACGGACCCCAGGTGGGAAACCTCCTGCTCCAGCAGGAATATGCTTCTTGCGCGGTCCCACCCATGCCCGCTGACGTATGCGGCGCGATGACACAAGGTCAGATCGGATACTTAATCGTTCAAACGCTGAGAAATCATCTCAGAAAAAACAATATAGATAAACCCGTTGCGGCCATCATTACCCAAGTAGTGGTAGACGAAAATGACGAAGCTTTTTCAAACCCGACGAAATTCATAGGACCGTTTTTTAACAAGAAAACCGCCGACTCTCTTAAGAGAGAGAAAGACTGGAAGATAGAAGAAGACTCTGGCAGGGGATATAGAAGGGTCGTGCCTTCGCCAAAGCCGGTGGACATAGTGGAGAAAAAAGAGATCGCGGACATGATAGAAAGAGGTTTTATCGTCGTTGCGTGCGGAGGGGGCGGAGTGCCGGTTGTCCGCGGGAAAAACGGTGAACTCAGGGGAGTAAGCGGCGTGATCGACAAAGATCTGGTTTCGGAAAAACTTGCGACTCTCATTGGGGCCGAGACCCTTGCCATAATTACGCCCGTGGACAGGATATCGCTGTTTTTCGGAACTAAACGGCAGGTGGACTTAGAGAAAATAACTACAGACGAGGCGGAAAAATACCTTGAGGAAGGACATTTTCCGCCCGGAAGCATGGGTCCCAAGATAGAAGCGGCGATAAGGTTCTTACGAAAAGGCGGCAAACGCGTAGTGATAACGTCGGCGAAATCGGCAACTAAAGCTCTTGAGGGAAAAAAAGGTACTGAAATAGTTAATGGAATGAATTAAAATAAAATCAATGAGTGGTGACAAGCCTCATAACATAAACGGGTTAAAGGACAGAAATTCCGGGAGGCCCCGGAGAGGAAAACATAATAAATATCTTTTTTAGGAGGTGTAGTAATGGCAGTAGACAGAATAAAAAGCGAGAGGCCCCAGGAGGGGAGAGCTCTTGTGGATTACGAAGAAAAGCTTTTTCCTGACTATATGGCAAAGGAAGGAGAAAAAGCTTTGTTTCTCATACATTCGGTTCCGTATGAAGGTTCTGTAGCAGGTATAAACATGCTTACCGCTATCAGGACGAAAAAGAAAGGGTATGGAGTGACGGTTCTTTTCTACGGACCCGCTTCCGGCATACCGGTATACAGAGGCTGGCCGAATGTGGGAGATGACGGTTACGGCGCTGGTATTCAGCTCTATCCGAATCTTGTCAAGAGGATGCTTTCGGAAGGAATAACGGTATACGTGTGCCGTTTTTCCGCTGCCGCGCTTCTCGGACAGAATGAATCGAACTTTATTGAGGGAGTTGTCCCGATTCATCCGACGGACATACTGGACATAGTTATCGAGCATCACAGGGAAGGCGCCATGATGTTCAGCACGTGGACTGTTTAAGGTTTTAAACTTCACGTTGTTGCCCAGGTAATACCGCTTCTTCTTGAAGTTGCGGACAGTTTTAATCCGCTTGCCAGCGGGGTAAGCGGACAGGGTGTTTTATGAAATAAAAACGCTGGGGGTGAAAAATGGATTCGAGAACCCTTAAAGTAGAGTTGCAGAGTTACGGTTTGAGAATTCCTGATTCCAAAAATATCAGGAGAGGGGGCGCCGGTCCTACGGGAGGAATTCATCTGAGAATTCTTCCCGATACCGACGCGAATGTTCCGGTCGTAGGTGATTTCGTAGAATCATCACCGTATTATCTGGACAAGATAAACGGCGAAGACTGGATTTTTCGGGATGACGTGGCTTTAGTACAGGTTGAGCTTATGGGTGACGGGAGGTTCTATGACCACAAGACCTCAAGCGGAATACCGATGCAGAGAATCGGACTTCTGCACTGCCCGACCACTTTTGCCACTACTCTTCTTCAGACCTGCGATTTCTGGAAGGACGAGAGAAGGTGTCAGTTCTGCGGAATAGAGCTTACTCTCAAGGACAGAAGTACCGTCGGATTCAAGAACTCAAAAGCGCTTGTTGAAACAATTCAACTGGCAAAGGAGCTAGACGGTATTTCCAACATTGTCTTTACCTCCGGCGTTGCACCTGACGAGAATAAAGCGCTTGAAAAATACGCCGAGATATGTTCTGAGGTCAAAAAAGAAACCGGACTTCCGATTCAGTTGCAGATTGTCCCCCCTGAGAACCTAGGCTGGCTTGAGAAGCTGAAATCTTCAGGGGTGGATGCTCTTGGAGTCCATATTGAAACATTCGACCCGGAGGTATTCGAAAAAATAACCCCCGGCAAGGCGATGATAGGACTTGACAGGTACATAGAGACCTGGAAAGAGGGCGTTAGAGTTTTCGGAAGATGGGCGGTAAGCACCTATGTTCTGGTCGGGCTCGGCGAAAGACTGGAAACGGTTATAGAGGGCGCGGAGCTTTGCGCCGAAATAGGCGTTTATCCCTTCATCGTGCCTTTCAGACCTATCGCCGGCACCCCGATGGAAAATACGAGACCACCGAGGGCCGAAGTCATGGAATACGTGTATTCCGAAGCCGCCAAGATCCTGTCCAGATACGACGGAGGGTCCAAAAGCGGCGTGGCCGGCTGCGTGAGCTGCGGTGAATGTTCCGTGCTTCCCGATTTTGAGAGGCTGCACGAGTCAAAAGCGGTAAAGCTTAAAAATTTCATAAAATCGGTCCCGGTAAATTGAGACGGGGAAAATCATGATCCGAAGCCTCGTCGCTCCGGATTGCGGATTAAATCAAGGAGACGCAGATGAGTCAAGAGAAACTGAAGTTTATCATAATAGGCGGAGGTGCTGGCGGCATTTCCGCGGCTTCCACCGCAAGGGGTCTCGCCGATCCCGATTCATCCGTTACGCTCTTCACCGAGTTTGAAGACGTCGCCTACAGTCCCTGCGGCATCCCCTTTGTCCACGGCAGGGAGATACCGGATTTCAAAAACCTTTTTCTTCAAACCGCCGAGCACTACACCGGTATCGGAATCGATATCAGATACAACACCAAAGTAACGGGAATAAATCTTGATAAAAAGGTCGTGGCTGTGGGCTCCGAGGAGTTTCCGTGGGATCGGCTCATAATCGCAACCGGATTCGAATACGGAAATCCGGACATTCCCGGCATTGATCTTGACGGCATTCATTACGTGAAGAACATCCGAAGGGCCATGGAATTTGACAAGGAGCTTGACCGGATAAAGAAGATCGCCGTGCTATCCGCCTCTCCTCTGGGTGTCGAGATGGCGGGCAATCTGGCGCAAAGAGGAATCGAGACCCATCTTGTGGACGAAGGCGGCTGGCTTATGTCCGAGGTCGCAGACCCGGATATCATGGAGCCGGTACAGGAGTCCTTCGAAGAACTGGGCGTTAACATGCATTTCGGAACCAAGACCCATGAGATAAAAGGGCAGGACGGCAAGGTAAAATCCCTGATTACCTCGAAGGGTGAAATAGAGTGTGAAGTCGTTATAGTCGCCACTCACAAGGTGCCGAACAATACTCTTTCCCGGGAAGCCGGAATAAAACTCGGCTCTACCGGCGGGGTTCTGGTTGATGACCACATGAGAACCAGTGTCCCCGGCGTCTACGCCGCCGGCGACTGCGCGGAAGTGGTGCACGGGGTCACGGAAATCCCCATTCAGGGACTCTCGGGAAGCCATGCGTACTCCCAGGGAAGAACAGCCGGTGCAAACGCGGCGGGCGATGACCGCGCGTACGATCCCGTATACGTGCCGTGGGGCATGGTTGGCGGAAAGATCCAGATCGGCGGAGTGTCTCTCGGCGAAACCCTTCACAAGGCTCTAGGCATACCTCACGTCGTCGCGTTCTCGCAGGGAATATCCAGAGCCAGATATTACCCCGGAGTCACGAGAATGAGGGTAAAACTCATTGCCGATCCAGAGACTCACAGAGTGTTGGGCGCCCAGATGGCCGGCGGGGAAGGGATAAAGGAAAGAGCCGATTTTCTCGCTTTTTCAATCAAGCGCAAGGCTACGCTTGAAGATTTCGCGTGGATGGAAAACGTGTATTCACCCCCAATGGGCGCCCTGATGGAACCCATCGCCTTAGCGGCACAGGCGGGGTTGGCCAAATTGGCCGGCAGGTAGCTTTTTTAAGGAGGTTAAACAAATTGTCAGAAAATAAACCCCCGGGCGGCTGGTTAAGAAAAAATGCGGAAAAATACCTGCTTGAGGCCGCGGCGGATGATATGGCGAATCGTTACCGGGACTGCACTTCCAACGCTTACCGCGAAAAAGGAGTGCTGCCTTTTCTCTGGAGAAACATATTCGTCCCCGTTTACCTTGCCATCCCCTGGAAAATTCGCAGAAGAATAATCCTTATGAGTTCTTACCCGGGGGGTGATCGTCCCAAGTGGAAAAAATTCGATTAACCCGTCCCCCGGTTCTGTAAACCTCTCCGTTAAAATGTCGAAAGTAAGCGCCAGAGAACAGTTGAACGTAAAAACGATCGGAGTTAACGCCTACGAGACTCTCGTAAACCTCAAAAGCCCCGCGAACATCGAGGGTGTGTTCGAAAATTCCTTCTACGTAAAGGTCGGCGAGTATGAGCTGATCAGGGTTACCCGACACGAACAATACGTTTCAGCCAGTTCGATAATCGTAGATGAAAAAGACCGGGATTCGGGCTTCAAATCCATGGGAATCGAACAAGGCATGAGGGTTCTCTGCGGGAAAAAAGATATCTTAATAGGAAAGAGATTCGCAGTTGCCAATATCCACGGCGTCCCAAAATGGCAACCACCGCGCGTCCCGGACAGCGCGTCCATACGCCCGCTTGAGATAATAAAGCTTAATCTGAGGGTGCTTCGGGACGTTATATACACCTGTCCCAGCAGGGAAGGACTCGTACCGCTACTTGAAAACGTGGAGCTTGTCGGCTCCCTTGATTTTTTCCTAAAACCCCGCACCGACAGCTTTGCCGAAAGAGCAAGACCCGGCATCGAAAGAGTGATGTGGGGGATTTTCTCACTTGATAAGGAAGCGGTAATAGAAAGCGCAAAGACAATAATAGGTCTCGGACCGGGACTCACGCCGTCCTGCGACGATTTTCTCTACGGGCTTGTAGTCAGTCTTAAAAACGGGGCGGAGGTACTGGACGCAAGTGATGGCACCGGGTTTTTCGATGAAATCGCCGGAGCTATTTACGAGGAAGCACGCCAAAAAACCACGATTTTCGGCGCAAGCATGCTGAGGGAAGCCCGCGAGGGAGTGTGCCCTCTCGCGGTAGTCAATCTGATCCATTGCCTTCTTACCGAAGATGTGGCGGAGACAGTTGAGGTTTCGAAAACGCTGATCAGAATGGGCGAGACCTCCGGGGCGGATATCGCTATCGGGGTATTTTACGGAATCAGGTTTCTGGTCTCGAGGCTTGAGAACCTGGAGGTTTTGCATGAAACGGCTTAATATAGCGCTTTTTACCTATTCCACAAAACCCAGAGGAGGAGTGGTTCACACGCTTAACCTTGCGGAAAAACTGGAAGAACTTGGCCAGAAAGTTCATGTTTACGCGCTCGGGACGGAGGGTGGTTTTTTCAGAGAAGTTGACGTTCCGCACACTCTGGTACCGTGTCCGAAAAACGAATTCAACGGTATGGACGAAAAAATCCACGCCTATATAAAAGCATATGTCGATTACCTAAGCAGCCTTGATGAAATCTACGACATCTACCACGCCGAGGATTGCATATCAGCAAACGCGCTTTTGGATATAAGGCAAAGAGGCCGCATAGAATTTTTTCTGAGAACCGTTCATCACGTTGACGATTTCGTATCGGAATCCCTCGTGGAATGCCAGATGAAAAGTATAACGAGACCCGATTACCTGCTGGTCGTAAGCAATTACTGGGAAAAGGAGCTCGCCGACAAATACTCCCTCAGACCGCTGCGGGTAAGAAACGGCGTTGACCTAACCAAGTTTTACGGCACGGCCGCCCGAAGCAAACCCCCCGAGGCCTCGAAGCTTGAATTTTCAGCCGGCGGATGCAAGACGGTTCTCACGATCGGTGGCATTGAACCCCGCAAAAACACGATATCAACCCTAAGGGCGTTTGCCCGGGTAAAAGCGCGCTTCGCGGTAAAGGACGAGCGGGTAATCTGGCTGCTTGGAGGCGGGGAAACGCTTTTTGACTACAGGGATTACCGCAAGGAATTTTTCTCCGAGATGGAAAAACTGGGAATAGAAGAGGGAAAAGATATTTTCATTCTGGGAAGGGTTCCCGAAGAACTGATTGCCGACCTTTATAACGCTGCTGACGTTTTCGTTTTTCCCTCGTTAAAAGAGGGCTGGGGACTCGTGGTGCTCGAAGCCATGGCTTCCGGCGTGCCCGTTATAGCATCCGACATAGAACCGCTTACTGAATTTATGGAAGACGGGAAAAACTCCCTGCTTGTCTCCCCTCTGGATTGCGGAGCGCTCGCGGAGGGAATTATCAGAATACTGGAAGACGGGGCGCTGCGTGAGAAACTCAAAACCAGCGGCGCGGACACCGCGGAACAATACGGATGGGGCCGTGTGGCGCTTGAACATTTGAACATATACAGGGGTATACTGAATACGGGTGTTTCGCGCGCGACGGAGAAGAGGTGAAAACAATGAGAGTCGAGGCAACCTGGAAAAAAAACTATCAGGTGACCGTAAACGCAAGGCAGTTCGATATACCGGTTGACGAGGCGCCCGAATTCAGCGGGGACGATACGGGGATGATGCCCACGGAGCTTTTTTTGTGTTCCCTGGCTTCATGCTTCTGTCTTGCCATCGTCTACGTAGCGAGCAGAAGGAAAATCGCGCTAAAAGACCTGAAAGTTGACGTTACGGGCGAGAAGGACAGGAGAAAATTTTTGTTTTCCAAGTGTATCATCAATGTTAAAAGCTCCATAGCCCGAACCAGCCTTGAGGACCTTGTGGATTCGGCGAAGCGGTACTGTTTCATTACGAACACGATCAAGGGAGGCTGTCCGATCGAGTACAGCGTAAACCCGGAGTGACGGAGCATATAATTGGTCATTGAATTCAAAATCAGAAAAAATGTCTACTATGATTCCCTGCGTCTTATGCGTATTTCGAAAACCGCGAGCGGGGCCGCAGGGGTAAAAAACGCTTTTGTGGTGATGGCGACCGATAAGGCCAAGTACGCCCTTAATTCCGCCGGGCTCCTCGCACAAGAGATTAAAAAAGCCAAAGGAAGCGATCTTGTGATCATTGTTGAAGCGAAATCAAAGGAGCTTGCTGAACAAACGATTAACACAATAGAAACGCTGATTTCATCAGGTGATTCCGAAGCCGCGCCCGAAGTGCCGAACATCCTCGATGAGCCGTTGCAGGTCGTTAACGTGGGCCTTGAGATATTCAGGGATTCCCTCTCGGCCCAGGGAGTTGAGGTAAGGCATGTGGAGTGGAAAGTTCCGGCGAAGGGAAACATGGAACTTGTAACTCTGTTAAAAAAAATGACGTAATTTCCCCCGCGTGGAGGAGAAATTCAATGAGTATACGAAACCCCAAGGAATTAAAGGAAGTTCTCTCAAAACCCGAGAATCTGGGCAAGGCGCTCAGCAGGCACACCTACGGTATGCTATCATGGGTTGATCTGTTCGGAGCCAAGCTTCCCTCCGTTAACGGTATCGAAACCAAAATTATCGTCTCAACAATAGTCGCCGATAACGCAAGGCATTCAAAACTTTTCTCCGACAGAGCAAAAGAGCTAGGCCAGAACCCGCAATCCTACAGACCCCCTGAAATCGGACAGGAAATCTATGATCTTCTCAATACCTATAACGACCCGTTTGACTGTCTCGCATACGCCTGGGGGTCGCTTGCGCATTTCAAAGCGCTGCTTGAACTGTACATAAGCGTTGCCGACCCCCGAAGCCGGGAAATGCTTCTGGAGGTGAAAAAAGACGTCGAAAATCATTTATCGATGCTGCGTGGGTATTTCCAGTCGCAGGCCGACAGCAATTCGAAAAAAGAGCGCGTGGAAACCATAAAGGCCGTAGCCGAAGATAAATACGCCGAAAGAGAGGAACAAGAGATAAACTGGT
This sequence comes from Thermodesulfobacteriota bacterium, assembly GCA_965229995.1. Classification (GTDB taxonomy): domain Bacteria; phylum Desulfobacterota_D; class UBA1144; order Nemesobacterales; family Nemesobacteraceae; genus Nemesobacter. Next base: position 386,250 of record OZ245933.1, on the reverse strand, counting down.
ATTCACTTTCCGATGTCCCAAGCGTTTGAACAGCTTCAAAAACCACTGCCTTCCTACTCAGCGAAGAACTTATATTACAAGCTTTTCGCCGCCTTTCTCAGGACATTCGGGAGACTGTCATGCGGAATAGACACGGGGTTTACCTACGGGTTCGACTCGGGAATCATCATGAACTACATCTACGATAACAAGGCTCGGGGAAGATTCGGCGTCGGGTGGATCCTCGACAGGATGTTTCTTGATCAGGTTACGTGCAGGGCTTTTAGATCGATAAAGCAGATACAGATTGACATGATCAGCCGGTATTTGCGGGAGAGGGATAAAAAGCCGACTTTCATAGTCGATCTCGCCTCGGGCAAAGCGGACTACATCTACGAAATCCTCAAATCGTCCGACCGCAAACTCAAAGTCCTGCTCTGCGACGTAGCGGAATCCTCTCTTCGTGAAAGCAGAAAGATCACAGATGAACTCGGCTTTGGCGATAAAGTCAGCTTCCGCCAAGGCGATGCGCTTGATGTCGAAAATCTCAGACGTATAGAACCGAAGCCCGATCTTTTGATTGAAGTCGGCCTTTACGGGATCATACACGACGATGCCATTCTTCGCGCCCACCTGCTTGACGTCGGGGAGATCCTTCGCCCCGAGGCTATCCTTTTTAACGTTCAGACGCAGAACCCGCAGATAGAGTCAATCGCGAGAGTTCTTCAGAACCAGCACGGGGAAAGATGTGTCTGGCATCTTCGGCCGGCGGAGAAAATCATCAGATGGGCGAGAGAAGCAGGATTCAGGGATCCTGAAATTGTAATGGACCCTTATAATATATACGCCGTTGTAATGATGAGGGGGAGGTAATAAGATAGTGTTTTCCGAGATGGATGATCACACAAGTTCGGAGTTACGCAATTGAGCCAAAAACGGTTCGTACTAGGCTGGCAGTCGGAATCCGAAACATTGCCGCTGCTTGAGAGAACAAAATCCGAAAGACTGGATTCCGTTACGCGAAGTCCACATGGAATGTGGAACTACATGACGTACCGAGACGCGATAAATATCCTGGGCATGGATCCCGCCCAGATATACACCGACGGCAGAATTGACCTTGATCCGGAGCAGTGGGCCGATTTCGGCTGGATGCTCTGTCACTGCGGCCCTCCTGAAAGCGCGGTTCGGGAAATGAAAAAACGGACGTTGCGCTCCAACATAAACCCCTACTCTCCCGACCTTATAAATTCTCTCAGGGATTTGTGCGCTGAATCTGTGTTCAAGCGCAAAAGAGGCAGGGATTTCGAAGTGATAGGCACCGAAGGGGCGCAGGCGGGCATCTCCTACGTCCTAAACTCGTTTACGAATCCCGGCGACGAGGTAATAATCACCGATCCCGGTTATTTTCACTTCGAATCGGCAATCCTGATGGCGGAAGGAGTTCCGGTAAAAACGACGCTTGACTACGGTAACGGGTTCAGGCTCGACCCGCTTGAAATCGAAAAGCTCCTTTCCGAAAAAACGAAAATTATAATAGTTTGCGACCCGGTAAACCCTTTCGGCACGATACAAAAAAAAGAAGAGCTACTGTCGCTAATCGAGATTGCAAGAGATAACGACCTCATAATAATAAACGACATAACCCATAACACGCACCGGATTGATCCCTGCTGCGAGCATTTCCCCATGAGTTCGCTTTGCAAAGACACGAACACCGATAACGTTGTTTCGATCTACAGCGTATCGCATGGATACGGGATGGCCGCCGTTCGCATCGGTTTTCTCGCGGGGCATCCAGATATCATGAAGGCGTGTCTTACGACGAAAACCTCCATGACGCGCCTTAATACCAACCTGATCGCCCAGTACGGGGCGCTGGCCGCTCTTAAGGACAGCAATTACATAGGCGAAACGGAGGAGATTATCAGAAAAAATTACCGTTTCATCAAAGATGTCGTGAACCGCACCCGGGGAATAGAAATACCCGTCGAACCGAGTTACGGATTTTCCATGGTGATAGACGTAAGCGGCACAGGAGTAACGGCGCAGGAACTGACCGTCTCTCTGTTTAAAAGAAAAATAGCCGCGTACCCCGGCGACGGTCTTGGGGACAGTGGCGCCACTGACTACGTCAGACTGAATTTTTCGCACTCCGACCGGCGGGTACTAAAAAGATTCGAAGATTCGATCGGCGAAGCCATAAAAGAAGCTAAGACGGGCATTTACACGGAAGGCGTAATAAGGTTTTTCGAACAAAAACAAAACGAGAGGGCAAGATGGATCCTTCAGGAATTGAAAAACAGGGCACAGGATCGTCAAGCGGCATACTAGATCAGATAGGTAACACCCCGCTTGTAAGGTTAAGCAACATTAATTCCGGTCGTATCCCGAATTTTTACGCTAAACTCGAGTTCTTTAATCCTTCCGGAAGCATAAAAGACAGGGTAGCGCGATACATACTGGAGAGGGCCGAAAAAAACAAGGTATTAGAACCCGGAGATCTGATAGTTGAATCCACCTCGGGCAATATGGGACTTTCCTTCGCGCTGATCAGCAAGCTTAAAGGTTACAGATGCCTGTTTGCCATTCCCGAAACCATAAGCAAGGAAAAAATAAAAACCCTCAGGCTGTTCGGAGCCGAGGTGGTTCTCACGCCGAGGGGACTGCCTCCGAGCGATGAAAGAAGCTGTTACAAAATCGCTCAGAAAATCGCAAGGGAAAGGGGCGCTCTGTACGTTAATCAGTACTTCAACGAGTTAAACCCCGAGTCGCATTACCACTCGACGGGCCCCGAGATATGGAAACAGACCGGAGGGATGGTGAATGTGGTGTTTTGCGGCATCGGAACCGGAGGCACAATAAGCGGAGTCGGAAAATATCTTAAGGAAAAAAACCCCGGCGCGAAAATAATAGGTGTGGAACCCGTGGGTTCGGTATTCAGAGAATACTACAGGGAAGGAACCATCCCGCAGGCCGGAAATTTTGAAGTGGAGGGCATAGGAAAAAACTTTATTCCAGGGACACTTGATTTTGACTTCGTTGACGACGTCGTTCAAGTAAGCGACGAGCGCTCTTATGAAACCGTGAGGAATCTGATAAACAAAGAAGGAGTCTTTGCCGGGGGATCCGGCGGCGCCGTCGTCGCGGCGGCGCTTGATTATTACGAGTCACTTGAAAAAGACCTGTGTGTGGTAGTCATACTGCCCGACACGGGACTTAAATACCTGTCGAAATTCGCCGTTTAGCGCAATCCGCCATGTTATGAAAGATATTGAGCCCGCATACGTTGACAGCCTTGTCGAGAGATACGGAAGCCCTCTGTTTCTGGTATCCGCGGAAACGCTTGAAAACAACGTCAGAACATTTAAAAGGATGTTCCGCGAAAAATACCCGAAGACCGAAGCCGCCTACGCTTACAAAGCGAACTATTTATCTCAGATTCTAAAGATAATCCACAAGGAGGGGGCCTGGGCCGAGGTCGCCTCCGGATTTGAATACGATATAGCGAGAAAAATGCGGGTTCCGGGCAGCTCAATAGTTTTTAACGGCCCCGGCAAAACCAAGGAGCATCTCCGCACCGCGGTTTCGCAGGGGGCGCTGATAAACATTGATAACGAAGAAGAAATCAGACTGCTTGTCGAGATTGCAGGTGAAATCAAAAAACCCGTAGACATCGGAATCAGAATCAGTGCGGACGTTGGAATAAACCAGAGAACTGACAGATTCGGCTTTAATCTTGAAACCGGGGAGGCGTTTAGAACAGCGAAACTATGCAAGGCAACTGGGTTTTTTAACGTCATCTGCCTTCATGTACACCTAACAAGCTATATAGTCGAGGCGGACGACAAGGGGGAATACACACCCGCGCAAAACATAAAACTTATTTGGCCCAAAAGCGCTGACATGTATGAGATCGCCGCTAAGAAGATTTCAAGGCTGGCAAAGAAAATAGAAAAAGAGCTTGGCGTCGAAATAAAATATATTGACCTTGGCGGAGGATTTCCTTCGATAAAAGACCTAAGCACATACGTAAGCAAGGTAGCAGAACCTTTAATCCACGAATTCGGAGAAAACGGACCGGTTTTGCTCTTGGAGCCCGGAAGGGCTATAGTGAGGGACGCGGTTTCCCTTATAACAACCGTTTTGGCTTCAAGGAAACTTGAAAACGGGCAGAGGGCGGTAACGGCAGATGCCGGAATAAATGTACTTCCCACTTCGTACTGGAGTTCCCAAGAAGTAAAACCGCTTAGACCTTCCGGAAAAAGATTAAGAAATACAACAATATACGGTCCTCTATGTCTTCAAACAGATATCGTTGCCAAAACACTCATAAACGAACTGGAGCGGGGGGATAAGATCGTCGTTGAGAACGTGGGAGCGTATAATATTCCTCAGGGAAGCCCCTTTATTTACCCTAGACCCTGCGTCGTTATGCTCCAAGGCGCTACGGCGCAGGTGATCAGAAGAGTTGAAACGGTTAATGACGTTTTGCAACTTGAAGAAGTAACGGATATCTGAAACCGTCGGTAAAACGGGGCCCGGATTCTCCTGGATATATAAAAACCGGCACAAACTGAAACAAATTGAAAAAAGTATCCTTTTATGTAATACTAACGCTCATTGCTTTTTTCAGGAGTGGATGAATGAACCCTGTTAACCCTTTTGCGTCCCTTAGGGAAGAAATGGACAAGCATGTCATCGGACACGATGAGGTAAAGACTGCTCTTCTTCTCGGAATAATCTCAAGAGAGCACATTTATATTGAAGGCCCTCCGGGTACGGCAAAGACCATGCTTTCGGAAATCGTTTCCAAGGCGGCCCAGCTTAATTTCTTTTTCTACCAGCTTCACAGAGATACCAGGCTCTCAGAACTTATCGGAGACCTGACTATAGTGAAGGAAGAAACCGAACTTGGAGAAAGAATAAAGCAGGATATCATAAAGGGCGGAATATTGACGTCTGAGATCTGCCTTTTAGACGACATATCGCGCGCGCCCGGGGAATCGCTCAACATACTCCTTCGAATACTTAACGAAAGGAAATTCTTCAACGAACCCATTCCCCTTCTGACCGCGATAGCGACAAGCAACCCAACGGCTGATGAGTACTACAACGAACCCCTTGATCCGGCCAACCTTGACCGGTTCGTTCTTCAGGTGAAGGCCCTTGGAATTTCCTACGGAAGAAAATGGGATCAAGCCAGAAAGGTTATCGAGCTTTACGCAGAAAAGCCGTTTGAAGAAAAGATACCGAAAAGGGTAAGCAAAAAACTTTTCGACAGAAGCTACAAGAAACTTGAGAAGATCCAGATTCCACCCGATGTACAGGAAGGTCTTGCGCAATTTACGACCATAATGATTGAGGATTTCGGGCTTAACGAAACCAACTCCCTTATTTCCGACAGGACGTTTTTTGTAAAAGCGCTAAAGCTTATCCGCTCCCACGCGCTTCTAAACGAAAGGAAAGTATGCTCGAAGAAAGACCTTGAAGTTCTCAAATACATGACCGCGTTTCGAGTTCCTCCCGACATCTACGAACAGATGGACAATATTCTTCGGAATATCATCCAGAATAAAAAAAAAAGCCAGATGACCAGCTGACGCCTGACCCGGATCAGATGCCTGATTCGGAGTTTGACCAGGATTTTTCCCAGGAACCCAAAGGGGAAATTCCTGACGAGGAAGCGGATAAGGAAACCGAGAATCCGCTCGCCGAGGCCCAGAAGACCTTCTTTGACGCGCTTCGGGATCTCAAACAGAACCTTGATAACAACCAGAGCGAAATGGCTCCTCCCGAAGGCCAGGACGTGCCGAGCGATCCTACCGGAAACCCCCAGGACAGCGGAAACACGGAAAGAGAAGATAAATCCGCACGCGCCTACATGAGCAGCAAGTCTTCCAAGGCCGGAGAGGACGATGAAACGGTCATCCCGGGAAGGGGAAATTCGGAAACCGCCGAAAACATAAAACGCATCATGAGAGTCCTCGAGGGCAACTTCCAGAAAAGCATGGCAAAAAAAACCCCCCACCCAGGAGGTTCTCCGAGGAAATGGAAACGCATGTCCTCTTTTGACGAAATCGAGGACATAGATCCCGTCGAGGCGTTCATATGGTCCCAGTATACTTCCCCCAGGCTGCCGCGGGTTCATCTCCGCGAAAAAGAGACGCTCGGAGGAGAAATAGCCATACTCAGGGATATAAGCACTTCGATGATGGGAGTGTACAGCGAGTGGTCCTCATCCGTTGTGAAAGGAGTAATAGAGCTTGCAAGAAAAAAGAGGATGAGAATCGGCTATCTGGAATTTAACCACCGTTCCAGAAAACACGTGAAAAATTCGCGATTTTTCACCAGGGACTACAGGTGGATAGAAAGTCTCGCGGAAAAAACGGACTGCTCGGGCAACACCAACTACGAAGAAGCTCTGGGAGAGGCGCTCAAGGAGTTTCGCGGCAGAGGACTTAGAAACAAGCACATACTCTTCATAACCGACGGGATTCCAACTTCCGGCGACGCGGAGGTGAAAAAAGAGAGGGAACGCGCGAAAAATATCGGCGTCTGCATACACTCCATATTCATCGGGTCGAAAAACTACCCCGCGATACTTGAGAAAATCTCAAAGGAAACAGGTGGAACACAGTTCATGGCCTCCAAGGGGCGGGATGACATAATACGCATAGAGAGAAAAGACAGGGCTTACCAGCAAGCCGAACAGGAAAAGATTGCCCGCTCGCAGCTTGATGGCTTCGCAAAAGCGTTTAGAGGAGAATTCTAACGCGCCCGTCAAAGACGCCTCTAACGTATAAGATCACTGTTTTGCCTTCTTTAAAATCTTGTTCACGGCATTTAGATGATCCCCGTATGTGCTTGAGAAAATATGAACCCCCTCCCCGTTTGAGACGAAGTAAAGATAGCCCACATCCGCCGGTTCAAGCGCCGCGCGGATTGAATCAAGACCGGGAGCCGCTATAGGACCCGGGGGGAGTCCCGAAACCACGTAGGTGTTATAGGGAGAAGGAAAACTGAGGTCCTTTTTTCTAATATTGCCGTCAAACCTCTTGCCAAGAGCGTAAATCACCGTCGGATCGAATTCAAGCTTCATCCCTGTTTTGAGCCGGTTGCGTATTACTGCGGAAATAAGGGGTTTTTCCGGCGGGAAAGCGGTTTCTTTCTCTATTAGTGAAGCGATTGTTACAATCTCTTTAATCCCGGATTCCGTACTTTTGATACCAAGCGCCGCGCAAGCCTCCCGAAACCTACTGAGCATCGTTTCAATAACTTTTTCCGCAACGCTGTTTTTTGCAAAAAAATAGGTGTCGGGAAAAAGAAATCCCTCAAGACTCAAAACGTCTACGCCAAGTTCTTTCGTGGAATATTCGCTGCTTTCCGCAAGCGCGAGAAACTCCTTGCGGGAAACTATTTGCGAAGTCTCGAGAATCCCGGCCATCTGAGCTAGGGTAATTCCCTCAGGAAAAGTGACTTTCCTCAAGAACACTTCGCCACGGCGCAGCTTTCTGTGAACGGAATAAGGAGCCTCCCCCGCCGAAAACACATATTCGCCGTGCTTAAGCTTCCCCTGAGTTCTGCTGAGAAAGGCCGGGAGAGAAAGGATCTCCGCCTTTCTTATCACTCCTTCTGCCTCAAGCTTCTTCGCTATGGATGATAGGCCGAAGCCTTGCGGTATCTCGACAATTTTTGTTTCCGAGGGGAAGCCGTCTAGGAAATAAAACCAGGAAAACAGGGACAACAGAACAAAAACAAAAACCGCAAGCCCCGCTGAGAACCGGTTGAACCCACGAGTCTCGCTCATTTGGAGAGTATCACCATCTCATTTCGGTGGATTATCTCGTCGCTGTACCTGTACCCAAGCACATCCTCTATTTCCGATGATTTCTTTCCGAGAATCTTCCTTACCTCTGAAGAACCGTAGGAACAAAGCCCCCTGGATATCTCAACTGCGGAGGAATTAAAGCAGCTGACAAGCTCCCCTATTCCAAACTCCCCTTCAACTTCCTTTATGCCGGAAGGAAGAAGACTCCTGCCTTTTTTGGTAATCGCCTCGGCCGCACCCTCGTCCAGTATAAGTTTCCCTTGGGACTTAAGGGTATAGGCAATCCAGTGCTTTTTGCCTGTGAGCCTCTCCCTTGTCGGAAGTATTACGGTTCCGTACTCCTGGCCGTTAAAAATGTTAAGCAGGGAATCTTTTCTTTTCCCGTTTGCGATTATAGTGGGCACACCGAAGGCGGCGGCGGATCTTGCCGCCTGAATCTTGGTTCTCATCCCCCCCGAAGTGGTCTTGCCAAAAGTGTCTCCGGCAAAAGACTCTATTCTCGAATCTATCTCGACAATTGTGGAAAGCAGCTTCGCGTTTTCGTCTTTGGCCGGATCCTTGTCGAAAAAACCCTCCACGTCGCTTAGCAGCACTAAAAGATCCGCCTCGGTAAGGGAAATCACAAGCGCCGCAAGGTTGTCATTATCACCGAACATGATCTCCTCGAAGGAAACCGTGTCGTTTTCGTTTATGACGGGAATTATCTCCATCTCAAGCAGCCGCCTTATGGTCTTTCTCGAATTAAGGAACCTTTTTCTATCGGAGAATCCGTCACGGGTGAGGAGAAGCTGCGCGACGTTCAGTCCGAATTTCGAAAAAGCCTCCTCGTAATTCCTGATAAGCTCGGTCTGGCCGCAGGCGGAGATCGCCTGTTTTACGTCTGTTTCTCTTGGTTTGCTCGAAAGGCCGAGTTTCTTCATGCCCGACGCAATGGCTCCCGAAGAAACTATGATGGTCCTCACTCCTCTCTGCTTAAGGTTAAAAACCTGTCTTGCTATTTCCTTAAAAACGGACTCGTCAAGAGATCCGTCGCCGTGGGTAAGCACACTGCTTCCTATCTTGACTACGGCGGTCTTTACCTTTTTGATGAGACTTTTTCTTTCCTGCTCGTTCATTGTGGCCTCTATTCTACCCAAAAAATCCATCCTATTTGACAATAATAGCACCCCTTGATATCTTTTCAGTTCGCTTTCGTTGCGGGAATAGCTCAGTTGGCTAGAGCGTCTCCTTGCCAAGGAGAAGGTCGCGGGTTCGAATCCCGTTTCCCGCTCCACTCCCGCAGATTGTCCCGTTCAGATCCCGGTTGCTTCGAAGAATTCGCCGATTTTCTCGCGGATCACTATATCCGCCTCGTCATCAAAAGGAGTCTCCATCAGGTTTATGATCACAAGTGCGGCCCCTCTGGAGAGAGCCAGACGGGGAAGTCCGCTTGCCGGAGCGACCAGAAGAGAAGAACCCATAACGATAAGCGCCTCGGAACTTGAGACTAGGTCAACCGATTTTTCCCACGGTTCCTCGGGAAGGGCTTCTCCGAAAAAAACGGCGTCGGGTTTCAGAATTCCCCCGCATTGGGAACAGAGCGGAGGGTTTTCTCCCTCAGCGACGCTGCTCATCGCGTCTTCCATCGGATAATACTCCCGGCACTGAAGGCAGACGACACGTCTTAGGGAACCGTGGAGCTCAAACACGTTGGAAGAACCCGCCTTTGTGTGCAGACCGTCCACGTTCTGAGTTATAACGCCCTTTAGCCAGCCCTTTTTCTCAAGACGCGCGAGCGCGTAGTGAGCCGCGTTGGGTTCGGCGGCCGCCCTCACCGGATAGGATTCCATGGCGTAGGAGTAGTAGTTCTCGGGATTTCTCAAAAACCCGGAGAGTGAGACCACCGACTGATCCATTTTTTCCCAGAGACCGGTTCCGGGAGAACGATAGTCGGGTATTCCGGATTCAGTGCTTATTCCGGCTCCAGTAAAGGCAACTGCCCCCTGGGTCTCCTCAAGCAGTTCCAAAAAGAGCTTAACTTCCCTTTCCATAAAGTACGCCCGGCACTACCCGGCAAAAGTAAGAAAGTTCCGAGTTCCCTCGACGCTTCCGCACCATCTTCTAACCGACGGATACGCTTCCAGATCAAAACCCCCTTCCCCGCAAAGCATCGTGTAGGGATAGCACGCGATGTCGGCTATGGAGTAATCCCCGCAGAGAAATTCGGTTCGGGAAAGGTGATCTTCAAGAATCGCAAGCGCGGCGTTTCCCTGGGCGTGAAGCTTCTCTATCATTCCCGGCGGCACCTGGTCAGGGGGCAGAAACTTCACGAAATATCTGGCAAGCGCCAAGTTCGGATCTATAGTCGTCTTTCCGAAAAAAGCCCACTGCGCGATAAGACCGTAGGTCTCCGGATCATCGGACAGATAGGGGTTTGGAGAAAACCTCTTTGCCAGATAGAAAAGTATGGCGTTTGATTCCCACATGACGAAGTCCCCGTCCAAAAGAACCGGAATCTTGCAGTTGGGATTAAGCGCGGAGAATTCCTCTTTTTTATGTTCCCCCGCGAATATATCCACTGTTACTCCCTCGTATTCAACCGAAAGCTGGTGCAGGAGAAGCTTCGCCTTGTAGGCGTTTCCGGAAAGCGGGTGCTCGTACAATTTTATCATATTAGTCTCTCACGTATTGTAAAAACTCTTCACTCAAGCGCTCAGGACCCAGTATCTCATGCAGAACTTCCTTTCGGGGAAACACATAGGTTACTGCGGCGCTTGCCAGCTCGGTTCCATCCTCATCCCTTATGACCGAATCAACCTCGACCCGTCTTCCCCTGATTTCCCTTATCTTTGCTCTCACGTCAAGGGTTCTGCCGCTTGGAACTTTTTTCATGTAAATCATGTCTATCTTTGCCGTAAGGGCAATCTTGCGGGTTTCATTGAACATGGCCCAGAAAGAAACCTCGTCGACAAGGGTGCACTGCACTCCCCCGTGCACTATCCCCGGCCATCCGGAAAAATGCTCCTGGGTACAGACGGTAGTGAATACCTCGTCGGTTTCCTGATCATGAAAAAACTTAAGGCGAAGCCCGTGCTCGTTGTGCGGGCCGCAGGCAAAGCAGTTATAGCCGGGGAAACCGGAGAGCACGTTTTCAATTTCCTTTACCATCAGTCCCCCTCGGCAACTTTCGCAACCGCAGCCACAAGCTCGTCGGTCTCAAGGTTTATGACCTTTACCCCCTGGGTGCTGCGCCCCGTGTTGCGTATCTCGGAAACATTCGTTCTTATAATCTTGCCGCCCTGATTGCTTATAAGCATTATCTCCGTGTCGTCACCCACCTGAAACGCCCCGACCACCCTTCCGTTTTTCTCGGTTATATTGACGGTCTTCACCCCAAGTCCTCCCCTCTTGGTAAGCCTGTACTCGGAGATTCTGGTACGCTTGCCGTAACCCATCTCCGTTATGGTAAGTATCTGCGCGTTCTGGTTCCCTATGACCTCAAGGCTCACCACCTCGTCGCCTTCTCTGAGATTTATACCCTTAACGCCGATTGATACTCTGCCCACATTCCTTACATCAGTTCCCTTGAACCTGATCGCCTGACCCTTCCTTGAAGTGAGCAGGACCTCGTCTTCCTCGGATGCAAGCGCCGCACCCACAAGCTCATCTCCCTTGAGTATCTTAAGGGCGATTATTCCCCCTACGCGCGGGTGGGAATAGGCCTTAAGCTTCGTTTTCTTAACGATTCCGTTTCGAGTCGCCATGACTATGGAAACATCCTCGGCAAAGTCCTTGACCGGCAGCACGGCCGCCACCTTCTCCCCCTTGTCAAGGTTAAGGAGGTTCACCATGGCCCTTCCGCGCGCCGTCGGGGAAGACTCCGGGACCTGATAAACCTTAAGCCAGTAGCATTTCCCGAAGCTTGAGAAAAACAGAATGCTGTTGTGTCTTGACGCCGTGAACAGGTCGTTAACGAAATCGGTGTCCCTGGTGCTCATTCCGGTTCTTCCCCTGCCGCCCCTTCTCTGGTTTCGGTAAACGCTAAGCGGTATGCTCTTTATGTAACCTCCGTAAGTGGTGGTAACCACCATCTCCTCGTCTGTTATAAGATCCTCGATTGATATCTCCCCGACATCCTCGACGATCTCAGTTCTCCTCGCGTCCCCGAATTTCTCCCGGAGCTCGGTGAGTTCTTCGACCGCAAGATCGAGTATCAGCTTTTCGCTTCCTAGTATTTCTCTGAGTTTCGCCACGGTCTCGATAAGCCCGCGCCTCTCTTCAAGTATCTTGTCCCTCTCAAGGGCCGTAAGTCTCTGAAGACGCATCTCCAAAATGGCCTGGGCCTGCCGTTCCGAAAGCGAAAACGTCCGCACGAGACCCGCTCTCGCGACCGCCGGACTCTCAGAACCTTTTATGAGTTCGACGATTTCATCTAAGTTATCAAGAGCGATCTTGAACCCCTCGAGGAGGTGAAGGCGTTCCTCCGCCTTTCTAAGCTCGTACTGGGTTCTTCGGGTAATTACTTCCTTTCTATGCTCTATAAAGTGGGCAAGGAGCTCCTTTAAGTTAAGAACCTTCGGCTGGTTTCTCACAAGCGCGAGCATTATGATGCCAAAAGAGGTATACATCTGCGTATGCTTGTAAAGCTGGTTGAGAACCACCTGGGCGTGTTCTCCTAACTTCACATCGATAACGAGCCTTATTCCTTCCCTGTCGGATTCATCCCTTATGTCGGAGATGCCCTTTATCTTTTCCTCCCTTACGAGTTCGGCGATTTTCTGGGCCAGCCGCGCCTTGTTAACCTGGTAGGGAAGCTCGGTGACGATTATGATATTCCTGTCCCCCTTTTTCTGCTTCTCTATGCGAACCTTGGCCCTCATCCTGACTATTCCGCGGCCGGTGGTGTAGGCAGATCGGATGTCATCGCGACCGCTCACAAAACCCCCCGTGGGGAAATCCGGTCCCGGCATGATCTCAATAAGCTTGTCGATGGTGATGTCGGGGTTACGTATCTGGGCAACTACGGCGTCGAGAAGCTCCCCGAGGTTATGAGGAGGAATGTTGGTTGACATGCCTACCGCGATCCCCGAAGAACCGTTTAAAAGCAGGTTCGGCACCTTGGTCGGCAGTACGCTCGGCTCAAGTTCTCCCCCGTCGTAGTTCGGATAGAATTCGACCGTCTCCTTATCCAGATCTTCAAGGATCTCAGAAGAGATTCTTGAAAGCCTTACTTCCGTGTAGCGCATGGCCGCCGGACTGTCCCCGTCAACGGAACCGAAATTGCCCTGTCCGTCGACAAGCGGAATTCTCATGGAGAAATCCTGCGCCATCCTGACAAGAGAATCGTAGATTGCCGAGTCTCCGTGAGGATGATATTTACCCATTACGTCCCCCACAACCCTCGCGGATTTCTTGTAGGGGCGGTTCCAAACGTTTCCGACCTCGTTCATCCCGTAGAGAATTCTCCTGTGAACGGGCTTGAGTCCGTCGCGCACGTCGGGAAGAGCCCTTCCGACTATCACGCTCATGGAGTAGCTGAGATAGGACTCCTTCATCTCATCTTCAATGTTTACAGTCTGCACTCTGGATGAAGTGTCCATTACTAAAAAAAAACCTCCGGAGGAAAGAAAAAGAATGCTTGTGAGATAAATCGGTTAGTAATATATTTTACACGAATAAATCCACGGATTCCAGAGCCAAACACAGACTTTGTCAGAAAATTATCCAAGCTCCGAAGGGAGCCACGAAAAGGCGCAATAGCCTACCAACTTCAACAGATGGAATTCGTGCTATAATTGTAAAAAAAGACTTGGGATTAATTCAAAATGCATAGATATTGCAAGCTGATGCTAATATCGGTTGTTTTGCTTGTCGCCTGTTCCGACCAGACCTCGAACCAGATCGTTGAATGTGAAGGCTCGATAGCACCGTGCACTTTTGAAGAGATAATACTCAGAATGCTGCGCAGGAAGCCATCCACCCCTCTGGAGGTTGCTCCATTTACCATCAACCTCATAAAAGAAAAATACGGAGTTGAGGAGATAGACTGTTCCCACCCGCTTTTAAGCGACAACTCAGAATTCATCAGGATAAGAGACCTTTCCACAGATCCGGACACAAAGATATGGTATTCCCGCGAAGAACTCGAAGAATATGGCACCGAAACCGCCTGGGAGTGCGATAACGGTGAGAGCTTTAGGGAATACGTGAAGGGAATTCCCAGATCAACATCCGAGTTCCTAGTTATAGATCAAACCGCAGAATATGGAATAGTTGAAGGTACCGTAACGGATCCTGAAGTACTTAAGCAGCTTGAAACCCTGTGGGGAAACTGCGAAGTCGGAACCGAACCGCCTAACTTTACAGGCGTTTTTACGAGTAGTGTAGGCTTCCTTCCCCCGGAAAATCAGACATTTTGCGTAACGCTCGACATACTGCCCGGAGCGAAGCAGTGTTTCGCTAAGACTACTCCCCCAGAGTCTATCGAATATTCAAGCCATAACGGAGAAATTAGCCGAGAGTTGATACAAGTTTCTGAATCAGATTACTGTCGTCTTAAGGGGAACACGGATAGCCAAGCGCGAAGGGTAAAAATATTTTGATATCCGTGCTGACGCTGGAAAATTGCGAATATGAATTGCAAACGCGGAGCGAATCCAATTTTGCCGACGGAGCGGCGTAATCGACATGCGCGTACTTACAGGACAATCCAAGGGAAAAAGACTGAAGGTTCCGCAGGGAAAATCGCTTAGACCTACTGCGGCCAGAATAAAAAAGTCCATTTTCGACATACTGGGTCCCGAAGTACAGCAGACAAGGGTGCTTGACCTGTTCTCGGGCTCGGGAAATCTGGGAATCGAGGCTTTAAGCCTGGGCGCCGAGTCCTGCGTGTTTGTTGAGAAAAACCCCGCCACGGCTGGGATAATTGCCCAGAACCTGCGTTCCTGCGGGTACACTGAACAATCAAGGGTACTCAATTTTGATTTCAGAAAAGCATTGAGTATGTTAAGTGCGGAAAATCATGGGTTTGATCTTGTCTTCATTGATCCCCCATATGAGTTTTACGAAAAAACCGAACCGCACACGCTTGCACGCGAGATACGAAGCGTCGTCGGGGAGAAAGGAATCATGATCATTGAACATCCGTCCGGAGACGTCATGAAATCTGAAGGATTTGACGTGAGGACCAGAAAATACGGAGGCACCTCCGTAAGTTTTCTAAGGAGGCTAGATTGAACGGCAAAACGGTAATCTATCCGGGTTCCTTTGACCCTTTCACGAACGGGCACCTGAACATAATCGCCCGGGCTGCGGGCATCTTCGAGAAAATCATAATCTCGGTTGGACACAACACTTCTAAGAAAACGACGCTTTCAACCGAAGAGAGGGTGTCTCTCATCGCCGAGGTGACCAAGGATCACCCCAATGTTGAGGTTGAAAGCTTTGAAGGACTGCTGGTCGACTACATAAGAAAGAAGGAAACCAATACCATATTGCGCGGAATGAGATGCCATTCGGACTTTGAATACGAACTTCAGATGGCCACTGCGAACAAGCTTATGAACAAAGAGGTGGAGACGCTCTTTATGGTGACCGAAAGCCAGTTCTCTCACATAAGCTCATCCCTCATAAAGGAAATAATTTCCCTGGGAGGTTCAGCAGAGGGTTTCGTGCCGGCGGTGATTGAGGAAAAACTAATCGAGAAACTCCGCCCGGCAGAAAAGCGGAGGAAATGATAGAATGAGACTTTCAGAAAGGGTCAGCAACCTAAAACCGTCAGCCACGCTTACGATAACGGCAAAAGCGAAGTCTCTTCGCGCCCAAGGAGTCGATATCATAGGGTTCGGAGCCGGAGAACCCGACTTCGACACTCCCGAGCACGTGAAAAAAGAGGGCGTAGCCGCGATTAAAAGCGGCTTTACGAAATATACCGCCGTAGGCGGAATAGATGAACTCAAAGACGCCATAGCGGCGTCTTTGAAAAAAGATCACGGCATTGAGTACTCAAGGGATGAAATACTGGTTTCCTGCGGAGCGAAACACTCGATATACAATATTACTCAGGCGCTTTTCGAACCTGGAGACGAAGTCATAATTCCCGCCCCCTACTGGGTTTCCTATCCCGAACAAGTGGCACTAACTGGCGCAACCCCGGTAATCATAGACACGGACGAGCAAGGACTTTTCAAGATCACCCCGAAGCAGCTTGAAGCGGAAATAAATGAACGGACACGCGCCCTTATTCTCAACTATCCTTCAAATCCCACGGGAACCACATATTCGCGCGGGGAACTTGAGGAAATAGTCAAAGTCGCCCTTGATGCCGGTCTGATCATAATCTCAGATGAGATATACGAAAAAATAATCTATGGAGAAACTGAGCACGTATCAGTCTGCTCTCTTGGCGACAAAGCGAAAAAATCCACCATCCTCGTAAACGGAGTATCTAAATCCTACTCAATGACGGGGTGGCGTATAGGATACGCGGCAGGGGATAAAAGAGTGATAAGCGCGATGGCGAAGCTTCAGGGCCAGTCAACCTCAAACCCTTCGTCGATCTCGCAGATGGCCGCCATTGAGGCGCTTAGCGGACCGCAGGATCTGCTTAACAAAAGGGCAGGGGAATTTGAGAGAAGGAAAAATTTCATAGTAAAAAGGCTAAATGAAATCCCGGGATTTACGTGCTTTGACCCCATGGGAGCGTTCTACGTGTTTCCGAGCATAAGTGGTTTCGTTGGAAGAAGATACAGAGACAAGAAGATTGACGGATCTGTTTCGTTTACCGAATTCTTGCTTGAAGAAGCGAAAGTGGCTGTCGTGCCGGGCATAGCCTTTGGAAAGGAAAACCATCTCAGGATATCTTACGCGACATCCATGGAGAACATAGAAGAGGGCCTAACCAGAGTCGAAGAGGCGGTAAAAACCCTGCTCTGATTCCAAACAGAAGGAACCCTTAAAAAAAGCCGGCAGAATTTCTCAACCTTCAGCTTGGGTGATTTCAGCCCCCCTTCTTCTCCGCTTTAAAGGCGAACCGTTTGTTCATCGACTGCCCCTCCCCATCCTGCCATTCACCACGCCACCCCAGTAGCATGTCCGAACGTATCCCTTTCCTATACACCTCTCGCCGGTGCCCAAGTTATAATAATATCCCGTTGCACTATCGTAAGACCAAGGACTGTAATCGGTATTGTAACCCCTCATATCTCCGTCTGGTTCAATAGTTGCATTCCAGTACTTTCCTGTCCTCGTATCAAAGCCATGAAAGTTCGTATTACCTTTAGAATCCGTATTCCAATAGTAGCTGTTTCCAGAAAACCAGTCGTGGCCTGCCCCGCTTTGGGCATAAGCAGGAAAAGAAAATGCGGTCAGCAACATCAGCAATAACAGCAAGAACTTCATTCTGCTAAAATAACAGGTTTTGAGCATGCCTGCAAAAATCCACCCGACAATGAAAAACCAGCCCCTAACAAACAGCCCCCAACCTGCCTCCAGCACCTTTCTAGAGTCTTTATTTAGCGGAAACCAGGATTTACGACCAGTTGTTTTTGAAACTCTTGCCGCATAGACGTTGTGATTACCCCCAAGCTTGTCTTTGTGGGGGATAATCTGTACCATTTTCGTATTGAGGTGAAGGGGTATGGGCAGGGAATTCTGCTAACTTTCCTTTATAATTCCCAATGAAATCTTTTAGGATCGGATTTTCCGCAACGCTTTCTGGACGCCACGCTGTTCAGGGCAAAGAAAGCCTTAAAGGAATAAAGCTTTTTACCGAACACCTGCGTGAACGGGGCGGAATAAAAACGCCGGATGGAAAGCTCTTACCGCCGGAACTTGTCTTCTACGACGATGCGAGTGTTCCGGAGAAAACAAGGGAAAACACTCTCCGCTTAATAGAAAAAGACAGGGTAGACATACTGCTCGGACCATACTCAAGCAGCCTCACGCTTGCCTGCGTTGAGACCGCCGAGCAAGCTCAAAGAGTAGTGTGGAACTACGGCGGATCACTTGACGACATTCCCGCCCGCGCCCGAGGGAAGACGGTAAACGCCATAACCGAGGCATCTTCCTACTTCCAGGCTGTGGTAGACATGATCCATAGCCGCTATGTCGAGGCGGCCGAAATCGCCGTTTTGCGCCTCGCAGAAAGCCGGTTTTCTCAGACAGTGAGCGAAGGAGCAATGCTTCGCGCCGAAAAACTGGGGATGTCGGCGGCCGTTTATGACTTTCCCTCCGCCACAGAAGATTTCTCCTCTATACTCGCCCGCGCAAAAAACCGGGGCGCTTGCTGCGTACTTTGCTGCGGGGGAATGGAAGACGATATAAATCTCGCCATGTGGATATCGAAAAACTCCGCCCACACATTCGGGGTAGTGGCAACGCTTGCGGCCGCGGTAAACGAGTTTGAAAAACGTCTTGGCCCAGAGGCTGAGGGTTTCGTTTCGACAAGCCAATGGGAACCGACGCTTTCTGTATCCGTGGATTTCGGTCCGAGTCCGAAGGAATTTTCAGACAAGTTCGCCAGCGCCTACGGGTACGTTCCCGACTACACAGCCGCACAGTCATACAACATGGGGCTTATAATCGAAAAGCTGATCGAGAAGACAGGGGGCACAGACGAACAGGCGCTTCTTCGCGAAGCCCTGCGCTCTGAGTTTACGACTTTTTATGGAGGTTTCCGTATCGATCCCGGCACCCTCCGCCAGACAGGACACCGGATGTTGGTAACCCAGTGGCAAGGCGGGGAGAAAAAAATAGTTTTTCCGCAAGAGTATTCAAATTCCCGACTGATAGCCTGAGGGGTGGTGGAGCCGATGGGGTTCGAACCCACGACCTCATGAATGCCATTCATGCGCTCTCCCAACTGAGCTACGGCCCCGCGAAAAACAAGATTATAAATCTAGTTTCAAGGCAAGTGTATGTCAAACCCGAAAGAAATTCGGTGGTGGAGCCGATGGGATTCGAACCCACGACCTCATGAGTGCGATTCATGCGCTCTCCCGGACTGAGCTACGGCCCCACTAAAAATAAGAGTAACTAGTCTATTTCAGGAAACATGACTGTCAAACCCTCCGTGCCGAAACAGCGCTTCCACTGTATTGTGGAACGGATTATGTATAATTCCCTTTTTATGCGTTAAAAGAAAGGAGATTGCCGGATGAATTCCGTAAACATAGGTCTTATAGGTGCCGGAACCATAGGTTGCGGCGTTTATAAAACGATAAGCGAAAACACAGACATAATAGAAAAAAGAACCGGGATAAAGCTCAACATTAAAAAAGTAGCCGACCTCGACATAAAGAGAAAACGCCCGGTCAAGATCCCGAAAAAGCTTTTTACCACCGATGCATGGGAACTCATAGATGACGAGAGCATCTCGATAATAATCGAGCTTATAGGCGGAACCACAGCGGCGCGCGAACTGGTTTTGGGTGCGATACGGGGCGGAAAAAACGTCGTAACCGCGAACAAGGCCCTTTTGGCTCACCACGGGGACGAAATTTTCAGGGAGGCAACCGCAAACGGGGTTCACGTGGCTTTTGAAGCGAGCGTGGGAGGAGGAATACCGGTAATCAAGGCGACTCATGAGAGCTACGTGGCGAACAACATTCTCTCCATACACGGAATAATGAACGGGACGTGTAACTACATACTTCACAACATGTCGGAGCAGAAAAAAGGATTCGACGAAATGCTTGAGCGCGCCCAGAAGAAGGGATATGCAGAAGCCGATCCTTCGTTTGACATAGACGGCATCGACGCCGCCCACAAACTATCGATCCTGATAATGCTTGCCTACGGATTCTTTCCGAAATTCGACGACATATACGTTGAGGGAATAAGGAACATCTCCTCGACCGACATAAATTTCACCGAGCAGCTCGGCTACAGAATCAAGCTGCTTGCCATCGCCAAGCTCACCGATGCGGGCATACAGGCGGGAGTTTATCCGGCCCTTATAAGAAAAAACACTCAGCTCGCTGACGTAAAAGACGCGTTTAACGCGATTCATATAGTGGGAGACAAGGTAGGTCCGACAATGCTCTATGGAATGGGAGCCGGAATGCTCCCGACCGCAAGCGCCGTCGTGGGCGACCTGGTTTCAATCGCAAAAACTGTCAAAAACGGCTCGCAACCGGCTCCGCCCATGCTTTATTCCGAGGACGCCGGTCACAGGACTATTATTGGCACAGACCGTCTTACGGGACGCTACTACCTGAGATTTCAGGTTGAAGACAAACCCGGCACTCTCGGAAAAATAACCACCGTTCTCGGGAAGTGCGGAATAAGCATAGAGTCCATAATACAGCGGACAAGAGAAACAAACGGCGGGGAGGTTCCCATCATAATAATGACCCATGAGTCGAGTGAAAAAAGCCTCAGAAAAGCTCTTGAGAGGATAAAAAAATCCATGGCATCCGTCGCTGATGCGATTTTCCTGAGGATTGAAGAGATATGAGAGAAGGGGCGGCGGCAACCGTGAGAGAAATGGCTGCGGATATAGAATTGCAGGAACATCCGATGTTCTACAAGAATCTTCTGGATTCGCTTCCCGAGGGAGTAATAGTAGCTGACAGGGACCTCAACATAATCTCCGTGAACGAGCCGTCTGAAACCATACTCAATATCTCAAGACGCAAGACCGTGGGAAACCATATATCCAGATTTTTGCCGGAAGAAATAACCAACCTCTGCACCCGGGCTGTGAAGGAAGGAAGAGTCGTGCAGGAAAACGACCTGCTTTTCCACATATCCAAGGAATCCTCGATTAACGTGGAATGCACGGCATCTCCCATATACGGAAGCGATGGCAGCATGAACGGACTCGTGATCCAGATAAGAAACACGGAAAAGATGAACATGATGTCCATCATTAGCAGAAACTGCAGCCTTGAAGAAAATTATGAAACCCTGGTAAGGGGGCTTGCGCACGAAATCAGAAATCCTCTGAGCGGCATAAAGGGAGCGGCACAGCTTCTAAGCGGAACACTGTCGAAAACGGAGAAAAACCGGTGTTCGAGGATAATAATAAAGGAAGTGGAAAGACTGAAAGACCTGGTCAACAGACTTGTTAAACCGTCATCGGTTTCAACGCAGCATCAAATGTCGGTGGATATAAATGAAATCCTGATTGACATAATATTCCTTGAATCGAATCTTCATAAAAACATCCAATTCAAGCACAGGCTCGACATTACCATTCCTCCAGTACCGGGCGACTACAACTCCCTCAAACAGGTGTTCATAAACATCATTCAAAACGCGGTGAGCTCGATCAAGGGCAACGGGCATATAACGGTCAGCACCAAGTGGGTCACGGATTACAAGATACGCAATAAACACACGGTCTTGATATCCGTAAAGGACGACGGAACCGGTATACAGAAAAAAGACCTGAAAAAAATATTCACCCCGTTTTTTTCGGGCAAAAAGAAAGGGACTGGGCTTGGTCTTTTTATATCAAGCCAGGTAATAGCTAAATACGGAGGAATAATTACCGTGGAGAGCGCGGAGGAAAAGGGTTCCGAATTCAAGATACAGCTCCCGGCAAGCTAATAATTATCCGCCCTTTTCCAGCCTGGGAAAAACAACGTGACGCGCTGTCTAGAGAAACCAGATTATGAAGAACCGTATCCTAATAGCAGATGACGAAGAAGACATCAGGTGGATACTCGAGACATCCCTTAAGAAATCGGGATTTGAAGTCGAGTGTGCTGAAAACGGAGAGGACGCCGTCCGAAAGGCCTGCGAGGAAGCGTACTCCCTGATTCTTCTTGACATAAACATGCCGGATATGAACGGTTTTGATGTTCTCACCCAGCTTAGAAACAGAAAAATTGACTCGCCCATAATATTCATTACCGCGCAGAACACTGTCAGCAACGCCATAGATTCAATGCAGCTCGGTGCCTATGATTACCTGACCAAACCGTTTGACCTCGAAGAGGTAAAACTCTTTGCCGAGCGGGCAATAAAAAACTACGACGCCGGAAGAAAAATAAGACTGTCTCAGGATTCCGAGGAAAACATCTCGTTTGAAGAAATAGTAGGCAGCTCGCCCGACATGCTGAACGTGTACAAGCTCATCGGTCGTACCGCCTCCAAGAACATCACAGTTCTGATAACAGGAGAAAGCGGTACAGGAAAAGAACTTATCGCAAGATCCATCCACTACAACAGTCCGAGAAGAAAAAAAAGGCTGGTATCCGTAAACATATCCGCGATCCCCAAGGAACTTATCGAAAGCGAACTGTTCGGATACGAAAAAGGAGCGTTTACAGGCGCCGCCGCATTGAAGAAGGGAAGATTCGAGGAAGCCGACGGCGGAACCCTTCACATAGACGAAATAGGGGAACTATCAGTCGATCTGCAGTCAAAGCTCCTAAGAGCTATCGAGGAGAAGCAGATCTACCGACTCGGCGGCGAAAAACCGATCTCTGTTGACCCGAGAATAATCACGAGTACGAATAAAAACTTAAAAGACGCCGTCAGGGAAGGTTCTTTCAGAGAGGATCTGTTCTACAGACTTAACGTCATAAGCATAAACCTACCCCCTCTCAGAAAAAGAAAAGAGGATATAAACGAACTGCTGAGATATTTTTTGAAGAAACATTCTGCGGAATTCAGCACCGAGAAGAAGGTCTTCTCCCGCGAAGCGGAGCAGTTGCTGATTACCCACAACTGGCCCGGAAACGTAAGAGAACTTGAAAATACCATAAAACGTCTGCTGGTTTTAAGTCCCGACAGCATAATAAGCGCGAAGGAGACAAAAGAAGCCATCGATTCACAAGCTGGTTACGGGGAAACAGAAGTGACGGAGAGGAAAACTGAAGAACTTGTCCGCATGATGGTAGAGAATTCGGACTTCTCCCTGCGGAACGTTCACGAGCAGGTAATCGGCAAAGTTGAAAAACAGTTAATCGAAATCATTCTCGCAAAGACTGACGGAAACATGAAACAGGCGGCAACGATACTGGGAATAAACAGAAACACCCTGTCAAAAAAGATAAACAATCTGGGAATAGAAAAGAGTTGAAGCTTAATAACCAAGCTTTCTGAGCGCATCACGGGCCGCAGACTGCTCAGACTGCCTTTTGCTCCTGCCCATGCCCATGCCCTTCAGATCGGAATGAACTCTGACCTCTACGGTGAAAGTCGTTTCATGCAGAGGACCTTCTTCGCTTAAAACCCTGTACTCCGGCATCCGTCCGAAGATGCTCTGGGAAACTTCCTGAAGTTCCGTTTTGCTGTCGCGGGGAAAATTGTTTTCTTCGATAGCGTCTTGAAACAGTCGAGAGACCACCTCGAAAGTCTTCTCGTAGCCCGCATCAAGATACAACGCCCCTATAAGCGCCTCAAAAGCGTTTGCGTTGTTTGACTCCCTTTTCCTTCCCCCGGTACTTTCCTCGCCTTTTCCAAGCCTCATCTGTTTTCCCAGACCAAGCGCATCGGCATATTTTGCAAAATTCGCACCGCTTACCACGCGACTTCTGATCTTGGAGAGATCGCCCTCGGTGCATGAAGGGTATTTTTCGTAAAGCAGCACGCTTACCACGCATCCCAGCAGCGCGTCTCCGAGAAACTCGAGTCTCTCGTTGCTAGGGCATAAGAACTCGTTTGAGTATGAACTGTGGGTAAGCGCCGTCTCAAGAAGAGAAGGATCTTTGAACTTGTAACCAAGTTTCCGGTGAGTCATTGGGAAAAAATATCATTAACAACATTCAAAATCAATTTTGCCGCCCAAGTGTTCAAATTTTAAAATTTTATGCACAATAAACGTGCATCTTCGGAAAAATACAAAACACCACTTGAAGAAAAAAAAAGAGATTTTTTTGCAAACAAAGATATAAATCGCGTCGCTTTTGGATCCTAGAAATATTCAATGATAAAAGTTAGTTACAAAGCAAAAAACTTCCCCTTCGTAAAAGAAACAGTTATTTTATACGACGATCTAAAGAACCATTTCACTTCAAAACGAAACAAATGGTATATTTCTTGATACTTTAATGTAGCTGAATAAATATGCTTAGGAGGATTTTATTACCATGAAAAAGATAGAGGCCATTATCAAACCGTTCAAACTGGAGGACGTGAAGGAAGCTCTCAGAGAGATAGGGATTCAGGGTCTGACAGTTATTGAGGTAAAGGGATTCGGTCGTCAGAAAGGTCATACGGAGCTTTACAGGGGCGCAGAATACGTCATTGACTTTCTCCCTAAAATAAAGCTGGAAATAGTAGTTTCCGAGGATATGGTCTCCAAGGTAATCGAGACCATAAAAGAAAGTGCGAAAACCGGCAAGATAGGAGACGGAAAGATATTCATCTTCCCGGCCGAAGACGTAATAAGAATCAGAACTGGAGAAAGAGGCGAGGATGCTATATAATTAGCGCCCGTACCAAAGAACTTCTCTCTGGGAACAACAGCATTAAGGAGGATAATTGATCATGCCTACTGACAACAAGTCGGGTCAGCCTGCTCTTCCGAAAAAGCCGGCTGAAGTAATAAAGTTCATAAAAGATTACGAGATTGAGTTTGTCGATCTCAGGTTTCTTGATTTTATAGGGATGTGGCAGCACTTCACCATACCAGTGGATGAAGTGGATAAGTCGTTTTTTGAAAACGGCTTGGGTTTTGACGGTTCAAGCATCAGGGGCTGGAAGGCGATTAACGCAAGCGACATGCTACTGATTCCGGATGCCACCACCTGCAAGCGCGATCCCTTTATGCAGGCCGAGACCCTTGCCGTAATATGTAATATCGAAGATCCTATAACGAGGGAACCTTATACTAGAGACCCAAGAAACATAGCGAGAAAAGCTATTTCTTTCATGCAGGGCTCAAAGATTGCGGACACGGCCTTCTTTGGTCCTGAACTGGAATTCTTCATTTTTGATGATGTCAGATATGATCAGAGTCCCAGCGCCGGATACTACTTCATAGATTCGGAGGAAGGCATCTGGAATTCCGGGGCTGATGAACAGCCGAACCTCGGTCATAAACTCAGGCACAAAGAAGGCTATTTTCCCACGCCTCCTTCAGACAGCATGCACGACATACGTTCCGAAATGGTGAGCGTGCTTTTAAGCCTGGGTATTTCGGTGGAAGCCCATCACCATGAAGTTGCGACAGCGGGACAGGCGGAGATTGACATGCGCTTTGCGCCCATGGTCCAGATGGGAGACAACATGAAATGGTACAAGTACGTGGTAAAGAACGTTGCCCGGGAACACGGGAAAACGGCCACTTTCATGCCAAAGCCCGTTTTTGACGATAACGGTTCCGGAATGCATGTTCACCAGTCTTTGTGGAAAAACGGAAAACCTCTTTTCGCCGGAAAAGGGTACGCGGGACTGAGCGACCTTGCGATGTACTATGTGGGCGGAATCCTGAAGCACGCAAGGGCTATATGCGCGTTTAGCAATCCGATAACGAATTCCTACAGAAGGCTCGTTCCCGGATTCGAGGCTCCCGTGAATCTTGCCTATTCGGCGAGAAACAGGAGCGCCGCGGTAAGAATTCCCATGTATTCGCCGAGCCCCAAATCAAAAAGAATTGAAGTCCGGTTCCCCGATCCCTCGTGCAACGGTTATCTGACGTTTTCCGCTATGCTGATGGCCGGACTCGACGGAATCGAAAACAAGATCAAGCCGGGAGACCCGCTGGATAAGGATATCTACGCGTTGGGACCCGAGGAGTTAAGCAACATCCCCTCTGTACCAGGTTCGCTCGAAGAGGCTGTCAAAGCCCTTGAAGAGGATCACGAGTTCCTGCTCAAAGGAGACGTGTTCACAGAGGATGTAATTGAGACATGGATTGACTACAAAACGGAAAACGAAATCAACCCGATCAGGCTGAGACCCGTACCGTACGAGTTCATGCTTTATTACGACGTATAAAGAAACAGAATCCGAAAACAGAAAGGGGTGCCTTAAAAAAGGCGCCCCTTTTTTTTTGTTTTCAACAAACCATACCATTTACGGAGTCGCGATATGAAACCGAAACTAGCCATTATCACCTTGGGAGTCACCGATATGGCTACGGCGAAAAAGTTCTATGAACAGGGAATGGGCTTGATACCTGAAAAGGAATCATGCGACACGATAACCTTTTATGACATGAACGGCGTATTGCTGTCCCTTTATCCGAAAGACAAGCTGGCCGAAGATGTAACTGTCTCAGCGGAAGGAAGTGGTTTTTCCGGTGTTACAATCGCGCATAACGAACCGAGCAAAGAAGAAGTGCGCAAGGTGATAGAAGAGGCGCGTAACGCAGGCGCTAGAATCATAAAGGAGCCGCAGGATGTGTTCTGGGGCGGTTACTCAGGATACTTTGAGGATCCCGACGGCCATCTCTGGGAAATCGCCTACAACCCGTTTGTTGATTTGACATAAATAAGCAGACTTTCGAGGAAAGGAGAACCAGTATCTATATTGTCTCTGCTACACTGGTCTGCGGTGAGGCGTTTCAGCTTTTCTTCCACTTTTGAAGCAACTCGCCGGTTGAGGTGCTGTAAGATCGTGTGCCGAAGGGGGGAGTCGAACCCCCACGGGCGCAATGCCCACAGGATCCTGAATCCTGCGCGTCTGCCAATTCCGCCACTTCGGCTCTCATCTTTCTCTCCAAGACACCATGGTCGGATACGAATTCTTCTTTCTCAGATTTTTACGTATAACGGCCCGAATCTCTCTTGACACGGGGATTCCATCCCCCACTATGCCGGTGGAAACAGCAGTATAGACATCGCTTTTCCCACCCTTAAGAACCACCCCCGAGATACCGGAACTTATCTTCAGACTGGAGTCCGCTCTCTTTAAAATCTTCTTGGTTTCACTGGCAGATATAATATTCTTGGTGCTCCTGCGCATTATTACCTCGTCGGCCATTCTCCTAACAAGGCTGTCTTTTAGTTCCTGGGAATTGCTCTTCCTCTCGGTGACCGAGACCCCGGCAGCTTTAATGGTAGCCATTATCACTGTTTTTGAAGCGGTGCTGAAATTCACCTTCTTGTCGTTAGGATACACGGTCAGATAGTCCCTGACCTTGAAAAAGAAGTCCTTATCCATCCCCTGAATCATCCTAATTTCCTCAACGCTGTCAAGCGGTCCGTCCTTGATATAATAAGGATTTTCAAGTTCCGCGTAATATGCCGCAGCGGCACCATCAGGGTCCTGATCGTTTCCCGCACCTTGCGCCGCCCCGTCAAGCCAGTTTACAAGGCTCGCCACGAAGAGATCGGCCTTCTCCGTCTCCACTCCGAGAAAGCGGAAAAGTTCATTTAGCTGCGTACGGACCTGGAAATCCACTCGGTTTGATTTCTGATCCACAAGCGCGTTAAGGTTGACTTTTGATCTCTCGTCTATGACCTCAAGGGATATGTTTCCGGATCCGATGGGAAAAGAACTGATGGAAAGTCTCCAGCCACCGGCGCCGTTCTGCGATTTTATTGCCTGCGCAAGCACTCCCTTGGGCACTGGAATTTCCTCAAGGGTTTTTTTTCTCAGGATTCCTCGCACGACTCTGACTCCTGATTTCGCGATATGCCTTGCCTGCACATCGCTTGAACTGTTGACGGAAATCTCGTAACTCACGCGGGTCGAGTATATGAAATCAATCACAATCGTGGAAAGTATCGCAATCGTTATGACAACGATAACGAGTACTATTCCTCCCTGCGCCGTTTTTGAATCTGCTCTCCGCATTCAGTCAGCCACCGGTATAGCAACAATCATGGAATGGGTTTCCTCTTGACCCCCGTCTCCAACAAGAATAATCTGGACCTGAACGGCTTCGGGAAATCCTCGCATAACGGACGAATCCCACTCCCACACTTTTTGCCCGTTAGCCAAGCCTGGCGATCGTTCGGCAAGAAAATTCACCCGGAAACTAAGCACCCTCTCCGAGATCGGGTACGCGGCTCCAGCCCATCGTTTCCGATCCAGTAATTATCCTTCCTCATAAGAGCAAACATATCCTCGTGCTCGCCACGGAGTGGGACCACGTAGTAGGATATCTCGCTCTGGCCGGATTGAGTGGAATAATGCGTGGGGTCCTTCGCAAAAGAGGTAAAAACAATCCTGCTGTTCTCCCCTTCGCGCCTCCCTGTAAAATAGCGGTAGGCGGAAGAAGAAGTTTTGGAGTTGATACTACCTCTGGGAAATGCATTCACCAGGTCATGGCGCATCTTAAGCAGGATAGTGTTTGCCTCCTGGATCAACTCGTTTTCCGTTTCTACCCTGCGTTTGGCGGTTATTAGCTGGGAAAAAGAACTATAGAGCATCGTAAGCACGATGACCGTTATACTAACGGAGATAAGAACCTCTATAAGTGTAAAACCGCTTTCATTACCCCGAATCGACGAAGTTGATTTCATAGCTCTCCTCCCCGTCGTCCCAAGTTATAAGAACACTGACTATGTTCATTTTCGCTTCGAATTGCGGCAAATTGTAGGGAGCGACCACGATATGCCACTCAAAACCCGGATGATTATCAAACGTTCCGCTTCTTTCAGAATCCAAGGGGAGCCCCTCGGCGTCAATCCGGGAAGCTATCTCGTCAGCGAGGCTCGTGGCAATCAGATAGCTCGTGGACTTTGTGGCAAGATTAATATTATGGCCTACGATGCCGAGGATTGAGACCATCGCGAAGGAAAGCAACGCCACGGCGACCATGACTTCAAGCAACGTGAATCCGCAAACGCTTTTTTTCGAGACCTTCATCCCGTTTTTTCCCTACTGCTCCGCTATACTCTGAAGCCGGTTGTTAAATTCGACGTACTTGTCAAAAACTTTCGTGGCCCCGGTGTAGGGGTTGGTGGAAAGCGTGAAAAAATTATCTTTACCAGTTCTCAGGTGAATAACCGCCGAGTCAACAATCCCCGTTGGCAGAAAAAGTATAAACGCATCTCTTCCAGAACCGACTTTACCCTGGGTTCTCTCAGTCTGTATATCGTTAAAAGAAACTTCGCTTGGAAGCTTTTTGCGCCCGTGCCCGGAACCCTCTTCCGAGGTGAACTGGTTTCCCTGAAGAACCTCCACCCAGTATTCCCCGGCATCAATATCGAAAGAAAGCTTGTATATCCGTTTTTCAAAAACGGACTTGCTGTACAGGTATCTTATCGTCGTGACAAGTCCTCTTGAAGCGCTGCGCAGGCTCATGTCACCCGTTTTGAAAACCCGCGGCATCGCCACGGAGAAAAAAGCTCCGAGCAGAAAAACTACCACCATGAGTTCAATTAAGGTAAAACCCGCAGATTTTCTTCTCATCTGTCTCTGCTGGACAGATCGTCATCTGAATTCCCTGCACCGTCCGGACCATTAGATCTTATATAGTACAATCCGTCCTCGGTCTGGTCAGCTCCGAAATATACAAACTCGTTTCCCCAAGGATCAAACGGCACGCTTGAAGACTCCAGATAGCGCCTCCATCTCCTGGCTTCCCTGCCCACCGTTACCGGGTCGATCAGAGCACGCAGCCCCTGCTGGGTTTCGGGATAAAAACCGTTATCAAACTTAAACAGCTGGAGCGCCTGCTCAAACTGCTTGATCTGAATCATAGCCTGTTTTTCCTTTGCTCTCTCCCCCTGACCTATCACGTTCGTGCCCACTATGTAGGCAAGTCCCGCGATGATAAGTACGACCACCATAATTTCAATCAGAGTAAATCCCATCTGGGATCTCATTTTTGTTACCTCCCTGTTCAGCTTATTACCGAAGTTAAATTCAATACGGGTAAAAGTATAGCGAAAACTATAAAACCCATCACAACGCCCATAATCAGTATCATTACCGGTTCAAGAAGAGAAGTCAGCGTGGAAAGCATGCCGTCAACTTCAGTATCGTACATATCGGCCACTTTCGAGAGCATGTCTTCAATTTTGCCGACTTCCTCACCCACAGATACCATTCTTACCACAAGAGGCGGGAAAATCCCGGTCTGTCCAAGACAGTCTCCAAACGCCGAGCCTTCCGCCACCTTGACCTGGACATCCCTGATATTTTCAACGTAAAGACTGTTTCCAAGAACCGATTCGCTCACCTTAATCGCGTCAAGAAGAGGAATACCGCTTGAAAGCAGTGTGGCAAGCGTCCTTGTAAAACGGGAGATCATCACTTTTGAAGACATTTTCCCGAACACAGGAATCCGAAGGGATAATCTGTCGTAGATCTTTTTTCCAGAAGGGGTTTTTACGTACCTGTGCGCGAAAAAGAATACGACGGCCATAAAAACCAGCATCAGGGCGAAATTCTCCCTGAGAAAATCGCTTGCGCCTATAAGCACTACCGTAACAAATGGCAAAGCCTTATTGCTGGCCTCGAATATATCGGCGACTTTGGGAATTACGAAAGTCATCATGAAGACAAGCACCCCCATTCCGACGACAAACATTATCGCCGGATATACCATGGCGCCTCTGATCTTCGAAGTGAGTTCCAGTTGTTTTTCAAGAAAATCCGCGAGACGGTCGAGTACGACGTCAAGAGTGCCGCTTGCCTCGCCCGCGCGGACCATACTCACGTAAAGGTCGGAAAAAACGCTTTTGTGCTCCTCAAGTGCGGCGTGAAGAGAACTGCCTTCACTCAGTCGGTTTCTGACCTCGGAGAGAATCTCTTTCAGCTTCTGGTCATCGGTCTGCTCGTAGAGAGCCACAAGCGACGTCTCAAGAGGAAGACCGGCCGAAATCAACGTGGAGAACTGCCTTGTCATAACGGCAAGTTCCGAGATGCTCACCCCGCTCCACGGAAGGCTTCTCGACGAGCGACGAGCCCCGGCAGCCTCCTTTATGGAAGAAAGATAGACACCGCCTTTTCTGAGCTTGTCGCCTGCGATCTTGACCGATTCTGCGCTGATAACCCCACTTACCGATTTGCCCTTGTCGTTAATGGCTTTGTAGTTGTAAACAGGCATTTTGAAATACCGATGCTAAAGATAACCCCGGGCTAGCTCTCCGCCAGTGCCTCTTCCGTAACCCTGAGAACCTCGTCAATTGACGTTATACCTTTCGCGACTTTGTCAGCACCGTCCATTCTCAGGGTGACAAGTCCGTTTCTCAGAGCCTTTTCCTTAAGGGTGACCGAATCCGGATTTATGAGAACAGCGTTTTTAAGCTCGTTATCAATCAGCAGAATCTCAAAAATTGCTATTCTTCCAGAAAACCCCGTCTCCATGCACTCATGGCACCCTCTGGCCCTGTAGATCTTTCCTTCGGGACAGAACTCGCGCGCAAGTCCGATACGGCTAAGTTCTTCATCAAGCGGCACGTACTGCTCTTTGCACTGCGTGCACAGAATCCTGACAAGTCTCTGGGCTACTACCGCCGAAAGAGTCGAAGCTATAAGAAAAGGCTCCACTCCCATATCGGCAAGCCTGGTCACGGCACTTACCGAATCATTGGTATGCAATGTGGAAAATACGAGGTGTCCCGTGAGCGAAGCGTTCATGGAAATATCGGCGGTTTCCCTGTCCCTTATTTCCCCCACAAGTATAACGTCAGGGTCCTGTCTCAGTATTGAGCGAAGTCCGTTTGCAAACGTAAGATCCACCTTGGTGTTAACCTGGATCTGGTTGATTCCCTGGATCTGGTATTCAACCGGGTCTTCTATGGTAATTATCTTCTTGTCGGGAAGATTGATCCTCTGCAGGGCGGCATAAAGACTCGTCGTCTTGCCGCTTCCCGTGGGTCCCGTAACGAGTATTATTCCGTGGGGACGCCTGGCAAGGGATTCCAGCAACTCAAGCTTTTTCCCTTCAAGACCAAGCTGTTCAAAGCTCATTAGCACCGAAGACCTGTAAAGCAGCCGCATTACCACGCTTTCTCCCCATGAAGTGGGAATGGTCGAAACCCTTACGTCAATATCCCTTCCTCCAATCTTCAGCCTTATGCTTCCGTCCTGGGGCTTCCTTCTCTCCGCTATGTCAAGTTTAGACATGATCTTCACGCGCGAGATCACCGAAGACTGCACCGTTTTCGGAACTTTAGTCACGTCGTGCAGAATGCCGTCCTTTCTGAACCGGACCAGCACTTCCTTTTCAAAGCACTCTATATGAATATCGCTTGCATGCTCCCTTACGGCCTGAAAAAGAAGCGTGTTTATGAATTTTATGATCGGGGCTTCATCTTCGGCCTCGATCAGATCCTGGGGCTCGGTAAACTCCATGTCGGAGAGTCCCGAACCGTCGTTTATATCTCCTGATGCAACGTCTTTGCCCTGTTCGTAAACCCTGTTAATGCTGTCATTCAGTACGCGCTCAAGAGTAATATAAGTTTCAAGTGAGCAGTTAAAGCGGGATCGCACCTCGTCAAGGGCATAGAGCTCCTGGGGCGGGGCGAACACAACTTTGAGCGTTCCGTTGTCTTTGTTTATGGGAAGTATTCTGAATTTTTTAGCGAAACTGATCGGAAACTGCTTTATCAGTTCATAATCTATATCGTCTTCTGGAATTGATTCGATTTTCTCGATTCCGTAGAATTCGGAAAGGACGTCAAGGGCCGGGGAATCTTTGAGTATGTCCGTTTTGAGCAGTATGTCTTCGGTGTTCCGACCGTTTTTCCCTTTTAGCTCTTCAATTCTCCCCATCACTTCGGGGTAACGCCTGCTTATTATTTCATCCAGGGCCTTCATTTTCTTAGAACTTCCCTACTCAAGCGTATTCAGATCCCTTTTGTGAAGCAAAGTCTTTCTTCTCTGGTAATCCAGAAGCAGCTGCTTCATATCGCTTTCCGTCTCAACTATCCGCGGGGTAAGAAGTATCATCAGGTTGAGCTTCCTGCTCTGAGTGCGTTTGAACCTGAAGAGGTTTCCAATCAGCGGGATATCTCCAAGTAAAGGGGTCTTGTTGTGAAGCACCTCTTCTCTGTCCTGAACCAGCCCGCCTATAACAAGGGTCTGTCCGTTTTTGACTATAACCGACGAGGAGGCGCTTCTCGTCGTAGTTGCGATACCGAACTGGGCGGTATTAAGTCCCGAGGGCGCCTCCCGTGTGGAGGAAACTTCGGTAGCTATGTCAAGGTTAAGGTATTCGCCTTCGCTTATCTGGGGTGTGATGCTGAGCCTTATTCCCACCGGCAGCCTCTCGATCGTCTGAACCGTCACGCCGCTTGTGCCCACGGTGCTGCCCATCGGAAACGGTATTATGTCAGCGACCACTATCTCAGCCGGCTCGTTGTCGGTAGTGATAATGCTCGGGGTTGAGAGAATGTTGACGTCGGTCACGGAATTTAAAGCCTGGAACACCGCGGAGAACGAAGGAAGAGCCGGAAGGGGACCCGAACCGTCGGCATCGATTTCCTTTCCCACAACGCCGAGAAAAAGCCCCGAGAGACTGCCTATGGATGTCGCTGCGGCCGCGGGGTTGGCCGCGACTCCGAGAAGGCTCGGGATGCCCGGCAGCTGCTGTCCGATAAAACCAAGGTTGTCGCCCTCGATTCTGAGACCGAGGCCGAAATTGGTTCCCAGCGCACGCAGGTTGTCAAGACCCACCTCAAGTATGGCGGCCTCAACGAATACCTGTCTTCTTCTTACATCAAGTTTGTCCACTATCCGCTTAACCATTCTGTACTGCGTGAGGGAACCGACCACTATAATGGAGTTTGTCGCGGGGTCCGAAGTTATCTTCAATCCATCGGAGGAAGATACAACTACGGAACTGCCGGCCTGTTGGCTCCCTCCTCTTTTTATGTTCCCGCCTTGTGAGCCGAGACCGCCGACATTTCCGCTATTACTCAGGTTGCCCTCCCCGAGACGGTTTGAAGACTGGCTTGTTCTGCCGGATTGCCGTGTATTATCGCGGTAGGAAGCAGAAGAAACGGCATTGCCCCCTCCCTCAGCGAACAGATTCCCGAGAACCTCGATTATCTGCTCGGCATCGGCGTTTTTGACCGATATAACGTAGACATCCTGTTCGGCGTGTTCGCTTTCGATGTCCAAAACGGCGATCGTCTCCTTTATCAGGGGAATGTCCCTCGGATCGGCAATCACTATTATGGAATTTGTCCGCTCGTCGTTTATCACTTTAAAGCCCAGAAGCTCCGAGCTTCCGGATACGAATCCGTCGTTTTTACCTTTTGACGATTTGGTCTTGGCTCTTTGAGGGCTGAAGATCTCAAGCAGCTTGAAAATGACGTTGGCCGAACTTGTGTTATTCACCCTTACAAATTCTATTTTCTTGTTGTAGTCAAGACTCGCCACCACCTCGGCTATCCTGTTCACGTTATCTTCATTGTCAATTACGACCAGAGTGTTTGCCGGTTCGTAAGCCTTCATAAACCCTTCCTTGCTCACGAGGCTTCTAAGAACGTTGGAGATCCCCTTGGCTTTTACGCTTTTAAGCTTTATCAACTTCATCACGTATTTCTGCGAGGACTCCGTAGGCTCGAGATCCAGCCTTAAAGGTATGTTTTCTGATTTTATCCCCTTTTTCGGAACGATCTTGTTGACTCCGTTCGCGCTTACGACCGAATAGCCGTTCATATCGAGCAGTATTTCAAAGATCCTAAACGCGTTTTCCTTCTCGAAGCCCCCTTGAGGAGTGATGATCGTTACGTTCTTGTCCCTGATCTTGTCACTTAGGAGATAGACCTCGGAGGTGATTTCACTTATGGTCTTTACCATTTCCTTAAGCGTCATGTTGGCGCGAAGGTTAACCATTCCCTGGTCTTCGAGAATTTCCTCGCCATCTTCTCCGACAGCCTCATCACCGGAACCCACGGCGATCTCCTCAGGTTCAGCTTTAGCGGTCTTCTCAGTTGAGTCCTCGGCGACCGCGGGCGGCGCTTCCCCAGGCTCCTCCACTTCGGGCTCCAGCTCAGCTACGACTCCCGGCTGAGCCAAATCGATCGGGAGGCCGGGGTCTTCAACGAAATCCTCCGGGATTTCATTGCCGGAGACTTTAACCGCGTCTTTGCCGAAGGGTTTCATAGCTTTTCTGCCAGGATTCTTCGCCGCTTCTTCGGCTAACGCCTTCGCGGCTTCTCTGACAATATCAGCAGGTTTCGGAGGCAAATCTTTTATGGACCCATTCTGCCCTTGCGCTTCCTGCTGTCCGGAACTCGGAGCGACGACAGCCTTTAACGTCCTAGGATCCGGCGGCTCGGGGTTCTCGCCGGAAGCCATCTGCGGACAGACGATCGAAGCGGAAAAAACGAGAACCGCCGCCAGAACCGAGAAAAAATTTTTATTAAGAAAAGATCTCATAACCTGTTTTAACCTTAAGGAACTGAATTTTCGCCGCCGGCCTAGTAAACCGTGTACCGGTTGCTCTTTCTTTTGCCTCTCCTTGTGAAATCAACGGTGAATTCGCTCTGACCCTCTAAATCGGTGAAAAGCGAAAGGGCATTTTGCACATCGTTTAAAGCAACTTCATTTATCTGATGAACTATATCCCCGTTTCTAAGACCCATTTTATAAAACACGCTTCTGCTTTTCACTCCGAAAATCTTGATGCCGTCATCGCGCGGTACGATCTTAGCTTCGGTTATTAAACTGCCGGGCTCCGCGAGCATCTCGTCAAACATCCTTCGCTCTATCTGGTACACACCGTCGCTGACTTTGCTTACTCCCGAAGCTGACGACTTTTTTGACTTCGAGGACGGCTTGTTTTTTCCTGAAGAAGAACTGGAAGCGGTTTTTGAAAAAACTGATTCAAGCTCATTTCCGCATGTAATCAGTTCCGGACCCTCGGCGCGACGTATAGTCACTTCGCAGTCGTCTATTTTCACTACCTCCACTTTCTCGGATGTTACAAGATCAACCCACTGCCCTTCAGAATAACCCTTTATTTTAAGATTTTCCATGTTCTTTATTACAGCGACGCTCCTGTTTGACGAAGGATGGGTGCGGCTTTTGAGTATGAAAGTTCCCAGAAGTT
This sequence comes from Thermodesulfobacteriota bacterium, assembly GCA_965229995.1. Classification (GTDB taxonomy): domain Bacteria; phylum Desulfobacterota_D; class UBA1144; order Nemesobacterales; family Nemesobacteraceae; genus Nemesobacter. The sequence goes on along the minus strand of OZ245933.1, from coordinate 350,599 downwards.
CAAGCTTAAGGGAGGTTTTCGGGGTAATTTCCCCCTCCAGAACTCCGGGAAGATCCATGGTTTCCATCTGCCCTGCGTATCCACCCGCTCCAAACAGGTTTGTTTTCAATATTGAGTCGTAGTAGCTCCTTGAACGATAAGGAATTTTAACCCGTCCATACTTCTCCTTATAGAGGTGTTCGCTTGTCACACCACCCTTGTCAGATTCTATTTTGTCGCGCAGGCCGTTGTTGATCATGGCCGCGACCGAGTACGCGATGGCGACTATCAATAAGACATTTACGACCCAGACATACTTTCTTAAAAGAAGCAAAAGCATAGTCAGTTCCTAAATTAATTTCACGTAACTTAACAGAATACCTTAATTTTTTGGTAATATCCCTTTCATCACACAACCTCCGGAAACGCAAAGTTACGAAAACTCAGAATTCTTAAGCGATGCCGCACCGACGACAGGGGAGTTTTCAAGCACACCGCAAAAGTACCGCTTTTCAAGATTATATATATCAAAAGCAAGCTCCGAGGCCTGCTCGAATCCCCGTTCGCATGAAACACCCTCGCTTATCTTTTTGAAAAGCACTCCAATATCGTACCACTTCTGACCGATCCTGTTCATCTCCTCTGGCAGATCAGACCCGTAAAAAGGCGAAAGCACAGCGGATACCTCTTCCAGGAAATCCCTGTAAAACCACCTGAAAGCGGCACCGCAAACCCCCCTTCTGCATATGACCTGATAAGTGAACCTCGATGTCCACTTCCAGTCAGCAATATCCTTCCATCCCGGAAGATCCTCGGCCCATTTCTTTATAACCTCAACGCTTGAGGTTCCTCTGAGAGTGGTTCGGCCTTCAAGCATCATCTCGGCGTTTTTTCTGACAGCACCGAGAACCATACCCCCAAGATCAAGACCGTTTTCCAGAAACTCCACTTCAACTCGGTTGTTGGAAAGGGGGTATGGCCTCGCTTTTGAACTTCGCGCCTTTTCCATGTTCTCAAAAGAGACGGTCTGAAGATTTTCAAACGAGTTGTCCGCCACGTAAAAAACTGATTCAGAGTCGTCGTATCCGCATACCGCGATTACGTGTCCGGGGAAATGGGTTCTGGAGTCAAAATACTCAAGGTAGCAGATATCCGCCTGTATAAGTACCGGAACATCCCTGTCAATAAATTCCTTAAGGTCAGCCGAGGCCTGCTCATCGTCGTCCTCGTATTTCCAGTCGGCAACATCAACACCGAAGTTCCTCAGAAAATTAATTTCCATCAGGGGACCGCGGGGCTGTATAATCTTGCTTGGGTTCATCCGTTCATCGCAAGAGTAATAAAAACCGAGCCCAGCTCCAAGCCCAAAACACATCTGCTCGGAGAGATCGCATCCGTAGTAATGGCAGATGTCCCTGATCGCGGCGGAACTGCAGTGCACACCTTTTAAGTGTTTCCAATCCCTTATTATCTTCTTCATAAAAAGTCGTAAGACAAGCAGGTTAATATAGCCGGAAATCGGTATTCGTAAAGACCCAGCCCTATCAGATCGATTCATCACGTAGGGGAAACACCTTGATGATTACGACAAAACAGATATTAGTAATCATCTCTGCGGATGAACCATTATGCTTGAGAAGATCCTTAAAAGTTCGAAGAAGGCCATTTTGCTCGGGATAGGCGGTGGCGGCGATGTGGTCGGAACCCTTCCGACAGCGAACCTGCTCGAGACAAACGGCACACAATGCATTTTGGGGGGACTGAGCTGGGAGCGTTTCACGATAGATCCCGACCCGGGACCCAGGAAACTTGAAGAGGCATGCAACGTTCACGAGATAAACAATGTGGTCTGGAGATGCAATAAAGATTCGACCACCCGCGCAGGAGCAAGGTTCGCCGAGGCGGGCATGGCCGAAGTTCTGGGAGAAGAAACCTTGCTTGTCGATATCAGTTATGGCCCGGCGAAGGTTTTCGAGGGAATAACTGACGCCGCCGAAAAACTTGGAGCGGATCTGGTGGTGGGAATAGACGTCGGGGGAGACGTTCTCGGGTTTGGAGATGAGAAAGGGCTTATGAGTCCGCTTGCCGACGCCATAATGACCGCCGCGCTTTACAGGCATAGTTTCCGGATGCCTACCATAATGGGAGTATTCGGTTTCGGAAGCGACGGAGAACTGTCCAAGGCGGAACTTGAAAGATCATTCGGGATCATAGCACGGAACAACGGAATGCTCGGGAGCTGGGGGGTATCCAGGAGAACTCTTAAGCTTATGGAAAAAGCTATAAGTGTAATCCCTACCGAGGCAAGCAGAGGACCCGTTGAATACGCAAAAGGCATTTTCAGCACCACTTCAATAAGGAACGGCAGCAGAAAGGTTGAACTTGACATAAGCTCCACCGTAACTTTTTACGTGGATCCCAAAGTTGTTTACGAAAAAATATCAAAACCCGCACAAGCGGTTTACGGATGCGAAACGATACGGGAGGCAAACACGAAGCTTAACCAAGCGGGTATCAGAACGGAACTTGATATTGAAATGGAACTTTACGAAAATCTCGGGGGAAACTAATGGAGCTTTTCGTGAACAAGCTCTAGAATACGTCTTGATTCGTCCTCATTTCCCCAGATACCCACGCGGATACTCAGATTGGTTATCTCGGGTTTGTGGTACTTGACGGTTATGTAGACTGTTTTGCCCTGGTCGGGAAGCTTGGCTTCAATCAGGGACTTTCCCGCTTTGCTTTCTTTTTTGGTTACCTCAAATTCCTGCTGTTCAACAGTCTCCACCACCGCAAACCAGACTTTGTCAAACGAGGCAGATTCCTTGGTTTTTAGAACTCCCTTCAAATAGGCCGCAGCACCCCCGCCGACTACGCCGCCCACTACGACAGCGCAACCCGAAGAAAAAACAAGTACGAGCAAGCACAAAAACACCGTACGATATTTATTTGACAGGAAATTCATTTTCACTCTCGGCAGGCTTTACAAAAAAACCCTGTATATTTAATTAAGTTATCCCAAGGGAAAAAAGAGTCAAGAATTCATGGAATCTTTCATATCGAAAAACAGGCTGGTTCTGGGAATAATCGCGGGCGTTCTTCTGGGCGGAACCGTGGGTTCATTTTTCCCCGAATTCGGCGCAGGAACGCAAATTATCGGGGAGCTTTTCCTAAACGCCCTTAAGATGGTGGTGCTTCCCCTCATAATAGTTTCAATCACGCTCAGCATAATGAAAGTCGGCAACCTGGGGTCTTTGGGACTTAAAACCATCGCCTACTACGCGGCAACTACCGCGATAGCCGTTTCAATCGGAATAGTCGTAGTCACAATGGTGCAGCCCGGGGACGGAAGCGAGATACTCAAGGGAACAATGCCGGAGGTCGTAAAAAGCAAGGAGGGGTTCCGCGTAACCGATATCCTCAAACAGATATCAACGCCGAATCTTTTCAAGTCCGCCTACGAATTCCAGATTCTTCCCATCGTAATCGCATCTCTTCTTTTCGGAATAGCGTTTGGAAAACTCAAAAAAGAAAAGCAGCTGGTCTTGGACCTGTTTGAAGCCATGGACAAAGCCATAATGAAGATAGTCCACTGGATAATCGTATTGACTCCAATAGGCATTTTCGGTCTCATAGCCGGGAAAATCGGAGAAGCGGGCGGCGGGGATGAAGTACTGAGAATAGCCATGCAGCTGGGCAAATACGTGTTCTGCGTCCTTCTCGGACTGCTGATCCACGGGTTCGTGGTTCTTCCTCTGCTGCTGCGGATATTATCCGGGAGGAACCCTGTTACCTATTTCAAAAACCTGAGCGAAACGCTTCTCACGGCTTTTTCAACCGCGTCATCCTCAGCCACTCTGCCCCTTACCATCACAAACGTGACGGAAAACGCCAAGGTTTCGCCAAAAATCTCAAAATTCGTTCTGCCTCTCGGAGCCACAATTAACATGGACGGAACGGCTCTTTACGAATCGGTCGCGGTAATATTCATCGCTCAAAGTTACGGAATACACCTCGGAGGAGGAGAACTCATAGTGGTTTTCCTAACAGCCACCCTTGCGGCAATAGGAGCCGCGGGGATACCGGAAGCCGGACTCGTAACCATGGTGCTGGTACTGCAGGCCGTCGGACTCCCGATAGAAGGTATAGGAATAATACTCGCGATCGACTGGTTTTTGGACAGATTCCGCACCACCGTAAACGTGTGGGGAGACAGCATAGGAGCGGCAGTCATAGAAAAACTTGAGCCCGATGAAAACACAGGCTGAGGAGCAAGGCAAAACTTCGGGGAGAATAATCTCCCTTGACATAGGAACCAAGACCATAGGAGTCGCCGTAAGCGATGAGCTTGGGATTACCGCAAACGGCGTCGGTACCATCCGGCGCAAAAATGAAGAAAAAGACCTTGCGGAACTTCGCGATATAGTAGAGCGGTATTCCCCTTGTGAAATTCTAGTGGGGATTCCCTACAGCCAAGACGGTTCGCTTGGAAACAGGGCAAAAAGTATAAAAAAATTCTCCGAACGCATTCGAGATTCTCTGGGTCTTTCAGTGAAATACTGGGATGAGAGTTTTTCCACCAAGACCGCAGAGCAGACGCTCATAGAGGCAGGGATCGGAAGGAAAAAGCGAAAAACGGTAATAGACAAGATGGCCGCTACCGTGATACTGGAAGAATATCTTATGAGCAGAAATTAGATAAGCCCTAGGGTAAAACTGATATGCCATATGCAAAGACAAACGGAATAAGCCTTTATTACGAAGAATACGGACAGGGAGACCCGCTTGTGCTCATCCACGGCCTTGGGAGCACTCTTGAAAGCTGGTCAGTACAAGTACCTATCTACTCGGAACATTTCCGCGTGATAGTGCTCGACAACAGGGGCTCGGGCCGCTCCGAGAAACCCGATTATCCTTACACGATGGAACAGATGGCAGATGACGCCGCGGGGCTCTTGGACTTTCTCGGGATAGAAAAAGCCCACTTCGTTGGAAAATCAATGGGCGGAATGATATGCCAGTGGCTAGGTATAAAATACCCCGAGAGGGTCAACAGGCTCGTTATGGGATGCTCCTCCGGGCACAGGGATGAGGTCGGAAACCTGCTTATCAAAACCGCGAGGGACATAGTGGATAAAGCGGGACCCGGGGCGGGATGGGTTTTTGCGCTTTTTCTCGGATACCGAAGGAAATATATCGAAGAGAACTACGACTCCTTAATAAGCAGAATCCAGGAAGTTCCCGTTGACCCCGATGCGGCCGCCGGATACAGAAACCAAAGCTACGCGTGCGAGAACCACGACGTATTAGCCCAACTCGGGAAGATCTCCGCGAAAACCCTGGTCATGTACGGAGAGCGGGACATCATCACACCTCCCGAGAGATCGAAAAAGCTCGTGGAATTTATACCAAACGCGGTTGAAAAGGCGTTTGCGGACGTCGGCCACGGATTCTGGAGAGAGTGCCAAGCCGAGGTGGATAAAGCCGTGCTTGATTTTCTCACAAAAGACTAGCTACACGGAACTCCACCCCAAAAAGCCATAAGATTCTCAAGACACCTCAAATAGACCTAGTCAACCTGTATTTCTCAGTGCTCCGTGGAAAGGCGTCATAAACCCAGCGGATGCAAATCATCCCGCCCGGCAAACTGTTGCTGCTCCGGCCGGAAGCAATCGGAGCGGCTGCTTGAGTAGGTAACAACTTGGCTGGAGCACACCGAGGAGAATGGCCGCTGTAAGGCGGTTCAGCGAGCATGCGGGCCGCAACGTGAGTGAACGTCGAGCAGTTCCTCGAAACGGGCAATGTGGAAGTCGACCCGGCTGAGAAACGGGAAAGGCTGACGTCGGATGGGAAGAGAGCAACACAGGCGCCGTCCAGTTTCACCGGAGCAGTGGCGGCGACTCGCTTGATAGAGGGATATGGCAGCAACACGCAAAGCCCCTGCGGAGACAGCGCAGACCAACCGGCAGCCCACGGGGGACAGGCTGGGCCGCGGGGGGTGAAAGTCCGCTCCTGAGGATAGGATGGCCGTGGCGGTAAGGTAGCATTGCTTGACCAAGTGGCGGTAAGCTCAACGGCCAGGGGGTGCTCGTCAGATTCGTTAGAGAGTTGCCTTTCAAGTTTGTCGCATAACCACGGCCGAGTAGTCGGTTATCCTGTTCCCCAAAACGGCCGCGGTTCCTGCTCCGTAATCGATCCAGGTCCTGCGAGTTTCTCTCTGTCTGCTTTAAAAAACGCAGCCACTGTACATGTGTATGCCCTTCTTTCTTCTATAACCTTTGTCGGTAGGTTAGCTGCACACCGAAGGTTCTGCCTTTGGAGAGCGGTGCGAATGAACCTCCCGCAGGCGCGCTTAAATTGGCAAATCCTATGGTTTCGGGAAGCTCAACATAGCTTCCGTGTTTGACTTCGTCAAGAAGGTTCTTTCCGTAAAATCCGATTGAAAACCTACCGTCCATTGGGGTGACGTCAATTCCGGCGTCAAGAATGTTCTGCTCGGAAGTATATCCTTTGTTGTCATCTGTAAGGTATGATTTGTCGCGATATGAGTAGCTTATCCTTGAAGTCATCTTCGCCCAGTTCGCAAGTCCAGCGTCATGGGTCGCGCCGAGGCTCCAAGTCAACTTCGCGGCCCGGGGAAGCTTTAAAGCTTTATCTTTTCCGTCAACAGTGCCGTCTAGATTAAGGTCATATTTTACTTTGGTGTACTCGGGATCTACGTATCCGACGGAGCCCAAAAGAAAAAGCTTCTCGGTAACGGCGACCAGTCCGTCAAGTTCAAAGCCGAAGGCTTCTACGTCCGCAGTGTTGCGAATCTCCTGGGCTATGCCGAACGCGACGTCAGAACGAGTTATCACCCTCTGCACATCATCAATCAGGTTATAGAAAACCGCGCCGTTCAGGATGCCTATGTTTGTTGATATCTTGAATCCCGCCTCGAAGGTATCGATCTTTTCTTCATCGTACGGTCCCGGGAGTTCCACAGTTGAGGGATAGGTATTTCGCAGATTATAGCCTCCCGAGCGGAATCCTCTGGTCCAGTGTCCGTAAACGTTCGCTTCGAAGCCCGCTCCGCCGCCCATATAGTAGACAGCGCCGAGCTTGGGCGACCAACTGTTCCAAGTCTCTTCGTCGGTGAAATCAAACGGGCAGGCGGGTCCCTCCGCAATGTTGCATGACATTTTCCTTCCTATCACGCCGCTTGTGTTGAGAATGCCGGAGGCGGTCTCAGCTTTTCTCTTGTCATAGCTGTAACGGGTGCCCGCGGTAAGCATTACCCGATCCGTAAGATCGTAATCAAGAGAGAGAAACACACCTAGCGTATCGACGTAATAATTCCCTCCCACGTCTTGGGTAAAGTGCGCTCCGGCGGGCAATTCCCCAGCCGTGACAAGTCTGTCGATATGATCTCCAAGCAGATAACGGCGGTCATGATAATTTATCTCGTTTGTAAAGTAATAAAAACCGGTCGTCACGTGGAGACTTTCGAAGAATCTGCCCGTGTAGCGCAGTTCGTTGCTCCACTGGCGGTAGGGGGTCCATCCACGTATATGCAAAACGCTTTGCGGCGAAGAATCGACATCAAGCAAAGCGGATCCGTCTGCGTCGTAAAAACCGAATATGTTGGTTACGGTGCCGTCTCCGAAATCCACATCCCAGTCCACCTGAGCGGAGAAAAAGTGAGTTCTATGCTCTCTGAAGCCTTCCTCGTCGATGCTGAAATCATGACTATCGATATCGAAGTCGCGCTGGTTCTGTCCCGCGGCGCCATTGCTGCTCGCACTTTCGTACTGGTAGCGCAGAACAAGGCTTACGTCATCCGTCGGGTTCCACGTAATCACCGGTCGTACCATCCGTGTGTCGTTCTCTCCGAAAGCCTCGCCCGTGTGGAGATTCTTAAACCAGCCGTTATCCGTATTTCTGTACGCGCTTACCTTCACGCCGACGGTCTCGCTAATCGGGCCTCCGATTGTGCCCATGTAATAGCTGTTAAGGCTCTCCCCCCCTCCTTCAAACGAAGTGCGGACCGATATCTCAAGAACGTCTCCCGGTTTTTTCGTGTTAATCAGTATGGCGCCCCCTGTGACATTCCGCCCGAAAAGCGTTCCCTGTGGTCCCCTCAGCACCTCTATGCTTTCAAGATCGAAGGTATCAAACAAAACGGTGGTTATCTGCCCTAGATACACGCCGTCGAGAAACACTCCCACGGTCGGATCAACAGACGCTATGGAGTTGTTTATTCCGACACCGCGGATGGAAAAGTTGGCTACTGCCAGTCCCGAGACGGCATCGTCAAGTGCCACATTGGGCATGCGCACTGCGAGACTTTCAAGGTCGTTTACCTTCAAGGCTTCAATCTGTTCCGAACTGAAATGGGTAATCGACAGGGGGACGTTCTGAATCAGCTCTTCTCGTTTTCGGGCGGTGACCGTGATTTTTTTGAGAAATACGCTGCTTACACCGAACACATCCTCCTGTGCAACTGCGTCACCGCCGCCAAGCGACGCTAGGAGCACACCTACGAGAAACGCGCTTAAAAACTCCTTCATTCCAGATTTGAATTTCCTTTTAATTATTTCGATGCCCTCTTTTTTGTCAGGAATTATAACATAATCCTGCATGAAAAATCCAAGCCATCAGATTATTGCATAGCGGAACCCGCTTGCGGTCTAAAACGACCGATTATAGTCGGCGTAAAAATACGATTCGCAGTGTAAGTAACAAATCAGGCAACGGGGAGAGAACTTTCGATCAGCAGAATCGGTATGTTTTCTCTTACGGGGTAGAAATATTTTCCGCCGCGGCAGATAAGACCCCCCTCGATTTTCTCGGAAACCCGCTCTCCCGACCTGTCAACCAGAGTTCCGAGCTCAACAAGTTCGTTAAGACGCGCGACAATCTCACTGCTGGCTTCCTCAAGAGGTTCTCCGGTCTCAGGACACACGAGAATTTCAAGTAATTCCTTGTCAATCATCGGCCTTGGGATTCGCAGTCTGCAAAAGCGCCTGCGGGGTTATGGGCGAGTGGAACCTTCGCTTATAAGGAATCTTCCTAGGTTCCCAGAAGCTTCTGGGCTTCCTCCTCCGATTTCTCAAAATAAAACTTGGGATCGCTTTCCCCGGATATAACGCTCTCGCCAATGACGCAGCGTACCACCCCTTCGAGTGAAGGCACCTCGTAGAAAACTTCAAGCATGATCGCTTCTATAATGGCCCGAAGCCCCCTGGCCCCGGTATTTCTCAAGACGGCTTCCCTGGCAATGGCTTTTCTCGCGCCTTCGGTTATTTCCAGCTGTACCTTCTCTATTTCCATCATCTTCTCAAACTGCTTTACGATTGCGTTTTTGGGCTTGGTCAGGATTTCGACCAGTTGCTCTTCGGTAAGTTCGCTCAGACTGGCGATAATCGGGATTCTCCCGACGAATTCAGGAATCAGTCCGAACTGAACAAGATCCTCAGGCTGAACCTTGCTGAGAAAGTTGCTTTCGTCCTCCGCAGTCGTGTTTGACAATTTCGCCCCGAAACCGATGGACTTCTCCCCGATTCTCGCGCGGACAATATCCTCAAGGCTGCAGAAAGCGCCGCCGCATATGAAGAGTATGTTCGTAGTGTCCACCTGGGTAAATTCCTGCTGTGGATGTTTTCTTCCACCTTTGGGAGGAACGTTCGCCAGAGTCCCCTCCATTATCTTTAGCAATGCCTGCTGCACACCCTCCCCCGAGACATCTCTTGTGATTGAGGGACTGTCACTTGATTTGCGGGCGAGCTTGTCTATTTCATCTATATAGATAATGCCTCCGCGGGAAGCTTTTTCGACATCGTAGTCTGCCGCCTGAAGCAGGCTTACGATCATGTTTTCGACATCCTCGCCCACATAACCGGCTTCTGTATAGCAGGTAGCGTCCACTATGGTGAAGGGAACATCGAGAATCTTAGCAAGCGTCTGCGCGAGCAGGGTTTTTCCCGAACCCGTGGGCCCTACAAGAAGTATGTTGCTTTTCTCCACCTCTACTTTGTCGCTTCTTCTTCTCCCGGAATCGTTAAACTGCATCCGCTTGTAGTGATTGTAGACGGCGACGGAGAGCACTTTCTTAGCGTTTTCCTGACCTATTATGTATCCGTCAAGGAAGGATTTCATCTGCTGGGGGGTCGGAAAGGATTTTTTCGGCTTTGGAAAAGCGTTGTCCTTGGTCTTTTCTTCCGCTATGATCTGGTTGCAAAGATCTATGCATTCATCGCAGATATAGACGCCGTGGCCAGCTATGAGCTTGTTAATCTCCTCCTGATTCTTCCCGCAGAAAGAACAGTAGTGTTTCGATTCTTCTCTGCTTTTTTTTGGACTCATCCGGTCACCTCATCCCTTTCGGTAATTATGGCATCCACTATACCGTAATCAATGGAATCCTGAGCGGTCATGAAGAAGTCTCTGTCGGTATCGCTTATTATCTTCTCAAGAGTCTGCCCGGTGTGCTTCTCAAGTATGGAGTTCAGCTGCTTTTTCACCCTGACAATCTCTTTTGCGTGTATTTCTATATCGCTTGCCTGCCCCTGAACACCTCCGAGCACCTGATGAATCATCACCCTTGAGTGAGGCAGCGCGTATCTTTTGCCCGCCGCGCCGCTTGCCAGAAGAACCGCGGCCATGCTGACCGCCTGCCCGATGCATATGGTTGATACTTCGGGCTTTACATACTGTATGGTGTCGTAGATGGCAAGACCCGAGGTAACATGCCCTCCGGAGGAATTTATGTAGAGGTAAATAGGCGTTTCGGGGTTCTCGGATTCAAGAAAAAGAAGCTGCGCGATAACGACGTTAGCTACCGCATCGGTTATATCGGAACCTATGAAGACGATCCTGTCTTTAAGCAGCCTGGAAAAAATATCATAGCCCTGATCGCCCCTGCTCGTACGCTCAATAACGTAAGGTATGAAATCGGTTATCATCAAACCGATTATAACTAAGCGGGTTATTCCTTGTCAATCTGCGCGGACCCGCCTTCCACTTCCTCAACCTGGGCCCGTTCCAGAAGAATATCCAAAACGCCTTGTGTTTTAATCTGGGATTCAAGATGCTCCATCGTCCCCGGCTGCTCGTAAGCCTTGTGCACCTGATCGCTGGGAAGATTGTATGAAGCGGCAAGGCGGTCTATATGCTCGTTTAGCTGCTTGCGGGTAACTCTTACGTTTTCCTTCTGTGCAATTCGGTTGAGAATTATCAAGGTTCTAACGCTTTCAGCGGCCTTCTCGGTGAATTTCGGCGCCAGGTCCTCTCCGATCTCAGGCTCCGGAACTCCGCCTCTCTGCATATCGGAGACAAATCTCGCCTCTAGGTTCTCCTGCTCCTTTTCAAGCAGCGACCGCGGAACGTCGAACTGGTTTTTCGAGAGAAGGTCATCGACTATCTGCTCCCTCATGGAAGAGAGCTGCTCGTTTTCGTGAAGGTGCTCAAGCTGCTCCTTTATGGCTTTTCGTAATTCAGAGATACTCTCGACATCAAAATCCTTCGCGAAATCATCATTAAGCTCAGGCAGAATCTTGTCGTGAATCTCATTTACCTTAATGGTAAAGCTGACCGTTTTTCCGGCGGCCTCGGATAGCGGAAAATCTTCCGGATAGGACACCGAGAATTCCGCCTCCTCGCCCGTTTTCTTCCCCAGCAGATTCTCCTCGAACTCGGGAGAGAACTGCTCTTCGCCCAGTAAAAACCTGACGTTCTTCCTGTTAAGATCATCTACGGTCTCCCCGTCTTCAAACTTGCCGCTGTAGTCGACAAAAACGTAATCGCCTTCTTTGGCCGGACGTTCCTCCTCAATAAGTTTTGACTGCGCTGCCTTTTCCCTGAGCTTCTGTATTTCAGCGTCTATATCTTCCTCGGTTACCTGGCGAACGGTTTTTTTCACAGGAATCGAGCCGTAATCGGAAAGCTCAAAATCGGGAATCACCTCGAATTCAGCCGAATAAGCGAACTCCTCTCCGATTTTGACCTCATCCATCTCCGTAATGTCGGGGCGCGTCACCGGCAAAAGCGAACGGTCCGCAAGGGCTTCGGACAATGTCTCCGAAACAAGACTGGACGCGGTTTCCTGATCAACTTCCTTTCCGTACATGGACTCGACCACATGGCGGGGAACCTTCCCCTTTCGAAATCCTTTGACGTTGACTCCCCCCATTACATCGCGGAACACCGAGTTTCTTTTTTCCGCAACCTGCTCTGAGGAAAGAGAAACCCTGATTTTCTTTCTAGTGCTGTCAATATCTTCAATATCTATCTTCATTTCGTCTAACACCTCTCGGTAAATAATTCAGAGTGAGCAATGCTCTCTCTGAGATGGCAACATCTTTTGTCACGTATTTTTTGCTTTTAGGGGGAATTTTCCAGGATTTTCAATTATTTCTTCCGTAACATCAATATCAATATCAGGCCAATAGAAATGACCTGGTGATGGTTCTTCAACATTGATGATCGATTTCACAGACTGATCCTTAAACCAAGGGAAATCATCATAAGACATAAATAACTCTTTTCCGTGAGCCAGAAGCCATACTCCATGAGCAGAGATATTTGTCACTTCAATCGTCGAAATGCTGCTTCCATGCTGCAATAAGCTCATCGTAATGAACCTCCACAAGTAATTCAATTTCCTTGAGTTGATGTATAGAATAACGATAATTCTTTGCTAACTCAATTTTAGGCTCGAGCCAAAACTTCGCCTCTCCATCGCTGGATACTACATGGACATGCATTCGTTGTTCCTCTCTTGAGAAAAAGAAGAATCGATACCCTCTTTCTTTAAATACCGTCGGACTCATAATTTTAGAGTTTCATCTAATATCTCATTTTCAAAATCGGTTGCGGGAAAAAAGAATCTAGAAGTAAGGCTTGAAACAGCAGGAATAAACAATACCATGAAAAGACAGCATATACTCCCAACCCGATCTTTTTATATAACGCATTCATCTTCTTCAAGTTATAACTAGACTTGATAACTTGACCAGTCCATTTCTAAGCGCATGTCTATGCTGAAAATAGCACCCTTACACTCTACGTTTTTAGTGCTGTCCGCAGCTTACGAATGTTTTTCCCGGTATGCGTAATGCCGCACAAACAAGAAGAAAGCAAGGGAAAGAAGAACCCCTTGAGGAATCGCGGTTTCATAAGTGGGATATATCCCGAGAGTCCCCATATAAGGAATAAAATCCGCTGAGGTCGAGGAAATAATTCCCGATTCCTGAAGTTCAAGTATTCCCTTGCCAAGCAGCATGAAGCAGAGCAGATAGAGAAAAACGCTCGCGAAGGAAAAAAAGTACTTAAGAGGGATCCTGAGGGTAAACCTGTACATAAGAAAAGCTATTATGAACACGACGGCTACTCCCGCAACAAGCCCGTAGATCACGTGAGGCGTGGAGGAACCGGTCTGGTAGAAAAGCGCCTGGTAGAAAAGCAGCGTCTCAAAAGCCTCTCTATAGACGGCCAGAAACGAAACAAAGGCAAGAGTAAGGCCGCTTCTTCGGGTAAGCGCACCTTCGGTTTTGGAGCGGACATATTCCTTCCACTTTTTTACGTCCGCCTTTGAGACAAGCCAGTAGCTCACGTAGAAAAGAACCACGGCCGCCAGAAGGGAAGTCACTCCCTCGACAATTTCCCTCCTCGCTCCCGAGATATCTACCATGGTCCTGGCCGCTGCCCATGTCGCGAACCCCGCAAGAATGGCCGCTATCCAACCGTAGTGAACGTATTTGATCATACCGCGGTTCCCGGAGTGGACCAAAGCGGCGATGATGGCAGCCATTATCAGCAGGGCCTCAAGCGCTTCTCTCAGCATTATGGAAAAAGAATTTATGAAGCTTACATATTTGCCGAGAAACGAACCGCCCAGAAGTATGTTCTCCGCCTCGCGCAGATCGCCCTCTATGCTCGCTTTTAGATCTCGCAGTTCGGAGGAATCTCTGTCGGACATTACCCATGACCTGAAAAATCCTATTTTCTTCTCAACCTTAAAAACAAGCGATCTCTTTTTCGAGACCAAAGCAGGTTCAATCTTCTGAAAGCCCCCCAAGTACCCGTCGAGAGTCTCCCTGAAAGCCTCTTCTTTTCTGCCGGCCTCGTAAAGATCGATAGCTTTTTCAAGCTTATCGATTGTATGGGCTATATACTCCGAAGTGCCTCCGGCAATTCCATCCCGAAGGTAAGCGGTTCTCAGGTAAAAAAGAACATCCTGATCACTGCCCCCAGCCCCCGCGGCCAGAACAAGCTCCGCGTTGCTCGCTAGGGCGAGATTTTCAAGCTTTCTCGTATCATTCGAGATGTTCTTGGGAGAAAAACCTGAAGTGCCACCGCCCGGGGGAATATCCGGATATCCGAGCGAAAGAACGAAAAACGCCACGTCCCATTTCTGTTCTTCGTTAAGCACCTCTTCGAACGATCCCATGGCGGTGCCTTCAATCCCGAAAGTGGAGGTGTTGTAAACTTTAAAAGGGGAGAGCCCAAGATTTATGTCTGGATCGGTAAAATCCGTGGGAGCAGGGTTCAGATTCTTAGAGAGGATCCCATCCGCTCTTCCGGAAAATCCATGACAGGAAGAACAGTTCTCCGCATAAAGCATCCTTCCGCTTTCGTAATCCGGAATCTTCGCCGGGTAGGGCTTGATGTCATAGGCAGAAATAATCTGTCCCTTAAGTTCATTGGCAAGACTTTCCACCTCAGGGACAGGACCCTTGGATACTATAATTGAGTGCAGACGCGCAAACTTTTTGGAAAAATCCGCGGTTTTTCTTCCTTTTTGCGGAACCTTTTCCCACAGTTCAACCGCGGCGGAAGAAAAATCCAGCATTTCCTGATACTCAAATTCGTTTATGATCTTCCCATCTTTTACGGCGTTTGAGTAATCTCCCCCTATGTAGTCAACCAGAGAAAGAATCCTGTCTATCTCTCCCGCGTAGGAAAGCCCCGGAAAAAGAAAGAACATGAGAACAAATACATGGAAGAAGCTTTCTCTAAACATAGTTTATGACCGGCTCTCCCTCTGGGGATTTGGAAGCGTATTTTCTACCATTCTAGACCTTCATTGTCAATAATCTTTCGCGGCTATGGTTTCCACCTTTGTTTTTCATCAAAGAGGTGGAAAAAACTGGTGATTATTCGAATTTATCAATACGCAGATATTTTTTTAAAATTCTTGACGTCATAACTCCACAATGTTATAAATCTACATTCTGGATATTAAATATCCAGAATGCCTACTATTTATGCAAGTTTAATAAATCCTAAAGGAGGATGTTAAAAGATGGGTAATTATACGACACGGTGGAAAATACTTTTTGTATTTTTCCTGATTTTTTCAGTCGGGGGAGCGCAGATTTCTCTCGCGCGCACAACTTCGGATGAAAAAATAAAAAAACTCGAAGAACAGATAAAAGTTCTCGCGGACGAAATAGAAGCCATCAAATCCGCTTCGGTAACAGAACCTCCAGTCTACGAAACGGAATTCGGGGTGGCCCCGGCGGCTTCAAGGGTCTATAGGGTTGACCAGGGAGTATCTTTCGGAGGATACGGTGAACTGCTTATAGGCAACGTGAAAGAGGATTCGCACAACACGGTGGATACCCTGAGAGTAATTCTCTACAACGGCTACAAATTCAATGACCACATAGTTTTTAACTCGGAGATAGAGTTTGAACACGGTACGACGGGAAAGAACAAAGACGAAAAATCGGGGTCTGCATCGGTTGAGTTCGCGTTGCTTGATTTCCTCATCAGCGATGAATTTAACTTGAGAGGCGGTCTTCTCTTAGCTCCTTTCGGGGTCATCAGCGAAATTCACGAGCCGACGACGTTTTACGGAGTGGGAAGACCTTCGGTTGAGAGACAGATAATTCCGACTACCTGGAGAGAGGCCGGGGCCGGGGTTCACGGAACGTTTAATCTAGGTAGTGCCGGATCGCTTTCTTACAGGGCCTACGGAATGTCGAGCTTTGATTCGCGGGGATTTCTGGCATCCAATAACAGAAGTCTTCGGGTCAAGGGAAACAGGGCAAGATTCGACGACATAGCTTTTGTGGGGAGGGTTGAATACGACCCGATTCCGGGAGTAAAGATCGGAGGATCCATGTTTTACGGCAACACGGGGCAGGATGAAAAAGTCGACGCTAAGACAATAGACGGTCTTTTCCAGATGTATGAAGTGGATGCGCAGCTTCAGTACGCGGGACTGGACTTAAGGGCGCTATCCGTGTGGGCCAGCCTTGACGACGCAGAGCTCATAAACCAGAACAACAGGCTTAAAGGCAGCGGGTCCGTCGGGGAAAAACAGTCCGGCTGGTATGTTCTCGGAGGATACAACATCTTCTCCCTTCTTAACTCCGCAAACAAGTACATGGAATATCTGGCGCCTTTTGTCCGGTACGAAAAATACGGCACCCAGAAGGAGGTTCCAGCCGGGTTTGAGAGAAGCCCAGTAAATGATAGAACCGAATATACTTTCGGGATAAATTACAAGCCGATTCCGAACGTAGTCATAAAAACCGAATATCAGAAGCTTGATAACGACGCGGATGAGGCAAAGGATCAATTCAACTTTGGGTTAGGATATGTGTTCTAGGACATAGAACTTAAATCCGCGAAAAACGGGCGCGGGTTTATGCTTCTTTTTTTCTCTCTTTCTCTCTTCACAAGGGCAATATTCAGATAGAATGTTGCCCTTATTCCATCATGACTGCAAAAATCCTTGTTTTCATAACGCTTGTGTTTTTTCTCCATGGCGCGGGAGACTCCTCTGCCAAAGTCCTTCTCACCAAGGGCAAGGCACTTGAGCTTGTTTTCCCGGAAGCCGACGAAATAGAGAAAAGACATGTTTTTCTTACCGAGCGCCAAGCCAAGAGAATAAGTAAAATGGCCAAGGCCGAGATAAATTCAAGGCTTTATACCTTCTACATAGCAAAGTCCGGCGGGAAGGAAACAGGCTATGCGGTTATCGATACTCACACGCTTCGAACCCTGACCGAAACCGTAATGTTCGTAATAAATCCCAATGGAACACTTCGCCACGCTGAAATTCTCGCGTTCTTCGAACCCGTGGATTACATGCCGAGCGGAAAGTGGATAAACTTGTTCCTGGAAAAAACCAAACTGGACAGAATGAAGGTAGGCAAAGGAATCCCCAATGTCACAGGAGCCACAATAAGTGCCAGATCTTTTTCAAGAACCGCAAGAAGGGTTCTCGCCGTCTACCGGGTTGTGGTTGCCAATACGGCTGATTCGTAATTATCCGAAGAGGGAAAAATGAAATTCTTCATCTCAGGGGACATAAGAAAAAACGACCTGCTGAAACTCGTCGTTCTGTTCACAACACTTTTCTTTCTCTTTTTGTGGATAACCAACCTGCTGCTTTTTCTAAAGGTAGGATTCAGTTACGAAAGCGTCGTTGAGTACTACAGGGGGTCCGAGGAGAGTTTCAGGCCTCCAAGAAGTTATTTGGGACTGCTTGAAGAAGCTCATTTTCATTTTTTCTCAATGGCCGTTTTGCTTGTAACGCTTAACCATCTGTTTCTTTTCACGAACAGGAGCTCCGGTGAAAAACTTTTGGTGATAATAGCCTCGTACGGCTCCGCTTTCCTCGATATAGCCGGCGGCTGGCTAGTAAGGTACGTAAGCGCCGAATTCGCTTATGTTAAAATCGGCTCTTTCGTTGTCCTTCAAATATCTCTTCTGTACCTAATTATCTTCGTAACGTACTACCTTTACAGAAAAAAGCACGAGTATCCACAGCCGCCACGATGACCTTGGCACACTAGCGGCACACGTAAGACCCGAAGCAGGATTTTTCCTCCCCTTTTTTCCCGATGACCAGAAAACCCAGAGATTTATCCTTCCGGGCAAGCATCCGCGCGCCACGCTGGCCCAGAACCGAGACTGCTGTCGAAAAAACGTCCGCCTCCGTGGCAGTCTGTGAAACGGCAACCACGGAAGTCAGATCTTCCGCGGGCTGACCTGTCCTGGGATCAATTATATGGGAGTACCTTTTCCCCGCATGCTCAAAGTAGCGCTCGTAATCCCCCGAAGTCGCGACACCCTTGTTCGCAAGATCAAGCTTCGAGATGATTTCACTCCCGCCCCCGGGTTTTCTTACCCCTACTTCCCAGAATTTTTTGCCGGCGGGAGAACCCATCGCGTATATGTTTCCCCCGAAATTTACAAGTCCCTTAGTGATTCCGTTTTCCTTGGCAATCTTTACCATTTCGTCGACGGCGTAG
The DNA here is from genome assembly GCA_965229995.1 of Thermodesulfobacteriota bacterium. GTDB lineage: Bacteria > Desulfobacterota_D > UBA1144 > Nemesobacterales > Nemesobacteraceae > Nemesobacter. The sequence continues at coordinate 332,372 of OZ245933.1, read as the reverse complement.
CCCTTCCCTATGGCGCCGAAATCGAGTTGAACGCACTTACCCTCAAAAAAGATCCGAGATCTCGCTTCGTCCATCTTTATTTTTCGAAAACCCGTACACTCGAGCGCATCGCGAATCCGCGATTGCGAAGGCAGCCGTCCCGCTTCGGTCTCAGCCTGCCAGAGTTTAAAAAGACTGCCGATAGTTATGTCGAAAGCTCCGTCGGTTAATTCTGAGTACCTGATCGAGGTCCGTACGAGACGCAGGAACTCCTCTGGAACGGAAACGGGACGGACCCCAGCGGATCCGTTTACTTCCGCCAATACGCTGTCATCCCTGTAGTTGCTGAAAAGCCTGTCTATCTCTTTGGTCCTCTCCACGCAGGCATCAACAACCCGGTGGAAAAGCCCCTCGCTCGGGGAATAGAGCTTAAGCTCTATGGTCGAACCCATGGAGTGAAAGGATCTCTCGTAGAGATTCCCCGTGCCGTGGGAGCAGGAACAGAAAAGCAGGACTAAAAGCGCAAGCAGGCGCATGTTTTCAAAACCACGAAACCCATATTTTCTGCGAGAGGAGGGAGTCGAACCCTCACACCCTAAGGTACTAGATCCTAAATCTAGCGCGTCTGCCTATTCCGCCACTCTCGCTCTTGACAGTCAAAATCGGAAAGCACCCGGAATCGCGTTTCCGGACAGCGTCGTAAAGCGCAAAATGAAGTGAGCTGCGAGGGATTCGAACCCACGACCGACTGATTAAGAGTCAGCTGCTCTACCAGACTGAGCTAGCAGCCCGCAAACAGAATAACAGAAAAGAAAATAAATGAAAACCGCAATATCCGTCAGTCGAGACAATTGAAAAACTCTCGCTTTTTTGAACTCTCCACCAAGACTGTATATTTTAAGGTTGTGGGAAATCTAACAAATCACTTCAAGGAATATCACGAGGCTTACAACGTTCAGATAGAAAATCTGCTAGTGTCTGTTCTGATAGTGGTAATTCTGCTTTTCATCAGAAGAATTCTCATATCCCTCATAGCCAAGAATGTAAAAGATCCCAAGACCGTTTATCACTCCAAACGCATCATCGGGTACGGCTACGCTTTTCTTCTCATAATACTGCTCGGTAGCGTGTGGATAAAGGGGTTCGGTTCCATAGGAACCTATCTGGGTATAGCGAGTGCCGGTATCGCGATAGCGCTTCATGAAACCATAGCCAACATCGCCGGATGGTTCTTCATACTCTGGAGAAAACCTTTCGTAATAGGGGACCGGATACAGATAGGAGAAACCAAGGGAGACGTAATAGACTTAAGGCTGTTTCAGTTCAGCATGGTTGAGATCGGAAACTGGGTCGAAGCGGAACAGAGCACGGGCAGGATTATACACGTCCCCAACAGTCAGGTGATGAAGGAAAGCACCGCGAATTACCACGGCGGATTTGATTACATATGGAATGAAATACATGTTCTAGTGACATTTGAGAGCAGCTGGAAAAAAACACGCGAGATTCTTGAAAAAATAGCGAAAGAAAAAATCGAATCCTCTTCAAAGCAGGCCGAACAGCAGTTCCGCCGCGCCGCCGAGAAATACATGATATATTTCTCAAAGCTGACCCCCGCTGTTTACATGTCGGCACGAGACAGCGGAGTGCTGTTCTCAATCAGATACATAGTAAACCCCAGGCAAAGAAGGGGCTCAGAGCAGACTATATGGGAAGCGATACTAAGCGAGTTTGAAAAGCATCCTGATATCGAGCTTGCATACCCCACAACGCGCTTCTATACCTATACGCAGGAGAGCCCTGGCAAAACAAATCCCGCTCCCTGAGCCAGGGTATAAAACGGATCTTCTACGGTTTATCTCCAGAGGGGTTCTCTTCGGGTTTCACGATGGCAACCGCAGCCGCCTCGGGATTTATGTACTTCCTGGCTACCCTCGCTACGTCATCCGCCGTCACGGCCAGGATTTTTTCCGGGAACTTTCTGTATTCGTAAGTGCCTATCCCGTAAAGCTCGTCAAACGCGACCGTTGAGGCCTGGGCCGAATTTCTCTGAAGCCCTATCTCGAAACTGCCGACTATGTAGTTTTTCGCCCTCTCAAGCTCCTGCTCCCCGACACCTTTTAAAACAAGCTGAAGCTGCTCCTTTATCGCCCCGAGCGCCTCTTTTTCCTTCTGCGGAGCGGTCCCTATATAGACGCCGAAATAGCCACCCTCCATTCCCGGAACATAAAACGAAGTGACCGCGTAGGCAAGGCTCTTTTTATCACGAAGTTCAATAAAGAGTCTTCCTCCCTGGCCCGAAAGAACGGAATTTAACACCTCAAACGCATAGTGGTCTCGGCTTTTAAAACCCGGGGCGTGAAAACCCGCGATAATGTGAGTCTGCGCCTTGTCCTTTTCAAACTCAACGGTTTCCCTCGCAGCCGAAAGTGCAGATTCGCGAGGCGGCCGGGTCTTTTCAAAACCGCCTTTTTTCATGGAACCAAACAGTTTTTCAAGAACACCAAGTGTTTTCTCCGTATCGATGTCGCCTGCAACGGAGATAACCATGTTCTCTGGCCTTATTACTTTCTGATAGAACCTCCGGACATCGGCTGAGGCAAACCCGCTTACGTTCTCCTCGGTCCCCAGCACATTGAACCTGTAGGGATGTTTTAGAAAAAGGGTCTTGAGAAAGTTTCTAACGGTCTTTCCCGTCAAATTGTCTTGCTGTTTTTCGAGAGCGGCCAGGATTTCCCTTCTCCCACGTTCCATCTCCTCATCGGAAAAAGAGGGGTTAAGTATTACGTCGGAAAAAATATCCAGAGCCCCTTCAAAGTTCTCGCTTAAGGCAGAGAGGGTCACCCCGACGCTGTTTTTCCCCGAGACCCCGTCAACCGTTCCACCGAGCCCCTCTATCTGCACGGCTATATCTTCAGCGGAGCGGCTAGAGGTGCCCCGGGTAAACATTTCGGCCATGAAGTTTGAAATTCCGTTCGTGCCCGTGTCCTCATACCTCAGGCCACCCAAAAATGCCGCGTGAACGGAGAAAAGCGGAACGGCGGGATTCCGCTTCAAAAGAACCCTGATCCCGTTTGAAAGCTCGTATTTTCCAAATTCCGCCTGTGTTGTGGAAACTTTTTTCTTTTCTTTTTTGTCGGTTCCGTCGGGAAAAAGCAAAGCTTTTTTGAAGTCCCGTTCGACCGCCTTAGTTTTGTCTTTCGGAAGCAGCACTCCCGCGGTGAGATTTTCCCCTGCCAGATATTTCCTCGCCACGCGCACTATGTCCTCGGGGGTTACGCCTCTCACCCTCTCAAGGTAAAGCCGTTCGTAGCCGTAATCTCCCGTTTCAAGCTCGAAGTACCCGAGTTTTCTTGCCTGTCCCTGCATTGTTTCCTTAGTGCCGATAAAGTCCCTTTCTATGTTCGTTTTGGCGCGGGCGAGTTCCTCGGCCCCGACAGGTTCGTTTTTTATAAGTTCTATCTCGGCTATTATCTCCCTTGAGGCTTTTTTGACCTTTTCAGGATCAAATACTCCGCCCACGATGAAAAGACCGTTTTCCTTGAGGCTGTACGCGTAGGCAGATATATCATTTACAGTGGCGTTCTGCTCTTTTAGCTTTCTGTAGAGCCTCGAGCTGTCCCCAGTGCCGAGTATGCCGCTTATCACATCAAGAACCGGCGTATCCGCGTGGCTTGTCGAAGGCGTGTGAAAAGCAAAACTGAAGTAGCCCGTGCTTACATCGCGACCAAGAACGAAGGTTCTTGTGCGGTTCTGCTCGGGTTCGGGGGGAAGTTCACACGCCGGGGTTTTTCTCTTCTTTATTTTTCCGAAAGTCGCAGCAACCGCGTCTTTTATTTCCTCGGGATCAAAATCCCCAACCACAACCAGAATCATGTTGTCCGGTGAATACCACTTTTTGTAAAAATCCAGAATTTCGTCCCTAGTGAAGCTCCCAACGCTCTGCTTGGTTCCTATTATCGGCCTTCCGTAGGCATGAACGCTGTAGGCAGTGGAAAGAAGCTTCTGGCTAAGGACCCTCGAGGGAGAGTCCTCTCCTCTTCTTATCTCTTCCTGGACAACCTCAAGTTCCTTTTCAAGTTCCGCGGGGTCAAAAGCCGAGTTCTCCATGACGTCAGAGAGCAGGTCAAGCGCCCTTGGTAAAAAGCGCTTAGCGCTTACGATGTAGTAAACAGTCTCGTCAAAGGAGGTAAAAGCGTTTATGTCTCCGCCGCCCGCCTCCACCATTCCGGCTATCTCTCCAACCCGTCTTTTTTCCGTCCCCTTGAAAAGCATGTGTTCGTGCACGTGCGCAAGGCCGTACTCTCCCTCCACCTCACACGCGCTTCCGGTCTTAACCCACACGTTCACGGCGACGACCGGAGAAGAGTCGTTTCTCTCAAGAAGCACGGTCATACCATTTTCAAGACTGTATTTCGTTACTCCGCTAACACCCTCCAAGGTCTGCGCATTCAAACTCATAAGGTTTGCTCCCGTAATCAGAACGAATAAAAAAAGTGATTTGAAAACCCAGTTCATCAACTTCCGCCGCCTGAAGAAAAACCCCTAGGATTCGTCACCAGCGAGGGGTTCCGATTCTTTGTCCCGTGATTTTGCCTTCGCTGCAAGCTTCCAGGCGCAACGTCCGAGCTCGAGGAGGAAATAACAATAAGTTATAACGACCGCGACCACTCCGGGATTGGTAACAAGCGCCGTAATGATTATGGAACCCGCGACAAGAGTGCTGAAAGGTCCGAATCTGGCGAGCCGCGGGAATTTCCGGTAAGGAACCTCGCTCACCATAACAAGTCCCACGAAGGGAACGAAAAAAAGATAGAAAGATTCCATAAGGGATGAGGTTATGATCTGAAATTCGGAAAAAAGAAGTACCGGAGACAGAACAAGCCCTGCGGCCATCGGGCTCGGAAGACCCGTGAACACGCGCTTTTCCTTGGTCGTGAACTGCACATTAAAACGCGCCAGCCTGAGCGCCGCGCAGACCACGTAAAAAAGCATCGCCATCAGTGCCGGTTTTCCGTAATCCGAAAGTCCCCACACGTAGAGAAGCACGGCAGGGGCCACCCCGAACGATACAAGGTCGCAGAGAGAATCATAGGACGCGCCGAAGCGGCTTTCCGAGTTAAGAGCCCTTGCTATCCTGCCGTCTAGCATGTCGACAAGTACCGCCATGCCGATAAAAGCCGCGGCCCACCAGAACCGATTGAAAAGCCACTGCTCGGAGATATCGCCTGAGTAGGATCCATAAATGGAAATCGAAGTCACAATGGACGCGAGCCCAAACGTAAGACCCAGAGTCGTGAGCAGGCTCGGCAGTATAGGAATAAGTCTTCCTCCGCGGGAAGGCTTTCTCCTTTTCTTTTTTTTCAAGTTATCCATGCTATAACCGTCCTGCCGGCCACTACCTTCTGCCCCACCTCAACTCCTACCTTCACGTTCTCGGGCAGGTATACATCCACTCTTGAACCAAACTTTATCATCCCGAATTTTTCCCCGATTTCCAACACGTCGCCGAATTTTGCGCGCGATACTATCCTTCTCGCAAGAAAACCAGCCACCTGAACTATAACCACCCGCACGCCGCCTTCGCACTCAATAAGGGTCGCGAGCCGCTCGTTGGTATCGGATGAATCCCCCTTAAAAGCCATTTTGAATTTGCCGGGGTGATAGGTAGTTCCGACGACCTTGCCTGAAACAGGGAACCTGTTTATATGGCAGTCGAAAATCGAGAGAAAAATACTTATTCTTCTCGTGTTTCGCTTAAGGTAGTCGTTTTCGAGGATCTCTGAGATATCTATTATTTCCCCGTCTGCGGGACAAATCACAGAACCGGGGTCAAGTGGAGGAAGCTCTCTCTGCGGATCCCTGAAAAAAAAGACAAGAAAAACGGTGAGCAGAACAAAAACTATAAAGAGAAAGAAAGAGCCCAAGAGTGCGAGGATAAGACAAAGCGCAACGGAAACATAAATTATACCGAGCCCTTCGCTTGCGACCCTCAGAAACCGAAAATCCATCAGTTCTTGTCTTTATCAACCAGTTTTTTCTGGAAAAGCGAGCTCATCATTCCCCTAAGCTCGGCCCCGACGCTTTCAATCGGATGTTCTTCGCCCTGCCTGAGAAGCGCGTTATAGGAAGGTCTCCCAGCCTGATTCTCAAGTATCCATTCCGATGCGAACTGCCCGGACTGAATCTCCCCGATTATCTTTTTCATCTCCTGTTTTACGGACTCGTTTATGAGTCTGGGGCCTCTGGTTATGTCTCCGTATTTGGCCGTATCGCTTACAGAGTAGCGCATGTTCGCTATCCCGCCCTCGTATATGAGGTCAACTACCAGCTTGACTTCATGGCAGCACTCAAAATACGCCATCTCCGGCGGATAACCAGCCTCGACAAGCGTCTCGTATCCGGCCATGATAAGGGCCGTGAGCCCCCCGCAGAGAACTGACTGCTCCCCGAAAAGATCGGTTTCCGTCTCATCCTTGAAAGTCGTCTCTATAACGCCCGCCCTCGCACATCCAATGGCCTTGGCATAACCGAGGGCAAGGTCTTTCGCGCTGCCCGTCGGGTTCTGGTGAATGGCCACGAGCCCCGGCACCCCGGCGCCTTCAACATACTGATTCCTTACTGTGTGCCCGGGAGCCTTAGGAGCAACCATGAATACGTCTACATCAGCAGCAGGAGTGATTTGTCCGTAGTGAATATTGAAACCGTGACTGAACATAAGCGCATTTCCAGCAGCAAGGTTCTTTGCAATATGCTCATGGTATATCGCCGGCTGGTATGTATCGGGAGCCAGCATAACCACTATGTCCGCGGATTTAGAAGCGGCTGAAACGGACTTTACGTTAAAACCCGCCTCCTTGGCCTTTTTCCAGTTGGCCCCATCCTTAATATCAGCGACCGTGACTGAGATTCCGCTCTCTCTTAAGTTCTGGGCGTGTGCATGCCCTTGGCTTCCGTAACCTACTATGGCAACCTTCTTTTTCTTAAGCTTAGACGAATCAATGTCCTTGTCGTAGTAAACTTTCACCGGTTATGTCCTCCTTTACTTGCTCTTCTTGTTCGCCCGGGACATGGCAACGGTCCCCGTTCTCGCGATTTCCTTTATCCCGAAAGGTCTTTGAAGCTCTATAAACGCCTGAATCTTCCGCTCATCCCCGGTAACCTCGAACGTGTAGGATCTTGGAGACACGTCAATCACCTTGGCCCGGAATATATCGGCGATCCGCAGGATTTCCGCCTTGGAATCGGCCCTCGTGTCAACCTTGATGAGAATCATTTCTCTTTCCACGCGTTCAAGTTCGGTCATATCAACGACCTTGATCACGTTAACCATGTTGTTGAATCTTTTGATTATCTGCTGAATGACGGCTTCGTTGCCAGTTGTGACCAGGGTTATTCTGGACGTCCCGGGTTCTTGGGTTTCCGCGACGTTAAGACTCTCTATATTGAAATCCCTCGCGCTGAAAAGCCCCGCGATTCTCGAAAGTACCCCGGCTTCATTATCTACCGTTATGGATATGGTGTGCCTCAATGTTATGGAACCTCCAAACTTTGGTTAAAAAGTTGTCAGGAACCCGCAATTATACCGAATCCCCGAAAAATGTTAATAGCCCCGGCCACAGAATTGGCCGTCGCACAAGCTTCTCAGCCCTCTGTCTTTTCCTTAAGGATCTCCCCAAGCTCACCATTTACGTGCATGTCGTTACATATATCGCATCCGCCTATAAAATTGCCGTTAACGTAGAGCTGCGGAAGCGTCGGCCACTGCGAGAACTCCTTTATCCCCTGGCGGACCTCCGAATCCAAAAGAACGTCAACGGTTTCGTAATCCACTTTATAGAAGTTAAGAATATTCACTACCTGGGCTGAAAAACCGCACCGAGGCGCGTCCTTTGACCCCTTCATATAGAGGACAACAGAGTTTTCCTCGATCTGACGCTCTATTTTTTTCTGTATATCTGACATTACCCTGCTCCTTACTTTTTAAGTTTCTCCCACTGATCGTCCGTGTAGGTTTTTATCGAGATTGCGTGAATCTCGGATTCCATAGCGTCTCCAAGTGCCGCGTAAACAAGCTTGTGACGCTCAAGTGGCGGCTTGCCCCTGAACTGCTCGGATACGACAACCGCCTGAAAATGGGTTCCGTCCCCCTCGACCTCGACAAACGACGCCTGAATACCCCGCTCTATCATCTCGCAAATCTGCTGCGTTTCCATCACAGCGGGGAATTATATACGCATATCACCGCGTTTCCAAGAAAAGGGTTCAGGGCCGAGCTACCTTGCAAAAATCCCCGGCTGCTTTATCTTTAAACATGCCCGAAAAAAGAGGTTCCAAGTACGAATGAAAGCAAAAGATATAATGAGCAGTCCTGTGGTCACCGCCAACGAGGACGACTCGCTTGAGCAATGCGCGCGCAAGATGCTTGAACTCAAAATCGACGAACTTCCCGTGGTAAACGACGACGGAGAGCTTACGGGATTTCTCTCCGTAACTGACTTTGTCGCCAAAAAAACCACCGTCTCCTTCTCGAGAACTGAAATTCTTGAGCTTTTCGGACAGTGGTTCGACAAGGTAGGGATTAAAAAGATGTACGAGGACGCCGGGCGCATCACCGCGAAGGAAATAATGAGCAGCCCAGCCATATCCATCGGTCCGGACGAATCGGTAAAAGAGGTGTTTGAGAAACTGGCCGGAGCCGGCATCCACAGCGTCGTTGTAGTTGAGGACGAAAAGCCCGTTGGGCTCGTCTCGGTATCCGATTTTCTGAAACTGATCGTAAGATAATCCACCTCCGGCCCACCGTGCCATCATGAAAAGCTTCGGGGTATCAAAGGAAAAACAGAAGGCGCTTGCGCAGGAGATGAAGCGCCTGAACATAAAGGAGGAGGATATCGAGGAAACTTTCACAAGATCCTCGGGACCCGGAGGACAGAACGTAAACAAGGTAGCTACCTGCGTGCAGTTGCGACACCGCCCAAGCGGTATTACCGTAAAGGTTACGAGGGAACGTTCCCAAGCTCTAAACAGATTCCTCGCCAGGAGAAATCTCGCCGAGAAAGTCGCGACGCTGCTTCACGGAGAAGATTCTGCGGAAAGAAAAAAAGCGCAGAAAATAATAAAACAGAAGAAAAGAAGAAAAAGGAAAACGGCGAAAAAGCTCGCCGGAGGCAATGGAGTGCTCAGTGATAGGTCGACAACTGCCGAGGACACATGAAAAGAGTCTCCGGTTCAGAATACGGCACCAAAGAGCAAAATGTCCCGAACCTATTGGCGTTTCGAGGTCTTGGATTCTTTCGCCAACTACTATGGTTACTGCTTCTTTTGCTGCTTTGCCCTGTGGCGACCGAAGCCGAGACCGTGACGGGTAGACCTTACGTAACAGACGGCGATACGGTCAAGATTTCAGGGGAACGGATCAGGCTTCAAGGTATTGACACACCGGAGACAAATCAGCGATGTAAAGACTCCGCTGGCAAAAGCTACGGCTGCGGCCTTGTCTCAACCGCGGCACTTAGGAATAAAATAGGACGCAATTCCATCACATGCGAGGGCTCAACGCGTGACCGTTACGGGCGCCTTCTCGCTATCTGCTACCTAGGCAAGCTTGACCTGAACAGCTGGCTGGTCCGAGATGGTCATGCGCTTGCTTACAGGCGCTACTCGCAACGCTACGTTGCCGCCGAGCAGGAGGCTAGCGAAGCCGGTCGAGGACTTTGGGCCGGGGAATTCGTTTCGCCCTGGGACTGGCGAAAGGGAAAACGACTCACGACCACTTCTAATACGCCAATTCGACCGCCGCAGTAGATACGCATCGTCCTGTCCGCCTTTCAGGTTGACTCCCATATATAAAACCTCGCAGATGCGCTCCAGCAAACGCAAAACTACCCAAATCCACTAGAATCGCAGGTTCTCGAGAAATCCGCCGACAAAACCCTCTCGCGCGGGCTGTGCCGTTGTTCCGCTCAATAAAACCGACCTGTGTAAGCGAGTTAGAGCGAAGTATTAGAAAGCCGGAAGTTTGTGTTAAGCTTATGCGCATGGGAAACGAAACCGCCGGATTCTCCGAAGACTGGGTCGTCTTCGGACCGGCTTTCGCCCTTATTGCTCTCGGGCTCCTTTTCCCTCATCTCTCTCTTCCTAAGTTTTCATGGACCCCCGATTCCGTGGGCAAAGTCCTCAGCGGAGAGAACATCTCTCTTTCCCTTTCGCTGGGCGCGGCCTTTTTGCTTCTCTCAAGCGTCGGCGTCCGTCTGCTGGGCGGGTCGGTCTCCCGCTACGCCGCGGGCTTTCCCCTAGTCTTCGCCCTCGCGTGGGCATCCAAGTTTCTCGCCGGAAACACAATGGCTAAGGAATGGGGCGTAAGCTACGTCATCTTCGCCCTTTTCATCGGGATGCTCGTCGGCAACGTTTTCCCCGATCGCTTCCGTGAGGCTGTCCGCACTGAATACTACATCAAGATCGGGCTTGTCATCCTGGGCTCTAGCATCCTGTTCGGCAAGATACTCTCCGCTGGGTTGGCGGGGATTCTACAGGCCCTGCTCGTCGTCCTCGTCATCTGGTACGCCTGCTACTGGATATGCAGGAAGCTCGCCGTGGATTCCGAGTTCGCTGTCATGCTCTCCACGGCCGTTTCCATCTGCGGAGTCTCGGCCGCCATCGCGGCCTGCGGAGCCATAGGCGGAGACAGAAAGAAACTCTCCTATGTAACCTCCCTCGTCCTCATAGTGGCTGTCCCCATGATGCTGATCATGCCTTGGGCCGTAGAGCATTTCCAGATTCCCGCGGTGGTCGGAGGGGCGTGGATCGGAGGAACTATCGACACGACAGGAGCCGTGGTGGCCGCTGGGGAACTGGTGGGGGAGTCGGCGATGAACGCCGCCGTAGTGGTGAAGTTTTCTCAGAACGCCATGCTGGGTCTCGCGGCGTTCGCTCTTTCTGTGTGGTGGACGTTCCGCCAGGGCGCGGATGAAGGGGTAAAACCGTCGGCCGGGGTCATCTGGGAGCGCTTTCCGAAGTTCATTCTGGGTTTCATAGCGGCATCGCTTCTTTTTTCCTTCGTCGTGGGAGACGATCTCGTCTCGCAGACAAAGGGGCTCATGAAGGGGCTTCGCGGCTGGTGGTTCGCCCTCGCCTTTGTCTGCATAGGTCTTGAGACCCGCCTTTCCACCCTAGTCAGCATGGAAGAAGGCCGCCCCGCCTGCGCGTTTCTCATAGCGCAGGGAATGAACGTCATCTGGACACTGGCCGTGGCGTGGCTTCTTTTCGGCGGCTTGTTATTGTCCGCCCCCGCTCTGTAGGCGTTTTAATCGCGCTGGAGGTTTCGACAACACGCACCACGTATTAAGTTCCCGGTACTCTCGAAAGGCTTTGGAAAGATACCTTGGTGATTGCAATAACGCCGAAACCCAAAATCTGTTTGAACAATTGTTAGTCCGCGGGAAAGCAAACGGCTCTAAAAAAGTTTTTTCCAGCCCGATCTGTTTAAGGATTCTGTTTTCTAGATGGCGAGACTTAATAGTTCTGTCTATTGTAATCAGTCAATTTAATTTGCTGTCCACAAGTATGATTTTCGTTATTGCCAAACCTTCAAAGCCAAGTACTTTAGTTCGATAAACATCCACAGGAGCAAACATAAATGAAAGCCATCATCTACCACGAGTTTGGAGAAACTGATGTTCTTAAGTACGAAGAGGTAAGTGATCCAGAGCTTGGACCAGGAGAAGTCCTGGTAGAGGTAAAATCCTCTTCAATAAATTTCATAGACTTAAGGCTAAGGAGCGGGAAATCTCCTCGTCCGGTACCCCTGCCGCACGTGGGAGGAGTAGACGTAGCGGGTATCGTCCGTGAGAAAAGCGATGACGTATCCGACGTGGAAACGGGCCAGCGAGTCATGATCATGCCAGCTGTGCGCTCGGAGAAAGGTCTTGAAATAGTCGGGGTTAACCTCCACGGAGGATTTGCCGAATATATAAAGATACCTTCATCGAACGTGATCGCGATACCGGAAGGGCTTTCCTTTGATGACGCGGCAACTCTTCCCACCTGCTACGTTACTGCCTGGTACGCCTTTTGCGAAAGAGCGAATATCGGCAAGGGAGAAACTGTACTCGTACACGCGGCCGGGAGCGGAACGGGAAGTGCGGCGATCCAAGTCGCCAAGCTTTTCGATTCTTTCGTTATAGCTACCGCGGGAAGTGACGAAAAACTTGAAAAGGCAAAAGAAATCGGAGCCGACGTCACAATAAACTACAACTCCTCGGATCTCGGAGAGGAGCTAAAGCAAGTTACTAAAACGCATAAAATAAACATGATCTTCGACCCAGTGGGAGCTTCGGTCTGGAAAGAAAACACTCAGTATATTGCCCCGAGGGGAAAACTTCTCCTAATCGGCGTTGCGGGAGGCGGGGTTACTGAAGCGTCCATCGGTCCACTTATAATGAAAGATCTCTCGGTACTCGGAGTAACGGTGTTTAACGCGCGGGCCGAACACTTCGAGAAAGTCGCGCAGCTTGCCGAGGAAGGGGCCCTTAAACCTTCGATATACAGCAGATTTCACCTGAGCGAAGCCGCGGCGGCGCAGAAAATTCTTGAAGACCGCCAGCAATTCGGAAAAGTCATTCTGAACCCGTAGGGAAAGCCGGGGGTCAAGGTGAGTATCAAAAATCTGTTTGCGGCGGTTCTGCTTGTCCTAGCCGTCGCGCCTGCGGCGTGTCTGGCAAAAGCGCCATGTCCCAAAAGCATAATATCGCTCACTTTAGCCTCGGACGAAATCCTGGTCGACATTGTCGACGACAGAAAAAAGATAGCCGCGCTTACCTATTTCTCGACTGACCCGCTGATCTCAAACGTAGTGGAAAAAGCGCGGGGGATTCCCCAGGTCCGGGCGAATCTCGAACAAGTGATCACAAAATCGCCGGACCTAGTGATACTGGCAAGTCACACGAACCCGAACATACGCGCGCACCTCGAGGCGGCGGGAATAAAGGTGCTCGTGCTCCACGGAATCGTCTCGCTTGAGAGCATAAAAAAGAACATAAACATGGTGGGAGAAGCGGTCTGCGAGGGGGCCGCGGCAAAAACCCTCGTAGAGAACATGGAAAAACAGATCTCGGACGCCAGAGCGAATATCCCTCTGGACGCAAAAGCCCCGACGGTTCTTTTTTACGGAGCTCCCGGGTTTACGGTCGGCAAACGCACGACCGTAAACGATATAATAGAAAGTTCCGGAGCCATTAACCTTCCGGCCCACCTCGGGTTAAGCGGACACAGCAACATATCGACTGAATACGTAATCCAGAACAACCCTGACCTGGTGCTTACAAGTAGTTATAATCCTTCTCACCCGGACTTTGTCGGCCAGATGTTCCAACATTCCGCTTTCAGGGACAAAAAGATTATAGTCGTCGCAGGAAAACATCTTGACGCCGCGTCTCATTACGCGGCGCAGGCCGTAACCGATCTGGTGAACCTGATTTTCAGAACGCAAAACAATGCCGACCGGTAAAAAAACGCTTTCCGTATACATAATACTCGCTTCCCTGCTTGTGCTGGTCATCGTCACGTGCGTATCTCTTGGAGCCGTGAGCGTTCCGTTTGACGAAGTGCTTAGAGTAATAGCCGGCAAACTGCCCTGGTCAGACGCCGGAGCGGGAGTCGGAAAATCACATGAGCTTATCGTGTGGAACGTAAGGCTTCCGAGGGTTCTGCTCGCCGCGACCATAGGCGGGGGCCTCTCAATTGTAGGAGCGGTAATGCAGGCGATGTTCAGAAACCCCCTCGCCGAACCCGGGATACTGGGCTGGTCAAGCGGAGGTGCGTTTTTCGCGGTTGTGGCGATCTACACCGGTATTTATCAGCGGTGGTTTCTGCTTCTCCCTCTTGTCGCTTTCGCGGGCACTCTTCTCACGGCATACGCGGTCTACGGGATATCCCGCTACAGGGGGTTTGTCGAGAACACAACACTTCTTCTGTGCGGAGTAGCGCTTGGAACGCTTTTTGTCTCTCTTACAACTTTTGTGCTCTCTGTATCAAACGCATGGTCCATGAAGGAAATGCTTTTCTGGATAATGGGCGGAGTCGACTCGCGCACCTGGACACATTTTGTGATGGCCGCGGTGCCCGTGCTTACCGCCTCGGCCATACTGCTTTTTTACGCGAAGAACTTAAACGCAAGACTCCTTGGCTATGAAACGGCCAAGACCCTCGGCATTGACATCGAAAAAACGACAAGACACCTAATAGTTCTCAGTTCTCTGATAGTCGGAGCAAGCGTGGCAGTAAGCGGTATCGTCGGATTCGTCGGACTTATAATTCCACACTCAGTAAGACTCATAATCGGCGTGGACCATCGCCGGCTTCTGCCCGCTAGTTTTATAGCGGGAGCCATATTCTTGCCGGTAGCCGACCTTATAGCAAGAACCGTCATGAGCCCTCAGGAACTGCGCCTCGGAATAATCACTTCTCTTATTGGAGTTCCTTTCTTTGTGTTTCTGCTGAGGCGAAATTTTAGCGGAAAAGAAATCGCATAAGATGCAACAAGAAAAACAATCCATAAAAGTATCGGAGTTGGGTTACAGCGTAAACGGTAAAACAATAGTTGCCGACGCAAGCTTTGAGATCGAAAGAAACGAGTTTCTTTGTGTAATAGGACCTAACGGCGCGGGAAAGTCCACGCTTCTTCGGCTTCTCACCCGGATACTCAACCCCTCGGGCGGCCACATACTGCTTGACGGAAAAGATCTCTGCCAATACGAGGCAAAGGAGCTTTACAGAAAAATATCGTTTCTCCCCCAGACCTCCTATTTCGATTTTCCGCTAAGCGTACTTGAGGTAGTGCTCGCGGGGAGGTATCCGTACCTCGGAATTTTTGAGAGCGAAAGTGAAGAGGATATAAAGCGAGCCGAGAACTGTCTTTCGCTTGTAGACATGGAGGGATTTTCTCAAAGAAAAGTAACGACGCTTTCAGGAGGAGAGCAGCAGAGGGTGTCAATCGCGAGGGTGCTTGCGCAGGAAACGGATTTCATTTTCCTTGACGAACCCTCCTCCCACCTCGACATACATCACAAGTTCTCTCTCATGGAACTGCTCAGATCGATCGCGCGAAAAGGAAAAGGAGTCGTCGCGGTTCTCCACGATCTGGGTCTTGCCAGCAGGTTCTGCGACAGGGTGCTTGTGCTTGAAAACGGAGGTGCTGTCGCCCTTGGGGAACCATCGCGTGTGCTTTCCGAAAAACTTCTCTCGTCGGTATTCAAAGTAAGGGGATCCCGGGATCCCGGAAGCGGAAATCTTTTTGTTTTCCGTTAAATACAAGGGGAGTAAAAATTGGGTTTTTATATTTTTCGAGCGGTGAATTTGACAAAAAAATCCGATCAACTATATTCTGTTGCCTAGTTTTATTAGGGCCCATAGCTCAGTTGGTTAGAGCAGCGGACTCATAATCCGTCGGTCCCCGGTTCGAGTCCGGGTGGGCCCAGAATTGAGAAACAAAGACCATGAAGGTCAATAGAGAAAAAACAGAAGCAACCTCCTTCCAAAAGCGCAAAAATATTATCTTCTCCTCACAAAAGCATAGTGAGACCGCTTCACCCAAAGTAGAAAATTATGGAACAATATATTGAGAGCTTGCAGAAGCTTCAGACAGTTGACATAAGAATCAGCGAGTTAACAGAAGGTCTTGAAAGATATCCAGACGAAATCAACAATCTTAAAAAAAATCTTCTGGAAAAAGAAGAATCAATACAGCTAAAGGAGGCCAGGCTTGCGGAACTCAGGGCGCAGAGAGACGACTTTGAGTCCTCGCTTCGCTCCAATCAGGAATCCATAAAGAACTCCGAGGCCAGACTGTTCTCCATAAAGACCCACAGAGAATACGAAGCGCTTCAGAAGGAAATAACCGATACCAGGAAGGAAACCCTCGAAATAGAAGATCAGACGATCTCCGTAATGGGAGAGATTGAAGAGACCGAGACAACGCTCGCCGAAGAACAGGAAACTTATGCGACCTTAAAAGAGCAGTACGCACAGGAGATTGCGGAAAAAGAGAAAAAGATTGAAGAACTCGAAATTTCCCGCGAACCCGCGGAAAGGGAAAAAAGCGAACTGGTATCCAAGATAGACCCGAAGATACTCCCGCTTTACGAGAAGATCTTCAAGAAAAACGGCAGGGCGCTCGCGCTTGCCGAAAACGAACAATGTACCAGCTGCCACATAAACATCCCTCCTCAGCTATACAACGAAATACTGAAACGGTTAAAGCCGGTTCAATGTCCGAACTGCAAAAAAATTCTTTACACTAAACCATAACCGCCCAAGCGGTTATCCTCCCAAGAACATGTCCCCCGGAAAAACAACCGAAGTCTACATAGACGGAGCGTCAAGAGGAAACCCGGGAGAATCCGGCATCGGAGTTCTGGTAATCCGCCCTGACGCAAGCAGAGAGGAAATAAGAGAGTATATCGGCAGGGGAACGAACAACGAGGCTGAGTACAAAGCGCTCATAAAAGCCCTCGCCTATCTAGTGGCCGAAGGAACTCCCGCCGCAAAAATCCACACCGACTCCCAACTCGTCGCAAGGCAGATGAACGGACTCTGGAAGGTAAAAGATCCGAAGCTTAAGATCCTGCACTCAGAAGCGAAAAAACTCGTCTCCTTGATCCCCGCCTTCGAAATAGAGTATGTCCCCAGGGAAAATAACACCGAGGCCGACGGGCTTGCGAACGAGGCGATAGATAGATATTTTAATACCTAGCGAGTTGGCCGTGCGGTCGCCCGCGGTTTGTCCGCGGGAGGAAAGTCCGAGCTTCGCAGGGCAGGGCGCTGGTTAACAACCAGGTGTCGTGAGACAACGGAAAGTGCAGCAGAAAGAATACCGCCTAAGCGCCCCAGGCGCTTGGGTAAGGGTGAAAAGGTGGTGTAAGAGACCACCGCTCCGAAAGTGATGGAGGAGGCAAGGCAAACCCCGTCCGAAGAAAGACAAATAGGAAAACGCCCGGACAATTGTCCGGTCAGGACGGCCCGTCCTGGTTTTCGGGTAGTCGCTTAAGGTATCCTGGCAACAGGTATCTCAGATGGATGACCGTGCTTGACAAAACTCGGCTTACAGGCCGACTCGCTTTTCCAATCGCAACCCGCGGTCGGATTCAATATATCCTTTGCGTACCTCTTCACATCCGCACGGCGACTCATTCAGACTGCTCATCCCCTTTCGCCATGTTTTTAAGTACTTGCTCCCTGTAGTTTCGCGCCAGCTCCAGAGTTGTATCAAGAGAAAGCGCGCGATCAAAGCTCGCAAGTGCCTCCTCCGCCCTGCCGATCTTAAAGAGAGCGATGCCGATTTGGGAATGTGTCGTCGCGTTATCGGGTTCAATTTGCGCGAGCGTCCTATAGCGATCCAGGGCTTCCTCGTACCGTTTCTGAACCAGCAGTAGCCCTCCAAGACCGTTAATAGCTTCCTTGAAACTCGGGGCAATACGCAACGCCCTTTCGTAGTGCTCTTCAGCTTCGTCGTAACGACCCATCTCCCCCAAGGCCTGGCCTGTGAGATAATGCAGAGTTGGAGCCATCGGAAAATCAGGCATCAGTTCAAAAACTCTTTTCATGCTTGAAACGGCTTCCTCGTAACGGCCCAGACGGTAAAGCGAATCACCCATGCCCGCGTAGACAAGAGCAAAATCCGGATACTCCCTGAGCGCATCCCGATACCACTTAAGTGACTCCTCGTACCGTTTCTGCGCCCGCAGGTCCTCCGCCCGGGAGAAGAGAGTCCTCGCGTTACTTAAACCGCTTTCCCCGGTACTGGTACTACTTGTTTGATCTTGCACATCATGAGACGGACCTATTCCTTGTAATGCCTGGCCCATGAGATAACGCAGGGTGGGAGCTATCGGAAGATCAGGCTCAAGGTCAAGAGCACGTTTTATGCTTGAAACGGCCTCGGGGTAGCGGCCAAGTTGATAAAGCGAGTCACCCATGCCCGCGTAGGCCAGGGCGAAATCGGGATCCATATCAATAGCGGAGCGATACCACTTAAGCGATTCCTCGTATAGTTTCCGCCCACGCAGGTCTTCCGCCCGGGGAAAAAGAACTCCCCGGTCACGCGGATTTGTTTCCATGCCGAGTTTCACGCTAAGATCAAAGTGCTTGTCCGCCTCGTCGTGGCGTTCCATTTTCCGAAATCCCTGCCCTATAAGAGAATGAATCCTCGGCGCCGTCGAGAGGTCAGACTGAAGTTCAAGGGCCCGTTTCATACTCGAGATGGCCTCCGGGTATCTCCCCATCTGGAAAAACACTGTTCCCATTCCCAGGTGGTTAAGAGGTTCGTCGGGCTCAAAGCCGGCCGCGGCCCGATACCACTTAAGAGATTCCTCGTAGCGCTCCCGCCCCTTAAGCGCCTCTCCCAGATTCCGAAAAGCTTTCGGATTAAGCGGAAAGATTTCCAGGGAGCGGCGAAGGTGCCCTTCCGCCTCCTCGAACTCGTTGAGCCTAAGCAGGGCCATGCCCAAGTTCTGATGAGCCGCCCATGAACCGGGATTAAAAGAGATGACGTGTTTAAACAGGGAAACCTCGTTTTTGTAGACGCCTGTCTGATTCCAGGTAGCCGCCCCAAGCAAAGCGAGCAATACCAAAGCGGCGATTTTTGCGGCCCTGTTGCCCACGGGCGACAGCCTGTCTGCGACGCGCACGGCGGCTGCCACGAAAAAGACGATCACCCCGATGCCAGCAAGATACTGGAAACGGTCAGCCACGAACGAATGTCCCATGTAGCTGTAATCAACGAAACCAAGCGTCGGAGACAGCGTGACAGCGAAAAAAAGCGCGCAGGCAAGCGGTCCCCTGCCGACCCGGCGGCGCATGATCCAGAGCGTCGCGGCCACCGCTACCGCCGCAACGACATAAACCCAGACAAGAGCGTCCGTCGCGTCGATTTCCCAGCGCGGGTAAATTACTGCGAGGTCCGTCGGCCAAAGAAGCTTCTCCAAGTAAAACCACAAGGCACGCGAAGCGATAAGGACCCGCTCATAAATGGAATAGTCAAAAGCAAGCGCCGTCTTGCTTTTGTAAAACCATATGTCGAATCCCCCGACAACGAGGCCGACAAGAAAAAACGGTGCCACCCGCAGAAAATATCTCGCGGTAACACGACCTTCCTTCCACCATTGCCAGATCAGGAGCGCCGCGGGCAAAGTAATCGCGACCGACTTGCAAAGCAAAGCGGCCGCGAACAACAGAAGCGCTGAAACATAACGCTTGGGGCGAGGCTCCTCAATAAAGCGTATCCACATAAAAAACGCGGTCAGGTAGAACAGTGCCGAGAGCTGATCTTTCCGGGAAATCACCCAGGCGACCGATTCGGTGTGCAGGGGATGCACGGCGAACACCGCCGCGGCTAACCACGCGCCGGGAACCCCCAAGCGCGAAAGCAGGCGCCAGAGAAGAACCGTGTTTACAAAGTGAAGCAGAAGGTTGACCGCGTGATAGCCCAGAGGGTTAAACCCCCAGAGCTTATGCTCTATCCAGAAAGTCGTATAAAGAAGCGGCCAGTAGTGACCCTCCACGGCATCTCTCTGCAGGTAGGCTGTCGAAGGGTCGAACCAAAGCTGCCATATACCTTCCCAGCTCGAGACGGCCTTTAGCTTCGTTAACAGGAAATCATCCCATACGAATTCCCCCCACAAAGCCGGAAGGTAACTCGCGGCCACCAGAACTCCAAGAATCAGCAATAGGGGCGTGTAGCCACGCGGGATCCTCAACCCCGGAACCAAAGCCTCCGGGCCCTGCGGCCGGGGTTGCGACCCGTCCGAATCACCGTCGCTGCCAGCTAAAGGACCAGGCAGCCAAGAAAAAACCGCCGTCCGGAATCGAGCAGTGAGGCGCTGGCTCTTTGTTTCTCCGTAGTTCGTCATTAGGGGGAAGAATATGCAAATGGTCTAGAAATTCTCTCCTCTTCCTTGATTGCCGTTAAATACGGAGGAACTCAGCAAACACTTCAGCATTCCAGAATAACTCCAAAGTCTCAGTCGGTTTCTTTTTATTACTTACCGTACGGTGACTACTAAACAGTCCGTTCTTGTGGTATAATACACTCATAGCAAAATAAATTTCAATCGAGGAGATAGTCTGAAATGCCGCTAGTTATCTTAAATGAAATACAATTTCTTTCCATAAAAAATCCTAAAACCCTGTCTACCCACCCCCCTTCAAGGCATTGTGTTTGACCTGATTCTGGTTATGTCCGCGCTGCTTGTGATTTCGTGGAGGAATCACTCGGTAGCAAAAAAGACCTGATATTTCCTCCTGAACGAAACTGTACGGAATTTTCTATAACCGAAGACTCCGATTGTTCGTCATTTACAAGCAAAAGTGCGGTAAGAATTTCCTCTTTCCCCCTGCGCTTTTCCCGTGGCGACGGGTTCGGTACCTACAGGACTGCCTAAGAAGTCGGTGTCCTCTCAGCGACTTTCCCGCACGGAACCCAGCTCGTCCAGACGATTTGCAGCTTCCTTGAAATCCGGTTTAGCCCGCAAGGCGTTTTCGTAATGCTTTTCCGCATCATCCAAACGGTTAAGCCTAAGCGCCGCCTCCCCCATGCGATAATGGAGAATGTATAGTTGGTGATGATCCGGGACAAGGGAAATAACCCGGTTCGTGTTCTCAATGGATTCTTCGTACCTGCGCAACTGGAAAAGAAGATCTCCCATCTCGGCATAAGCGCGGGCAGAATTGGGATCGGCCTCTACGGCCGAGCGATACGCTTCAAGTGATTCCCCGTATCGCTGCAGGTTCCTGAAAAAGAAGGCTAACATGAGAAAACTATCCGCCGGGCTTTGATCGAGTTCCACGGAGCGGCGGAAGTGGTTTTCCGCCTCCGCATACCTGCCCAGATTGAACAACGCCCCTCCCACATAACGGTGGGCCGCCCAGGATTCCGGATTGACAGAGACAGCGCGGCCGAAGAAGGTAATACTGTCCTTGTAGAAGCCCGACTGGTTCCAAGTCGCCACCCCCAGCAGAGCCAGCAACCCCAAAGCGGCTGTCTTTCCCACTCCTTGCCCCGCACGGGGAAGTCTTGCGACGCCGCGGGATGCAGCTCCAGCGAAAAGTACTATCGCCCCGATACCCGCCAGATACTGATAGCGGTCGGCGACAAAAGAAATATTCATGTAACCGAAGGGAAGAAAACCCAGGACGGGGGAAAGGGTCACGGCGAAGAAAAGCGCGCAGGCAAGCGGTCCCCGGCCGACCCGATTTCGCAAAAGCCAAAAAAGTGCGCCGACCGCAAGCGTCGCGATCACGTATCCCCATTCCGCGAAGTCCGATACGCTCACGTCCCAGTGCGGATACATCACAGCCAGATCGACCGGCCACGCAAGCTTGCCAATGTAGAACCACAGAGCGTGAGCCGCTATAAGCACCCGCTCGGCAACCGAATAGTCAAAAGAGATATTCCTGCTTTCATAAAACGACATGTCCGCAAGCGCAATGGCAAACCCCACGAGAAAAAAGGGTAGCGTCCGCAACAAATCCGCCTGCGTAAGGCTTCCGTGGCGCCACCACTGCAGGATCAAAAGCGTGGCGGGGAGCGTAACTACGATGGACTTGCAGAGCATCCCGGCCGTAAAAAGCAAGATTGCTGTGACGTAGCGACGCAGACGTGGCACCTCGGAGTATCGAAGCCACATCAAAACCGCGGTGAGATAGAAAAAAGCCGACAGCAGATCCTTCCTCGCTATCACCCAGGCAACCGATTCCACATGCAGCGGATGCACGGCAAATACCGCTGCCGCGAAAAAAGCCCCAGGAACCCTCAGGCGCAAAAGCAGGCGCCAGAGAAGCGCCGTGTTTACGAAGTGAAGCAGGAGGTTGAGGGCATGATAGCCCAGAGGGTGAAAGCCCCAGAGCTTGTGCTCTACCCAGAATGTGGTGTAGACAAGCGGCCAGTAGTGGTCCTCTCCTGATCCGGATTCATGATAGACCGCCGAGGGAGAAAACCAGAGATCCCAGATTCCACCCCAACTCCTGACAGCCTCAATCCTCCTGATTATCTCATCATCCCAGACAAATCCCGCCCACACGGCGGGGAGGAAGCTTGCCGCCACCAGAAGACCCAGAATCAGCAGTGATGCCGTCGAACCCTGCGATATCCCGAGCCCCGCAAGCCTAACCCGGGAATCTATCTGAGTTTCTAAGGGTACCGCACCTTCTTTTTTTCCCGTCATTATAAAGTAAAAAACATACTTGCCGGACGGGCCTAAAGCTAGTACTTCCTTCCGCACATTCTTGCATCGGCGGGTTCTGTGCAGTCAGGATATCTGGAAAGAAAGAGAGAGGGGCCCGTTTACTTGATAAAGACTTTCAGGAACTCCTTTTTCCCGATCCTGATCTCGAAAGCAGCTTTCTCGGGAAATTCCGAATTCGGATCGGTGTACTTCTCCCCGTCTATGACAAGCCCTCCTTGGAATATGAGCCTTTTAGCCTCCCCTTTAGTGCTGACAGAATCGGACACTTCCAAAACAAGGTCAACTACTTTGCGGGAGCCGGCAACGTAGACCTTCTCCTTCGCGTCTTCGGGGAAAGACCTCTTTGAGAACTTGGTTTCAAAATCCCGGGCAGCTTCAATGGCGCTTTGGGAATTATGAAGCCATGAGACAATTTCCCTGGAAAGCGCTTTTTTCGCGTCCATAGGATGGCCGGTCTTTAAATTTCGTATCTCTTTTTCATCGCGGGTGCTTAAAAGAAGATAATATCTCCACATAAGCTCGTCTGAAATCGACATCACTTTCCCGTATATATCCTGGGGGGATTCATCAAGGCCTATGTAGTTTCCAAGCGACTTTGACATCTTTTTTACCCCGTCTGTTCCTTCAAGTATCGGGAGAAAAACTCCCACCTGCGGGGACTGTCCGTAATGTCTCTGGAAGTCGCGGCCGAGCAGGATGTTAAAGGTCTGATCCGTACCGCCAAGTTCAACATCACAGTGCATCTGTACGGAGTCGTACGCCTGTACCAGCGGGTATATAAACTCCCTCAGAGAAATGGATACCCCCTCCTTGTACCTCTTTGAGAAATCGTCCCGATCCAGTATCCGCGAAACGTTAACTAGGGAGGTAAGCCCGAGAAGCTCTTCCGAACCAAGGTTGCTAAGCCAGCGGGAGTTTGAAAGAACCTGGGTCTTTTTTCTGTCAAGAACCTTGAAAACCTGACGTTCGTAGGTCTTCGAGTTTTTGATTATTTCCTCTCTTGAGATTGATGGGCGGGTCTCGCTTCTCCCCGAGGGGTCGCCTATATAGGCGGTAAAATCTCCTATGAGGAAAAGAACCTCGTGGCCCAAGGTCTGAAAATCGCGAAGCTTCTTTAGAATTATCCCGTGACCCAGGTGCAGGTCGGGAGAGGTGGGGTCGAACCCTGCCTTTATCTTGAGGGGCCGATTGCTCTTTGCCGAAGCTTCAAGCTTCAAAAGAAGCTCCTCTTCGGGAATTATAGCCTCGGTTCCCCTTTTTATTATCTTTAACTGTTCTTTAGGATCAGCAAAAGCCACTTGGAAATTCCTCCTCGTTACGGACAGAGAGTGTTCATGGAAGGTTGGTTGATCCCATGAGATACCTGTCGCACTCCCTGGCGGCTTCTCTTCCCTCGTTTATCGCCCACACCACAAGACTTTGCCCCCTGCGTGAATCCCCCGCGGCGAAAACTCCATCAACGCTTGTCATATACTTCCCGTACTCCGCCATGGCATTTGAGCGTTCATCAGTGCGGATTTTCATCTGTTCCAAAAGCCCCTGCTCGGGCCCCAGGAATCCGAGCGCCAAAAGCACGAGCCCGCACGGCCACCTCTGCTCAGAACCCTCCACTTCTCTAAACATCATCCTTCCGTCATCTCCCCTGTACCACTCAATGCGCACGGTCTCAAGTTCCGCTGCCCTGCCCTCGCCGTCGCCTATAAATCTTTTTGTAAGAACCTGATATCTTCTCGGGTCTTCGCCGAAAACCGCCATGGCCTCCTGCTGACCGTAATCAAGCCTGTATACCCTGGGCCATTGCGGCCAAGGGTTATCCGCCGCCCTCTCAGAGGGAGGCTTGGGAAGTATTTCGAACTGAAGAAGGCTTCTGCATTCATGCCTCATCGAGGTCGCGACGCAGTCGGTTCCGGTGTCGCCGCCCCCAAGAACGATTACGTCCTTGCCCGCGGCGGAAATGTAGCGACCGTCACTAAGCCCGCTGTCAAGAAGGCTCTTTGTGTTCGCTCTGAGAAACTGCATGGCGAAGTAGATTCCCTCAAGGTCCCTTCCCTCAATCGGAAGATCTCTGGGTTTCGTCGCTCCGGTGCATATCACCACTGTGTCGAAGTTTTGTATAAGTTCGTTTCCGTCAATATCCACTCCCACTTCCGTGCTGGTGACGAACTTGATTCCTTCTTCCGCAAGGATATCGACGCGGCGGTCAACGATCTTCTTGTCAAGGTGTGGGTTGGGAATTCCGTACATGAGCAGTCCGCCTATGCGATCGTCCCTTTCAAACACGGTGACCAGATGCCCCGCTTTGTTAACCTGCGCGGCACACGCGAGTCCCGCGGGTCCCGACCCTATTACGGCGACTTTCTTTCCGGTTCTCCACTCGGGAGGCTCGGGAGTGATCCATCCTTCCTCAAAACCCCTGTCGACTATGGCGCACTCTATGCTCTTTATGGTAACCGCAGGCTCGTTTATAGCCAGAACGCACGATCCTTCGCAGGGAGCCGGACATATCCGGCCAGTGAATTCGGGAAAATTGTTGGTCTTGTGAAGTCTCTCAAGAGCTTCTCTCCAGAGACCGGAGTAAACCAGGTCGTTCCACTCGGGTATGAGGTTGTTTATGGGACATCCGGCGGTCATCCCGCCGATTATCTGGCCCGTCTGGCAGAAGGGAACTCCGCAGTCCATGCATCTTGCGCCCTGAAGGGCAAGCTCTTTTTCGGGAAGATGTCCGTGGAATTCGCTCCAGTCGCCGATTCTCTGGGCAGAATCCCTGTCAGTCCCAAGCTTCCTGTCGTAATTCATAAAACCTGTGGGATCACCCATGAAAAACTTTTCCTCCGTTCGAGCTTCAGTGTCAGTTTCCGCTTACGCGCGCGAGATCTCTTTTGTTTTCTTCAAAGGCCGCCATAAGGACCTCGTCACCGGAAAGACCGCTCTTTTCCGCGCGGTTTATGTGCTCAAGCATTCTCTTGTAATCTTTCGGTATCACTTTCACAAACTTGGGAAGGCTTCCGGTCCAGTCTTCCAGAATCCGCTGCGCTACCTCGCTTCCGGTGTACTCAAGGTGCTTTCTTATCATTCCCAGAAGCTCCGCTTCTTCATCTTCCCCCACAAACTCAAGGAACACGGATTCGGTATTGCATCTTCCCTCAAAATCCCCCTCCAGGTCGTATACATACGCTATACCGCCTGACATTCCGGCAGCGAAATTCCTCCCGGTCGAACCCAGCACCGTGACGCGGCCCCCTGTCATGTATTCGCAGCAGTGATCCCCGACCTCTTCCACCACGGCGCGGACCCCGCTGTTTCTGACGCAGAACCTCTCGCCGGCAATACCCCTCACGTAGGCCTCACCTCCGGTGGCGCCGTAGAACGCGACATTGCCGATTATGATGTTCTCCTCCGCAACGAAAGTTGATTCCTTCGGAGGATAGATGATTATCTTGCCCCCCGAAAGACCCTTTCCCACATAGTCGTTTGAGTCACCCTCAAGAACAAGCGTCATGCTCTTTGGAACAAAAGCCCCGAAGCTCTGTCCCGCCGAACCCGAGAAATGAAGCCTTATCGTATCTTCCTCAAGCCCGTCAAGACCGTACCTTCTCGTAAGCTCGCTCCCGACTATGGTTCCCACCGTCCTGTTCACGTTTTTTATCGGTACGGCGGCACGGACCCGCTCGCCCTTTTCAATCGCCGGGCGGCATATTTCCATCAAAACGGTTTCGTCAAGTGATTTCTGTAGGCCGTGATCCTGTTCGATCTGGCAGTAAGTTCCCCAATCCTCGGGAACTTCGGGACGGAAGAGAATTCGGCTGAGATCTATCCCCTTGGCCTTCCAGTGATCAAGCGACTTTCTCATCTCGAGGCGGTCCGTCCTGCCTACCATCTCGTTTACGGTCCGAAAACCCATCTTCGCCATTATCTCGCGAAGCTCAGTGGCGACAAAATGCATGAAATCAACCACGTGCGCCGGGTCTCCCGTGAATTTCTCGCGAAGCTTGGGGTTCTGCGTCGCGACTCCTACCGGACAGGTATCAAGATGACAGACTCTCATCATTATGCATCCGAGAACTATAAGCGGAGCCGTGGAAAAACCGTACTCCTCGGCGCCAAGAAGTGCCGCGATGGCTATATCCCTTCCGGTCTTCATCTGCCCGTCGGTCTCGAGAACAACCCTGCTTCTGAGGTTGTTAAGAACAAGTGTCTGATGCGTTTCGGCTATGCCGAGCTCCCAGGGAAGTCCCGCGTGCTGTATGCTGCTTTGCGGTGAGGCTCCCGTCCCCCCGGAGGTTCCGCTTATGAGTATCACGTCCGCGTGGCCCTTCACCACGCCCGCGGCTATGGTTCCGACGCCGACCTCCGAAACCAGCTTCACGTTTATCCTTGCGTGCTTGTTCGCGTTTTTAAGATCGTAGATCAACTGCGCCAGATCCTCGATCGAATAGATGTCATGGTGCGGGGGCGGCGATATAAGTCCCACGCCCGGAGTCGAGAGTCTCACCTTGGCTATCCACGGGTAGACCTTCCTTCCCGGAAGCTGTCCTCCCTCTCCGGGTTTTGCCCCCTGGGCTATCTTTATCTGTATCTCCTCCGCATTCACCAGGTATTCGCTCGTGACGCCGAAACGGCCCGAAGCGACCTGCTTTATGGAACTTCTCCTTAGGTCTCCGTTGGGATCCGGAGTGTACCTGTCGGTATCTTCTCCCCCTTCGCCAGTATTGCTCTTTGCGCCTATGCGGTTCATCGCGATCGCGAGGCTCTCGTGGGCCTCCTTGCCTATCGCCCCGTAGGACATGGCTCCGGTCTTAAACCTTTTGCATATGCTCTCAACCGACTCCACCTCGTCAAGCGGCACGGGATTGTCCGAGAACTTGAGATCTATCAGGCCGCGAAGCGTAAAGTGTTCTTTTTCCTCGTTATTTGCAAGCTTCGTGTATTCCTTGAATTTTTCGTAACTCCCCGTCTGGCAGGCTTCCTGAAGCTTGTGCACCGTGCGCGGGTGATACATGTGGCGCTCCCCGTCGGGCCTCCACCTGTAAACTCCTCCGGTTTCAAGAGTCGCCGTTTCCACATCTCTTTCGGCATACGCCCTCGAGTGGCGTTTTATCGACTCTTCGGCTATAACGTCAACTCCTACTCCCTGTATCCGGGAAGCCGTCCAGGTGAAGTATTTATCGATAAATTCGGTATTAAGCCCAAGCGCTTCGAATATCTGTGCTCCATGGTAACTTTGCACCGTTGAGATGCCTATTTTGGACATTATCTTCACTATGCCCTTAACGAGACTTGTCACATATCCGGAAACCGCCTTCTCATAAGATATGCCCCCAAGCATGTTCTGGTGAATCATGCCGTTTATGGTCTCATAAGCCATGTAGGGCGCAATGGCGCTTGCGCCGTAGCCTATTAGAAGCGCCATGTGGTGAGTCTCTCTCGGCTCACCAGATTCAACGATTAGCGCAGCGCGCATCCTGTTTCCGTTTCTTATCAGGTGGTGGTGAAGTCCCGAGACCGCCAGCAAAGCGGGAATGGGAGCGTTTTTAGCGTCAAATCCCCTGTCCGAGAGAACCAGGATGTTGGCGCCTTTTTCTATGAGTTCGTCGGCGCGGGCGAATATCCCGGAAAGCGCGTCCTCAAGTCCTTCCGTTCCTTTTTCGGGATCAAAAAGGGTGGGAATCACCTCGCAGCGGAACTTCTCCCCCTGAAGCATCTTTATCTTCTCGATCTCGGGGTTGGTGAGAAACGGGGTCTCAAGCTCTATTTTCTCGCAGCTTTTCGCCTCGGGGCGCAGTATGTTAGACGTAGTCCCGAGCGTAACCATGGTCCCGGTTATAAGTTCCTCCCGTATGGCGTCGATCGCGGGATTGGTGACCTGGGCGAACATCTGCTTGAAATAGTTGTAAAGAAGCTTCGATTCGTCAGACAGCGCCGCAAGCGGAGTATCGACTCCCATGGCCCCCACCGGCTCAACCGCGTCTTTTGACATCGGACCCAGAAGAATGCGCAGGTCCTCAAACGTGTAGCCGAAGACCCTCTGCCTCGCAAGAAGCCCTGAGGGGTCATATTCGGGCGGAATCTCGGCGGGCTCCTCCTTCATCATCCCGGAGAAGCTTTCCATGTTTTCCGCAAGCCACTTTCCGTAGGGCTGTTCTGTCGAAAGCCTTTCCTTGAGTTCTGTGTCTCTGACGATCCGGCCTTCGCGGGTGTCTATCAGAAGCATCCTTCCCGGAAGCAGGCGACCCTTGTAGCTCACTCTCTCGGGCGGTATGTCAAGCACTCCGACCTCCGAACTCAGTATCACGGTGTCATCCTTTGTGACGTAGTACCTTGTGGGACGCAGTCCGTTTCTGTCAAGCACGGCTCCTACTTTTTCGCCGTCGGTAAACGCTATGGAAGCGGGACCGTCCCAAGGTTCCATAAGACAGCTGTGGAACCTGTAGAAATCCTTTTTCTCAGCGGACATGCTCTTGTGCTTTGACCACGGCTCGGGAATCATCATCATAACGGCGTGCTCTATTGAGTAGCCAGAGAGACACAGAAATTCCATGGCGTTATCAAACGACGCGGAATCGCTTCCCTCGGGAGCTATCACGGGAAAAATCTTGTGGATATCGTCGCCGTAGACCTCCGATTCCAAAACGGCCTGTCTTGAGCGCATCCAGTTTATGTTTCCCCGGAGGGTGTTTATCTCCCCGTTGTGTATCAGGTACCTGTAGGGATGGGCCCTGTCCCAGCTCGGAAACGTGTTAGTGCTGAAACGCGAGTGCACAAGGGCTATCGCGCTTTCCAGGAGATCGGACATTAAGTCCGGGAAATAGAGATCAAGCTGCCAGGTAACGAGCATTCCCTTGTAGACTATGGTTCTGGCCGAAAAACTGGACACGTAGAAGTACTCGTCGCGCCCGGAGGTTCTTATCTCCGCCTCGGCGCACTCTCTTATTATGTAGAGCTTTCTTTCGAAATCGTCTCCGGCGGCGGTCCCGTCCCCCCGGCCGATGAATATCTGCCTTATCCCGGGCTCGCACCCAAGAGCGGTCGCGCCAAGAGAGGAGTTGTCGGTCGGAACGACCCGCCAACCCAAAACCGTCTGTCCCTCCTGTGAGATTATGCTCTCAAGTCTCTTTCTTGTATCCTTCTCAACGGAAGGATCCGGGGAGAGAAATATCATTCCGACTCCGTAATCTTCCTCTGCCGGCAGTGTTATTCCCTCGGCTTTTAGAGCTTCGACAAAAAACGCGTGGGGTTTCTGGAACAGTATCCCGGCTCCGTCTCCCGTGTTCGGCTCGCATCCGCAGGCCCCGCGGTGCTCAAGATTCCTTAGCACGGTTATGGCCTGGCGGATTATGGAATTTGACTTGACGCCCTTTACATTGACGACGAATCCTATTCCGCAGGAATCGTGCTCAAACGCAGGATCGTAAAGTCCCTTTTTCTCGGGAAACTTCTTCAAATTCATATAACCTGTCCGCCTGTTGTATCGTTATGAAAAAACGAAGCGAGAACTGCTGCGGCGTAAGCAACCTCTTCAAACGCTTCCCGTAATTATAACATAAATCCCGGACTCCGCACACGCTCAGCTCGTGGTTATAATAAGAAAACATAGATGACGAATCCTAACAAGAGCGAAGAGAAAAAAGATCCCGGAAACGTAATCCTCTCTTTTCACATGGAATCAAGCGCAACTTTGTGGAACAGGATATTTGAGGGTTTTTCTTCCGAGATGGTCCTTGTAAGCAGGTTTGAGGGAAAAGACAAAAAAGCTCTCGAGATACTCTACAGGTTCGGCTCCCTAGTCGCGCAAAGATACGGAAAGTGCGCCGTCGAACCCAGGGTCTACGGAATAGTCATAAAAAAAGATGTAAGCGACGAACCCGAGGAGACGATAAACGAGTGGATGGATCTCATGCGCAAGCTTCACCGCGAAATAATCGAGGTTCTCTAAAAAACCGTATCTCCCGTAAGCACCCTGCGAAGGTCGCCCTCATCCGTTCTAAGACAAAGAAAGCCGTTTGCATCGACGCGCTCCACCACCCCGCAGATAACCTCGTCTGATACGTCAACCGATATCTCCTTTCCCATAAATCCCCATCTTTCGATCCACATATCTACAATCGCCTGAGTCCCGCAGCGGCGAAACTCCCCGTAGAACCGGTCAAGGGCGTTAATAAGTTCCGCGCAGAACCTCTCTCTTTTAACCTCCTCTCCAAGCAGTATCGAAAGAGAGGTCGTCTTTTGCGAAATATCCTCCATCTCGCGGCGTATGAATTCCTCCGGCAAATTGAGATTGACCCCGATTCCGATTACAAGATAATCAACCGCGCCGTCTGAGGTGCCAAGTTCCGTCAGCACTCCCGAGATTTTCCTTCCGCCGACGAGAATGTCGTTCGGCCATTTTATCGTGGCACTTACACCGTAGCCGGAGAAGACATCAACAAGCGCGCAGGACGCAAGAAAGGTGAAAACGGAAGATTTCTGCGGAGAGATCTCGGGGCGAAACAAGGCGGAGAGGTAAAGATTGCTGCCCGCAGGGGATACCCACTTGCGCCCGAGCCTGCCCCTGCCCGCGGTCTGCGAATCGGAAACCACGACCGTACCGTCCGAGGTTTTGCCCTCGCCTATGAGTCCGAGCAGAACATCGTTTGTGGAACCAACCTCCCTGTAGACAAAAAGCTTTTCGCCGACCGTCTCCGCTGTAAGATGTTTTTTTATTTCTGAGATTTCCATGAAAACGAAATGCACCTTTTTGCGCGATATTCAAGTATTATAGTCGGAATCCAGACTCAAGAGAAAATCCCGCGTGAAACAACTTCTTTCGAAAAACCTTGCGATACCGCTTGCCGCCTACGCATTGGTGATAGCGGCGATAATCATTTCAAGAACCGCGCTTAACCGGGAATACGCCCTTTTGCTCTCGGCGGGGTTTATGCTCTGGTTTCCGTTTCTCCTTGACCGCGATACCCCGAACGTCTTAAGGTTCGATCTGCCGGGACTACTCCGGGGGATGGGGATTTCCCTCGTCGTGCTTTTTTTGTCTTTTGCTTGCTTGTATCTTTTCTCCACCTACTTGGGAAAGACGGTTAAGTTCATCGAACCGACGGCGATTTTCGTGTTCACGCATCTTATCGCTATCGCTTTTCCCGAGGAATTTTTCTTCAGGGGATATCTTCAGAGAACACTCGGAGGCGGATGGGGGGCGATTGTCGCGGCAAGCGTGCTTTTCGCCGTGGCGCACCTTCTTGTGATCTGCGTGTTTACCGGCGGGGGGGCCTGCGGGCAGAACGCCCTTACGTTTTTTCCCTCTCTGCTAATGGGATATCTATACATGAGAACCGGAACCATATGGTCAAGCGTTTTTTTTCACTTTGCCGCGAACATCGTTTATCTGTCTTTCAGGGTCACTTAGCCTGAATCACCTTAACAGGCCCCTATGTCCTTGATTTATTACCCGTTTTGGTACTGAATCATGATGACGGGAGTTTTTCATATTTCAGTCCGACGGATATAAAACGGCTTTAAGTTCCTTGCTTATTCGCTAAATAAGTGTATCCTCTTAAGAGCTGATTAACCGGAATAAAATATACTTAAGAGCTCATGACTGCTAAAAACTTACTAAATACTACACCACCGTACGCGGTTGAACAGACACTGAAGCGTCTCGGTCGCAACCTGCGTACCGCCCGGCTTCGCAGAAACCTTACGATCAGAAGGGTCGCGGAAAAGATCGGTACGGGTCCTCGTCCGGTTTCCGATGCCGAAAAAGGTAAACCCTCAACCGGCATCGCCGTTTACATGGCTCTTCTCTGGGTTTACAACCTGATTGAACCTATGGATGAAATTGCCGACCCAGCTCTGGATGAAGAGGGTCTGGTTCTTTTAATGGGCAGAGAGAGAGAGCGCGCCCGCGAAACGAAAGGTTTGGAAAATGATTTCTAGGGGATCGGAGTGAACGGCGAGTGCTATGTTTACATCTTTCTTCCCGCTGAAACGGAATTTGTGACAGCCGGAAAATTTGTACTGACCAAGGACCGGCTTGATGTGTCCGTCGGCAAGTTCGTTTACGGTCAAAGTTACCTAGCGCGTGAAAATGCCGTCCCGATCAATCCTTTTGAGTTGAATCTTAGCACAAAAATTTTTGAGACCAGACGTCTGAATGGTCTTTTTGGCGCGCTTCGCGACGCGGGTCCAGATTACTGGGGCCGCCGCATTATTGAGAAACATTCCGGCAAGACCCAGCTCGGCGAACTTGACTACTTATTGCATTCGCCAGATGACCGCGCCGGTGCACTTGCCTTCGGATTGAACAGGGAACCTCCGGCTCCACGTCGCAGATTTAACCAGACAATGGATCTTGAGAAACTGCAGACTTTGGCCAACGCCGTAATCAACGACGAAGACCTGCTCCCTGATCAAGAAACCGAACAAGTACAGGATCTGCTGCTTCTTGGCACATCCATGGGTGGCGCGCGTCCGAAGGCGGTAATCGAAGACAATAAAGGTCTTTGGATCGCGAAATTCAACCGTCTGGATGACAGATGGAACTATGCACGGGTTGAGCACGCGATACTGGTTCTTGCACGCGCCTGCGGTATACAAAGCGCCGAGAGCCGCGTGGAAACGATTGGAGACCGAGATGTGCTGCTTGTCAAACGATTCGACAGGGAAAAGACTGAAGAAGGATATCGACGCGCCCGGATGTTAAGTGCACTTACGTTACTGCGCTCAGAAGATTCATATCAGGATCGCGATAAATGGTCGTATCTGTTGCTAGTTGAAGAACTGCGCCGGATTTCCTCACGAGAGAGACTGGATGCGCATGAACTATTCCGACGCATGTGTTTTAATGCGCTGATCTCAAATACGGACGACCATCCGCGAAACCACGCCGTTATCGCATTAAAAGAGCATTGGCGACTCTCTCCGGCTTACGACCTTACGCCCTCTGTGCCCGTGAGCATCGAACGGCGAGACCTAGCACTTATTTGCGGTGACGCCGGTCGTTACGCAAATGCGAAAAACTTGCTGTCCCAATCCACTCGTTTTATGCTCACACCCCAAGATGCACAGGCGATTATTCAGACTATGGAACAGACTATAGCGGACAGATGGTATGAGATCTGTCGAGCAGAAGGCGTTACCGAGAAGGACTGCGAGAGAATCTCAGGCGCATTCTTATATCCTGGATTCAGGCTATTGACTGACGACAGTTTGCCGTGAAGCAAAAGTGATGTATAACGTACGAAATTCTCATAAATTAAACTGCATGGAATTACTAAGCCCCTCTTAGTTTGAAGGTATGTTTTTTCGCTTATATTGGAATACGACTCCATAGTTAAGGGAATTTACTGCTATAGCGCATCCTCTTATCCGCAGAAAAACCACCTTTCCAGCCAAGTAGCGAATAGCTTGCAAACCGTAGGGTTCTCGAAATATCCCGTGGTTGCAAGTATAGTTTTCAGATGAAACAGTTGCGGACCGGACTCTCCCAGATTAACCCAAGCGTGGGAGATATAACCGGAAACACGAAGAAAATAATCGAAGTGATCGAGGCAGCGCGGGATATCGATATAGACATTCTGTGTTTCCCCGAGCTTGCTGTAACGGGTTACCCTCCCGAGGATCTTCTTCTTAAAATCGAGTTTATTGACGACAACATCCGGGCGCTTGACGAAATAAAAAAACACTGCCGGGACAACATGGTCGTCATAGTAGGGTTTGTCGACAAAAAAGACGACATATTCAACTCCGCGGCTGTGATCCAGGGGGGAGAGATAATCGACGTATATCACAAACTCCGCCTTCCAAACTACGGAGTGTTCGATGAGAACCGCTATTTCCAGTCAGAAAGGCGGTTTCCCGTGTATACGATGGGAAAGATGACTTTCGGGGTCACGATCTGCGAAGATATATGGTATCCGGGGGAGCCGATAAGAAGCCAGGTCCTGCTTGGAAACGCTCAGATCATATTCAATATCTCGGCGTCCCCCTATTACATGGGAAAGCCGGCGGCTAGGGAGAGAATGCTTGCCACTAGGGCGGTTGACTACAACACTATAATAGCCTACTGCAACATGGTCGGGGGACAGGACGAACTGGTGTTTGACGGAAACAGCATGCTCATAAACGAAAAGGGCGAAATCATTGCCACCGCGCGCAACTTCAAAGAAGACCTGCTGGTCTGTGACGTGAATACCGAGAAGGTATACAAATCAAGGCTGAACACCCCGACAATAAGGAAAACAAGATACGAGCTTTCCTTCGAGGAAAATCAACTCGAGACGTTTACGCTTAAACCCGCAAAGGCAAAGCGGAAAGTAAAAATGCCGGAAACGGGGGGCCTTCGCCCCGAAGACCCGCTAAAATGCGCCTTCTCGGCACTTGTCCTCGGCACAAGAGACTACATAAGGAAAAACGGTTTTAAAAAAGTGGTGATCGGGTTAAGCGGAGGGATAGATTCCTCGCTTACCGCGGCGGTTGCCGCAGAAGCCGTCGGACCCTCAAAAGTCGTCGGAGTCTCCATGCCCTCAATGTACAGCTCCGAGGGAAGCGTCACCGACGCCCAAAAGCTTGCGAGCAATCTCGGAATCGAGCTTCTGAGCATCCCTATAGAAGACGCTTTTAGGTGCTACGAGGGAATGTTCGCCGAGCTTTTCTCCGGAAGGGAGGATGACGTGACCGAAGAGAACATCCAGGCAAGGATAAGAGGGAATACCCTGATGGCGCTTTCAAACAAGTTCGGGTGGCTCGTGCTCGCCACTTCGAACAAAAGTGAGCTCGCGGTCGGTTACTCGACTCTTTACGGGGATATGTCAGGGGGTTTTGCGGTAATAAAGGACGTGCCCAAGGCCATGGTTTACAAGCTTTCCCATTATTACAACCGCGTGCAGGGAAAGGAGATAATACCGAAATCGGTGATTGAAAAGCCCCCTTCAGCCGAGCTTCGTCCCGATCAGAAAGACACCGACTCGCTTCCCGAATACGATACGCTTGACAGGATACTGAAAGCCTACGTGGAAGACGGCCTCGGTGTTGACGACATAGTAGAACTTGGTGAGAAAAAAAGCACCGTGCGGACAATAATCAGAATGGTTAACAAAAACGAATACAAAAGAAGGCAGAGCGCTCCGGGGGTAAAAATAACATCGCTTGCCTTCGGAAAAGACCGCCGCTTCCCGATAACCAACCTCTACAAAAAGTAGAAAACCTGTGCTTTCTCGGAGTTATGGGGAAAATCGCATTTTCCAGTCAAGTAGAAAATTCTTCTTAACACTCTGATATGAAAGACTTTTTGTAAATCCACCCCAAACAAAGCAACTTTCCAGTCAAGTAAAAACCTCGTTTCTAACTGCCGTTTGTATCCGCTGACCCAAGCGACATTACAAATTCGGAGAGATTCTCAACAGTCTCGAGGACTCCTGGATCGACTTCGGATTCGTCAATGGAGACCCCAAATTCTTCTTCAAGCTCCATGATGAACTCAAGGGTCGATACGGAATCAACGCCGACTCCGAGTTCAATCAGCGACTGCTCGGCCGATATATCGCGGGGCTCGATATCAAGATTGAATTTGCTTATGACAAGCCGCCTTATTTTCTCCCCCAAAACTTTTTTTCGCAAAGTCACTTAAGTCTCTCCCTCAAGACCTTGCCCGCAGGGCTTCTCGGAAGCGTATCCACAAATTCCATCTTCGCGGGAATCTTGTAACCGGAGATTTTCCCCCTGCAAAAATCCACAATTTCTCTCCTTGTGAGACCGTCTGCGACGATAAAGGCCTTTACCTCTTCCCTGCCCGCCTCGCCGGAGACACCGATTACCGCGGCTTCCGTTATTTTTTCATGGGTCATAAGCAGGCTCTCAACCTCGTAGGGATCAACCTTGTTCCCCGAAATGTTGATGAAAAGCTTTTTTCTTCCGCGAATGAAAAGATACCCGTCACTATCAAACATTCCGAGATCCCCGGTATGGTAAAAGCCGTCAACGAAAACCCTCTCGGTCTCTTCTGGGAAATCGACGTACCCGTCCGTCATGGAAGGACTCTTTATTATGATCTCGCCGGTTTCCCCGACCCCAAGCTCTCGCCCCGTTTCTGAAATTACCTTTATAACGACATTTTCAACCGCCACTCCGACCGAAAGACGCTTTTCCTCTATGTTCTCGGCGATATTAATCGTCATCACCCCGGTCTCCGAGGAACCGTAGAGCTGGCGGGGATAAACACCGAAAGCACGGTGGAAGGAAAAAAACGTTTCCTCGGCCAGAGGAGCCCCGGCGGAGATAACATGCTTTAACCGGGGGAAATCATAATCTCCCCCGCTTGCGCTTCGCGCGAGGGTTTCAAGCATGAACGGAACGGCGGGAAAAACGGTTATCTCCTCTCTCTCAAGCACCCCGAGAACCGCTTTTCTAGTAAACCTCGGAAGGAAATAACAGCACGCCCCGACGCTTACGGCGCTTATGAAGTTCCCAAGGCCATAGGTATGCGATATCGGAATCGAAAAAAGAACCCTGTCCCCGCTATCCCAATTTATGGTGGCCGTGTGGTTTCGGGCAAGGGCGGTCATGTTGCCGTGGCTCCTCGCAACGCACTTAGGCTTTCCCGTGGAACCCGTAGAAAAAAGATAGATCGCTTCATCGGAAGGAGAGTTTCCGGGCGGATCCGCGGGCGCATCCCCAAAGAAATCCTCCCGGGTTACGGAAACGGTTTTTATGTCCCCGGAAACCGCGACTATGGTTTTTGCGAGAGATTCGTCCGTAACTATCAGGGCAGGTCTTGAGAACTCAAGGCAGTGCCTTATTTCCTCGGTTCCGCAGGTGCTGTCGATCGGAACGCAGACGGCTCCAAGTCTCGCGATCGAGAAAACGGATACGGCAAGCGAAAGCGAATTAGGGAGAAAAACGCATACTTTCTCCCCCTGCCCCACCCCCCGCTCTAGGAGAAAGGAGGAAAAACCGTCAACGAAGCCGCAAAGCTGCGCGTAGCTGTATGTCTCTCCCTCGTACCAGACGGCGGCTCTTCGGGGGTTTCGCCCCAGGTTCGAATAAAGTATTTCCCAGTAGTTTCTCATCGCCCCGTCACGGGAAAAGGGGAACCTGCCTGAGTCCTTCGTCCTCGGGGAATCCGAAGACGATGTTCATGTTCTGAACCGCCTGGCCCGCAGCCCCCTTCATGAGATTATCAAGAACCGATACGACGACTAGGTGCCCTTCCCGCTCGCAGAACCCCAAAGAGACGTAATTGGAACCCGAAACAGACGCTATCCCGGGTGGCCCGTCGCAGACCCGGACGAAAACATCCGCTTCGTAGAACTTCGCGTAAAGCTCCCTTACCTCGTCAGGGGAAACCGCCGAGCGAAGCTTAAGGTACGAAGTGGCCATTATCCCTCTTTTAACCGGAACGCGGGTATTAAAGAAAAGAAGCTTTTTCTCCCTGCCGCAAAAATCGGACAGCACTCGAAGAATTTCATATTTCTGGTCATCTCCCCCAGCATCCCGGGCGGATACGTCTTCTTTTACCTCTGTGTAGTGGCTTTGCGGTTTTGGGGCCCGCCCCGAAGTCGAAAAAGAGGACTTGATATCCACTATGATATCGCCCTCCGTATCATGAGTCCTGAGAAAAGGGGCTATGCCGAGCGAAACGCATGTTGAATAACAGCCCGCGTTTGCGACTAAAGAGGCATTTTTTATCCTCTCACGGTTAAGTTCACTTAGACCATAGACCGCCTGGGAGAGAAGCTCTGGGAACCGGGGCGCCGTGCCGTGAGCCCGGGAGTAATCTTCGGGATCGGAGAATCTTAAGTCCGAGCTCAGATCGATCACCCTTACACCTTTTTCAAGGAATTTCCGCACGAAAACAGAAGAAGTCCCGCCGGGAAGACAGGAAAACACGATATCAAGCGGCTCCGAGTAAGAAATCTTCGATACGGAACTCAGGGAGAGGTTCGTGCAGCCCGAGAGGTGCGGGAACGCCTCATCCGCCCTTTTGCCCGAGAATTTCTCAGAGGTGAGCAGATGCAGATTCACGTTCGGGTGCCGCGCCAGGAGGGAAAGAAGCTGCTGGCCGACATACCCCGTAACTCCGAGAATCGCCGTCTTAAGTTTCATTTTCTCTTAGGAAAAACGCCTCCGTGTGATTAGTCCGCTTCGATTAATGTAGCTTCAAAAGGAGATAGAAAAAACCGGGGCCGGCGGAGAAGAGAGTTGCTTTTCGTGTTTAGGCGTTCTGAGCGGTCGCCGTCCGAAAGACCCTGTCGATCCACTGCTCTATGCTTTTGCGCGAGGTCTTCCCTATAAGCTCCCTTACCTCGCTCATTGGAATCACGGCCTTGGCGTAGGATCTGTGTCCCCCGGCGCTTCCCATTTCGTCGAAAAGTTCGAAAAGCAGCCGACCGGCGCTTTTGACAGACCCGCTGTTTCTAACGGACATAACCAGATGGGAACCGGAAATAATTCCGAAGGCCACCGACCACTCGACCCCTCCCACCTTCATTCCCATGTCCGCCACCTGGGGAATCAGGTGCTCTTTTTCTATCCTGCCCAGATTCATGAAAATTATTCCGTCGCTTATCCAGTGCTTCGAAAGCGCCTCGCCGTAATGCTTGATCTCTTCTGAATACAGGTTTTTGGACTCTATTTTCCTGAGCAGACCCAAGTCGGCCTGGCGGTAGAGGTAGGTAAACGCTTCGAGGTCGTCAAGGTCGGCGCCCCTGTTGAGGATCATAGTGTCGGTCTTTATGCCGTAGAGAAGCGCGGTTGAAAGTTTCGCGGAGATCTCGACCTGGGCGGCTCTTAGAAACCGGGTCATGATCGTCGCGGTAGCCCCTTCCTCGGAACTTATTTCAGTGAATTTCGCATCGCACTCCGGAGTCCTCGGATGGTGGTCGATAACCGAATCGACATCTGTAATCTCGCCCCTGAAATAAGAAGGCTGCACGTCGACAAGCGCTATGGAATCAAAGTTTTTTATATCCTCATGGGAAATCATCTGTATGTCTATGTCCATAAGCTCCACCATGGCCACATTCTCGGGTCTTGAAATCTTCTCCCCGAGATAACCTATGGTCGCCGTTTTTCTGTTTCTCCTGAGAAGGGTCCGAAGGGCCAGGGCACTTGCGATCGCATCCGGGTCGGGCTGGTTGTGAACGAGTATGAGAAGTCTTTTCGCGTCCTGGTGAACTTCCCTGATAAGTCTTACCGAGATATCCGCTCTTGCGAGCTTTTCCTCAAACGATATCTGGCTGTCGGCAACTTTCTCGAATCTGACGTATCTCGCTATATACCCATCTTTCCGCTGCTCACCGTCAGCGGAAACAACTATTGGGCTCGTGGGATAGCTGGAAGCAAGAGATGACAGAGCCTCCTTGCTTGAAAATTCGTTGTTTACGACTATGAGGGTAAAGCTTCCCTTCTGATTAAGCGCATTTTCAGGAGAGTCAAGCTGTATTACCTGACCCCTGTTCTTAAAAAGACTCATCAGGAGAACATCAACTTCTCCGATGAACATATACCTTCTTTCCCCGTTCGTACTCATAGTATCCGAGACGCAGAACGCCTACCTTCGGCAGGCGGCGCTAAGCTCCTCCGTAAAGCTTGAAATTTTCCCAAGCACTTCCTGCCTTTCCTCTCCACCGCCCTCGATTATTCTCACAAGGGCGCTTCCGACGATAACGGCGTCGGAAAAAGAGGCTATCTCAGCGGCCTGGCGCGCTGAAGACACTCCGAATCCCACTCCGACGGGAAGCTCGGAGCGACGCTTGATTCTTCCCACGAGGTCTTCAAGATCGTAGTCCATATCCGGGCGCGCTCCAGTGACTCCGGTGACCGAAACCACGTAGATAAACCCCGAGGCGTTTTGCGACACCATCTCTATTCTTTCTTCGGTACTCGTCGGGGCGAGCAGAAAGATACGGTCAAGTCCCTCCCGCTGGGCATGGACACTGAGTTCCCCGGCTTCCTCGGGCGGAAGATCAACAACCAGAACCCCGTCCGCTCCCGCTTCGCTGGCATCGCGTGCAAAGCGTTCCGTGCCGTAAGAGAAAAAAGGATTGTAGTAACCGAAAAGTATCACGGGAATATCCGAGCGGGACCTTATTCTTCTAACGAGCGAAAGCACATCTGAAAGGGAAGTGGAGTGCGCAAGTGCCCGCTCCGAAGCCGCCTGAATTACCGGTCCATCGGCCATGGGGTCCGAGAAGGGAATACCGATCTCGACCATGTCGACACCGCTTTCCGCCATACGGTCAATAATCTGTTCGGTAAAATCGATATCCGGGTCGCCGGCGGTAACATAGCAGATGAGAGCCGCTTTGTTTTTCTCCCGGAGTTCGCGGAATTTTTCTTGTATTCTTCCCATGTGCTTTTAGCAGACACCGGAACCCCGGTGTAGGCCGGAAATGCAGAAATCGCAAACAACCAGAATAAAAACGAAGTCCAACCCTCAGAACACCTTTATATACGCGCGCATGGGTATTGTCAAGCGCGTGGCGGGCGGGCGAAAACCCGGTCTGCACCGCTTCAAATAAGGTCAGAAGCGATATGTATGTCCTTATCCCCTCTGCCCGAAAGGCAGATCACGATAACCTGTTCTGAAGACATGGAGGGAGCAATTTTACGCACGTGCGCGACGGCGTGGGCGGTTTCAAGCGCAGGTATTATCCCTTCTACCTCGGAGAGAAAGGAAAACGCCGAGAGTGCCTCTTTGTCCGTTACGGACACGTAATCAACCTTGCCCGCGTCCTGAAAATATGAATGCTCTGGACCCACGCCCGGGTAATCAAGACCCGCCGCTACGGAATGAGCTCCTTTCACCTGGCCGTCTGCGTCCTGGAGCAGGTAGGTTTTGCTTCCGTGAAGGACCCCTACGGAGCCCGCGGTTATGGTCGCTGAATGCAGACCGCTTTCAATGCCGTGACCTGCCGCTTCCACACCGATTTTGCGCACACCAGGTTCCTCGATAAATGGAAAGAAAAGACCTATTGCGTTTGAGCCGCCTCCGACGCAGGCAACCAGCGTGTCGGGGAGCTTTCCTTCCGCGGCGAGTATCTGCTCAATCGCCTCGCGTCCGATTACCGACTGAAAATCCCTTACCATCATTGGGTAGGGATGGGGACCGGCGACGCTTCCTATTATGTAGAAAGTGTCTCTAACGTTGGTGATCCAGTCTCTCATGGCCTCGTTCATGGCATCTTTAAGTGTCTTTGTGCCCGAGACCACGGGCCTTACCTCAGCGCCCAGAAGCTTCATACGGAAAACGTTCAGTTCCTGACGCTTTGTATCCTCTTCCCCCATGTATATCACGCACTCCTTGTTCATAAGCGCGGCCACGGTGGCCGTGGCAACTCCGTGCTGTCCAGCCCCGGTTTCGGCTATGATTCTTTCCTTGCCCATCCTCTCGCAGAGAATCCCCTGGCTTATAGTGTTGTTTATCTTGTGCGCCCCCGTGTGGGCGAGATCCTCTCTTTTAAGGTAAATCTTCGCGCCGCCGAGCTTTTCTGTCATCGCGCGGGCGTAATAAAGGGGGGTGGGCCTCCCGACATACTGCTTCAGGTAGTAATCGATCTCTTCGTGAAAAGTCTTGTCCGCCGAGGCCTCTTCGTAGGCTTTTTGGAGCTCGATCAGGGCCGGCATCAGGGTTTCAGAAACGTAGCGTCCGCCGAAGTCTCCGAAATGACCCATTGTGTCTGGGTAGCTGTATTTTCGGTTAGTTTTGCCCATCACTCGCAGCCTCCATGAACCGCTTAAGCTTAAGATGATCTTTTATCCCCGGAGAGTTTTCGACCCCGGAACTTACGTCAACGGCGTAGGGATTCACCGTCTGTATGGCGTCGCGCACGTTCTCCGGGGTAAGTCCTCCGGAAAGTATAACGAATTTGTCCCCAAGTTTCCGGCCGGAGAGAACGTCCCACGAAAAGTTCTCTCCCGTGCCCCCGTAGGCATCGGGCGAATAGGCGTCAAAAAGAAAAACGTCCGTGTCGTAGAGCCAAACGGCGTCAAGACTGCTCGCGTCTTTTACCCTTACGGCCTTTATGTAATCCTCTCCGAACGCGGCGCAAAACTCCGGGGTTTCGTCCCCGTGGAACTGGTAGACGTCAAAACCCGCAGTGCCCCTTGCCTCCCGCAGGTAATCCGCCTCGGCGTTTACGAAAACTCCTACTTTGGTTAGAAACGGGGGGAGTTGCTCTATTATCTCCCTAGCCTTGGCAGGCGTAACGAACCTCGGGCTTTTTTCGTAGAAGACGAAACCGAGCGCCGTGGCTCCGAGCCGCACGGCAGAAAGCGCGTCGGCCGAGTTTGTTATTCCGCACACCTTTATTCTTGTCATTTGCGGTTAATCCTAACCGATGCGAGAAAATTAATTAACCCGTATC
Organism: Thermodesulfobacteriota bacterium; assembly: GCA_965229995.1. Taxonomy (GTDB): domain Bacteria; phylum Desulfobacterota_D; class UBA1144; order Nemesobacterales; family Nemesobacteraceae; genus Nemesobacter. The sequence goes on along the minus strand of OZ245933.1, from coordinate 289,804 downwards.
CGAGCGCAAAAAAACAAAGCCCTCCCGCACCGTTTCCGATGCGAGAGGGCTTCAGCCTAACAGATTATAAAAGGAAAGAGAAAAAAACTTGTTCCTTCGTGCAAGGTCCTAGAAGTAGGCCTGGACCTGCGCTCTTACCATAGATTCATCCGACTCTACGCCAGCGAGATCCTCTTCTCTCTGGAAGGTGTAGTCAAGCTGCACTTTCCACTTGTGATTGCCGCTGAGGTAGTAGTTAAGTCCCTGGGTAAACGTCCATACGTTGTCAAGGTCGCCATCTACCCCCGCCGCATCATCGTCAAACGTGACCATCGCATACCTTGAGGCAAACTCGACTTTCTTCGGAACCAGAAAGAAACCGCCTTGAACCCTGAAACCGTAGTCATAGGCAGTGGCTACGCCGGCATCGTCAGGATTCACCCACCTTCCGATATACTCACCGGTAAGGTTAAATCTCGGGCCTCTGTAGTTTATGTCGGCCGTAAATGAAGTGACTTTCCCGTCTTCAAGCACCCTCTCTCCTGAAGGAATTCCGATATTGCTGTCACTGCCTCCTTCAACATCTATACCCGCAATAGCGGCTCCAACCATAAGCGTAGGTTTCTTGGCGAAATTCTCTTTTACCTTCTTCGCGTCCCCGCCGATAAGGGCCGCCTGAACCCTTCCTGCCCAGAGCATGCCCGTATCACCCTTGTCGTTTTTCTGGTTCATGCCTTCTCCCTGGAAAACACCGAGATCATAGCGGATCATTCCGCCGCCGAGAAGACCGCAAACGCCGGCACCTATATCCCTGTCATACTCAAAGTAGTCGGTTATGATCGAGCGGTCGACAACCTGAAGGACGGAAGACGAGTTAAGCACCTCCCTGTTAAACGGAACCTTGTACTGACCCATCGTAGGAACAAAAGCCTTGTTCTTGGCAAACGAAAACTTCATGTCCTTGAGTTCCCCGGTTCTTCCGAAATCGTACTCAACTTGATATTTCATCCAGGGGGCAAAAGCATTGCCGTCCCAAGTTACCCTGAGCCTTCTTACCCTGAAACCGAGACCTTCATCGTCCTCTCCGTCAGGATTTATGTAATTAGCGAGGAACTGGCCGCGAAGCCTCATTCTAAGCTTGTAGTTCTTGTCCGCGGTCTGGAAAGTAAGACCGGTGCCTTTTTTGGTTTTAACCTTGATTTTGTTATGCCAGGCCTTAGTGTCCGTGGCCTCGTACATCTTCATGTTCATCTGCTGGCTCTGAGCCTCGAGCCTTTCTATCTTCTCCTTCAGTTCCTGGATCTGTTCCCTTATACTCTGCTGGCCGTCGGCCTGCGCGGGAAGGGACATAAAGGGAAGCAGCGTCATGAAAGACACGGCTAAAGCTGCAAAAATTCTCATCTCATATCCTCCTCGGTGTGTTTATTGCTCTGTTCTTAACAACCCTGGCTTAATGATATGCGCGAATGATTAATTCAGAATAAACAAATTGTTAGTTCTATGTTAAGAGCCTGCGGCACGAATTGATGTACTCGCCGGTATTCTGTAAATTATCAGGGAAGGCACATGGAAAAACTCGTAGCGGTAGTAGATGACGAAAAGGACATACTCAACCTTATAACCCATCACCTGAAACGCGAGGGGTATCAGGTAAAACCCTTTCAGAACGGAAAGGACTTTCTGCTCTACATAAATTCCGTCCCGCCTGATCTCGTACTGCTTGACTTAATGCTGCCCGGCATGGACGGCCTTGAGCTCTGCAGGATCCTTAAAAGCAAGCCCTCAACGGAGTCCATCCCCATAATCATGATCACCGCGAAATCCACCGAGGCCGATGTCGTCTTGGGCCTGGAATTCGGCGCCGATGACTACATAGTCAAGCCTTTTCGGACCCGTGAGCTTGTGGCAAGGGTAAAAAGCATCATGAGAAGGTACGCGATGAAAGATCCTGCGGACGGAGCGCTTCGGATCGGTCCCCTCCGGATAGATTCGGGAAGCTACGAGGTATCGGTTGACTCACAGAAAATCGATCTCACCACCACGGAGTTCAAAATACTTGAGACCCTCGGGGAGGCAGAAGGAAAAGTGTTCACCCGCGATCAGCTGCTCAAGAGAAAAACCCTCTGGGGAGACGAAAGGGTGGTTTTTGACAGAACGATAGACGTTCACATAAAAAACCTGAGAGAAAAACTGGGTTCCGCCGGCAAGATGATAAAGACCGTGAGAGGAATCGGTTACAAGCTAGAACAAATCCAGACGGTTTGAAGATATTCAGAAAACATTTTCTTTACCTGCTTTGCCTCGCCGCCTCGGCGGCGCTGCTCGCCGTGCTGCTCCCCCCCGGGCGCGGGGCTTCGGGCTACATCGCATACGCAATCGCGTTTGTCGCGTTCGGATTCGCCCTCTCGTGGATAATCGAAAGGGACATCCTAAAGGACTTCTCAAGAATATCAAAAGCCCTTGAGCTTCTGCCGGAAAGGCAGAAAAAAGCCCGCAAGACCGGCCGGAAGGTAACCGACTTCGACACGGGAGTCTCGATTTCCATAGGCGAGCTCTCAGAGCGAATCTCCCTTCAGATGCGCTCAACCGAGAGGGAGGGAAACCAGCTTAAAAGCATAATCGAGTCCATGAGGGAAGGGGTCATAGTGATATCGAGGGAAGAGGACCTGATACTCGTAAACGACGCCGCAAAGGAGATGTTCGGAATCGACGACGCGGCCATCGACCGCCCCTACGTGGAAACCGTGAGAAACCCCGACCTACAGAGGCTTATCTCACGAATGCAGAAGAAGAAGGAATCGGCCACTCAGGAAATCTCCGTGCTCTATCCCAGGGAAAGATCGTATCTCGTGAGCGTCAGGGTAAGCCCCCGATACAGGGAAATCGTAGTGGTCATCTTCGATATCACGGAATTCAAGAAGCTTGAGCGGATAAAAGCCGATTTTGTGGCGAACGTCTCCCATGAACTCAGAACCCCGCTTACGTCCATAAAGGGGTATATCGAAACGCTCCTTGACAAAAGCTATGACACGGACAAGGAGAAAAAAGAATTCCTCGAGATAATAGAGGAAAACACCGACAGGCTCATAGCCATAGCTTCGGATCTGCTCGTGCTCTCGGAGCTTGAAAGCGGGGAAGCTGATCCCCGAGACTCAAGGAAGGGATACGAAGAGATCGATATCGGGGAAACCATCATCCGCTCCGTGGGCTCACTTGACTCCCTTTTCTCGAAAAAAGGGGTGAATCTCTCACTTGAGATCGAAGACGGCATGCCGCCCTACAGGGCAAACAGCTTCCTCGTGGAACGCATGCTCATCAACCTCATTGAGAACTCAGCCAAGTACACCCCGGAAAACGGCTCGGTGTCGGTTCGCGCCTCAACCCAAAACGGCGCTTTCCGCATAGAGATTGAGGATAACGGGATCGGAATTCCTCTTGAGCACCACGAGAGAATATTCGAGAGGTTCTACAGGGTGGACAAGAACCGCTCGAGGGAAATAGGGGGGACGGGACTGGGGCTCAGCATAGTAAAACACATAGTCATACAGCACGGGGGAACCATAGGCGTAAGAAGCGCAGAGGGGGAAGGAAGCACGTTCACGGTTGAGCTTCCACGTCGCGATCAGTGAACGCGGCAGGTGGTCAGTTCATTTCCGAAGTGTGCTGGTGCTTGAGCACCTCTCCGGTGGCTATGTAGTAGGCGTTTTCGGCTATGTTCGTCGCGAGATCCGCCACCCTCTCAATGTGTCTTGCGACGTAAATGTAGCGAAGCGCCAGGTTAAGCGTCGAGGGATCCGACATGATGAAGGTTATAAGCTCCCTCACTATCTTGGGCTCGTAGTTATCGACCTCATCGTCTTTCTGGCAGACCTCGATAGCGAGCTGCGCGTTCCTTCTTATAAAAGCGTCCAGGCTTTCTCTCAGCATCTCCATCGCCTTCTCCGCCATCTTGGGAATATCCACAAGCGGCTTTATAGGCGGGTAGTCAGCCATGAAAAGGGCCATTCTCGAGATGCTCGAGGCGTGATCCCCTATCCTCTCAAGATCGTTGTTAACCTTCATTATCATGGTGACGGTCCGAAGGTCCTTGGCCTCGGGCTGGTAAAGGGCGAGAATCTTAACGCAAAGGTTGTCTATCTCGATCTCCATGGCGTTTACCTGCTCGTCGGTGCGGATAACTTCCTGGGCCAGGATCATGTTCCCCTCGCGAAGGGCCTTTATGCTCTTGGCGATCATGGTTTCGACAAGGGACGCCATCTCAAGCAGCTTCTTGTTAAGAAGCACGAGTTCCCCTTGGTATTTTATCATCTGTAATTGCTCCTTCGGAGTTGCCTAGCCGAACTTGCCCGAGACGTAGTCTTCGGTGTGCTTTTTGGTGGGGTTAAGGAATATCTTCTCCGTGGTGTCAAACTCCACTATGTCTCCTATGTACATAAAGGCCGTGTAATCCGAGACCCGGGCGGCCTGCTGCATGTTGTGGGTCACGATCACCATGGTGTACTTGTCTTTGAGTTCAGTTACGAGATCCTCTATCTTGGCCGTGGCTATGGGATCAAGCGCCGAGCACGGCTCGTCCATCAAAAGCACGTCCGGCTCCACGGCTATGGCTCTTGCGATGCAGAGTCTTTGCTGCTGACCTCCCGAGAGTCCCATGGCGCTGTCGTTAAGCCTGTCGTTTACCTCATCCCACAGGGCGGCGCGTTTCAGGTTTTTCTCCACGAGATCGTCAAGAGTCGATTTCTTGTTGATTCCCGATATTCTCGCCCCGTAGGCGACGTTCTCGTAGATCGATTTGGGAAACGGGTTTGACTTCTGAAACACCATGCCGACCCTTTTTCTAAGATCGGTAATGTCGACGCCGGGGTCGAATATGTGCTTGCCGTTAATCGATATGTCTCCCTCGATCCTGCAGCCGTCAATAAGGTCGTTTAGGCGGTTAAAGCAGCGAAGCAGCGTTGATTTGCCGCAGCCAGAAGGACCGATAAACGCCGTGACCTTTTTTCTCGGGATGTTCATGTTGATACCCCGAAGCACCTGCTTCGCACCGTAAAAAAGGCTTAAGTTCTCAACTTTGACCAGTGGATCCAGAACGGTCTTTGCCTTCTTTGGTCCTTTGGCTTCGGGGACCGGGGAAGCGCCGTTTGCCTCGTGGGCTTTAAATTCTTGTTTTTCCATCCGTTCTCCAGACAGCATCAAATCTTCCTCCACTACTTATACCCTATTAAATTATACCGCGGAAGTCGCGTATTTTTTCCTTAGCCTGTTTCTTATTATTATCGCCGTTATGTTAAGCATGATCACTATAAGTATGAGCAGAAACGCGGTCATGAACACCATGGGCTTTGCTGCCTCGGCGTTTGGAGACTGAAAGCCCAGATCGTATATGTGGAACCCCAGATGCATGAACTTTCTCTCAAGGTGAAGGAAGGGGAAGTGCCCGTCTAGGGGAAGATCCGGGGCAAGCTTGACGACTCCCGTTATCATAAGCGGCGCCACCTCTCCGGTGGCCCGGGCGACCGCGAGGATAAGGCCCGTGAGTATGGCCGGAAGCGCGCTCGGGATAACTACCTTCCAGGTGGTTTCGAACTTGGTGGCCCCAAGCGCCAGGGAGCCCTCCCTTATGTTTCTCGGAACGGACGCGAGTCCCTCCTCGGTCGCGACTATCACAACAGGGACCGTGAGCAGCGCGAGGGTAAGCGACGCCCAGAGTATGCCTCCCGTGCCGAAAGTCGGGCTGGGGAGCGCCTCCCCGAAAAACACCGAGTCGATTAGGCCCCCTATGCCGTAGAGAAAGAACCCGACTCCGAACACTCCGAACACTATCGAGGGAACACCCGCAAGGTTGTTAACGCATATCCTGACGATCCTCACCATCACCCCCTGCCTGGCGTACTCCCGGAGATAAAGCGCCGCTATCACTCCAAAAGGCATGACCACTATGCTCATGATAAGCACCATGAGCACCGTGCCGAAAATCGCGGGGAAGATTCCGCCCTCGGTGTTCGCCTCCCTCGGCTCATCGGAGATAAATCCCCAGAACCTCTTGACGTAAAAACCGGCTTTCTGCGCAAATCCCATGTCGTTTGGGCGAAAGGCCATAACGATTTTCCCAAGCGGCACCACTTTCTCGTCTCCCCCCGCGGAGGCCATCACCGCCTCGTTTCTGTTAAGCTCCGCGTAGAGGGCTTCGAGCTTCGCCTCGCTTGCCTTGTAGAGCTCTTCGTATTCCTTTATCTTCAGGCGGAACTCGGCCTCCTTCGCGGGATTGTCCTCGCCGCGCACGGAGAGGCCTCTTAGTTTCAGGCGCTGCTTCTCGATTCCGTAGTTTATGTCCCCGATCTCACCTTTTTCTATCTTGAGTATCTCGGCGTGTACCCTGTTCGCATCGCGTATCAGGTCCTCGAGAACTGAGAAAGCCTCGGGGCCTTCTCCCGATATAACCCGCCCGTTTTTTCTTATTTCCTTTAAGTAGCCGTGGTAATTACCCCACTCGTGCCGCTCCAGGATCACGGCGTCACCGGGATAGTCAAGCGAGGCTATGTCCGCCTCGTCTATCCACCTGAAATCAAGGCCGTAGAGATCCCTGTTCCCTATCTTGAGCTTGACGCGAAACTCGGATTCGCTTTTTATCCCATCCGCTCCGCGTACCGATTCCCTGTTTTGAAGCTGCCCCAGATAGGCAGAGCCGTCGGTAAGCGTGTAGCGTCCGATATCCACCGGCCACATAGAACCCAGCCCTTTTGTGGCTATGAGAAACAGAAGTCCCCCTATCATCACGAGAGTGATCATGAGGGCAAGGCCCGATATCCAAACGTAGGCGTCCCCTGCTTTCCAGAACCTAGGCATCGGACTGCGCGTACTTCTTCCTCAGTCTCTGGCTTAGAACCTCAGCCAGGGTGTTAAGCAAAAAGGTGACCGCGAACAGCAGAATCGCCGTCAGGAAAAGCACTCTGTAGAGGGTTCCCCCGTGCGGGGCCTCGGGAAGTTCGACCGCGATGTTGGCCGAAAGGGCCCGGAAGCCGTTAAAAAAGCTCCAGTCCATCACCGGGGTGTTGCCCGTGGCCATGAGCACGATCATCGTCTCTCCGACCGCCCTTCCGAAACCTATCATGACGGCCGAGAATATGCCGGCGCTTGCCGCGGGCAGAACTATCCTGGTGGCCGTCTGCCACCTGTTGGCCCCGAGGGCCAGAGATCCCGAGGTCAGTGTTCTCGGGACGCTTGACAGCGCGTCCTCAGAGATGGTGAATATGATGGGAATCACGGTAAAGCCCATCGCGAATCCGACGACCAGCATGTTTCTCTGGTCGTAGCGAAGATCGAACATTCTGAAAAACCAGTCCTTAAAGTCCCCGGCGAAAATAAGGCTCTCCAGGGGGCCGCTTAACCAGAGGGAAAGGGCGGTCGCGATCCCTATCACGCCCACCAGCGTGAAAAGCTCGACTCCCATCCGGAACCTCCCGGAGAGCGAAAACGGAAGACGGTACCAAAGAAAAAGCGCACCTAGGGTAAGCCCGATCACCATAAACGGCATCACGAGGATCGCGACGAAGATATTCTCAAGCAGCGGCGCAAGCCAAAGGCCCGCCAGGAATCCGAGAACGACGCTCGGAAGCGCCGCCATCACCTCTATTACGGGCTTTACCACGTTCCTTATCGATGGATGCAGGAACTGCGAAACGCAGATGGCCGCCAGGATCGCAAGAGGAATCGAGAGTAGCATCGTGTACAGGGCGCCCTTCAGGGTTCCGTAGGCAAGCGGCGTCATGCTGAACTTGGGCTCAAACTCGTCCGTTCCCCCCGTTGACTGCCACACGTACCGTGGCCTGTCGTAGCCCTCATACCATGTTTTTCCGAAAAGGGTGCGGAAATTCGTCTCGGGGTGCGGGTTGTCAAGATAATAGCTTGAAAGCACCATGTCGGAATCCACGGCCACCACCCCGTTTGCCTTGGGAGAAAAGGTAAGCCCGGCGTAGGGTTTTCCCTCGCCCGGAAAGTCAAGCTGCTTCGTTGCGGAAGTCGCCTGGTAAAGGGAGATGTTTCCCGAGGTGTCGGAAGCAAGAAAGCCCCTTCCCCTCTGCGACGCGGAGAACCTGTCGACCGGGGCGGGAAGCGGGGGCAAAACGTGTACTTTCGCAAGCCTGCCCGCCGCGCCGTCGCTTGCGGCCTCAAACCACACGCTTACGTTTCCCGCGGCGTCACCGACGATAAGCGAGCGGTGACCCAGAAGGAACCCTAGTTGAGTAACGGCCACCCCGGGATCCGCGGTAGCCCCAAGCGTGGATTTAAGTTCAGGAGAGGAGGGATCTGAAAGCGACCAGTGATAAAGCTTCCCGTTTGCGGTGGAGACATAGAGGTTCTCCGTTTCGGAATCGACCTGCACCGCGGTGACCGCGGCTCCTCCAAGCTGCGTGGTAAGATCAGTTGTGAATATCTCGGTTTCGCTCTCGCCCAAAAACCCTTCCTCCTCGACCTCAGCGTAGGTGACAAGACGCCCTGAAGCCGTGTAGGCCGCAACCACGGGAGCCCCGGTCTCGGGAGAGATCTGGTAGGCGAAGATTTCTATCGGTTCCCCTGTTACCCCGATAGCCTCCCCCTCCGTCACCCTCGACACTATGGTTCTTTCGATCCCCTCGCGGAACTCGACTGTGAAACTGACATCGAAAGGAACTACGCGACCTTCCCGGTCAGAAATCGCGTAGGAAGTGTTGGTTTTAGCGTTGTAAAAAGAGGTGTAGCCGGCTGTTTTATGGGAAAGGGTGTGGGTTCCGAGGTGCTTCGGTTCTTCCCCAAGCGTGAAGAAACGGACGGAACCCAGGGAGTCTATAGTGAAGAACTGCTCCCTGTACTCATCCACCCCTATGTCGAAGACGCGTATTTTGTCGGCGGCCGCCCCGGAACCCAGACGATCCCTCATCTCCGAGACGCTTTCAAGCTTTTTCCCGGGGCTTTTCCACAGAGGAATGGTTTCGAGCCCTATGAAAAAGAGTATCGCTATGATGCAGAAGATGATCCCCGCGCCGCCGACAAATACCACGTGCCTTGCCAGCCTGTCGTAGAGCTTTCTTCTCCGTATCTGCTTTTGCTTCGAAATCTCTTCGGTTCCGAGTTGATCGGAGCTATCGTCTGACAATGGAAGCTACCTTAATGTGAAATATCGCCCGGCAAACAGGCAATTTTAAATGAAATTTCGTATGCGGTAACCGGCAAACGCCCGCGGATCCCACCCCGGGACCCGCGAGCGCGCGTAAGCCGTATGACCTGTTCATCAGTTCGCACCTATAGTGGCTCTCAGTTTAGAAACCTTAGCGGCAGGCAGCGGGAGATAGCCGTCTTTTATGACTATTTCCTGTCCCTCCTGGCTCAGAACGTATTTCAGGAACTCAAGGCGGAGCGGATCAAGCGCTTCGTTCGGCTTTTTGTTCACGTAGAGGTAGAGGTACCTTCCGAGCGGATACTTCTTGGCGACGATGTTTTCGAGGCTGGGCCCGAAACAGCCCTTCTCGACGGTCTTTGTAAGCTTGATCGCCTTTACTCCGGAAGTTTTGTACCCGATGCCGCTGTAGCCGATTCCCTGGAGGTCCTCGGTGATTCCCTGTACGACGGCGGAGGATCCCGGCTGCTCCTTGACGGTATCTTTGTAGTCGCCCTTGCAAAGCGCCTTCTTTTTGAAGTAACCGTAGGTCCCCGAAGCCGAGTTTCGCCCATAGACGCTTATCGGCTTCCCGGCCCAATTGCCGCCGAGCCCCGCCGCTCCCCAGATAGAGATATCGGAGCCGCCACCGCATTTTCTGTTCTTTGAGAAAATAGCGTCTACCTGCTTTATCGAAAGACACCCGATCGGGTTATCCTTGTTAACGTAAACCGCGAGCGCGTCAATTGAAGTTGGAATCGCGGTCGGCTTGTAGCCGGCTTCCTTTTCGAAGGCGTCGACCTCTTTTGATTTCATCATTCTTGACATGGGTCCGAACTGCGAAGTCCCCGCTATGAGGGCCGGAGGAGCAGTGCTCGAACCCTTGCCCTCTATCTGGCATTTAACGTTGGGATAGAACTTGGCGAATCCCTCGCACCAGAACGTCATAAGGTTGTTCATGGTGTCGGAGCCCACGCTGTCTATGTTCCCCGAAACACCCGTCACCTTCGCGTAGGAAGGTATGGCCGGGTCAACCTTAACTGTCTGGGCTTCTGTGACCGGGCCGAGGGCGAGCGCGTAAACGACCACCGCAAGCGCAAGACTCGACTTAACACTCAAACTCTTCATTGCGGGAATCCTCCTTAAGATAGTGAAGAACAAACCAAACAAGCTGGGATAATTAAAACCCGTAAAGGTTAAGCGGGTGTTAAGAAGCAATTAAAAGAGGGTAAACAAAAAAAACGGGGGGAAACCGGGTAGACAAGAGGAAAAAGAGCCGCCCGCTAGCGCGAGCGCTTTTTTCCCTTGGCAATTCTGATGCGGTTGTTGGGAGCCTTCTGGCTGTTTTCGTAATATTCCATGGCTTCGGGCATCCACTTGCGGAGGTTTTTTATCCTGGTCCTGTATCCGGGATGTGTCGAGAGAAACTCGGGCGGAGCGCCCCGGCCCGCGGCTCCCATCCTCTCCCAGAACGCAACCGCCTCGCGCGGGTCATAGCCCGCCTTCGCCATGTATATAAGGCCTATCCTGTCGGCTTCTCCCTCCTGCTTTCTTGAAAACGGCAAAGCGACCACAAGTGCGGTTCCCACTCCGTAGGCCGCAAGAACCCTGCCCGTGGTTTTTTTGTCCTTTTTCTTCATGGCCGACGCAAGGGCAGCCGAGCCCATCTGGAGCAGAATCCCCAGACTCATCCTCTCCCCGCCGTGGCGCGCCGTGGCGTGGGCAACCTCGTGGGCCATCACCGTAGCCAGTCCAGCTTCGGTTTTCGCAACAGGCATCATCCCCGTGTAGACCCCGATTTTCCCCCCGGGAAGCGCGAAAGCGTTTACCTGCTTGTCGTTATCGAAAACGGTGTACTGCCACCTGAGATTTGGGGTGTGGGAAACCGCGGCTATTCGCCGCCCAACTCTTGTGACAGCTCGGGTGTAGTGCTTGTTCGCCGAGATCTTCTCGGTCTCAAGCATGCTGAGGTACGTGCTTGCGCCGAGTTGCATTTCAAAGGCTTGGGGGACAATTATAAACTGCGTTCTGTTGGTGATCGGCGCCCTGGCGCACGCGACCAGAACAAGAGCGAGAAGCAGTAAGCCCGCGGGAAAAAGACTTTTCCTTTTAAATATCACCCTCAATTTCCGTTAATTTCCCGGGCCCGCAAGCAGGCGGACCCAAGGTTAAGTAAAACAGCCTGACTTTCTATCTGAACGGACTCAGGAAAGATCAGCTTCCCTCATCCTTTTCATGCCCTCGTCTATGTCCTCGTCCGCGCACGCGTAGGTAACCCTGACGTAACCCTCTCCCTGGCTTCCGAAGGCAGTGCCCGCAACAACGGCAACCGCCGCGCGCTCAACAAGCCTGTCGGTAAACTGCTGGGAGGTGAGTCCCGTGCCGGATATGTCGGCAAACGCGTAAAAAGCCCCGTCGGGGGTATCACATGTTATGCCGGGAACGCTGTTTAGTCCGGCGACCATGCGATCTCTTTTCTGCTCAAGCAGAACGAGCTTGTTATCGACCCAGCCCTGCGGTCCCGTGAGAGCGGCGTGCGCGGCTTTCTGTATGAACGCCGCAACGTTCGTGATCGAGTCCTGAAGGAATATCGAGAGCTTGTCGATAATGGGCTTCGGAGCTACGGTCCACCCTATTCTCCACCCCGTCATAGCCCATGTCTTTGAGAACGTGTCTATGCAGATCACCCTGTCGCGTATGCTCTCTATTGAAGATATGGAGATATGGGGCTTTCCGAAGGTGACCTGGGAGAATATCTCGTCCGATATGATCATCACATGGGGATGGCGCTCAAGCATGTCGGCTATCTCCTGGGGGTTTTCCACCAGGTGACCGTTTGGTCTCTGGGGGGTGTTTATGATCACAAGCTTGGTCTTGGGGGTGATGAGTTCTTCAAGCTTCTCAACATCGAACTGCCAGTCGGGCTTCGTTAACGGAGTGTGCTTTACCGCGGCGTTTGCGTACTTGGCCCATACCTCGTCGGGAGGATACCCCGGGTTCGGGAATATCACCTCGTCCCCGTCCTCAAGAAAGGTAAGGAGGTTCATCGTAAGGGAGTGCTTAGCTCCCGCCGTCACTATGACCTCATCGGGCTCGGTGGGTCTTCCCCGCTCAAGCATCTTCTCCGCAATGGCTTCCCTGAGCTCCGGAAGTCCCGGCCCGGGATCGTACCTTACGTAACCGTCTCTAAGCGCCTGCTCCGTAGCGACGAGAACATGCTCCGGCGTATCGAAATCGGGTCCCTGATAATCACCTTTTTCAAAGTGAATGATCTTCTGTCCCGTCTTTCTCTCAATCTCCCTGGCGACCCTCATGCTGTCCCACTGTTTCGGCGGAACAAAGTGGTTGGTCCGCGAACTGTATCCATACGACATAACTTACGTCCTCCTTAAGTATGTTTCGAAAAACTTTAAGATTCCTTGTTTACAAGCAGCCCCGAAGCAAGCTGGGAGAAAACCGCGTCGGCCACCCTCCCCGGGTCCATCGAGAAATCGTGGTGAACCATCACTGCCCCCACTGCTCCGTAGAGCATAAGGGCGCGGAGCTTGGGGTTCTGATCCACGAAGCTTCCTTCGTCTATGCCTTTTTCCATTATCTTTTCGTAAAGCCTGAGGCGCTCCATCCTCCATTTTTCCGTTAACTCGAAGTGCTCCTTTAGAAGATGGGTCTCATCACGGCTGAGTATTCGCAGAACCTTCCGGTTCTCCCTGTAGAAAGTGAATATTGTGGTGAGCAGTTTTTTAAGCTTGGCGGGGGCGGGGGCGGAGTTTTCTATTTCCTTATGCAGAAGCGTCTCTATGGCTTCGAAGCTTTCTTTCAGGATTTCGAGGTAGAGGTTTTCTTTTGAGGAGAAATAGTTGTAGATGGTGCCCTTGGATACGCCCATCTCCTCGGCTATCTCTTCCATAGTGACGTCGTGATAGCTTTTTTCCGAGAAAAGATCGGTCGCGGTTCTAAGTATCTCGTCGCGCCTTCTGAATTTCCGGGACGCCTGCGCGCTCGGCGCGCTTCTCTGTGGAACGCTGTTAGCTTGAACCATAGTCCTCACCCACTGACTGACTCGTCAGTCAGATTAACAATTTCCAAAAAAGTTGTCAAGAAGAAATTTTGGAGAATTGAAAATTACAAATCTAGCGGAATGAAGACCCCCAAGTGTGTTTACGAAGCGAAAGCAGTTGCGGGAAGCGTGGAAGTGGGCAAACCGGCTGGAGCCACCCTGCACTACAGCATCTCGGATCCGCAGGAAAACCGGCTTAACTAGAAGACCTGTTGACATTGACAGGAATTTAGCTATATTGTTGACTAAGTTATCAGTAATTGAGGTTATAAGTCATGTCTATTGTCAATGTTCACCAAGCTAAAACCCATCTGTCCCGCCTTCTGGCGCAAGTTGAGGCAGGCGAGGAAATCGTGATCGCCCGCAGGGGGAAACCGGTCGCACGGCTTGTCAGCTGCAAGCCCCGGGGCAAACGCCAGCCCGATGTTCTCAAGGGAAAGATTGTCCTGCCCGAGGGTTTCTTTGATCCACTGTCAGAGGAAGAACTGAAGGTGTGGGAGGGGGAATAGCGGTGCGAGCATTGCTGGATACTCACGCGTTTCTCTGGTGGCTCGCAGACAGCGGTCGTCTGTCCGATTCGGCACGCCGGATAATTGCGGATGAGACGAATGACATTGTTGTCAGTGCTGCATCCGCTTGGGAAATCACCACCAAATACCGGCTCGGCAGATTGCCGGAAGGTGACGTGGCGGCCTTTGATGTTGCCGGCAGCACCGCCCGTCAAGGTTTTGAGGAACTCACAATCGGTGTTGCCGATGCTGAACGTGCAGGACGACTGCCCGGCCCGCATCGCGACCCGTTTGACCGCATGCTCATTGCCCAAGCCTTAGCGCACGATCTGGCAGTTGTATCGGTTGATGCGGTATTTGACCGATACGGAGTCAATCGGCTGTGGTGACCTAACACTCTTTTTCGCCCCGAGGGCAACGCTAATCGACTAAAGAGCCTGCCCCGGCAATGAAAAGTCTTTAAATTCACGAAAATTCCCTTACCATATATCTTCAGATGAGAAAGATAATACTGGGAATTCTAGTGCTCGGGGTGATTTTCGCGACGGGGATTTTCCTCTCGGAGAACATATCGAGGTTCGACGCCGAAAGACCCACTCCCAAGACCCCGGCGCTTGAGCCGCTTGCGGAGCGGCTTTCAAGAGCAACTATCCCGGTCTCCGTTCCCATAGCTTCCGTAGGGGAAGCGCTTGAGCGCAGAACGCCGAAACAGAAGTCGGGCTTAAAGAAAAACGCTCTCGGAGAACGTTTCGCTCAAAGCGAGCTCAGCTGGAATCTTGTGCGCTCTGACCTTCAGGTATCGGGCCGCAGCGGAGCGCTAAGCGTGGCGACCGAACTAAGCGGGGAGGCCAGGGCGGAGGGAACTTTTAAACTGGTAAGGAAAGTCGGCTTCAGCACAAGCGGAGACATTCTGGCAAGTGCTTCCCTCACCGCAAATCCGACACTCAAGGAGAACTGGCGCGTCTCCCCGAACCTCTCAGAAACAAAAATAGATATACAAAGGGCCGATATCCCGATAAAGCGCATCGGAAATCTTGACGTAAGGGAACATATACTCCCCGGAGTTCGAATCACGGCCGATAAACTTCGCACGCAACTTAACCGAAGCGTGGCCCGAAGCGATTTCTTCGAGCAGGCGGCAAGAGAGGGCTGGAAGAGGCTTTGCGGCTCAACGCCGCTTGGAGAGGACTCGGGGCTCTGGCTTGAGACAAAGCCCGTCGTCGCCCGCGCTGCGCAGATCCGCATCGACCGCGAAAATATCCGCGCCACGATTGGAGTCGAACTAAAAACGCGCCTCCTAACCGAGCGGACGCAGCCCCGATGCCCCTTCCCGAAAACCCTGCTAATAGAAAAGCCAAAGCCGGGAGGCTTCGAAATCGTTATGCCCGCCATAATCGATTACGAAACGATTGAGCGAATGCTTGCCGAGGAGGTCGTCGGCAAGTCTCTGGGCAAAAACGTCTCCGTTCTGATAAAGGCGGTCAGGGTTCGCCCGTATGGAGAAGGGCTTCTGCTTGAAACCAAGGTGTCCGTAGAGGCGGACATCCTCTCCGGCACCGCAGCCAAGGGAACACTGTACGTGCTTGCCGAACCGAAACTAAACGCCAAGGCGCAGACCATAACACTAGAAAACGTAAAGCTTGAAACCGATTCGCAAAACGTGCTTTTCTCAATGGCGGGAAGGGCCGCGGAACCCCTGCTCCTGGACGCCGTCTCAAGACAAATCCCCTTCGACTTGGATCCTGAGCTTGAGAAGCTTAGGGACAGGGCCGAGAACACGTTTTCGGCGCTTTCATCAGAGAACGTCTCGGTTACGGGCAAGGTGAGACGGGTCCGCATAACGCGCCTTGACGTGGGGCCCGAGCACCTGCGTTTAGTCCTCACGGCAGAAGGCAGGGCGAGGGCGACGGTGCGGGCGATCCCTTAACCCGCTTTATTTGTGTGGATTTTTGAACCGGGATGCCCGGCGGAATATCTTTGCCAGAGCTTTGCGTTCTTCCCGGTTAAGCTCAGATGCTATTTCGACCATGACTTCAACCATCCGCCGTTTATGCCGGTCGCGGTCGACAAGCATCTTGTCAAGATGCGCTCGGTAAGCGGCGGCGTCAAATTCTTCGGCCTCAAGAACAGCGACTGCTTCTCGATGCAACTGCCGTTTCGCTTCCCTCCTTTCGGCACTGGGAAGCGCGGCCCCCAGTTTTTCCTTAAGCTCGGCGCGGCGGGCTTCCGGAAGGGATGACCGGTCAAGTAACTCGATTATATGATCACCCCGTTTTATTTCATGGCGATTACAACCGCGCCCCGCGGTAAAACCGATCAGAACCACGTTTAAAACAACCGAAAGCAGTATGAATAATCTGACCTTCCTGCTCATAGCAAACCTTCTTCTCCATTTAACAGCTGTCTTATAATATCATCTGAAGCCGCCGGGGAATCCGCGGCGCCGTAGCTAATCGCGCCCGCCAAAAACCCGATTACAAGAAACAAGGCGATGCAAAAAGCGGGAGCAGGCAACTGAAACTCCTCAAACACCCCGCATATCCATCTCCAGACACCCTGTTTCTGCGAAACGCGCGCCGCCGCGTCTATGATGCTCTGCGCCAGATCGCTTCTGACGGCGGGGACATCATATGACCGCATCAATAGTTCGAACTCTTTATCCTTATCCATCTCAGAGATACTGACTCATTTTTTGTTTCAACGCCGTCTTGGCCCTCATAAGCAGGGACCGAAATGCCGAGACGCTTATGTTCATGGCTCCCGCGGCGTCTCCATGGCTCAAGTCCTCATAAAAGCAGAGAATCAAAGCGGTTCTCTGTCTTGGCGGCAGCCCGGCGATTTCCCTTGCCAGCAGGTCTTTTACCTCACCGCCCGCAACTTCTCTCTCCGGATTGAGGCTGTCATCCCGCATTTCGTATGATTCCGGGATCGTACCCGCGCCGCGCTTTTTCTTCCTGTCAAGACAGAGATTCACCACCACCCTGTAAAACCAGGTGGTAAACCTTGCTCCCCCTCGAGAATCCCATATATCCGGGGTCTTCCATAGTTTTATAAATGCCGCCTGCACTATATCCTCTGCTTCCTCGCGCCTGGCCGTGTAACGGTAGGCAAGACGGTGATATCTCTCGGTGTGCCTTCTTACAAGCGTGGCGAATGCCAGGCTGTCGCCCTCCTGTATCCGCCCCAACAGGCTTTCGTCATTCGGTGACCCAGAAGCCATACAGTCCCTCTTTATTTAACTGTGGCTAAAGAGCGCCACCGATTATCGCCACCTGCTTACTTGCCGCCGCACTGCCCGGACTCTTTTCTGCGCTTTTCTTTCTTTGCGTTCCAATAGCTCTTTACTTCCTCCTTGGTGATCTTACCGTTGCCGTCAGAGTCCATCTTGGCAAACTTTTTCTCCGCATGGGCCACAAATTCTGCCTTTGAGATGACACCGTCAGAATTTGCATCCTTTTTATCGAACATCTTGCAATACCGCCCGGTGCAGTCTCCGCTCTTATCATAAGCCACGGCAAAAGTCGCTCCACCGACAAGCGCAACCGCCAAAGTAGCTAATAGTAATGTTTTTTTCATTACGTACCTCCTGTGAGTTTATGAATCCGTAATTGATTTTACAGGTTTATACGAATGAGGGAATAAAAGTGTTCGCGTAAATTCGCTTCGGCCACGGAGATACGCGGGAAGTCAGAAGACAGGCGGGAAAACGGCATCCCTTGCAACGGTTAAAGCAAAGGACCGAATACCTTATTCTAAAGATGTTTTTTTCGGGTAAGTTTTTCCAAGGAAAACTCAAAGCGGGGGTAAACACATGAGCATCTGGGGAAAAATAATCGGCGGCGCGGCAGGGTTCGCGCTCGGCGGACCGATCGGGGCGCTGCTAGGCACCATGGCAGGCCACGCGTTTGTCGACACCAAGGAGCGGCCGACCGATACGCGCGCAAGAAAACAGGTGGCCTTCACGGCCGGGGTAATCGTGCTTGCGGCCAAGATGGCGAAAGCCGACGGGGTCGTCAGCGAAGAGGAGGTCCAGGCTTTCCGCAAGGCGTTTCATCCGATTCTCCGGGACCAGGTGAAAGAAGCCGAGGTCGCCCGCGTTTTCAACGTGGCGAAAAAAGACCCCAGTGGTTTTGAGCCTTACGCCCGGCAGCTCGGGGAGATGTTCCGGAAGAACCCCGCTGTGCTCGAGGAGCTTTTAAACTGCCTGTTTCTCATAGCCAAAGCCGATAACGTCTACCACCCCAAGGAAAACGAGTACCTTGAGAGCGTGGCCGAGATATTCGGACTGAGCGAAGCGGCGTTTCGGCGGGTCCGCGCCGCCCACGGCGTCGACAAGCCCGATCCGTATGCCGTTCTGGGAGCACCGAGGGAGATCTCTGACGATGAACTCAAGAGCAAGTACCGCGAACTTGTCCTGGCGCACCATCCCGACACCCTGATCGCCCAGGGCGTTCCCCAGGAATTCATTGACACGGCAAACGAAAAGCTCGCGGTCATAAACGACGCCTACGACCGGATTGAAAGGGAGCGAAAAGCGGTCTGATATCCGCCCCGCCACCGACCCCCGTATGACACCCCTGAAGGTAGTATTGTGCCCATGAGCGAATCGATTGCCTTTTGCTTCACCGGCGGCACTGTAGTGGAAAGAGACGGTTTCTTTTTCTACGACCTCCTACATAAATCACGCCTCGCAAATTCATCCGCTCTATCAAGAAAATGATAAAACATATTTGATCATAAAATCAACTGACAACTTATTTAACTAATCTTATTTCATCATAGCACTAAACACCCGCATTTGACAAAACATATTTTATAATATTTAATACCACCAGCGAAATGACTAAACGGATTGAATCAAATGGCCGTTAATTTGTGGGGGAAAATATATTACAAGGATACGTTCGCCGGCATCCTGTCGCAGGAGGCAGGAGGCCGATGCGTGTTCACCTATGACGAAAGCTACATGGAAAGCGCCCTGCCCGCCATTTCCTACACCCTGCCGCTTCAGGCCAAGCCTCACTTAAGTGAATACGGACTTCATCCTTTCTTTGACAATCTATGCGCGGAGGGGTGGCTTAAAAACGCGCAGGCCCGCGCACTCGGCCTCCGAAGGGACGACCGTTTCTCGCTGCTGCTTGCCTTCGGCACCGATCTTGCCGGAGCCGTAAGCGTTATCGACCCAGAACCCGTCGGGGACATTAAAATTGACCACGGCGACCCGGAAAACATCGCGGCACTTGCGGCGAGGGCGTCGCTTTCCGGGGTTCAACCGAAACTAGGCGCAATAAAGCAGGGTCGCAGATTCCGCCCGGTAAAACGCGGCGAACGGGCAACGCATATCGCCAAACTTCCGTCACCCACACTGTCCGGCATTCTGGGACTTGAGTATATAACCACGCAGGCATGCGGGGCACTCCTTAAAGGAGATGGGGTTGTGGAAATGACTCTGGCATCGCTTCAGAACGTCGCGGAGCGAGCCCTGTTCATCAGACGCTTTGACAGGACAGAAGACGGCACGCGGCTTCATTTCGAGGAATTTAACCAACTGCTCGGTAGCCGCTCGGAGGACAAGTACGAGGGCTGCTACGAACACATGGCCGATTTTATCACCCGAAACTCAGACATATGCCTGAGGGCGGAATGCGATACCCTGTTTCGCCGCGTAATGGCCTGCATTCTCACTGGAAATACCGACGCGCATCTTAAAAACTTCGCTATGGAGCACACCGAGAGCGGGCTTCGCCTGACGCCTTCCTATGATCTGCTCGGCGCCGCATGCTACCCGCCATACCAGACGCTGGCACTTGGGATAGAGGGGGCCGAGAACTTGCGAATCGGCAGCATCGGCCCGAAGAACATCGCCCGTCTGGGCAACCTGTTCGGCCTGCCCGACGGAGCAGTCATGCTGGCAGTTTCTGACTTCGCCAGTCGTCTCGACAAGGCTCACAGCGCCGTAGATGCCCCGAAAAACATCAGTCAGGACATTAAGGATAAGCTGCATCAGCAGATGGAGAAACGATGGAACGGAATATTCGACTCAATTGGAACTTACTTGTCGAAGAGGCAATAAAACGTCGCAAGGAACGAAAAATCTCCCAGCGCCGACTGGCCGCTATCGCGGAGGTAAGTCAGCCGACGGTATCGCGTTTCGAGCAACGAAAAGACGATATTCAACTCTCAAGCGCCATAAAGATCCTTAGTACTTTAGGACTCGTGGAGAAATGACACTCGCCTACCTAGCACAACGATCGGGATAGGAATTCGCACGGTGTTTTTCAGTAGGTCTTTAACTATCGCCCACGCACGTTCAATATTATTTGCTTTATGTATTAAGTGGCCAAATTTAGTACGGCATGCTAAATTTGGCCACTTAATATGAAGATCAATAAGCCGGAGAATTGAAGGACTACCGGGCAGAAGCCCGGTCAACTGATTCAAACACCAGCTCCGGCACCACTACCTCCCATTCGTCACACATTATTCTGTCCCGGTACTCGGGTTCTGAAGCATCCCGTCTCCAAGTCACGATAGCAAAGACTGCTGCGGAAACACACCGCATCCCGGGCGGAGGTCTAAATTTCTTGGCAAGCTGCCCCACTACAGTCCCCGATCGGTCCAGTAATTCCCAGCGTCCATTTACAACCCGCATTCCAAGCGGATCTCCGTGTGATAGCGCGGAAATAGAGCGATGTAGGGGATGGCGAGCACCTTGAGACCCGGCAAAACCCAAATATACATCGCCAAGGCTGAGCCTGTTAAAGTGGTTCCTAAGCTCTGCGGATGCATTCGACAGTGCAATCCGCTCGCGCAGCATCACCGAGGTGTTGCCAAGCAACGCATTCTGTAACTGATTGGATTCCTCAAGGCGCGCGAGTGTCAGGATTTTCTTTGCGCGCGTCATAGCTACATAGTAAAGCCTGCGCTCCTCGTCCGCATCATTACCACCGCCGAGTCGATTCCAATCGCCGTCAAGCACAATCACATGATCAAACTCAAGTCCCTTGGCGCTGTGCGCGGTCAGAAGCAGAAGCCCTCGCTGGCGACGGCGTATCTGGCGACCCCATTCGGCCAGCCATTCAATGAAGCGAACCACAGACGTCTCCACGCTGCCGGTTTCAAGCGCATACTCATCTACGGCTTGTCGCAAAAGGTCATTCCAGTAACCGGGCGTTTGCGTATCCAGCCAGCTGTCAAGATCCGCGCCGCTGACAATACCGGTTTTCCGCCCGCGCAGCCATTTGACAAACACGCGGGTCTCCCGCAAGCGCCAGAAACTTGGAATTTCCTCGTTTCCCATCTGTACCGGAATATTGTGGATTTCACAGAAAGAACGCAGGGGAACAAGATCTTCCCACTTGCGCGTGATCACGGCGCACTCAGACCAGTTCCAGTCCGATGAAAGACTCTGAAGGCGTTGGAACTCCGCCATCACCGTCCGTGCCTGCGAGACCGTATCACGACCCACGGGGAGAATCTGTACCCTTCCCCGCCCTACCGGATCCAGTTTCTCCCATTCGCCGCCCTGTGGATCCTTTGAACGCGCGCGGTCAATGCGGATGGGATTTTCAGTCTTCATACGTTCTCGCGCCGGTTTAATCACCGCGTTTGCCGCCGCGATTATGTGATGGGTAGAGCGGTAGTTTTCGACCAGAAAAGCGGGACGGGATTTGTAATCTTTCTCAAAACGGCGGATAAACTCTACCGAAGCCCCGTTAAAAGCGTAGATGTTCTGATCATCGTCACCTACCGCGAACAACGTGAGTCTGCCTTCTTCTTCCTCAAGAGTCCTCCCTGCCAGAGCTGATATCAGCTCATACTCATCCGGCCCAATGTCCTGATATTCGTCAACCAGTATCCAGCGAAAACCGGCAAGCAGCCGTTCACGCTGCTCATCCGATTCTTCCGGAGGCGCACCCTCACCGTGCAGCAAGGCTACCGCCTGACGTAATATTTTCCGGAAAAATTCGTCGTCCGGATTTTCTGCTGTCTCAGCGAAGCTGGCGCCGACCAGACGCATAGCCAGAGCGTGACAGGTAAACACCATTACTCCCGAGGCGTCGTTACCGATCAGATCCCTGAGGCGACGGCGGATGTCGACTGCCGCGTGGCGGTTGTATACAAGGGCCATGATGCTGCGGGGATTTTCCCGCCTGGCGCGCACCAGATAGGCGATGCGGTGCACAAGTACCCGCGTCTTGCCGGAACCGGGACCGGCGAGCACCAGCACGTTTGTCTGTTCCCGATGGTCAGCAACGATGCGCTGCTGAACCGGATTGTTAAGACTCTCCACTATTGCCCGCCACGATTCAGCCGTAGTTTCTCTTGCAAGTTCAGTTTGCCGGTCAGGAAGCCAGCGGCGAAGGAAATCATCCTGTTTCAGTTCGAAGTAATCAAGAACCAGTCTCATGGCCTCGGACATGGCGGCAATTCCCCTGCGCGCGAATTCAGCCATTATATGTATCTGCAGAACCTGTCCCCTGTAATAAAGGGCAAGCGGTTCAAAATCAACTTTAGCAAAACCCCGTTTTTCCTGTTCTAAACGTATGGTCATGGCCGTGCGAAACACCGTAAGTCCCTTGTTAAGACGGATGATTTCCTGTTCGTGCAGCCACAGCAGGGCGCGGTTCTGCAATCTGACGGGATCTTTGATCTTGCTACTTAAAACCATGTCAGAGGTAACGGCTCTTAACAGTTTTCCAAGAGTTGTATCAACCAGAATGTCCGTTCCCCGGATTCCCCCCGGCACGCAGGCAAGCAGGTGGCGCAGCAGCAGATTAGCCGCGGTGCGCCGGATCTCCGCGGTTTCCTCTAATGCGCCCCATTCCCGCCGAAGCGTCACCCGTACGGTGTCCCCGTCGTGGTTTCGCACTCCAAGGCTGCCCGCGTCCCCTCCTTCGCCCCGACCGTCGTAAGCTATGCTTCGCAGCAACCTTAACAGTCTTTGCGGCAATGGATTTACCAAACCCTGTTCCCTGAGTTTCTGGGCCGCTACCCGCAAAAACAGCGTAAATCTCTCTCCCTTCTTAAGACCCGGTTGCGTTTCGCGCATATACTTTATAAGGGCAATTTCCAGATCCTCCGCTTCCTTAAAGCGGTTGAGTGATGAGTGTTCCACCCCAGAATGCACAAAGGCGGTCAACGTGACGTCATTGCTGGCTATGCCCAAATTCTCAAGATCGTAAAGAGCGGCACACACACCCTCACCACTCAGACCCGATACGTACATAAGCTGGTCGGTGGAAATACCTTCATCCATGTCCGCGTCCATTATCGCCTGAACAATTGACATCAGCCGACGGCCATACGCGGGGGCGACGGATCTTTTCTGCAGTCTGTCAGATGCCTCTTTCACCGAGTCAACCTGAAGAGATGAGGGAAACACGTTAATCAGATTCTCTTCCCGGGTCAGCAGTATGGCTTCTTCAAGCCAGGAGACAGCCGTTCGTACCCGGGTATCATCGGTAGCGGAGTCTCTCCTGAACTCATGATCCTCATCTTCAATCAGTATCTCACCGGCAGTGGTCAGGACCTCACCGCCAAGACGTTTCTTTCGATCCAATCTGCGCAAGGCTCTCAGAATGCCGTGAATCTCACCGCGAGTGAGCCGTGAGTGAGCGGACATTCCGAACTGTCTTTCCACGTCTTCTTTGGCGTAGAGCATCACGCAGCGCGCCGGCTGCTGATCCCGCCCAGCCCGCCCCGCCTCCTGCAGGTAGTTCTCAAGCGAACCCGGCATATCCGCGTGAACAACAAGCCGCACGTCAGGTTTATCAATACCCATGCCGAAGGCGTTTGTGGCCGAAATAACGCGCAAACGGCCTTCAATAAAGCTCTGCTGCACGTTTTTTTTTGTTTCCGGCGGCAATCCGGCGTGAAAGTAGCCCGCCTTGAGACCTTTATTCACAAGGAATGTCGCTACTTCTTCGCTCTGCGCGCGGGTTGCGCAATACACAATAGCCCCTCCGGGAGCGCTTGCCGGAAGAATCTCTTCAATAATCTGATGTATGTGCGAGGATTTTTCCGCCTCGCTCGTCGGCACAACCTCAAACATAAGGTTGGGACGATGGGCTCCGCCGTTAAAAACATCTAACTCAACACCCAGCTTTTCCTGAAAATAAAGCGTGATCTCCTCTATAACGCCAGGCTTGGCGGTGGCGGTAAGGCAAAGCACGGGCGGTATCGGTTCCTCCCCAGCCTTTTTACGGATAAAACGTCCCACATAGCGGTAATCGGGCCGGAAATCATGCCCCCACCTCGAGAGGCAATGGGCCTCATCCATTACCCACGCACCGATCTCCCGCTGGTCAAGCACCCGCCGCAGAGAATGGTTTCGGAGCTGCTCAGGCGAGATAATGAGTATGCTCGCGTCCCCGAGTCTTACCCGGTCAAGAGCTTCTGCCCGCTCGGGCATGGACAGCAAACCGTTTATGGTCACACACGAGCTGATTCCCCTGGCCTCAAGTCCCGCCACCTGATCCGCCATCAGCGCAACTAGGGGGGAGATTACAACCGTTAAAGCGCCGGTCTTTTCGTAGCGCGAAAGGGCGGGAACCTGGTAGCAAAGCGACTTGCCCGCACCCGTGGGCATAATACCCAGAACATGCTTTCCCGCCATTGCCGTCTCAACTATGGATTGCTGCATCGGACGACCATCGGCATCGGGCGGTTCCGGGCGGAAATCGCTAAAACCGAACCAGCGGGCAAGTTCCTTTCGGGCGTCGTGTCTTTCCCGGCACCAAGCGCACGCGGAATCAACACAGGCCGCATCACGCAACCGGCGAATAAACCTCCCCGCCTCCGGAAACTGGTGGCAGACCCAGGGCGGCATTACGGAGTTTCCTCCGGAAACGGAAAGCCACGCCAAAGCGTAGGCAAAAGCCCAGCCGGAGCGGTAGATGTTTTTTATGATATCGCGGGCGTGGGTCCGGCAGGCGCTGCCTTTCAGCAGTTCGTGTATCACCAGGTGGGCTTCTGTGTCCGAAGGACGTCGCGAATTTCTAAGATCGGAGAAAAACACATCAAAACCAGCCATCTTTTCTTCCGCGGTGATAAGCCAGTGCCACGCCAAAAGCAGGTCCTTCGGGGCTTTTTGCAGAGCCTCCCGTTCTTCATTGAAAAGTTCAAGCGTGATTCGGGCATCAAGCTCCGGGTTGTTTCTTTGCCCGCGTTTTAGCCCCGCGTCCTGATAGTGCTTTACGAGTTTGTGATAGGGATTTCGGGGAAACGCCAGAGGACTTAACCAAAGCGTATCAACCGAAGGGAGTTTTAACAGCCGCAGACCGGGTTTTGCGGCGGCAAGGTGAGGCAGATCAAAGGCAATCAGGTTATGCCCTAGAAGAAAAGATACCCCGTCAGCAAGACGGTCCAATCTTGCCAGCTCGACCCGCAAATCGCCGCCGCGAAAAATCAGGGGTTGTCCCATATCCGGACGCACGGCCGCGAAGGCGTGAATCCGATTGTTCTTTTTTCCGACTTCAAGGTCAAGCGAGAGACAGGAAGGTGAGGAAATTTTGGTTTTGTTCTGCGGCTTTTGCGCACGGCTACCGGTTCCGGTATCCGATGCGCCGCTGGATCCATGGCTTGAAATTGGGCGCTTCGTCATCCAATTTTCCTCAAAGGAAATTATGCTATTTTACCCAATCCGTTCGGTCCTAAACGATAGTGCTCGGAATTTTTCGCAAATTCAGTTTCAGATATTCTCATACCCAGAAAAACAGGTTCATAATCAACATCTACTAAGGAGGTGGTTCTAATGATATCCGCCACATGTTCAGATCTTGGCATCCCTGATTCTTGCTTACCCTTTCAGTCAAGTACTCGAGGAGATCCTCCTGCCTCGGCTGACCGAAAACAAGGCGATAAACGGCAAGCATTCTCTTGAGCCGGCGAAAATGTGGTTCTTCTTTGCTGTAGGGAAGAATGGGTACATGTCGTTCAATACTCGCGCCTCCCTCAAGTTCGTAGAGCCAATACGGGATTAGATCACTCGCCCCGGTCGGACGTCCTCTCTTTGCTAATTCAAACATGCGAGACCATGGGTCGCCTTGCCGATCCCATTTGCCCCTCAAGACGCTCAATCCATACGCCTTGGCTATGTTTTTTCGAACTGCGTGTCCCTTGTATCTCTGGATTCGTCCCTCTCTTTGCTCCAAATCAACAGGATTGCTCGGCAGGTTCCAGTGAATTACCGAATGACACCAGGTATGGAAATCCAGGCCTTCCTGCCCAATGGACGTCGAGGCGAGAACAAACGGTCTGAATGGTGAGTTAAAAGCATCTCGCACGGTGTCAGCCCTAACGGCAGCGCCTTTGTCGTCTTTCAGTTCACCAAACCGCAAAGCGAATCGGCACCGCATGTTATAGCCTTCAAGCTCGATTTTCCGCGACTCCGGACGGATAGCCACTTCGTCTAACTGCAACTGAGACGTGCGTATAGAGAGCGAGGAGCCTATTGAATCACCAATGGTTTCGGCCCGTTCGGTCTCTGACTCGTCAATGACGCCAAGCGACTCAACGAGGCAATGCACCTGTTCATCCAGTAACGACTGGATATTTCCTTCAAGGCAATGGCAAAGCGAAAGTCTCCAGTAAGACCCCTCCTGTTTGTCTCCTCGAAGAAGCGCAACGCTTTCCGGAAGGTTAAACAGAGTCCGAAAACCTTCAGAAATCCGAATCGCTCCGCAAAGAAGTGCCGAAGAATCCAAATTAAGCGAAGGAGATTGTCGCCGAAGCGCGCGCAAGGCGCAAACGCCCGGCGCCGCCACGGCCATCAGGCTTAGCACCTGGAGAAGGTCCGCCGGAGGTCGTCCAAGCGGCGGGTCAATAGCGTGATCCATGGCCTGGCGGAAAAGTTCCAAATGTTCTCTCAGTCCTTCCACTCTATTACCCGAAGCCTCTTTCGCTATTGAAAACCACCCTTTTTTATCATCAAGAAGCCAATTCTTTATGTCGGGAAACCTCTTCCCGTCCAGAAGCGCCGGCGCCGCCCAGTACCATCGCTGATCCTCCGATCCGCTGGCAGGAGCATCAGCAAGCAACTGATCAAGTGACGGTCTGATAAGCTCCGCGGCACTATTGAGCAAAGCCGCGGCCGAGATAAGCTCATCCTTCTGATAAGATACAGCGATGTTCAAAGGGTCTATCAGCGTCGCTAGGGCCGGACTCGGGTACATTAAAATCAGCACGGGCATTCCGGTCAGGCGGTTTTCTGAGCCGCGGGAGTATCGAAGAAGGGGGTGCAGTTTATTATAGAGTTGGTCGTGGGTAACTTCAGGTAAATCGGAAAGCATCCTCCGCTCCGCCTCGTATGAGCAGAGAGAAGCTATGGCGTCAGGAACAACGTTCCACGCAGAGAAGACCAGAGATTTCGTTACGTCACCTATATCGGCATAAGAGCCACTAGGTCTGCTGTACGGCATGGAGGGCGGCAGCCAGAGAATTTTCCAGAGTCCTCGGTTTATCGTGAGATCGAACAGGTTTCTCATCCTCGGATTGGACGGCGACATCTCCCGATATGACTGAATGTCATCCTTGTGTAAAAGATGGTCTCCGTCTGCCCGCAAAGCCTCAATCAGTTCTTGCGGCGCATTCTCACACTGGGCTTCCAGTTTCCGGCGGAATTCGTACCTCCTCAGAAAGTTTATGAGATAGGGGCTTGATTTCCAGTATTCGATGATGTCGCGCGCGCCGACGCTTGACGCGACCCTGTCGGCCAAAACAGCCCCGTGAAGATCCCGTGGCTCCAACGCAACTTCTTGTGGAAATTCTGAGAACATGGCGTCGCGCGAAGGCGTCATGCCCACTCTTTCCGTACGGCACATCACCCTGATGAGTTTTGACTGGAGAACATCACGAGTGTCTGATATAGCCGTACTGTCGTCAGATCCGAGAGAATAAAGAGACTGCCTGAATGCTTGGATATCCCTTTTGATGCTGTCTATAACCGTCTGGGGATCAACCGACTTGGAATGAGAGAGAAACCCCAATGTCTTTAGAAAGTCTGGGTAATGGTCATCATCCCGTTCATGGTCAAGAGAAAGCATCTTGTACGGAGTGGCCGACAAAAGCAGCGTTTTGACATTCTTGTATTGAAACAGCTTGTGAGCCAGCCGGGCTTCGAGGTTCTGAGGATCCAGCAGATTCCTGAACCTCTGAAACTCATCGAGTATGATAAGGTCCGGCTCAAGCATATCAATGCTCATCTCGGCAAGGCGAAACCGCAATTCCGAAACAAGCCAGAGCCGTTCAGGGTCACCCAAAAGAATCCGCCTTCTGGATCGCGCGCAGAAATTCTTAATCTTCTCGTAAAACTCCCGGTCCTCGCTTACATTCCTTACGAACCTGCCACGGATATCCTCATCAAGACTTTCAGGTTTCCATTTGTGTGTCCACCACCACCAGTTTTTATCACTCACGCGACACTGGAGCAGCCGCCTTAAGCCTGCGGGGCTAATATTCAGCCGGCCTTTCAGCAGAAAGTGTATCAACGCCCGCTCTTCAACCTTTCCATCTCTCGATCTGGGATCGAAGCTTGTTCCCGGCGTGAGGCCCACGTAATTTACGGGGTTCTTTCGAATATCGGAGATATCTATCGGGAGAAGGGAAAGACGTGTAAATCTTTCGAATTTCTGTTTTCCTGAAACATTAAGTCGACGGAGATTTTGAGACGCGATGCTCATATTCGAGCAGACATAGACAATATCGATCCGACCGACCTTCTTGCCGAGCAAGTGCTCAGTCGCAAGGGCGATAACGCCGCTGGCCACGAGGGTTTTTCCGAGTCCAACCTCATCCGCCACGAGAAAACGATCCGTAGTTTCAGGGTCTGTATAAAAGCGACGAAACACGTATTCAGCGGTCCGCCGCTGAAAGTCCTTAAGTCTGCTGAGGACAAGCTCCGTACCACGCGATTTTCCCGTCACTTGCCAGTCTCCTCCATGGCGGTTTCAAAGACTGCCCATAATTTCAGGAATTCCGGAGGAACAGGAGACGGCTTTGTCCCATCACTCGTAAGACGATTCACAACGGATTTTACCTCTTTTAGCTTATCGGGACCGCGACTGAAAGCCCTTACGAGTTCTTCGAGTATCGCGGTATCCCCCGAGAAATCATCTGTCAGGGAACCGGTGTTTCCTTTTGTGCCGAAAATATCCCTGCCGCCAAAAGAACCGCCCGCGTATTCACTAAGCAGTAAAAGAACGTAGCGGAGAAAGCCCTCTTTGTTATTCAAAACAAGTCTGAAAATGGCATCATTCCGGTTCTCCGGAAGACCGGCCACCGGAAGGTTAAGCACCATCCGCAAAGATACCTTCTTGTTGATTTCAGCCACAAATTCAAAGGCGATAAGTCCCGTGACGGATTCTGTGGCGAACCTCCCTAGCTCAACAACCCGAGAGCTGTTAAGCCCGTACGCATCTGACGCTCGATCCTCCGACATGGTAATCGGCCAAACTTTTAGCTGGGATATTCCCGAAAACGCGATATGCCTGGAGGAGGCAAGCGTCAGTCGCCAGGCATCTGTGTCCGCTTCGCAGACGACCTCTAATTCCGCCGCGGCCAACGAGTCTCTTGCCGCTTCAAGCGCTTTTCGCGCACGAGCTTCCTCATCGTCTGGCGGGGGCAACTCCTGCGGTGGAACATAGTCTGAGAGAACCGGACCGAGGCCGCCTTCGCCTAAAAGAATTTCAATGCCCCCGACGCGGCTTTTTCTCCCGGCAAGTTCCACCAGTATCTCGGTATTGCTTCGCTTTAGAAGAGCAGCAGCCGTGGCGTTGGCCGAACCAATATAGAGCCTTGTCCGAAAACCCTTTTCAGCCACGTACGCCTTGGCGTGAAGGCCGACGGTATCCCGATTGTCCGGCTCCTCACCATCTTCAGTTTCGGCGGCTTCATCAAGCGTGAGCCGCTTCCCGGATAATTCCAGAGTATCGGGCGCGAGCCGGTCGAATTCCTCAGGTCTGGAGATGACGGCGACCAGATCTTCTGTTTGCTCACTTAGCCATAGAAGAGCGTCGTCAGTTACAAATGGGGAGATAATAGCCATCCGTTTTGACCGTGGCGGCACCCACTTCCTTCTGGATGTTCCCATGACATGAAAAAACACCTCCTCGAATTCACCGGGCAGTTCCCATACTGTTTTCCTGACTTCCTCCGCGAGTTTTTCGGCCCGCAGTTTACTTGGTTCCGATGGCGTCTGAACGCTCAGCGACGGCAAAGATCGCAGAAATTCACCCAATGGCCGGTTAGCGGCGACAAATCGTCCGCCCGGTCGTCCATCGAGTTGAAGCGAGATGTCCCATGAGCGGTCATACGTGATGTTTCGCGACAGGACAAGGAGTCTTATCAAAGGAGGCTCATCAAGCTCAGGCTGGATGAAACGAAGCACCCATATCTTGGGATGGAATACCCCTCCTCTCGGCGCTTCGACCTGCTCGATCATGGGTTCGAGCAAACCGTAAAGCACTTTGTTTCCAGAAGGAATCTTTATGCCGTTACGATCCACGTAAACACTTAAACGGCCCGAGAGTCTACGGAGAGATTCAAGAAGCCTTATCGGATCAACCTGATCCGCAGATGGGCGCTGCGCTAAAGCGAGATGCACTGACAATAAAAGCAGCGTGTCCGGATCAAGGGAGTAAGTGGTCGCTATCGCCTGGTCAAAAACGTATCCCGGTGGCGGGGTAACGGCCCCCGTGTAGAGGCTTCTGGAGTCAGGACTTAGCATCATCTCCCCCGTTTAGGCCCGCGTGGAGATCGGAGAGCAATGTTTTAACGTTACCCCAGCGGTATTCCATCCGCCTGACGCCCGAGTTCCCACTCCACTGGTCAAGCGCCCTTTGATTTACGAAGCGGGAACGAACGCTCTTAAGGCGCCGCTCGCGGTTACGGACAAGCGACCTGCTCTTAGGATCATCGGCGACATCACCCCGAGTCTCCAAGACGCGACGACACCAGGCTGAGACAAAATCCATCGCCTGCGGGGTTATAGTATGTCCCTGACCAGCAGTAAGTTCCCAGAGTCCTTCAAGCGGAAGATATATGTGTCGGCAGCTTTGCAGATCAACCTTCCACTTATCAAGATTGCCTCGATGCTCCTCTTCGAGTTTCTCTCGGTCCGAACGCTCGGCCAGCATAAGATTATAAAGAAAAGCGGCGCCGTGCATGATTACCGAGAAAAACTCCGCGTAGTTCAATAAGTTCTTTTGAACAGCGGAAAAATTATCCCTGTCCGGATGTTCCCACGGAAACTCGCAATGAACAGGCTCGCACTTCTGTGCCAAGTGAGTCAGCAAGCTCTCCTTATGAGATTCCAAGAACCGGTCAAGCAAGAAGCTCGCCTCCTCATATTCCAGAGTGAAACTCAGGTTCTCGATCTCATCCAGAAAGTTGCTTGGCGGTTCGGGCAGCCGTGGATGCCATATACCAGCCTCTGAGAAACCGTCCTTTCTTTCTTCTCTATCGGCAGAGGCCTCAATCCGCTTGTACAGTTTGTCTACGTGCCTTTGATATTCATCCTGAGAACACTCGATCCGGCGAATGCCCCACACCCCAAGGCCGTTCCAGTAGACTGAGCTTGGCAGTCGTTTCACTGATTTCCCCGCTACTTTTCCGAAAACACCCGCATGATCGGAACTTGCCAGAAGGGGATCGATCAAAGTCGTCTCCATTTGACGGGTTTTTATGGCGAAAGCTGGTGGGAGTACGCGTTTTCTTTCGAGTTCTCTATAAATCCAGGGAATAAAAAACATGTACCGAAGACGAGTCTGGATCGTGCTCGTACCGGGAAATAGTCTGTCCGCGAACGAATCCCTGATAGCACCCAGTCCAAGTTCCTCCCGACTGTCTCTCTCCTGGAAAAGCGACAAGATGCGAAGAGTCCGCTCCCGAGCGGCCGGATCGTGATCTATCCATGTCAGCGCGGACGGCATTCTCTCAATCCTCCGTTCCATTTCGCCGACATGACTGTTGACTCCTTTTTTTGATGCTGGTTTTGTGGGTTTAAGTTTATCTAAGGAATAAAACATCTGGCAGTTTTACTCCTTAGATTATCATATACAACGATTTTAGCTCTAACGTGAATATCAATTGTTTCCAAACGTCAGGGATAAAGTTGCTTTCAAAAAGACAGGCTAACTCCACCGTATAATGAGTCATGTTCAAATCCGGTGTTTGGCAACAACCATAGCACTCCTCCCGGTTTCAAGCGCCGTCACCGCGGGGAAAAACCTGTACCACACCAAGCATTACGCTGTTGTTCCACCAATGCGCCAATACTCGGACGTGTCATCTTGAACCGCTTACGGACTGAAAGCGCTTTTTTTATTTGTTCTGATGTTACCACAATCAGCCCCTTACCCCAAGATATCCGCCATTACTAAGCGGACACTATACTAGCTATATATTGTGAAAATTCTCTGGTGGACTCCTGAAATTAGACCGGAAATTCACTTGTCACCGATCCCAACCCAGCCGTGTCCGAGCGTGCCTGCCCCGAAATTCGCGCGCAAAGCCCCGGGTCGCCGAGCGCGAGGCAAAGCCCCTGCGAGTTAAAAGATATCCTGAGCAGACTCTCCGATCGGGAAAAAACCTATTATTCTCTTGGCTGCCTGGTTAACCAAGGTGGGGGACATCATAAACCATCAGAATCCCAAAAAGCTTCGTCGCAAACCAGACGAAGATAAGATTCTCTCATAAGCACAAAATCGTAATCCTTTCTTTTTCTCCGAGCCTCTTATCAACTCTGAAGTGCAACACTTTCAGCAAAAGGTGGTGCTCCCCGTTTAGGGAAAAGATTATATTCCCCAGCACCGGATTATCAAGACATCTGGATGGCGCTTGCCGAAGGGAGGGCGTAGCCCGACCGAAGGCAAACGCCATGGCGCCCCCGGACTCCTCTCCGACCCCTCTCTCCCTGTTCTTCCAGATCACCCCCCGAGGGCCAAAGCCTCTTTGAAAACCTCCTCCGGCGTCCGGTACTCCAGAACCTTCCGAGGCCTCCCGTTGAGCAGCCCCTCGACCCTCCTTACCTCATCCCCCCGAACCTCCCGGAAATCCGTCCCCTTCGCAAAGTACTGCCGTACAAGTCCATTTGTATGCTCACAAAGCCCCCTCGCCCAAGAGCTTTTTCCACGGCACGGGTCTTGAATTCATAACTGTATTTTTTCATTGCAGTTGTCCTCCTGCTTCAGTTCTTCACAAATTTAAATTCTTGAAGAACTGAAAAATAAAAAAAAGCGACAACTACCCTAAGAATTAGGGCACTCCGCACTCACCGAAACCACTGCTGAAAGCTTGAGCCGTCCCGATATCTGATCGGGACTCCACTGCAGACCAAGCTTGCTCTCCACGATGAACCACATCCGCTCGGTCATCTTGCGGGGCACGGAGGACGCCGCGGTGCCCCGCTGCCTGGCCTTGCGCTGCGCCTGAGCGAAACGGTAACCCCTCCCGCCGCTGTTGCGCTTGACCTCCCGCAATATGGTTGATGGAGAACGACTGAGATCCTCAGCAATCTTCCGAAGCGAAAATCCCTGCTTGCGCAGAAAGTAAATCCGCTGACGCTCGAGAATGTCCAACTGCTTGTAACTCCTGGTCATGTCAACCTCCTGTTCTCGTCTCGGAGATTGTCACCTTTGCTTAACTGTTTTTACAGTGTGTTTGAGAAATTATAAAATTCCCCAAACTAGATCCTTAACCAGGGTGTTGCACTTCAGAGTTGAATGGGCGGAGTATAAAGCGCGCCTAGAAGCCAGTTAAGCGACATCCTCACCGCCTCGCCCGAAAGCGCAATCAAAGTAACGCGAAAAAGAGTCTTGAAGCCATAATACGAAAACAGCCTTTTTTTAACCCACCTAGGAGTCTGTCGGACTATACATATCCTCGTCAAGAATTCCGGTTTTAAATGCGAACTGAGACCGAATCAAGTCGATTTTTGTCCAAGGAACAGCTTTTTGGGCCTTAACTGAATCGTTTCTCCATGTTTAGACCTCGATTTTTCATCAAGTCCGACAGACTCCTAGGCAGAAGGCACTGCACCAAAATTCCAAGGTTTGTCATCGCCTTGCACATTTTGAGCATCTGAATGGCAGATTATTCGGAGGAGTCAACAACTCTCAGAAGATTTGGGGTACAGTATTCCTCTTTCAAGAATCTGTCAGCCTGCTTTCTCGCCCTGAAAAGATCCAGCGGACAGTCAACATCCATCCAGTAAAGCTCGCCTATATCAAGGGGCTTGATCTTATACCCTTTGTTTATAAGTCTGTGTATTGAGGATATATACCATTTCCCCTCAGCCCCTGGATTCCTCATCTCTTCCTCGATCGCTCTTTTGAGCAGCTCAACCCCTGTATCATTGAACACTCTTATACCGACCGATTCAGCTGATGTCTCGCCGTTTAATATATCCTTGCTAACCTTGGTAATCTTGCCGTCATCAACTATAACCTTCATGTCTTCCCTTTCGTAGCGGGGCTTTCTTTTTATGGGAAGACATATCTTCTCATCCCTTACCGAAAGCACCTTGTCCAAAACCCCTATCTCGTAAACATCGTCTCCGTTCATAACCACTAGATCTTCATCAAATTCGCTCCGGGCTATCCAGAGGGACACAAGACTGTTTGTAGACTGATAGAAGGGGTTGTAAAGAGTGTTGATTCTCATCCCCTGACCGTCATAGCTTCTTAGAAAATCTTCCACCTTTTCGAAACGAAACCCAACGACAATCACAACTTCGTTTATGCCGCAATCCCTTATGTTGTTTATCTGATGTTCGAGGATGGATATGTTCCCAATATCAAGAAGACACTTGGGCTTGTCGTGCGTGTAGGGGTACATCCTGGTGCCGCTGCCCGCTGCAAGTATTATAGCTTTCATGAATCAAGTCCCACAAAGAGGTAAATTTATACTCAAAGAACTGTTAAATACAAACTATGTCTCCCGAAAAAATGGAAACCGCGACTTCTTATTTCTCACAAAATCCTCAATCTTTTAATGTAACAGCACTATAAGCTATGTCATTTATGCATGTATGCATGTTGGCAATATTAGTGACTCAAGGTTCTACTGCTGTCCGACCCTAGCAGTCTGAAAAACAGGGCAGAGGATCAGTTACAATTGACCTCATGAATCCACTGCTTTCAGTCGAGATCTCATACAGGGCGATAAAGGGCAACAAGGTGAGATCTTTCCTCACCACCCTAGGAATAATCATAGGTGTCGCAGCCGTGATCTCGCTTGTTTCCATAACCGGGGGCGCAAAGAACATGATAGAAGGCCAACTGGCATCCCTTGGAGCAAGCTCCCTAGTTGTAAATACCGGGAAAAGAACTAAGAGCGGAAAAAGCATTGTTACGGGCAACGTAAAACCGCTTACCGGCAAAGATATGGAAGCGATAAGGAATCTTGACGTAGCGAAATACGTCTCGGCGATATCCAACACGAATGCCAATGTTATCTCGGGAAACAGGAATGTCTTCACGGCGGTTATAGGAACCGGAAAGGATTTCATCTTCATAAACGACTGGTTCCCCGAAAAAGGCACGTTCTTTAATAAACTTGACGTAAGGGAAGCGGCTCTTGTCTGCGTATTGGGCAAAACGGTGAAGCAAGACCTGTTCGGAAGCCAAGATCCCATAGGGAAAAACGTTAGGATCGGCAAATACACTTACAGGGTTATCGGGGTAATGTCCCCGACCGGCCCCACTCCCAGCGGAAAAGACCAGGACGACATTGTTTTGCTCCCCTATACCTCGGTTCAGAAAAGACTTACGGGCTCAAAATCGCTTAACAGAATCACGATTTTCGTAGACCCGGCTTATGATCTTGGATACGCCCAGACGGAAATAGAAAAGACCCTGCGCAGGGAACATGGAATCAAGGGTGAAATGCAAGACGACTTTTACGTCAAAACCCAGCAGACACAGATAAAGACCATCAAGAACGTCTCACGAATTCTCACCGTGCTTCTCGGAAGCATAGCCTCTATCTCGCTTGTCGTAGGAGGAATAGGAATAATGAACATAATGCTCGTCTCGGTCGGGGAAAGAACCAGAGAGATAGGAATCAGGCTGGCCGTGGGGGCAAAGGAAAAAAACATACTGGTCCAGTTCCTCATTGAATCCGTACTGCTCTCCCTTGTCGGAGGCGCGATCGGAACAGTAGCAGGAATACTGATCTCAAAAGTCGCTTCGGCTCTTACCGGCTGGCCAACTCAGATATCCATACTGTCAATACTTGTGGCTTTTATATTTTCTGCATTTGTGGGAATCATCTTCGGAATATATCCGGCGAAAAAAGCGGCTGCACTCAATCCAATAGAAGCTTTGAGATACGAGTGAAGAAATTAAGCGTCCCCGAGAAATTCTTTCGTCTCCCCTAATCTCGCGGCTAGGAAATCCAGAGGCAGTTGATCAATATAGCTAGGGCTGATATTTTGTGCGTTTTTAGTTCTTTAAAAAGACTGCGCAAAGAAGAGGCGGCTACCATAGAAACAAATGGAATCACAGGCAGAAACAATCTCTGACTGCGATTCAGTGAAGGTTTGTACCGATGCCTGTTCATTCTCTGTTCCACCTCTGTTTGGAATTACCAGATACCATGAGGGTGTTTGGTCATGGTCTCTGCTTTGAAGACTTGTATGCAATTACACTCTAAGGAAAGCAGAGATGTCGACACTTAACTGCTTGAAATCTGAAGATAATCATGCTGTTTTGGGTAATACAGAGATTCAGAGTGGAGTTTTGGGGAAACAGCACGAAAAGACCTGAAACTGGCTTTTTCGCCGGGCTTTCTGTAGCTTTGAGGTTTTACGAACAACACAATCGTATCTATATTGTGATTGGTTCAAAATACTTTTACAGTCTCGTTTGTAAATTGAATCTAAGATCTATGAAAAATACGGGTCAGCCATTTCTCTTTCTTTACGTCATCACAGGTCTCCTGATTATCACCTTTCTGGCTATATTTCTGGATAGCGCCGCCGCGGAACGGCTTTCTCGGGAAGGCAATTTGATAGAGAACCTCACCGTCATTTTGTACTTCAGCGGGATCGTATATCTTTTGCTCATCGCCTCAGGGGACTGGAAATTCCGGTACCACTCGGCTTTTGTGGTCTCGTTATTTGTGCTTCGTGAGCTTGACATGCACAGTAGGCTGACTTCCATAAGAATCAACAATTTCAATTACTACATAGAACCTACTACACCGCTCGTGGAAAGAGTTGCAGTAGGTGCCGTGCTGTTGATCTGCGTATATGTTTTGATCCGCTATGTGATGAACTACGG
Source organism: Thermodesulfobacteriota bacterium (assembly GCA_965229995.1). Lineage (GTDB taxonomy): Bacteria > Desulfobacterota_D > UBA1144 > Nemesobacterales > Nemesobacteraceae > Nemesobacter. The sequence continues at coordinate 252,844 of OZ245933.1, read as the reverse complement.
TAGGCACTTGGCGTTTGGACTGCGCAGCCGATACGGGTACTCCTTAACAACTGCTGCAGCGTTGCTCGTTATGCTGATCGCTAAGTTGCTTGACTCAGCTCCGCGAATCTTGCACGAGAACTTCGCAATAATCCTATCGAGCGAAGTGAAGACACCAATGCGCGTGATCGAGGAAATACTAGAACTCGGTATCCCTCTCCTCATATTGTTGGCCTGTTTGCAATATTGGACTTTTACGCGCGGGCGGTAAAGCAGACAGTTTTATTTACTCTTGACATACCGCTTCGGTACCGTTTATGGAAAACTTTGCTATTCAATTCTCAAAAAAAGATTGCTCTACCTCGTTCAGGCCACCTGCTTGTTTAATTCCAATATGGCAGTGTCGAAGGTTTTTTGCAAACTCGGATTTCCGTGCTGTACATAATCGTGGCTTTTCTCTTCTTCGCCCCTGTGGGAATAGTCTTCGGAATATACCCTGCGAAAAAAGCGGCTGCACTTAATCCAATAGAAACCCCGAGATATGAGTGAGGATGCACGGCCCGACTTTCCTACAATTCAGGCAGTCGTATCAAATCGCCGAATTCCTCATCCAGACGCTCTGGAGAGAACTTTCCCCCGCCGTTTGACGGATAGAAGGTAACCTCTCCGAATACCGCTTTTCCCTCAACATCATACATATCAACGCGGGCGAACCTGAAATCACTTGAAAGCGTACGTACAACTTCAACCATGTCCGCCAGGGATTCCGGTGGCTTAAGTTCTTTTTCATAGGGGAGAATCTTCTTTTTTTTCGTGTTCTTTACCATGAAGAAATCAAGTTTCTGCCAATCGAGGCTGTAGTACGCCCTTGAGTGCCCCGTATACCTGTCCACGTCCACCTGTATAAAGTGAGGATTTCCGTTAAAGCAGTAAAACTTGTAGTCGTTTAGCGACCCGTCCTTGTTTTCCATGTACTTCTCGCAAATTATCCGAGGTTTAATGTCTTTGTAAGCCCATTCCCTTTTTTTTGAGTAGAAGCTGCTCCCAATCCACTTTCTCATTTTCTCTTTCGCTTTTTCTCTTTCAAAAACCGATTTGTCTTTGACTATTATGTTCCATCCGCTGCCGTGGGTCGCCTTGAGGACGAAAGACTCGGGTAACGAATCGAAATCTATTTCATCCACACTTTCAAAAACACCGTAAAGTTCATTCAGCACGTGCGCCCCGACCTTGCTCTCTACAATTTTCCTCACTTCGTATTTGTCCGTACACAGCGTCATGAGGGGATTTCTGTCATAAAGCTTTATCCACTGTATTTTCTCATTGAGGGTCCTGGGATTCCTCAAGTCAGGGAATCTGCCGAGATTATAGAAAAATTCCAGACGGACAAGCGTTTCGTCGGGCAAAAGCCTCAGTAACGATCTTAATAGCGTTTCCATTGTCAGCACAGCCGTTTGTTAACCCGAATGCAAAATGAACGTTTGTACGTGTAGACATGTCCAAGCAGCGGTATGGTCGTCTAGGGAACGATTTGGCCCGCCTCCGAGATTCACTTAAGAATATGGATCTTCTTCGCTTTCATAATGTCTTTGCGCTTGACGAAAAAATACCTTTTATGCTTTCTGTACCAGCCCAGAATTCTTATCCTGCTTCCGTTCTGAATACCTTCCACGAACCCTCTGGCGTAAACGTTTATTCTTTTTTCGGGATCATCCTGAAAAAGCCAGAACAGTGTGAACTTTCTTCCGTTTATCATTTCCTTGAACTCAACTTCACCCACCTGACCTTCGAGGGTAAACACCTTTCTGTGAAACTCATCTCGAGAAGAAAGAACCTGCGAGATGGTCAGAGTGGGTTTCTCAAGTTCTCCGACGTCTGTATAAGTCTTGTAAACTTTTTCCTTTGCGTAGGAAGGAAGTGAAAGCAGCAAAAAAAATGGAAGAATCAAAAGGAGCTTTTTCATCTTTCCCCGCATATTGCGGATATACTGTTTGAACCGGGAGTTGTTGTCAAATAAGGATTTTAACAGGCCACGATCGGATTGTGGGGAAAGAACTGCGGATTTCTCCAAACAAGCCGTACATGATGAAATGGCTGTACCGGTTTCTGGTAGAACCGTGCACAACAAGGGAAAATCAGCATAAACCAGACAGTGGGACCGGGCCCATCTTCCCCTCTAGTCATCGCTTGACATAATTGCGGGAAATCCGTATTGTCCATGCCGGTTGCTGTTGTGTTCTCCATCCTTTCACAATTCTTTTCATCATACAGCCGACAAAAAGTGGCACGGCTAGATTTCTTAGAGGCCTTGGGATATGAGCGAGGTATAAGCAGAAAGTGAAGATAATGATGGTGGCGCCCCGTCTTAATCTCGGGGGCGGAGGATCGGAGAGGCAAACGATAGCCCTTGCAAACGGTTTTGCCCGCGAGGGATGCGAAGTCACGGTTCTGCTTACGGATACAAAGGGGGACCTGACCTCTCAGCTTTCAAGCGAGGTCAAGGTCGTTTCTTACAGCTCGCGCTCGAATTTCTTTTCAAGATTCCGCTTCATTTACAAAACCGCAAAAACGGAAAAACCCGATATTCTCTACAGCAGGTTCTGGACAACAAAACCGGCGATGATTTTTGCGGGCAGGGTTCTCGGCATCAAGACAGTCGCAGTCGAAGTCAGCAACATAAAGCAAAGCTTGCGACGTTGGCCGCCCGTTCTAAGAAACGCCATCGGGTTCGCCAAGGTCTTTTGCTACAAGATGGCGGATTCTGTAATAGTCCAGTCGCATGCAGGAAGAAAAAGTCTCTCCCGCCTCGGAGTCAGAGAAAAAACACAGACGGTTCACAACGGCATAGAAATAGAACGCATAGAAAAGCGTTCCAAGGAAGAAGCAATGCATCGGTGGTTTTACGAGGAAATTCCAGTCGCGGTCTCGGTGGGAAGACTGGTTCCGTCGAAAGGATATGAAAACCTGGTGAAAACCTTAAGCGTGGTAAACGGTGTTACTCCGCTTAGGTTCCTTCTTATAGGCGACGGCCCCCTGAGAGGCAAGATCGACTCCAAAGCGAGGGAACTCGGCGTGGGAGACAAAATCGACTTTACGGGTTCTATTTCCAACCCTCACAAATACGCCGTAAAATGCAATATTTTCATCTGCTCCTCGCTGTTTGAAGGGTTTTCAAACTCGCTGCTGGAGGCACTGGCTCTGGGGCTTCCGATTGTCAGTACCGACCATGACTTCGGCGCAAGCGAAATTATCGAAAACGGCAAAAGCGGAATTCTCGTTCCGGTCGGAGACACGGAAAAGATGGCGGAAACCGTTTTGAGACTGCTCCAAGATAAAACGCTCGCGACAAAAATGGGCGAAGAGGCAAAAAAACGGGCAAGGGAATTCAGCGTAGAGAAAATGACCCGGGAAAACCTGCGGATATTCAGGGAAATCCAGGAGGAGCGAACGTAAGAGCACGGAGGGGTTTTTCGCTCTTTTGCAGAGAGGACAGGCTCATTCAGGTAAAATAAGCAGAGTTTCATCATAATGGTATTTTACGCTTCAAGATAAAACTTCCCAGATGCCAGTTCCAGGCGACCCGACAAAAAACCTTTTCAAAAACGCATCCTGGCTTTTTAGTGGAGGGGTGGCAACTTCTATTTTCGCGGCAGCCGAACCCGTGCTGATCGCGCGGTTTCTGGGGGTTGAGCAGTTCGGTCTTTTCAGCTTGATAATAGCTTATGTAGCCATAGTAAACGGACTAATAGACTTAAAGTCTTTCCATGCGGTCATCAGATATGTGGGGCAGTCTCGGGAGCTTGGGGAAAAGGACAAAGTCCTCTCATTCATCAAGGTTTTTTATGTTCTTGATTTCCTAGTGGGCGTCGTCGCCTTGGCAGTATGCCTTCTTCTCGCCGGAGTAGCAAATGATCTCTTTATCCACTCTGAAAACGCATTCAAATTCACTCTTATTTATTCGTCAAGTGTTCTGGTATCAAGCATTAACCAGAACTCTGAAGCGATTCTCAAGATCTTCGACAGGTTTAAAACCATAGCTTTCATAAGAACTTCCCGCACCGGATTAAGGGTTGCCCTAGTGGCAGGTTGCCTTCTTGCCGGATTTGGAATAGAGGAAATTCTTGTCTGTTATGTGATAGCAGCTTTCGTGTTCTTTCTGATGCTCCAGATAACAGTGTTCCAAGTTCTCAAGCAGTCAGGATTTAAGAGATGGACGACCGCAAAAGTGGAAAATTTAGGAGCTACTATCAAAGAAATTCGCCCGTTTGTTCTTACCTCAACCTTTACAGGTTTTTTAAACAATGCTTTCAGCAAGCAGATTCCCGTGTTAATTCTCGGATATTTCACAAGCAAGGAGGCAGTCGGTCTCTACAGAGTAGCCACAATTTTCTCCGGTATAGGCGTAAGATTACGAAAACCTGTAGAAGACACCATATATCCCGCCCTTGTGGCCGCACAAAGCCGCGGTTCGAAGGAAGCTTTCAGCGAGATTGTTTCCTATTCCACCAAGAATCTTCTGAAGGTTTTCTTGCCGGTCGGATTAATATTTTTTCTGTTCGCAGACAAAATCATTATTATTTTCTTCGGTAGCGCGTACGAGCCCGCTGCGTTAGCTCTGCAGCTCATTGTCATCTCTGAACTCTTATCGGGTTTTTACTTCTGGATTGATTCAGTGGAACTGGCACTTAACAGACTGAGACAGAGAATGATCAGGGTTGGTCTTTCATCTGTGTCTTACATAGCTGTACTTCTCGTACTGGTACATGGATACTCTTATAACGGAGTTGCCGCTTCGAGACTCGCCCCCGCAATTATAATACTTCTGTTTTCCTTGTTCATGTTCAACCATATTCGCTACAGAACTAAATCAGCAACAAAAAAACAATGAAGCGAATATTATTTATAACTAAAAGCTTAACTCTCGGAGGCGGTGCCGAGAAGCGTATAGTAGCTCTTGCAAATAAACTTTGTGAAAAAGGGCATACAACTGCAATTTTAGTATTTGACCTGCAAGGTGGGAAAGGCGAGAGAGCAAAAGATATTAACCCCGAGGTAGAAATTATTTCCGCACGGAGCAAATATCTCAAGCCTTTTTTCCTTAGGGGAGTTTACGAGGCGGCAATGGCGATTTCCAGATGGAAACCTGACGTGCTATGTTCCATGACTTGGAGCACAAAACCTATAGCTGCAGTGGCCGCGCGGCTTCTGGGAACCAGAATTGTCTTGGTAGCATGCAATAACCCGCTTCTTGAATTGTCATACGCCTTGCCAACACGATGGCGCATCTGGCCTAAATCGTTTGCTCTTTTTTACAGAAAAAGAATTTACGGTCTTGCAGACGTGGTAGTTGCGGTTTCGAAAGGGGTGGGGAGGGAGACCAAGAAAGTTTTCCAATTAAATGAAGTTAAGACGGTTCATAACGGCATAGACAGCAAGGAAGCAGTAGAAAAATCTAAAATGGCGGACACTTCTTCTCACTCCCACAAATACTTTCGCGATAATTGTCCCGTTCTTGTTGCTACGGGACGCATGCACATCCAGAAAGGGTATCCATACCTTCTTGAAGCGTTTAGGATCGTGAATGAAACAGCCGAAGCACGATTAATAATAATTGGTGACGGCAAGCTGAAAAAGAAGTTGCTTCAGAAGGCAGAATCGCTTGGAATAAGTGAGAAAGTGGACATGGTCGGGAAAAAGGTACCGTATGGGTACATGCGCCATGGTGATATTTTTGTTCTTTCGTCTCTTTGGGAAGGGTTTGGTTTAGTGCTACTTGAGGCTATGTCGCTTGGAATGCCCGTGGTGTCAACAGACTGCGACTACGGACCTAATGAAATAATAGAGAACGAAAAAAGCGGACTCTTGGTTCCGGTTGCCAACCCTCATGAACTGGCCTCGGCGATTTTAAGGCTTATCGGGGATGAAAAACTCAGGGTTGATCTGTCGATGGAAGCAAAAAAACGATCACAATATTTTTCCAGCGACAAAATGGTCTCTGGTTACGAAGAGATCTTCGTGAATCTCTAATTCGCCTTCTTCCGGCAAGCATCTTATCCGTACCGAGACCTGTTCCGCCAAGTGTTGTGGAAGCTTCAGGCGGTGTCTGTGGGTTGAATCGGCGGTTATGAACCTAGCTGTCCGGCAAAGTCAGGGGATAGTTGTGTCTGGATACCGCTGGGAACTGCGAATCGGGTAAAAATCCCCCTAATTGCCAACCTATGTCTAGAAAAAACTCCTGATCACAGCAAATCCAGATGAAGTACGGAATCCGGCCCCTAAAAACTCTTCACTCTTGTACCTTTGTGAGAAATGCGGGCTAAAAGCCAATGCCGGTTCAGTCCTCAAGCAATCTTTCAGGCAACTGTAGGAGTTCTCCGAATTCTTTGTCCCATCGCTCCGGTGAGAACCTCTCCATACCGCTTCCCGGATAAAAAGTCACTTCGCCGAAAATGGCTTTCCCTCCAACATCATACATATCAACCCTCGTAAAAGTAAAATCACTCGAAAGCACACGCGCAATCCCTATCATATCCTCCAGAGAGTCCGGCCGTTTAACTTCTTTCTCGCAATAGGAACAGTGCTTGCATATAGTAAAAAAATCGAGCTTTCGCCACTCAAGAGTGTAAAACGCTCTTGTGTGCTGTGTGTATCTGTCCAGATCCACCTGTATAAAACGGGGGTCCCCGTTGAAACAAAAAAACTTATAGTCGTTAATTGAGCCACCTTCGTTTTCCATGTATTTTTCACAGACTATCCGAGCTGGAATATTTTCGTATGCCCATTCCATTTTTCTTTCGGCATAGCGACTGGTCAACCATTTTTTTATTTTCTTTTTTGTTTCTTCCACATCAAGCGCCGACTTGTTTCTGACAATCACGTTCCACCCTGAAGCGTGGTTTGCTTTCAGGACAAAAGATTCAGGCAGCAAATCAAAATCGATTTCATCCACGCTTTCAAAAACTCCGTACAGTTCGTTCAGTATGTGTGTTCCGACTTTGCTCCTGACAACATTCCTGACTTCGTACTTGTCAGCGTATAAAGGCATAAGGGGGTTTTTGTCGTAAAGTTTTATCCACTGTATTTTTTCATTGAAAGTCATCGGGAGGTGCAAGTTCAAGGACTTGCCAACCCTGTATCTAAAGTCCAACCTGATAGATATCTTATGGGGTAACAGCGGTCTTACTAACCGCTTATATAGTGGTCTTGTGAACCATTTATGTGGAAGAGACATTTAAGATTCTTAAATTCAAATTTCCCGGTCTCAGGCAGATGAATTAACTCCTGTTCTGGTTCTACGGGACATATTTTCAGGCAATTCGCAGATCATTCTCAACTTAGTTCCAAGGAAAACTGTATTCGTAGAGCTAAGTTTGTCAATCGGACTCCCAAGCAGAGGAATTTGCGCTGTTGAAGCACGCGAATTATTGATAAAAGATTCGGCCTCATCTACTGCTGTCAGTAAAACAAACGGGGAACCTGCTTCCCCACCTTGATATTTTCCTCCTCCTGCAAATCCATCAAGCAAGGCAATTTTAAATTCGGGCATTCGTTGTTGCTGACAAACAACTTTTATGCAGTACAGCTACGAATTCAAGGCCCAGGCCGAGCAGAGGCACAAACGCGCTTCCCTCTTCCGCAGGGGCTGTCATGAAACACCTGTTGAAGCTAGACACAAACTTATAACCCGTTTGCCTCTTCCATCCCCACTATCCCCTGTTCCAAAAGTTCTGCGGGAAACCGCCTCAAGGGCTATTCTGCGTTGCCTGTCCGTGAGATTGTCCGCAAGCCGTATCTCGGGTGCCTTTCTCCCGCCGATTTTGGGTTCGATAAAGACTTCCATGGACTGGCAATATTCATAGGCCGTGCGCAACTTGCAGTGGAGTGGTACATACTCTTTGAGGAATCGATTTCCAAACACCTTCACGATGGCGGTCTTGCGGTCCGTATACCACTCCGCGGCCAGATCGCCGTCGTACTTGATAGCGTGGACGTTTCGCTTGTTAATCTTGATCTGTGCAGCCATGGTGGTCTCCAGAGGTCTTGTTTTCCGAATAGCCGTTTATGAAATGCGACATTGATCCTTTCGTTTCTCCTTGCACTTAAAAACTGGCTGAACTGGTGTTTAGAGGAGTTGGCTATCACTGAGAATCTTTGCCGGGGCAATTAGTGTTAAGTTTTCTCCTATCCATCTTTACTTTCAACAAGCTCGATCGCAATATCGAGTCTTTCTGATAGCAACATTTTTTGTATTTCTTACCGCTGTTACAGTAGCATAAAGCATTACGATTTCTCCCCTTACCTCTACGAGAGACTAAAGCTAAGGTATCCTCAATACCTCTATCTCCGTGGGCATGTCCCTCCCAAGGTTTCTGTCCCCTTATTCTTCTATAAGATTGCCAGTAAAAAAACGGGACGACTTTTTTCAATATGAAATCCGCCACGCCTTGCCATCGGTACTGAGGAAATATCCCCAAGCAGCAACTGTTGCAATCATTCTTATCAACATGAAGATCTTGCAGTTCTATTTCCGAGTCAACTGAAAATCTCAATATTCTCCCAGAGGTTTCATAAACCTTTGGGAAACCGAACAAGTCTTTTTTATTGAATTTAATTTCTATTTCATAGGAATCATATATAGCTTCCCGATGTTGAGAGTTATGCTCTAACTCTCCGCTGCTGCATACCAGCAGCGGAAGTCCAAAGTCCCCCATATGCGCCCATTCCGTGTCTATACCATGACGCGTCAACAACTTTAGCTTTAATCTCCATCGCAATCCTCTTTTGCCTCTATCTCCCATTTTGCCATGGTAGGTTCGAACAGGCGCCAACTTGCACAACTGAGCGACTTGATACGACTCATAAAGAACGCCTGGTTTTTTGTGCTCGGGAGGTACCAATCCACGGAATTTTGTTTGGACTTCTCCCGTTTTTCGTGAAATTTGTTCGTAGTAAACTCCAAGACTTGTGTCAATATGAGTTTCGCAATATTCGGTTCCCCAGCGAGCCCCTCTTGTTGGCGCAAAAGCTACAGTCATCCATATTTCGCCGTAATAACGACCGTCGCGCTTTAGAGATGGCGGATAGGGGAAATCGTTCCACTCAAGGAAGTAGCCTGGATTGTATACTCATGGTCTCAGAGGATAAAAAAACCAGTCCCGTCTCCCAGCCATACTCAAGGCGGCTTTGCTGATGCTCAAGCGGTTCGCCAGCAACCAATGATATCTTCATCCGCGACATCTATATCCTCAGTTCAAACAACTCAACCAAGTTCGCCGACTGGGTAGCGTACCGAGTAACAAAAGACCCCATCGGGCAGGAATCGAACAAAAAAGTGATTGACTCTCCAAAGTGGGTGTTCTACAATCCCACTCAGTTTGTTGAGAAGTGGCGGAAAAATACGGGAATAGTTGTGAATAATACCGAGATCGTTAGCTACAGCGTAAGACTTTATGCATGGCTTCAAAGGGACGGTTGGTTAAGCCAGATAGTTCCGCACCGAAACCCGGTTATCACAGCCAAGGCAGTTTCCGCTACCCTTCAGTCCCGCATTCGGACAATGGAAGAAAGTATTGATGCAGGCAACGCTGATCGGATTTAGCGCAATCCTTATGTGGTCGCTGCTGGCCCTTCTGACGGCTTCGTCGGGGGAAGTGCCGCCCTTTCAGCTTGCCGCGATGTGTTTTTCGATCGCCACCGCCATCGGACTGATCGCGCTTGCCGCAAAGCCGTCGGGTTTTCGCAATCTGCGCCAGCCCTTGCGCGTATGGTGTCTCGGCGTTGGGGGGCTGTTCGGCTATCACTTTTTCTACTTCACTGCCCTGCGCAACGCGCCGGCTGTCGAAGCGAGCCTGATTGGCTATCTCTGGCCCCTGCTGATCGTCGTCGGTTCAGCGTTCCTTCCAGGAGAGCGGCTCGGCTGGCAGCACATAACCGGCGTGCTGGCGGGTCTGGCAGGAACAGTGCTGATCGTTTCGAAAAACAGCCTTTCTTTCAATGACAGCTTTGCCTTCGGCTACGGAGCGGCGCTGCTTTCCGCTTTTACCTGGTCCGCCTACTCGCTTTTGTCACGGCGGTTCGGCGCGGTTCCAACCGATGTTGTCACCGGATTCTGCGCGATAACGGCCGTTCTTTCGCTCATCTGCCATCTGGCGCTGGAACAGACGGTCTGGCCGCAAGGAACCGGACAATGGCTCGCCGTCGCCGGCCTCGGCCTGTTGCCGGTGGGCGCTGCCTTTTACGCCTGGGACTTTGGCATCAAACGCGGCGATATCCGGGTCTTGGGCACCGCAAGCTATGTGGCGCCGCTGCTTTCAACCTTGATCCTTATTGCATCAGGTGTCGGCCGGGCTGACTGGCGCATCGCTCTTGCCTGCGTCCTGATCACCGGGGGCGCCGTGGTGGCCGCAAAGGATCTGCTGTTTGCGCGAGCGCGCCGGGAAGGACAGGCAGAGGAATGATGCGGATATTCGAATATGGCCTCGATTCACCACAGTTCGGCAGGCTGCCGTTCTCAGCCGTCGCGGCGTTTATCTATCTTTTCATGGTGGCGAGACCGCCATCGGCGCGGCGGCGTTAATGATGCTTATCCTTATATCTGTCTTTAAGCTCTCCATATTCCGTTTCGGATAAATTTCTCGATCTGTCAAGGAATATGGCGATCGCCCAGATCGTCTCATCTTCGTGCGTGGGTCCGTAAGCGGGCATTCCCGTCATTTTAATTCCGTTTTTCACAACCCAGAAAATATCTTCAAGGGCATATTCATGCAACTCTTCTTCCGGGAATCTCGGCGGTTTCGGAAAAAGTCCCCGCCCGGTCGGAGACGGCGAAACGCCGGGCGCCCCGTGACACCCGACGCACATCCCCTCATATTCTCTGAAACCCTTTACGTACATGTTCTCATCATTGACGTCGTAGGGGGTTTCAACGCTTCGGGCGTTTCTTCGGATTGAACTCCCGGTAATTCTGCTAAGCGTCATATTTACAATTTCCGAATGCGGTTTTGTGGCCGAGACATCGTAGTATCCAAGAAAAAAGTAAAGCGCCGGGGCAATGATCAAAGCCGCTATTAGCAATAATTTTTTCATTACGCGATCTCCCGAAAAAATCCGCCGGGCAGGCGGTTTTCGAATTGCTCTGCCAAGTTTAACATGTTCTGCGGCGCGGCGCGCAATTGAGCCTGCCGCGCGGATATCTTTCGTTTCGGTTCCGCCGCGGTTTTAAACCTTGAGCCTCCGGGCCGGGGCCCGCGGTTACCGTCTGCGGTCAACAAGCCGGCAGACAAGCCAGACCGGAAGGCTTAGCACCACGGCATATACAGCAATCGCCACCGGGCCGAGCAGTCCCGCGAATAAAGACGCGCCAACCGTCGCGGACCCGAGCACGGCCATAGCCGCCCACGCGGCGGCGGGATATCCCAGGCGCCAAAGCCGCCTGCAGGCAAGCGCAAGCGGCAGGCCGCACGGCGCGATCACGATCAACGAAAGCCAGGCCTGCGGTTCGACCGGTAACCCGAACCCGCGCAATACCGACGTGGCGGCAATCCCCGCCGGCAGCCAGACCAGTGAACCGAGAGTAAAGGCGGAGCGTACACGCGCGCGTGACGTCGAAACGACAGCGTCAGAAATTTTTTGCGGATTCTGTCTCGGCATTTGCTAGGTCACGACTTCTCCGGCTCATGAGGAGATAAGAGTTATATTCAAATCCTCCGTACACCAGACTTGAATATAACTCTCAAGAGGAGCCATATGCAAATCTACCATCCTCTGACCGTCGGTCTGCTGACCCCTGTTCCCGGCGCGTGACCGATAAACGCAACCGTGCCCCGCAGGACAGGTGCGTCCACGGAGCAGCCAAGCCTCCCCGCTAGCAGTCCGGGCGCCCGAGCGCCTTTCTCCCAACTGGCAGGCAAGGCGCCAGTCCCGCTCCACGCAGAGCCGAAACGTATCCCTATATCCCCTCGCCTCAGGCCACATTCACGCCGCCACTACTAAAAAACAGGTGAATTAAAGAGGAAAAAGTCTTGACTAACTAGACAGTTATAATGCGATAATAGATTATTAGGGGCTATTAAAGCGGAATGCTCTTGCACTCAGCAATGCGTAGCGAACGAGTTTTAACAGGAACATGCCCCTTAAGGACAGCACAAAACCGGCAGCATTTTACGGTCTCTGCAGACAGACCCGCCAAAGGAGGATTTTGAAATGCGTACGTTGTTTCTCATAGGACAAGGCTTGCTACTCGCTTTTGTGGTTTTCGTGATGCCCGCTTGCCATAGTGATTCCGAAACGGTCAAGATCAAGGGTGGTCAGCCGATCGAAATCCGAGCGCTCCTTTCCCATACGGAAGAGCCGGCGCCGTCCTCTGACATTCAAACCACCATGGAGATAGCGATCAAGGATTTCGGCCCCATAAACGGGCATCAGGTCTCTATCGAAACCCTTGACGAGATGTGCTCGGGTGAGGGTGGGCGCGCAGCGGCTGAAGCCGTCGTTGCCGACGCGCAGGTCGTCGGCGTTATCGGCACCTTGTGCTCCGGCGCAGCGGTTGAGGCGTCGCCCATCATAAGCAAGGCGGGCCTGTCGATGGTATCGCCGGCCAACACGTCACCTGTCCTTACGTCCGACCTGTTCGGAAATGCCAGCCCGCACTACTACAAGGGCTACTACCGTGTTGCGGACAACGACCTCATCGAGGCGAGCATTGTCGCGCGTTTCAGCTACGAGGAACTGGGGTTGCGCACAATGGTGACGATTCATGATGGAGACGCGTATACCAGTGCTTTTGCAAATGACTTTGCTGCTGTTTTCCGTGAACTTGGCGGCACGGTTCCGGTCATCGCAGAGGTGACAGAAGGCCAGACTGATATGACTGCTGTTCTCGACGCGTTTGACGAAGCCGACCCCGATGGCATGGTTATCCCGCTCTTCACGAACGAGGCAATATCTCTGATTGAACAGGCAGCCCAGCGCAGCAGCCTAGAAGGCGTGAAGAAGATCGGTAGCGCCGCCACCTTGACAACAAAGATTCTTGCGTTGCCGGAATCAGAAGGCTTCTACTTCTCGGCCCCTGACCCCGGAGACAGCGGGAACATGAACCAAGCGACAGGCAGAAGCGCCGATGATATACTCACCGAGTTCAAGGAGACCAACAATGAGGAGCCTCCAGCAACCCCGTACTGGAAACACGGCTATGACGCCACGATTCTGTTACTCTCGGCTATTAAGCAGGTTGCGGTTAGCGACGGAGATACGCTGTACATCGACCGTGCGGCACTGCGTGATGCGCTCGACGGCACTGAAGGCTTCCAAGGCATCCTTGGCACGCTTACCTGCGATGACTTCGGAGACTGCGGTACGAACCGTAGCGTGATACGCCTGCATACGAACAATAGTGTCACAGACCCGTCACTCCTAGACATTGTGTACGAGGGGTCGCGGGACTCGCTCCTGCCTCAAGAATAAGCGTATTCCCCAGAAACACACCGGAAATCGGGGCCGGGACAAGGCAATTTTATGCAAGCGTTTATCCGAAACGCTCCGTAATCTTCTTGATACTTATTTGCGAAAAAATTAAAGCACTATCTTTCAAAATTCCCCAACTGCCTCGTTACCGGAACCGCGCCGGTCAGGTTCCGAAGCGACCCGTAGTCACATCGGCACAGCGGTTCATAGGTTTCACCGAATATAGCGGCAAGGACAATTCTGCCTACGCCTGGAAATGGTCTGAGGATTTCAACATCATTCGGTTTTGCGAGCCCTTCGCCTTGCGGACCGTCTTTTTTGCCAAGCGAATCAATCTGACGGTCAATTTGTTCTTCGGTTTCTTTTAGCTGCCTCTCTCGCTTATATTTCTGGTCAACAAGCACCTTCCGGCTATCAGAAGCTTTTTCTCTGCGGCATACACGTGCCCTTGGACTTTCATATAGGAACTCTGCTGAATCTTTACGGTAGACCCTCGTGAAGCGCAAAGAGAAAAAGACATGAGAAACCGCTACGGAATTTCCTGCAGGACACATGAAGATTGTCTGCTGCCTTTTTCAGGGAACACCGCTGAAACCAGGACAAATACAACCAAAAGCAAGTTAAATACAATACTTTCAGGTGTATTCCCCGTCCCCGCATTCGAAGCAATAGAACATCCTCCGCCCCCTTGCCCCGTGGTTGTCGGTTGTTGCGGTGGCGGGGTCGTATCCGGAGCACTGGGAGTCCCTATCACTTCCGTTGAAGGCGTACCATCATCAGCGCCAGACTTTGTCGCTATTACCCTCACGGTGTATTCAGTGCCTGAAACGAGGTTTAAAATCGTGTAGCTGGTCGTGTCACCGCTAGTTACAGTGTACTGACGAGATGAATCAAACTGCTCTGAATCTGACTTCCACTGTACCTTGTACCCGTCGGCTTCACTCACAGGGTCCCACAATACCAAAAGCTGCTCCCTAGATGTCAGGGGAGTTGTCCTCCTGTTTAAGTTCTTCAGGAATTTAAATTCCTGAAGAACTTAAAAATCAAAAAAAGCGACAACTACCCTAAGAATTAGGGCTGGCTACGCTGCTTACCGAGGCCTGGGACCCGCTGAAAAAACGTGACTGTGACTCCCTGCGATGCCTCGGCGGCACTGCTCCGGTAACGAAGCAGTCGGGCAAGACCAGATATGTGACAAGACGACGGGCAGCTTCCCGAAAACTCGTGGACGCTATTGTTCACTGGGCCGGGATAGCAGTTATGCACGATCCGACAAGCAAAGCCAAATATGCCGCGCTTCGCAAACGAGGACATGGTTATTACAGAGCTCTGCGCTCAGTGGGCGACCGTCTTCTCTTTGTCGCATGCAAGCTGCTGGAAAAAGGAGAGCTGTTTGACAAGAACTTCAAAAAAACAACGGATGTAATTGCTGCCTGATAGAAAAAACTTGAAACCATGATACAAACTAAGGAGGCCTCTTCCTAAAAAAGATAAATCCGCTATATACATAAAATTTTTGCTTGATAAAAAGTAGAAAGTCCCAAGCTGCTCTGCCGCCTCTTTCTGTGTCAGTTTCTTCTGCTTCCATCTGTCGTAAACTTTTTTGAACTGGTTCATCCTGACTCTTTGCAGAAACCTTGTCTGATCCATCAGAATCTCCTCCTTCTATGGAAAAGATAAATCTAGACAATCGCTCTACTGCAAAACCGGACAAATCACGTGCTACAAAACCGGACAGATAATGTACCATTGACACCTTCTGACCGAGGCGATTGAGTGCACGCTCAATGATGAAATCAGCGTGGTGAAAGAACTTTTGCGAGACTACGTTAACGCGACAGCCGGTTTTCGGGAACTTGGAATTCTTACGCAAAAAAAGGCCCGAAGAGTCCGATGCGCATGCTCAGTCCGAGAGAAAATCCGAGTCTCAAGAATATTTCCTCTCTGCTCGCATCTTTAGAAGAACATGAAGGCGTCAAGCTTCCCGTGCGGGCCGCTAGATAATCAACACGGCAGCAGATTCACTATCTGACATTCAGGCGGCCGCGCGGGGGCGTCTTTGATTTACAACAGGGGGGACGCCAAGAGGTAAAAAGTCAGCTGATCCGTTTCAGCGCGCATATCCCTTATCCGCATCGGCGTTCTCCGTAAGCCGCTTCTTCGAGGTGCTTATCCGATCAGGATGAACGCCGAACCGCCGGGGGAGTCCGCGACCGACCTGTCCCCTTCCAAGGCCGCCTTATCCATCCCCGTGCCCGGCTCCCACTGAAAAAAAGATTATCCGAGTCAGTGGTGCACTTCAAAGTTCAAGTGGTGTAAATTAAAAGAATCAACATTTCATTTGATCAGGCATAAATTAGTCACTCGTTTGTCCGTTATTTGTCCGGTTACCCGCAAAACTTCAGAAAACTGGATTTGTTTTGTAGCTTGAGGGCTGATCTGATCAAATCAACCCACTTTTGATAAAATTTCTTGACGCCCATTTAATCCAAATTTGTGTTGTCCTCCTAAATTAATTTAGAAGTGACAACAATCAAAAACCGTTGCCTTGAATCTGAGTTCAGCAACTTTCAAACACAAACCCAAGCTAGCCCGCTTCCAAGTACACGTGTATCTTAATGACGATAAAAATCTTCTCCCAGAAAAAGCAACCGCCCATACCTCTGCAGCGGAAAACAAAGAGATTCTGGGAAATCATCAATAACGACATCGGCATGGTCTTATGAAAACAAAGATAATACACACGTCTGACTGGCAGATCGGAAAGGTTTTCCGGTTTGTAGATAACCAGACGATGGGGCTCCTTCAGGAGGCGCGCCTCGGAGCGATTACCCGCCTGGGGGAGTTCGCCGAACAAAACGACGTCCATCATATCCTGGTCGCCGGAGACGTATACGACATGGAGGCACCCTCGACCCGCTCTCTTAGCCAGCCGATTGAGCGCATGAGGAATTTCCCCGGGGTAAGATGGCACCTGCTGCCGGGAAACCACGATCCCCATCGTCCAAACGGGCTCTGGGATCAGCTCACTCGCAGAGGCATTCCAGACAACATTCATATCCATACCATGCCCGAGCCCGCAATCTTTGAAGATGATTCTCTGATTCTGCTGCCCGCGCCACTTCTCCATCGAAAGACTCTTGAAGATCCGACCGCGTACATGGACAACCTCACTCTTCCCGAAGGATTTGCGCGCATAGGAATCGCCCACGGCACCGTGGTCGGCTTCGGCTCAGACGATGAGAACATCCCGAATCACATAGCCCCTGACCGCCCCGCCCGCGCCGGGCTCTCCTATCTGGCCCTTGGCGACTGGCACGGACAGAGAAAGATAAATGACCACTGCTGGTACAGCGGCACGCCGGAAACAGACGCGTTTGACGTTGCGGACGGCGGACAAGCGCTGCTAGTGGAAATTTATGACACCGGAGCCGCTCCAAAGGTAACGCCCTTTGACACGGGACAGTATAGATGGATCAGTCTTTCCGAACGGATAAACAACCGCGAGGACATCGATTTTCTTTCGGAAAAACTAAGAAGCGCGGACAAAAACCTGAACCGGGTGCTGCTGCACCTGAAGGCGGAAGGAGCCCTGTCGCTCGGCGACCGTGAATATTTCCAGCAGCAGATCACAGACGGCGTCTCGGCCGCACTCTGCTTCCTTCGCGTCGACGACAGCCGGCTTTTTCCCAGTCCCACGGAAGGAGACCTTGACCGGATTGACAGGCGGGGTTTCGTGCGTGCGGCCGCGGAAACCCTGAAGCGCATGGCAAGCGAAGGAAACGATTCGGAACGGGAGCTTGCAGCCGAGGCCCTCCAGCGACTCTACCTTGAACATATGAAATCGGAGGCGGAGCGGCGATGAAACTGCGATCCCTTGCGGTAAACCAGTTCAAAAAATTCACAAGCCCGATGCGTCTCGGCGAGATCAATGACGGGTTAAACGTCGTGGTCGGCCCGAACGAAATGGGCAAGTCAACCCTGCTCGACGCGCTTCGCGCAGTGCTGTTTGAAAAACACGACTCAAGGGCAAGACCCGTAAGGGATCTGCAGAACGACCGGAACAATGCAGGGCCGGTCATAGAGCTTGCCTTTGAACTTAATGAGGGTATTTACCGGATCAGAAAACGGTTCATAAAGAAGCCCTACGCGCGTCTTGACTGTCCCGACGGGCGAGCACTTGAAGGAGACGCCGCTGAGGAGGAACTTCGCGAACTTCTGAGCCTGGGTAAACCCGCGAGAAGCGGAGCGCAGCCGGAAACCCTGGGAATGTGGAACGTGCTCTGGGTAAAGCAGGGCAGGTCTTTCGGAGCACCCGATCTTCCGGAAAGCGCGCGTGGGAATCTCCACGGCGCTCTTGAATCTGAGGTCGGCACGGTACTCGGGGGGAGACGAGGACGGGCACTGCCGCAGGTAATAGAAAAACAGCTCGGCGAACTGGTCACCTCCAGCACCAACAAGCCCAGAGGACAATACAGGGATATTCTCGAGCGGGAGACCTCACTTAACGGAGAAATCGGGAGTTTCGGGGAGCGTCGCGCAGAACTCTCTGACACCCTCGCCCGCCTTGAAGAAGCCCAAGAGACTCTGAAGCGCCTGTCGTCAGAGAATCGTGACGAAACCGACGGGGAAAAGATTAAAAGAGCACGGAAGCGATACGATGAGCTAAAAGAACTTGAAACCCGAATAGAAGCCGCAGGGACCGAACTTGAACTCAGGAAGCTCAACCTGGAAAAGGCCGAAGGGGAAGAAAAACAGCGTAGTCAACTGAAAGACGAGACCAAGGCTGAAGAAATGTCTCTGGAGGCAGCCGGGAAACGCCGGGGAGAGGTGCGGGAAAAAGAAAGGGACTACCGGGAGAAAATTGAAAAGTTGCGCGCAGCGGTGCACGAGGCCGAGGCGGGCCTCGGGGCGGCTGAAGATACCGTCCTGCGGGAAAGCCGCGTTTTGGAAGCCGTGCGCCTGAAAAACCGGATCGGAGAGCTTGAGAGGCGTTTTGAAAAAGCTAGGGAAGCAGAAACACGCAGGCGGGAAGCTCAACGGGAAGCCACGACCATTACGGTCACCGAAGAACTGATCGAACGAATACGCGCGGCGGAAAAAGAACTTGAAAAAGCTACCGACCGCCTAAGCGCCGTCGCGACCACCATAACCCTTGATATAGAACCGAACCGCTCCGACGGTATTGAGATTAACGGTCAACCGTTTACAGACGACCGCTCTTCCATCCGGGCCGTTTCACCGGTAACAATAACAATTCCCGAATGCGGACGAATCACGGTTGAACCAGCCGTAAAAAACCGGGATAAACTTCTTGGTCAGCAAAGCAATGCCGAAGCCGAACTTAAAAACGCATTGAGGGAGGTTGGCGCCGAAAGCCCAAGTGAAGCCGAAAACCGTTACGGTGAGAGAGAGAAACTGCTACGGGACGCTGAGCTTGCCCGCCAGGAGGCGGAACTTCACTCTCCCGCAACCGAAGAGTACGAAGCTGGCGCGCAGGCGCTTGGCGACCACATTGAAAGTCTTTCTCTGGTACTCAAGCAGGAAACCAATGAACTCGCTTTAAGTGAACTACCCGCACTCAAAGAATCCGAGACGGCCCTTGAAGACGCTAGGGGGCGGGCTGCCGACGCGCGCCACTCTCTTGAGAAAGCACGCGCCGCACTCAGCGGACCGGACAAGGCGCTCGGCAATCTCCAGACCGAACTCACCACCGCCGACGTGCGTTACGAAGGTGCGGAAGAACATCTCACCCGTCTTCGCAGTCAGCTTGAAGATGCGGAAAAGCAGTGCCCAAGCGATGAGCTTCTGAAAAATATCGATACGGCCCAAAAAAGGCTTTCGGAGCAGGAAGAAGTCATAGCTAAACTGAGCGGCGGACGCGAGGATGAGACGCTTGAGCAGCTCCAGGCCCGTATGGACCGTCTTGAAAAGGCCATTGAGGAGAGACGCGAGAAACGCGGGAATCTCGATGTGGAAATAAGCGGGCTCAGGTCGCGCGTGGAGGCTTCCGAGGGCGGCGGGATTGACGAGGTGATTCAGCAGAAAAACCGCGAGCTTGAACTTTGCCAAGAAGAGATCAGACGTTCCAAGCGCGAGGTGGATGTTCTTACCCTGCTGCTTTCAACGTTACGCGGTGCCGAACGGGAAGCCAAGGAACTCTACATGTCACCCGTGGTAAATCGACTCAGGCCCTATCTGCAACTCCTGTTCCCCGGTGCAAACATTGCTATAGATGAAAACCTCAAGATCACAGGCGTGGTACGGGAGGGCGGGTACGAAGAACCCTTCCATCACCTGAGCATGGGAACTCAGGAGCAGATCGCCGTTCTGGTCCGCCTGGCATTTGCGGAGATGCTCGTTGAGCAAGGGCAGCCAGCAACGGTAGTGCTTGATGACGCTCTTGTGTTTTCCGACGACCACAGGATGGACCGCATGTTCGACATTCTCAACATATCGGCCAAAAGCATCCAGGTCCTGATTTTTACCTGCCGAGAACAGCTTTTTGAAGGAATTGGCGGCTGTCACCTGTCATTGGAGACCGGAGACGCAGAAGAACTCATGTCGGCGTGAGTAGTGAGTAGACTTAACAGACAAGGAAAAATTCTCATAGCCTTACCCAATCGTTGAGGCTCAAATTGAAGAAATACCGAAACTTAAATTTGCGAAAGATTTAAAACGTTATCCAGAAAATTAGCGTGTTCCTCAAAAAATATTATATGTTTTCTCCGGTTTTCAAATCCTAAATGAATCATAATCCTTGCGGTAATCGCAACCGGCGCAAAACACCTCGTATTCTTTAGGGCTTTCTTTAGGACGTACGCCTAACCAGGCACTTTCGCCTCTCGTTAAACATGCCGGACAAGGCACTTCATTGCTGGTGTAGTTGCAAAGCCCTTTCCCAAAGTTCGTACATCCCAAAAATACGGAATACGGAGGAGGGTTGCTCCTTACCCTCCTTACAAGAGCCCCTCTCCATCTTCCTTCGACTAAACCCTTGCTTAAACATTCCGGGCACGGCCCGACAACATCTCCCCTCAAAACGACATCGTTGAATTTAATACCCAGACGCTTGCATATTTCTTTTACTTCTCCGGTAAAGGATGACGGCTGAACGGACTGGTTGACAAGAAATATCTTCTCCTTGGCGCGAGTCATAGCTACATACATCACGCGTCTATCTTCCGAATTTAAATAACTGTCGCTTGGAGGAAGAAAAACGGAGATCAGGGGATCCTCCCCTCCGTGGTTCGGAAAGCCCCTCATGCCTGAATCCATCCCCAGTATAATGACAATATCCTCTTCAAGTCCTTTTGATTTGTGGATAGTCGCCTTGGATATTTTAAGGTCGTCTCTGTAGGCCATCAGATTCTTGGGGCTAACGGCCTCAATCTCCCTGTTTTTTCGCCCCAGTATAAAAACCCCTTTGCTTTTATCCGATCTGGAAATCAGATCCAAAACCCTTTTTAAATTCTCGTTGTTGTAATAATCAACAGAACATATATTGACAGTAGGAGTGCTGTCATCCGCTGGCCGGGAACGAACTGATTTTCTGATCTGGGCGGGATTTTTCTGAATAAATTCAGAAGCAAGATCTGAAATCGGCTTGCAGGTTCGAAACGTCTCCTGAATCTTATACCCCCGAGGCTTAAATGAAGAAACCGACCGCTCCGGCATCTTCTTTTCGGGAGCAAGCGGTTTATCTGAATCAAGAAACTCTTTCATAACCATGCTGTTTGAACCGGTGAATCCATAGATCGACTGCCAGTCGTCTCCCACCGCGAAAAGACGAGAATCCGGGGCAAGCATCTGAGCAAGGAAATTCTTTCTGGATTCAGATACATCCTGAAATTCATCCACCAGGACATACTTGTACCGGCCCGGCAGCAGACCCTCTCTTTCAGCGTCGCTTAAATGTCGGGTCGGCCTTAGGATCATGTCTTCAAAATCTATGGTGCCGTTTTCGCTCAAGATATTCTGATAACTCTCAAAGATCGGCAGGAAAAACCTTCTAAACAGCTTGCTTCTGAACCTATCGTGAAGAGAATCCAAGCGCCCGGACAACTCTATCGGGGAAAGATCGTTCGCCTTGGCAAGCTTTACGCATCTCGAGATCAAGTTGTACGTATCGTCCGTATAAAGCTCCCCGAGCCGTCTTTCGATATATTTTTTCGGGGGAGGATCATAAGAGATGCCTTTCTCATCAAGCTTCCTGAAAATTTTCTCAAGCACGGTGCCTTCGTAGTACTCGTAGCTGTAGGTAAAAAGAAAATCCCCGCCCCGCTCCTCGTAGAACTTCTTTTTCCGCCGGAACGTTTCAACGTAGCCCGGAAAGGGCGAGCTGCCGTCTCTATTAATCGCGAAGTGCTCGTGCCAGAGATCTATTTCCGGGTAATAAAAATCCGGGGTTATCTGCCCGTCAGGATAGGGGCTTTCATACTCTACGTTCACTCCTTTTATTATCAGGCTGTTTATGATCGCAAGCTCCTGCTGAGATCTCACCCAGTACCTCGTATCAAGACTCGGAATGCGCTTCGGCTTAAACTCCCCGCCTGACTGGAATGGCTCCTTTCTGTAGGGGTAGCTTGAGACAGCCTCGTTGTATTCCGTTTCATTCCGAGCGAATTCCTCTATCTGATGGTATGGACACTCGGCTCTGAACTCAGAAATCCAGTTCTCAATCTTCGGGTATTTGCCCTTCGCCTTATCAATTATCTTTAGCACGTTGGCCGTGTCTAAAAGACCGTCAGAAGAGGATTCCGAGAGAATATCCACTTTTTTTCTCCCTTCCGTCCTCCGAAGCAGTTCAAGACCGAACCCGTGGAATGTGTAGACTTCGGGGCGGGCGCCGTCCGGGATGAGCTTTTTTATCTTTTCCGAAAGCTCCTGCTCTATGGCTTTGTTAAAAGCGAGAACCAGAATTTCTTTTGGGCTTGCAAGCCCCTCTTTTAGCAGAAAAGCGTATTTTCCTATAAGCGTCGTAGTTTTCCCCGAACCTGCTGAAGCTATAACCAGCGTTCGATAGGAATCATCAACTATGCAGAGTCTCTGCTCTTGAGTAAGGGGGTTAGGAAAAAGATGGTCAAAAAAATCTTTGTGTTTTGACAGCAAAGATTTCGTTTCTGCCGCGTCCGGTTCCGAGGTGGATTTTTTCCGAAACCATACAATTAATATAAGTACAACTATTAGAAACAGTAACAGGAAAAGTTCCATTGGATGATAAAATTAGGTTTGAAGAGCAAAAATGGAATGGCATGAAAAAGTACCTGACCGATGTATGAGACTCCAGGAGATACCACTTTGCTGAATAATTACCAATTCAAAACCTGTTAATATTAATATATCGAAGATATGAAGATCCCGGAAAAAGAGCGGACCTTCTGGTCTCCGGAGACTTCCGAGAGCAATCCCTTGGTGATCGCCGGGAGGTTTTAAGTCAAAATCGGTTTTAATTATGAAACGGGTTCCCGGGATGTTTTTCTTTTAATAAAAAACAAAAGGGCGCGTCGCAGTTTTTTGCCATGAACCGCCCATATTCGTTTCAAACGGTTATCAGAAACGCTGCGTCAGAATAAAAAGAGTCCGGCACTCCGCTTTTGTTTACGCTTAAAGTGGAGACGACGGTTGAGTTCGCGGTTTACGGGCGGTCTCGGGCCGGTCGGACAAAATGGATTTCACGCGAGAAAAACCCCGTGAACCGCCTGTAAAGATAAATTGCCCGCTGCGCGGGAGGTCATATGAACTTACTGCTTGAAACTTTTGTTTTCCTGCTGGCAACGATAGTCGTTGTCCCGGTGTGCCGCAAGTTCGGATTAAGTACCGTGCTCGGCTACCTGCTTGCGGGGCTGCTAGTAGGTCCAAGCGGCCTGGGGCTTATAGGCAACACCGCCGAAGTGCTTCACTTCGCTGAGTTCGGCATAGTTCTGCTGCTGTTTATTGTCGGGCTTGAGCTTCGCCCGCGCCGTCTTTGGACCATGCGCAAGCTTCTCCTCGGGCTCGGCGCCGTGCAGATTCTCCTTACCTCAATCGTCATCTCGGCATTTAGTTTCATGTTGCTCGGGCTCAGTCCGCCCGCGTCGGTTCTGATCGGGTTCTCCCTCGCGCTTTCAAGCACGGCATTTGTTATTCAGCTGCTCGGGGAGCAGAAAAAATTAAACAAACCCCATGGGCGAGCGGCTTTCGGAACGCTCTTAATGCAGGATGTGGCCGTTATACCGGCAATCGCCGTGGTGGCGGTGCTGTCGGCTGAAACCAGTGAATCGGCGGGGATAAATCCGCTGCTTTTAGCCGGCGTAGTGGGCGGACTCGTGGTGGCGCGGTTTACGCTTCGCCCCGCCCTGCATTTCGTGGCGGCGACCGGGATCCATGAACTTTTCACCGCGGCCGCGCTTGCTCTTGTGGTGGGCGCCGCGTTAGCGATGCACAGCGTGGGACTGTCGATGGGCCTTGGGGCTTTTATAGCCGGCATGATGGTTGCCGATTCCGAGTACCGCCACCAGCTCGAAGCCGACGTGATGCCGTTTAAGGGACTGCTGCTGGGCCTTTTCTTCATCGCCGTCGGCATGGCAACCAATCTCCGTCTGCTGATCGAGCTGCCGTTTCTGATCGTGGGGCTGACCGCGGCTCTCCTGGTCGCGAAATCACTTGTCATATACCCGCTTGCAAGGGCTCAGGGACTCGGGCACGGAGAAGCGGTACAGACGGGGCTTGTGCTTGCCCAGGGCGGCGAATTCGCGTTTGTTCTGTTCACAGCCGGCGTCGGCGCGGCGCTCATTGACCGGGCCACAGCCGATATTGCCGTTCTCGTGGTCACGCTGTCGATGGCGGCCACCCCGGTGCTCACCACACTCGGCGCGCGGTTCGGCCCGAAGGACCCGGATATTCCCCATGAGGAGACAGACGGCGAACCGCGGGAAAGTCATGTGATAATCGCGGGGTTCGGCCCGTTCGGCCAGATTGTGGCCCGCGTATTGGCAACACTCAAAATTCCGTTCACGGCAATTGAGCTTGACCCGGGGCGGGTCAGGTTCGTCCGTCAGTTCGGAAGCAAGATATACTACGGCGACGCGTCCCGCTTCCAGGTGCTGCTTTCAGCCCGTGCCGACCGGGCAGCGGCGATCGTAATAGCGGTCGAAGACACGGAGACATCGCTTAAGATTGCGAACCAGGTGCGCAGGTCCTTTCCGAACGTTAAAATCATGGCACGCGCCGCGGACCCTTTTCACGAAATCAGGCTGCGCGAAGCAGGCGCGGGTTACGTGATCCGGGAACCGCTTCTCTCAAGCCTTGCTCTTTCGGAAAAACTCCTGGAGCACCTGGGAATGAGCCCAGGCGAAGCCGCAAGGATAACTCGGGAGTTTCGCGAGCACGATTCCCAGACACCTGAAAACCGGACGAGGGATTAGGCATCTTGGTCCGCTCGCAACCTCGGCTTTTATAGACAGTTCTTTATATCACCCGCAGAAATATCACCATATCTTCAAATTCCAGAATAAAAAATAGAAAGAAAAACGGACAGCCGGCGGTTTTCGAGATAACGCAGCAAATCTCCCCGCTTCCCAGCAAAATCCAACATTCTGTCGGCTACCGCCAGAGAGCGGAAGAAGCAACGGCCGGAACCCCTCGCCGAGAGGAACCACGTCCACTCCGGCGTGCAGCACGACGCCGCAGACCGCGATCCATAAAACAAGCTTCAATTCCATCTATTTTTCAAAATTTCCCTACCGAGAAAAATTGCTGTCTCTTCCGAAAACCCCCTCTTTCCAAGAACTCAAGTTCATGAGTGGCAATAAGATTGCTTCCCCGCGAAATTCTGAACGTAGAGGCGGGGTTACATCTACTTCTTCTTTTACGCTGCCCCCAAGCCCGTGTTCTTAAATAGAGATGTTACTATCTGAGGATGTTTTTCGTCAGTTGCCGTAGGCAAACATTTCTCGCAACACATCCGCCACCTTCCGCGCTCGTGCGTCCGGCAGGACGCCCAGCCGCTTGACCAGGCGAGACTTGTCCACGGTCCTTATCTGGTCGAGGACCACTTGGCCCTTCTTCCGCTGAAAGGTGACATTTACGCGACTTGGGTAGTCTCGTTGCGTCAATGTCATGGGCGCTATTATGACTGTGCGGATGTACCGGTTCATTTCATCCGGCGAGACCACTACGCATGGCCGCATCTTCTGGATTTTCGATCCTTGCGTGGGATCCAGGTTGACCAGATAGATATCATATCGCCGGACCTGCTTTACCATGTCCAGTCTTCTGCATCGAAGTCATTTTCAAGCGCATCGGGAACCAGCGGCGCGTCGTCACCGGCGGTCGCCATTTTTTCAAAGGCCGCACTCCAGCCCTCGCGCACGCTTCGCACCGGTGCAAGCACGATGACTCCGTTCTCGATACGCATCTCCAACTCGTCGCCGAGACCGCATTGCTTGATAACTGACGAAGGGATACGAATTCCCTTCGAGTTGCCAATGGATATCAGATTAATCTTCATGCGTTTGCCTCCTTGTGTAATTACATTGTAATCACTAGGCAGACGGATTTCAAGGCCGGCGGACACGGTGTCTGCTTATTCCAGCAAAAATGAACACCAGACACTTAACCGGTCGGTTTCGCCTTTCGTTAAACACGCGGGGTAAGAATACACCTTGAAAACTGGAAGGCCGCCATCCAATTTTCAAGTCAGATTACTCTTTCCCGCTCATGAAGACCGAGTGCTCTCCTGACTGATCGGCAATGCCATTTGCGGGCTTAACCGGCATTAACCGCGAAACCCCGCAAGGCGGCGCAATAAAATCAGAGGACCAAAAGATTTCGAAATAACGTAGCGGATCCCCCCGCTTCCTGAGAAACCGAACACGCCGGCGGCTACTGCCAGAGAGCGGAGAAAGGAACTGCCAGGAACCCCGCGCCGAGAGGAATCACTTTCTTCTGATATATGAATTTGATATTTATGATTTCTGAAATCAAGCTTTATTTTTACAAAATTCGTTCAATGGCACGAAGAAGGATTCGGGAGCCATGGGCCGTATCGGCCGGCGTTTAAGTCCCTTCGCGAACCATGTCCAAAATATGCTGGTCCCACTGAGCTTTAATAATGGAGTTATTGCCGAGAGCACACGCCTCCTCCTTCGGCATGACCGTGCGGTTTAAACCGCAAAGGTCAGTTCATCACGGCTAGAAATTCAACCGCCAGCCCGAAAGAAACGTAAGTTCTGTATCCACGCCCGCAAGATGACCGGGAGAACCGCTCGCTATGACGCCCAGGCGAAGCTCTCCGGCGTAAAGCGGCTGAGACCACCTCACAGCAAAGTCGACCTGCCGTCCGCTCGGCACGAGAGACGCCGAAACCGGGGTCCTGAGCACCTCGCCTGATTTCGTGCGGCCGACGGGCACCGTGAGCGAGGCCCGGCCGCGCTCTATGCGAAGAGGCTGCGAGACACCCACCCGCAGCGTGCTGTCGCCGGAGAACGTTCTGCTGGCATGCAGGGTGAACGAGCTTGTGGTAAGCGATGAGACCTCGTCTATTATCCCGCCCCTGGTCCCCGGGCCTGCGGTTCCGATTTCAGCGTCGGCCCCCACGCGCCATTCGCCAAGCTCCGCGTCCGCGCTTACGCCGGCAAAGAACACATCCGACGCGAGCGCTCCGAAAGCTCCTTCGGGGAAGCTTCCGAGCATGGTCTCCCTCTCCCCTATCCACCCGGCGCGAAGACCGAGCGGAGAGCCGGCGGGCCGCCAGGAGAGCACCGCGCCCGAGGCAGGCGCCCGTTCCGAGGTCCCTTCCGTAGCAAAGGCGGCAAGGGACAGGGAGCGCTCCCCGGTCACGGTTACGGTCAGCGCGTCCTCAGCAAGCGCGAGATGCCCGCCCCCGGCGTCTGCCGGGGTCCGAAGAAAACCCAGTCTTAGGCGAACAGAAGCGCCCGGCGCCGCTCCCCCTTCGGAGGCCCCCTCCGCCGGGAAGGTGGTGAACGACAAGGTGCGCCGGCCGGTAAACGCCGGGGCAAGAGGGTATTCGGCAAGCACTGGGTGGCTTCCCCCGGCGCCCTCGGGCGCATTGAGAAGGCCGAGTGCGGACTGGGCCGAAGCGGCGTGGTAGCCAGACTGAAGTGCCCCGGCCGTAAATCCCGTGCCGTGGGTCGATGTAAAATGCGATTGCGGGGAGAATTCCACGAATTCGCGAAGCCTAGCCGCCATCGGCGGCCCCGCCGAGGCGGCCGTGAGGGCGCCGAGGTCGAACCAGAACGGCGCGCCGAGAGCGTCAAAGGCCGCGATCTCCCGTCCGCCAAGAGACCGCTCAAGCCCGTCGCCGAACGCGGGTCCGAGGCGAATCCCCGTAGCCTTAAGAGCGGGTCCGGCGCCGCCCGTCATGCTCCCGACCGGAACCTCCAGAACCCCCACGGGCGATGTCGCGGCGGAGAGATTCATTTTCCCGTGGCCGTAGGTATCCCTGTCGGCGTAGATGCCGGTGTTATCGGCCGTATCGAGCAGGCGCCCCACCAGTTCCGTGCTTGAGAGCTGGTCTCGAAACAACTGCTTCATGAGCGCCAGCCCTCCGGCGACCATTGGAGCGGAATACGAGGTTCCGGAACCATCACTGAATCCCCGGTCAACTGAACCGCCGGCAGCGGATTTGAAATGGGCTCTTCTAAGGCTTTGTCCGGGTGCCGCTATGCAGAAATCGGCGGCGATGCCGCAACGATTGGAAAAACCGGTGATTTCCCCTCCCTCTTTTATCGCCGCGACGGCAATGGAATGTCCCCGAAGTTCCTCGATCCGCACCGCAAGACCGGCTGTCACATCGACCGAAACCGCGTTTAAGCTCCCGTTCTTGCAATAGTCCGTCACGGAGGAATCGCAGGAATCTCCGTGCGCATTGCCCGCGGACCAGACGAAAATGGTCTTGTCGCCGGAACCTGCCTGAGCGATCGCGGCGATCGTCTGTCCGAAATTGTCGCGGAGGTCCTGCTCGCTGTAACGGTTGATTAAGCCTGTGTAGCCGACGCTCAGGTTAAGGATGTCGACGCGCCGTTCGCCGTCTCGCCACGCCAGGGCCTCGGTTAAGACGCTGGCAAAAGCCGCGTCTTGGCTGGCAAGAGTTTCGAGCCTAACGGGAGTATACACGCCGCTGGATGCGCCCGCAGGGATGGCAAACATCGCGATGTCGGCACCCCACGCGACTCCGTGATGCGCGGCGGAATTATTCGACAGGCGAGATCCGGCAGCAATGCTCGCGACTGAAGTGCCGTGAGAGAACTTTAAGCCGGTCTGAAGTGTTATGGCGGTCTCATCGACGGCACCCAGTAAAAACTGCTCGACAACCGTCTTTCCGGCAAACGCCGGGTGCTCCGTATCGATTCCGGTGTCGACGAAACCGATGGTCACGCCGGAACCGGGCGCGACATTTTCGCCCTTTAACAGCCGGAGCTTGCCGTAGGCTTCATCCGCGCCTATGGAACCAAGACCCCACTGCTTTTGAAAACCTTCGTGTTGATTGTATTCGCTTGCAAGCTGCGTCGCCTGAGAATCGACATATTCAGGGGACGGGCAGGTCCCGTCGTGAAGCAGGATACACATGCTAGGAGGCGGCGGTGGTGGCGGCGGCGGTGGCGGCGGTGGTGGTGGTGGTGGTGGCGGCGGCGGTGGTGGTGGCGGCGGTGGTGGTGGTGGCGGACGGAGGCGTAACAGACGGAGGCGTAACAGACGGTGGCAGCGGTGGCGGCGGCACAACGACCGGTTCGGGCTGCAGCATTGAATCGGGCCGTATTAACGCCAGCTCGTTACCCCCGCAGCCGCTTAGAACCGCCAGCAATAAAACAAGGATGAAACATATTGCACCGGCATGGAGTTTCATGGAAATTACAAAAGAAATACGGCGATACCTAGTCTCTAAGAATCTTCCCGGTCAGCAGGATAACCCGGTCCATCCAGCGTTAAACGTTGTACCCGGACTGAACGTATAACCTGTTATTACAAATTTTTATCTTAATCCATTTGATTCACTCGGTCCATACTAATATATTATCGTCCATTGGCGGAGAACGGAAAAGCAACGGACAGAAATCCGCAGCCCAAAAGAATCTTCTCCCATCCCACACACAAAAGCCTCCGCAGAGAACGTCGTCTCCTTCCGGAACCCCGACTCCTATACCGGCAACCGGACATTCCGAGACAAAATCAGCCTCTTTGTTCCAAGCGGTACGAAAGTGAAAAAGATCCGTTCATACGTAGAAAAGGTCAGTAGTGTTGGAATTAGCTCCCGGGCTTTTATGAACAGGGGAGCGGACAATACCGCGAACATGCGATTTTGGGATACGGCGCGAGACCCCACGAAATTACGAAGGAACAGGCAAGCGCCTGTGCGAGCGTGTTTTTGTCCGACTGACGCGATCCGTTAAGAAAAACCACGGGGTTATTCCTCGGGGGAACAAGACTTCCCAAGACAACCTGCACACCTTGTACCTCATGCCTTTTCCTTCCTGTATATAAATCCAGCATTCATGATTTCTAAAACCAAGATTTATTTTTACAAAACTGATCCATCACATCTGAACAGCTCTTTTCTTGGTCTTGTTCCATAACCGGGATGATCGCAGGAAGAATCTTTCATCTACCATGGGGGAGGGCCCGACTGTTTTCTCCCCGCAGGCATTGCCAAAAAAGCACAAAAAGGCAGGACTTCAGATCCGGTTTCAGACTCTTAGATCGATATTCAGATGGTAACGCGTGGACTTGCGTTCCCCGGTTCTTAGAAACGCACCTTTAGCGACCAGATCCGAAAGATCCCGAGTGGCGGTCGGGCGCGTGGCCTTTGTGATGCTTATATAGTTTTCAGCACTAAGACCCCCCGAAAAGCCCTCCGGGCCCTCCTCGAACATCCGAAGCAGGCATTTTTCCTGCCGCGGATTCATTCTTCCCCGCAGACGCTCAAGCAATTTAGCCTTTTCTATAAGAAATTCCACATAGGTCCGCGTATAGGCAAGCGCCTCTAGCACGGTGCCGGCAAAATAGGCAAGCCACCCGGTTATTTCGTTTTTCGTGTTCGCCGCCCCCAGAGCCCCGTAATAAGCTTGCCTGTTCCTGCTGATCACGGTAGCAAGCGCAATCAGAGTCGGCTCACCGAGGGACTGGGCAAGCGCTTTTTCTGACACCGCCCGGCCTATACGGCCGTTTCCGTCTTCAAACGGATGAATGCTTTCAAAATAAAGATGCGCCGTGCTGGCACGGGTAAGCGCCGGAAGCGGCGACCCGGCCTCCGGAGCGCTGCGGTTAAACCAGCGGATAAATCCGTCCATCTCCCGCTTTACCCTCTCCGGCGGAGGCGCTTCGAAATGAATCCTGCGTCTGTGAAGAGGCCCCGAGACCACCGCAACCCCGTGCTCACGGTAACGACCTACGCACTCCAGGTCAGTGCGTCCGAGCGTTAGCATCTTGTGCCAGCGATAAAGCGTTTCATGGGAAAGCTTCTCTTCGTAAGTCCTGTAAAGGTCAACCATGAGATCAGTGATCCCAGCTTCGGCGAGACTCACTTTGAGGTCGTCTGCCTGCAGGCCGAAATGCCGGCGAAGAGACGACTGCAAACTCTCGCGGTCAAGGTACTCTCCCTCGATTTCGGAAGTCTTAAGGGCCTCGTCACCTAGAATCTCTACCCTGAGCCGGTCCCGGTCCCGTTCGTCAAGGTGCCTGTAAGCCCCGAAAAGCAGGCCCGTCCCGCGCAAAAAATCATTTTCCGAGCCCTCAAGAAGTTTCGGTTTATAAGTAAAATCGGGCCATTCGGGTTGTTGCCAGTTCCACCGCATGATTTATAAGCATACCATTTATAAATCATTTTACAGCTCTTTTATGATTAATAAGTGGCCGCAAAAGGGCAAAATCTCACGTGAATAGTCATAGAAGAAAATATTGGCCGATTCCGGGTATAAGGAGAGTTTTCTTGGAATCAGGTTTCCCGGCGCTTATAAATCAGGGAACAGGCGATGCCGTTAACTTGCAATTTTGAGGGCACGGCGCGGGACCGCGCGTGAATCACGGCAGAAAGCCCCCGTGCGGCTGGTGATGGTAGAAATGCAAAATAACAAAAGCTACGGTGCAGGCAGCCAGAATAATGCTGGTTAAAAGAACCGCCCGCCCCATTTGGGCAGGCGCGGCCGGACTGAAGGAATCAGAAGCCTTTCTTACCGCCCAGCTGTATGCGTCAATCTCGGATTCTTTGTACTCCCTTGAGATATCCGCCATGACCGATTCCATATACTCATCGCTACCGCGATGCGCTCCCGTTAAACCCGCGGCTATGGCTCCCTCGGTGTTCTGCCAGAAATCACTAATCGTCCTCTCACACTCGGCCCAGATGTTCTTCTCCCGTACCCGCCGCGAAACCTCAGCCGCAAGGTTCTTCTGCCAGGAACCGCCGGCGGTGCTCTGATCAGGACAGCCGATGGCCGCGGTCGATGTAAGACCAATGGTCACGGGCCTGCCGAGGGCCGTAACAAAAGAAGCGGCCTTTGTGGCGTGGTTCGCCAAGCTAAGAGAAAGCAGGTATCCGCCGGCGCTTCCGGTAAGCACGGTCCGCCCCATGTTGGCGGCTATGAAAGATCTCACGTAAAGCGACATCGCTCCCAGGGTCTCGGGACCCCTAAGTCCCTCCATGAATTTCGCCCGGGGGTCAAAAGCGGACATCTCGTAATCGGGGTCTTCGGTGCCGGGCAAGGCATGGAGATTCCGCATCGACGGCTGAATTCTCTGCCACTCAGAAAGCAGCTCCTTGACCTCGGCGGATATCGATTTGCCGCTTTTCTCCAAAACGCCCTCAAGCCTTAACCCGAGCAGCTGTCCGACATAACCGCCGATTTCCTCCCGCGCCGCTTTTTCATCATTGAAGCTCTCCTCGATCAGGGCCACGAGGAATTTCTCGGAAACTATAGCCTCGAAATAATTGCTCATTGACTCAAGGTCAGAAGACTTTTTCGCCTCGCAGGATTTCGTAATCTCAGCAAGGCGGTTTACGATCCTCCCCGATCCGCTGCTCTGGAACTGGTCGATATGCTCCTTTGCTTCCTTCGATCTCTGCGACGCCTCCTTCATCGTGTACTGAAGGGCTTCGGATATGTCAATTGCGTTATGAAAGACCCTGTTTATGCGGTTAAGCGCCCGCTCTATATCATCCTCGACGGTTCGCTCGTTATTTAGGACGAGATACGCGGCCATGTCGTTAATCCTTCTAAGCGTTCGACTTGCAAGACGCTCGTTCTCGCGCCAAAACGGCTGGACCCTCGCTGCAAGCTCCTCTTCGCCCGGAAGCGCGTTTATAAAACCGCCCTCCTCCAGAAACTCAAAGGCCGTATCGTAAAGCCGCCTCTTGGTTCTTTCAATCGCATCCTCAAAAACCGTGCGAATCTCCCCGAACTCTATATCGCCGCAGCGGGACTGCACGAAAAGCATGTGGTTTGTCACCTGATACGCCTTAACCGGCGGACACCGGCGAATAATGTTCGCTAAAAGCCCGAGATCGTTTTGCCGCAAGAAGCCCGAGTGGGGGGAGAGCAGAACAAAGCCGTCTGCAAGCTCCACGCTTCCAAGGGTTTTTTCCCTGCCTGCGCCGTCGGAGCCGTACAGATCTCCCGGGGTATCCATAAGCCACACGTGGCGGCAGATGTCAGCTGTGCAGAAGACCACGGCGAAATACGCGTCGCCCGTGCGGGAGAGCAGCTCCGCTCCTCCCTGCTCGAGCAGGTGCCCTGCCACGTGATCCGGATTGTGAATCATGTGGGGACTGAATCCCTTTTTGAAAAGCGCGACTTTGGCGGAAAGCGAAGGCGGCCTGTATTCTGAGTGCCCGACCAGAGTGACCAGGCGCGTTGTGGGACTATCCCCAGTCGGCAGGACATCCTCACCTATAATGGTATTAACAAGAGTCGATTTGCCTGAGCCTGAGTTGCCGAAAAAACCTATAACCGACCTTTTCTTCAGGTTTGCGAACAGCCTTTCGGTCTCATCAAACGCGTCAAACAGTCTGAGTGACGGCAGAAAGTCAGGTTTTACGGCCGCCACCTTTGATTTAAGATCGGCAACTTTGCTAAGCCCGTCGGAGAGCCGCTCGGAAACTTTATTCTTTTTTCCAAGGGGGATAGGGCTTCACCATCCTTGTTCGCGAGTAAGTTTAAGTGAAAGTTTTTACCGTTATCGGGGAGAAAAACAACCCTTGCGCGTTTTGTTAAAAGGCCAGACGGTCTTATTCGCCGTTAACAATAACTCCCTTGTCCCTTGTCCAAAACGAATCAGAGTATATATTTGAAGAGTAGATGAACGAACTGCTCGAAAGCTTCATAAAACACATCTCGGACGAAAGAAACTACTCGGAACACACTGTAAAGGCCTACAGGGGCGATCTTGAGAATTTCCGTGATTTTCTCTTAAAAGAGGCAAAAAAAATCGAGGACGCAGACATCGCGACCATAAACACGTACATCTCCACTCTCTACGGAAAAAACTCCCCCGCTTCGGTCGAAAGGAAGGTATCGGCGATAAGGTCTTTTTTCTCGTTTCTGGTAAGAAAAGACCTAGTTTCGCAGAATCCTGCGAAACTGGTTCGCACCCCTAGAAAGGAAAGGCACCTTCCGGTGTTTCTGAGCGTGGATGAGGTGTTCAATCTCGTTGACGTTAAGGATCCAGGGAAAAACCCGCTTCTCGTGCGCGACAGGGCGATTCTCGAGCTTCTTTACTCAAGCGGCCTTCGGGTAAGCGAGCTCGCGGGAGCCACCCTCGCCGACTTGAGCATCGGAGAGGCAATAATAAGGGTGCGCGGAAAGGGAAACAAGGAGAGGATCGTTCCCGTGGGCTCAAAGGCGCTTTCTGCCCTAGGAGAGTATCTTGACATAAGGGCGAAGTTAAAACCCGTATCCAACCATATATTCCTTAACTCAAGGGGAGGCGGGATAACCACGAGAAGCCTCGCGCGGATAATAAAAAAATACGGGCTTCTCTCCGGGATATCGAAGAACGTGAGCCCCCACGTGCTCCGGCACTCGTTTGCGACCCATCTGCTCGCGGGCGGCGCGGACCTCCGCGCGATCCAGGAGATGCTCGGCCACGCGAGTCTCTCGACGACCCAGAGATACACCCATCTATCGGTCGAGCGTATAATGGAAGTGTACGACAAGACCCACCCGAACGCCTAGGCGCCGGGAGGAGAAGGAAAAACCATGAGCAAGTTTCACGGAACCACGATACTCTGCGTTAAAAAAGACGGCCGGGTAGCGCTTGGGGGCGACGGCCAGGTAACCATGGGGTCAACCGCGGTAAAGCATAACGCGAACAAGATAAGGAAGATGTACGGCGGGAAGATCTGCGCCGGCTTTGCGGGCTCAACGGCAGACGCCATAACGCTTTTTGACAAGTTCGAGGGGAAGCTTGAGGAATTCCCGAGCAACCTGCAGCGCGCCGCGGTCGAGCTTGCAAAGGAATGGAGAACAGACAGGATCCTAAGAAGACTCGAGGCCCTGCTTATAGTCGCAAACTCTGAAACCATGCTGATAATCTCGGGAAGCGGAGACATAATAGAGCCTGACGACAGCGTGATAGCCATAGGCTCGGGAGGTCCTTTCGCACAGGCGGCCGCCCTCGCGCTTACAAAACACTCCCCGCTTTCCGCTCGGGAAATAGTCGAGCGCTCCATTGAGATCGCAGCCGGTATCTGCATTTACACAAACAGCCATATATCCATAGAGGAAATCGAATAAATGTTCAGAGAATCCTATCTAACTCCGAGGGAAATAGTCTCGGAACTCGACAAGTACATAGTAGGACAGAACATGGCCAAAAGAGCTGTCGGCGTGGCCCTTAGAAACAGGTGGAGAAGACAGAAGGTCTCCCCTGAGCTAAGAGACGAGATCTCTCCCAAAAACATACTGATGATGGGACCCACGGGGGTGGGTAAAACCGAGATAGCCCGCAGACTGGCGAAGCTCGCCCAGGCGCCCTTCGTAAAGGTCGAGGCCTCCAAGTTTACAGAAGTCGGCTACGTGGGACGCGACGTTGAGTCGATGATACGGGATCTGACGGAAATAGCCGTCAACATGGTAACGGAGGAGGAGACCATTTCCGTTAACACGAGGGCAAGGGATCTTGCAGAGGACAAGCTGATTGACCTGCTCGTTCCGACGCGCCAGGATGATGAGACGGAAACGGACATGGACGAGGCAAGGAAGAAAATGGGCGAGACCAAAAAGAAGATGAGAAAGCTTCTTTGGGACGGAAAGCTTGACAAAAGGGAGGTCGAGATAGAGATAACGGCAAGATCCCTTCCGATACAGGTGTTCAGCCAGGCGGGAGTGGAAGAGATGGATTCCGGCATCTCAGAGATGATCGGAAGCCTCATGCCCAAAAAATCTAAATTAAGAAAAGTGAAAGTACCCGAAGCTCTGGATATCCTCACAGAAGAGGAGGCCCGCAGGCTGATAGACATGGACAAGGTTACCCAGCTTGCCTTAGAGAGAACTGAGAACTCGGGGATAATCTTCATAGACGAGATAGACAAGGTCGCCGGGAAAAACGGTGTTTCAGGCCCGGATGTTTCAAGGGAGGGAGTGCAGAGGGATCTTCTCCCGATAATCGAGGGAAGCAACGTCACCACGAAGCACGGGATGGTTAGAACCGATCACATACTTTTCATAGGAGCCGGGGCGTTTCACGTCTCAAAACCGTCTGATCTCATACCTGAACTCCAGGGACGTTTCCCCATAAGGGTTGAGCTCGAGGCGCTTACGAAAGACGATTTCGTACGTATTCTCACCGAGCCCAAAAACGCGCTCATAAAACAGTACACCGAACTAATGAGGACCGAGGACATAAACCTCGTGTTCAGTCCCGAAGCGGTAGAGAAAATAGCTGAGACCGCGGCCGAGGTTAACAGTTTCACAGAGAACATAGGGGCAAGAAGGCTTCACACCGTTCTTGAGAAACTGCTTGACGAGATTTCCTTTAACGCTCCCGACATGAAGGAGA
This sequence comes from Thermodesulfobacteriota bacterium, assembly GCA_965229995.1. Lineage (GTDB taxonomy): Bacteria > Desulfobacterota_D > UBA1144 > Nemesobacterales > Nemesobacteraceae > Nemesobacter. Next base: position 216,412 of record OZ245933.1, on the reverse strand, counting down.
AAAAAATCGTTATAGATGAGAGCTACGTCGAGGAAAAGATAGCCGATATCGTCAAAGACAGGGATCTCAGCAGGTACATACTCTAAGGAGTCTTTGTCATAACCTTCGCTTTTGGTTAGATTTTTCGGGAAAAAGTCCTTGGAGCCCAAATGGATTTTAAAAACTACGATACCGAAGGCTTTTACGACGAGGTCTTCAAGGATAACGCCGTCCCGTACGAGTGGACCCGTTTTCTCACCGACAAGATAGAAAGTCTCTCCGACGGAGAGCTTATCGAAAGACAGAAAGCGGCCGAGATGAACCTGTTCGAGATGGGGGTCACATTCACCCTCTACTCGGAAAAGAAGAAAGCCTCAGAGGAAAACATCTTCCCATTCGACATAATCCCGAGAATAGTGTCGGCCGAGGACTGGGAGCTGCTAGAAAGGGGCCTAAAGCAGAGAATCCACGCGCTTAACCTCTTCATAGACGACATATACAACAACCGGAAGATCCTGAGGGACAAGGTGATTCCGAAGGAACTCATCCTCTCGAGCAGGGGATTTCGCCTCGATTGCGTGGGTTTTTCTCCGCCGAAAAAGATCTGGTGTCACATCACGGGAACGGACCTTATAAGACACTCGGACGGAAATTTCTATGTCCTTGAAGACAATCTCCGCTCCCCTTCGGGCGTCTCCTACGTGCTTGAAAACCGCGAGCTTCTAAAACGCACCTTCCCCAAGGTATTCGACGCCGTTGAGATAATGCCCATAAGCGATTACGGGCTCCATCTCCATGACACCCTCCAGTACCTGCTCTCAGACAGAACCGTAAACCCCAAGGTAGTGCTGCTCACCCCGGGCATCTACAACTCGGCCTACTTCGAGCACTCGTTTCTCGCAAAGGAGATGGGAATAGAGCTTGTCGAGGGAAGGGATCTCGTTGTAGTCGACAATTTCGTTCACCTGAAAACCACCAAGGGACTTGAAAAAGTGGACGTCATATACAGACGCATAGACGACAATTTCCTCGATCCCCAGGTGTTCCTTCCGGATTCGGTGCTTGGAGTTCCGGGGCTTTTCAGCGCCTACCAGGCGGGGAACGTCGCCATAGCGAACGCCCCCGGAGGAGGAGTGGCCGACGACAAGATAATATACGCCTACGTTGAGAAGATAATAAAGTACTACCTCGGGGAAGACCCCGTGATCCCGAACGTGCCGACGTACATCTGCGAAGAGGATGAAGCCAGAAAATACGTGCTTGACAATATCAAGAAACTTGTCGTAAAGCCCGCGAATGAATCGGGAGGATACGGAATAGTGTTCGGGCCCAAGGCAACGAAGGAAGAACTTGCCCAGGCGAAAAGAAACATAAAAGCCGATCCCAGAAACTACATAGCCCAGAAAACAATGTCGCTCTCCCGGGCTCCCGTGATAGCCGACGACCATTTCGAGGGACGCCACGTCGATCTAAGACCCTTCATTCTCTACGGAGAAGACATATTCGTTCTGCCTGGAGGCCTCACCAGAGTAGCCCTCAGAAAAGGTTCGATGATAGTTAATTCGTCCCAGGGCGGGGGAAGCAAGGACACGTGGGTTCTCGCTCCCGGAAAGAACAACAGGGGCCGGGGAGATAAAAAATCCTAAGCCGCGTCGCAGAATCGATATACTGGATGAGCCGCTACGCCGAGCGCGCGGGAAACACCGCGAGACTCATAAGCGTTAACCTCGGCCTCGCGATCGACACCCACGACTCGGTGGAGCAGGAGTGGGATCCTATAGTAAGGGTCACGGGGGACATGGAGCTTTTCAAGAACCTCTACGACAGCGCGACCCGGGAGAACGTCATAAACTTCATGGTTCTTGACGAAAACAACCCGAACTCCATCATCTCCTGCGTTAACCACGCCAGGGAGAGCGCAAGCTCTGTAAGGGAGATAATCTCCTCTGAGATGTGGCTTCTCATAAACCGTTTTTACCACAGGCTAAACAGCGACGAGGCCAAGGAGAAACTGCTCGACAACCCCGGCAAGTTCTGCGAAGTGGCAAAAGTGCAGAGCCTTCTCTTTCACGGATCGGGGTACATCAGCATATCGCACGGGGAAGCGTGGCATTTCTCGGAACTCGGAAAACAGATGGAGCGGGCTGATAACACGTCGAGAATACTTGACGTCAAGTACTACACCCTGCTTCCGAAGGCGGAATTCATAGGAACGTCGAGAGACAACATGCAGTGGATAGCGCTTCTTAAATCCTCAAACGCCCTTGAGACCTACAAGGCAAAGCACCAGCAGATATCCATAGAAAACGTGCTTAACTTTCTCATCCTCGACAACCAGTTTCCCCGCTCGATAATCTACTGCGTCGCGCGGGCTGACGACTCCCTTCACTGCATATCGAACAGCCCGGCGGGCTCCTACAACAACGAAACCGAAAAGCAAACGGGAAGGCTTCTCTCGGACCTTCGGTTCATAAGCGTGGAGGAGATAATAGACCACGGCATGCATCAGTACCTAAAGAGCTTCCAGTCCCACATAAACGACGTCGGAAACTTCATATACGACGATTACTTCAGCTATTCGGTAAAAGACAGCAGCCTGCCGGGCTTTGACGATATCTGAGAGGGAGAAACAAAATGACTTTCTGCGTGGGAATGAGACTAAAAGAAGGGATAATCGGACTTGCCGACAACCTCATAATAACGGGAAACGAAGCCATACGGGCAAAGAAGGTCACTACTCACCGCTCCGGGGAAAACTCCTTTTTCCTTATGACATCGGGACTTCGCTCCGCGAGGGACAAGACGATCACCTACCTTGATGAGGCCCTCGAGTACTTAGATGAACCCCTTGACCGCCTATACAAGGCAGTGAACCTGTTCTCAAGGGAGCTTCGAAGGGTAAAAGAGGAAGACGGAAAGGCGCTTTCCGAATCCGGGTTTCCCTTTAACATCTACTCCATAATAGGAGGACAGTTCGAAAAAGACCCGGAGCCCCAGCTTTTTCTGGTCTACCCGCAGGGCAGCTGGATCAACGTGGGGACCACCTCTCCCTACGTTATAATAGGCGAGTCGAAATACGGAAAACCTATCATAAAAAGAACCCTTACCTACGACACGAGTCTCGACACCGCGCTTCGCATCGCGTACCTGGCGTTTGATTCAAGCCGCATAAACGCCATAGACGTCGATTTCCCCATAGACATTATGGTCTACAAAACCAATTCGTTTCATCTCGAGCAGCACAGCTTCAGTGAAAATGAACTTGCCTCCATATCCGAGTGGTGGCAGGAGAGACTCAGAAAATCGGCCGAAGAACTGCCCGCAGAATGGGTAAAAAAGGTTCTTAACGGAAACCCCCAAAGTGCTGCTTAGCATAGACCACAACACGACCTACTCCTACGGAAAAAAAGTCGTTCTGGCCCCGCACATCGTGAGACTTCGCCCGAGGGACGGCGGGGGGCAGATCACTCACATGTTCTCGCTTAAAGCCGATCCACCCGAAGCGGGAAGAAGCGTAAACTCCGATCTTGACGGGAACACTACTGTTACCCTGTGGTTCACAGGCGAATCCGAGCGCCTGGTGATCGATACCCGCTGCGTCGTGGAGACGCTCAGGGAAAACCCCTTTGATTACATAACCTCCGACTTAAGGTTCCTCGACCTGCCGATGCAGTATCCACGGGAGCAGAAGGACTCTCTTCGCCCGTACACGACCGTGAGCGAAGAAACCGCCCTGGCGGTCTCTTCGCTTCGTGAAGCGATTCTCTCGCAGACCCGGGGGAAAACAACGGATTTTATTCTCACGCTCTGCGAATACATATACAAGAACTTTCCCCACGTCATCAGGGACCACGGCGCCCCCTGGTCCGCCGAGAGGACCCTCAGGGAAAAAAGGGGGTCGTGCAGGGATCTCGTGGAACTTTTCGCAAGCGTCTGCAGATCGACGGGTCTTGCGTGCAGGCACGTAAGCGGCTACGCGCTCAGTGAAAAGAGAAAAGGAGGAGACGAGCTTCACGCCTGGGCCGAGATATACATCCCGGGGGGAGGATGGAGGGGGTATGATCCTTCATCTGGTCTCGCGGTCTCGGACCACCACGTCGCGGTTGCAAGCGGGGCTACCAACGAACTTATCACCCCTGTTTCGGGAAGCTTTTATGGGGACGGAGCCCGGACCGAACTCCAGTTTCAGGTAAGAGTTAGGAAAACCCCGATGAGAGAAAAAAAGGTGCTGGGACTCCTTTAAATATCCAGGCGTTTCTTTCCGCCGAGTCCGTCCTAAAAAATCCCGCACTCAGATTCCGATTCATGCTATAATGGATACTTTAGAGGAATAAGGTTTCAAAAGACCTCGGGTGGAAATCCCGAAACTGCGATCCATACTATGGCAAGTACACAAGAAGGAGGGGTATAAACATGATTCGCGGGAAACTTAAATTTCGGTTAAAGGCGCTTTTAGGCACATTTGCCGTGGGCGTGATCCTGACGCTTATCAGCGGCGGCGCCGCACAGGCACAGGATGCGTTCGGCGTAAGCAGCGTGCTTCTTGAGAAAATCACGGTCACGGCGCGAAAGCGAGAAGAGCCGATTCAGAACGTTCCGCTCTCGATAACGCATTTCAGTTCCGAACAGATCGACGCTCTTAAGGTAAGAGACCTTGAGGATCTCTCGGTGTCGATGCCCAACGTGGCGCTTGACGATATCGGCACGGTGGGAGGAATCGCCAACTTTTCGATCCGCGGCCTCGGGATAAACAGTTCCATACCGTCTGTTGACCCAACCGTGGGAGTGTTTGTAGACGGCGTGTACTTCGGGGCTACAAACGGCGCTCTTTTTGACACATTTGATATCGAAAGCATTGAGGTGCTTAGAGGTCCCCAGGGAACCCTGTTTGGCCGAAACGTTACCGGGGGCGCCATACTGGTGAATACCAAAAAACCCGGCGATAAACTTGAAATGTCTTTTCGCACCTCGTTTGAAGGGGGCGGGGAGAGCCTGAACTCCTATTACATGGGAACCGTGGGAGGCCCTCTCGGCGAAACCGTCAGCGCCAAGATAACCGCATATACCAACCAGGATAACGGCTGGTTTGAGAACCTTAACACCGGCGAAGCTTTCGGCGACCTGGATGTCCGGATGGTACGACCGGTGCTCGTCTGGGATCCCACGGATGACCTTAGCCTGGTGCTCCGATATCAGTACGAGAGCGTTGACGGCGACGGCCCCGCGGCGCAGAGCCACACAAACGGGTTCGGTTCCACAAACGCGCTGGCAGACTTTGACCGTGACAGCCATGACTTCAGTGTCGATGAAGAAGGGAAAAGAGAAAACGACACCCACTTTTTCACCGCCCAGATGGACTGGGACGTGGATTTCGGAGGCGGCACGATAACCAACATCTTCGGCTGGCGCGATTCCGAGACATTCTCCGCGCTTGACTTCGACTCTTCCCCTCTTGACCTCCTCCACGCGAAGGCATGGAGCAATTACAGCCAGTGGAGCAACGAGCTGCGCTACACGGGCAGGTTTTTCGAAAAACTCCACGCGACCACGGGAGTCTACTACTTTACAAACGAGATTAACTATCACGAGCGCCGCTCTCTGTTTACCTATGTCCTTGGGGCATCGGGTCAGCTGCCGCCGGGGACGGACGTGTCCCAGTCCGGAGGCGGAAACTATGACGTTGAGACTCTGGGTCTGTTTCTCTCTTTGGATTATGATCTTACAAGCCAGCTGACGCTTACCGCGGGCACGAGATACACGCGCGAGAAAAGAGAGGCCGAAATAGCCTTGATCGCTACCACCCCTCCCCCAGCGTCGTTAGCACCGTCCTGCAACATCGTTGAAGGCCCCGCCTGCGAGTTTGACTTTACAGGCGAGGAAACCTGGCACAGCTGGTCGCCGAAACTCGGCGCCGCCTACTACATAAGCGGCGAGGCAAACGTTTACGGACACTGGACCAGAGGATTTCGCTCAGGAGGCTATAATCTCCGCAACCTCTCGCCCGACCATTCCCCGGGACCGTATGATGAGGAGACAATCGACAGCTTTGAGGCCGGATTCAAGGTCACAAAAGACCGCGGCCGTCTATACGGGGCGGTTTTCTACAACATGATTGATGACATGCAGAGGGAGGTTAACTTCCCGGATGAAAGACTCGGCCTGGTTCAATTGATCGACAACACCGCCGACGTTGAGACCTACGGCTTTGAGCTTGACGGATTGTTCGCCATCGCGGAGAACCTGCTTCTGGTCGGTTCCGTGGGATACGTCAACCCTGAGTACACGAAAGTGAAATATGATCTTAACCTCGATCGCAGCATTGACGAAAACGATGAAGCTCTTGAGCTTCCCCGCGCCGCGAAGTGGACTTACAGCGTGGGACTTACTCACGACACGGGAGCGGCCAGCTGGGGCAGGATGACCTCCCGCATAAACTACGCTTACCGGGATAAATCATACTTCACCGACGACAACAGGGGGTACCTCCTGGAGCAGAACATCCTTGACGCGGGAGTTGACATCATCCCTGCAAACGGGCGGTTTTCCATCGGGCTTTACGGCAAGAACCTGCTTAACGAAGTCAAGCACGGAGGTGACAGCCAGTTGCCCCTAACGCTGCTGCTGCGTACACAGCCGATACCTCTTGGCGGCACGTTCTCGCCGCTTGCCAAGGGCAGAACCTTCGGCGTGCAGTTGACCTACCGGCATAAAAGCTGACGGAATCGGAAACAGCGCCCGGGCGTTCGTAGATTACGGAACCGGGCGGTGTTTTCGCACGTAGATTCTGCCGGGAAAGAAAATTAGTGAGCGGATTTAGCCTTCTGAAAGCACGCGACAAAAATTCTGAAAAACCGGCCCGCGCGCCGACGCAACTGTGTATGCGTATTCCCGTTTCGCCCTCAATTCTGAATTGTCGTATATGATTATCCCCAGATGTTGTAATAAGAACCTTGGTTGCTATATAATGTTTTTTTTCGCAGAAAGGAGTTTTTCATGAACAGTTCGACACAAAGGGCGGAGATACTGGTTGAAGCTCTTCCATACATAGAGGCCTTTCACGGCAGAACCGTCGTGGTCAAATACGGCGGGAGCGTCGCCAGAGAAGATCTCACGAATTTCGTGCGCGACCTCATACTGATGAAATACGTCGGAATAAAACCGGTAGTTGTGCACGGAGGCGGCCCCCAGATCCAGGAGCATCTTGACATGCTGGGAATAAAGTCCGACTTCATAGCCGGGCTTCGCGTTACCAGCAGGCAGGTAATGGAAGTAGTCGAGATGGTGCTTGTCGGAAAGATAAACCAGCAGATCGTAACGTCGATAAACCGCCACCAGATAGGAACTGTCGGACTTTCGGGCAAGGAAGGGAAACTTATAAAGGCGAAAAAATTCGACCTGCACAAATTCGCCGCCGATCACAGCATAGACATCCCCCAGGACGCAGACCTCGGCTACGTTGGTGAGGTTCTCGAAATAAACCCTGAGATAATCAGGGTTCTTGAGGGCAGAGATGTCATTCCGATCATAGCTCCCATAGGATGGGGGGAGGACGGAACCACTTACAACATAAACGCGGACCACGTGGCGGGAAAAATAGCGGGAGCGCTTCGCGCGGCAAAGCTCATCCTGTTAACCAACGTGGACGGTATCCTTGATAAAAAAGGGGAACTCATATCTTCTGTAACGAAAAGGCAGGCTCGGAAATTCATCAGAAACGGAACGATAAACAGCGGAATGATCCCCAAGGTAATGTGCGCGCTTGAGGCCCTGGAAGAAGGGGTCAGCAAGGTACACATAATAAACGGGACGATAAAAAGGGCTCTCATACTCGAGCTTCTTACCGATTTGGGAATAGGAACGGAGATAACCCTTTGAGGCCGGGGGAAATGGAAGATCCGCGTGAAAAATACCTGATGGAGACCTACGGCCGTCTTCCCCTGACTATGCAGAGGGGAAGCGGTTCTTGGCTCTGGGATACCGAGGGCAAAAAATACCTTGACTACACGACGGGGATAGCCGTTAACAACCTCGGGCACTGCCACCCCAAAATCACCGACGCCATAATATCCCAGGCCACCACCCTAGTTCACACATCGAACCTCTTTAACATAGAAAACCAGTACGCCCTCTCCGAGCTGCTTGTTTCAAACTCCTTTGCCGACAGGGTGTTTTTCTGCAACAGCGGGACCGAGGCCGTTGAAGGCTCAATAAAGCTCGCCAGAAAATGGGGAGCGCAAAACGGCGGAAGACACGCGATCATTTCAACCGAAGGAGCTTTTCACGGAAGAACTTTCGGAGCGCTAAGCGCCACGGGGTCAGAAAAATACAGGGAGGGATTTTCTCCTTTTCTTGAAGGGTTTCACTTCGCCCCTTACGCCGATCCCGACGCGATCGCCCATCTGGCCGCCGAGGCAAGCCCCTGCGCGGTGATTCTCGAACCGGTGCAGGGAGAAAACGGGGTCATCGTTCCGCCCACGGGATACCTAAGGCGGGTAAGGGATATCTGCGGGGAAAACAATATGCTGCTCATACTCGATGAAATTCAGGTCGGGATGGGAAGGACGGGAAAACTGTTTGCCTACGAGCATGAGGACATAAGGCCGGACATAGTTGCCCTCGCAAAGGCCCTTGGCGGTGGAATGCCATGCGGAGCGGTTCTGGCCACAGACGAAGTAGCAAAGCACTTTACCCCGGGAGCCCACGGAAGTACTTTCGGCGGAAATCCTCTGGCCGCGGGAGCTGCCTGCGCCGCGGTTGAAACGATACTTGAAGAAAATCTGGCCGAAGAAGCGGGCAGGCTCGGAGGCTATTTTCTCGGCAAACTTGAAGATATCCTGAAAAAATATCCCGAGCACGTAAATGAGGTAAGGGGAAAGGGACTTATAATCGGAGTGGAATTTTCGGATAAGGATTTCGCGCGGAACTGTTTTTCGGTCTCGGTTAAAAACGGACTTTTAGTTATCCTTACTGTTGAGCGCGTGTTTCGGATTCTTCCTCCGCTCAACACGAGCGAGGAAGAGATTGATTTTGCCGTCGCTGTCATAACAAAATCCATCGAGGAGGTAATTTCAAGTGGGTAGGAGTCTTCTCGCTATCTCAGACCTTAAAAAAAACGACATCAAGGGGATAATCCGCCGCGCGAGCGAACTTAAGGAACTGAAAAAACAGGGCGAAAACCCCAAAAGCCTCGAGGGTATGTCTGTAGGTCTTCTGTTTGAAAAACAGTCGACGAGAACCAGGCTTTCCTTTGAAGCGGGCCTTTTTGACCTGGGCGCCCAGGCAGTTTACATGAATCCGGCGGATACCCAGCTCGGAAGGGGGGAAACTATAGCCGACACGGCGAAAGTCGTCTCCTCTTATCTCGATGGGATAATAATAAGAACCTACGGACAGAAAAAGCTCCAAGAATTCGTGTATAACTCGGCCGTTCCCGTGATAAACGCCCTTACCGATCTTGAACATCCCACGCAGATAATCTCCGATCTTTTCTCGATTTCGGAGCAGGGAATAGACCTTGGGAAATTCAAGCTCGCCTTTCTCGGCGACGGAAACAATATCGCCAACTCCTTCGTGGTGGCTTCGGCAATAATGGGCTTTAATCTGTCGGTTTCGGTTCCGCCTGGACATGAGCCCGACGCCACTATAATGGGTGAGGCCATGGAACTCGGAAATTCCGAAATTGAGGTTACCTACAACCCCGCCTCCGCGGTTAGAGACGCCGATGTAATCTACACTGACGTCTGGGTAAGCATGGGGGAGCAAAGAAAGGGAACCGACGCCTTCAGGCCTTTTCAGGTAAACACGAGGCTCCTTTCCTACTGCCGCAAAAACCCATTTATAATGCACTGTCTTCCGGCGCACAGGGGAGAAGAGATAACCGCGGAAGTCATGGACGGCCCTCGCTGCGTTGCCTTCACTCAGGCCGAGAACAAGCTTCACGCTGGAAAGGCCATACTTGAATTCTGTCTTCAGAATTAGCCGGATACGGACTCGGTTCCAAGTCCTGACCGGAAAATCCGAGAGTCATGATCCGATCCAGCGTTTAACCGGCTGTGACAAAAACTCTTCAGACGCGATTCCATCTCCTCCCACAAGCAGCTTGCGTACCGACGGGAAATTTTTTCAAAAGCCGCCATTCCGGGCAACGAATCAGCCGGTCGGCCGACCTGTTAGCGCAAAAACTCCTTTACGTTCCGCGCGGCCTGTTTCGTCATACCCTTGACGGAGGCTAATTCCTCGGCGGTGGCACCCTTTATCTTTTCCACGCTTCCAAAGTGGTTAAGGAGCAGGAATTTCCTTTTCTTTCCTATGCCCGGAACGCCATCCATCTGTGAAGTCAGGGCTTTGTCTTTCCTTAATTCCCTGTGATAGGTAATCGCAAAGCGGTGAGCCTCGTCCCTTACCCTCATCAAGAAATAAACGCCTTTCTTGTTAGACGAAAAATCGCAGGGCTCCCCGTTTCCGTGCACGTAAATCCTGTCGATCCCCGCTCGTCCTTCCGTCTTCGCTATCGAGGCAAGATCTACCTCATTTTCCACCCTGCAGTCCCGAAGCGCCGCGTGGGCAGCGTTTAGCTGTCCCTTCCCCCCGTCTATAAGTATCAGATCCGGTAGTTCCCAGTTCTCCTCCGCCGCCCGAAGAGCCCTTCTGTAGACAACCTCGTACATCGACCGGAAATCGTCCTGGCCCGAGGTGGACGTGATCCTGTACCTTCTGTACCTGTCCCTCTCCGGCCTCGCGTTTCTAAACCTGACAAGCGAAGCGACCGTCTGGTTCCCCTGGATATTTGATATGTCAAAACACTCTATCGCGTAGGGAATCCGTTTTATCCCGGCTGATTTTCTTATGCTTCGAAGAAGAGTGCTCTGCTTGGCTTTTTCCTCGGCTTTTCTCGAAGAACTCTCCCGGGCGTTTTTCATCGCGAATTTTACAAGCTCGCTTTTAGGCCCCCTCCCAGGGGTCTCCACGTAAACCCTCTTCCCTCTTTTCTCGGTAAGCCACTCTGAGTACCCATCGCGGTCCCTTATGGAGAGAGGCAGAAGGACTCTCTTGGGAACATAATGATCTGAGAAATAGAACCTGCCGAGAAACTCCCTCAGGCACTCGGCTTCATCGCCGTGGGGACTCTTTACGGAAAAATCGAGCTTGTCGACCACGGAACCTCCCCTTGAGAGCAGAACCGTAAACTCATACTGCTGCGAATCCCGGTAAAAACCCACTATGTCCATGTCTTCGAACCTTGAGGAAGTAACTTTTTCGATCTCGGCGTTCTCCCTCAGGCTCGAAAGCTGATCGCGGTAGTAGGCCGCGTTTTCATACCTTCCCTCCTCCGAGGCTTTCTCCATCATCTCCCTGATCATTCTCACGAGTTTTTTTCTCTCCCCGCGAAGAAACGACGACGCCTGGCGCACGAGTTCTCCGTAGTCCTCCTCCGAGATCCTGCCCGCGCACGGCCCCGAGCAAAGCTTCATGAAATAGTTAAGACAGGGACGGGCCCTGTGCCTCTCGAACTTGCCCCTGGTGCAGTCCCTCAGAGGAAAAAGCCTGTGGACAAGGTTTACCGTGCTTTTGAGAAATTTCCCCGAGGCGAACGGACCGAAATAAAGCGCTCCGTCATCCCGCACCCTCCTCGTGCGCGAAAGCCTGGGAAACTTATCTCCCACGGAGAGACGAAGGGAAGAGAAGGTCTTGTCGTCCTTAAGCCGTATGTTGTACTTAGGCTTGTGGCGCTTTATAAGGGAATTCTCGATGAAAAGGGCTTCGCTTTCTCCCTCCGTCACCACGTAGTCGATCGAGTCGACCTCCCTTACCAGATAGGGAATCTGTCCTCTGTCCCTTCCCCCCTGGAAATAGGACATTACGCGGGAACGAAGGTTCTTGGCCTTGCCTATGTAAACAGGGGTGCCGTCCGCCCCTTTCATTATGTAAACCCCGGTTGTGGAGGGAAAAGATTCGGAAAGCTCAAGAATTTTTTCGCGCATAAGATGCAAAAAATCAGAAGCCGCTATATGTCAAGGTCCTTACCACTGGTCTTCTAATTCCTTAATTAAACAATTTATTTGAGGCCTGTTGTTACCACTGACATTAAAATAAGAGCTGACCCTGCTTCTCAAATTCTTGGCTTTTCCTATATAAATAGGCCTGCCGGATGCATTTTTCATCAGGTATCCGCCGGTTTTCTTTCGGAATGTCCTTAAACAGCAATCTTTTCAATTCAATCATCTAAATATATTTTAAATGATTGAAATACTTTTCAGATTATAAAGCTATAAAAACAGTACTAAGCCAGCGTGAAAATTGTTGTAGATATGCATTGAAAGGAATTTAGGCGGGACAGCCTTTTAATAATTTCAAGACAGCTGCTGGAATGTTTTATTTGTTTTTTTCAGTTCGATTAAAACCACTGAAACCGTAATCAGCGTATTGATGGCAAGTAGTATCAAATCCGTGCGTAAATCCATTATCATTTTCGGTACGAGTCCAAAAAGCGACATTAAAAACACAACTAGGCTGATAGCTGTAGCAACTGGAATTACGGCATTGAAGCTTCTTCCTTTGCATAGAATTGAGGTAAGAACCATAGGTGCCATGAGAGCAGTCCCCATGAATCCCGATATAGCAAGAGATATAAGTCCCTGAGAACTCTTCATAGCAACAACGAAAGAGGCTATGCAAAATACCAGTATAACTATTTTCACAAAAACAATAGGAGATATTTTAAGCTTCCTGCTAAACCTGCCAAGAGCATTGTTAATTTCAGAGCCAAGAGCAAAAAACTGAGAGTCAGATGTGGACATAGCTGCCGCCAGAATGCCTATCAAGGCAACGGCACCTATAACAGGATTCTGTTCAAGTATCAGTTTACCAATGAACTCTGGACCCGTTTCAGCCGGTATTGCAACTGCACCGTATAAACCAATTATAAGCCCTGCTATCAGAAGCAGAAAGGTGAAAGACGCATGCAAAACCGGAATTTTGCGTCTTTCGTTCAAACCCTTCAGAATGCTGAGCCTCGCAGTCAACTGAGGTTGCGACACAGGTAGTAGCACAATTGATATAAATCCCGCAATAAGCCACTGAACCGAGAACAGCCCCTTGGGACCGGGAGTAGATAACAGTGCAGGTTTCTCCGCCGCTACGGCCTGGACTAACTTTCCAATACCTCCAAAGTTTTCCAAAACAATAAATGCCATTATCCATATAACGGTAAACAGCACAATTCCCTGAAGTGAATCACAGTACATAATACCCCTGAGTCCTCCTATGGAAGAGTACAGATACATAAGAAACAGTATGGTTACAGCCCAACCCCACTGGGGAACTGGATAGGGAACAACGTTGACTAGAATGCCCGACGCTCCTTTTAGTTGAATTGCTATGTAGGGAACGAGGAATATGACAAGGCCCAGAACATACACGAAAACTCCGTAGGAACGAAAAGTTTCACGTAGCAGGCCCGACATGCTGCGAAAATCCGTTGAAGAGATCCTTTTCCTTAATTTGAGTGAGAGCCAAAGCGTAAAAACAGCTAAAGCCATATCGGTAACGCCAAGGAATATCCACGTTCCCACGCCGTGTACACGGAAGAAATTGGGCATCCCTATCAATATGAATGTACTGTAGAGAGTAGCAAAAAAGGTTAAGAAGCCAATTATAGTTCCAAGATTGCCACCCGCAAGAAAGAATTGGTGCTCATCCCCTTTGTTTTTCCTGTTTCCTATGACAGCAAGGGTTATCAGCACTGCAAGATATACTAGTGCAACTACAACAAATGCTATTCCCCTGTTCATGTCTATTTCTTCCTCTTATATAAGTAGACTATCTTTGGTTACCAGATGTCAGCATTGCCAAAACAAGCAGCACATATATGGAGAGTGATATTCCCAACCCAGCCCAGAGAGTCCTGGGAAGTCCTAGAAAATATGGCTCCGTCACTCCATAAGGGATTACCAGGGGAGTGAAAGACACCGCTGCCAGAATAGATACCGCCACCGCAAAGAATATCCATCGACTCTTATTATTCATGTCTAAAACACAACTGCCTATTAACGTTAGAGTTTCTGAAAAAACCAACTTACTAAATCTACAAGAAAGTGTCAAATAGATTAAAACTAACTATAAATTTCTTTATAATTATAGACAAGTTAAATATGCCGATAACCCTTTCATATGTAAGTACCGTTTTCCTAATATTGATGTAACTGAAAAAATGGTTTTGCCATTTGATTTCTTCCGTTATACCCGCGACAGGCAGAGTTAAAAACAATCGAGGCCGACGCTGCTGGAATTTTCTTTCAGAAAAGCTCATCTCACCTTTCTTGATACTTATATTCCCATGCGTTAGGATTTCCCTTAACCATGAAGACCGAGACCCTTTACCTTGAAACCTACGGCTGCCAGATGAACGAGTACGATTCGGACAGGATCCAGAACGCCCTCGGCGCCAGTATCACCAGCAACCCCAAGGAAGCCGACATAGTAATCGTAAACACCTGCGCCATAAGGGAAAAGGCCGACCAGAAGGCGCTTAGCAGCCTAGGGCGGTTCAAGCACCTCAAGGCGAAAAACCCGGAGCTCATAGTGGGGGTGTCGGGATGCGTGGCGCAGCTCTACGGGGAGGAGCTCATCCGCAGGATCCCGCATCTTGACTTCGTGCTCGGGCCCCGAGCGATCCCCGGACTCCCGCGGCTTATAGAAGAGATAAGGGAGAAGAAATCAAGGCCCGTCGAAACGTCCTTTGACGTGGAAGAACCCTTCGACGTACTTCCCTACCACCAGGAGGGAAAGCCCACCGCGTTTGTTTCCATACAGCAGGGATGCAACAAGAAATGCGCCTACTGCATAGTGCCAACGGTAAGGGGGTCGGAAGTGAACAGATCGGTTGAGGACATAACCGCCGAAGCGCGGTACCTGATCGCAAAAGGAGTAAAAGAGATAACACTCATAGGTCAGACGGTTAACTCGTGGAAACTGGGGCGGCTTAAGTTCGGGGACCTGCTTCGGGTCCTGGGGGAACTTGACGGTCTTGAGAGGATAAGGTTCACGACCTCTTATCCAAGAGACATAACGAAAAAGATGGTGGAGGCCATGGCCGAGGTGCCCAAGGTATGCCGCCACATCCACCTGCCCGTGCAGTCGGGTTCCGACAAGGTATTAAAACTCATGAACAGGACCTATACCAGAAGCTGGTACACAGACTCGCTTAACAGGCTCCGCGACGCCATGCCGGACATAGCCGTATCTTCTGATATAATAGTAGGGTTCCCGGGGGAGACGGAAGACGACTTCGAGCAGACGATGAGCCTTATCGGGGAAGTGGGGTTTGACAGTTCCTTCTCGTTTAAGTACTCGCCGCGCCCCGGAACAGTTGGTGAGGAGCTTTGGAGATCAGGCGAAAGGGTAGAAAACCAGACGGCAGGCGAGAGGCTTGCGCGTCTTCAGGAATACCAGCGGGAAATTACTCTTTCCAAAAACATGGAGAGAGTCGGGAAGTCAGAACGGGTACTGGTTGAGGACGTGAGCAGAAACGACTCCTCGTGGCTTTCGGGCAGAACGGAGCATAACAGGATAGTCAATTTTCCAGGAGAAAAGGAACTTATCGGAGAAATGGTGGACGTAGAGGTAACCGAAGGGCTTGCGAACTCACTTAGAGGACAATATCTGAATTAAGCAGAAAGGGAGGACAGACAATGTTTCTTGAGATGAAGGTTTCCTGTATAGTTGCCGACCCGTTTACCGACATGCCCGTCGTTATTCTAAACGACGAGGACGGAGAAAAAAGTCTTCCACTTTGGATAGGATTTGAGGAGGCAAGCGCAATAGCCATGGAGATCAAAAAAGCTCCGAGACCGAGACCTCTTACCCACGATCTTCTTAAAAACGTAATCGCCGCCACGGGCTACGAGGTCAGTGAAATAGAGATCACGGAGCTTCGGGAAAACACCTTTTACGCGCGTATTCGCATCAAAAAAGACGGAGAGGAACTCCTGGTGGATTCCCGCCCGAGCGACGCCATAGCCATAGCGCTTAGAACCGGGTGCCGCATCATGGTTGACGAAGAGGTTATAAAAGCCTCCCTGAGCGTAAAAATCGGGGATAAAGACCAAAGCGCGGGCGATATACTCGAAGAGATACCGGCTGAGAATTTCGGCAAGTACAAAATGTGATCAGCGGTTGCGGAGCATATATTCCTCAAGGAATTTCCTGTCTCCCTCAATCACGTCGAAAACCTCCCCGCAACGGTCACACTCTATGCTGATCCGCTTCGGCGGGTAACTGATTCCGCAACTCATCACGAACCAGCCGAAAAGAGAGTACCTCTGTTTCGGAACCACCCACGGGTCCGCGACGCAGTACCCGCAACTGCAGACCTTCGCGTCCCGTGTGTTAAGGCTCATCCGTAAACAATGCGGGTGCAAACCCCCGCTTCCGCTCTAGACGTCGTAATAACCAACCTCTCCGTGATCCGTTATATCAAGACCTTCTGTCTCTTCCTCATCACTGACCCTGAGCCCGACGAGGGACTCAACGACCTTGAGCACGATAAAGGTTACGATAACGGTATAGACGACGGCGAATATTCCCCCGTAGACCTGAATGCCTAGCTGTGCGGGTATGTCGAGATCCGCAATCGAACCGCCGTAAGACGTCGATGCGAACACTCCGACCAGTATGATTCCTACCAGCCCTCCGACTCCGTGGACTCCCACGACGTCAAGCGCGTCGTCATACTTGAAGCGGAACTTGAGATTGGTAGCGGCTATATAGGCCAGCACTGAAGATACGGCTCCTATAGCTATGGCTCCAAGCGGTCCCACCGTGCCCGAGGCAGGCGTTATCGCGGCAAGACCCGCAATAGCTCCCGTCGCAAAACCGAGGGCGCTCGGCTTGCCCGATCTCACCTTTTCCAGAAATATCCAGGTAAGGGCGGCAACGCACGGAGAAATCTGGGTCACGACGATCGCCATGGCCGCCTGTCCCCCCGCCGCAAGAGCGCTCCCTCCGTTAAACCCGAACCATCCGACCCAGAGCATCGCGGTGCCTATCATCGTAAGAGTGAGGTTATGCGGAAGCGGAAGCTGGTTTGGGTAACCCCTCCTCGCCCCGAGCATTATCGCCGCTACCAAAGCGGCGGTACCCGCCGTTATGTGGACGACTATCCCTCCGGCAAAGTCAATCACTCCCATGTCTCCGAGGTAGGAGCCTTCTCCTCCCCAGACCATGTGCGCAATCGGGAAATAGCAGAATATTACCCAAAGGGCGGTAAACAGAATCATCGCCGAGAACTTCATTCTCTCCGCAAACGCCCCGATTATAAGCCCAGGGGTGATAATCGCGAAAGTAAGCTGAAAGGCAAAGAACAGAACTTCGGGGATCGTTCCCGAAAGAGTATCGACGCTAACTCCGGTTAGAAACGCTTTTGAGAGACCTCCCACAAAGGCGTTCACTCCGAGCTCTCCCCCCACCATGCCTGTAGTATCAAAAGCGAGGCTGTAACCCAAAATGGTCCATATGATCGTTACGACCGCGGTAATTGAAAAGCACTGCATCAGTACCGAAAGGACGTTCTTTTTGCCGACAAGTCCCCCGTAGAAAAGCGCAAGCCCCGGGATCATCATGAAAAGAACAAGGCCGGTTGAAATCAGTATCCAGGCGGTATCGCCCGTATCAAGCTCACTTGCCGAAGCGGGGTCGGTAAAAGAAAAAAAAGCAAAAACAAAAAAGAAAACCAAAAGCGAAAGCGTTTTTTTGAAACTCATTACACACTCTCCTCCTCATTATTCCGTGTTCCCGGTAATTATATCACACATAATGGAGGGTAGGAACGCGGCCTCAAAAAGCCTCATCCAGCCTGCGAAGCTGCTCAGGGGAAAGCCTCCACCCCGAAGCCCCGCAGTTCTCAACCGTTTTTGCGACCGAATCCGCCTTCGGGATAGCGATGACGTTCTCCTGGCAAACGCACCAGTTAAGAGCGACCTGCACCTCCGTTTTCCCCGTCTCAGCCGCTATCCGGGATAAAATCCCGCCGCGGCGGGACCGGCAGAGCCTTCCGCTATCAAGCGGAGTGTAGGCCATCACGGTGATATCGTTATCGCAGCAGTAGGGAAGCAGTTCTCTTTCTATATCCCTTGATCTGAGGTTGTAAAGCACCTGGTTTGAAACTATGGGATAGTTAGGAAAATAGTGCTGCGCCTCGCGCATCTGCCTTACGGAGAAATTGCTCACCCCCACGTAACTCACGCACCCGCGGTCAACCAACTTCTCAAGCGCACTCATCGTCTCGTCTATAGGGTAAACGGGGTTCGGCCAGTGTATCTGATAAAGATCTATGCAGTCCGTGCGAAGCTTCTCGAGGCTCGCTTCGCAGGACCTCAGCACGCTGTCGTGGGCGAGGTTCCTTCCCGAAACCTTGGTCGCTATGATCACCTCGTCCCGAAAGGGCAGGACGGCCTCGCCGACTATATCCTCGGTATAGTATCCTTCGGCGGTATCTATAAGCGAAGCCCCGAGCTCTATTCCGGCTCTCAGGGGTTCGACTCCCCCCTTGTAGTTCCACGTGCCGAGTCCGATCTCGGGAACGAAAACTTCCGTGTTTCCAAGCCTCTTAAGATTCATCTCGCGAAGTCCTTACGCTTTCCTGGAGCGCGCCGCGAAGTCACTCGTCCGAGTGGATAAACTTGTAGATGGCCGCCGCTAAAAAACCCCCGATAGAATTCGCGCACAGGTAAATCCATATGGAGGAGGGCGCCGAGATTCCCATGACGGTTATCCCCACCGCCACCGCGGGATTGAAAACGCCTCCCGAGACTCCCCCGACGGCGTACACTCCGGCCATGACCCTATGGCTATACCGTAATAGGAATTGCCCTCAGTCGCTTTCGAGGTCGCGACCTCAAGTATCACGAGGCAGAGAGCGAAAGTAAAAAGGATTTCCGCGATGAGAGCTGGGAGGACGGATATCTCCATGAGCGCGGTTTCGGGGATTCCCTTTACGAGCAGCACGGCTAGGGCGGCCACAACGCCCGCGATTACCTGAGTGATCATGTAGGGAAAGACGTCCCTTGAATCCATTTTCCCCCTGAACCAAACCGCGAACGTGACGGCGGGGTTATAGTGCGCTCCCGAGATGTGGCCTCCAGCGTAAATCATCGCGGTTAGCACGGCTCCTATGGCCAGAGGCGCGAAAAGCCCGGCATCGGGGGTGGCCACGACATTTCCTATCGTGAAGACAAGAAAAAAAGTGCCTATGAATTCAACAAAATATTTTTTCATTGAAAATCTTCCGTCGATACGCTTTTTTGTCCGCCGCGCGAAAGCTTCGCCGATGTGTTACCGCGGAATTGTTTTTCCGTAACCGTTTAGATGAAAGACCTCGTCGGGACTTTTCCTAGATTTCCCGGAAGCGACCCGCCCCTTGTCGAAGTAACCGAACGGAAGCACTGTAAGAACGTCAAACTCCTGCGGCACCCCGAGATACTTTTTAAGCTCCTCCTTCTCTATCCTTCCTATCCAGCAGGATCCGAGTCCGTGGCTCCATGCCGTCAGAACCATGTTCTGCGCCGCTCTAGTGCCGTCGATCTGGTGCCATTTGCTTTTGGGATCCACCAGAAGCACCACCGCGAAAGCCACCTGCACTATGAAGCTGCCGCTGGTGCAGTACTTCCCCATTTCCCGGAGCATCGCGCGATCCTTTATGAGCACAAATTCCCATGGCTGGCTGTTGTGCGCGCTCGGCGAGAACCTGCCCGATTCCATGACTTGCATGATAATCTCGTCCGGTACTTCCCTGTCTATGTAGCTTCTTACGGAGCTAAGGGATCTTACACACTCGTAAACGTTCATAACGGCCTCCAGCCTGGAAATTGATTGGAGGTTAGTATACCGGCTTTGACCGCGCGGAATAACAGGCAAGCAGCTGAAAAACCCCTTACACACCCGCCTCTACGTCCAAACAAGCCTGGATTTTCCCCTGGTCAAAGAGGCGACCCTCTCTTCAAGACTCCCGGCGACGTTAACCGGCGCCGCAAAGTCGAAGCGGACACTCTCCCCGCGCCTGACGCCCGTTATGGTAACTCCCGATCTTTCAAACAGAACCCGTATGGAATTTTCATGAGCGTAGGAAAAAACGAGGTGTCCTGCTCGCACGGGGACGTGCTTTTTAACCGCAAGTTCCCCCAGGGCTGCCCGCAGGGAATCCGTGTACGCTCTTAGAAGCCCGCCCGGGCCAAGCTTTATTCCCCCGAAATACCGGCTTACGACAGCCGCTATTTCCCCTATGCCGCTGTGTTCCAAAAGAGTCAGCATGGGACGCCCGGCGGTTCCCGACACTTCTCCGTCATCCCCGAAACCGATATCCGTTCCGCCCGGAGCGCAGGCAAGAAACGCGTAGCAGTTATGGCTCGCCGCGGGGTGAAGAACTCTTACGCTCTCTATGAAGTCTTCGGCGTCCTGTCTTGCTCCCGCCCTGCCCACGGTAGCTACAAACCTGCTTTTCTTTATAACCAGCTGCGCGGTAGAAACTCCCGCGGGAACCTGGTAGGAAAGATCTTCCACTCTCTGTCCCTCCGCACAAAAAAATACCCTATTCTCTCCCACGCGGGCAAAAACCGCCCCTGAGGGCCGCAGATTACCCTCCCCCGGTTTTTCACTGTATAATGATTCGCGGCGGGTTCTGGCGCGCGTCGCCCAGATATTGAAATTCGCTTTTTATCCGACAGGACAGAGGCCGGGCAGCCACCGGGTTTTTCGGTCCGGCAAAAATATTTACGCGTATACCGTTGCTAAAAAAAACAAGCATCCCCTCCCTCATCTTGCGCTACAGATACTCATTTCTAACGGGTGTCGCGTCCCTTACCCTGGTGGATATGGCCCAGCTCTCAGTCCCAATAGTAATCAAGTGGATAATAGACGAGCTTACTTTGCAGACCGTGAATTTTTCTCTCATAACCAGATACTCGCTCTACATACTCGGCCTCGGGCTGCTCATGGCGTTTTTCCGCCTCGGCTGGCGATACTTCATAATGGGCGGGGCAAGAAAGATAGAGAATTCGCTCAGAAACGATTTCTTCGAACACCTGCAGAAGCTTAACTTCGACTTTTTCTCGGGAAGAAAGGTGGGCGACCTGATGGCGCACACGGTAAACGACATAGAGACTCTCAAGTTCTCATGCGGCCTCGGGCTGCTCATAGCGTATGACGGGATCTTTCTGTTTTTCTTTATCTTTGCCGCGATGTTCTATCTTTCTCCGCAGCTCGCTTTCTACGCGTTTTTGCCGTTCCCCCTGCTCGCCGTTTTCGTATACACGTTCGGAAACATGATAGAGAGAAGATTCCAGCGCTCCCAGGATTCCTTCTCCGAACTCACCGAAAGCGCGAGGCAGTCAGTCTCGGGAATCAAGGTCGTAAAGGCCTTCGGACTTGAGCGGGTCGAGGAGCGGGACTTTGACCGCGCAAGCGCGGATTATCTTGAAAAAAACGTTCACCTCGTCAAAATCTGGGGAGCTTTTCAGCCGTTTATATATTTCGTGCCATCAGTCGCGATGGCCCTCTTTCTTTTCTTCGGCGGAGCCGGCGCAATCGGCGCTGAAATAACCCTCGGGGAATTCTCCGCCATACTCGTCTACCTTATAATGCTCGCCTGGCCCATGATGGCCATGGGATGGGCGATTGATCTGCTGAAAAGGGGAAACGCGTCTATAAACCGGCTGAACAAGATCTTCGCGGTTGAGACAAAAGAGACTGCCCGGGCAGAAGAGAAGGATTACGAACTCAGGGGAGATATAAGATTCTCCAGAGTTTCCTTTTCCTACGGCACGTCCCCCGCTCTGAGTGGCGTTAACCTCCACATCCCGCATGGGGCAACTCTGGGAATAACGGGTCTTGTGGGCTCTGGGAAAACCACCCTGATGAAACTGCTCATGAAAATACACGAGCCCGGGACGGGAGGAATAACGGTCGACGGGATCGACATAAACAAGATATCAAGAAAAAGCCTCCAGGAAACCGTAGTGTACGTGCCGCAGGAAATAACCGTGTTCAGCGGAACCGTCTCTGACAACATCACCTTCATAAACCCGGACATAACCCGCGAGCAGGTAGAGTGGGCGGCCAAAACGGCGGGGATTTACGAACAGATAATGGAGTTTCGGGAAGGATTCGAGACCGTGGTGGGAGAAAGGGGCCTGAGCCTCTCGGGAGGGCAGAGACAGCGCCTGGCGATAGCAAGAGCCCTGGTTCTTAAACCCGAGGTTCTGATACTTGATGATGTGCTCTCGTCCCTTGATCCGCAGACCGAAAGCACAGTGATAGCAAACGTGATCGAGGCGATGCGGGGCAAGACGGTGGTAATAATCTCAAACAAGACATCTTCTGTGAACGGGCTCTCACAGATCGCGGTCATGAAAGACGGGCAGATAATCGAGAGCGGGCAGCGTGGGGAACTTATGGAGAAACGGGGAGTCTATCACGCGCTTGAAAAACTGCAGTCGGCTTAGGGTTAAAAAATGAGCGATTTGGAAAAAAATAGGAAATCAACCTACGACATCAAGATCCTTGGGTGGATACTGGGTTTTGTCGGAAAGTACCGGGTTTATTTCGCCCTCTCGTTTCTGCTGATGACCGCTACCGCCGCGCTTGAGATCACGATCCCGTACCTTATTAAAACGGCGGTCGACAATCAAATCTATCCCACCTGGAGCAAAACGGAGAGCGGGCAGCAAACAGATCAGACGCTCCTGGGGCTCGGAGAAGAAGCCACGCTTGCTCTTCCCGACGGAGGGCTTCTGGTCGATTTCTCAAAACTCTCCTCTTCAGAAAAAGACAGAATCGAACGCTCGGGCGTTTCGTTCTCGCAGATAAAATACATCGTGGTTGACCCCGGGGAATTCGAGGGAGAGGAAAAACAGAGGGTTTTGGGGATAATCACCCAGAACGCCTCTTTATTCGGGAAAACGGAAGGGGTCGCGTTTATAGCCCACTCGGAGCTCTCGGGTCTTGGGAAAAAGGAAGTATCGCTTCTTCGCTCAAAACAGACAAAAAGACTAAAGACCCTGGCCTTCTACGTATTTCTCTGCGTAGCCGGAATTTTCATCTTCACCTCCTCCTTTACCTATCTTCTTTACTACTCGGGACACCGCATAATGCACGACATACGAAACCACACCCTCTCCCACATACTCTCCCTCCCCCAAGAGTACTTTGACCGAAACCCAGTGGGCAGGATAACCACCCGCGTCACAAACGACGTAAACGCCATAAACGAAATGTACACCTCCGTTCTCATACATTTTATAAAGGACATCATAATCATAATCGGCACGCTGGTGATCATGTTCACGATGAATGTCGGGCTTACGCTTATAATCGTCGGGCTTACCGTGTTTCTGGGTTTCGTGGTATCAATTTTCCGGATGAAGCTTCGGCTGGTATACAGGGAAATCCGCATGACCATCGCCAAGTTAAACACCTTCGTCGCGGAGAGCATGGGGGGGATAGTGCTTCTTAAGCTTTACGGAAAGGAAGAGAGGAACTTCGAGAAATTCTGGGAGGTTAACAGGGAGAACTACAGAGCAAATATTCAGCAGCTCTGGGTCTACGTCTTCTTCCGTCCCTCCGTAGAGTACGTAGGTATAGCCGCAACGGGGATAATTCTTTGGTACGGGGCGATCAGAGTTATGGATCTTGATCTCTCCCTGGGGGCCCTGCTCGCATTTCTTTATTACGTAAGGATGATTTTCAAGCCCATACAGGAGCTCTCGGAAAAATTCAACGTCTTCCAGTCAGCCGTGGCTGCCTCGGAGAACCTCTACGACACTCTCGCGGAAGAACCGGAAGCAACGGGGTCCGTGGTGCCCGAGAGGACCGAAGGCATCCTTGAGTTTCGAGATGTGTGGTTTTCGTACAACGATCGGGAATGGGTGCTTAAGAACGCGTCTTTCATAATAAGACCGGGGCAAAGCGCCGCTTTGGTGGGAATCACGGGAGCGGGAAAAACGACCATCGTGAACCTGATTTTAAAATTCTACAAGCCCCAGAGAGGAGAAATTCTCTTTAACGGCGTAAACGTCGAGCAGCTCTCAAACCGCTACCTTCGCTCGAACATAACCGCTATTTTCCAGGACCTGCTCCTGTTCGAAAAAGACATATCCGACGAAAGAGACGAACTGGATGGTTCGGTGTCCGAAAGCGAAAAACTTTCTTCTGGAGAAAACCAGGCCCGCTCGATTGAGAAGGCGGTCAGGAAAAATTCAAAGCTCCTTGTAATGGACGAAGCCACTTCCCACATGGACGCGGAAACGGAGGAAAGGATACAGGAGGTAATAAGGAAAAATGCGGGCTCTCAGACAAGGCTCGTGATAACCCACAAGCTCACGACCCTGAAAAACGTTGATAACGTAATAGTCATTCACAAAGGAGAAGTGGTGGAGCAGGGAACTCACGAGAAGCTTCTCGAGAACGAAGACATCTATTACACTCTCTATGAGTTTCTGAGGAAAACTTCCGCGGACCCTCTCCCAAGCGGTGGCGCGTGAGAGCAAGCGGCCGTTTTGGACCTAAAACACCCCTAGAAGCTTAATTGCCATAAGCCCGACGGCAATGACAAGCGCCACCTTTATGTATTTTTCGCCACCCCTTACCGAGAACGTGGCGCCGAACCATCCGCCGATCGAATTTCCCGCGGCAAGACAGATGCCGATAAACCAGCTTATGTTTCCGCTTAGAAAGAATATGAGGATTGCGGGAACCGTGTAGATAAGCACAATGATTACCTTGTGCGCGTTCACCCTGGCAAGGGATGCTCCCATAAGATGGTAAAGAGCCGCCATTATGAAAAGCCCAACCCCGACCTGAATGAAGCCGCCGTAAAACCCTATCAGTACCAAGGCAGGATAAAGAATCCAACCAGGCCTCGCCTCGTCGGGTCCGCCGAGCAGCTTCCCGAAAGAATCAACTTTAAGGAAAAAAGATGCGCAGACAAAAATAAGCACGACGGCCAGGATCTTCTCGAAAAGCTCATCTCCCACACGAACCGCCGCAAAAGCTCCCACCAGAACGCCCGGGAGGGTAAAAGCTGCGAGCTTGACGCCGGTTTTTATGTCGGCAACACCTTCTTTTCTGAACGAAAGAGTCGCGAAAAAATTCTGAAACAGGATCGCCACCCTGTTTGTTCCGTTTGCGACCGTGGGGTCGATTCCAAGGAATATTAGCACGGGAAGAACGATACTGCTTCCTCCACCCGCCATCACGTTTATCACTCCCGCCAGAACGCCCGTGAAAAAAAGCAGAACTAAAGAAAGAAGATCGTATTCGTACATGTTATTCGGATTCGGTCACGACAGAGGTTAGGAGAAGATTTTTGGCCGTCGCCAACCTGCCCCGAACCCCTTTCTGCAAACTGAACTCAGAGTTAAAAAGAATCTGCATCCGCCGCGACCATGTCTCGTGGATTTTCCCGGTTCTCTTGAGTGCTTCTTAAATGATACCCGAAACCCCGCAAATGACATTGGCCGCGGAAATGGCGAAAGTACAGTTTAAAAAATATTCTTACTTATAAAAATTAGGTTTACAAATTTATATTTAATGTTATATTTGTAACCAAGAAAACAGGAGGCTTATAATGGCAAAAAGAAATCAGCATGTTGTTCCGCATAAGGATGGATGGGCTGTTCG
This sequence comes from Thermodesulfobacteriota bacterium, assembly GCA_965229995.1. GTDB lineage: Bacteria > Desulfobacterota_D > UBA1144 > Nemesobacterales > Nemesobacteraceae > Nemesobacter. The sequence goes on along the minus strand of OZ245933.1, from coordinate 190,765 downwards.
TGGTGCGGGAAGCCAGAGAGCAAGCTCAGTTCACAGAACTCAAAAAGATGCGATTCATTCCGCAAGAAATACCGCTCTTAGGCAGCGCACAGAAGTGGTTATCCATCGGCCTAACGGTCAGATCAGAGACCGTAATTCGTACGGGAACGATCCCTACCACCGAAGGGATAACGGAACACCTGAATAAAAAGAACATAATTAGCAAACAGAGAGTACGCTAAGAATAGCATTTATATATCCCCGTAGATTTTACCATCGCTCAGTATCTTATTTAGGTGTTTGTAGCGTTACTAATCGGAACTTCCAACAAACTATCCAGAGATATCCAAATTTATCTTATGCGTTTGTTAAACCCGGCAGATCAGTAGCAACCTTGTTTCCTTGACCATGTTCCATTTGCTCTACCAACAGGATTTGCCATCAAAAGGAGAAGAACAATGTTTAGTGAACGTTTGAAACTAGCCCGTAAGAAGGCCGGTTTTTCGCTACGCAAACTGTCTGAGGCGCTTAATGGAAATGTCAGCGCTCAGTCAATAGGAAAATATGAACGCGGCGAGATGATGCCGAGTTCCGCAATATTGATACAGTTAACCAACGTACTTGATGTCTCGCTTGAGTACCTGATGAGTGAACAAGTCATGGAACTAAAGGAAATTGAGTTCCGCAAGCTATCGGGTGTCAACGCAAGAAAGAGGGCACAAGTTGAAGCCGTGGTTATAGAAAAACTCGAGCGTTACCTGGCAATCGAAGAAATTCTGGATATTGACAGTTTCTACTGGCACCAACAGAACCTTGGCAACATATTTCTCGGGAAGGAAGATGAGGGAGAGGTGATGGCCAACGACCTGCGAGCAAAATGGAAACTTGGAATCAATCCGATTCCGAACATGACCGCCCTGCTTGAAAATCGTGGCATCAAGGTTGTCTTTATCGACCTGCCCAGAACTGTGTCGGGTCTTACCTGCCTTGCGCGCAAATCGAACAGAAAGCTGACCGTGCCGATAATCGTAGTTAATCAAGATATGACTCTTGAACGCCGACGCTTTACTCTCGCACACGAATTGGGACACAGGCTTATCGATACCGAGTCCCCCGTTGATCACGAGAAGGCATCAAATGTTTTCGCGGGTGCTTTTCTAGTCCCCAAGGATCATTTTGTCCGTGAAGTCGGCATACGCCGCAACGCTCTTGCCTTCAAAGAATTCATGCAGCTAAAACACAGGTATCGTGTCAGTGCCGCCACCCTGCTCCTGCGCCTTAAACAGGCTGGAATCATAAACCAGTCAACTCTTTCTTACGCATTTCAAACTTACGCCAAAGGATGGCGTTCATCCGAACCGTCTCCATTGGAATCCGGCGAGGATAAGTATGAGGTCCCGCACCGATTTGAGTTGCTCTGCTATAGGGCTCTAGCGGAAAAACTGATCGCGCCAAGTAAAGCCTGCGAACTTTTGCAACGCCCCCTAGATGAGATCGCGCAGGCTATGAAGGGACCAAGCTATTAATGCGTACGATAGTCTTTGATTCATCCTGCCTTATCGACATGCACAAAGGCAGATTACTCATCTCAATGCTTAATCTGCCCTATAACTTTCAAATACCTGAAGTCATGTTCAAGGACGAACTTCTCAGCATCCCTCCAGCCAAGAAAAAGAATCTTAAAAAGCATGGCTTGAAAGTTGTTAATCTGTCTGAAGAATCTATCGTACGAGTTCGCAAGTACTTCAAGCGAAATCCCAGACTTTCCCTAAAAGACTGCTTTGCGCTTGTTCTCGCAGAACAAATCCCTGATTCGATCCTGTTAACAGGTGACGCAAACCTCCAAGATACGGCATCAGATGCCAGAACTGAAGTGCACGGGGCTTTATGGATAATTGACGAGATGCGTAATCACAAGATTGTCAACGCATCGGTTCTCTATAGGGCATTGTCTATTTTTAAAAACGATGAAATGGTCTTTCTACCGGAAAACGAAATTGAAATGCGTCTAAGAAGTTTGAAGCGAGAACTATAAATATTTCACGGTCACAGATTACAGGACCATAATCAAAAAAATTCCAAACAATAGCCTAAATATCTTAAAGACTTTGTGGGCATTTAAATTCTAAGCACTTTCTAGAAAAATCATTACGAAGCCAAAAAAACAATTACAAAATGCTATTTCTCCGGTAAAACAGTTACAAAACATCTTTTCTTTCGAAAAACAATTAAAAAACCTCCTTCCTCGAATAAAACAGTTACAAAATCCGGTTTGCCTCATTGAAAAATCGCATGTAGAAGCCGCTTCATCTTCTTTTATTATCTGCCTTCGGGAGTTATCGTATTCGCATGGACGGTTTTAAAGTCGCCCTTGTTCAGGCCCAGGCACATAAAGACAGGGGGGAAAACCTGAAAGAAGCTCTATTAAGCGTAGAAACCGCTTCGGCCCTTGGAGCAAATATAGTATGTCTTCCGGAACTTTTTCTTACGAGGTACTTCTGCCAGTCAGAGGACACAAACTGTTTTGACCTCGCCGAGCCCATTCCCGGTCCCGCTACGGACAGATTCTGCGTTGAGGCGAAAAAGAGAGGAGTTTTCATCGTATGCCCACTTTTTGAGAAAAGGGCCTCCGGCATATATCACAACTCCCTTGTCCTGATCAATCCTTCGGGAAAGATTTCCGGCATTTACAGAAAGATGCATATACCCGATGACCCAGGCTACTTCGAGAAATTCTATTTTACCCCGGGAGACAAGGGGTTTTCCTGCTTTGAAACCGGCTTTGCGAAAATAGGCACGCTTATCTGCTGGGACCAGTGGTATCCCGAAGCCGCGCGCATAGCTTCGCTCAAGGGGGCGGACATAATCTTCTATCCAACCGCCATAGGGTGGCACACGAACGAGGACGAACGCTCAAAAAACACCCAGCTTGAAGCGTGGAAAACCGTTCAGCGGGCCCATGCTATCTCAAACGGAATCTATGTCGCGGCGGTAAACAGGGTGGGGTTCGAAGGATCAGCGGAAAACGGCGAAGGAATAAATTTCTGGGGAAACTCCTTTGTATGCGACCCGGAGGGGGTGGTGATTTCCGAGGCTTCGCGTGAGAAAGAAGAGATCATACTGGCCGATATCGATCTTCGAAAGCTTGAGGAAACCAGAAGGAACTGGCCTTTTCTGCGGGACAGGAGAATTGATGCCTACTCGGAACTTCAGCAAAGGTTTATCGACAATGATTCCGGGACCTGAAATTGAGTGATTCTCGGGCGGTTCGCTACAGACTTCCCGCCGAATGGGAGCCCCACGGCGCCACATGGCTTGTGTGGCCGCAGAACATAAGTGACTGGCCGGGGAAATTCTCAAGGATCAAGTGGGTCTACAGCGAAATCGTAAGCCACCTCTCAGAATCAGAGAAGGTAAGAATAATCGTTAACCCCGGGGAAACACGGAAGCGGGCTGAGAGTTTTCTCAAAAAAGAGTCAACTGACCTCTCCAATGTAGAGTTTCATGAATGTCCTACCGACAGATCCTGGATACGAGACTCGGGACCTTCTTTCGTAAGGGATGCGTCTGGGGAACTTAGTGTTCTTGACTTTGGTTTTAACGGATGGGCGAAATATCCCGACTGGGAAAACGATAACCTAGTCCCAGAATTCATCGCAAAAGCACTTGATTTTGACTCGCGAAGCCCAAACCACCTCGGAAGGAAAATCATTCTTGAGGGCGGAAGTATTGATACAAATGGAAAGGGCTCCCTCATCACGACGAAGCAGTGTCTTCTAAGTCAAGAGAAACAGACGAGGAATCCTTCTTTCGGGAAAAAGGACTACGAGGAGATATTTTCCGAGTATTTAGGCGCAACAAATGTTCTTTGGCTAAACGGAGGGATTGAAGGGGATGACACAAACGGCCATGTTGACGATATATGCCGGTTTACGGACCCCGCCACGGTTGTTCTATGCCTAGAGGAGAGTCCCGAAGATTTGAATTATTACCCGCTTCGCGAAAACCTGGAAATACTCCAGGACTTAAGACTTGAGGACGGAGGAAAGATTGAAATCGTTCCTCTTCCAATGCCCTCCCCGCTTTTTTTTGACGGCGAGAGACTTCCGGCGACTTACACCAACTTCTACATCTCCAATGAAAAAGTTCTCGTTCCTGCCTATAACGATCCGAAGGATCGCGAGGCGCTTGGGATACTGTCGGAGCTTTTTCCCGCAAAGCATGTTGTGGGAATAGACTGCGTCGATCTTGTGTGGGGATTCGGAGCTATTCACTGCATGACGAAAGAAGAACCTCTTTCCTAACTCCGCAGACTTAAATCAAATTCGTCATTGCCAAATCGAGTTAGCCCCTTCGTACTCGAGAATCGCCTTTTTCACGTCCAAACCCCATCGGTAACCGTGAAGATCCCCCCCTTTACCTATGACGCGGTGGCACGGTACCAAGTAAGCAACCGGATTCCCCGCCACAGCATTCGAGACGGCCCTTACGGCCGCTGGCTCTCCGATCGATTCCGCAAGATCCGAATAGGAAAGGGTCTCTCCTTCCCGGGCTTCAAGCAGTTTCTCCCAGACTCGAAGCTGAAACCGCGTTCCCAGAAGCAGTATCGCTGGCGGCGGTTGCTTTTCCATAGAGGGGAATATCCCCCTAAATACTTCGGCCACCTTTTTGTCATCTCTTTGGTTCTGCGGATTTTGCCATATCTTCTTGAACTTTTCCGTATGGTTTTTCGTGTCAGAGCGGAAAAAACTTATATGGCATATACCTTCTTCGCAGACCCCGATTAGGCATTTTCCAAACGGAGTGTCGTGGATTCCGTAGACAAGACGTATCCCGTCCCTGACTTTTTTCTTTTCCTGCGAAGAAAGCTCTTTTACGTTGACTAGGATTTCACGCCAGAAGCGGTTCTGTTTTTTTCTTTCCATGCGAGTTTTCGACACACTCTTATCGTAGGTTCCAAGACTTATTAACTGCGAAACAAAATTACTTTTTTCCGAAAATCGATCTTGCTATGATCATCTTGTGTATCTCGTTTGTGCCTTCGTATATTTCCCCGATCTTGGAATCCCTGTATATCTCTTCGACCTTGTAAGTGGAGGAATCGTGGGCGAGTTCCACCATGAGCCCGAGTCCTCCGAATATCTGAACCGCGTCGCGGGCCATGGTAACGCTTATCTCCGAGCCGTAGTACTTGGCGGCGGATGTCTCGAAGGTCGGGAAAGGATCCCCCTTGTCAAGGCATAGCGCGGCTTTCAAATACAAGTTTCTCGCGTTCTCTATCTCCACAGCCCTTTGAGCGAGCAGAAACTGCCAGTACTGAAAATCCGCTATCTTTTTTCCGAAAGCCTCCCTTTCGTTCATAAACTCAACGCATTCATCAAAGGCCGACTGCGCCATCCCCACCCCGCTTGCCCCGATCCCGGTTCTTCCGTATAAAAGGGAGTTCACTGCCACCCGGAGACCTTCTCCTTCCTTTCCTATCAGATTTTCCCTGGGCACCTCCACGTCCTCAAGATATATGTCGTAGGTAAGCTCTCCCCTGTTTCCAAGTTTTTTATCCGGAGCGCTCACGGAACAGCCAGGCGAATCAAGATCGACCACTATCATTATGGATTTATCGCCCGCGCTTGCAAGCAGGGTCACGAAATCCGCTACCCCAGCGTTAGTTATATAGCGCTTGCGACCGTTTATCACATACTTTTTTTTGCCCTTCTTGCGGGCTTTCGTTACAAGAGACTCGGTCCTTACGTCAGAACCCGATTGGGGTTCCGTCATCGCAAACGACCCCACTGAGGTTCCGTCGAGAGCCGGGGCAAGATATTTTTCCTTTATGTGGGGCGATCCCATGGCGAGAGTTTTTCCCGAGAGCAGAAAGTGGGCGTTTATCGTTCCCGCCACACTGGCGCTTATGTAGGCAAGTTCCTCGGCCATCACAGCGGCTCCGCATGCAGGGTAAGAAAGACCCAGTCCCCCGTCTTTTTTTGAAAACGGAATTCGGAAAAACCCTTCGGCCGCCATTTTCCCGAAAAGCTCGCGGGGAAAATTCTCGTTTTTCTCGCTTTTCTCTCCTATGTCCCGGGCCAGCGGGAAAACTTCTTTTTCCGCAAAAGCCCTTACCCTTTGCCTGATCTCCCTCGTTTCCTCGGGAAAAAGGTGCTCCTTGTAAAGCCTTGTCTGCATTCTCGCGGGTAACTTGCGCATTTTGCTAACTCCCGTAGTAAAGGATTGTCTTTCTCCGAAGACAGGTTTGGTAGATGTCCCGCAAACATTTTAACCAACTATCGGATGAACTTTAAAACCGTCTCCAGAAAGCCCGGTTCAGGGGCGGGGAATAAGAAGCTTAAGGACTTTACGTCTTCTCCCGTTGTTTAAACTCAAGTAAAATGAACCCGAGCAAACCCGCGTGGAAGGAGGAAGCAATTGTCTCTGACCGGAGTTGTCGTACCCTACTGGGCCGACGTAAAAAAAGATGATCTCACTTATTTCTCGAAACTGGCCGAGGATCTGGGCTACCACTCCATCTGGGTTCCCGAGATGTGGGGGCGCGACGCTTTTTCCCTTATCTCCCACATGACGTCGGTCACAGAAAAAATTAAGCTAGCCACGGGGATCATCTCCGTTTACAGCAGAAGTCCGGCGCTTATAGCCCAGACCGCGGCCACCCTGGATGAATACTGCGAAGGGAGATTAATTCTTGGTCTCGGAATAAGCAGCGTCTACCTCAACGAATATTGGCACGGCGCAAAATTCGAGAGGCCTATTCGGCGAACGCTTGAGTGCGTTGAGATAATAAGGACGATACTCGCTGGAAAGAGGGTTGACTACGACGGGGAAATTTTCAGGCTTAAAAACTTCAAGCTTCTTTTCGAGCCCGCCCGAAGCGATATTCCGATATACATCGCGTCGATGGGACCGAAGAATATCGAACTTACCTCCCAGGTCGCAGACGGCTGGATTCCCTACCTCTGCCCCGTAAGCCTAATAAATGAAAGGAAAGAAACACTCGATTCCGGCGGAAGAAAAATAACGGTTGCCCCGTTTCTCCCGGCCATGGTCTCCGAGAACCGAAGCGAATCAAGAGAGATCGTAAGGGAGTTTGTGGCCCTCTACGTATGCTCTATGGGAGATTATTACCACAAGCTTGTATGCAGCTACGGATTCAGAGAGGAGGCCGACAGAGCAAAGAAACTCTGGCGGGACAACAGAACAGAGGCGGTAAAAAGCATAAGCGACGAACTGCTTGATCTTGTTTCCGTAAGCGGGTCCCCGGAGGAGGGAAAGGAAAGACTCGGGGCATTCGCTGAGAACTGCGATCTTCCCATTCTCATGTTTCCCTACAACGCCTCAAGGGAGCAAATAGCTTTTGCTATGAAGGTGCTTGCGCCTTGAGAGGATAATTCGGCTTAAGGGTCAGGTCTTGAAATAATTTTTTGTTGCGTTATAATCACGCCTATGGCAAGACCTTTAAGACCGGAATACCCCGGAGCTGTCTATTACATCTCCTCTGTCGGCAACAGGGGGCAGAGCGTCTTTCAGAACTCAGCTGACGGCAACGCCTGGATAGAAGTCCTTGAGGGAGTGTGCGGAAGATTCGGGTGCCGTTGCTTCGGCTACTGCCTTATGTCCGACGGATATCATCTCGTTATTGAGACCCCGAACCCGAATCTCTCAAAAACCATAAGGCAGTTAAACGGCGTTTACACCCAGCGCTCAAACAGACTGCACGACACAGACGGTCACGTTTTCCGGGGAAGATATAAATCCATAGTCGTGCAGAGGGAAAAATATCTTCTGCCGCTTATGGCACATGTTTTTCTTCTGCCTCTTCGAGCCGGTTTCGTAAAACATCCGAACCAGTTTAAATGGAGCAGCTGCAGATATCTTTACGGAAAGGAGGAGGTGCCGGGGTACATAGACCTTAAATGGTTCTCCGAAGGCTTTTCTTCGGACACAGACGGCTTTAATGAATTTCTGGAAGAAAACCGCTCGCGCGATGTGCTCTCAGAGACCCGAAAGCAGATATATCTCGGAGATGACGAATTCATAGAGCTTGTCCAGGAGAAAACGAAGAAAGATTCGCGGCCAAGAGATATTCCGAAGCACCAGGTCACAAAACCGGTATCAGGCATGATAAACGGTTTCACGCAAAGCGGGCATTCAAGGGATGAGGCAATAGCTAAAACCTATCTTACGGGAGATTACACGCTAAGAGATGTCGCCGATGCAGTCTCCGTTCACTATTCGGTTATAAGCAAAATCGTAAGCGAGTACGAGAAAAACTCCGCTCGGTCGGAATAAAATTCTTCAATCCTGGCAGGGGGCTACTGCGCCAGTTCCTCCACCTCGTCCACCATCGCACCTATTACGTCAAGTCCAGCCTGCCAGAAATCCGGATCGTTTATATCCACCCCGACTCCCAAGAGAAGTTCCGCGGGTGAGGCGCTTCCCCCTGAGCGAAGAAGCCCCATGTAATCGGGAACGAAAGATCTACCTCGCTCAAGGAACATTCCGTAAAGAGCAAGGGTGAGCAGTTCGCCAAATGAGTACGCGTAGCAGTAAAAAGGAGAGTGTATGAAATGGGGAATGTATAGCCACCAGTAAGCGTAGTTTTCGGTGAGGGAAACAGAATCTCCGAACATATCGCGGTTAGCCTCGATCCAAAGCTCGTTAATCCTTGCGGTCGCAAGCTCCCCTTTGTCTCTTCTTTCGCGGTGCAGGCTCTGTTCGAACCTTGTCAGCACCGCCTGTCTGAAAACCGTTGCCATTATGTCTTCGAGTTTTTCCGCTACCAGAACCAGTCTGCCTTCCTTTTCCGTCTCCTCTTCCTTTAGCCTGTGAAACACGAGCATCTCCGCGAAAACGCTTGCGGTCTCAGCCGTCGTAAGAGGCGTATGGGCCTGGAAATAGCCCTGCCGCCTTGAGAGATACTGGTGCACTCCGTGACCGAGCTCGTGGGCCAGAACCATCACGTCCCTGGGTTTCCCGGTGTAGTTCATAAAGACGTAAGGATGCGCTCCGGGAACCGTTCCGTGACTAAAAGCGCCTCCTCTTTTCCCATCGCGAAGCTCAGCGTCTATCCAGTTTTTCTCAAAAAACAAAGATGCAGTCTTTTCCATCTCAGAAGAAAACTCTCCGAACGAAGAGAGTACGATCTCCTTTGCCTTCTCCCACGGCACCTGCTCTCTTTCCGAACCCAGCGGAGCGTAGCGATCATAGTCGTAGAATCTGCGGTACCCGAGAAGTTCTCTTTTAAGTGTGTAGTAGCGTCTTACGAATTCGAAATTCCGCTCGCATGATTCAAGGAGGGTGTTCACGGCCCCATGAGATATCTCGTTGCCCAGGTGCCGCGCCGACATGGGGTCTTCGTAACTTCTCAGCCTGTCATTTATCGAGTGGTCGTTTACAAGGGTGTTGAATATGTAGGTAAGCACATGGGAATTTCCCGTAAGTCCTCTGGTTAGGCCGCCCCAAGCCGCCTTTCTTTTCTTTCTGTCCGGATCGTAGAGAAGCGAGAGAGTCTGTGACTGGTTTAGGCTTTCGGTCTTTCCCGAAAGCCTCACCCGAAATTCGATATTGTTCACTACCTCATCGAAAAGCCTGGAGAACGCCTTCTGCCCGGTGTTTGATTTCTCCTGAAGTATTTTTTCTTCGGCTTCTGAGAGAGTGTGGTTCTTGTACTGTCTTTCCTGTTCCAGAAAATGCCTGTAACCCGAGAGTTCCGGGTGACCCATGAGTTTTTCCGCCCTTTTCTTCGGAACCGAAACCCATTCCACGTAAAAAAAGATAAGTTTTTTCTGAAGTTCAGTCGCCTTCTGCTGCATAGACGAGCGGAAAGCGCCGGTTTTCGGATCCCGCGTGTCCGCCGCGAAAAGAAGATACGCAAAGGAAAGTATCTTCCCGATTCCCTCCGACAGGCGCTCAAGCTCCCCTACCGCTTCGGCAAGCTTGCCGGCGGTAAGTGAGGGAGATTTTATCTTGCCCCTGTACTCTTTTTCAAACTTATCGGCGCGCGCAGATATTTTCTTAAAGTCTTTTTCCACGCGGGCATCTGAAATTCCTTTGTAAAGATCCCCGAGATCCCATCTTACGCCTTCTGCTTTCGCCATATCAGTCTCCGTAAATCGCTCTGCATCAAACTACATCTTGTAGCAAGTATATATCCTCAAGGGCTCTTGCCCTGCCCATATAATCCATTCCGTAACCCACGAGAAATCCTTCGTCCACTTGGAAACCCGAGTAATCGGGCTCGGGACCCGTCGTTTCTTTTCCCCTTTTGTCTATAAGTGCGCATATCCGAAGCGAACCCGGGTTTTTCGATTCCATGTGACGCAGGATAAACTTCGCCGTCTCTGAAGTGTCGATTATGTCCTCGATAATTATAACGTCCCTTCCCTCTATACCGCATTCAATGTCCCTTACGAGCTCAAGGTGCCCCGGCAGCGTTGCTTCCCTATAGCTTGAAACCCTGAGAAACTGCTTTTCCGAAGAGATGGTCATCCGCTCCGCCAGATCTTCAAAAAAGGGACGCGCGCCCAGGAGAACGCACACCAAAACGGGAGTTTTTCCCTCGTAGTCTTCAGAAATTTTCTTTGCAAGGTTCCAAATGGCGCTTTTTATCTCTTTTTTTGAAAGAACCTTCCTAAGAACAAGGCCCTCCAAGATTTCGGTTTCTTCAGGGGGGGCCGGCTCCTTCAGTGTTTTTCAAGTTCGGGACAAAGCTCAATAACGGAGCGGCAGAGAAATTCCCGCTCGTAAACGTCGGAATCGACGATCTCTCCGTTCCAGGCAAGTATATCAAGGTCCATTTTCCTCGGGCCGTAGCGATCCTCCCTGACATTCCTTCCAAGAGCAATCTCCACTCCCTTGAGCAAAGCTTTTAGACCCTTGAGGCCAAGGCGGGTTTTTATTAGCAGAGAACCGTTTAGAAAATCCTGCTGTTCCCGCGGTCCTATAGGCTTGGTTCTCACGAATTTCGACTCTCCGAGAACACTGAGTTTTTCCCCGAGCATTCGCTTGGCGATGCTCACGTTCCTCTCGGCATCTATATTTGAGCCGATTCCGATAATGGCCGTATTCATGTCCTGATACCTTCTCCTTGCAACGGCAAGCCGGACTGCAGAACTCAAGACCAAGCTTCCCCAACTGCTTCAGCCCGTATCCGCTTCCAATCGCAACCGTATTTTACATTTAGACGACTGAATGTTAAGTATGGTTTCAAAGACCGCGGGGAAGTCTTCCACGCAGCGTTGCTTCTGAGAGGACCGGTGAAAACGGCACTGAGCCCGTCTACTTCTCCCTTGCTTCGGTCACCGAAACGGAGTCGGCGAAGCGGAGCGCCCCGGGCTTTTCCACCTTTACAGACGCCCACCTGACCACTGGATCTTCAAAAACTATATCGCATATGCCCCCGGCAACTCTCTCAAGCAGGTTAAAATCGTTTGTCTCCACAAAGCTTATGATCTTTTTGTTTATGGCCTTGTAGTCCAACGTATCCTCTATGTTGTCGCTCTCAGCGGCTTTGCGTCCGTCAAAATCGATGCTGACGTTTATAACAAGGTCCTGGCGGTTTTCCTTCTCCCAGTCATATATCCCTATTATCGTACGAAGCCTGAGGTTTTCGATCTTTATTATCATCTCACCAAGTAAGGCTCTTTCCCCCGTCAACGAAAAGACACTCTCCGGTGACGTAATCATTTTCCAAAAGATAGTTAAACGCGTTAATTATATCCTCAATCGAGCCCGGACGCTTCATCGGAGCGCCCATAGCCATCTTGTGAAGATAGTCCTCCCCATGCCCCAGGGGAGCGAGAATGGCCCCTGGGCACACGGCGTTTACCCGAAAATCGGGAGCAAGTTCTCTTGCGAGCATTTTCGTTAAGTGATAAAGGCACTTCTTGCTTAGGTTGTAGCAGAAATGCTCAACGGGATTTTTCTTAACCCTTGTGTCAAGAAAGTTAACGATAAGTCCTCCGCTGGTCTCCGTGGAAAAGGACTGCGAGAGAAAAAAAGGAGCCTTGAAGTTTATCGCCATATCCGTTTCAAGAAATTCGGGGGTCACGTCACGGAACCCGATGTTCTCGAAAATCGAGGCATTATTCACAAGAACGCATAGCCCATCAAAGCTTTGCGCGACTTCCGGAACAAGCTCTTTTGCGTCATGAGGGGATGAAAGATCGCATCTGAAAATCTCGCATCCCGCGCCGGTTTCAAGGATCAGTTCCCTCGTCGACACGGCCTCTTTTTCCGAGGAATTGTAATGAAGGGCGATATCGTAGCCCTGCCGTGCGAGGTTCAAGGAGATCTCCTTTCCTATTCTCACCGCCCCGCCTGTAACCAAAGCCGCCTTCTTCATTTCGTATGGGAAATGGCGGTTTTCATGTCGCACGCACGCTGCCCAAAACCGCCTTCGGGTATATGTTGCTATATTATTCCCATTGTTTATTATAAGTAAACTTAAAAGAAAGCGGCCCGCGCAAGCGAAACCCCGGTCGTCGTTTTATATGAATCCGATGCGCGCTGCGGCGGATTTTGAATATTTCATTTCCGCGCGGATTTCTCCCCGAGGATAAAAAATTGGAGAGACTTGTAATCAACTGCATAAGAACGCTCGCGATGGACGCGGTTCAAAAAGCGAAGTCCGGCCATCCGGGAACCCCGATGGCTCTCGCTCCCACGGCTTTCGTGCTTTTCGACAAGTTCTTAAGGCATAACCCCGAAAATCCGCACTGGTCCAACCGTGACCGCTTCGTCCTTTCCGCCGGTCACGCTTCCATGCTTCTCTACGCAACCCTTTACGTAAACGGATACGACATCTCGATTGACGACATGAAGGGATTCCGCAGCCTTCACAGCCGCTGCCCCGGACACCCTGAGCTTGGAATCATCGCCGGAGTTGAAACCACGACCGGGCCTCTGGGCCAGGGAGTATCGAATTCGGTCGGGATGGCCATAGCCGGCAAGTGGCTTTCAGCGCACTTTAACCGCCCAGGCTACGACATCATAGATAACAAAGTGTACTCGGTCTGCAGCGACGGGGACATGATGGAGGGGATTTCCTCAGAAGCCGCATCCATAGCTGGGCATCTGGGACTCGGAAACCTGATCTGGATATACGACAGCAACAGCATAACCATTGAGGGAAGCACTTCGCTTGCGTATTCCGAGGACACGGAAATGCGCTTCGGTTCCTATAACTGGCACGTGGAGAAAGTTGAGGACGCAAACGATCTTGAGGAAATAGAGAGGGCCCTGTCTCGGGCGAGGTCTGAAACCGAAAGGCCTTCAATTGTCATACTAAAAAGCCAGATAGCCTACGGAAGCCCCAACAAGCAGAACACGTGTGAGGCCCACGGAGCGCCGCTTGGCGAAGAAGAAGTCAAACTGACAAAGGAGTTTTACGGATGGGATGCCACCGGGGATTTTCACGTTCCCGATGAAATTCTCTCCTACAGGGAAAAGGCAATAGCCAAGGGAACCAAGGCCGAAGCGGCCTGGGCAAAGAATTTCAGGAAGTACTCAAACGAATATCCCAAGCTTGCTCACGAGTTTGAGATGCTTGAGAAAAGGAAACTGCCCGAGGGATGGGACCAGGATATCCCGTCCTTCCCCCACACGGCCGATCAGGTCGCAACGCGCTCTGCTAACTCAAGCGTAATTAACGCCATAGGGGAAAGAGTGCCGTGGTTTATGGGCGGCGCCGCAGACGTGGGTTCCTCGACGAAAACCTATCTTAAGTGTGCGACGAGCTTCTCCGCCGAGGACAGCGAGGGAAGGAACTTTCATTTCGGAGTCAGGGAACATTCAATGGCCGCAATAGCAAGCGGCATGTGTCTTAGCGGACTTAGAGTCTACGCCTCAACCTATTTCGTCTTTGTCGATTATATGAAGCCTTCAATAAGGCTCGCGGCCCTGATGAAACTTCCCGTAATCTACATTTTCACGCATGACAGCATAGGGATCGGCGAAGACGGACCCACGCATCAACCCATAGAACATCTGACGACCCTAAGAGTAACTCCTAACATTGACGTCATACGTCCCTGCGACGCGAACGAGCTTGCGGTTCTGTGGAAATACGTGATGGGACTCTCTGACCGCCCCGCCGCGTTCGTTCTCACAAGACAGAACGTTCCGGTAATAGACAGGGAGCGCTACGGTGCGGCCGATGGAGCACTTGCGGGCGGCTACGTAATAGCGGACTCAGACGGTACGCCCGACATAATACTGATATCCACGGGTTCTGAAGTCCATATCTGCCTTGAAGTGTATGAAAAACTGCGCGAGATGGAAATAAACCCGAGAGTAGTGAGCCTCCCATGCTGGAGCCTTTTCGAAGCGCAACCCCAGAAGTACAAAGACAGCGTTCTGCCGCCTTCGGCCACCGTAAGAATCAGCGTCGAGGCCGGAGCGACGTTTGGATGGGAGAGGTTCACGGGCTCAGGCACTACCGCCAAATCCTACGGGATAGACTGCTTCGGAGAGTCGGCGCCTTACCGCGATGTGATGAACAACTTCGGTTTTAACGCGGACACCATCCTAAAAGAATGTCTCGAACTCCTTGGTAACTAGTACCGTGTCCGCTGAAAACAAAGCCGGTTTCGAGTCACGAAGCTACACCGAATACGCGGGCGACTACCGAAGCGCAATCGAATCCCAGCTACTCGAGCTTGAGAGAAACCGCTTTGCCGAAAGATTTTTCGATTGCGATCATCTGCTCTGGGCGGATGATCCTTCCGAGATCACAAATCGCCTCGGCTGGGTACATCTTCCCGAAGAAATGCTTCGGACGACAGATGAGATTTGTGAATTCTCAGAGTCGGTAAGAAAAAAAGGATATACCGATGTCGTGGTTCTCGGCATGGGGGGCTCAAGCCTCTCCTCCGAGGTGTTCAGAAACATATTCACCCCCCGAGATAACTTCTTGCACCTGACCCTCTTGGATACAACAGATCCTGATTTCATTCTTAAGGCCCGGAATAACATTGACCTTCTGAAAACCCTCTTCGTGGTTTCCTCAAAATCGGGATCCACCGTGGAGACCGGTTCCCTGATGAAATACTTCTACGGCGAACTTATGAGAGAGACCGATTCTGCGGGAGAACATTTCGTCTGCATCACGGATCCGGGTTCAAAACTGATCGAGACCGCCCGCAAACACGGTTTCAGCCAGGTGTTCATCAACGATCCGAACGTTGGCGGAAGGTTCAGCGCTCTTTCCTATTTCGGGCTGGTGCCAGCCTCTCTCGCCGGGGCCGACATACGCAAAATACTTCAATCAGCCGCTTCCGTGCTGCTTGAACTTAAGAATGTGGTCGGGGGGAGCTCCCACAAGAGTCCTTCTTTCCGCCTGGGGACTTTTCTCGGGGTCATGGTCAGGGAAGGAAGAGATAAGCTGGGTTTTGTTTTTTCAGAAAAACTTTTTCCTTTCGGTTACTGGGCGGAGCAGCTGATCGCAGAGAGCCTGGGAAAAGACGGCGTCGGCATTCTTCCACTGCTTGACGAGAGAACAGAAGACGCGCCGCGGTCTGGAGAAGACAGGGCCTATGTACTTTTTTCCTTAAGAGGAGATAAGGGCATAAACACTGTTGCGGAACGTCTTGTGGACAGTGGGGTTCCCTTTGTGAAGATAGTAGTTGACTCACCCGATGCGGTTGCGGCGGAGTTTTTGCGCTTTGAGTTTGCGGTCGCACTTGCAGGAAGCATCATGGAGATAAATCCCTTTGATCAGCCCGATGTCGAATCCGCGAAAACTTTCGCCAGAAATTTTCTCAAGCTCTACGGAGAAACCGGTGAGCTTGAATCCGAAAAACCCGATTTTTCAAGAGAAGGGCTCGTTTTTTCAAGTAACAGAAACATAGAGTCCCCAGAGCATCTAAGAGACCTTATCTCTTCAAAGAAAAGAGGCTACATATCGATTCAGGCCTACGTGGACCCTAGAGAAGAAAATTCAAAGGAGCTTCTTTCCCTTCGCGCCCAGATCGAGAAGACATCATCCGTACCCGTAACTCTGGGTTTCGGCCCGAGATTTCTCCACTCAACAGGCCAGCTTCACAAGGGAGACTCAGGAGAAGGGTTTTTCATCCAGATCGTAAGCAGTAGCGCAAACGATCTTCGCATACCTGATGAAGTCGGTTCCCCCGAGTCGGTATTTTCTTTCGGGATACTCAAGATGGCGCAGGCAAGAGGCGACTTTAAGTCTCTTGATGAGAAGGGGAGGGGTATAGTAAGAATCGGGATTCCATCAGAGGTCGCGACAAATATCACAAGAATCACGCAGTTCTTTATCACCTGAAGTTTGGTTCACTAACATGTAGGTATTGCCTGCTTACCGTGGAATCCATGTTGATTCTTAAATAATCGCTACGTATTAACATCTGTTTTACATTGCACTGACAATTCTGGCCGGGAATTACGATCAGCAGCAATGAGTTCCTGTTCTTTTTCCTTCGCCCCTAGTTTGTTAGTGCTGACTACTTCGTTTAGCCCTCTGAATTCATCTTGCATTCAAGTAATAAATTATGTTGCAATCGCAAAGGCTTGAGTAGTCCAAAAAAAATCGACATAGCTGAAATTATGCTGAAGGAGATTTGAAGATGGAAATAACATCCTCGGGAAAAAAGAAGAGCTGGTTTGATAATGAAATTGCTATAAAAAAGAAAACACCCATCCTTGTTTGTATATTAGCGCTGCTTGTTTTCTTTTCGTACACAACTCCACTAAGCGCCCATGATTATGATCCTGACGACATCCCCATCCGTGAGGATGGAAGAGGTAGTCATAGTTCCGACAGCGTAACTGCCGGCGATGTTCCCGCTGGGGACATGGAAAAAATGAGAGACTTTATGCTGCACGCAATGGATCACGTTATGCAGTTTGTAGATTATAATACCGGCCTCGCGCCCTTTCTGGAACTTATTCAAGAAGAAGGAGGAGATTGGAAAAACGGCACCATATATCTCTGGCGGATGAGTCAAGCGGGTGAAATACAAAACCATCCGCACTATCCCATCGCACAAAATGGAAACTTGAATAATCTTCCCGTTATGCAACAGCTTATTGAAGGTGTTAAAGAGGACAAACCTGTTAGAGAAGACGAATCTAGAGAATACAATTATGGAGTAGATTGCAAACCTTATACTTTTGAAGGTGAAGCTAGAGTAGCTTGTGCCGCCAAATTTAGACATCCCGTTTGGCAGTCTGACCTTATCCTGCTTGCTGGTTATCATGTTCATGATATTCATGATGAGGATGATGATGAGGTAGGTTTTGATCAGATACAATGTCCTTATTTCGTCAGCGACATCATTGACCAAGAACCCTATTTTAAACAGGGAATAAGTGCTAACAAGGTTGTGGACAGTGATAGCCTAAAGGAATTTGTAAACGAATTTGCTAAACATTTTGGGGAACAGATTGAAGTTGGCCAAAATCCCGCCCAGTTAGCCAAAATCCGCAATTGCTGGAGGTCTCTGCCTTGGAAATATGGGGCTGTCTACGTGTTTATTATGACTGAGAACAATCTGGTGTTTTTTAACGGAAATGGGCCTCATCTTGAGAACCGAAGTTTTGATGTCAGAGATGATAATGAGTTCGATGTCGGCAATGAGGTAATCAGGATAATAAGAGGCGAAGTAAGGCAATGTAAGGACCTGGGTTTGCTGCCTGAGGAATCCGGAGGCTTTGTTCAGTATCTGTGGGACGATCCGACGGATGATGTACCCCCAAGGATAGAAGAAGGCAGATCCCCGGGTGATGTGCCCAAGTTAAGCTATGTTGTAAGTTTCGGCAATAATGATTTTCTCGGAGGCGAGAAACTTATTATCGGTTCCGGTTTTCATCCGAGAGTTAGTGACGATGACGGATGCGCGATTGCTGGGGCTGGCAGCACAGCCAAGGGCACTGTGTTCAACTTGTTCTTGATAGTTCTCGTGCTGTTCTCGGCGGCTCTTTGGAGAAAGCGTTCTGGAGGAAAACAAATATAGCACTTCGGCTGTCGAAAAACGGGGTGGCTTCGGGGGTAAAAACGTCAATCTTAACCCACGGTTCTGGTTCCGCGCCTATTTACGGCCGATATTGAAAACCGCCAAAGACTCAAGGCCGTTTATCCACAACAAGGTGTTTCACTTCTTGTGGATAACCTATTATGATATCGCTTGCGGTTCCTATAAAAAGACCGTGCTCGACTATCCCCGCCCTTTCTGACAGCCGGTCGGCAAGATAGGACGGATTTTCCACCTCCCCGGAACTCCAGTCAACGATAAGATTGCCCTGATCGGTCAGGAAAGGAGAATTGTTCCTCCCAAGCCGCAATCTCGTTTTTCCGCCAAGGCTCTCAAGGTAGCTTTTTTCGGCCTCAAGGGCGAATCCAAGCACCTCTATGGGAACCGGGAAACGGCTGCCGAGCCGCCGTGAGAGCTTTGAGTCATCGGCGACGATTATGTTTCTCTGACTGTTCTGGGCAAGCACCTTCTCCCTCAAAAGAGCTCCTCCACCCCCTTTTATAAGATTGAAATCCGGGTCGATTTCGTCCGCCCCATCAATGGTCACATCAATTTTTCTCGCCGAACTAAGCTCAACTAGATCAAGACCCAGAGTCTCCGCGAAATTTTTCGTTCTCTCGGAACTTGGAACGCAGGATATGTCCGAGAGTCGACCGTCTCTTATCCGCTTAGAGAGCTCTTCTATAGCAAACTCCGCGGTCGACCCGGTGCCGAGTCCGACTAGCATCCCTGTGTGCACAAAGTCGACGGCTCTTACACCCGCGGCTTTTTTAAGTTCTTCGTTTTTGCTCATTATAAAAAAGGGTCGGCAAAGTTATTCTGCGTACCCAGATAGTTAACACAGACATAATACTATACGAATAATTTCGAGATACAGTAATAAAAGAAATGAAATATTCTGAAAGCAATTATAAAAAACATACTGCGGTTCTCAAAACCCGACGCCCATTCCAGCCACCCCCGCCTTTCGGGCGCATATCGTTTTGTTTTGGCGGAAAAAGCTTATATACTTGATAATAGTACGAGATATAAAAGGCAGATTAAGTCATGGAAAATCTAAGACACATACTAAAACACAAAGGCAGCAGCGTATGGTCGATAGGACCGGATGAGACCGTGTACAGGGCCCTTCAGATGTTGGCGGAGAAGGAAATAGGCGCTCTGCTCGTGCTTGACGGAGAAAAGGTCGTCGGAATATTCTCCGAGCGCGACTATGCGAGGAAGGTTATCCTCCAGGGAAGATCATCGGTCAACACCACAGTAAGCGAACTCATGATCAGGGATGTGATCTACGCCTCGCCCGACGATTCAATTCAGGAAAGCATGGCTATTCTGACGGAGAACAAGATAAGGCACCTTCCCATAATAGAAGACGGAAAGCTCTGCGGGATGGTTACAAGCGGCGACATCATAAATCACATCATTTCCCGTCAGAAATTTGAAATCGAGGCGCTTAAGAAATATATAACGGGAGGCTACTGACCCCCTGGCTGTCAGTCATCAATAAGAAGTGGGATTTAAAAGCTCCCGGGGTTCTATGCGGTCAGTTGTTCCTGAACCTTTTCGCAGTCGGAGTGAAAACTCTTTGCGACTTCAAGAAACTCTATGGCTTTTGTCGCTGAAGCCTCTCCGTTCCTGTACTCGCTGAATTTGTGCGAGACATCAAGCCATTTCTCATCGGTCTCTCCGGTTCTTACGACAAGGTTCTCAAACTCCCATATCGTCTGATCCGGCGTGAAGGGATCGACAAGCTTGGTGTAGAGAGGAACATGAGCGCTGTCCGAGCAAGCAAGATAAAGTTCGTTTATGCACGCTTCGTAGTCGCCGTGGAGAAAAAGCGCCTGGGCCTGCTCAAGCCGCCTCTCGGCGTTTGAGAACACGGGGATTTTTTCTTCCACCGTAACCCCCGCACACTCTCCCCTTACTCCCTGCTGAACGGCGAACTTTTCTTCTTCGTGACCCCAGTCGGTGTAAAAATCGGGATCTTCCTCGTAGGAAGGAATAGAGTTGAACTCAGAAACCGCTTTCTTTATGTACTTGGCTCCGAGTCTTTTCATCGTGAGGTCAAAATGCTCACCGTCTTCTTTCTCCCTATCGTATATCTCAAGCAGTCTCTCGACAACCTTAGGAGCGTTTCTGGTCGGAATCTTGGTGACCGGCATGGCAAGGCGCGTGTCGTCTCCGTAAAGTCCTCCGCCGAGGAAAAGCATCTCTGCCGGAACGCTTCTTCCTTCTTTAGTTATGGAGGCTCCCTGGAACCCTATGTTAGCCGAGACGTGCTGGGCGCATGCGTTTGGGCAGCCCGATATCTTTATCCTCAGGTTCCCAAGAGTCTCCTTGTATTTTCCAAGGCCGTTACCCATCATGCCGGTAAGCTTCGTCGCTAGACCCTTGGCCGAAGTGATACCCAGACGGCAGGTATCGGCGCCCGGGCAGGCGGTTATATCTTCAAAAGTGTCCGCGCCCGAGTTTGAAACACCCGCCTCTTTAAGCTCGGCGTAAAGCGAGGGAAGCCCTTGGTCGGGGACCCACCTGATCACTAAATTCTGCTGGATAGTTATCCGTATCGAGCCGTCGGCGAAAGTATCTATCATGTCCGCAAGCGCTCTCGCGGTATCGGACGGAACGTCCCCGAGAAGCACTCTCACGTTAACGATGGAATATCCATCAACTCCCGCCGGGGAAACGTTTTTTTGCCGCCACTCCATAAAATCCGGGTCATCCGCCACCCAGTCCGGAGCCTCGGCAAGGTCATGCCCGTTTAGCTTAGGAGCTTCGTGCTCCCGGTCAATTGCCTCAAGATAGTCATTCCATGAAGGATCAGCTTCGAGTGAAGCCCTTTCCTTCTCGACCACCTCCCTGAATTTTTCAAAACCGAGTTTTCTCACAAGAAACTTCATCCTGGCCTTCATCCGTACCTTTCTCTCCCCGTACCTGTCAAAGACCCTGACTACCGATGCGGAGAAAGGTATCATCTCCTCAACCGGCATGAACTCGGTCCAAAGATGTCCGAGCGAAGGCGAAGCGCCGAGTCCGCCGCCCACATAGACCTGAAAGCCGCGCTTTCCGTCCTCTTCCCTGACCCGAGCGCGAAAACCCAGATCGTGGATACGCACTCCCGCGTTATCGACATCCGGATTGCTCTCAAAGCAGACCTTGAACTTCCTTCCCATATTCTGGCATATGGGGTTTCGGAGCATAAACTCCTTAAACGCCTCGGCGTAAGGAGTCACATCGAAAGTTTCGGTAGGAGAAGCGCCGGTTATCGGAGAAGCAGTGACGTTTCTTATCGTGTTGCCGCAGGCCTCGCGGGTGGTGATTCCCACGCTTGCCAGATCTCTCATCATGTCGGGAACCGTCTCAAGATTGACGTAGTAAAGCTGGACGTCCTGGCGGGTAGTAAGGTGAAAGAAACCACTTGCGTACTTGTCCGAAACATCCGCTAGTTTTCTCAGCTGAGCAGAGCTTAGTTTTCCGTAGGGAATCTTTATCCTCTGCATCTGGACTCCTTCCTGACGCTGGGCGTATACTCCCAGCTGGAGTCTTATCTTCTGGAATTTTACCTCGCCTATCTTTCCGTTCCTGTAATCGGAGACCTGACGCTCAAATTCGTCGATCTCGTCCTTTACAAGTTCGGGCAGCACGATTGTTTCTTCGTCCATGTCTTCTGGCTCTCCAACATAAAGTCTCTTGATATCTCCTGATATTCTAACATAAAACAAAAATTTTTTGGAAATTACCCCTGCGGACCGCTCTGGGCCGAAAGCCACCTCTCAATCACCCTGAGAATGTAATCAAGTTCCTGTTCCGTAAGCTTTTTTTTCTTAAGGATCCCGTGCCACTTTAAAAGACAGCTCCGACAGCACGTAGCCGTGGCGTGCTGGGCCCGAAACACCGGATGTCCGCCCCAGGGAGTCTGCTTCCCGTCGTTTGCGGGCAGGGCGGGGGCAAGCCTTTTTTCGAGAAAATCCCTTCCGTGCGAAAGCACCGCAGGGAGCCCCCTTTGCTCAAGATAAAGCACTTCTTTGGAATCAAGCTTGAAACCCGAGCGGAACCTGGATCTGCCGAGTCTTCTAAAAACAGTATCCAAGCGCTCTTTTTCTCGGTTCTCCCCTCTCTCCATGGAAAAAATTCAGTGGTTCTGCCCCTTGGAGAAAAAATTTCGCATCCTCCCGAGTACCTGTTCCGTTTTCCCGCAGAAAAAATCGCTCCCCGCAACGGAGTTGATAAAGAATTTCCCGTAGTACTTCGACACTATGCGTCTGTCAAGAACCATAACCACTCCTCGGTCCGTCTTCGTGCGTATGAGTCTTCCGAAACCCTGCTTGAATCTCAGGACCGCGTGGGGAAGTATGTATTCGCGAAACGAATCGATATCCTGCTTTTCCATGTACTCGATTTTCGCCTCTGTAACCGGGTCTGTGGGAACCTTGAAAGGAAGCCTGCATATGACGACCATCCTCAGGGAATCTCCTGGAATGTCGACTCCCTCCCAGAAGCTGTCGGTCCCGAAAAGCACCGAGTTTCCGAGCGTTTTGAACTTCTCAAGCAGCAAGCCCCTCGGCATTTCTCCCTGCTTGAAAAGGGGAAAGTGTCCGAAACCGCTTCTCTCAAGGATCCGCCCCGTCTTCTCATAAACCCTGTTAAGCGAAGAATAGGATGTAAAAAGCACCAATGCGTTTCCGTTCGTTACAGATATGGAATCGGATAATATCTGCGAGAGAGAATCTTCGTATTCTTCTCGCCCGGGCTCGGGCATGTCCGCCGGGACCAGCAGCAGGGACTGCGTACGGAAATCAAACGGGGAATCGACGATCAGCCCCCTGAATCTTTCGTTATCCGAAAGTCCGATATATTTTTTCTGAAAATCAAAATTCTTATCAACGGCAAGCGACGCGGAGGTCATGACGACGGTCTTAGTCTTTGAGTAGAGTTTTTCTTCAAGCTCTTGGGATACGTCAAGCGGAGAAAGGTTGATGGAGCAGAAAATCGCCGCGCGCCTGCGGTTCCCTTCAAACCATCTGATATAATTCTCGTCCCCCTCGCCGAAAAACCTTCCTATGACTTCGCGGAAGGCAACGGATCTTTTAGCGATGCCGCCAAGTTCGGCGGTGAGCTTTATGTAGGAATCGGCACGAGCTGAGGCTTCGACCACTCCCAGCAGGTGGGTTATCTCGTTTCCAAGCGAGAAAAGAGATTTTTCAAGTGCCCCAAAGCGCTCCTTCACACCAGTCCATTTCTCATGCCCCGAAACCTCTTCTGTAAGCCTCAGACTTATTGCCGTTTCACCCGATATCTCCGCTCCGAAACCGTAAAGCGAATTAAAGACTTCTTCGCTTACGGCTTCAATTTGCTCAACGGCCCTCGCAAGGCCACCACCCGAGCGCTCGAAAACCCCCCTTAGAGCGGAATCTTTTTCTTTCTGCTCAAGATGGGAGATGTAGGATATAAGTCCCTTGTCCCCGCCTTTGTTTTTCCGGGAGCGAAGCCTAGAGAGCGTCTTCATAATCCCGTGCTTGCTCAGCTTCAGGCTGAAATGTGAAGTCGCCGCCTCAGCAATATTGTGCGCCTCGTCGAAAACAACCTTCGCGTAGCGTGGAATTATCCCGAAATCTGAATCGGGTCCCGCCGTCCCTTTTATCGCGACATCGGAAAAAAGCATGTGGTGGTTAGAGACCAGCACCGAAGCCCTAGAGAGTTCCCTGCGGGACTTAAAGAAAAAGCAGCTTGAATAGTGGGGGCACTTGGCCGCCGGGCAGCTCTCGCTTTCCGCAGATACCTTGTCCCACACGTCGTCAGGGGGTGTGAAGGCAAGATCGGAGAGTGAACCGTCCGTAGTAGTCTTTGCCCACTCGAGTATGTCCTTCATTGACCCTCTTTCTCCGTCATCTATAAAATCGAACAGATCCTGCCCCACGGCTTCGCCGCGCAGAAGACAGAAATAGTTTCTCATTCCCTTAACGAGAGCGTAATCGAACTTCTTCGGGAAAACATCCCGAAGAAGCGGAAGATCCTTGTTTATCAACTGTTCCTGCAGATTGATGGTGTTTGTGGAGATCAGCACCCTCTCATTGTTGTTAATAGACCAGAGAATGGAGGGTATGAGATAGGAAAGAGTTTTTCCGGTACCCGTGCCGGCCTCTATCATGGATAAGTGTTCATCGTTAAAGGCCTCGGTCACGTTTGAGAGAACTTCAAGCTGCTCTTCCCTGTACTCGTATTTCTCTCCGAGAACCCGGGCCACGGGACCTGCCGGCAGAAGATATTCCCTCGCGGATTCATTATCAACGCGTACCGTCTCTCCCGGAACAAAAGGTTCGACCACTACGTATACCTTCTCGACCTCGCTGTCCACTATGTAGAAACCGACCCCCTTGTTTCCGAAAGCCGAAGCTACAGCCACATCCTGCGGCGAGGGTTCGAGGTTGCCAGAGGGATGGTTGTGTATGACCACGTTTCCCAACTTCGCCGCATCAAGGATCGCCGGAACCGCCTGGCGGTTGCCGCGGGCAAAGACCCTGACGTCGTAAACCAGGGAGCTTTCGCTTATCTTCCCGACGAAAAAAACCTCGTTTCCGTAGGCATCGGTTATTGCCTCCCTGATGATCTCAACAGCCTCTGGGGTAAAGTAACTTTCAATCATATCCGCTTAATTTTACACAGAGACGTCAATAACAAAACTTCCCGAGAGATATTGCCTTGCTCTTCAGGCTTCGGTAGCCTGTTTTGCGGGTCGGGAGGGATGGCCGAGCGGTTTAAGGCGCTGGTCTCGAAAACCAGTGGGGTCCTTGTGGCCCTCGTGGGTTCGAATCCCACTCCCTCCGCCATTAGCTTACCCCAAACTCTTCTATCCCGAGATAGCGAGTTCCGTGGGAAGCCCGGCATTTGCTGACCCAAGCCCATTCCCGGGAGAAGCAAACCGTATCGAAACGCGTCTATTCTGATAAGTAGGCGATACCGCTCCAAGCCTAGGTAACGTCATAAACAAAGAACTGAAAAAAGCCATCCGTGCTGCTGTGCGGTGAATAGCGATCTTATTTGCCGCATATTTTGCGGTGATTTCTCTTGCTTATGCGGTGAACAAAGGTTATAATCACTGCAAACAATGCGGTGATTAATATGTGGATACATGAACATAATAACTGGCCGAAGTTCACTTGGGATGCCGAAAAACTTACTTCCAAGCTTGCCGATGTGCGGCACCGCCAGGGTCGCCTGTTAGGCAGAATGGAAGGACTGGGTTTTGAACTGAAGAGAGAGGCGAACCTCAGCACTCTGACAAGCGATGTTGTTAAATCATCAGCCATCGAGGGAGAAAACCTGAATCCTAAAGAGGTTCGTTCGTCAATCGCTCGCCGGCTGGGCATTGATATCGCTAGTCCTGTGTCAGTGAGCCGCGATGTTGAAGGTATTGTTGAGATAATGCTGGATGCGACCCAGCAATTTACTAAACCCGTAACAAAAGAAAGGTTGTTTGACTGGCATGCCGCACTATTTCCAACAGGTCGCAGTGGCATGCGTCGCGTCAAAGTCGGTAGCTGGCGCTCTGTCGAATCCGGTTCAATGCAAGTGGTTTCAGGCCCTATCGGACGTGAAAAAATTCATTTCGAGGCTCCAAACGCGGAGCGGCTTGCGCATGAGATGGCAGAATTTCTGGCATGGTTTGAGGGCAAAAACGATGTTGACCCTGTGCTCAGAGCTGGCATCGCCCATCTGTGGTTTGTGACGATTCATCCATTCGAGGATGGTAACGGCCGTATCGCCAGAGCAATTACCGATATGGCCTTGGCGCGTGCTGACGGCATATCGTACCGCTTTTACAGCCTTTCATCGCAAATTGAATCTGAGCGTAAGGATTATTACGATCAACTGGAAAAGCAACAACGCGGCGCACTGGAGATAACAGGTTGGCTCAAGTGGTTTTTGGATTGCCTTGGTCGCGCAATTGCCAGCGCCGAAGACGCACTGAGCGCCGTATTGTTTAAAGCACGGCTATGGGAAAAGATTAATCGACAACCTGTTAACGAACGTCAGCGTCTGATTATTAATCGTATGCTCGAGGATGACTTTAAGGGCAATATGAACACCTCAAAATATGCCAAGCTGGCCAAGTGCTCCCCAGCACTGCCAAGCTGGCCAAGTGCTATACGGCACTACGGGACATTCAGGACTTAAAGTCATGCGGCATCTTTATTCAGAATCCCGGCGGCGGACGAAGCACAAGCTACCGTTTGACAAGTAACATCTCCGAGTAAGTCGTGAACGATCCCGAACGTGGATTAGAACTCAGGGCGGATACCTTGCTCCATGCAAGGGTTTCTAATGCACAGACTGAGTAGTCCGAATCTCGGTCATAATGGTACAATAGTTACTGTAAAAGCACGGTTCGTTTTACAGGGGGAGGGGGCAAAGTGTCGCGCTTACAGGTGATATGTGGAAAGCTCAGAGCACGAGCGGAACTGAACACCGCCATAAGTTGAGTCTTCCGCAGATGTCGCACTAACCCAGAACCAGACTCAGAAAGTTGAGAGAGTTTCGTCCGGCTTCATTTTTTCACCGAACCAAAAGAGGCGGTCAGGATACAAGATCGAAGGTAAGCCTTCTTCTCCCCGTGTCTGCTGACACAAGCTTTGCCCGAATTTCTTCTCCCAGTTCGAACCACTTTCTTTTCTTCCCCCTGCCCTTGTAAGAATGCTCGGGGATGAGTCCTTCGACGAAGTGTTCCTTTATTTCTATGAAGACCCCGAAGGGGTGTATGCTGAGTATTTTTCCGTGGAATACGTCGCCCACCCGGGTTTTCATGAAGTTCGCGGTCTCAAGGTTCATGAACTGGCGCTCCGCGTCTTCGGCCGTTCTCTCCAAGATTGAGCAGCGTTCAGCGATCCGTTTGAGAAGGGCGGAGTCGTAGGAAGGGTCTTTTTTCGCCAGTATATCGTTGAGAATCCTGTGAACAACAAGATCGGAATACCTTCTTATGGGTGAAGTGAAATGAGTGTAATCGTCTATAGCGAGACCGAAATGGGGGACATGTTTTGTCGAGTAAACAGCTTTTTTGAGGGCGCGCAGAATCATGAAATTTATCTGTTCCCGGTCTTTTCTTCCCGAAGCGGCCTTCATCACCGCCTGGATGTCCGGCTGCTTCGCTCGTGCTGCGAGATTAGCTTTGATACCTATCTTGAGAAGGCTTTCGCGCAGCTGCTCTATGGAATCCGGATCCGGAGGTTCGTGGATCCTGTAAATCGATTCGAAACCGGTTTTGAAAATAAACTCCGCGACAACGGAGTTGGCCATGATCATAAACTCCTCTATTATCTCATGGGCGACGTTTCGCTTAAACCTGTCGACATCCCTTACCTCTCCTGTGGAATCGCGAAGCAGTACGGCCTCGGGGAAATCAAAGTCAAGACCGCCTTTTCCGATTCTAAGCTCCCTGAGCTTGGCATAAAGCTCTCTCATCAAAAGCAGGGAAGAAGCGATGTTTTTGCTAAGGGATGACGAAACGGCGCCGTTTACTTCTAAAACGGCCGCAACTTCGGAGTAGGTTAGTCTCGCGGAGCTTTTTATCACGCTGTTGTATATCCTTGAGCCCTTAAGCCTTCCAGAGGAATCGAAGTCCATCTCAACCGTCTTGGTAAGCCGTCTTTCTCTCGGACGCAGGCTGCAAAGATCGTTTGAAAGTTCCTTGGGAAGCATGGGAATCACCCTGTCTGAAAGGTAAGTGCTGGTAGCTCTACGTGCGGCCTCATCATCACACGCGCTTCCGCAAACCACGTAATGAGAAACATCCGCGATGCTTACCCAGAGTCTGTACCCTTTGCCCTTTTGGATTCTTTTTATGCCAACGGCGTCGTCAAAATCCTTAGCGTCATCCCCGTCTATGGTGAAAATGGTTTCTTTCTCAAGATCCACCCTTGCCGAAAGATCTCCGTTTGAAAGTTCCGCGCTTAGAACCCCGACTTCCTTCGTCACGTCGCGCGAGAAACCCGTCGGAAGACGGTACTGGGAGATAATCCCCTTTTTTTCGGTTTCAATTTCTCCAGATATACCGAGACGCTCGGTCACTCTAGCTAAATTCTTTCCCAACTGAACCTCTATGATCACGAGTTCTCCGTCGGAAAAGTTCCCTTTCCCCCCTTCATTTTCAATCTCATACTCGGGAATCTCCGCTTTTCTCGAGCAGGCAACGAACCCCTCCGGGGTTTTCCTCAGGGCGGCCAGGACTCTAGGGGATTTCCCGTTGGAAAAGCTGTCTAGCACGGTTTTTTTCCGGTTCCCGTTTACAGGGGAACTTGAACGCCGATGGTCTTTCCCATTTGTCTTTTTTCCGGGTTTTCCAAAGCGGTAGCGGCCCTTGGAAGTCCTTTTTAGCTTTCCCTCAAGGATCATCCGCTCCAGTGTAGCCCGGAGATCTTCTCTTTTTTTCTCCGGAATGTTAAGTCCCCGGAGAATATTGCCCTCGGAGAGGCTTTTCCCCTCTTTTCCGCTGAGCAGTTTTAAAATCCCTAGTTCTCTTTTACTCGTCATGATATGAATTTAGGTTCCTCGCCGCGGGAAATTCTCTGTTTTAAGAATTGAAATTTACGCGGTCTTGTATACAATAGTGCCGTTTTTTATTAATTCTGCTTGTTGGAGTTTCGTATGCTTAGAACAAACATTCTCGGAGGAATTCTTATAACCGCACTTGTTCTTTTTATAGTTGGTTTCGGGATTTCCCTCAAATTTTCACTCGACTGGTCTTTTTACTTCAAGATTCTTTCGGTAGTCGGCGCGGTCGCGCTTACGGTTTCCTTGATAATCCACCTTATACCTTCAAGAAACTGAATCCGGTACACGGAATTTCTTACCAGTTTTTTTCCCTTTTCACAAACCCCTCAGCGCAAGACCTACCGCAACTGCCATCTTCGGGGCCAGATGCTCAATGTACTCTGGGTCAAAACGCGAATCCGAAACGCCGATATTCCGAAAAGGATTCGAAATCTCGACCGAGGCCCCCGTGGCTTCTCCAAGCGCGTCGGTCATAGTCGCAATCCGAGAAGATCCTCCGGAAAGAATCACGCGGTCAAGCCCGCCCCCGCCATCGTCGAGAACCGCTTTTATCTCGCCCGCGGCGCGTGCGGCAAAATCAGAGAAAACGGCCTTTATATCTTCGTATCTGCCGTACCCCTTGATGCTGCACTTTATTCTCTCCGCCTCCTCATAGGTGATTTTGAACTTCTCCATAAGACGAAACGTAACCCATTGCCCTCCAAGCGGAATATCCCTTAGCATTAAAGGTACGCCACCCTCCAGAACGCTTAAGTTGATTACCGACGCCCCGATGTTCACAAGAGCTACTTTTTCACCACGACTTCCGCAAGAAACTGCGTAGGCGCTTGAAAGAGCCCTAGCGTCAATATCAATTATCCGGGCACGAAGGCCCGCTGAGGAAACCGAACTTTTATATTCCTGTGCCGTTCTTTTTGAAACCGCCGCGATCAGTACCGGGACCTCCGTGGATTTTCCATTTTGCCGGGAAAGCGGTGTGTAACTGTAATTAACTCCATCAACGTTTCTGAAAAGATTGACATTCACGAGGTCCGGAACAAGTTTCTCCATGTCTTTTCTGAGAAAAGTTCTGGGAACATTGACGATTTTGGAAGCAACGGCTTTGCCTGAGATGCCTATCACCACCCTTTTAGCCTTTATGCCAAGCCCGGAAACAAGATTTGAGACAACCCCGGAAACCACATCGCCCCTTGAAATCGATTTGCCGGTTATAGCGCCGCTTGGAAGCATTGCCTCTCCGATATTCTCAAGCCGGTAGTTTCCGTCCCCATATGCCAGTTCCACAACCTTAACGGAATTTGAACCTATATCTATCCCAACCATAGAGTTTTTTCCCTCAGAGAACGAATCCCGGCGGCGAAACTTACTGAAAGCCAACTTTTTAAATGGAGAAATCAACAAACTGGGAATGGAAGACTACTCTTCCACAAGGTCGTAATATATTTGTACTTCTCTGGAATAGGACTCCTCGGGAAGGCCTTCAACACTGGCTGTAAAGAAAAAGCTTTCCGACGGATCGAGTCTATCCCCTTCCTCAACGAGCACGGAGTTTACGGCAATGGCGTTTCCATCCGAATCTTTTATGAAGATAACTACGTAAACCGACTGCACGGGGAAATCCGCCGTGTTCTCGACGGCGCCGTTAAAATCCACGCTGCCGTCAGAGTTCTCGGTCTGGAGAACAGGTCCGTCAAGCTCAACGGCGGATTCATCCTCCGCGGCACAAGCCGTAAGAAAGAAAACCGCAAAGACAAATGATATGATCAGAAAGCTTTTTTTCATTTTTCAAGCTTAGGGCCCGCGTTTGAAATCGAAATGACGTTCGCCGCGTCCGCGGTTTTTTCCTTCGGGGATTTTTTATCTTCCGAAGCGTGATCCTCTATTATATCTCCAAGCACCTTGTGCATAAGCTTAAGCGCACTTATGGAGTGTTCCTTTAGATAGCCTTCCCCTCCGAAAGGTATCTCTTCCTTCCTCCTCTTGAAAAACAGATAAAGGATGAAGGCCTGGTTATTAAGCACCACCAAGATGGCTACGTAAAGTAAAAAGTTGTCGGCGAAAACCTTTTTCATCAATGTTTTCGTATCAGAATCAATTTTAACTATGCCGAGCGGCCCATCAGCCTGCGGAACGAGAAACGGAACGGAAACGGAAATTTTCCCGGCGTATTTCTCAACCGAATATCCCTCGGGAGGGTAGGAGTTTTCCATAAAGTGCCCGGAAGCCATTTCGCTTTCCTGCTGTTTCCTGAAAGTGACGCTGAAGAACTTGGGGGAAACTCCGAAGGTGTTAAACAGTTTTTCCCTGCCAAGCCTCTGATCAAGAAAAAGGTAGAACTCGTCGCTTGTATACGCCTCTCCGCGGTCCTGATAAAAGCTGGTTGCCTGGTCGCCTATCGTTTCTGCGATGGCTCGTGTCTTTGTGACAAACTCTTTTTTCGCGTTGTCAAACTGGAAATAAAACACCACCCCTATAAGGGCGATAATGCCCAGCTCAACCATAGATATTTTGAACAGCAGTCCAAGTCTCTGGTTCAGGCGCATTTTACAAACTCTTCAAGTATCTTGCGTAGTTCTTTGTCTTGGGAATGTCGGAGAAGCATGAAGACCATTCCGGTAAAATCCTTTTTTATTTCTCCGTCAAGACTTCTGTAAAGCTTAACGAGCATCTTCTCCTCGTTTGTTAGAACCTCGAGCTCCTGCTCGGATATATCTTCTTTCTCAATAAATCTTTTGAGTCTCTCAGCTCTTGAAACGCTCCAGATTTCCTCAACCTTGACTTCCAAGATCGAAGATATCTGCTGGCAACGATCAAAAGAGGGCGCGTCAACCTTTCCAGTTTCAAGCTGATGTATGTACACGCTTGAAACGTCAATAGATCGAGCAAGGTTCTCCTGCGTAATCTTTTTCCTCTTTCTTATGCTTTTTAGGTAATCGCCAAATCTCATTCAAAGCTCCTCCGCGAATAGAATAGTCCTATGTACGCTAAGTCTAACCTAATGTATATAACAAAACAATCCGGGCGGATGCAGCTTAGCTGAGAGGTTAAAGAAGGATCCAGGCGATAGGATCAGAACGACGCGCAGGTAGCTTTAATCTCGCGCAAGACCCCCTGCTGAGCAAACCTGCTTTTGTATTCTTCAATAATCCTATCTATTCCGGGAGTGGAATCTGCATCCGGAGGGACGAGGATTATAAGCAACTTAGTCTCCTCTTTTATCAGCCTTTTGGTAGCGGTATCGGTGTACTGTCCATAGGCGTCCAAAACGGTAAGACCGTCTGGGAATTCTATGGTGATAGTGTCTTCGAGAAACTTACTCCACGCTTCATCACTCACAGCTCGGGGATTATCCGCGCTCCCACGCCCGAAAAAAAGTCTGTATTCGGTATAAGGTTCTGTGCCGTCTGGACATGGGGGTGTCTGTGCCTGCGAAGAACATGAGAGTATAAAAGCGCAGGCCGCAAGAACCGCAACGGTTGCGAGAGCGCCAGTCCTTCGATTAAGCGTCTTTAACATAAGCCGACCTCATAAGAGCGGAGAGACGGAAGGATTCCGTTTCACCCATAAGAACACGACAAAAATGATGTGCCCGGAGGCGGAATTGAACCACCGACACGAGGATTTTCAGTCCTCTGCTCTACCAACTGAGCTATCCGGGCAGGAACAAACGGGCTTTAATTCTACCCGAAGAAAATATTTTGTTTCAAGGAAGAGTTCTTCTTCATTCATAAAAAAAGGGGCCTCGGCCCTTTTTTAAAGAACCGAAGCCCCCCTGGACACAGAAAAAGAGGTATGCAGAGATGGTTTATCCTTCTGCGTTGTGTTTTTTTTCTTTATCTATACGTCAAGCCAGTAAAGAAGCTGTACAGCGAATCCGTGCTGATCCTCTTCGCCGGCGAAATAAGTGTCGTCGCCGTCCGCTTTGTCGTACCTGTATTCAAGCCTCGTCTCGAAATTCCCCATGGACTCGAAAGGCGTCAATATGAGCGTCGAGGTAAACTCATAAAACTCAAGCGGATCCTCCTCAGTCCTCTCGGTATCATCAACGTATTCACCTCTTAGAGCAAGAGACATGGCGTCTGAAAGACTTACGATCGCGTAACCCGCGAAGCCCCAGCGGTCTCCGCCCGCATCATGCGACGTATATTCGTAATCAGCGACAAGCGTCACTTTCTCCAATAGAGTCATCGTACCCACGACGGTAATAAGGGTTCTGGTATCGCCATCCGTATCGCCGAAGTACCCCGTAACACCAAGCCAGCCATCGTTCGCGAAATTAAGCGCGATCTGCGATTCAAACGTCTTACCGTCATCAACGTCATCAAGCGCGTCCCAGTCGTTACTGAGGCCGAGCGCGAAATCAAGCGACCCGGCGCTAAACTTGGCCCGCACGCCGCTGTGCGCAAACGGTATCTTGTAGAAAAGCAGGGATCTCGTTATGTTGGTGTTATCCTTTGCCTCTATAAGTTCCCAGCCAGCAAGCGTGGTGAACTGACCCGCGTAGATGTCAAGACCGCCGGCGCCCGATGGAACAAGCACGTTTATGTAAGCCTGGTAAGGACTTACAGCGCCGTCCGTTGGATCACCGTCCTTGTCAGTACTTCCAAAACCGAAGCCTAGGCGCGTTGACTGTTCGCCGAAAAGAAGATCGGCCCTGAAACCCACCAGATCCATTACTCCTTCGCCGACGGTCGGAACCTTTTCAAGCGAAAGGGTAAAGGCGTCTATCGAAAAATCATTATGTTCGGGATAAAGGCCCCTTGCAGGGATATCCCCTCCGACTTCCCCGTTCGAAACGTACTGATAAGTCGTGTCAAGTGAAAACCCGAGTCCGATCGACTCGAGGTTTCCAAGATCAATGGCGTTTGCCCTCGGGACCGCAAACTGGGTCCCGAGCAGCATAGCTGCCGCAATCACCATCAATGAAAGCTTGGAAACTACACTTCTCATTATTTCTCCTCCTTTTAGAGTTGTTATTTTTTTCTCTTTTTTCCCTGTTCTCATGCTATTAAGCCTCCGATATGGCTTGGAAATCCGGATAGGACTCCATTCCATGCTCGGTTATGTCCAGTCCTCTTCTCTCTTCTTCTTCGGTTACCCTTATTCCCATAACCGTCTTTATGGTGTAGAAGATGATAAAACTGCAGGCGACCGTGAAGGCGCCGTAGGCGAGAACTCCGATAAACTGAGTCACAACGCTGAAATCGGGTCCTCCGAAAATTCCCACAGCAAGCGTTCCCCATATACCACATACGAGGTGAACGGAAATCGCACCCACCGGGTCATCTATCCTTATCCTATCAAAGAAACTGACCGCAAAAACCACTATTATTCCGGCTACGAGTCCTATGATGACTGCCTCTCCGGGACTAACCACGTCGGCTCCTGCCGTAATTCCGACAAGACCAGCAAGCACACCGTTTAGGGCCATCGAGAGGTCAGGGTACTTAAAAGTTCCCCACGACGTGAAAGCTGCTCCCAAAGCGCCCGCAGAAGCTGCAAGGCAAGTCGTCACTATGACCAGTGAGATAAGTTCCGGATCCGCGCTCAGAACCGAACCGCCGTTAAAACCGAACCATCCGAGCCAGAGCAAAAACACTCCGATGGCAAGAAGCGGAAGAGAGTGACCCGGAATCGGTCTCATAGCTCCCGAGGAAAGATATTTCCCTAAACGTGGACCGAGAAGATACGCCCCGACAAGGCCTCCCCATCCGCCGACGCTGTGAACGAGCGTGGAACCGGCGAAATCGTAGAAACCCATCTGATCAAGCCATCCTCCGCCCCATTTCCAGGACCCTGCTATCGGATATACGATTGCAACGAATATGGTCGCGAAGATAAGGAAACTGGAAAGCTTTATCCGCTCCGCCACGGCTCCCGAAACAATAGTAGCTGCCGTCGCGGCAAACATCGCCTGGAATATGAAATCGGTGTAGTAGGTATAACCACCGTCGGCATACTCTATAAGCCCTTCAGCCCCAGCCGGCGCCGAAAGACCGAAACCCGCGAATCCGAAGATGCCGCCACCTATGAAATCTCCTGGGTACATAAGGTTAAAACCCATAAGGGCGTAAGTGAGAATACCCGCCGAGATGATAAACGTGTTTTTGAACAGTATGTTTACCGTGTTCTTAGATCTGGTAAGTCCGGTCTCAAGAGTAGCAAAGCCGAGATGCATTATAAAAACAAGAAAAGTAGCAAGCAGCATCCACACATTGTTCGCCACGAAAACTGAGTGCGCCGAACCATCCGAGGCAAGAGCTGAATAGCCCCCCAGAACAATAAAAGCGAAAACCGACAGAAACAGCACGCGACTGCATCCGAAAGGTTTCCTCAAAAAATCTGCAATATTCATAACCAACTCCTCCATGTTTGGACAATTTTCTTCTCAACAACTTTTGCAATTAAGGGGCCATAAGAACAAAAGAGGAGGAGCATCCGTGTTAACTCTCTGGAATAATTAGAAAAAATTAAATTCCCAACAGCCCCAGATTTTCGAGTAAACTTAGAGTTTGTAAACCATGCCTAAAAAATGTGCACAGCGTGCACCGAAAAAAGCCGCTTAGAGTAGGAATTGCGCTCAGGCACAAAAATGGAGACCGAAGCGATCGCTTCTCGTAAGAACACGCAAAAATGAGAATTCTTTTCGCCGGAACGCCAGCATTTGCCGTACCATCGCTCGTGGCGCTTTGCGACTCCCCCCACGAGGTAGTCGCGCTTCTCTCAAGGCCGGACAGGCCCAGAGGCAGGAGCCGAAAGCCCGTATGGCCGGAGACAAAAAAAGTCGTCACGGAGCTCGGAGTG
The DNA here is from genome assembly GCA_965229995.1 of Thermodesulfobacteriota bacterium. GTDB lineage: Bacteria > Desulfobacterota_D > UBA1144 > Nemesobacterales > Nemesobacteraceae > Nemesobacter. The sequence continues at coordinate 155,438 of OZ245933.1, read as the reverse complement.
CCCGTTTTTCAGCCTCAGGACTTAAAAACACCCGAGTTTGCGGAGACCCTCAAAGCTCTTTCCCCAGACCTGATAGCGGTTGTGGCCTACGGAAAGATATTCCCCTCTGCCGTGCTGAATGCACCCCCGCTTGGCTGCGTAAACGTTCACGCGTCGCTGCTTCCCAGCTACAGGGGGGCCGCTCCTGTTAACTGGGCCATAGCAAAAGGAGAGAAAAAAACTGGGATTACGATCATGCTGATGGACGAGGGGATGGACACGGGAGACATTCTCACTCAAAGGGAGGTCCCTATAGGGGAGGAGGAAACCGCCGAGGAGCTTTTAAAAAGACTTTCCATTGACGGAGCTGAGCTTCTTTTAGAAACGGTCGACCGGATCGCAAAAAATGATATATCTCCCGTAAAACAGAAAGAAGAGGCCGCCACCTACGCGCCTCTTCTCTCGAAAAAAGACGGCGAGGTGGACTGGAGTCAGGATGCAGAAGAGATAAAAAACCTGATCAGGGCGATGACTCCGTGGCCGTGCGCCCATACCACTTTGGAAGGAAAAAACCTTAAGATATTCAGAGCGCTTGCGGGCCCCGGACGGGGAAGGCCCGGAGAGATAGTATCGGTCGGGGGTGAAAGCCTGGACGTCGCCGCGGGTAAAGGGGTTCTGCGGATATTGTCTCTTCAGATCGAAGGCGGGAGAAAAATGGACGCCTCTGAATTCAAGCGGGGCAGAAAAGACCTTCGGGAAGGGCAGTTCGTGGGAGTTCCGGGAGGCCCCCTATATCCTGATTGAGATTTCGAAAGTTCCTATATTCGCTTTGCCCGCGAGTCCGCATTTCCAGCAAAGATCCGTAACGCGAGTTTTTGACTTTGCGGGAACCAGCAGGACCAGTTGAGCGGAAAGCGCCGAGAGTTCTTTCCAGTACTCGCTTCTTTTCTCGTCGATAGTGGCTTCGGTCTCAACTTCAATGATCTGCACCACCTGTCCGTAGGAACCGAGAATTATGTCGGGGAAAAACCCCTCGAACTCACAGAGCTGTTCACCCCCAGGGTTGGTACGGATCTCCTTATAAAGCGAGGAATACTTGCGCTCCACCTGCTTTATTACCCAGTCATGCATAAATTTCTGCTCATTCGGAATTTTCATATCTCCCGCTCCACATAAGTTTTGTTTTCAGGATATTGAAATAATCCCTGAAAGGAGATTTTATGATATTCACGAAACACTCAGAACTCTCAAGGATAACTTCGTCTCCAAGATAAAGAGGCACTCCCATCTGACCGTCAAGCGTTAGATAGGTGTTCTGTATGTCGGCAAGCACCTTTGTCCTTATTTTTTTCGTGTTCGGCACAACTATGGGCCTGTTGGTGAGAATGTGCGGACATATGGGAGTGACGGTTATCACGGGCAACGTAGGATAAATTATCGGCCCGCCAGCGGAAAGAGAATAGGCGGTTGAGCCGGTCGGGGTCGCGAAGATGATTCCGTCAGCCTTAAAAGTCGTTACGTATTTTTCATCTATATATATGGAGAGGTCCACCACCTTGGAAATGGGACCGTTGTTTATCACGATGTCGTTTAGCACCGTGAACTCATCCCGGGTTCCGTCCTTTCTGGTTACGTAGCCCGATATCATGTCCCTTTTTTCGATCTCGTAATCTCCCGCGATTATTTTTTCCATCATGGGAAAGAACTCTTCTGTAGTGAATTCCGTGAGGAATCCGAGCCCGCCGAGATTGCAGCCGAGTATTGAGACATCGTGTCCCTGCGCAATACGGGAAACCCAGATAAAGGAACCATCACCGCCGAAAACAACTATTATGTCGACGGCTGCTGCCAGATCCTGCTCCGCAAGCAGATTTTCCGCATCTATGCTTCGGCCAAGCTTCTCCTCAACGAAAAACTCTATGTCCCTTTCGCAAAGCCACTCGCACAACCGTCTGGCGATTCCATAGACTTTCGTACTATTCTTTTTTCCCGTTACACCAAATTTCAAGTTGCTTCCTCCCTTGGGTTTTCGGTCGCATCATGCACAAGATATGATTCTATGAAATCCTCTATCTGTCCGTCAAGCACCGCGTCTACTCCTGACGATTCGAAGTTCGTACGGTGATCCTTCACCATACGGTAGGGATGCAAAACATATGACCTTATCTGACTTCCCCAGCTGATATCTTTTTTTGAGGAGTTTAGCTGCTCCTCTTTTTCTCTTTCCTCCATTCTCCTAAGTTCATAAAGCCTCGCCTTAAGCATCTTAAAAGCGGTTTCCTTATTCTGGCGCTGAGATCTTTCATTCTGACAGCTTACCACGATCCCCGTGGGAATATGCGTGATCCGCACCGCGGAATCAGTCTTGTTGACGTGCTGACCACCCGCCCCGCTTGCACGGTAAGTGTCAATCCTGAGGTCTTTTTCCTCTACGCTCACCTCTATTGAATCATCAATCTCGGGAGAAACGAAAACCGAGGCAAACGAAGTGTGCCTTCTTTTGTTTGAATCAAAGGGAGATATTCTGACCAATCTGTGAACTCCCGTCTCCGCCTTGAGATAACCGAATGCAAATTTCCCCTGAGCAAGTATAGTGGCGCTTTTTAAACCGGCTTCCTCTCCGTCCTGAGTTTCAAGTAACTTTACGGAAAACCCTTTCCTCTCGGCATATCTAAGGTACATGCGAAGAAGCATCTGGGCCCAGTCCTGAGCCTCGGTTCCTCCCGCTCCGGCGTTTACCGACACAATGGCGTTTCGTATGTCGTCTGCCGCACCGAGAATCCGCTCAAATTCAAGTTTGGAAACCCTTGCGTCAAGAGAAGCTAGCATCTGGCTTACCTCCTCAATAGAATCCGTATCGTCCTCGCTGAGCGCAAGCTCAAAAAGAAACGACGCGTCTTCCATCTCGGAGCACAGTTGCTCGAATCCAGAAATGCGATCTTTGATTTGGGACTGTTCCTGAAGCGTTTTGCGCGCTAGCTCAGAGTTATCCCAGAAGCCGGGATCAGCCGCAATTTCTTCAAGTTCTTTGAGTCTTTTAATCTTGGTAGGCAGGTCAAAGACAGTCTCCTGTCCTGTGGATTCTGCTTCTTAGATCTTCTATCAGACTGTGCAGTTCTTCTTTCATCTAAGATACCTCCTTAAAGCTCACCGAAACATAGTACGTAAATAACCCGTGAATTCAAAAAAACAGCGCGCGGATCAATTGAAACAGTATATGTTTGTGGGTAGTTTATCCGCTTTGATTCAATCCCTTAATCATGTGAGGAGAAACACCAAATGAAAAGATTGCTTCTGACTCCGGGGCCGGTAGCGGTTCCAAGCGAAATAATGGTTGAGATGGCAAGGCCGCTTATTCATCACAGAACCAGTGAGTTCGAGGCTATATTTGAGCGGGTCAGAGAAGGACTGAAACAGATTTTCCAGACCGAAAACGAAGTTTTCATACTGGCGGCTTCGGGAACCGGCGCCATGGAAGGAGCGATTGTAAATACTCTTTGCGCGGGCGACAAGGTGATTGTGGTAAACGGCGGTAAATTCGGAGAAAGATGGGGGAAGATAGCAAGGGCTTACGGACTCGAGGTTGATGAGATAAAAGTTACGTGGGGAGAGACGGTTTCACCCGCAATCATAGAGGAAAAACTTGATAGTGACCCTTCGATAAGGGCAGTTTTGGTGCAGGCAAGTGAAACCTCCACAGGTGTGAAGCACCCTACCGAGAAAATTGCGGCTATTACGGCGAAAAGAGACGACGTGCTGCTTATAGTTGACGGCATAACGGCTGTCGGGGTGTTTTCTCTCCCGTTTGACGAAATGGGAATAGATGTTCTCGTGGGCGGCTCGCAGAAGGCTTTCATGCTTCCCCCGGGGCTTTCATTCGCAACGATGAGCGAAAAAGCCTGGAAATTTAACAAAACCTCTGATCTTCCGAAGTTTTATCTCAATTTTGCCGATTACCTAAAAAGCGCCCAGAAAAACACGACGCCCTGGACTCCGGCCGTCACCCTCATAGTGGGCCTCGGTAAAGTTATAGAAGGATTTATGGAAGAGGGAATGGAAAACATATACAAAAAACGTCAATTGATGTCCCTTGCGACCCGCGAGGCGCTTGGAGCGATCGACATAGACCTTTTCACCACAGACGAAGCAAGTCCAGCTCTTACCGTAGGTGTAGCGCCCGAAGAGATAGGAGCCAAGAAAATTATCTCCGAACTCCAAGCGAAATTCGGTATGACAGTAGCCGGAGGACAGGATCACGCCAAGGGAAAAATCTTCAGGGTATCCCACATAGGAGATGTTGACCGAAACGACATGGTGGCATTCGTCTCGGCCCTTGAATCCGTTTTGGGCTCCTTGGGACACGATTTTGTAAGCGGAGCCGGCGTTTCCAAAGCCTCGGAAATACTGGGAACTGCGTAACTGCTTCTATCATGCAATGCCTGAACTTCAGGCAGGCTGAACCCGGAAGACCTTTTCATGAAACACTTCTCCGCAGAAACTTTCCGTTTTCTAAAAGACCTCGGCAGTCCGCGCGACAAAAAGTGGTTCGAAGAAAATCGCGAGCGGTATGAGGGAAGCCTTCTTGGTCCGCTGCGCCAGGCCGTTACCGACATTGGCCCGAGCCTTCGCGAAGTGATCGAAGACTGCGAGATACGCCCCGCAGTCAATAAAACGATTACCCGGATTAACAGAGACATGCGTTTTGCCAAGGGGCAAAGTCCTTACAAAGACAACATGCTCGCCCTTTTTTACAGAGAGGGACGTAAAAGACTTGATGCTCAATTGTTTTTGGGTCTGCAGCCGGAAGGCGTCTGGCGAGGACTCTACGTACCCACCCCGCTGCTCGCCTCGGATGCCCCAATGGCCGGGGAGATAGAGAATGATCCGCAAGCCGTCGTCGACCTCGCACAAGACATCGGCATTGGAGATGATATAGACTTGGTCGCGTGCAAAAAGTACGGGGAAGTTGACCGGGCACTCGACCCCGTAGATGCGAAAAGTTTCCTCAAAGGCCCACACCTTTGCGCTCTTCAGACATGCGAACCGGAAGAGGTTGCAGCCAATTCTGCCGCCTTTATCCGCAAAACCCGAGACCTGCTAGTCCGGCTCGTTCCCCTCTGGAAACTCTATTCGGGAACTGTAGGATAAAGATGTTTTGCCTACAGTTTCGATTGTCTCTGCTCCGCTTTATTCGCAGGATAGATCGTTACAATAGTTTCTTACTTGATTACTTCAAAACTGATTTTGAGCTGTGTACCGGTTGCCTGTGCAATTCTCCTTAGCGTATTTGTAGAAGGATGAATCCTTCCACTCTCGAACCTAGCCACAGCAGATTGTGTCGTCTGAATTCTTTCGGCTAATTGTGCTTGAGTCAGCCCTGCCTGAGTACGAGCTTTAATAAGCAGGCGTGCAACTTCAAATTCCGGCCTGAGTTCCTCATACGCAGACCTATACTCCGGATCCTTGCTCCATTTTTTGTGTAATTCGCTTACCTTACCCACTTGGACACCTCCTGTAATATCCATTTGGACTCCCTTTAAGGTCAGCAAAATCTTTTTATTTATTCTGCTCTAACTTAATTTACTTCTTATAAATTTCTCACCCCGCTTCTCCCAGTATGTTTTTAGCGCGTTGCAGCGCCAAATCAATTTCTCGCTTCGGTGTCTTCTGCGTTTTCTTCATGAAAACCCGCACCACCATAACCCGTTTGTGCGAAACCCTTACGTAGAGTGCACGTGATGATTTCATGCGCATTTCCCAAAGTGGGCCATCCAGATGCTTCACATGAGGCATACCGACTTGCTCATGACCAAACTCTTCAATCAACTGGGAGATGTGTATAAACTTAGCACGCACATCTACAGGCAGATCTTCAAGTTCTTTGTCTACAGAATCACTTAGAGTTTCCACCGTCCAAGCCATAGCCATGACTTTATAGCATATATGCTATAAAGTCAAGATATAAAACTTCAAAATCTTTCAGAAATCATCAAGACCTTATGACAAACTATAAATTTCTTGAGAAAATTACTGGTCTCAAATTTTACATGGATAACTAGACGCTTCCGTATTAAGAAAGGTGGAAAATCAGGGGAAATGCTTTGAAACAAGTGGGTCGTTGTCTATTTCCGAGATCAGGTAACCGGTCCCGTAATAATCACCCGAGTTGTGGTAGAGTCTCACTCCTTGGGGGGTCGTAAGGTAGTTCCCCGTTTTTACGGTTTGTTCCGGAAGATCGACCTCGTACACCGTGTAGCCAATCGTTCCAGAGCCGATATTAACTTTTTTCCGCTCTTCCCTTAGCTTCTTAACGCCTCTCGCAATCTCCCAGGCCTTGGGATAGATGTGTCCTTTCACGAGAAATTTCATGACACCTTTGGAACTAGGGAACCTCCATTTCCACGCGGTCTATTAAGCTGATGCACATCATTATCTTATCTATTGACGGATTCCTTTCATGCACGAAAGTTTCTGAGATCTCCCCGCCGCAGTCCCCGCAAGTCCCCCCCTCATCGGATTCCTTCTCGCAATCCCCGCAGTAATATGTCTTGAGGTTATACCAATGTAAAGAGGAATAAAGAAGCTCCCTGAAACCGCCTTTGCTAAGACACTCGCCCCACTCGGAAATTGCCTCAATCAGATTGCTGCGGTAGTAATCCGGTATGTCCTCCAGGGGTCCCGAGTATATCTCCGCCTCTCCTACGTAAATTCTGAACAGTTCCGACATGGTAGTAAAATCAGATCGTTGACAGTTTTGAGATCAGCAGATGATCAACCAGAACGAGATTGACCATGGCCTCCGCTATGGGAACCGCCCTGGGGCAAAGACACGGGTCGTGCCTTCCCTTTACCCGCAGTTCTCTTTTCTCTCCTTTCTTATCCACTGTGTCCTGCACCTGGGATATGGAAGAAGTGGGTTTTATGGCGATTCTCACGACCAGATCCGCCCCGCTTGTTATCCCGCCGAGAAGGCCGCCCGAGTTGTTAGTTTTAAAACCGAGAGTTCCGTCTTCCTTTTTATACATAAGATCGTTTGCCTGCGAACCTTTTTTCTCAACTACCCCGAAACCCATGCCCACTTCAAAGCCCCTTATCCCCCCTATGCTCATAAGAGCACGGGCAAGATCCGCATCAAGCTTGTTAAAAACGGGTTCGCCGAGGCCGGAAGGAAGCCCCCGGGACACAATCTCAACGGTTCCTCCCACGGAATCTCCCTGTTTTCTCACAGATTCTATAAGATCAATCATCTTCCGGGCGGCTTCTTGGTCAGGACAGCGAACCGGGTTTTCCTCAACACGGTCAAAATCAATATCCTGGGCGACTATGTCTCCCACCTGTTTTACGTATCCGGTGGTAGTCACTCCATGGGAGTTAAGGATTTTTTTCGCTATCGCGGCCGCCGCTACCCTGCCGACCGTCTCCCGCGCTGAAGAGCGGCCGCCGCCACGGTGGTCCCTGCGACCGTACTTTTCATCATAGGTGAAATCGGCGTGGCCGGGACGGTAAACATCTTTTATGTCTTCGTAGGACTTTGATATGGCGTCTGTGTTTCTCACCATCATGGATATGGGAGTTCCGAGGGTTTTGCCGTCAAAAACGCCCGAGAGTATCTCGATTCTGTCAGCTTCTTTTCTCTGGGTGGTGATCCGGCTTTGCCCAGGACGTCTCCTGTCGAGTTCGTACTGTATGTCCTCGGTGGATATCTCAAGTCCTGCGGGACAGCCGTCAACAATCACTCCCAATGCTAGGCCGTGGGACTCTCCCCAAGTGGTAATCCTGAAAAATCTTCCGAAACTGTTTCCTGCCACTTTACTCTCTTTTTTAGCTCAGATGGCCGTTTTCCCTGAACCACTCCACGGTTTTCCGTATAGTCTGTTCAATGGGAGTCGTAGTGAATCCGAGTTCCTTTACGGCCTTTGAATTGTCAGCGTGCCAGTTGTACCTTGAAAGCTTTATGGAATCGATGTCTAGAGTGGAATAATTCGGAAATCCTAGCCCCAGGACCCTCTCGAGCAGAAACGCCGTGGTATATGCGAATACATAGGGAATCTTCATTTTGGGAGCCGAGACGCCGGTTATTTTCTCAAGAAGAGCAAAGTAACCTTGCACGTCAACGTTTTCGTTTGCAAGTATATAGCGCTCTCCAGGCTTTCCATTCTTCTCCGCTAGCAGATGTCCATTTGCGACGTCATCAACGTCAACAACGTTGAAGGTGCCGTCCATGTAACCCGGGAATCTTTTCTTGCAGAACCAGAGAACCGATCCCGAGCTTGAAAGATAAATATCCCCGGCGCCGAGAACCACCGAAGGATTCAGTATGACCACGGGAAGTCCTTTTTCGCTAAAATTCTTTGCCTCTCTTTCCGCGAGATACTTGCAGTTCATATACCCTATTCCCTCGGAGTAAAGGTCGTATTGGGTAGATTCAGTTACCGGAGAACCGTCCCGCTCAACCCCGATTGCGGCGAGGCTGCTTGTGAAAACAACCTTTGACATCCCCACATCCATGGCCGCGGAAAGAACGTTTGAAGCGCCGCGCACGTTTATGTCCAGCATTTTCTGGTGATCGGATTTTTTAAACGATACGAACCCAGCAGTGTGGAAAAGCGTGTCGCATCCTGAAAAAGCGGCTTTAAGAGAATCGGGGTCACCGACATCCCCGTAGACCTTCTCCACGTCAAGAGAGTCTATATTTTTCGTATTGCTTGTTTTCCTTAGGAGAACCTTGACCCTGTCGCCCCTCTCAACCAGTTTCCTCGTTATATGCGATCCTATAAACCCGGTCGCTCCCGTAACTACTGTCGCCATCTGCATTTCCCTCCGGGAAAATTTATTGAAGAAAAACCCTATTTGAAGAGTATAACAATTCCGCCGGATAATGTACAAAAACACGAGGCCGCGTACGGTTAAAACCCCGTCACACTATCATCATTGAGTCACCATAACTCAAGAACCTGTAATCGCGTGACTTCGCTTCCTCGTAGGCGGCAAGTGCAAGTTCCCGATCACCGCAGAACGCGGAAACAAGCATAAGAAGGGTTGAACGCGGCATATGAAAATTGGTTATAAGAACGTCGACAAATCTGAATTCGTACGGAGGTCTTATGAAAATATCCGCTCTTCCGGAAAAAGGCCGCATCTTGCCTCCCTCGCTCCCTGCGAACTCAAGAGTCCTTGTAACAGTAGTTCCGACGGAAATAATTCTCCTTTTCTTCGCTTTTGCTTCGTTTACGGCTTCGGCAGTCTCCCTTGGAACCGAGATGCGTTCTGAATGCATCACGTGGTTATCTATCAATTCTTCCTTTACGGGCCTGAAAGTCCCCTCTCCGACATGGAGAGTGACGTATTTCATCAAAACACCCTTTTCACGAAGATCCGATAGAAGTCCCAGATCGAAATGAAGACCGGCTGTCGGAGCGGCAACAGCTCCCTCCTGGGTCGCGTAAACGGTCTGATAGGTTTTTTTATCCGACGGTTCGGGCTCTCTTGTTATGTAGGGAGGAAGCGGCATCCGTCCCGCGCTGCCAATAATCTGCTCGACGGGCTCGCTGAATCTTATTGTCCAGCTTTTATCGGGTTCCCTTTTCAGAGTGCCCGATACTCCTCCGACAAGCTTTACCTGAAGACCATCGCTCGGGTTTTTAAAAAGCACTTTCCACTGAGTCTCATCCTTTTTCTCGGTAAGAAGAAACTCCACGATTCCCCTTCGGTCCACGTGTCCCGCAAGCCTTGCGGGAATAACCTTGGTGTTGTTTAAAACCATGAGGTCGCCGCGGCGGAGCAGATCCTTAAGATCAGAGAACTTGGCGTGGGAAAAACACTGCGTTTTCCTATCAACCACAAGAAGTCGGGAGGAGCTGCGCTTGGAAAGCGGGTAGTGCGCAATCAGCCGCGGGGGCAGATCATAGTCGAATTGATCTGTTTTCATCCGCGAAAAAAGCTATTTTGCCTCAAGAAGTTTTCTTACGGAAAGCCGAAGTGAGTTAAGCCTTATGAACCCAGTGGCGTCTGACTGGTCGTAAACCGAATCCTCTTCGAAAGTTGCCAGGTTCTGGCTGTAAAGAGAATTCGGGGATTTTCTACCGCAAACGATAATGTTTCCCTTGTAAAGCTTAAGCCTTACGGTACCGCTTACGTCTTTTTGACTCTGCCGGACTGCGGCGGTCAGCATTTCCATCTCGGGAGAAAACCAGAAGCCGTAATAGATAAGCTCCGATATCTTGGGGATCAGGGAATCCCTAATGCGCATCACTTCTCTGTCCATCGTAATCGACTCAAGGACCCTGTGAGCCGCGTGAAGAATCGTGCCGCCGGGGGTCTCGTATACCCCCCTTGATTTCATTCCGACGAACCTGTTTTCAACAACGTCGGCCCTCCCTATGCCGTTTGCGCCGGCAAGCTCGTTTAATCCGGCAAGAAGAGAGGATGGAGAGAGTTCCTCTCCATCTACGGAAACGGGGATGCCGCTCTCAAATCCGATCTCCACGTAAACTGGTTCATCTGGAGCCGCTTCGGGAGAAACTGTCATCTCGAACATATCCTCAGGCGGTTCAGCCCAGGGATCTTCCAAAATCCCGCCCTCATAACTTATGTGAAGAAGATTGCGGTCACAGCTGTAGGGTTTTTTCTCGGTCACCGTAACATCTATTCCGTTTTCCTTGGCGTAATTTATTAGGTCAGTTCTTGATTTGAAATCCCACTCGCGCCACGGGGCTATAATCTTTATATCGGGGTGGAGGGCATAGAAGGTAAGCTCGAAGCGGACCTGATCGTTTCCCTTGCCGGTTGCTCCGTGGGAAACGGCGAAAGCTCCCTCGCGCTTGGCTATTTCAATCTGCCTTTTCGCAATAAGGGGTCTCGCGATGGAAGTGCCCAGAAGATAACTGCCTTCATACACGGCGTTTGCGCTTATCGCGGGAAAAACATAATCCCTAACGAATTCGTCTCTTAAGTCTTCAATGAATACCGCGCATGCTCCAGTTTCCCAAGCTTTCTGCTCCGCCTCCTGCAAATCTTCTTTCTGTCCTATGTCAGCCACATAAGCTATAACATCGGAGTCGTACTCATTCACGAGCCACTTGAGAATTACCGAGGTATCAAGTCCCCCGGAATAGGCAAGAACTATCTTGTTTTTCTCAGACATTTTACTGTTGCTCCGGGATTTCTTCGCACACGGAAAGCTTAATCAAGGCTTATCCTGATTCTGCTCTGAGATCGAGCGAAGATCTAGAAGATAGAATTTTATCCCCTTGTTCTGGTAGAACTTTTCAAGAGAAAGACCCGTATACTCTATTTTCTGGATGTCGTCCCCTGTGTAGTTAAGCTTTTTTATCTCGTCTGAAAGCTTGCACGAAAACGGTACGTCCTTATTAGGTCTTTCCTGACAGATAAAACCCATGTCTATCTGCCCGCTCAAATCAATGCTCAAAGGAACAACGAATCCCACTACCAAATTTGCGCTCTGCAGTTCGACCACCATGATTCTTATCCTGCTTGAATCTTCCTCATCTCCGACCTCCATCATGTAGCCGTAGTAGTTAATTTCCTTGTTCTGCTCGCTAAGGGAATTCATATACCAGTAATCTTCCGGATCAAGCCAGCACATTATCTTCATTGTTTTTTCCTCCGAGGATTCACGTGGATATTTTAGGAAATTATATACTACTTTCCTTGCGTAACAATACCAATTTTACACCGTTACACATCAAATCTGAATTTACTTATTGAAAAGAACAACCGTAGACTGAAAACCCGCAAAATTACGCCACTGTAGCGAGAGGAAAGAAGAACGCCCCAACCCCTAAACAGAAATCCCGACAAAACTAATCATCTTGTCCGTACCGGAACCATCTCTTCTGTATGAAGGAAGATCCCGACAACAAGTGCACATGTTCATTGTCTCGATTTCTGAAACTCCCGCATCGCAAAGTTCAATTCTGTTAAGTTCCGCAAGATCAAGAAGGAACTTCCCGTCGCCTTTTTCGGAAAGCCAGTTTCCATTGCCAGCAAACCTTGACCCAAATTTCGACGCCACATCGTCTCGAACTTCGTAGCAGCATTTTCCTATGGCCGGACCTATCACAGCCAAAGAGTCCTGGGGTCTCAAAGAATATTTTTGGCAAACGGCTTCAAGACAGTTTCTAACCGTGCGCAGTAAGGTTCCGCGCCACCCTGCGTGGACAGCGCAAACGCACCCTGAATCGGGGAAACAAATAAGAATCGGAACGCAGTCGGCAGTAATAATCCCGACCCCTATACCTCTTTGCCTAGTAACGATCGAGTCAGCTTCAGCAAGTTTCTCCCCAACGCAATGGTCGGCGAAAAAAACGGAATTCCCATGAACCTGGTTAACGGTAAGGATATTTTCAAGCCCATGTGCAGAGGCGATTTTCTGAAGATCAGGTCCTCCCGGATCATGCACGAAACCGTGAATCACGCCGTTACATTTCTCAAGCAGGGCCGAACGAAAAACCTTCATCCGTCCTTCCTCCTCAAAAAATTGATTGCGGAAACCATGTCTTCGGGGATTTCTGCCGAAAACTCAATTCGTTTTTGCGTAACCGGGTGAGTAAATCCGAGGCTTTTCGCGTGAAGGGCGTGCCTTTTTATTAAAGCTTCTGAGGTCCCGGAATTTCGAGGGCGGCTTTTTTTGCCCCCGTAAACTTTATCGGCAAGTACAGGAAACCCGTTTTCAGAAAAATGAACCCTTATCTGGTGGGTTCTTCCAGTTTTTGGCCAAGCACTCACAAGCGTCGCGCCGCGTAGTCTCTCGACCACTTCCCACCGGGTCTCCGCATCCCTTCCCGCCTTTGAAAAAGAGGTCATTTTTACCCTGTTCGAGGGACTTCTTCCTATAGGGGAACTGAAAACTCCCGAATTTTTTTTCATCTCCCCGGAAACAATAGCCGTGTACTCCTTTTTTGTCTCTCTGGTCTTAAACTGATCGGAAAGACTTCCGTGGGACCGGTCGTTTTTCGCGACAACCATGACCCCGGAGGTCTCCTTGTCAAGGCGGTGCACGATCCCTGGGCGCATCTTGCCCCCTATTCCCGAAAGATCCCCGCACATATGGATAAGAGCGTTTACAAGAGTACCGCTCGTTACCCCCGCTCCGGGATGAACTACCATGCCTGCGGGTTTGTTGACAACGATTATATCGCTGTCTTCGTAAACAACTTCGATATCAATTTCCTCTCCCTCAATTCCACAAGGCTCAGGAGGCGGAATCTTCACGCTCAGGCTCTCTCCGCCGCTTATTATCTTAGAGGGCTTAAACGTTTTGCGGTCAATAAGTATGTTTCCCTGCTCTATATGCCTTTTTATGCTCGAGCGGCTAAGCTCCGTGAGCAAACCCGAGAGAAACACATCCGCTCTTTGTCCCGCAAACTCCCTAGGTATTTCCGTTATGTTCTTTTCTTCAGACGGCTTCATAAATTCCTCTCAGTTGTTCTACTCAACAATAATAACTTCAGGCGGAGTTTCACCGAAAATATCACACGCCCGGCCCTGGTTAACCGATATCTCGATATATCCGCAGCTTCCTCCGACGGCAACAATCTCTCCAGACTCGGCCGAAGAATACGATTCTGAAATTCCTTTGATGCTTTTCTCCCCGACGGTCACAACGGCCTTGGCTCTGTTCCCAACTGCCTCCGTCGGTATGCTGGTTATAAGGTTCCCGAACTTGTCGGTGTAAACGACGGTTCCGCGGATCTTGCTTCCGTTTATCGAGTATTCGCCGTGGGGAAGAATTTCGGGATCCTGAATTTGCGGCCCGAGTTCGGAGAACGAAACCCCGAGTGAAAGATGCGCCGCAACTGGAGAGAATATGTCCCTTCCGTGAAAAGTGGAGCTTATCTTTTTAAGGAAATAGTCGCGGTTTTTTATCTCGCGGGCGCAGAAATCTTCACAGGAACGAATTACCGAGCTGAAAACACCGTTATCGGGTCCCACAAAAAAATGACCATCGGCGAAAATCGCCAGAGGTCTTCGTTCGCTTCCGACTCCTGGATCAACAACGACCAGGTGCACGGATTTTTTCGGAAAATACCGGTATGAATTGCCGATCACGAAAGATGCCGCGCTGATGTCGTGAGAATCAATGCAGTGGGTTATATCAACCGTGTGAGCGTTTTCGTTTACAGAAAGCATTACCCCTTTCATAACCCCCACGTAATGATCTTTTAACCCGAAATCGGTTGTCAGTGTTATAATGCTTCTCATCTAAACCACCCCGCGAGTAAAATTATGGAGCGGAGACATCATTATATCAAGTCAGATGGTGAAACTTACTGTTTTGGGTTCAGGAACCTGCGTGCCCCACAAGAAAAGAGGTTCTTCCGGATATCTTCTGAGTACTGATACCGGCGCAGCCCTTTTTGACTGCGGAAACGGCGCGGTATGGAAACTTGAGAAAATAGGGGTCGACTATCTCGAAATCGACAATGTTTTCATAACCCATTTCCACCCCGATCACACTTCCGACCTTATCCCCCTTCTTTTCGCCACCAGGTATCCCTACGGAAAAAAAAGGGTGAAACCACTTGGAATATGGGGACCCGAGGGGTTCTCGGAATTTGTCGAAAAGCTGCGGGCACCCTACGGCAACTGGGTAAGACCCGAGCTTGTGGAAATCCATGAAATAGGAAAAAAGAAACAGGAAATCGGCGGATTTGAAATAAAAACCTTTAAAACCGTTCATACAGAAAACAGCGTCGGGTACGTAATACGCACCCTGGGAAAGAAAATCGTTTATACAGGAGACACCGGTTATTCCCCCGGACTTCGAAAGGTGGCTTCGGAAGCAGACATATTCGTTACTGAATGCGCGCTTCCGGATTCAGAGAAAATGGCTGTTCACATGACTCCTTCAGATATAGCGGAGATTCTTCGGGGAAGCAGTCCCAAAAAAATCGTGCTCTCGCATCTTTATCCGTCAATGGACGGAAAAGATCTGCCGGGAGAAATAAAAACGCTTTCAGGAAACAGTGAAACGGAAATAATAGTCGCTGAAGATCTGATGGAAGTCATTGCGTGAGTTGTACCGTAAGCGCCTGCAATTTCCGGTGTTAAATTCAGGATTCTTCTTTCTTACCCACTTCTACGAACTCGTGGATCATATGAGAGTATTTATCCCATCCCAAAGCAAGGCTTCGGGGCTTATCAAAGTCGCGCTGCTTGTTAAACGCGCCCCAGTTGGCAGGATGATATGTGTGTAGCCAGAAAACTTCGCGACCACCCATCTCTATGGTCAACGCGTATTCATCAATGGTCTCAAGAATTTCATAGAACGATTCAACAGCCTCTTTAGCTTCGGCGCCCTGCGTAACGATAATGTCTGGGCGAAGTATTTCCAGTTCGCCCCTCAAATACTTTTGGCAGTTTCTGAACAGAATCTTATTGGCTTTTTTTCTCCCAGGTTTGTTCATGCAGCATTTGGCGGAATTTGCGTGCGCGAAATGTTTTTTCGCATCCTCAAGCCTGATACAGGGATCAAACCGCTTGAATATATACCACGCGAGCTCGTGCGTTCTGTACCAGTGTTTGTGCTTTGGAAGCGCCAGTACGTCTCTGTCTATTTCTTCTTGCTGCCGCAACGCCTCTGGCAGCCTGTTCCCATCGTTTTTATCTCCGTCGCCGGAATCAAGCGACAAAAACAGCAGACGAGGCAAATTGCAGCTTTTATTTTCATATCCGATGCTTACAAACGCCGACTTCGGACCCGTAAACTCTTTAGAATCGCCCTTGCATTGCTCCTTGTGGGGACAGGTAAACGAGGTTGAAAGAATCCCGTTGTCTTTGTAATAACGGTACAGTCGCTGAAACATAGTTTCAGTCATCAACTCTTTTATCGGCAAAAGCCGCGTTGGCTTCCCTGATTATGCCATCCGCAACCTCAAGGCTGTTTTCCGCCTCAGTAACCGGACGTCCCACAACCAGATAATCGGCTCCATGCTCAATTGCCATAGCGGGAGTAAGCGCTCTTTTGTGGTCGTTTCTTTCTTTGCCCTCGGGGCGTATTCCAGGGGCAACTATTACGAGGCGGCTCCCGAATTCCCGCCTGATTTCCCGTATCGAATCCCCCGAAGCCACAACTCCGTCGCAGCCGGCCTCGATCGATCTTCGCGTAAAGACCCTTATGTATTCATCGAGTTTGAGGTTCTCGTTCATCATAAGCGCCCTCAGATCATCCTGGTCGAGACTCGAGAGAAAAGTGAGGGAAAGAATAAGCGGCCGATCTCTTCCGCCGCGGCCTTCCTTCGCAGCAGCAACCGTGGCCTTTCCGCCATTTATGGTAACAAACTCAACCCCCTCGGGCACCACCCGTAGCGCAGCGGCGATAGTACGGTCTATGTCCCCCATTTTGAGATCAAGAAAAACCTTCTTCCCAAGTGCTATGAGTTCCTTCACGAAACCCATGCCTTCGCGCATAAAAAGCTGGTACCCGACCTTGTAAATGCTGACTCTTTCGCCGAGAAGCTCCACAAGTGCAAGTGCTTTTTCCCTTGAATCAAAATCAAGCGCTATTATAAGCCTATCGCAACTCTGCGTAGCGTTTTCTCCGTTGTTTTTCTGCGTCACAACTTAAAATTCCCTTCAGTGTGTTTTTCTGGTCGCACCCACGTAGTGGCAATAAAACCAGAACAGGGGGTAAAGAATACCCGGCAAACGCGTGCTGCGCTTACATACAAAACCCAATTCCCCCATGTTCTCCCGGAAGCCGTTTTGCTTGACCTGTGTTGCCACGGCGTTATCATCTAGGTGACATGCGAGTCGTAGTCGCTAAACCCAGAGGATTCTGCGCCGGAGTGGAAAGGGCAATCGAAATAGTCGAAAGGGCCATTGAAGTGTATGGCCCCCCTATCTATGTCCGCCACGCCATAGTGCACAACAAAAGGGTAGTCGATTCTCTAAGAGAGAAGGGCGCCGTTTTTGTCGAGGAACTGGACGAAATCGAAGACCCTGAGGCGCAAGTTATTTTCAGCGCCCACGGTGTAAGCCCCGCAATCATTGACGAAGCCAAAAGACGAGGCTTTCATATAGTCGATGCCGTCTGTCCGCTTGTTACCAAGGTTCACAATGAAGTAAGACACTACTCCGACATGGGATACACGATAATACTCGTAGGTCACAGGGACCACGTTGAAGTGATAGGAACAAAGGGCGAGGCGCCCGAAAGCGTAGTGGTGGTGGAATCGGGAAGCGAGGCCCTTTCGGTTAACGTCCCGGATCCTGAAAAAGTAGCCTACGTGACACAGACCACCCTAAGCGTCGACGACACTAAAGAAATTGTGACCGCGCTTGAAAAACGCTTTCCGAAAATCGCAAAGCCCTCGAAACTCGATATCTGCTATGCGACCCAGAACCGCCAGGACGCCGTAAAGAAGCTTGCCGAGATCTCAGATGTCATCTTCATCGTGGGGTCACCCGAAAGCTCAAATTCAAACAGGCTGGTCGAAGTAGCCAAATCGTGCGGAGTCAGAGATGCCTACCTTATTGAAGATACAGAAGGGCTCGGCGACGTGGAAATGCTTGAGCGGGACATGACGGTGGGAATAAGCTCCGGGGCGTCAACCCCCGAGGTTATAATCGAAGAGTTGATTTTGAGGTTAAAGGAAATGGGGGCAACAACCTTCGAAGAGTTCAGTTTGAAGGAGGAATCCACGAAATTCCCCTTCCCCCATTCGCTTGAATTCTCAACCGGCTGAGTCTGCTGAAAATGCAAGAGCAAACCCTAAGGTACGTAGCCGACATAGAAGTTCCCGAGGGGATAGTGTCGGTGGACTGTGAAGTGAAGAGCGGGGAGAAAACAGAGGTTCTCTTTATTCTTAACAGCTCAACATGCGAGGGAAACGAAAACCCGCCCACGGGAGATTTCCGAGGCTCTCTTGAGAGCCGCGGAGAAATCCTCGTTGAAACCGAAACAAATGACCCCGAAGCCTTTATAAGAAAGACTCTTTCGGCCGCGTACGGATCGCTGGCGGATATAACCCTTACAGACACCGATACCGACTGACGGGTCGGGGATGAAAACGCTCTAGTTAGCTATCCAGCCGCCGTCAACCGAAAGCTCCGCTCCCGTCATATACGCTACATTCTCGCTGTCGCAGAGAAAAAGTACCGCGTGCGCTATTTCTTCGGGAGTAGCGAAGCGGCCCAAGTGTCCGGTTATAGGCTGAAGTCCCTTCAGGAATTGCTCAAGCTCCGGAGGTGAATCATCAAGGAAAGCCACCACCATTGGAGTCAAGGTAGTACCGGGACATATGGCGTTTACCCTGATGCCGTTTGCCCCATACTCAAGGGCCATGCTTCTTGTAAGCTGCGACACCGCTCCTTTACTAGAGTTGTACGCCGCTGTGCCCGGTATGGCCTTAATTCCCAGTATGGAGGAATTGTTAATTATCGTTCCTCCTCCATGTTCGATCATGTGCGGAATTGAGAATTTGGACATCAGAAAAGTGCCCCTTACGTTAATAGCGAACACTTGGTCCCAGTCCTCAACAGAGGTTTCGTGAGTAATAGCAAGAGGAAGTACCCCGGCGTTATTAAACAGTATGTCAATTTTGCCGAAAAGCTCTATGGCGTGCTCAACCGCATCCTTGCAGTCCTGCTCCTTTGACACGTCACTCACAAGATACTCTATTCTGCCGGGAGCGTCCTTGCCCAGTTCGGCAGCTTCCACGAGAGTACTTTCAGTCCTGCCGGTTATCAGAACATCGGCGCCCTCGTTCGCGAAAAGAAGTGCCGTGACTTGTCCTATTCCCAAGCTCCCGCCCGTGATTATCGCAGATTTACCCTTAAGTTTCATTGCATATCTCCTTGGTGTTTATTGAGGCAAAAACCCCGCCCCAAGGTTAGTTTAAACATCATGGGTAATTGCGTCAATTTTTAGGTGACTTTTTTCGTTGTCCCAGATGCAAGGCACAGAAAAGAAGGAGAAATTCGTCGAAAAAAATGGGATTGGTAGCCCCAACGGGATTCGAACCCGTGTTTCAGCCTTGAGAGGGCTGCGTCCTAAACCCCTAGACGATGGGGCCAAACTCAAAGAAACTATCAAACTATCATAAAAAGAGCTCGATTTCAAAAAATGTGGCACGAAAGTACGATTAAAACCTGACTTGGTTCCGTGTGGTTTTTCGCCGGGAATATGCTGTATAATTAACCCACGGCGAAAACAGCCTGACCGAAACCCCTGACCGAAAAAACGAACATGAAAACACACGCAATCGAGGCAGAGCTTCAAAACGGGAAAAACATTTTCTCAAAAAGCACCTACGACGCGGTTCTTTTCGATCTTGACGGAGTGATTACAACAACCGAAAAAATTCACTCGGCCTGCTGGAAAAAAACGTTTGACAAGTTTCTTCGCGCCTGGGCAACCGAGCGGGGGGGAAACTTCATTCCCTTCAGCGAAACGGCCGATTACCTTGAGCATGTAGACGGCAAACCCCGCTATGAAGGCGTACGCTGTTTTCTGCTCTCGCGCGGAATAAAACTTCCTGAGGGTAATAGAAGTTCCCCTCCGGGCGAGTTGTCTGTTTTCGGACTCGGAAACCGGAAGAACCAGTTGTTTAAGGAAACTCTTGGAAAAGATTCGCCTGGGGTCTACGAAACATCCGTCGCGCTTGCGCGCCATCTCAAGGAAGCCGGGTTTCGCCTGGCAGTCGTATCTTCAAGCAGAAACTGCCGGGCCGTGATGAAGGCCACGGAAATAGAAAACCTCTTCGAGGTTACAGTTGACGGGGTCATGGCGGCCGAAAAAAATCTTCGGGGAAAGCCTGAGCCGGATACGTTTATTGAGGCTGCTTCGGCGCTTGGAAGCGAGCCCCAAAGGAGTATCGTTATCGAGGATGCGGCGGCCGGAGTTGCAGCAGGCGCGCGCGGGGGCTTCGGACTCGTAATCGGCGTCGCGAGAAAGCGAAACGAAAAAGAGCTGCTTTCAAACGGGGCAGATGTAGTCGTCAGCGACCTGGGAGAGCTCGGATTTGGAGGATAGCGCGGGGGGAAAATCGACATGATAAAAAGAGAGAAAAAGGGCATATACACGGCGCGGCACATATATTCCCCGGATCCGTGGAAGATAACCGAAAAGCAGTTTTATCCTGAACTGATCGGACTTGCGGAAACCATCTTCTGCACTTCAAACGGCTACATAGGAATGCGGGGAGCTTTTGAAGAGGGGAAGCCCAACTATCAGAATTTCACTATAGTCAACGGTTTTTACGAATCATGGCCCATCATATACGGAGAGGAGGCCTTCGGTTTCACGAAGATGGGACAAACCATAGTGAATGTGCCGGACTCAAAGATAATCAAGCTTTACGTGGACGATGAACCCTTTTACATGCCAACAGCTACCCTTCTTCACTTCGAGCGGTGCCTTGACATGAGAAACGGTGTGGTCGAGAGAAATCTCATATGGGAAATGTTCTCAGGAAAACAGATATCGATAAGGTCGAAAAGACTGGTTTCAATGGAGCACCGCCACCTCGCAGCCATATCTTATGAAGTAACGGTCCTTAACGATAAGGCCCCCGTGATCATATCTTCGGAAATAATCGACCACGAAAACTACGCAGAAAGTGAGGAAGAAATGCAGGGGCAAGGTAACGGAGGAGATCCGCGAAGGGCAAGCAGGCTTGAACACCGGGTTCTGGACCCGTGCCTGAACGATGTGCAGGACACAAGCGTGATTCTCTGCCACTCAACCCGAAACAGCAAGATGACTATCACCTCGGGAATTGAGCACACGCTAGAGACAAACTGCGATTTTTCCTATACAAGCAGGGCGGCAGATGACCGCGGAAAAGTGGTTTTCATGGTCGATGCACGCAAGGGAGAACCAATAAGTCTTACCAAGTACATGACATATCACACAACCAGAACCGCGCCGCACACAAACGATGAGCTTCGAGAGAGGGCGAGAAGAAGCCTCAAAAGAGCCAAAAAGTTCGGGTTCTCAGATCTGCTTGAGGGGCAGCGCAAGTATCTCGATGAATTCTGGGACAGAAGCGACGTGCGCGTGGAAATGGACAGCGATGAGCAGACCGTGTCTTTTCAGCAGGCGATAAGATTCAGCCTTTTCCAGATGTATCAGTCGTCGGTAAGGGTTGAAGGAGCCGGGGTGCCGTCCAAGGGACTGACCGGAGCGGGTTATGACGGTCACTACTTCTGGGACATGGAAATATACTTGATGCCTTTTCTCATCTATACCTCGCCGATAATCGCCGAGAACCTTCTTAAGTTTCGCTACAGCATGCTTGATAAGTCGAGGAAATACGCAAGGAGGCTTAACCAGAAAGGAGCGATGTTTCCCTGGAGAACCATAAACGGGGAAGAGGCATCTGCTTACTACGCAGCTGGAACCGCGCAGTACCATATAAATGCCGATATCGTCTATGCGCTGAGAAAATACGTGAATGTCACGGGAAACCACGATTTCGTCTCCAAGTACGGAGCAGAAATTCTGATTGAAACGGCCAGACTCTGGAGCGACCTTGGATTCTACTCAAACTCTGGAGAAGGAAAATTCGAAATACACGGCGTTACGGGCCCGGATGAGTATAACACTGTGGTAAACAACAATACGTATACGAATCTCCTGGCCCGGGAGAACCTAAGACTCGCCGCCGCCACTATAGAAAAACTCAAGGAAACCGAACCCGAGCTTTTCAAAAGCCTCGCCCACAAAACCGACTTCCGCGCCTCGGAAATCAAGGACTGGAAAAAAGCTGCCCGGCTCATGTACATACCGTATGACGAAAAGCTGGGGATACACCCCCAAGATAACTATTTTCTCAATAAGGAAAAATGGGATTTTGAAAATGTGCCGAAAGATAAATATCCGGTACTACTGCACTACCATCCGCTGGTCATTTACCGCCATAAGGTGGTTAAGCAATCAGATCTCGTGCTCGCGATGTTCCTTCTAGAAAAGGAGTTCTCGCAGGAGGAGAAAAGACGGAACTTCGATTACTACGATCCTCTCACTACGGGAGACTCCTCGCTTTCCGCTTGCATACAGGGAATAGTAGCCGCCAAGGTCGGACACATGGACAAGGCGATGGAATACGCGGAATACGCGGTTTTCATGGATCTCGGAGACATGGGACGAAACACCGTTGACGGCTGCCACATAGCCTCCATGGGGGGAACGTGGATGATGTTTGTCTTCGGATTCGCCGGGCTCGCCAACACGGGGGAAAAACCCGAGTTTTCTCCCCGCCTGCCCAAAGAAATGCGGAGGCTCGATTTTTCCATCACAATTCTGGGAAATCTGATAGAGGTGGACTTAAACCACTCGGAGGCCAGATACACTCTTAAAGATGGAGACGGAATAGCGCTTTGTCACGCGGGAGTCGACTTTGAAATTTCCCCGGACAACCCGACATTCACAACGAAAATCTGAAAACCCGTTACGGCTTTGCTCTAAGCACGGATCTGAGACAAATGGGCTTTGAACTGGAGAAAAAGGTGGGTTTGGGCGCGGTAACCAAAGCGGCAAGGGCCTGCGCGCAAATGAGCGGGGAACCCGAGTTCCGCGAAGCGCTTTACAAAACTGACGGTTCTCCGGTCACCCTCGCGGATTTTTTCGTGCAGGCGTTAATAAACGAGGAACTCACGGCCGCTTTCCCCGAAATTCCCATAGTCGCCGAGGAATCTTCCCTTTGTCTTGAGGGCGGTTGCGGGAAAAAGCTCAGAAATCATCTTGGGAGACTTCTGCCCGAAAAAAACTCAGACGAAATACTGAATATCATCAATAGAGGAAATCACGGAGGCGGAGGCCATGGAAAATTCTGGACGCTTGATCCTATTGACGGAACCAGAGGCTTTCTCGCGAAACGCCAGTACGCAATCGCGCTTGCGCTGATTAAGGATGGAGAAGTCGTTCTCGGAATCCTGGGGTGTCCGGAACTGGGACCGGACGCAAGCGGTAGCACAGGCGGAGAAAAGGGATTCATCTTCTTTGCCGAAAAGGGACTGGGGTCCTACCAAGTCGGACTCTCGGGGGGCACGCAGACGCGCATTTCGGTATCAGGCGTTAAAAAAGCCTCGGACTCCATCATGTGCGAATCGGTTAAAGCTCCGGATTCATCCTATGAATTCTCGGGAAAAATCGCCCGGTTCCTTGATGTAAACGCAAAACCTCTAAGAATGGACAGCCAGTGCAAATACGCAGTTTTAGCCAGGGGAGACGCTTCCATTTACCTTCGCCCGCCGCCGCAAAAAGACTACAAGGAAAACATATGGGACCACGCAGCGGGCTACATAATCGTCAAGGAAGCCGGAGGAACTGTTACAGACTCTTCAGGTAAACCGCTTGATTTCTCCGTCGGCAAAAAACTCCACGAAAACAAAGGGATCTTAGTGACAAACGGTGCCATCCACGAAGCAGTCTTGCAGGCGGTAAAAAAAACCGTTTCCCGAAAAAACATATAAGTTAGCAGACCAGATTTCACTCAAGCGAAAAAACGGCATTTCCCGAATCCGGTTTAACTGAAGTCCCCTGAAAAGTTGTTTTTACACTTCACCGGACTTACAAGAATAATTATTCAAGCGCCCATAAATACACCGCAATTATCACAGCGGAAAGAATCACTCTGTAAACCACAAAAAGAACAAATGATCTTGTCCTCACGTAACCCAGCAGAAACCGGATGGCGAAAAGTGCCGAGATAAAAGAAGTTGCCACACCGAGAGCAACAGACCACCTGAACATCTCCGCGTACCCGAGATACCTGATTTCAAAAATTCCGGCCGCCACTATGACAGGTATGGCCAGAAGAAATGAAAACCGCGCAGCTTCGTCTCTTCTGTAGTTTCTGAAAAGCCCTCCGGTAATCGTAACGCCCGCTCTTGAAGCTCCGGGCAGAATCGCAAAAGCCTGCGCCACACCGAAAAAAAGCGCATCGACAAGGTTCATGTCCCGAAGAGTCTTCTTCGCGGTCGTCTTTCTGTCCGAGATGTAAAGAAGCACACCGAAAACCAGAAGAAACGCGGCGACCGGAACCGGACCGCGAAGCACACCGGATGCGTACCCCTCAAACAAAAATCCTGCCGCAACCGCGGGCAGCGTGGCGATTACGAGGTAGACACCAGTTTTTCCATTCTGGCGGCCCTCGAACGAAAAAGATCCTAGACCGTGGAAAAACTCCCGTATTATGAGCGCAAGCTCCTCCCTGAAGCAGTAAAGGATCGCAAAGAGGCTTCCTATGTGAAGCGCAACCGTGAAAGGCAAACCGTGGTCCTGCCAGGAAAAAAGCCATGGAACCAGAAACAGATGAGCGGTGCTGCTTACGGGGAAAAACTCGGTTATTCCCTGTATGGCTCCGAGGATTATAGACTGCACTATTTCCAATTTTTAACTCCCCGCAAGCCCATTTTCTAAAACACCTTTAAGATAAAAAGCCGTGTGCGAACCGCTGACCCCGCATATCTGCTCGGGGGTACCGCAGGCCACAAGCTCTCCTCCCGACTCTCCACCCCCAGGACCGAGATCAATCACATAATCCGCGCATTTTATGATGTCCAGATTGTGTTCTATCACAACAATAGTGTTTCCGAGATCCACAAGCCTTTGTATTACCGAAACGAGCTTCTGTATATCATCGAAATGAAGCCCGACCGATGGTTCGTCAAGTATGTAGAGGGTCTTTCCAGAGGCTTTTTTTCCAAGCTCTCTGGCAAGCTTTATACGTTGCGCCTCCCCTCCGGAAAGAGTCGTTACCCGCTGACCCAATCTTACGTAGCCGAGGCCGACGTCGTTTAGCACCTTGAGCTTGCCCGAAATCTTCGGGATGTTCTCGAAGAATCCCACCGCCTCTTTTATGGTCATCTCAAGAACGTCCGATATGTTCTTCCCCTTATATCTGATCCCCAGAGTCTCGTCGTTATATCTTTTGCCTCCACACACCTCGCACGTTACATAAACGTCAGGGAGAAAATGCATCTCGATCCGCACGGTTCCACTTCCCCCGCACCCAGCGCAACTTCCCTGCGAGAGGTTAAAACTGAACCTGCCCGCCCCGTATCCCATCACCTTCGACTCGGGGAGCATGGAGAAGATTTTTCTTATCTCGGTAAGCACCCCGGTGTAAGTTGCGGGGTTTGATCTCGGGGTTCTGCCTATCGGACTCTGATCGACCTTGATGACCTTGTCGAGATTTTCGGTGCCGATAATTTCTCCGTGGGCAGCGACGCGGTTTCGGCTTTTGTTAAGCTTTCTTGAGAGACCACTGTAAAGAGTATCAACGACAAGAGTGCTTTTCCCCGAACCCGAAACTCCCGTAACGCATATAAACGTTCCAAGAGGAAAATCGACATCGAGTTCCCTTAGATTGTTCCCAAGGGCTCCCCGCACCCCAACCCGGACGTCGGAGGACCGTCTTGAAGCAGGCACCGGAATTTTCTTTTTTCCCGAAAGGTATCTTCCGGTAACTGAACCAGCGCAGCGGGTAATTTTCCTGACGCTTCCCGAGCAGACAACCTCGCCTCCAAGCTCTCCGGCCCCCGGGCCAACGTCGAGCACGAAATCCGCGCTCTTTATAGTTTCCTCGTCATGCTCGACGACAATTACCGTGTTGCCCATGTCCCTTATGCTCTTTAGCGTCTCAACAAGCTTTGCGTTGTCCTTCGGGTGAAGTCCTATTGAAGGTTCGTCAAGTACGTAAGTTATTCCCGTAAGCTTGGAGCCCATTTGTGTAGCAAGCCTCACCCTCTGAGCTTCTCCACCCGAAAGAGTAGGAGCCGTGCGGTCAAGACTCACGTAACCAAGTCCTATGTCGCCCAGAAAACTGAGCCGGGAAGAGATCTCCTTTATTAATTCTCCCGCGATCTTTTTCTCTCTCTCGGAGAGCTCAAGAGATCCGAAGTAAGGGATGAGGTCGCAAACCGCCATCCCCACAAGATCCGATATGGTCTTTTCCCCGAAAAGCACGGAAAGGGCAATCTTATTGAGCCTGGCTCCGTCGCATGTTCTGCAGGGAACCGTCCTCATATATTTTGAGAGTTTTTCCCGAAGTTCTTCCGACTGGGTCTGTGAGTACCACTCAGTGAGCATGCCGACGATTCCCGGGAAAGTCGCGGCGTATTCCCTTAGTCTTCCCCTCCTCGCTTTCCTGAAGGTTATACTCTCCGTCCCTGAGCCGTACAGTATCTTTTCTTTGTGCAGAGCGGAAAGCCTGGAAAACGGCGTGTCGAGTTCGAACCCGTAATGCTCGGAGAGTCCCTTGAGTATCCGGGCAAGATATTTCGAATCCTCAAACGGCTTGATCGCTCCTTCGGAAAGTGATTTCCCGGGGTCTTCCACTATGAGTTCGGGATCGAAAAACGTCTCGAACCCAAGCCCATGGCAGTTAGCGCATGCGCCGTAGGGACTGTTAAAAGAAAAAAGCCTGGGGGATATCTCGGGGTAGTTTATCGCGCAGCGGGAGCAGGAAAAATGTTCGCTGAAAGTAATAGTTTTCCCGTTTTCGATCTCACATTTTAAAAGCCCGCCCGACCTTTTAAGAGCGAGAGAGACTGCGTCTGTGAGCCTTTTTTGGGACCTCTCCCCCCGCAAAACTATATTGTCCACCAAAAGTTCGATAGTATGTTTTTTGTTGCGGGAAAGCTCTATATCGTCTTCAAGGTCGTAAGTCTCTCCGTCAATTCTTACCCTCAGAAAACCCTCCCTCCTCATGTCCTCAAGCTCTTTTCTGTATATTCCTTTTCTTCCCTGAACTACAGGGGAATACACGCTCACAGGTTTTCTGCCAGCTTCTTCGCAAATCTTCTCGATCATGCTCGAGGGGGTCTGGGAGGATATTTCTTCCCCGCACTCATAGCAGTGCGGTTCTCCGACTACGGAGAAAAGCACACGCATGTAGTCATATATCTCCGTTATAGTCCCAACGGTTGAGCGCGGGTTTCTGTGAAAGGTTTTCTGATCGACCGAAACGGAAGGGGAAAGACCTTCGACGAAATCAACGTCCGGCTTGTCAAGCTTTTCCACAAACTGCCTAGCGTAAGAGGAAAGTGACTCCATGAATCTTCTCTGCGCCTCGGCAAAAAGTATGTCGAAAACAAGAGAAGACTTTCCCGAACCGCTCACTCCCGTGACAACGGTAAAGCTGCGCCTCGGTATCTTGACGTCTATGTTCTTGAGATTGTGCTCTCGCGCACCAACTATGCTTATGAACTTCAACCTGAAGGCTCCCCGGGGCAAAAATACGCAGATAAAATTACCCGATACTAGGGGAAGCGTCCGCCGTCCGCGCGGCCTCGGAGAGGAACCGGGTGAAAATCAGCTCTGAGAGCCGGGTCCGCTCAAGCTCAGGATGCCATTGAAAACCCATGACGCGACCGTCGGCGGACTCAAACCCCTCGACTATTCCGTCCGGGGCCAGAGCACTTACCCGAAGACCCTCTCCCACCCTGTTTATCGCCTGGTGGTGGTAGCTTTTTATCTCGAATTCCTTCCCTTTTGTAAAACCGCTGAAAACCGTGTCCGGAAGAACCGTGACGCCGTGAACCTCGCCCCCCTCGTGACAAAGCGCGTCGGGTAAAAACGCTTTTATGTCCTGGTGAATCGAACCCCCGTGGAAGACATTTACAAACTGCATGCCTCCGCATATCCCGAGAACCGGCATATCTCTTTTGAGCGCAAGGCGCAGGACACTGAATTCCGTTTCCGTTCTCTCGGGGCTCATCGGATTTATGGCGGGGTGCGGGGATTCGCCGTAGAATTTCGGGTCCATATCTCTTGAACCCGGTATCAAGAGCCCGTCAATTGCGGAGACTATACTGAACAGAAAATCCGAGCTTGAAGATTCAGCAACTGTGGGAATCAGAACCGGCGCGCCGCCGTAGAATTCAACTGCCTTTGAGTAGGCAGACTCTATAAGATTGGATTTGTCCTCGAGGTCAGTCGTTATGCCGATAAGCGGTCGTGCTTTCATGTGCTCTTTTTTAAAGAGTTTTTTCTTCTAGGTTAAAGAGAAGCACTGCCGACCATGGCTTCCAGCCTGGCAACTCTCTCTTCTGTCGGAGGATGAGTGCTGAAAAGCTTTGCGAAACCTCCCCCGATCATTGGACTCACTATCATCATGTGAGCCGTACTTTCGGCCGTTTGTTCGCTTACCTGCAGGGGGATTCTGGACGCTCCCGCCTGAAGTTTTCTAAGTGCGCCGGCAAGATAGAGAGGGTTTCCGCATATCTCGGCCCCGGTTTTGTCCGCTCCGAACTCCCTCGTTCTCGATATAGCCATTCTTACGATCATGGCAGCCATAGGGGCGATAATTGCCATGGCCAGAAGTCCCAGCATTCCACCACCTCTTCTATTACCCCCTCCTCCTCCAAAAATGGCCGCAAACTGCGCCATATAGGCAAGATAGGTGATAGCACCTGCGATTGTCGCCGCTACGGAACCGATCAGTATGTCTCTGTTTCTTATATGCGCAAGCTCATGAGCGATTACACCCTTAAGCTCACTGCGGTTTAAAAGACGCATGATTCCCTGAGTGACCGCGACGGCTGAATGGTGCGGATCCCGTCCCGTGGCAAAGGCGTTTGGAGCCTGTTCGGGAATCACATATACCCGGGGCATCGGAAGTCCGGCTATCTGGGCAAGTTCTTCGACGTCGGAGTAAAGTTCAGGAGCATCGTCCCTTCCAGCTTCACTTGCCTTGTACATCCTGAGAACGATTTTGTCGCTCCACCAGTAGCTTACGAAATTCATCACCCCGGCAAGAACAAGCGCCACCAGGGCACCGTTTTTCCCTCCAATCACACCTCCTACCAAAACCAGGATGGCGGAGAGAAAAGCCAGCAGAAAAAGACTTTTAAGAGTATTCATTTTCTAAAAACGCCTCCGAAATATTTTCCGTTCCCCCGGAAAAACCGTGGTTTCCCCCTGCAGAAGATATAATAATACCGGTGGCGGTAAATTCAACGGAAAGTTTGAACCGCTCCGTTGCGGGCAACTTGCGTGTCTTGAAATTTGGCCATCAGTTCGTAAAAATTGCCTTTCGTTTATCCGTCGGGTTTTGACGGTTATACTTGGCACTGAAAATCCCTCGGGTGATTTAGAAAAATGTCTATTCTAAGTTCGAAAAAATACGAAGTGATAGTTATCGGAGCCGGTCACGCGGGCTGTGAAGCGGCGCTTGCTGCAGCCAGAATGGGCTGTACTACGCTGGTTCTCACGGCGAATATAGACACTATCGGGCTCATGTCGTGTAATCCTTCAATAGGAGGCGTCGGAAAAGGTCATTTGGTAAAGGAAATAGACGCGCTTGGCGGCGAGATGGGAAAAGCTGCCGACACCGCAGCCATACAGTTCAGAAGACTGAACACCCGGAAGGGAGCAGCAGTTCAGGCGACCAGGATACAGGCCGACCGCCAAAGCTACAGAACCTACATGAAAAAGGCGCTTGAGAGCGAACCCAGCATAGAGATAAAACAGGCGATGGTCGAGGAGTTTTTGGTTGACGGCAAAAAAGTCGCGGGGGTTAAAACCGCCCTAGGGGAGAAGTTTTTCTCAGACACCGTCGTAGTTACCCCTGGAACGTTTCCCGGGGGACTCATACACATAGGGCTCACCCGGATTTCATCGGGCCGGGCGGGGGAAGCCGCCGCGGGGGCCATATCGAATTCCTTTGCGGACCTGGGTTTTACCACGGGCAGGCTTAAAACCGGAACCCCTCCGCGCTTTGACGGAAGAACCATCGACTGGGACAAGCTTGAAAGGCAAGACGGAGATGAGGATCCGGTGCCTTTTTCCTTTTCCACCGAAAAGATCACCACAGATCAGATGCCGTGCTACATAACCTACACGAACGAGGAAACCCACCGCGTGATAAACGAGAACATCGACAAGTCTCCTCTTTACTCAGGCCTCATAAAAGGAATAGGACCAAGGTACTGCCCTTCAATAGAAGACAAGGTGGTAAAGTTTCCCGACCGGAACCGTCACCAGATATTTCTTGAACCGGAGGGAAGAAACACCTATGAAATCTATCCCAACGGAATTTCAACAAGCCTTCCCATCGAAGTTCAGTGCGAGTTCTCAAGAACTATGGAAGGACTTCGCAACGTGGAAATAATGAGGCCGGGGTACGCGGTCGAATACGATTTTCTCGACCCTACGCAGCTCGGAGCGAATCTTGAATCGAAACTTCTCGCGAACATATTCTTCGCAGGACAGGTAAACGGAACCACGGGCTATGAGGAAGCGGCAAGTCAGGGACTCATAGCGGGCATAAACGCGGCGCTTCAGATAAAGGGCAAAGATCCCTTTGTGCTCGGGCGTTCAGAAGCCTACATAGGAATCCTGATTGATGACCTAGTCACAAAAGGAGTCGACGAACCCTACAGGATGTTCACTTCAAGGGCCGAGTACAGGCTTATATTGAGAGAGGATAACGCCGACCTAAGACTCGGGGAGTTGGGACACGGCATAGGACTTCTCAGCAACGAGCGAATTGAGGCACTCCGGACCAGGAAAACAGCCCTTGAAAACGAACTTTCGAGGCTTGAGAATGAAAAGGTGTTTCCTAATGAAAAGACAAACAGGATTCTTGAGAACCTAGGCTCCCAGAAAATCAAAAAGCCCCAGAGCCTGAAGGAGATACTCAGAAGACCCGGCTTCACTTATGAAATGCTGAGCTTTATCGACTCCGCCGCGAATCCGGACATTTCCCCGAAACTCGGAGCCCAGATAGAGATGGAAGTAAAATACGAGGGCTACATAAAAAGACAGAAAGAAGAAGTCGAGAAATTACAAAAATTCGAGAACATGAAGATCCCGGAGACGTTCGAATACGGAGGAATCCCCGGACTTTCAAATGAAATCGTTCAGAAACTATCAAGGATAAAACCCGAATCGGTAGGGCAGGCAAGCCGCGTTTCAGGTATAACGCCCGCCGCGATATCGGTACTGCTTGTGCATATCAGAAAAATGCGGGGGCTTGAGCAGGAAGCTCAGTTGAAATCAAGTTCCCCGTCGTAAAAGCCGTCGGCTCCCTCCATCTCCTCAAGCTCCTGCTCGTAAAGCTCCATAGCATCGCAATCGCTTCCGATGTAGCCAGAACCCTCGGGATCCTGCATCATCTCGACAAGATCTCTTACTTTTTTCTCATTCCTTCTATTGTTCATTTTTCCCCCCCTGGAAAAATTTTATATAGATTATAGGAGTAGTTTTTACAAATGCAACAGTCTGGACAAAAAAATTTTACGTCCCCAAACACCCCTACTCAGAAACTTTCTCAGGACCTCTGCCTTCTCCTATAAGCTCGAGCATCCGGGCCGGGTCGTCCGTCGGCAGCCGGCACTCGTAATTTGAGCACACGTATGCCGCGGTTTTTCCGTCAATGGGTTTGTGGCTTTCCGCGTAGGGAGCGATTTTTGAAATGTCTCTATCGTTTGCTTCGTCTTTTAATATCACCACCTTGTTCGGTAAGTACTCGCCGGAGAGGGCGTCGAGAAACCGGCGGGTCTCGGGAGAGTTCCTATCCCCGGCTATGACTATCTCGAAAGAAGGCCCCAGCATGAAATCAAGAGAGTTCATGTGCACTGAAAAAGAAGCGGGGTGCTTTGAGATCTGCGGGGAAAAAGCCGCGGCCATCCGGGCCGCTTTGTCCTCGAGTTCAGGGTCGGCAGTCAGCCTCGCTATTTTCAGGATGTTAAGCGTCGAAACCGAATTTCCGGACGGAAGTGCTGCGTCATAAATTTCCTTCTGCCTGGTTATCAGGGCTTCGCCGTCATCGGCCGTGAAGAAGAAACCCGCAAACTCCTCGTCCCAGAAATGTTCAAACTGATCCCGGCAAAAAGAGATCGCCAAAGCGAGATATTTTTCGTCGAAAACGCTTTCGTAGTATTCAAGAAGCCCCCATATGAAAAAGGCATAGTCATCAATGCTTGCCATTATGCCCGCTTCACCCTCACGGTAGCGGTGAAGAAGCCTTCCGTCATGAACAAGGTTTTGCCTTATGAATTCTATCGAACCCCGCGCGGCGTCAGAATATCTTTTCTCCCCGAAAGCCGCCGCGGCCTTTGAAAACGCCGCTATAGCTATTCCGTTCCAGTCCGTGAGCACCTTATCGTCCTTGTAGGGATGAACTCTTTTTTCCCTGCAGGCAAAAAGCCTTTCTCGCAGGTCCTCAAGTCTCTTCTCAAGCTCTTCGGCGCGGATTCCGAGTCGAGAGGCCGAATCGGCCAGGGGTTCTTTCAGGTGAAATATGTTCCTCTGGCTTTGCTCTCCCGTCGCCTCGTCACTGAAATTTCCGTTGCGAGAGAGGTTATAGACCTCCGAGAGAAGCTCTGCGTCCTCCTCTCCCACAAGTTCCTCTATCTCCTGTACGGTCCAAATATAGAACTTGCCTTCCTCTCCTTCGCTGTCGGCATCTTCGGCTGAGTAAATGCCTCCTTCGGGGGAGGTCATGTCCCGAATCAGATACTCGAGTATTTCCCTCGCCTTTTTTTCGTAAAACGGGTTTTTCGTGATCTGCCACACTTCCGTATAGGCAATTGCCGCAAGCGCCTGGTCGTAAAGCATCTTCTCAAAATGGGGGACGAGCCATCCGGCGTCGGTCGAATACCTGTGAAAGCCGAAACCCACATGGTCGTATATGCCGCCCCTTCCCATGGCAAGAAGCGTCCTCTCGGCCATTCTCAAAGAAGCTTTCTTCCCACTGCGCCCGTAATATCTCATCAAAAACATCAGGTTGTGGGGAGTCGGGAATTTGGGGGCTCTCCCGAAGCCGCCTTCATCGGGATCAAAGGTTGAAAGAAAATAACCGTAAGCCTGATCGAGGGTTTTTTCGTTAAGCGGGGAAGTCTCGGCTTTTCGCAAGGAATCCCCCAGGCTACAGACGGCGTCGGTTATCTGCTTGGCCGATTCCAGCACCTCTTCCTTTTTATTGTCCCAGAGTTCTTTTATCGCCGGCACAAGCTCCTTCATTCCGACTCTCCCGTAACGGTTTTCCTTCGGTATGTAGGTTCCGGCGAAAAAGGGCTCTCCCTCAGGCGTCATGACTATGTTAAGAGGCCAGCCGCAGCTTTTCCGTGAAAGCACGTGACAGACTGTCATGTAGATATTGTCGATATCCGGGCGCTCCTCCCTGTCAACCTTGATCGAAACGAAGGTCTCGTTCATGAGCCCCGCCACCTCGGCGTCCTCAAAGGACTCGCGTTCCATCACGTGGCACCAGTGACAGGTTGAGTATCCTATAGAAAGAAATATGGGTCTTCCCAGTTCCCGGGCTCTTTCGAACGCATCCTCTCCCCACGGATACCAGTCGACCGGGTTCTCCGCGTGCTGAAGAAGATAGGGACTTTTTTCGTCTTTAAGTCTGTTTGACACTTAAACCTCCATCGCTAGGGAATGGACAATTATACAGTCTGGTCAGAAATAAACCCCCTGTAATTCAAAGGGGGATCCGCTTTGAGAAACGCGTCGGGAAATTTTCCCGCGACCGAGAAAAATAGTATTTTCTTTCTGTTCATATTCGATTTTTAGGCTAACATTCTCATTCAAATGCGTAAACCCATACAAAAAGCCGGGGTTGTCGCTTACAGGAAAAACAGCCTCGGGGAAATTGAAGTCATTCTGGTGAGTTCAAGAAAACTCCATGACTCATGGGTTTTTCCCGCCGGAGGAGTCGATTACGGCGAAACTCCAGCCGAGGCGGCGGAAAGGGAATGTCTTGAGGAAAGCGGATACAGGGTGGAAATAGAGCAGCCTCTCGACATAATGGTCATTGAAGGGGGGAAAAGACACATTCTCTACACTTTTTTCCGCGCCAAGGCCGTTGAGGATACGGGAGATTACGAAAGGGACAGAAAAAGAAAATGGTGCGGGATTAACGACCTTCCCGATACGGTCGCTTACATGTTTCGGGAAGTCGCGGAAAGTTTCCAGAAAAATATCCTGAGTCCCCAGCCCCGCGGTTAAAGCCTTAATCGGCCAAGCAACAATCGGAATTTCATACTCATACCGGAGAGGAACAAGTGAAAAGCCAACAGTTCGTAAAGAAAACACAGGGGCATTACGCACAGATAGCGGATATCTACAGGTCTTTGAGGGTTACCGACTCAGAACCCGTGCTCTACATAAAGGAGATAATAGGGGACAAGGGGGAAATAACGGCTGCCGACGTGGGGGCCGGAGCGGGGCGGTACGCGAGGCTTTTCTTTGAGTATCTGGGCAAGGAAAATCTGTTTCTTTACTGCTACGACACAAACGAGTTCATGCTCGAGAGCCTCGAGAAGTATCTTGACGATCACGACATCCGAAACTACGCGACCAAAATCGCCATGGCGCAGGAGCTTCCCATCGCGGACAAGGCGCTTGACGCAATATTCTGCTTCAACGCCATACATTTTTTCAACACCCCGAAATTTCTAAGGGAAAGCTCAAGGGTGCTGCGCAAGGGATCATTTCTTTTCATTTACACAAGGACTAAGACCCAGAGCATGAAAAGCATATGGGGAAAGCATTTTCCGTCTTTTAACCAGAAGGAATCGGACCTTTACAAAACCGACAGCTTGGAGTCGGAGATCAAAGGAACCCAGGGGCTTGAACTCATGGAGATGAAAACCTTCACTCTCTCTCGTGAAAATTCCCTAAAGGAACTTACTGAGAGGGCGCAGAGCAAGCATTATTCGACTTTCTATCTCTACGAAAGCCAGGAGTTTGAAAGATCTCTTGGGGAATTCAGGGAAAATATCCGCGAATCCTATAAAGACCCCGGCAAAATCAAATGGTCAGACGAAAAAACCATGTACACCGTACTCAGAAAATAATGCGTGAGCCCCGTCGGTTGCAGTTGAGTTAACATCCGGATATTTCCGACTAATATAAAATTGACTTTATATTAGTCAGGTTTTTTGTTTTGCGGCAAGGGCTGTCATGGCGGGCGATGGGGGATTCGAACCCCCGACCCCAGGCTCCGGAGGCCTGTGCTCTAATCCGCTGAGCTAATCACCCGTTAACAGGTATCCCGAGTTCCTTCATTACAAGCTTCATATCCTCCCAGACGGGCTTTTTAAAAGCCGGGTTTCGCAGAAGTGCTGCGGGGTGGTACGTAATCATAAGTTTTGAGTTTCCGTACTGGTGAAAAGTACCTCTTAACTGCCCCATCTTGAAGTTTTTAAGCTTGAGCATCAATCCGGTAGCGACGCTTCCGAGGGAAACTATAACCTCTGGATTTATGCTTTCTATCTGTTTTATAAGAAACGGCTCACAGCTTGCCACCTCATCCGGTTCCGGGTTTCTGTTTCCCGGAGGACGGCATTTTACCACGTTGCATATATACACGTCTTTTCTCTCAAGCTTCATAGCCTGGATTATCTTCGTAAGCAACTGCCCGGCCCTTCCGACAAATGGCCTTCCCTGAATGTCTTCGTCTCTTCCGGGGCCCTCGCCGACAAACACGAGCCTCGCCCTGGGATTGCCCTCGCCGAACACTATGCTCTTTCTCGTCTCGCAGAGACGGCACCTCCTGCAGTCCCCGAGTTCTTCCCTTATCTCAGAAAGCGTCTGCACCGATGAACCGCGCGAACCCCTGCGGTCAGATAAAAGAGCGGTTTCATTTTTCTCCGTGTCCTCTATTTCGGTCCCTCCCGCGGCAAACCCCGCCGGCAACTCCCCTATTCCGATTTCCTTGCAGAACCGAAGATAATTCTCAAGCGCCTGCGCCGTCTCGTAAAATTCATTGGAACTCATGGCTTGCCGTGGAGGAAGTTTAACACAAACACCCGGAGGGGCGAAACGGTTTGAAAGCGAGGCGGGTTTTAATTAGAATAAGACCGCGCTTGCGAAAACCTTGCAACTAAATCAGCCAGGCGCTTTCCCCTCACGCATGGAGAGAGAATACACACCGCAGGAAATCGAGAAAAAATGGCAGGATTTCTGGGCGGAGAAAGATATCTACAGTGTCTCCGAGGAAACCTCCGGGAAAAAGTACTACGTCCTTGAGATGTTTCCCTACCCATCGGGCAGAATCCATATGGGACACGTGAGGAACTACACGATCGGAGACGTCGTCTCGAGATTTAAAAGATCCATGGGCTTTAACGTTCTCCACCCCATCGGATGGGACGCCTTCGGTTTGCCCGCGGAGAACGCAGCGATACAAAACGCCATACACCCCTCGACCTGGACGCGGACCAACATAGCGCAGATGAAAGAACAGCTTATGCGCCTCGGGTTCAGCTACGACTGGAGCAGGGAGATCGCCACGTGCGATGTTGACTACTACCGCTGGGAGCAGTGGCTTTTCACTAGACTTCACCGTGAAGGACTCGCCTACAGAAAGACTTCCGTTGTGAACTGGGACCCGGTTGACCAGACGGTGCTCGCAAACGAGCAGGTAATCGACGGAAAGGGGTGGCGTTCGGGGGCGGTTGTCGAAAAAAAAGAAATACCGCAGTGGTTCCTGAGAGTAAGCGACTACTCAGAGGAACTGCTGAGTGAGCTTGAAAAGATGGAAGGGTGGCCCGACGCCGTGAAGACCATGCAGAAAAACTGGATAGGAAAATCCGAGGGGGTCGAAGCCGAATTCCGCGTAGACGGGGGAAAAAGCGTTTTGAAGATATTCACCACGCGTCCGGATACGATCATGGGTGCAACCTATCTGGCCCTTGCTCCGGAACATCCGCTTACAAGCGAGGTGGCGAAGAAAAATCCCGAGGTCGCGGATTTCATCGCCCAGTGCCGCAAAGCTCCCGTTTCCGAGGCGGAAATCGAGACCATGGAAAAAAGCGGCATCCCCCTTGGAATAGACGCCATCCATCCCATAAGCGGGGAGAGAATACCTGTATGGACCGCGAACTTCGTGCTTATGAGCTACGGAACCGGGGCGGTGATGAGCGTTCCGGCGCACGACCAGCGGGATTGGGAATTCGCGAGAAAATACGGCCTTGAGATAAAACAGGTGATCTTCCCAAGCGATGGAAGCGTCTTTGATATCGGGAAAGAAGCATTTACGGAGAAGGGAACTCTCGGGGATTCGGGATGGCTCTCGGGGCTCACCTCGCAGGAAGCCTTCGGAAAAACAGCCGAATATCTGCGGGAAAACGCTGCGGGAGGAGTAAAGACCAACTACCGTCTTCGGGACTGGGGAATCTCCAGGCAGCGCTACTGGGGAACGCCGATACCGATAGTGTACTGCGAGCGGTGCGGAGAGGTTGCGGTTGCGGACTCAGACCTTCCGGTGGAACTTCCCCTTGAAATAGATATTGACGAAGAGCGTATCCCCGCTCTTTCCGCAATCGAAAGCTTCATCGCCACCAACTGTCCCGTCTGCGGGGGGCCCGCCAAGCGGGAAACTGACACTATGGACACGTTTGTCGAGTCATCCTGGTACTTTCTAAGATACGCGTCTCCTGATTTTAAAGACGGCATGTTCAAACCCGAAAGCGCCTCCTACTGGCTTCCTGTGGATCAGTACATAGGCGGAATAGAGCACGCTATACTTCACCTTCTTTATTCAAGATTCTTCACGAAGGTGCTTCGGGATATCGGCGTCTTTGAACTCAACGAACCCTTCGCGAATCTCCTCACCCAGGGAATGGTGGTAAAAGACGGAGCGAAGATGTCAAAGTCTCTTGGAAACACGGTTGACCCCGATGACATGATAGTTCGTTACGGAGCCGACACCGTGAGGATGTTCATGCTTTTCGCGGCTCCCGTGGAAAAAGACCTTGAGTGGAGCGAGCGTGGAGTGAACGGAATGTTCAGATTTTTGGGCAGGGTCTGGCGTTTTGCGGTCGAGTTTTTCTCCGAGCGGGAAAACGAAGCAAAGACCCTGAAACACCCGGCGAAGGGAAAATCGGCCGCCCTCGCCGCTACGACGAACCGGACGATTAAAAAAGTCACAGAAGACATAGAGAGCTTCAAGTTCAACACTGCAATTTCGGCCATAATGGAGCTTTTTAACGAACTCAGCGCGATTTGGAAGGAAAAAAGCGTGGAAAGGGAACATGCCCATGCGTCGCTGCTTGCGGTCACGAGGCTTATCTATCCAATGGCTCCCCATTTCGCAGAAGAACTCTGGGAACTTTCAGGGGAAAGCGGAACCTTGGTCGACAAGGAGTGGATAAAGTGGGACGAGAGCGCTTTTGAGAGCACGGAAATAACCATCCCCGTAAGGGTGAATTCAAGGGTCAGAAACCAGATCTCCTTAAGCGCGGACGCTGATGAGGAAACTGCCAGGGAAATTGCTCTTTCTGACAGCCGGGTAAAAGAGTATATAGCAGGGCGGGAAATAAAAAACTTCGTCTACGTGCCTAAAAGGCTTGTGGACATAAGGGTTTAGCAAGGAGAGAAAAAAC
The DNA here is from genome assembly GCA_965229995.1 of Thermodesulfobacteriota bacterium. Lineage (GTDB taxonomy): Bacteria > Desulfobacterota_D > UBA1144 > Nemesobacterales > Nemesobacteraceae > Nemesobacter. The sequence continues at coordinate 117,146 of OZ245933.1, read as the reverse complement.
GTGAAGGAAGACTCAGGCTATCTCGGAAAAAAAGTAAAAGCTATAGAAGTCTCTCCCGAAAAGCCGATCTTGATGCTGCTTGAAGAAATGGCGGAGACGGGATTTCAGGGCAAAAACCTGGGCAGGGTTGTGGATGTTCTCTGCAAGATGGTAGAGGCTGAGGATCTCACGATCTTTTTCGGCTACGCGGGTTCTCTTTCCACCACGGGGCAGTGGAAAATAATAAACTGGCTCATTGAAAACAGGTACATAGACGTTCTTATCCCCACCGGCGCGAACATCTCTGAAGACATAGTTGAGGCTATGGGTTTTTCGTACTGGCAGGGAACCCCGAACGAAGATGACGCGAAGCTTTTCTCCGAGGGAATAAACCGCTACTACGACGTCTACGGAACCGAACCTGACTACCTTGAGATGACCGAACTTCTGGCTGAATTTATAATGACCCTTGATGAGTCCCAAAACTATTCCTCAAGAGAATTCCTAAAAAGATGCGGACAGTGGCTCGACAAGAAAAACATAAACAGCATTGTGGCCACAGCCGCGAAAAACGAAGTCCCCGTTTTCTGCCCCGCTATAGCTGACAGCCCTTATGGAGACGCGGCGCTCATCGCGAAAAGCAGGGGGCATCATCTCACAATCGACGCCATACAGGACTATGTGGAATTTATGAGCATGGGCGAGAGCGTAATTGACACAGGAGTGGTCTACATAGGCGGCGGAGTACCGAAAGACTTTATTCAGCTTTTTGCCGTCACGGGTGATCTTCTTTACAAAGACAGGAAGATTCCGGGAAGAGCGGCCGGGCTTAACCGCAAGGGGACGGGGGAGCAGGAAACCTACTATCCCCATAAATACGCGATCCAGATTACAACCGATTCCCCTCAGTGGGGAGGACTCTCGGGGTGCACGTTTGAAGAGGCGGTTTCCTGGGGAAAGGAAAACCCCGAAGGCGGCCTGGTTCAGTGCTACTGCGACGCCACTATAGCTCTCCCCATAGTTTCCCACGCTCTTTCGGAAAAAACGCAGGTAAAAAGGAAAGGAACCGTTTTAAAATTTGACGATTAGCCTGCATTCCCCGCAGAATATAATGCAGAAGATTTTTTGGAGTTAGATTTTGGATTTTACTTGAACTGATTATTAGTCATCACGATTTGACCGCCTTAACCAGAAAAGTTTTAGCGTCTTCAGCATAATTGAGCATCTGAAGATATAAAGGTCAAATCATAATTCTAAATCCCCGATATCTTAGCTCTGACCGTCCGCAAGGGTTTGCGCCGACGGAATTTAAAAAATTTCTTTAAAAACATCCGATGTTTGTGATAGAATAAAAGTTGTTTGAGTGGATGAACCTTATGGATTGATTGCAGTATCGGACCTAATAGACCTAACTGCTGTTATCTCCAAATGGTTTTCAAAGCCACTTCAAAGCCACTAGAGGATATTTTATCTTGAAGAATCGGGTATATTTTAACTAATTGAACGTATTTGGCCTTATGATAAAAGGAGGAGAAAGATGAATTACTTTATCAAAAAGATTTTAATGATTTGTCTGCTGGCATCCGGTATGTTGGCAGTGCCGCTCTCAGCATTTGCGGGCGGGGGAGATGCCGAGGAGCCGATGGCTGAGGAAGCAATGGCTGAGGAAGCAATGGCTGAGGAAGCAATGGCTGAGGAAGCAATGGCTGAGGAAGCAATGGCTGAGGAAGCAATGGCTGAGGAAGCAATGGCTGAGGAAGCAATGGCTGAGGAAGCAATGCCTATGGAAGCAATGGTTAAGGATACCGATGTTTCAATTTACGGCAGGTTCTGGCCCAGGGTTACCTATAACAGTGTTGATGGCGGGGATTCGTCAACCGACATAACCGACGCGCTTTCCCGGGTCGGTATCAAAGCCAATACTCAGATAACTGAAACTCTCAGCGCGGTGTTGCACGGGGAGTGGGATGTTGATATTGAGGCTAACGGCAATTTCGGCGACGCGCGTCTGGCTTACGTGGGTTTACAAAGCGAGGGCATGGGTATGGTAGCTATCGGTAAGCAATGGGATCCCCATTATAATCTCGTTGCTGAAGTAACCGACATTTACTATCATCGCGCAAGCCCCTTCGGATATGACCAGCAGGGTCCTTTCCGAAGCACCAATCTGGTAACCTACGCAAACAGTATTGGGGGTTTAAAGATAAACGCGGGCATGCAGGTAGACGGCGTGGCGGAAAGCAATGATGGGGGCACTCATTCTGACAATGTCGATGCGGCTTCAGTCGGCGCGAGTTTGCGCTCCGGTCCGTTTTACATCGGCGTATCCTATTTGCGGCAGAATCAGGACCATAGGGTGGTAGACGTAGTCGAAGACGCAAACGGCGAGCTTGTGAATGTGTTTGAGAACCGTGAGAGGGATTACTTCGGCGTAGGCGGCAGTCTGAACGTAATTGACAATCTCTACCTGGCGGCTACCTACCAGTACATAACAGACAATTACGATGACGGCAGTGAGCTTAACCCCTTTACTCTCGACGTAGTCGCTTCCTACTCTTTTGGCGGCGGGATTACGGCGCTTGCGGGTTATTTCATGTCTGATCCAGATGACGGAAAGGATTTGATGGGCTATAATGTTACTTTGATTAAAGAGGTGCATCCTGCCTTGGACGTCTTTGCCGAATGGGTATTAACTGATTACGATCCGACAGATGTCGAGAATCAAGACTCCAACACTTTTAGCCTCGGTTTCCGCTATGACTTTGACGTTCAAATCTTCTAGCTGCTACTTGAAGAACTGAAAGTCAGATTATGACGGCGGCTTTGCCGCAATCAATATTTTCGGGGACATATTCAGAAGTTTTCTTCAGATATGTCCCCGATTTTTTTACCTTCCCGTCGCGCAACTCCGAAAATTCCTTTCCGCAACTGTACCAAGCGTTGTGTTCAGGCAATTAAGGTGTAAATTCAATTACGGAAATTCTTTGAAAATCCAAGCGGAGGAAACATACGGCAGATGAACGAAAAGCGGATAGGAGTAGATTATTCTGAGCTTCACCAGCTTGACAGCCCGGCAAACAGGCTCATAAGAGAATCCATATGGGGGACAGAAGACGACATAGGACAGCAGTCGTTCATTACTCCCCGTTATCTCGATCAGCTGATCCCGAGACTCCGAATAGAAAAAGCGACTCACATGCTTGACGTTGGAAGCGGAGCGGGAGGTCCCGCGATATACATAGCGGACAAAACCGGATGCAGGGTCTCCGGGATAGAGATTAACGAAGTGGGAATCAACGTATCGGGAAAACTTGCGAAAAACTCGGCACTTGAGGACAAAACGGAATTTCATCTGGGCGACGCAATGGATATGCCGTTTGCGGGAAAACTCGTTTGACCTTGCCATAAGTCTTAACGTGTTGAACGTGTTTGAGGACAAGACGGGACTTTTCAAAGAGGTTCTCAGGGTGCTTAAACCCTCTGGAACATGGGCGTTTTTAAGCGGCACCTTCGAGATATCCGGTGACGAGGAAACGAAACAGAGAATGGCTAGAGGCTATCTTATCCCGCAATATTACGATTCGCTTGAAAGTTACAGGGGGAAGCTCGAATCGGCCGGTTTCCGCATCGAGGAAATAACCGAATACGTGGCGGATTTTCGTGTTCAGGTTAAAAAATGGGGGGACGCTTACAAAAAACACTCGACAGTGATTGCCGAAGAACAGGGAGAAGAAAACACCCGGTATCACATTGAGTATTTTGATACGTATCTGAAGCTGGTTGACGAGAGAAGAGCTTCAAATCATCTCGTCATATGTTCAAAAACCGAATAAAGTTTATCGGCCGGATTGTCTTCTTAATTTTTCGTTTACCCCACATAGGTATTCCGCTTGACATAGTCTGAGGAAAAAGTGCAGAATGTAAAAAGTAATTCAGGATTCTTAGGAGAAATAAATACCATGCAAAGATACGTTTCTAAAATAGTTTTTACCTTGCTCTTGGCAAGCGTCTTTATGGTTCTTCCGGCTTCCGCCAGTACAGTAGCTGGCGATGTAACGGACAAAGAAACTCTGAAAAGTTTCGTTATGAACGCAAAAGATCATCTTAAGGGTACTAGCACCGCGAGCCAGCTTTTCGCTACCCTAAGGGATTTCAGAGATAACAAAGCCTGGAATGATGGTTCCATCTACCTGTTTATCATGCAACGGCCGAGCGGACCTCAGGGAGGCGAAATAGCTGCTTTTAACGCGCACAATCCCGGCCTTGAGGGGACAACCCTGCATGTCATGGACGGAGACGGCAAGGATGTCGGCCATGAAATTGATAAGGCGGTATATCAAGGGGATGGCTTTCTAGAATATAAGTGGGATAATCCGGCGGTTTCTGGAGACGAAATGAGTGAAGAGGGAAAAGCCCCTGGAACTTCACGGAAGATTGTCTACGGCGTAAATGTAAAGCTTCTCGGTGAAGATTTCGTGTTAGGTTCCGGTTTTTACCCGGATCCGCCGCCAGCTAGCAGTGATAAAAAAGGATGCGCGATTGCGACACCGGAAACCGGGAATTCTTCTCAAAGCGCTATATTCAACCTGCTTTTGATCGTATCTGGCATGTTTCTCCTGGTCTCGTGGAAAAACCGCCTGGAGGAAAAATAATTCAGACGGGTTTTTGTTTTCCTGACCCACTCAAAGACCATTCGTAACGACGACAAGCAAAAGGGGAAGCGCCCGAGAGGCGGCTTCCCCTTTTTTTTCTCGGTCAGTTCACTTCTGTTTTTTCGAATCCTGCTCCAGTCTTCCCAGCATGGTCAGCCGGGTGGGTGATTTTCAAGAACAGAGCAAAGATCCCTTGAAGCTCTCTCCGGGTCGTCTGACCCGAAAACACTCGTTATGACAGCTATACCGTCAACTCCGGTAGCAAGCGCCTGCCCCGCATTATGGGGAAATATCCCCCCTATAGCGAATATAGGAATTCCCGTGATGGCGGTTTTCGCTTCGACCAGAGTTTCGAAAGGAGTGGGAATCCTGCCGGGCTTTGTAGGAGTAGCCCAGGGCGTACCGAAAACAACGTAATCGGCTCCCATCCTCTCGGAGTGTATGCCTCTTGGAAGAGAACCGTAACATGAAACGCCTATGATGGCGCCGTTCCCCAGCTTTTTTCTCGTGGGTATTATGTTCGGATCGTCCTCGCCCAGATGCACTCCGTCGGCCTTTATTTCCATCATGAGTTCAGGGGAGTCGTTTATTATAAGCGGTATGCCGTATTTTTTCGTAATACCGAGAAGCTCCTTGCCCAAAGCGACGACATCTGGGCGCGGGGATGTTTTATCCCTTAACTGAACGATTCGAGCTCCTCCCACGAGGGACTTCTCGACTGTCTCAAGAAAAGAGTCGCGCGGAATCAGCCCCTCATCGGTAATCACGTAAAGTCCCTTAAGTTCAAAACCCATGGCGCATCGGAAACAGAACGAAAATCAACTCAAAAACCCTAAAGAAATACGGCTACATACATCTTTTAAGAAACCTTTTGGCATTTGCAATTTCTTTTCTGACGTTTGCGGTCGAAGTGCCGCCGAGCGAATTTCTGCTCTCAACGGAACCCGAAAACGTTATTACCTGGAAGATGTCTTCGTCGATTTCCTCAGAAAACCTGCGGAACTCGGAAAGCTTGAGATCGGAAAGCTCCTTTCCCCCTCGCTCTGCGTAAGAAACTATCTTCCCCACGGTTTCGTGGGCCGAGCGGAACGGGACACCTTTGCGGGCCAGATAGTCCGCCACGTCGGTCGCGGTAACGAATCCTCCCTCAAGCGCTTTCTTCATGTTTTCTTCCTTAAATTCCAGCGTCTTGAGCATTTCGATATTAACCTGGAGGCAAAGCTTCACCGTGTCAGCTGTATCGAAAAGAGGCTCCTTGTCCTCCTGCATGTCCCTGTTATAGGAAAGCGGAAGTCCTTTCATCAGCGTTAGAAGTGCATTCAGGTTCCCGTAAACTCTTGCGGTTTTCCCCCGGGTGAGTTCCGACATATCAGGATTCTTTTTCTGGGGCATTATGCTTGAACCCGTGGTGAATCCGTCTCCGAGGTCTACAAAATCAAACTCTTTCGTGCTCCATAAAACAAGTTCTTCAGAGAACCTGCTGAGATGCATCATTAGAACCGAGCAGCAGAATACGAACTCCGCGCAGAAATCACGGTCGCTCACCGCGTCAATACTGTTTTTGGAAACCGACTTAAAACCCAGAGCTTCGGCAGTCATCTCCCTGTCTATCGGAAAGGAGGTTCCCGCGCCTGCACAGCTTCCAAGCGGACTTACATCCACCCTCGCAAGGCAGTTAACAAACCTCTCGCGGTCGCGTTTTAGCATCTCGTAGTATGCTAGAAGATGATGGGATAGAAGCACCGGCTGGGCGCGCTGCATGTGGGTGTAGAGAGGAAAAATCACTCCGAGGTTCTTTGCGGAAAGCGTAACGAACTGCTCCGCCAAGGAACACACAAGCGAAATTACCCCTTCTGTTTCCCTCTTTAGGTAAAGCCTCGTGTCGGTTAGAACCTGGTCGTTTCTGCTCCTGGCCGTGTGTACCATAGCTCCCGAAGACCCTGTTTTCTCGATAAGCCTGTTTTCTATATTGAGATGGATATCCTCGTAGCGCTCGCTGAAAGGGAAATCCCCGCGGTCTATTTCCTTTTCGATCTCCCGAAGACCTTTGGTTATGGTGGCCGCGTCCCTGCTGGAAATAATCCCTGTTTTGCGAAGCATCTTCACATGAGCGAGACTGCCCCGCACGTCTTCTTTGTAAAGACGCCTGTCAAAACTTACCGATTCCGAGAACTTCTCGGCAACACTGTGTGTATGGGAAGCGAAGCGACCTCCCCACGCTTTTTTGGCCAACTCAGTCTCCCGACGCAGAATCCGTCGATTCAAGAAAAACCTTCCGGGTGGGATAAGCGAACTCTATTTCTTCCTCGGAGAATTTTTTGAATATCTTGAGGTTAACGTTCTGCTGTATATTCATGTAATCATCAAACAAAGGAGTAAGAACAAAGTAAACTATCTCGTAGTTAAGGGCAAAGTCACCGTAACTTCTGAAATGCGCTCTGACGAATCTAGCCTTCGGTTCTGTGTCTATTATCTCCTTTATCAGCACGGGTATTCTCACAAGGTTATCGTAGGATGTCTCGTAAACGACGCCGAGAGAAAAAAGAATCCTTCGGGTGTCCATCCTCTTGTAGTTTTTTACGCGGCTTTGCAGCAGGTCGTTATTCGACAAAACAAGCTGCTCGCCCGAGATGCTCCTGAGGCGAGTGGTCTTAAGCCCTATGTGTTCCACGTCTCCGCTCATATTGTCTACGACTATGAAATCCCCGACCTCGAAAGGCTTGTCGAGAATAATCGAAAGCGAGGCTATCAGGTCGCCCAAGACGTTCTGAAGCGCAAGCGCCACAGCTATGCCCCCGACGCCGAGTCCTGCGATTATCGTGGTTGGGTCAAAACCCAGATTGTCAATCGTTAGAATTACGAGAACTACCCAGAGAACTGATTTCACGAGAAAACCGAGGCTTCTTATATGTGTTATTGAAGCGCCGGATCCAACGTCGATACCCGCAAGCTTTTTCGCTACGTAATAGTCGATGAAACCGCTTCCCCAGAAACCAACCTGAACAAGAAGGCAGATGACTACCACGCTTTTTCGGAATTCCTTTAGCTGCCCGGTCAGGTCAAGGAAGAAAGTCGCCGCGTAGACCGAGAAAATTATGATCAGCATTATGCTGGTTTTCTCTAAGAGCGCCGAAACCAAATCATCAAGCTCGGTTTCTGTCTTCTCCGCAAAGCTGGCAAACGACCTTACGAACCTTTTAAGAATGAAGTTAAAGACGAAGGCCAAAACGATCGCTGCCCCGAGGGCCCAGAGCCACGTTTCAACGGAATTGCCAAGGTAAGTCCGGCTGAATATTTCCTCGATGTTCAATCAAATGTTCTCCTGATTCAAAAATACGCCCGTACCCCGCTACGGCCATCATATAGATAACCGCTCACTAGACCTTAAACAACAACGAAAGCAGCGAAAAAAACTCAGAAGGAACTTCCAGGCTCTTTTAGAAACTCGGTTTCTTCCAAGGTGGTCTCTCTTCCTAAAACCGCGTTTCTGTGAGGATACCTTCTGAATCTTTTTATTATGTCGAAATGCCGTCCCGCAAAATCCGTAGAACAGGCCAGGGTTTCCCTGATTTCCGGGTGCGGAGCGTATTCATTCTCAAGAGCGGAGTATTTCTCAATGCTTAAGCGCTGGATCTCCGGGCTCTCCGAGTGCATAAGCGGCAGGTAGAAAAACACCCTGTGCATGGGGTGAAGGTTCCGGTCAAATCCCTTCTTAACACCCTCAAGACATGCGCGAAGCGCCAGGGCATCTCTTGAAAACGCTCCCGGGGTATCGCGGTAGATGTTCCTTGGAAACTGATCGACGACGACTATAAACGCCACGGTACCCAAGGGCGTTTCGAGCCAGTGGGGAAGCTTCCCTTTTTCGGCAAGCAGAACATATTTTTCAAATCTCTGCATTACAAGATTGTCGAACTCCTCTGACTTCATCCACCATGTCATCTGCTTCTCTTTATCCGGCAGTTCGCCCTCGCGCAGATCGCCGAACCAGAAACGCAGCACCTCGGAGATTTCTTCGAATCCGTCTGCTGCCGAAACTTCCTTCTTCATGCTTCGAGAGTATAACACAGGAGAAGCTGTATTCCGCGGAAACCGTTTCTCGCTTCAAAGCAAATTCAATATGGAGTTACCCTTGAAACCACGAACAAAGAAAGCGACGAAAAGAATCAGAAGGAACTTGCGGGCTGCTTTAAGAACTCGGGCTCTTCCGGTGTGGATTTTCTTTCCAAAGCCGCGTTTCCAGGGTGGGGGTACCTTACGAATTTTGCTATTTATTTCGAAGCGCCGTCCTGCGAAATCCGTATAATGGACTAATCATGGTGACTTGACGATCAGCTTTCTCATCTCTGCGCAAGCAGCCTCAAACGTATCGACGGAATTGTCGACCTTAGATAGGAGAATGGCTCCTTCGATCTGAGAAATCAATAGACCGGCTGCCTCTTTTGGATCAATTTCCTCTTTAAAAAATCCCTGCTCCACGCCGTCTCTTAAACATTGCTCAAAAGAGTCCTTCCATCCCTGGAAAAAATCACTGAGAGCGGAACGAAACTTTTCATTCACCGCGCTTTGCTCCAAGGCCAGATTCCCGAAAAAACAGCCCGGATAACACGGCTGTGAAAAAAGAAAACGGTGAAGCGAAATTGCCTTCTCGTAAAAGCCGTCAAGACGTTCAAGCGGGTTGAGTTCTAAGTTTAAGATAGTTTTTGACAAAATATCTTCTTTAAATTCTGAAGCTACCTTTTCAATTGCCAGCAGTCCCAGATCTTCCTTGCTTTTAAAATAGTAATAGAAATTGCTTTTGCAAACACCAGATGTTTTCATGAGCAGATCAATGGAAGTTCCCTCAAAACCATGGGAGTGAAACAACTGGGCAGCAGTGTCAATTAATTTGTCTCTGTTACTCATAAAACCTACCAGCTCCATAAAGTATGGTTTAGCAAAAGACTGCTTTGAGCATGAAAAAACAATTAAATATAAAAGCATATGTTTTCATATTTTTTTTCCAAAAGCAAATGTTTTTAACTAGGATCGGTCATCCATATTATGCTTATTAGAACCGGCCAACCGTATTATGCTTATTAGAACCGGCCAACCGTATTATATTGAAATCACTCAATAATTTCTCCAAAATTCTCTTGACAACCATAGACTCCTTTTATAAAATCACGAAGAACAATTTGAAAAATAACGGCAATCGGATTGCCTGGGAACAAGACTGCGAAATTTAATAATATGTCCGTAACCTCACTAAGGCTGTATGTATGCGAAACATCTAAAACCTCCTTATACCATCATCCTTCCGCGCCGCGGTCGGTATCGGTATTTATGCCGTTTCGACCGTGAGCGTGGAGGGGTATTTGGTACGGGCAAATCTTATGCAACGCGAAGCGAGGTGAAGGTACATGTAGGAAGCAAAAAACAGGCTGAAAAAAGAAATATCTGGAAACAGATCTGCCAAGGCAAAAGCCTGAGGCTATGTAGCCGAATAAAACCGCGTCAATCTGAACTTCATTTTCCCATAAGTCGTCGGAACCTAAATTGGAGAAACATAAGAATTCAGATTTGTGAAAGTTGTCCGCGCGAGTGACTGCTACCGGATATTACATCTTCGTAACTAATAGAGAACTTAATCGGAGGTTTCATAAACGATGGCTAAAGCACCTATCGAATCAGAGAACCATCTATTGAACAAAAAGCGTGGAGGTGGGAATGAAGCAAAAGACAATGTAAAGCATATAACGAATAAAGCGCTTTGCTCTCGCGCCTTATTCCCCAAAGCTATCCCGATACATTTGGTAATCAGTTTTCTGCTTGTGTTTGCTCTTGGGGGTGTATTAAGTTCCTGTGGATCAACAGAAAATGACGAACCGTACAGAACTATTGACGGAAGCGGCAATAATCTAGAGGATCCGAGAATGAATCAAGCCGGAGTCCAGCTGATTCGAATTCCTCTTGGGGATCCCGACGGCGACGGAACCGACTACGGCGACGGAATCAGTTCTCTTGCCGGCCAGAATCATCCCAATCCCAGAGAAATCAGCAACAAAGTAACCGCTCAGGACAGACCGATACCCAATCCAAAATCGGCCAGCGATTTTCTGTGGGTATGGGGACAGTTCCTTGACCACGACATCAGTCTGACTCCTACTGTAAAACCGCCCGAAATGGTCAATATTCCGATCCCGGCTGGTGATCCTTTTTTTGATCCGGGCAGAACAGATACCCGCGAAATGATGTTTAATCGTTCCGTCTACGACCCCGACACCGGTACGGACACCCCTCGTCAGCAGTTAAATACAATTACCGGCTGGATTGATGCGTCAAACATTTACGGTTCTACCGCAGAACGCGCAGCCGTATTACGGCTAAAGGACGAGTCCGGCAAGCTTCTAATGTCTGCAGGTGATTTGCTGCCGTTTAATGAATTTGGATTGCCAAACGACCGAGGCATAGGACCGGACTTTTTCGTTTCCGGGGATGAGAGAGCCAATGAGCACATTGGTTTGACGGCAATGCACACGCTTTTTGCCCGTGAGCACAACCGTCTTGCCGAGATAATTGCCGCTGAGAGTGACGCCACTCTCTCCGGTGATGAAATTTACCAGATGGCCAAAAGAATAGTTGGCGCCCAGATGCAGATTATTACATACAACGAATTCCTGCCGGTACTGCTGGGACGCGATGCCGTTGAATCCTCTTCTCCCGGTTACGACAGTTCAATTGACGCTGGAATTATCAACATATTCTCTACAGCTGCTTATCGGTTTGGACACAGCATGTTGAATTCTCTTATTCTGCGTCTTGACGCGCAAGGCAATGAGATTGAGGAAGGGCATGTGCCGTTGCGAGAAGTTTTCTTCGCGCCCCAAAAGCTCCTTGAAAGCGGCATTGAACCAATCCTTCGAGGCTTCGCCGCGCAAGTATCCCAGAAAGTCGATACGTTTTTCGTGGATGATATCCGCAACTTTCTGTTCGGAAATCCAGGAGACGGCGGGTTCGACTTGGTAGCGCTGAATATTCAGCGCGGGCGAGACCACGGACTTCCAAACTATAACGAAACTCGCGGAAAACTAGGGCTTACACCGAAAACAAATTTTTCAGAAGTAACCAAATCCTTGGAACTGCAAAAGAAACTCGCCGATGCCCATGGGAATGTGGACAACATGGACGTTTACATTGGAGGACTTGCAGAAGACCCCGTATCTGGATCTATGCTGGGCGAACTTTTCCACAAAATCGTTACCCTCCAATTTGAAGCGTTGCGTGATGGCGACCGCTTTTGGTATCAACACACTCTTTCGCAGGACGAACTGAGAAAAATGGAAGAGGAGGGAACAAGGCTTGCCGATATTATCCGCAGAAACACGGATATAGGTAATGAAATCAGCTACAACGTGTTTATCGTCGAGTAGTTGAATTGAAGATCCTACTAAAAGACGCAGGGCATTACGCACAGATAGCGGATGTCTACAGGTCTTTGAGGGTTACCGACTCAGAACCCGTGCTCTACATAAAGGAGATAATCGGGGACAAGGGGAAAATAACGGCTGCCGACGTGGGGGCCGGAGCGGGGCGGTACGCGAGGCTTTTCTTTGAGTATCTGGGCAAGGAAAATCTGTTTCTTTACTGCTACGACACAAACGAGTTCATGCTCGAGAGCCTCGAGAAGTATCTTGACGATCACGACATCCGAAACTACGCGACCAAAATCGCCATGGCGCAGGAGCTTCCCATCGCGGACAAGGCGCTTGACGCAATATTCTGCTTCAACGCCATACATTTTTTCAACACCCCGAAATTCCTAAGGGAAAGCGCAAGGGTGCTGCGCAAGGGATCATTTCTTTTTATTTACACAAGGACTAAGACCCAGAGCATGAAAAGCATATGGGGAAAGCATTTTCCGTCTTTTAACCAGAAGGAATCGGACCTTTACAAAACCGACAGCTTGGAGTCGGAGATCAAAGGAACCCAGGGACTGGAACTCATGGAGATGAAAACCTTCTCTCTCTCGCGTGAAAATTCCCTAAAGGAACTTACTGAGAGAGCTCAGAGCAAGCATTATTCGACTTTCTATCTCTACGAGAGCCGGGAATTTGAAAGGTCCCTCGCGGAATTCAGGAAAAACATCTGGGAATCCTATAAAGACCCCGGCAGAATTAAATGGTCAGACGAAAAAACCATGTATGTCGTGCTGAGAAAGCAACTCGGATGATTGCTTGCTACAGAGGAAAATTTTTAACAGCCCAAAAGTTGTCGAGAAACTTTTATGGTCCGTGGCTAATCATTTGATCTAATTGAAATTTCAGGATCCAGTGGCTTCTCTTTACGGAAACTGCTTAATCCAATCTTAACAACAAAAATAAAATAATTTCTTGACAGTACCCAATATATTGTGTTTTAATAAGTTTCACCTACAAGATAAGCAACACATCTTGTAGGTAACCTAGAAGGTAAGGTTTATAAGGAACTGTAAAGGAGGAATGCATGCCCGGAGATAAGAACCAATCTGAAACCGTTGCGAATGGAACCTCGGATCATGAAACAACAGCGGTTGATGAGCAGGAAACTCAAACCCAAGAAGCTCCTCCGAAGCACGTAAAAGCTCCAAGCGACACCATAGATATTCCCGTGGAAACAATTAATGCCTTCGGCGGAGACAAACTCAGGGCCCGGGTTTTTTATGAAAAATATGCTCTTCGCGACATGAAGGGAGAAATAATAGAAAAAACTCCGGAGCATATGTGGCGGAGGGTTGCGAAGGAAATAGCATCCCCCGAAGAAAAAAAGGAACTGAGAAAGCAGTGGGAGGAGAACTTCTACTGGCTGCTTTCCGATTTTAGGCTTATCCCCGGCGGAAGAATTCTCTTCGGCGCTGGCCAGAAGAGAAGAGCCACTCTTCTTAACTGTTACTACATGCCCATAAAGGAAGACTCCATAGAGGGGATATTCGAGTGGTGCAAGGAGGCCGCCAGAACTTATTCTTTCGGCGGAGGAGTCGGAACCGACATATCGATCCTGAGGCCCAAAGGCTCCCCGGTGAACAATTCAGCCATATACTCGACGGGGGCGGTATCGTTCATGGATCTTCTGTCCACAACGACCGGCACTATAGGCCAAGCGGGGAGAAGAGGGGCACTCATGATAACCATGAAGGTCAATCATCCCGACATCATGGACTTTCTCGACATAAAAAACGACGTGGCAAGATCAAAAGTCCAGTTCGCCAACATCTCCGTGAAGGTGGATGACCGGTTCATGGAGGCAGTGGAAAAAGACACGGATTACGAGCTCAGCTTCTCAAACGATAAAACTGAAATAAAAAGAACCGTACGGGCCCGCAAGATATGGGACAAGCTCGTTCAGTCCGCGTGGTCCTCGGCCGAACCCGGACTTATTTTCTGGGACACGGTCAAGAGGTACTCACCGACCGAATACGCCAACATGGAAGTAAACGGGGTAAACCCCTGCAGCGAGCAGGCCCTTGAGGATTACGGGAACTGCTGCCTCGGAAACGTGAACCTTTCCATGTTCGTTAAAAACGCCTTCGAGGAGGATGCCGCAATAGAATGGGAGGATCTCGAGAAGGCTTTTCAGTACAGCGTCAGATTCCTTGACAACATCTTGGATTACAACATCGAAAAACATCCTCTCGACTTCCAGACAAAAGCATCTTTGAGGTCAAGGAGAATAGGGGTCGGGTTCACCGGCCTGGGGGATATGCTCGCGAAGCTCAACATAAAATACGATACGCATGACGGGGTAAAATTCACCGACGAGCTTTTCGAGCACATAAAGAACATCGTTTACGAAGCCAGCTCCGATCTTGCCCAAGAAAAGGGAACTTTCCCCGTGTTTGACCTTAAAACCCATATCGCGAATCCGTTCGTAAAAAGCATGCGCGATAATGTGATGAACAAGATAAAAAATCAGGGCCTGCGAAACGCGTGCATACTTACGGTTCCGCCCGTCGGAAGCGGTTCGGTTCTCGCGGGGACCACAAGTGGCGTTGAACCCATTTTCGCCCTGTCTTACCTCCGGCGCTCGGAATCCCTGTCGGAAGGAGAATTCAAGGTCTATCACCCGCTAGTCTCTGAGTACATGGAGAAATTTGGACTGGATGGCGAGGCGGATCTTCCAGACACGTTCGTTACCTCTCATGAGATAGAGCCGGAAATGCGGGTCCGCATGCAGGCCGCAATCCAGAAGCACATAGATTCATGCATATCAAGTACCGTGAATCTTCCCAAGGATATAAGTCTTGAGGAAGTCGAGAAAATATATTTCCTCTCCTGGAAACTCGGCTGCAAGGGGGTAACCGTCTACAGAGAAGGTTCCAGGGAAGGGATACTGATAACAGAAGAACAAGCAAAAGAAAAAACAAGTCCACCCCGGGATGAAGGGATGTCAACCACCCACTCCAACCTCACGCCATCCCCTCATCCCTCTCAAAAAGAAACGGTAAAACCCGTAACGAGACCCCAAGTCTTGAAAGGTTTTACCGAGGTGATTAAAACTGGGTATGGGAATCTCTACGTGACTGTAAACAGTCACGAAGGCAAGCCGTTTGAAGTTTTCGTCCAGATTGGAAAATCCGGATTTACTACGATGGCGGATGCCGAGGCAACTGGAAGGCTGATATCTCTTTCTCTGAGGTCCGGGGTCGATGTAAGGGATGTCGTGGAACAGCTGGAGGCCATTGGAGGTTCCTCACCAGTTTTTTCAGGGGGAAGGGTTATAATGTCCGTCCCCGACGCCATAGCCAAGGTGCTGAGAAGCCATTTCGTCACGAAGGAAAAAACCGGCGACGAAGTCAGCTCGGCCACAAAGGCAAACGGCGGCACCCAGAAGGTTTCAACAGATCTTATACTTGAGCAATGCCCTGACTGCGGAAGCAGGGCTCTTGCGTTTGAGTCAGGTTGTGTTACCTGCAGAGGTTGCGGATTCTCGAAGTGCAGCTAGGTCCCCCACGGGCCAAACTCTGAAAAGGGGGATTACTCTCCCACTCTAGCGCGTGCTATTCTGAGCCTTTTATCAAGTTCCTCTCTTTCTGAAGCTTCTGCGTCCTGAAGCTCGTCAAGTTCCCTCTGAAAAATCTCGGCATCTTTTTTAGCGGCCACGACGTCAACTTCTTCGGGGTCCTCCGACTGATCGGTAAGGACGCTAACGGTATCGTCTTTTACGTCCGCAAGACCACCATGGATTATAAGAGTGGTTTCCCCCGACTCCTCAGTCTTGAACCTGAGCCTCCCAGGAAAAAGCACAGAGAGAAAAGGTACGTGGCCCGGCAAAACGCCGAATTCCCCCATCTGTCCAGGAGCAACCAGTTCCGAAACCTCGCCGTCAAACACGAGCCTATCGGGGGTTATTATTTTGAGTCGCAGTTTTTCAGCCAATTTTCAAGTCTCCCGTCAGGAGGCGATTGCCGTCGCCTTCTCGCGCACTTCGTCAAGATTGCCCACCATGTAGAAAGCCTGCTCGGGGATATCGTCCATGTTGCCCGAGATAATCTCGCCGAAAGCCTCTATGGTCTGTTTGATGGGCACGTATTTCCCCGGAATGCCCGTAAACTGCTCGGCCACGTGGAAAGGCTGCGAGAGATATCTCTGGACCTTTCTGGCACGAGAGACTGTGAGCTTATCCTCTTCTGAGAGTTCATCCATACCGAGAATCGCGATTATCTCCTGGAGCTGCTTGTAGCGCTGTAGAACTTCCTGAACATCCCTGGCGATCTTGTAATGATGGTCACCGACTATTTTCGGATCGAGAATATTCGAAGTCGAGTCAAGGGGATCCACAGCGGGATATATTCCTAGCTCGGTGAGCTGCCTTGAAAGAACGATTGTACCGTCAAGGTGCGCGAAGGTAGTCGCGGGGGCAGGGTCCGTAAGGTCGTCCGCCGGAACGTAAATCGCCTGCACAGAGGTGATTGAACCTTTCACAGTCGAAGTAATTCTCTCCTGAAGTTCTCCGAGGTCAGTTGACAGAGTCGGCTGGTAACCAACTGCGGAAGGCGTTCTTCCGAGAAGAGCCGACACCTCAGAACCCGCCTGGGTGAAACGGAAGATGTTGTCGATGAAAAGAAGTACGTCCTGACCCTGAGTGTCGCGGAAATACTCCGCGAGCGTAAGCGCCGTAAGCGCGACCCTGGCTCTCGCTCCAGGCGGCTCGTTCATCTGTCCGAATATGAGTCCTGTGTTTGCAAGAACTCCCGATTCCTTCATCTCCCAGTAAAGGTCGTTTCCTTCCCTGGTTCTTTCCCCCACTCCGCCGAAAACCGAATAACCGCCGTACTCCTTGGCTATGTTGTGAATAAGCTCCATGAGCAAAACAGTCTTGCCTACCCCGGCTCCGCCGAAAAGACCGATTTTCCCGCCCTTAAGAAAAGGAGCGAGGAGGTCTATAACCTTTATTCCCGTCTCGAAAAGCTCCATTTTGGTGCTCTGCTCGACGAACTCGGGCGCGGGACGGTGAATGGGCCAGCGCTCTTCCGTCTCTACGGGGCCGGCTTCGTCTATTGGCTCTCCAATCACGTTAAGCAGTCTCCCGAGAGCTTCTTTGCCGACGGGAACCGTTATTCCCTCACCGGTGTTAAGGGCATCCTGTCCTCTCTTCAGACCCTCGGTCGAATCCATGGCGATGCATCTTACGCGGCCTCCGCCGATCTGCTGGGCAACCTCTAAAACCAAGTTCCACTCAGTTTCCCCGAGCGCCGGATTCGTTACCTTAAGAGCCGTAAACACGGTGGGAAGAGCTCCTTCCGAGAATTCGATGTCCACCACGGGACCCGTTACCTGAATTATTTTCCCCATCCCCTCGTCGGCTCCACCTGACGTATCGCTGCCGCCATCGCCTGCCGTAAACGCTGCTTCAATACTCATTTTTACTCGTTGCCTCCTTTCCTTTGAGCTTCCGTACCGTTAACGATATCCATAAGCTCCGTTGTAATGATCGCCTGCCTGGTTTTGTTGAAAATCAGGGTAAGTTTCGCTATCACCTCGTCCGCGTTGCTGGTTGCGTTTTCCATCGCGGTCATGCGCGCCGCGTGCTCACTCGTGAGCGACTCGTTCATCGCGCGCTCAATCCTCACCTGAACGTACTTCGGAAGAATCGAACCTATTATCTGTTCTTTTTCGGGCTCGAATATGTAATCTGAGGAACTCTCCGCACCACCGTCGTCGGTTTCCTGCGCCGAGAGCGGAAGAAGTCTTTCAAACGTCATCCTCCGCGAAATAGCGGAAACAAAGTGGTTATACGCAAGCACTATTTCGTCGCTCACCCCAGTCCTGAATTCCTCTGTGAGCGCCACGGCCAGTTCCTCTGAGAACTTCCTGGAGTTTTTTTCGCCCACTCCCGTGTAGTATTTGCCGGTAGCGACCCCGTTTTTCGAAAAATAATCCCGTCCCCGCCTTCCGACGAAACTCAGTTTTACGTTCCCGAAAACCTCCCTCTGCTCCTCGACGTAACGCTGCATGTTTCTTATCAAAGCGCTGTTGAAACTTCCGCAAAGCCCCCTGTCGGAAGTAAAAAACAAAACGTGCAGGTTCGTTCTTTCCTCCGGGACCCGAAGAAGGGGATGATCCTCTGGTTCTGAAAGCGCCGCTACGTTTAAAACCACGTCGCGGTACGCATCCGAATAAGGTCTGTAGGCCATAAGCGCGGCCTGGGCCTTCTGCAGGCGCACCGCGGCTATGAGTTTCATGGCTCCCATTATCCGCCGCGTGCTTCTCACGCTTTTTATCTTTGTCGTTATCTGTTTAAGACTCGGCATTATCTTTTCCCGTTAATGTGTCAGACAAATTCGCCCAGCTGGTTTTTAAGTTCGTCAAGTGCAGCCACAAGCTTTTCCCTAAGTTCGTCCGAGATGACTTTTTTCTCCTTTATTTCCGCCAGATACTCAGGGTGCTTCGATTCAAGGAAAGAAGACAGCTCCCTTTCGTATTTTCTCACCGCGGAGGTCGGATAGTCGTCAACGTAGCCGTTTGTAACGGCGAATATGATCAGAATCTGCCTTTCAACCGCCTGCGGCTCGTACTGATCCTGCTTGAGGGCTTCAACAAGCCTGCTTCCCCGGGCGAGCTGGTTCTGGGTTATCTTGTCAAGATCGGAAGCGAACTGCGCGAACGCCTCGACCTCCCTGTACTGGGCAAGCTCAAGCCTCAAGGTTCCGGCGATGTTTTTCATCGCCTTTATCTGCGCGTTTCCCCCTACCCTGGAAACTGAAAGACCGACGTTAATCGCGGGGCGGACACCCGAGTAGAAAAGATCGCTCTCAAGGTATATCTGCCCGTCGGTAATGGAAATCACGTTTGTTGGAATGTAAGCGGAAACGTCACCCGCCTGCGTTTCGATTATGGGAAGCGCCGTAAGCGACCCGCCTCCGTCCTCGTCTCTCATCTTGGCGGCGCGCTCAAGAAGTCTTGAGTGAAGATAGAAAACGTCTCCCGGGTACGCCTCGCGTCCCGGCGGTCTCTTGAGAAGAAGCGAGAGCTGACGATACGACCACGCGTGTTTTGTCAGATCATCGTATATTATGAGCGCGTGGCGTCCGCTGTCCCTGAAATACTCTCCCATGGCACAGCCGGAAAAAGGAGCCAAAAACTGAAAAGGCGCCGGCGTGCCGGCCGTGGCGGAAACTATGGTCGTGTACTTCATGGCATCATGCTCCTTAAGCTTGTCGACGACCTGAGCCACGGTTGACTGTTTCTGTCCTATGGCCACGTATATGCAGTGAACGTCCTCTTCTCTCTGGTTTATTATCGTGTCAATCGCGATAGCGGTCTTTCCAACCTGGCGGTCTCCCAGGATAAGTTCCCTCTGCCCCCTTCCTATCGGTATCATGGAATCAACGGACTTAAGCCCGGTCTGAAGGGGTTCGTTCACCGACTGGCGGTAAATGACTCCAGGGGCCTTTACCTCAATCTGCTTTGTTCCAGCGGCAGCTATTTCGCCGAGACCGTCAATCGGTCTTCCGAGCGCGTCAACCACCCTTCCGCCAAGAGCGTCTCCAACCGGCACCTCAGCTATGCGCCCCGTGCGCTTTACCGTCCCTCCTTCGCTCAGGTGGGAGTCTTCTCCGAAAAGAGCGACACCGACATTATCTTCTTCAAGGTTCAGGACAAGTCCGGTGATTCCGCCGTCAAACTCGACAAGTTCTCCCGCTACCACCTGGTCAAGACCGTAAACCCGGGCGATACCGTCGCCGAGGGAAATAATCGTCCCGACTTCATCAGTATCCACTTTTCGTTCATAGCCTTTTATCCTGTTTCTAAGAATCTCGCCTATACTTTCTGCTTTTAGTTCCTGCATTGCTAACTCCTTTGGAATTATTAACCGTTGGGATTAGGACGGAGAAAGAACACCTCTTATTCTCTCAAGCTGTGTCCTTACGCTGTTATCGTAAACCTTGTCCCCTACCTGTGCCTTTATTCCACCTATCATTGAAGGCTCGACCTTAAGCGACACCTCGACCGTCTTTCCGGTCGTCGCGCGAAGAGCTGCGCTGAGTCTCTCGACATCGCTTTGGCTAAGATCCCTAGCCGAGGTAATCTCGGCCGTCACCTTTCCTACCGCTTCGTCAAGTCTTGCGAGCACAGCTTCCTTTGAGCCGAGAAGCGCCGCAACTTTCTTCATCTCCAAAACGAGCAGAATAAATCTTTTCGTAATCTCAAGCGAAGACGCCGCCTCGAGAAAATCCTCCACGACCGCCTTTTTCTCTTCCATAGAAAACACCGTGCTTAAAAGAACGTCCCGTAACTCCCCCGAACTGCAGAGCTGCTCAAGGAAACTCTCCACATCGGCTCTTATCCCCAAAAGTTCGCGTTCATCCGCCGCGGAATCCACAAGGGCCGAGACAAGATCTCTCAGTGTCGCAACTGTTGCCATTGTCCTTCCTCGATCATTTTTACGAAATCGTCAACCGAATCGGTCGTAAAACCCGCATCCACCCGTTCCTTTATCATCTTTTCGGCAAGCGCAAGCGCCGAGTCGACTACTTCTGACTGTATCTCGGAGACTGCCTTTGTGGTTTCGAGACGGACCGTATCCTCAACCTCTTTTTTTATCATTTCACAGCTTCTCTCAGCCGCAGACACAAGCTCGCCCCTTTCGGTCTCGCCCTGTTTTCTTATATTCTCCGAAAGAGCCGCTATCTCGGAGGCCACCGCATCAAGTTTTGCTGAGTATTCCTCAAGCGTTATTTTCGCCTGCTCAGCCGCTGTCGCTGCCCTGTCCACTTCTGAGCGGAGCCTTTCCTTTCTGCTTTTCAGAAAAGAAAGAAAGGGCTTTCTGATAAGGTATATGAGAAGACCCAGCAGCAAACCCAAGTTAACAGCATGCTTTATTACGAACACCCAGTCGAAGTGGCTATCCAATTCGTGTTTCTCCCGAAAAATTAAAATTCAGAACCGGTTTCACAGCTACGCTCCCTTCCTCAATACGCGGTTGCTTATCTCCGTGGCAAGCGACTCTATCTGGCCCTGCAAATCCACCCTTATCTTCGCGACCTCACTCTCAAGAGTCTCTCTCGCTCCTTCAATTTCCCCCTGAGCGGCCTCTCTTGCCGAAAGAAGCATCTTTGAAGATTCGCTTTGCCCCTGCTGCCGGAGTTCGTTTCTGGTCTCCGTCGCCTGAACCCTAGCCTCGGCAAGTTTTTCGTTGTACTCGGTAATGGTGCTCTCGGCCTTCCGGGTCATTTCCTCAGCTTCCCTAAGCGTGCCCGCGGTAAGCTTATCCCTCCTATCCCAGACCCCGAGAAGCGGGCGGAACACGAGCCTGTTAAGAAGAAAAAGCGCTACAAGAAAAATAAGAAGCTGAATTACTACAGTTCTATCGACGCTTAGCAGGTTCTCCGCGGCGTTTGCCGAAGGAACGACCGCTACGGCCAGAATCACAGCATAAAGAAATGCCTTAAGACCACAGAATCTCATGGTTAACATAATTTCAAGATTATTCGCTAAACCCCGCTTCCGGTCAGCTTGCGCTCCTTGTTCTCGCTTTCAAACATATGTTTTAAAAGCGGGGGCACTATGAAGGTTGTCAGTATGACCATAGCAGTGATGGCGGAGAAAAGATCGGTTTTGAAAATGCCGTGCACAAGACCGATCTTCGCGAAAATAAGCCCAACCTCACCTCTTGGGATCATTCCGACGCCAATTATACTTTTTCTTACGCCTTTTTCATAGACCACGTAACCGCTCGCATACTTGCCTACAACGGCCACCGCGAAAAGAATTAAAGCGATTGATATTACCATAATATTTTCAGATACAAAGGGATTGAACACAGAAATATCCACGGCGGCTCCCACCATCACGAAAAATATTGGGGCGAAAAAGTGTGAAACGGGCTTTACGCCGCTCTCGATAGTCTTGAACTGATCCGTTTCGCGAAGAACCAAACCGGCCGCGAATGCCCCCACTATGGGAGCGAGAGAAAAAAGATTCGAGCAGTATGCATAGACAAAGCAGAAGGCTATTCCCATGATCCAAACGAGGTTGTTATTGTCGATCCGGGCGAAAAACCCGAAAATTTTGGGAGCGGCAATCCTTCCGAGAAATATTGAAACAGCGAGAAAACCGAAAGCTTTTACCGTTATAAGGGCAATCGAACTGAAGGTCATCTGCCCCACTCCCGAAGCGCCAGGTTCAAAAGAACTGACTATTCCGCTTACGACCCCGAGAATTATAAGCCCCAGCACGTCATCTATTATGGCGGCGGTGAGAACTATCCTGGCCTCTTTTGTCTGGAGCCGGTCAAGATCCGCAAGAACCCTGGCCGTAATCCCAACGCTTGTCGCGGTCAATGTCGCACCTGTAACTATAGCTACTAGCCCGACCATCCCGGCCTCAAGATTGAGCAAAGAGAACTTCTGGAAATAGATCACGCAGAAGTACCCCAGAACAAACGGCAGTACCACACCGACTATGGCTACTAGGGCGGATACGGGACCCACTTTTATCAGGTCCACAAGTCTGGTCTCAAGACCTATTTCGAAAAGAAGAAGAACGACCCCTATTTCCGCAAGCAGGTAGAAAACATCATATCCGACCATGCCTTCGGTAGATGGAATAAGCGCCAGAACGCTCGCGCTCAGAACGACCCCGGCAAGAAGCTCGCCGAGAACTGAGGGTTGTCCAATTTTTTCGGCTAGCCTACCGAAAGCCTTGGCGAAAACAAGAATTATCAGAAGATAAAGAATGAATTTTTCCACTGATAAATGCTGAATGTATTCCATTGTCTCGCCTTGGGAAATTTGGGGGCTCTTGTCAGATTAGAAAGCAGTTTACTATCACAAAACAGGCACACTGTCAAAAAAGGACTGGATTGTTCAGAAAATTTCGAAAAATTCAGTCGGCACGGAAACCGTGTTCAGGCCCTTTGGTTTAATTTTCCAAGAGACCTAAAAGCGCGAATTAAGAAACCAGACGAAAAACGATTATGGAATGTGCTTCAGCAAACCACATCCTTCCTGTCATCTCGGTATATCAACTTCGAGTTAAAAGAACTTTGCATTTTTTGAATTTACCGACATATTTCCCCGCTTATGGAACCTTTTAGAAAAACGAAAATAATCTGTACCGCCGGCCCCTCCACAAGTTCGTATGAAATGCTGATGAAAATGTACGAGGCGGGAATGAATGCCGTACGCCTCAACATGTCGCACGGCACCCACGAAAGCCACCTTGAAGTAATCAAAACGGTGAAGTCCATCAACAGGGAAATTGAAGACTCAATCGCAGTAATACTTGACACTCAGGGACCCGAGATCAGAACCGGGGTTCTGCAAAGCGACCTGCATATAAGTGAAGGAGATGTAATTACGGTGTCCGTAAGGCCTGATGGCGTTGAAGAGTCCTCAATTCATATTAACTATGAGGACATTATCAACGAGGTTCAGGTAGGAGAGAAGATAACCGTGGACAACGGGCTCATAAACTTGGAAGTGCTGAAGAAAGATCATGGGACCATGAAATGCAAGGTAATTGACGGCGGAACCATGAAAAGCAACCGTCATGTAAATCTGCCCGGGATAAAGGTTAATCTTCCTTCAATAACGGATAAGGACAAGGCGGACATAGAATTTGGAGTCAAAAACGAAGTTGATTACATAGCTCTTTCTTTCGTCAGGGAAGCTCAAGATGTTTCGCAACTCAAGGAACTTTTAGGAGCCGACGCCAAAAAAATAAAAATTATTTCTAAAATTGAAGACCAGGAAGGAGTGAGCAACGTAGAGGAAATCGTTGACGCATCGGACGCGGTTATGGTCGCCAGGGGAGATCTGGGCATTGAAATAAGCATTGAGGAATTACCGGACGTACAAAGAGTGATCGTGGGCAAATGTCAGGAGAAAGGCAAAAGAGTCATAGTCGCCACCCATCTTCTTGAATCAATGATTGAGAACCCCATTCCTACCCGGGCGGAAGTAACGGATGTCTCAAACGCAGTCTACGAAGAAGTAGATGCGGTTATGCTCTCTGGCGAAACGACAATCGGGAAACATCCCATAAGATCAATAGAATATATTAACAAAATAGCTTTAAGGGCGGAGAAACTAACAAGTCTGCAGTTGAGCAAGCTTCTGGTTAAAAAGGACCTCAAGCAGCATATAGCGGCTTCGGCGGTTGAACTCGCCGAATCGATTGACGCCAAATCGCTTGTGGTAATAACGAAAGGAGGCCTGATGGCTCAGCTGGCAACAAACTGCAGGCCAGCCAAAACACCTATTCACGCCGTAACTTTCGATAACAGAATAAAACGGCAGCTCAGTTTGAACAGGGCTGTAATCGCACACCGGATGGATGAATCCGACGATCCTGAACACAGAATCCAAGAGGCCTTCGAACTCCTGAAAGAAAAACAGATATTAAAGCCGGGCGACCGCGTCGTGCTAGTATCCGACGTTATCACTACCGCCGGTATAGATTCAATCCAGCTAAGAGAAATAGGGTGAAGTTTTAATCCCGCCGGTCGGAACCTGTTTCTGTTTTCCGGACATTTCAGCAATCAACGTCTCTCAGGACTTTTTCTATCTCGTAGCCCGCGGCGATAGTGGCAACCTTTGAAACAAGATCAAACACCGGCGGGATCCCGTTCGGCAAAGAGGCCTCGCACGGCAGAAATTCCATTCCCTTTGAGTTAAGGTTTTCAAGCTCACCCCGGAGGGAGTTAACCCTGTAGAACATCCCCGCCACCCGGGACTGAACAAGATAAAGAACGGGCTCGCCCACAAGACCGTCCCCGACGCGAAGCGATGTCGGCACCCCTTCCTGTATCACCACGTCCCGAACGGGCATTCCTCCTTTCGAAACCCGCATTCTCTTGCGGTCGCGCGAGTTCATCTCAACTATGCTTTGCGGGTCGCTAACGCTCGCAACAGCCATTCCGTAGGTGCCTGAATTGCTTTTGACGAAAAGCGAAGGCTCGTGATCTATGTTTCTTTTTGAATACTCGCTTTTGACTATTGAAAGAATTTCAGCGGCTCTCGTGGAAACCCTCTCCCTGTCCTCGGGAAAATCAAAATCAACTCCGCTTTCCAAAACGGTTTTAACGGACATCACCCAGGGGTCCACTTCCAGTATGTCGGCAAGTTCGCCGCAGAGACGGTTATAAAACTCGAAATGCACGTCTTTTTTTCTCGCGTGCCATCCTATTTCAATGGGCGGCAGAACCGGCTGGCGCAGATTGTGAAGGGTCTTTGGACATTTTTCTGAAAAATCGTTATTTATCATCACGATATCAGGCACAAAGCCGTCTATCATCGCCGAGCTTTCCTCCTGAAAAACCCGCCTCGCCTCGATTATCTGCCCGCTTGCCGAACTGAATGAAGCGCTTTCCCTTCGAAATTCCTCGTTCGCGATACCGACCCTGACTTCGTAGCCCTCGTCCTCCAAAACAGACTTTATTACCCAGATGTTTTCCCAGTAATAAGCGTTTTTGGTATTAAGCTCCGGGACCAGAAGGATTTTTTTTGCGCTCGGGTACCTGGAAAAAAGATATTCTCTGAAAAGTTTTCCCGCATTTTTCCTGAATCCGGCGGAAAGGTTGTTAAAGCCCGCGGGAAAAACGTTGGTGTCTATCGGGGCAATTTTATGTCCGGAAAAACGCAGATCGACGGAGCTGTAAAGCGGCACCATCACCTTTTCGCAGTGGGAATCTATCCAAGATGAAATTTCCCCCCGTTTATTCTCAATACTTTTTTCAAGCTCTTCTATAAGCATCTTATTGAATCAGGTCCTCACGACAAAAGTGCCGCAGAGGCGGTCACTGAAAGTTTTACGTTGCGGGTCAGACAACGCCAGCGCAAAACCCAGAAAAACGGTGGCCACGGAAAAAACCCAGCCGGCCCACCTTAGGAAGTTTGCCTGGGGACCGGCAAGCGAACCGTCCTGCCTCACCACCCGGATACCCGCGGCCGCGTTTCCAAGAGTCGTTCCGCACCAATAGGGAAGAAAAATAAAATAAGTGGTCGCCAGCACGTAAACGCAAAGACATATCCACCCCCATATGGAAACAAATTCTCCAAGACCCGGGAAAAAAGTCTCTCCGATTAGGTTCGCCCCTGAGAAAAGCGCTACGGCAGCCACGCAAAGCGTAAACAGAAGATCAACGGAAAATGCGAAAATTCTCTCCCCGAAAGTTGCGGGAACCATTCCATTGGGCAGGGGCGGGGAACTTTTGGGCAGGGGCGGGGAACTTTCTTTTTCTTCTTTCTTCTCTTCGGAGAATTCCTCTCCCGGGTCTCTTTCAAACCTGAGAAAATTCTCAAGCTCAGACTCTGCCAAATCCTCGCTCCGAGACTCTCTCGGGATGGCGAGTTCGCTCACTGCCTCGACCATCTCAACCTGGGTAAAAACATCGCTGGGAACAGGCGCTTTCTCCCTGCCGATAACGACCTCCGTACTCAATTCATCTTCATAGAGATACTTAAAAATGGGTACAGGAGATAGAGCGGCCCCGCATTTTTTGCATTCCTCAAGATAATCAAAGCTCGTGTAACCGCACTCAGGACATTTCATGGTCAGGACCCGGCGGAAGTTACTTTCCGGACTTATCGGAGTTCAGGGAAAGACGGTAATCCACGGCGTTTTTAAGCGCCTTTATATTAGCCCCTCCCGAGATCAAAAAGCCGTCAACGACGAACGCTGGAGTGCCGCTTACCCCGATCGATTGGCCTTCTTTCATGTCCGAAGCGACCCTCCGTTTGGCTTCCTCGGATTTCACGCACTCATCGTATTTTTTCATGTTAACCCCGAGTCCGCGCGCCATGCCCGCAAGGGTTTCTCTGGCGTCAGCAACCTTTATTTCGCGCTGCTTTTCAAAAATGGCGTCGTGTATCTTCCAGAACTTCTCGTTTGACTGGTCATAGACGCAAAGAGAGGCGATCGAGGCTTCTTCGGCCCACTTGTGAAACGAAAGCGGGAACTGTTTGTAAAAGAACCTGACTTTGCCTTCGTACTCCTTGAGAAAAGTAGCGACCTCGCTTGCGGCTCTCGCGCAGTAGCCGCATTGAAAATCCGAGTACTCGACCACGGTTACCTGAGCCTTCGGGTCTCCTTTGGAAGGAACGTTCTCAAGAGAGATTTTCCCGGCGGCCTCGGCGGCCGGATCTTCAGCGAGATTTTTAAGCTCCCCGACCATTATTGTTTTGCTATCGCCGGAAACCAGAATCGGAATCTGCCCGCCTTCAGATGCGAGAAACCCTTGTCTCACTCCGGAGACACCCGTTTCCTTCATCTCATCCATCTTTACGGTTTGAGGGTTGCCCATTAGCAAAAACTTGCCGTCACTGCTTACGAGAAATGGAAGGGTCCGGCTTCTGCCATCGGGAAAACTGACTTCGTATCTGCCTTCCTTGAATCCCTTTATCTCAGAATCTTTCCCCTTAACCGCCTTTACCGTAAAGCCGCCGGGAAGATAAACCCCGTAGCGGCTCTTGAAGTGCTGCTCAAGTCTCCCGAGGTTAACGTTATCGAGCGCGAAAAGGCTCTCGGGGGAAAGAAAAAACACGGTTAAAAAAAGCAGTACCCCTGTCGTTAAAACTGATTTTCTCGATTTTGAAGCAAATGTTTTTTCCATCACGAATAAAAGCTCCTTGTTAATTATGACTCGCCGAACACCGTGGCGAAAATATGGTCTATGTTCTTAAGATCTTCCTTCAGTTCAAAACACGAATCGATCTCTTTTCCCGAAAGAATATCCGTTACCTGTTCGTCGCTCTTCAGCATTTCCCGGAAATCCTTTTTTTCCTCCCAGCACCGCATGGCGTTTCGCTGCACGAGCGAGTAGGCATCTTCCCTTGAAACGCCCTTTTTTACAAGCTCAAGCAGAACTTTCTGAGAAAAAACAAGTCCGCGCGTAATCCAGATGTTCTCCTCAAGCCTGTCGGGATAAACCCGCAGACCTTCTAGGAGACCGCAGAGCCTCTCAAGCATGAAATCAACCAGTATGGTTCCGTCGGGACCTATGATCCTCTCAACAGAGGAGTGACTTATGTCCCTTTCATGCCAGAGCGCTATATTTTCAAGGGCCGCAATCGAGTGGGATCTTACTATTCTTGAGAGCCCGCAGAGGTTTTCCGAAAGCACGGGGTTTCTCTTATGGGGCATAGCGGAAGACCCTTTCTGCCCTTCTGTGAAGGGCTCCTCCATCTCACCCACCTCGGTTCTCTGATAATGCCTTATTTCAGTAGCGATTTTCTCCACCGACGCCGCTATGAGGGAAAGACAAAGAAAATACTGCGCGTAAATGTCTCTCTGTATCACCTGCGTCGATATTCCCGCGGGACGGAGCCCCAGTAGTTCGCACGCATAACGTTCCACCTGCGGAGTGATATTGGCGTAGGTACCGACGGCACCCGACATCATTCCCACGCTCACGCCCTCCCGCGCAGCACTCATCCTCTCAAGGTTCCTTCTCATCTCGTCATACCAGAGGGCAAACACAAGACCCAGCGTTCTGGGTTCGGCGTGTATGCCGTGGGAGCGCCCGATCATAGCGGTGTCCTTGTAGTCAAACGCCTTTTTGCGAAGAATCCCGAGCAGCTTCTCAAGACCCCCGACTATGAGTCCTCCCGCCTCTTGAAGCTGTATCGAAAAAGCGGTG
Organism: Thermodesulfobacteriota bacterium; assembly: GCA_965229995.1. Lineage (GTDB taxonomy): Bacteria > Desulfobacterota_D > UBA1144 > Nemesobacterales > Nemesobacteraceae > Nemesobacter. The sequence goes on along the minus strand of OZ245933.1, from coordinate 88,416 downwards.
TCAAGAACATCCGAAGATGTCATTCCGAGATGAACGAATCTCGAATCGTCTCCTACGTACTCGGAAACGCAGGTAAGAAAAGCCAGGACGTCGTGCTTAAGCTTTGTTTCAAGCTCTGCAATTCTTTTTACGTCGAAGGAGGCTTTTTCCTTTATGTTAGAAAGGGCTTCGGCCGGAATTTCACCGTAATGCGCCCACGCTTCGCACACGGCAAGTTCCACCTCGAGCCAGATGCGGTAGCGGTTCTCATCCGACCATATCCGCGACATTTCCTCTCTGGAATATCTTGAGATCAAACCGTTAGAACCTCCCCGGCAGTGTTTCGCGGAGCGACACCCACGGCAACGCGGCCGTCGGCGCCGTTTCTGCGCAGAACTTCAATTGAACATCCGAGTGCCATCTCGGGCGTGTTGTTCCTTGAGCTCAGGTGGGCAAGCAGAACGTATTTTAACCCGTCGTGCAGAACGTCACCCAAAAGGGATGCGGACTGATTGTTTGAGAGGTGCCCGTGCCCCCCGCTTATTCTCTGCTTAAGGTACGGCGGGTAGGAACCTGAGAAAAGCATTTCCCTGTCATGATTCGACTCAAGAACTAGCGCGTCGCAGTTTTTAAGACTCTCTATTACAAGCGCCGTGGGTTTTCCGATGTCGGTTACTACTCCTATTTTGACACGACCGTCGGTTACGGTGAAACCGACCGGATCAATAGCGTCATGCGCTACCGAGAAGGGAGTTACGGTAAGATCGTTTATGTGAAACGGCTCCTCGGAATCAAATTCCCTTAGTTTCTTTATTGCACCGTTTCGAGAACCCCCGGTCTTTGCGGAACCCGCGCCGTTTTTGTGACTGTACCCGTTTCTTTTTCCTTCCCAGAAACCAACGGTTTCCCCTGACACGTAAACAGGCACCTCAGACATTTTCCCAACGGCTTTTGAGTGGTCCTCATGCTCGTGCGAAAGCACCACCGCGTCAAGATCGGTTACGGCTACCCCAATATTCTCGAGACTCCGCGAGATCCTTCGGAAACTAATCCCCGCGTCAATCAGTATTTTCGAGTATTTCGACTCAAGATAAAGCGAGTTGCCAGAACTGCCGCTGGCAAGAGTGCAGAATTTCATAATGTTCCGTCCACGGGAAAAACCGGCTGTGTGGAAAACCAAAAAACCGGATCGTTTCACCCGGCAGACTGTAAGTATAACTGACTAGTAAAAATCGGGGAAAGATCATCTGCCGTCGTCCACACCCGAAATGGAAAACTTGTAAAACCACAGCCATCATATATTCTATAATTTTGCTCCTTCGGAAGGGCCGGATTATTAATGAAACTTTTGATTACACTTTCCATAGCGTTTGCCCTCTTGGCGTTTGCCCTCAGCCCGGACTACCTTTCACTTCCCCGCTCGGTGCTTACCGCAGTTGGCTGTGGAGCATTCGCTTTTGTGGTTCTTGCGGGCTTCCGGGTGCTTTTCAGGAAGATCTCTCTTCGCTGCGCACTCGGAATCTCAGTCGGCATGCTCACGGGTATTTTCATATACCTCGCGGTGCTCACGATTCTTAACAGTTTTCCGATAGCAGGACACCTCCTGCCCCACGTAAAAGCGGGAATATTTCTGCTTCTCGTATGCATCGGCGCGGTAATAGGCTATGACAAAACATCCCTTGCCGCAGCGGCGTCGGACTCGTTTTTCAAGCAGCCCGAGGCGCTTGCTCCGAAAATACTTGACACGAGCGTGATAATAGACGGACGCATCGCCGATATCGCAGAAACGGGATTTCTCCAAGGAGAACTCATAATACCGAAATTCATCATACAGGAACTTCAGTACATAGCGGATTCCCCGGATCCCGCGAGAAAAACCCGCGGCAGAAGGGGGCTTGATATCATTACCAGAATGCAAAAAGAGATTCCTTCGATAAGCGTCACCCTCTCAGATCATGATTTCGAACACATAAAAGATGCCGACATAAAACTCATCGAGCTTTCAAAGAAACTGAACGGAATACTCATCACCAACGACTACAACCTGAAAAAGATCGCCGACCTGGAAAAAGTCACAGTGCTCAACATAAACAACCTGAATCACGCCCTAAGGCCCGTCGTGGAACAGGGGCAGACAATAAGAATAAACCTTGTAAAACCCGGTAAGGAACAGCATCAGGCGATCGGTTATCTTGATGACGGAACCATGGTGGTGACGGACAACGCCTCAAGACAGATAGGAAAAGACGTGGACATTTCGGTCAGGAGCATGGTGCAGACTCCGACCGGAAGAATAGTCTTCGCGAAACTGAAAAAAGAGGGCTGACCCCCGTGAGCGCTCCCAAAGTCTCAGCCGTAGTACCCGCTGCCGGTCTCTCGAAAAGATTCTCCCCGCGTGAAAAAAAGCAGTTCTCCGCACTCGGCGGAAAACCTCTTCTGACCTACTGTCTTTCCACTTTTGAGTCAAGCGAATTCATAACAAGCGTAGTGGTCGTAGTTCCCGAAGATGAAATCTCGCGTTCAAGGGAACTGCTCGGGGATTTCGGGTTTGAAAAAATCGCTTCGGTTGTTGGCGGAGGCGAAAAAAGACACATATCCGTAAGAAACGGTTTCCGCGCTGCGCCCCCGGATAGCGACATGGTGCTCATTCACGACGCCGCAAGACCTTTTGTCGATAATGATACGATAAAAAGAGTCATAGAGCAGTGCGCACGCACGGGCGCCTCCATCTGCGCCGTCCCCGTTACGGACACGCTGAAGAGGACAGAAGAGCACGGCTCGTTCGTGGAGGAAACGGTTCCGAGAGAAAAACTCTGGAGGGCACAGACTCCCCAGGTTTTTCGCCGGGGAATACTCGAAGAAATTTATCGCTCAGCTAGCACCGCAGAGCTTGACGCGACCGATGAATCAACGCTTGCGGAGGCAAAGGGGATAAGGGTAAGCATAGTAATGGGAAATGACCTTAACATGAAAATCACAACCGCTGCCGATTTCAAAATAGCCGAACTTATCGTAAGCAAAGGAGAAGCGGAGCAATGTACAGAATAGGAACGGGGTTTGATGTGCATGTTTTTTGCGAGGGAAAGGCGCTTATACTGGGCGGTGTCGAGATGCCGGGCTTCCGGGGGCTTGAGGGCCACTCAGACGCCGACGTTCTCTCCCATGCGGTTGCCGACGCCATTTTGGGAGCTATCGGCAACGGGGACTTAGGAAAACACTTTCCGCCGGGGAACCCCGAATACAAAGATGTATCAAGTCTCCTTATTCTTTCCCAGGTCGCCAGGTTAATGACAGACAAGGGGTTCGGGATAGAAAACATAGATTGCACGGTAGTGTGCGAGGAACCGAAAATATCTCCTCACGCACCCAGCATGGAAAAGAAAATCGCGGATGTCCTCGGGATCTCGCCCGAAGCGGTAAGCGTAAAGGGAACATCAACAGACGGCCTCGGTTTTACAGGCAGAAAAGAAGGAATAGCGGCGATGGCTTCTGTGCTTCTTAAAAAAATTGGGGTCCGCGATTCCTAGATCTTTGGCCTCTACATCTTAGTATCGAGGAAGTTTCTGAAGGTGGAGATGTTGCTCTCGCGGGCCTCCGGTACGGTTCCCATGAACAGGATTTCCCCCTCGTAAAGAAAAGCTACCCTGTCTGAAACCTCGTAAGCGGTTCCGATGTCGTGGGTAATGACGACCCCGGTTATCCTGAGCCGGTCTCTCATGCTTTTTATGAGCCTTGCAATCCTTTTTATGTTAGGAGGGTCAAGACCGGTCGTGGGCTCGTCGTAGAGAAGAATCTTCGGGCGCGTGGCAATTGCTCTTGCTAAAGCCACTCTTTTTTTCATTCCTCCGCTGAGTTCCCCCGGGTACTTTTCCTCGATTCCGGCAAGATCAACCAGTTCGAGGTTCCGTGCGACCGCCTTTTTTATCTCCTCCGGAGAGAGGTCCGAATTCTCAATCAGAGGATAGGCTATATTCTCTTCGACCGTAAGGGAGTCAAAAAGGGCTGAGCCCTGAAACAGCATGCCCGTTTCCTTTCTTATTCTCACGAGCTGTTTTTCATCCATCTGCGCCGTATCCTCTCCCAAAACCACGACCTTTCCGCTGTCGGGTTTAATAAGACCGTTTATTTCCTTGAGCAAAACGCTTTTCCCCACTCCGCTCTCCCCCAAAACTGTAAGAATCTCCCCCCGCCTTACGAAAAGATTTATTCCCCTGTGAACAGTTTTTCCGTTAAAGGACTTACACACATCCGTCATTTCAATTATGTTTTCTTCCATGGCAGCCTCAGGACTTAAATTTACTTTATCGTCGCTATATGTAAAAACGCGAATGATTTCTGGTATAATCTACTTGCAACTGCCCGCAGTTGCAGATACAATGGCAAGTTTGGCTTTTTATTTCAAGAGAGTAACAGGAGAGAAAAATGGCGCACGAACTACCCGATCTTCCTTATGATTATGACGCCTTGGAGCCGCATATAGACGCGGAGACGATGAAAATACATCATTCAAAGCATCATCAAGGGTATGTAAACAACCTAAACGCCGCCCTGGAAAAGCATCCGGAGCTTGCGGATAAATCGCTTGAGGATCTGCTCGGCGATCTTGACTCCGTTCCAGAAGACATAAAAACGGCGGTAAGAAACAACGGCGGAGGACACGCGAATCACAGCCTTTTCTGGCCGTGCATGGCTCCCGGTTCCGGGGGAACACCGTCGGGCGAGCTTGCCGGTGCCATAGATTCCGCGTTCGGAAGCTTCGACGCTTTTGCCGAGGCATTCTCAAAGGCGGCCGCTACCAGGTTCGGAAGCGGCTGGGCGTGGCTTTGCGTGGACGACAGCGGAGGACTCGTGGTAACATCCACCGCAAATCAGGACAACCCGGTTTCCGAGGGGCTGAATCCGATTCTGGGTCTTGACGTCTGGGAGCACGCGTATTATCTGAACTACCAGAACAGAAGACCCGACTACGTGAAGGCGTGGTGGAACGTCGTGAACTGGGAGCAGGTTTCCGAGAACTTCGCCGGGGCGAAATGACCCCCGCGAAGCTGTTTTCGGAAAAAAACGCTTACATTTTAGCACGAAAAATCTTATAATTGCCCTTAGGGACGGAAGGTGTAATTTTCATTGCCCGCTTGGGTTCTGAAAACTTTTTTTGTCGCCTCCGTATTCCACTTTCAATCAGAAAATTTGGTGAAAAAACAAGATGGACATAAAATACAAAGATTTTCAGGGTAGTGGGGGACTCGACGCCGGGTTTGAATCCTACGATGTCGACGACGACAATGAGGAAGATGAAGTCGACGACGATTTTGACAGCCCGGACGAAGAGGAACCGAAACCCAGAGGGAAGCAGAAAGAGAAGGACAAGTGGATTCCCGATGAGCAGTTGCGCCTTCTTTATGTCTACTTCAAGGATATGGCCGTTGAACCTCTCTTCGCCGCAAAGCAGGAAGTCGAAATATCCGCAAGAATCAAAATGTGCGAAATCAGGATGGCTAAAGTGCCTAAAAGCATTGAAAAATATGAAAAAATCCGCACGAGAAAAAACTCGGCCAACGCGAACGCAATAGAACGCAGAATAGCAACTTTGCGCGCGATGGAGAGGATTTATGTCGACTGGGCGCTTAAACTCAAACAGAAATTCGTAAAGGCGAACCTAAGGCTCGTAATAACGATCTCGAGGAGATACATGAGCAGGGGACTGCCTCTTCCGGATCTTATTCAGGAAGGAAATCTCGGTCTTATGCGCGCGGTTGAAAGATTTGATTACACCAAGGGCTACAAGTTCTCCACTTACGCATCTTGGTGGATACATCAGGCCATATTGAGGGCTCTTCAGGGACAGACGAGAACTATAAAAGTTCCTGTCTACCTGCTGGAACAGGCAAACAGGGTTTACAAGACAAGTGCGAAGCTGAGCAAGGAAATGGGAAGAAAACCGACGCCAAAGGAAATAGCCGAGGCCTCAGGAATTTCAGCCGAGGTTATAAACAGGATTCTCAATTCCACAAACGACGCCATAAGCCTCGACACGCCGGTTTTGGACGGAGAGAAAACCACGCTTCTCGATTCGGTCGCCGACAAGGAAGCTAAAATCCCCGACACGATAATAGCAAAGATGTCTCTCGCGGAAAAGCTCAGGGAAGCGCTTACACTTCTGAATGCAAGGGAAGAGGAAATCATCAGGCTTCGCTTCGGCATAGGGCGCCAGAGCACTTACACGCTCGATGAGATCGGCAAGAGGTTCAATCTGACCAGAGAGAGAATAAGGCAGATAGAAAAAGCCGCCCTTGGAAAACTCGCCAGTTCAGGCGCGAGAAAAGATCTGGAAAGCTTCCTAAAACAGTAATTTCCCGGAACGCTTAGCCGAAACCGTAGTAGTCAATTCCCAGATGGCTTATCAGTTCCTCTCCCTTCAGGTAACGGAGCGTGTTCTGCAGTTTGGCAAGCTGAACGAAAAGATCGTGCTCTGGATAGAGCCTTTTATCAACCATCGGACTTTTGAAATAAAAGGAAAGCCATTCCTGCACTCCGTAGATTCCGGCTCTTTGAGCCAGGTCGAGGAAAAGCACCAGATCCAGAACCACGGGAGCGGCAAGTATGCTGTCGCGGCAGAGAAAATTAACCTTTATCTGCATCGGATAGTCAAGCCACCCGAAGACATCAATATTGTCCCATGCCTCTTTTTCATCCCCCCTGGGAGGATAGTAGTTTATCCTTACCTTGTGGTAGTAATCCGAGTAAAGTTCTGGATAGAGATCGGGCTGGAATATGTAGTCAAGAGCGCCGAGCTTGCTTTCCTCCTTCGTCTTGAAAGAGCCCGGGTCGTCAAGGACCTCTCCGTCCCTGTTGCCGAGTATGTTGGTTGAGAACCACCCGTTGAGCCCGAGCAACCTGCTTTTTAAACCAGGTGCCAGGATGGTTTTCATGAGAGTCTGCCCGGTCTTGAAATCCTTGCCGGCTATGGGAACCTCGTTTTTAACCGCCAGTTCCTGCAGCGCCGGGATGTCCACGGAGAGATTAGGAGCCCCATTTCCGTAGGATGCACCGCATCTTATGGCCGCGTACGCGTAGATCATGCTGGGAGAGATATTCTCGTGGTTTTCTCTTAATCCCTTCTCAAAACTCTCTATGGTTTCGTGAACCTCTGACGGTTCAAGATAAACTTCGGTACTTGCGCACCAAAGCATTACAAGCCTTTCTATGTCGTTTTGCTTCTGGAATTTTCTTATGTCCTTTATCAACTGCTCGGCAAGATGCATTTTCGTCTTGCCTCTTTTTACGTGAGGACCCTTGAGATTTTTCACGTAATCGTTATTGAAAACGGCTCGCATCGGAGACTCTTTTTGAAGATCCGGCTTTATTTTCTCAATAAGGTCCGGCTTCAGCACCCCGGCGCGAAGCGCGGAGGTATAGCAGTCTTCGTCGTATATGTCCCATCCGGCAAACACCATATCCTCTATTCTCGCCAATGGGACAAAGTCTTTTATTAAAGGGAAATTTTTCTCGGTTCGCAGCCCAATTCTGATTTTCCCCATCTGCGTAAGAGAACCTATGGGTCTGCCCACGCCCTTCATTACCGCTTTTACTCCCGCTATGAAGGTCGTGCTAACCGCGCCGCCCATTCCGGGAATCAGAACGCCAAGCTTTCCGCTTGCAGGGCGGATATCAAATTTTCTTTGAAACTTCTCAGGTTTATCAGACAAGTAGAATTACCTTTTGGAGAACTGCTGTCCCCTTCTCGCCTTGCGTTTTCCGTACTTTTTGGTTTCAACCATTCTCGGGTCGCGCTTTAGCAGTCCGGAAACCTTGAGTTTCTTCCGAAATGATTCGTTGGCTTTAAGAAGGGCCCTGGCAAGTCCGTGGCTCACAGCACCTGCCTGGCCGGTAAGGCCTCCTCCCTTCACCCTGACCATCACGTCGTACTCCATGGAAGTATCGGTGACGCTCAGAGGTTCGCGAGCCTTTATCTGCCACACTTCTCTGGGAAAATAATCTTCCACGGATTTCTTGTTCACGGTAATGGAGCCGCTGCCTCTTCTAAGCCAGACTCTGGCAATCGACGTTTTTCTCCTCCCCGTGCCATTGTAAATAACGGTTTCAGGCATAATGAATCAGACCTCCAGAACCTCGGGATTTTGGGCCACGTGCGGATGCTTGTCGCCGACGTAGACTTTCATTCGCTGTATAAGTTTCTTCTGCCACTTGGTCTTGGGAAGCATTCCCCAGACAGCTTTGCGGATTATCTCGCCCGGCTTCTTCTCGGCAAGTTTATCCGCGGTCACGGATTTAAGTCCTCCCGGGTAGTGGGAATGGCTGTAATAGGTTTTCTGCTCCCACTTCCTGCCGGAGAATGTAGCTTTATCGGCATTGACTATAACGACGAAATCCCCGATATCCGAATGGGGAGTAAACTGCGGCTTGCCCTTGCCTCTAAGAATCAAGGCCACTCTGGTCGCAAGCCTTCCAACGGGTTTTCCTCGCGCGTCAATCAGGTACCACTTCTTTTCAAAATCACCGCTTCTGGCCATGTATGACTTCATAATATTCTCTCCCGGACAAATTAGGGATCAAAATTTTACTGAATGTAACTTTAAAGTCAAAGAACTTTACGCGGACCGGGGAAAACTAAAAATCGTAAATGGCGATAACAAATATCTTTGAGAGAATAAAGTCGAAAAGTATTATCAGAAAAAGCGAGATCACAACCGTTTTGGTGGTGGCGTTTCCGACTCCGCGCGTTCCTCCCTCGGCTTTCATCCCCACGTAGCAGCCGGTAATCGCCACTATGATTCCGAAAAACAGCGTCTTTGAAATACCGGTCATCAGATCTTCGAGAGAAACCCAGCCCCTTATGCTTTCGATGAAAAGAGTGGGTTTCACGTTAAGTTCCATCTGCGAGATAATCATTGCTCCCCCTATGCCGGCGAGGTTCGATATGACGGCAAGCAGCGGGAAGGATATGATGCATGCCATCAGCCTGGGAGAAACAAGCTTTCTGATCGGATCGGCTCCAAGGGTCCTTATGGCGTCTATCTGTTCCGTTACCTTCATCGAACTGATCTCGGCCGTAATGCCGGAACCGACCCTGCCTCCCACAAGAAGAGAGGTTATTATTGGCCCGAGTTCCCTTACGAAAGAAAGGGTGACCACCGGACCCACAAGCCCTTTTGCCCCGAACCACGCGAATCCCCACGCCATCTGCACTACCATCACCATTCCGATCGCCATGGCGGAAACCACGACTATCGAGATGGAACGAAAGCCTATCTCGTGTATCTGGGCCATCAGAAGACCGTAATCATAAGGAGGGGTAACAGTGGCGACAATCGAATTCCAGAGGAAAAAGCAGACCTCTCCCACGCCGAAAATAAAGTTAAGGCAACCGCTAGCCAGTTCGGATACAAATCTGGTCATTCCGCCCGGAACTCCTTAAAACCTGAAAGAAAATCGATGAATTTCCCAAGATTCGCCTGAAAATCGGCCGGGTCCGCAGAATAGCTGAAGTCGTAATCGCATTTGAGAGACTTGTGCACGACAGTCGCAAGAGAAAAATTCTTATCGTCAAGCGATGTCTCATACTCCGTGTAAAGTCCCCTAGCGCCGCCGACCTCAATATCCTTTCGCAGTTTAATCCGCTTCTTACCCAAGCCGACCACAAGAGAATCCGACAGCGTTTCAAGATCGTAATTACGGTCCCTGCAGACCGAACTCACCGTGAACATTAGATCTTCCCCAGAGTTGTAAAAAGCGATGTCCCCGCCTTCTATCGGCACTCTCTCCCAGTCCTGCGAAAGCGGCGCAACACGATAGCTGTTGCGCTCCGTGGTGTAAACCCAGTCCTTCATCTTTCCGGGTTTTCTGTCATCTCCCGAGGCGTAGTTCAGCAAAAACTTCGTTGCGGAGCACGAAGTCGTAACGAAAATCAGAGAAAGCACAATGAAAAAAGCTCTTTTCCGCATAATATAATAACCCCTTGGTTCTCTTGGGAAGCGTAAAGGCTAAAAATACTTGAATACATACTAAAAACCAAGCATCATAGGACCTAAAAACAAACCGAGGTGTAAAGTTGAGTTCCGTAACTATATACACAAGTTATTACTGCACTTACTGCAGAAGGGCAAAAAAGCTTCTCGAAAAAAAACAAGTGGATTACGAAGAGGTAAGGCTTGATAAGGACGTAGAAAAAAGAAAAGAGCTGGTTGAGAAACTAAACTGGAGAACCGTGCCCATCATCTTCGTAAACGAGAAGTTCGTAGGAGGCTACGACGAGCTTGCGGCCCTTGAGCGTTCGGGGGAACTTGACCGTATGCTCGGCCCCGCGGCCCCAACAAGCGATTCCTGATTACGTTTCCTGCCGTTTGGGGGCCTTTTTGACACCCTCTGCCTCAACATGTACGATTGCTTTTAGATTCAGGTTAAGGGAATCGGGTGAGAGTCCCGAGCTGTTCCCGCAGCCGTAAAAAGGGTTGTTTTCCGTGCCCCTGCGAAGCGTGCTCGCGCTTCGGGTCACTGGCTTAAAGTAGAGCCGGGAAGGCCGCATCCGGAAAAGTCGCTCTGTTTCGATAACAGGCGGCCCTTTAAGTCGGAATACCTGCCTGCGTCAATCTAGTAGCTTTGCCTCGGGAGCTAGGCGTATGGTGTTTAGAAACAAATCTTTGATCCTCCGCGCGTCCGCACGGTCTTTGTTTTCTGCCTCACGTGTTCATTCAGGTAACCACTCTTCCAGGGAAAGCTATATGCAAGCATCCGGAGGAGCTAAGAATGAACAGCTTTAAAATATTTTTTGCCTTTATTTTGATCCTAGGCCTTTTCCCGCCCACGGGTTTTTCCGAGCAGAGAGAGGTGGAAAAAATTATAGTTACGGGAACAAAAACCTGGATTGACGCCGAGCGTCTCGGGTCTTCCGTCACAGTCATTGACAGAGAGGAGATCGAGAAAAGCGGGGAAAAAGACATTGCATCCATACTCTCGAGAGTCCCCGGATTCAACGTATCCAGCACAGGGAGTCGAGGAGGCAACTCTTCGATTTTTGTAAGGGGCGGTCAGTCGGATTACAACCTTGTGATGATAAACAACGTTCAGATAAACCAAGCCGGAGGAGGTTTCGATATCTCTTCTCTTACCACTGAAAATGTAGAGAGAATAGAGATAATAAAAGGCGCGCATTCCTCCCTTTACGGTTCCGACGCGGCGTCTTCCGTTATAAACATAATAACAAAGCGCGGGAGCGGAAAAATCAGAAAGACAGGATCCGTGGCCCTAGGGTTCCGCGCCGAAGACGCAATGATCCTGGAGCATTCCGCAAGCATATCAGGCAGTCTGGAAAACCTGAGTTACTTTCTTTCTCACCAAAGAATCATTGATGAAGGCATTTTGGAAATCAACAACGATTACAGAAACAATAATTTCACGGCAACCATGAACCTCGAAGCGAATGATAATTTGAATCTCTCCTTTTTCTCCATATACAGAAATTCAAAGTTTGAATTCCCGACCGGAGGTGCAGGAGACAGATTCGATGCGGTTGCTGACCCCGACAGTCAGACGAAAGAAAAATCACTTGTTACGGGCTCTGATATTGTTTTTTCCCTGACAGAGTGGTGGGAGAATTCACTTAAGATCGGCTATACAAGACTTGATCGGGAAAGTTACGATGGTCCCGAGCCCGCCCAGCTAGACGGGTTCGAATCAGAGTTTGATACTCTTGATAAAAGAATGTCACTTGAGTACGGTTCCAGTTTTTTTGTAGACTTCGATCAGATCTCGAGCATAACCTCAACGGGTTTTGAATATGAAAAAGAAAGTTTCAAGACGGACTCTTTAAATGAATCAAGAAAAAACTACGCCTTCTACGCCCAAAACAACTTCGCGTTGCTTGAGACGTTCTTCGTAACAGCGGGAATAAGATATGACGACAATGAAGCGTTCGGGAGCGAGTGGAGTCCGAGTGTCTTTGCCAAGTGGAAGATAAAAGAATCCGGAACCGCGATAAGAGGAGGCGTCAGCAGAGGAATCAAGGAAGCGACTTTTTTTGAAAACTTCAGCGCAGCTTTCGGAACAATACCCAACCCGGATCTGAAACCCGAAGAAACCCTGACCGCTGAAATAGGCATCAACCAACCGTTGCTCAATAACGCGGTCGAACTTGATTTGAGCTTTTTCCAAAACGGATTCAAAAATATTATCGCATACAGTTTCACGCCATTTGAAAATGGAACTAACTACGAAAACATAAGCCGCGCAAAATCCAAGGGAGCGGAAGCCGCGATCCGTTTCTACCCAAGCGACGCTTTAACACTAAGTGCTACCTACGCCTACGTTAAGACCGACGTAACCGATGACGGCGGCCTGGGGTCTCCTTCCTTTTCCGAGGGGGAGCAGCTCATACGGATACCTGAGCATTCGTTCTCATTTAACGCGGGATATTCAAGAAACGCCTTTGGCTTTAATCTGTCGGGAAACTATGTTGGCAGCAGAGATGATGTGAACTGGAGTGAGTTTCCTTCCACCAGGGTTAAAAACGATTCTTTTTTCATCGTTGACGCGGCGGCTTCCTATGAAATCAGTTTGAAGAGCTTTGTTGACAAAATCAGGCTGTTTTCGAGAGTCAACAATATGTTCAATGTAAATTATGAAGATGTTTTTGGTTTTTCATCCCCAGGGTTCAGTATGATTTCAGGAGTTTCAGTAGTTCGGTAGTGAATTAAGTTCAGGGCGCTGTCTTAGGCGATCAAAATCGAGGGCCAACCTCAATCGGCTTGGGTGGCTGTTTGGGTCGACATTGCCTAGAAACTGAACGGTGTCGCATCCATCAGGCAGTTCCCTGAATCTATCCTTTTTAGGGAACCTCTCTTCTTCGTGCGCGCTAAAGTCAGACGGTCCGCTAAGACCTGAATTCGGGAATCACTTCTTTGCCGAAAAGCTCAATTGAGTGTGCTATAGCTTCGCTTGGGGCTTGAGGAAAAACCATCCTGCACATTATGTTTCGGATTCCCGTTTTCTCCGCATATTTTTTTACCTCTTGAGTGCAGTGTTCAGGGGTGCCGATCATGAAACGATCTTCTGCCATGTATTCAAAGAAAGGGTCGTCGGGGTCAGTTATGGTTTTTCCTCTTATCACTATTTTGACTCCGAGGCTAAGGTAAAACTTGTACATGTTTATTATGTACTCGGTTCCGCCGGTAAGGGCTTCTTCCGTGCTTTCGCCCACGTAAGTTTCCCGAAGCAGTACATGCTCCACTTTGGATGGGTCGCGACCGGCTTTTTCAGCCTCATCGTTATACCACTCCAGGGTATCCATGATCATGGGAACCGTCCTCCCGGGACCGACAAGAAGCGGGTACCCGAGCCGTCCGGCCCTTCTCACGGCAGGTTCCTCAAAAGCTCCTATATATATGGGTATGGGTCTCTGCACAGGCTTGGGAGTAACATCTATGTTCGAAAAACTGAACCTTTTGCCACCGTAGGAAAAAGGTCCGTCCTCCCAGCATTTTTCGATTATCTCTATACCTTCTTCAATTCTCGAGGGTCTTTGCACCATCGGGATACCGAACCCCTCGAATTCCTCTTTTCTGTAGCCTATTGCCACTCCCAGATCGAATCTTCCGTTTGAAATCAGATCGACGGTAGCGGCATCTTCGGCAATCCTAACGGGGTTATGAAGCGTGAGTATCAAGGCTCCGGTGCCTATTCTCACCCTTTCGGTCACAGCGGCCATCGCGGCCGCCATCGTGAGGGGAGAAGAGCAGTAACCGTCCTCAAGAAAATGGTGCTCGGAGAGCCACACGGAATCGAAATTCACCGCTTCGGCAAGTTTCACGTGCTCAAGGGAATTTCTGTAAAGGTCCGCGTGGTCGTAATAAAGATCCTTGTGGGTCTGCATGCTGAAGAGTCCGACTCCGAATTTCATTTTATACCTCCGGGATATTTGCTGGATTATTTGCCTTTAAGCGGCAAATCAACAATAATTTTACCGAGATCGCAATCTACTTCCAAAACTATCCATGAGGTGCCCCACAATGGGAAAAGAAATAAAATTCGGACTCTCAGCTCCGATGCCGGGAGCTGACGTTGAAGGACTCGTAAATTTTTCGGTAAAGGCCGATCAGCTTGGATTCGACATGATATGGTACCCTGACCACTTGCTTTTCGTGGCGCCGGGAGCTATCGCCCCAGAGGCATGGACAGTGGCTTCGGCGGCGGCAATGAAAACGGAAAACATAGCTTTGGGAGCGGTTTCTGATCCCCACAGGATGCATCCCGCCGTTTTCGCCCAGAGGCTAGCGACTGTCGATCAGCTTTCAAAAGGTAGGGTAGTGCTCTGCCTTGGGGTCGGGGAATCCATGAATCTTGACGCGTTCGGAATCGAGTGGGGAAAACCTCTTTCAAAACTCAGAGAATCCATGGAAGTCATGAAACTTCTTTGGGAGACCGACGAGCCCGTGGACTTTGACGGGCAGTTCTACAATCTTGAGAGCGCATTTTTGCAGATAAAACCCTACGAGAGAAACAAAATACCGTTCTACATGGCCACACACACACCAAAAGGACTTCAGTTGACGGGGGAAAAGGGCGACGGCTGGCTTCCGATAGATCTCAATCCCGATCTCTATTCCAGTTATCTCGGGGAGATAAAGGCCGCGGCGGATAATGTGGGAAGATCACTTGATGACGGTTTCGACCCCGCTTTGTGGGTATTTACCTCGCTTGGAGAAAGCGTTGATGCCGCCTACAAGACACTTGAACCCTTCAAGTACGTACTGGTTATGCAGGACCAACTGCTAAAGGCCGGATACGACGTTGAGATCCCTGAAGAATATCACGGACTTAACTACTTCAACATAGTGCCGACGGATGAAGAGGGTAGGCAGAGGTTCAGGCAGCTCGGACAGCTTTTCCCGAGAGAAGCCATACTTGACTTCACCATTACTGGATCGAAAAAAGACTGCATAGAGAAAATTGAGAAATTCATAGACGCGGGGGTAAGAAATTTCGTCTTGTTCTACAGGTTTAGTCCTGATCCTGATCTGGCACTTGAAACGTACTCAAAAGAAATAATTCCTTACTTCAAATAAAGTTCCTAGTGTTTTCAACGGGTTTCTTGCAAAGAGCTTACACGCCCTTGTTAAGACTTACTATTTAGTATCATCCTGAAATCGCTTTATATCCTGTTAATAGCAAATACAACTGTCCGCTTTTAAGATACATCAATTGTCCGGTTTGGCTTTGTTCACATCAGCCTCGCAGGGCGTAGCCCGAAGAGGGTGATGTGAAACTGCGATATCCTCCTATGTGGGCCTTCGGTCTGCTTATTCCTCCTTCATTTTTCAATTGACCCTCGCTGTCATACTCTCCCACTTTGCGCTTGCCGTGATATATGGACATGCTCCCGTCTGAGTACTCATGCACCATCACCTTTGCCTTCACGAAGTGATAACGGTCCTCAACCGGTGGAATCTGAAGACGCGTCCCCTTGTAACTCACGCAGTTGTCGTTGCCCACTACCCTCTGGTGCTTTAAACACAGTATATCCTCAAGCCCCACGCCGAGCAGCGGCACAAACGCGCTTCCCTCTTCTGTGGGGGCTACCATGAAACGCCTGTTAAAATCCGATACGAACTTATCTCTAAGAAACCTGTTCGCCTCCTCCATCTCCACTATGCCCAGTTCGGACAGCTCCGCACACAGCCGCCCCTGCAAAGTCTCGAACATCCTCTCGCTTCGCCCTCGGGCCTCAGGAGAGTATCCCGGTATCGTCAAAATCCCAAGCTCAATCATCCCTCTTCCGAACTGCGTCGGGTTCTCCTTGTCCACACGCCCCCCAGCCACAGGAGTATTCCAGTAGTGAGAACCCCTGTCACTGTAAAAACTTGAGAATATCCCCTTACTCTCCAATACATCCCCTACGCCCCGAAAACTGCTCCATGTCCCCTCCTGGGCAACGAAAAAAGCACTGTATATCTCTCCCGTGGCATCATCCATCGTGACCACAAGGTCCCACTTCTTCCCCAAAACCCACTCGTGCGTGCTCGCGTCCTGATGTATCATCATTCCCGCCTGTTCCTTGCGTTCCCTGCGCTGGCGGTGAGGTCCACCGCCCCTGGGTCTTCTTCCCACCCCCGCGCGGTAAAGAGACCTTTTAACCCAGCTATAGGAACGTTTGCCTCCGTGGCGCTCGGTGTAAGCTTCGTAGAAGTGAGCTACGTTGCGTTGCGGGTAAAGATCCCTGTACAGCGCCACCATCTCTGAGGTCTCCTGTTGAGGAGCCCGCCTGGGTGACACCTTCCCAAGGCGACGGTCCAAAAGCCCTTCGGTGCCTTCGCCCCTGTAACGGACTATGTAACGGCGCAATGTCCTCTCCGTTATCCCAAGCTGCTCTGCCGCCTCTTTCTGTGTCAGCTTCTTCTGCTTCCATCTGTCGTAAACTTTTTTGAACTGGTTCATCCTGACTCTTTGCAGAAACCTTGCCTGATCCATCAATATCTCCTCCCTGTATGGAAGAGATAAATCTAAACAATCGCTCTACCGCAAAACCGGACAAATCACGTGCTACAAAACCGGACAGATAATGTACCATTGACATATCCTTGACAATTATCAAAATCTCTTGTCAAATACATAAAATAGTGTTTGCTACTTGAAACTACCGGATAAAAAACTCCGGGAGGAAAATGCTCTTGAAGAAAACGGTTGCCGTTATAGTTTCCGGGGTAATCCTGTTTGCTTGGGGTTCTGTGTCATGGATGGTTCTTCCGTGGCATCAGATGGTAGCCAATGAATTTACCAGCGAATCCGAAGTCGCCGAAGTTCTAAGAGCAAATGCGCCTAAAGCCGGAGTTTATTACCTGCCGTTTGCGCATCAGGATCACAAGAAGGGAGAAACGGCGGCTTTTGTAAACGCCCTTCCCGAAGGCTACGACCCCGGGATGAGAGAGCAGCTTGTCACCCAATTCTTCGGCGACCTGATAAGCGCCCTGATCATTATCTGCCTGCTCTCCCAAACGGCAGGACTGGGTTATTGGGGGCGAGTTGGGTTTGTCGCCCTAGTCGGAGTAGCTATAGGTTTTGTAAGCCATTTCCCCTACTGGAACTGGTTCGGGGTTCCGACTCCGTACGTAATCGTTACCATTGTTAACATCCTGATCGCTTGGCTTCTCGCGGGACTCCTGATAGCAAAACTGGTCGCAACAAACACGAAAAAGGTAACCGGCAGCAGAATAGATGGTTACTAATCTACTCTAACACGGGTATCCGCCTCGCATACAGCGTCCCGGACCCTCAACGTTCACCGGGCGCGGAAGGATCCGCGAAGCTGACTTTGCTGAAGTAAAGAAAGTTGAGGCGGTCGGGTTCAAGCCCCTTCACGTACGGCTTGATCATGTTCTGCTGAACTGAGTTCAGGTAAGGGACTATCGGGACGCCCGTTTCCGCGAGAATCCTCTGAGCACTGTTGTAGAGGCCTGTTCTTTGCTTGCGGTCCAGAATCCCGGCGGCCTTTTCCACCAGCCGATCGTACTCCGGGCTGCACCAGCCGGTACGGTTATTCCCGCTTCCGCACTCAAAGAGGTTCATGAAATTGTGAGGGTCCGGGAAATCCGCCTGCCATCCAGCTCTGAATACGGGCGAGGGATCCGTCTTGAGCGTGCTCAGATAAACAGTCCATTCCTGGTTAACAAGCTTGACTTCGATGCCCAGGTGCTCCTTCCACATCCCCTGGAACGCCTCGGCGACAATTCTGTTGTTTCCGGTATCAGGGTAAAGAAAAGTTGTCTGCGGAAAATCTTTTCCGTTCGGATAGCCGGCCATCTCAAGAAATTTTCTCGCCTTTTGCGCATCAAACGGAAGACCAATCCGGGGGTTGTAGGCAAGCATGTCGATCGGTATCCATGAAGTGATGGGCACTCCCGCCCCTTGGAGAAGTCCAGCGAGGCTTTTTCTGTCTATTGAGCTTGCGAAAGCCTTTCTCACTAGAGGATTGTCAAACGGGGCTTTTTTAGTGTTGAATCCTATGTAGTTGTTTCTGAAAACCACGCTCTGCTTAAAATCCGGAAGTTTCACAAGCCTTGGAACTTCAAGCAGTGGAATTCCTTTGCTGTCAAGAAAATCGAGCTCTCCGCTTTCATAAAGCGCGAGAGTGGATACAGGATTTTCGTTCATTATCATCTTTACTTTCTTCGCACTTTTCGGCTTCTCTCCCCAGTAGTTCTCATACTCTTCAATAAGAACTTTCTCATGGTGCTCCCATTCTTTCAGTCTGTAGGGGCCCAGGGTCACTATGTTCGCGGCTTCCGTCCACTTGGTTCCGTATTTTTCGGCAATATCCTTTCTCATCGGAAAAGTGGACATGAAAGTGACGAGGTTCAAAAAATAGGCCCTCGGTCTTTCAAGAGTAACGATAAGAGTGCGGTCATCCGGGGCTTTTACCCCGACTTTACTGAAATCCTTTATCTCCCCGGAATTGAATTTTCTGGCGTTTTGTATGTCAAAAAGAAAATAGGCATAACTTCCTGCGGTTTCGGGCTTAAGGATCCTTTTCCATGAATAAATAAAATCCCCGGCCTTAAGCGGCACTCCGTCCGTCCAGAAAACTTTTCCCCTTATTTTGAAAGTATAGGTTTTTCCGTCCTCGCTTATCCCCCAGCTCCGCGCGAGAGCGGGTATGGGCTCGTATTTTTCATTAAACGCCGCGAGACCGTCCATTATATTATCTATGATCGTAAAAGACGTAACATCGGTAGCGAGAGACCAGTCAAGAGTGGGGGGTTCGGTACCGATATTTATGTTAAGCGTATCTTTGCGGGAAATATCCTCTGCATCCGGGGCCTTGTTTCCGGAACCGCAGGAGACAAAAAGTAAAACGCAGAAAACCAGAAAAAAACTTTTCAATATTTTCATAATAACAGTTTAAAACCTTCGCCTCTTGCGGATTATTTCATGAAAACCGCCCGCAAGCGGAAAGAGTAGAGTTGAGCATGCTGAGCTGACTACTGCCCGAAAACTTCGAATACGCCGTCTCTTATTATTCCTACAATCGGTTCGTAAACCGCATCGCCATTACGGTCAAAATAGAAATCGCCAAAAACTGTATCATCCACCCTGACATCAGCCATCGCATCGCGAATCGCCTGCGAATCTGTTGAATCTGCATCAGCAATAGCTTGGGCCAGAATACGGGTGGCTCCGTAGGACCGTGCGGCAAAGGCATTGGGTTCCTGGCCGTCGTATTTTCCCCGGTAGTTCCTGAGAAATGCGCGGTTCTCCGGCGTGTCGACGGCGGCAAGCCAGACCGTAAAGGTAATCGCGCCCTCAGCAACACCAGGCAGTTGATCGTTCGCTTTGTTCACGTCGTCTATCGTGAGCAGGGTCATTATAAAAGGAACTTCTATGCCGAGCTTTCTGGCCTGAACCATAATTCCCGTGCGTCCAGACGTCAGGGCCGAGATGAAAATGGCGTCAGGGTTCGCATCCTTTATCTCGGTCAATTGGTCGGTCAGATCGGGAAACGGTTCGTTTTGGGGGCGAGTATAGCTCTGCTCGCTCACAACCGTGACTCCCTCATCGTCAAATGCCCGTTCCAACTGCTCGAAATTGCTTTGGGAAAAAGCGTCTAGATTATTTGTTATTGTAGCCACTCTGCTGTAGCGCAGACGCTCCCTGGTAGTACTCACCCCCTTAGGCACCAGACGCTCTACGGTAAGTGAAGCGCGAAAAGCAAATTCGCTTTTGGCGCTGAGACCGTTTGCGGCAGAGGTGGGACTGAAGGATATGACTTTGTTTTCATGAGCTATAGGAATAATCTCTCTGGTCGAGGTTGAAGTAAAGGGACCGAGTACGGCTACCACGCCGTCCTGTTCAATAAGCTTTCTGTACGCTCTCTGCGCGCCCTCCACAGTACTTTCGGAATCCTCCCTGATGAACCTGATTTTCTTCCCTTCAAGAAGCGAGGATTCGTTAATTTCCTCAAGGGCGAGTTCCATACCGTTTTTCATGTTCAAGCCCGTTGATTCAAGCTCGCCCGTGAGAGGAACGACGACACCTACTGGAACCTCTTTGGCACTTTCCTCGTCACAGGATACAAGAGCGAAAACCGCAGCCGCGGTCGCCATGGCAAAAAACAGAAGGATAGTTATTCTTTTCATGTCGAAACAACCTCCTCCCTGATTATTATTCACTATCGGAGAGGGTAACGAGAACAGAGTCTTTTTCAACCGTATCCCCTTCCTTAATCCTTATCTCCTTTATGCTGCCCGAAGCGGAGGCCTTAAGTTCGCTTTCCATCTTCATGGCTTCGACGATTACGACGCTGTCACCCACTTCGATGTTGTCGCCCTGCTTCTTCAGGATCTTCACTACCCTACTGTGCATCGGCGCCGTTATGTTAAGACTTCCCGCGCCTTCTCCCTGGGAAGCATCCCTTCCAGAAAGAGCCTCTATTTCGTGGAGGTCACCCCCGTGGAAAACTTGTATTTTTTTCCCTTCCCTGAATATCCCTACGGTGATGCTCTCGTTATTAACCAGAATCGAATAGGTATTCTCGTCTATCCGCAGAAATTCTAATTCTTTCTGCTCGCCGTCGATGCTGACGAGGCTTAGCCCTTCTTTTTCTTCAAAACCTACCTTGTAGGTTTTGTTTCCCAGTTTAAAAGTGTACGTCATAAAAGCGGATTCCCGGATACGCCAATTCTTCTGGCAAAAAGCTTCCAGCCTGAAGAAGTACCGTTCGTTCCCTGCACGATTTGGTTTGAGCCACCGTTCATGGCAACTGCGGCGGCCATAAGTATAAGTTCAGGATCGGATTGTTCGGGCACAAGAAGTTCAGGGTGTCTTTCTATAAAACCGGTGTCAATCTGCGCCTTGCGGAACTCCGAGTTCTGCATCATTCTGATCAGAAACCCGAGATTGGTTTTCACTCCCAGAACCACATATTCCCTGAGGGCGGAAAGCATCCTGTTTACCGCTTCCTCCCGAGAATCTCCCCAGACGACAAGCTTTGAGAGCATCGGGTCGTAGAAAGATGTTATCTCACAACCACTGTAAACAGACGAATCATCCCTCACTCCCGGACCACCTGGAGCACGCACGTAATGAAGCATTCCTGGCGAGGGAAGAAAATTGGTGGCGGGATCCTCCGCGTAAACCCTGCATTCAAGCGCGTGGCCGCGCATTTTTATGGCAGACTGCTTGAATGGCAGTTTTTCTCCCGAAGCTATCCTTATCATCCACTTCACGATATCAATTCCGGTGATCATTTCCGTGACCGGATGCTCGACCTGCACCCTGGTGTTCATCTCCAGAAAATAGAAACTTTCCTTCTGATCCATTATGAACTCGACTGTGCCGGCCCCGAAATAGTCAACCGCCTTTGCTATGCGAAGGGCAACTTCGCACATGCTTTTTCTTGTCTTCTGGCTTATGAATCCCGAGGGAGCTTCCTCTATCACCTTCTGGTGGCGCCTCTGTATTGAGCATTCCCGCTCAAACAGATGCAGCAGATTCCCATGCTTGTCCCCGAGAACCTGGATTTCGACGTGTCTTGGTTGCTGAACGAACTTTTCTATGAATACCGAATCGTCTCCGAAAGAGGAAGACGCCTCGCTTCTAGCCATCCGAAGGGACGATTCGAATCCCTCCTTGGAATTAACAAGCCTCATTCCCTTTCCGCCCCCGCCCGCAGAAGCCTTTATCATCACCGGGTAGCCGATTTTCTTCGCCACCCTCGAGGCCTCAACATCGGATACGGCTCCCTCGGATCCGGGAACAAGGGGCACGTCCGCGTCTCTTGCTAATTTCCTCGCGGTGACCTTATCCCCCATAAGCCTTATTGCCTCCGCCGACGGCCCTATGAAAACTACGCCTTCTTTCTGGCACAGTTCGGCGAAGGAATCGTTTTCGGAGAGAAATCCGAACCCGGGGTGTATGGCTTCGGCTCCCGATTCCTTGGCAACTGCAACTATTTTCTCCCCGACCAGATAGCTTTCCGAGGGTTTTGACGGTCCTATGTGGTAGGCTTCGTCCGCAAGCATCACGTGAAGAGCGGCTCTGTCGGCATCCGAATAAACAGCTACGGTAGCGATTCCAAGCTCCCGGCACGCCCTGATGATTCTTACCGCTATCTCTCCCCTGTTTGCTATCAGTATCTTCTTGAACATCTTTTTACCCGGTCGCTCAGAGGGGAATATTCCCGTGTTTTTTTGGCGGAAGCGTCTGTCTTTTTCCGCCGAGCATCTCAAGCGCCGCTATCACTCTGTGTCTCGTGTCCTCGGGTTTTATAACTTCATCTATGTAACCCAGGCTCGCAGCGCGATACGGATTTGCGAAATTCTTTTTGTACTCCTCAATGAGCCTGATTCTTTCGGCATCGGGATCGTCCGCGGTCGCTATTTCCCCGCGGGAAATTATGTTCACCGCTCCGTCGGGTCCCATGACCGCGATTTCAGCTGTGGGATAGGCAAGGTTCACGTCCCCTCTTATGTGCTTTGAGGACATGACGTCGTAAGCCCCTCCGTAAGCCTTTCTGGTTATCACCGTAATTCTAGGAACCGTGGCCTCGCAGTATGCGTAAAGCAGCTTTGCGCCGTGTCGGATGATCCCTCCCCATTCCTGTGAGGTTCCCGGAAGAAAACCCGGCACGTCGACAAAAGTAAGAAGGGGGATATTGAAAGCGTCGCAGAATCTTACGAACCTAGCTCCCTTAACCGAGGCGTCTATGTCAAGACACCCCGCCAGCACCTTGGGCTGGTTCCCCACGATACCGACCGGCTGTCCGTTCATCCTCGCAAACCCTATAACTATGTTTTTCGCGTAATGCTCCTGCACCTCGAAGAAATACGAATTATCTACTATGGGTCTCACCACATCCAGTATATCGTAGGGCTTGTTGGGGTTATCGGGGATAAGCTCGCGAAGATTCATCTCTTTTCTGTCCGCGGGATCATCGCACGGAATCACCGGCGGATCCTCCATGTTGTTTGAAGGAAGGAAACTGATGAGTTCCTTTATTATCTCTATCGAGTCACTGTCATCCTCCGAGGCAAAATGCGCGACGCCGCTTACGGAATTGTGAACCATGGCGCCGCCAAGCTCTTCTGAGGACACCTCTTCATGGGTAACGGTCTTTATTACATCGGGACCCGTCACGAACATATAGCTTGTGTTCTTTGACATGATCGTGAAATCGTTCATTACGGGGGAGTAAACCGCCCCTCCGGCGCACGGACCCATGATTGCGGATATCTGCGGGATGACTCCCGAGGAGATCACATTTCGAAGAAATATCTCTCCGTAAGCGCCGAGACTTTTGACTCCTTCCTGAATTCTAGCCCCGCCGGAGTCGTTAAGCCCTATGATAGGCGCCCCTGTTGAGAGGGCTAGATCCATTATCTTGCATATCTTTTTTCCCTGCTCAAGACCCAGAGAACCGCCGAAAACCGTGAAGTCCTGTGCGTAGACAAATACTTGGCGCCCTTCAATCTTTCCGTAGCCCGTAACCACGCCGTCGCCGAGGATTTTCTTTTTATCCATGCCGAAATCGGTGCAGCCGTGCAGGACAAACTTGTCGAACTCGACAAAAGTATCTCTGTCAAGAAGCTCGACTATTCGCTCGCGGGCTGTGTGCTTGCCGGAATCGTGCTGTCTTTTGATTCTGGCTTCGCCGCCGCCTAGGCTTGCCTCTTTTTCCTTATCTTCAAGAATTCTGACTTTTTCTTTCATTTGGATACGCTCCAGACCCACTCCCAGCTAAAAACGAATCAGTCAATCATAACACGCAGAAACACCGTTTCAAGACTCCAGGGCGCAAAGAGACTCGAACAGAATGTGCACCCGGGCGCGCAAACTACGCATGTCTGAGGAGTTTTTTATCAGAAAATTGGCCTGAGACGCCTTTTCCGCTTCGGACACCTGTGAGTCCATGCGACGGCGGGTTTCCTCGGGCGACATGGAGTCGCGGGCCACCACCCTGCGTTCCCTCAGTTCCCCGGGACACGTAACTACAACCAGTCCGTCGATCAGGTCATTAAGACCGCCTTTCTCTCGATCTATAAGAGACGCCTCAACAAACACCATGCGCTCATCGCTCCGGCCAGATATCTTCTCTTTTATCCTCTCAAGAATCCTCGGATGGGTTATCCGGTTGAGTTGCTCGCGGTCCCCCTCGCTTGCAAACACTATTTTGGCGAGGGCACCGCGGTCAAGCGTCCCGTCCGCATGGAGAACCTCCCGGCCGAAGCAGGTAACGATTTCCGCAAGCGCAGGCTCACCGGGCCGTACGATTTCCCTCGCCACTTCGTCCGCGTCCACGGTGAACGCCCCGAGTTCGCGCAGCATCCGCGCCACCGTTGACTTACCTGAGCCTATGTTTCCTGTAAGCCCGTATATTTTCATCTTCAGGCATTCCGGGACTTGTATAAAGTCAATCGCCCTAGTTAGGCGCCGCGCGACGGTGTCTTTGCCGAGTATCTCGACAACATCAAAGATTCCGGGACTCTTCGTCGAGCCGGTAAGCGCGACTCTCACTGGCTGGGCTATTTTCCCGAGCCCAAGACCCGTGTGTTCCATCACGCGCTCAAAACCCCTGTGAATACTATCATGGGAAAAATCCTCGACACGGGAAAGCTCCTCTGCCAGAAGCTTGAAAATCTCGCCGCTTTGCTCCACCAGGAATTTCTCCGCCGCCTTTTCATCGTATTCAAAATCATCGGTGAAGAAGTAAAGGGACTGCTCCACGATTCCGTTTAGAGTCTCTGACCGCTCGCGCATCTGCGCGATTATTTTGCGAAGCCGTGCGGGAGGCTGCTCAGGAAGTTCCTTTTGTCTGATAAGATGGACTACTTCCTCAGATATCCGCTCCTCGGGCAGATCCCTTAAGTATTTTCCGTTAAGCCAGAGGAATTTCTGGGAATCAAACACAGATGGGGATTTTCCGATGCCCTTGAGGCTGAATTTTCCAACGAGTTCCTCTCTTGTAAAAATCTCCTGGTCCCCGAAAGACCACCCAAGTCTCACGAGATAGTTAAGAACCGCCTCGGGAAGATATCCCCCCAGGAGGTACTCAGTGACGGATTCTGCGCCATGGCGCTTGGAAAGTTTTTTTCCGTCCGCGCCGAGTATCATCGGAACATGGGCAAGCTGCGGCTTCGCCAAGCCGAGAGCATCGGCTATCAGTATCTGCCTCGGGGCGTTTATTATGTGGTCATCACCCCTTATGACGTGAGATATTTCCATCTGCGCATCATCAACCGCCGCGGCAAAATTATAGGTCGGAAACCCGTCGGCTTTCAGTATCACGAAGTCTTCTATTTCCGAGGAATCAAAAACTATCCCGCCGCGGACCAGGTCCTCAACGGAGATCTTTTCCCCTGGGGATACCGAAAACCTTACGGCGTAAGGCTTTCCGGGGGCGGCACCCAGCTGCGACCACTCCCTCTTGTATCTAAAAACCTCCCCTTTCCCCCTGGCCTCTTCTCTCTTCCGCCCGAGTTCTTTGGCGGTAACATAGCATCTGTATGCTTTTTCCTCGTCAATAAGCCGCTCCGCAAGCCGCCCGTAAGTGTCCAGCCGCTCTGACTGGCGGACGATTCCCCCCTGCCACTGAAGTCCGAGCCACTTGAGCGATTCGATGATCTGCCGTTCGAATTTCTCCTCGGAGCGCGCGCGGTCGGTATCCTCAATCCTGAGCAGAAAATCTCCGCCAAGGCTCGCGGAAAAAAGCCAGTTGAAAATAGCGGTGCGGGCCGCTCCCACATGAAGAGCGCCCGTGGGGCTGGGAGCGAATCTTGTTACGATCTTCACGAAGACTATTTTACACGCCGAAGCGGTAAAAAAAGAAATTCGCGGGTACGGCTTGGGGATTCTCCCCCGCGGATTGTATAATAAAGGTCATGAGGATATGTTCGCTTCTTCCAAGCTCAACCGAGATAATATTCGCCCTCGGACTTGAGGAGAACCTAGTCGGAGTAACCCACGAATGCGATTACCCGCCGCAGGCGCGTGATAAACCCGTGGTCGTAAAAAGCATTCTCGAAGGAAAGGGGAAACTCTCAAGCGCACGCATAGACGAACTTGTAAACCGCAACCGCTCGGAGGGAAAAAGCGTCTACCTGATCGACTCGGAGCGCCTAAGTGAGATAAAACCGGATCTTATCATAACTCAGGGTCTTTGCAATGTCTGCGCGGTATCCGAGAACGAAGTGACGGAAGTCTGCGAGGTTCTTGAAAACAGTCCCGAAATACTGTCCCTAAACCCTACCACAATCGGGGAAATTCTGGATTCCATAGTGCTTCTGGGAGAAGTCACTCGGACAAAAGAGAAGGCTTCGCAACTCGTAGATGACCTTCGCAAAAGAATCGAAACCGTCGAGAAAAAGCTTTCGGGTGAAAGATACCGCCCAGGGGTTTTCTGTCTTGAGTGGCTCGACCCTCCTTACGCTGCCGGGCACTGGGTGCCTGAAATGGTAAAGACAGCTGGAGGAGAACCGCTGATCTCAAGGACGGGAGAACCTTCGTTTAAGACAAGCTGGGATGAGATACTAGAGTCTTCCCCGGACTACCTGATCATAATGCCCTGCGGGTTCGATGTAGAAAAAACGCTTGACGGAATAGAGGAATTGACCGGCGGGGTAAGACAATGGCACACGCTGCGCGCGGTACAAAAAGGGCACTGCTACATAGTGGACGCCAATTCCTATTTCAGCAGGTCATCTCCCAGAGTCGTTGACGGGATTGAACTGCTGGCGGGTGTAATCCACTCCGATATATTCACACAACGCCCGAGGAAGGACTCGGTTCTAAACGTGAAAAATCATTTCTACCTGCAGACTTTTCTCGGTTAGGACGGAGCCTGAAAAGCACCCTGCTCATCACCCGAGGCATCACCGGAATCTGAAGGAGCCTCTGCACTTGCGGGCGCTACCGCGGACCGAAAAGGATCCACATCGCTTTGGGGCTCTTGAGTTTCAAGCGGAGCGGGTGGTTCGGTACTTGCAGGCACTACCGCAGACTGAAAAGGATTTACATCTCCTCTTTCATTTGACATAAAAAACACTCCTACTATTAAAAATACTCAACTGCTAGCGGAGCGTAACCCACCCTGATATATTCACGTAACGACCAAAGGACAACTCGGTTCTAAACGTGAAAAATCATTTCTACCTGCAGACTTTTCTCGGTTAGGACGGAGCCTGAAAAGCACCCTGCTCATCACTCAAGGCAGCACCGGAATCTGAAGGAGCCTCCGCACTCGCCTGCTGTGGCGTCGGCTGCGCAGACTGAAAAGGATCCGCATCGCTCTGGGACTCCTGGGGTTCAGGCGGAGCGGGTGATTCGGAAGCCTGCTGCCCTCCTCCTTCGTTTAACATAAGGAATATCCCTATGACAAGAATTACGATAGCTAACAGTACTAACTCATTACCTTGCATTGTCATAAAATCTATCTATCCTCCTGATACTCTTTATACTACTATGCCAGGACCACGAACCTGAAAGTCCGCAAGCACCTGAATCCTAGTTCTAATCATACTGATTGACTGAGCGATATGTCAAGAATATTTTCCGCACCTCATATAGCGTACGA
The DNA here is from genome assembly GCA_965229995.1 of Thermodesulfobacteriota bacterium. Lineage (GTDB taxonomy): Bacteria > Desulfobacterota_D > UBA1144 > Nemesobacterales > Nemesobacteraceae > Nemesobacter. The sequence continues at coordinate 60,866 of OZ245933.1, read as the reverse complement.
AGCGCTTGAGCAGGATATGGAACTGCAAATAGCGCTCTCACAAATCCGCTACGGATGCGTGTCGCACGCAACGGACGAAGGATGCGTGATGATTTTCAAGGAGGATCCGGGAAAAGTCGCGGCGATTGCCGATACCAAGAAAATATCAACGCGTTTTTTCACGGTGGAGAAGGAGGAGTTCCCCTCGGTCGCCATGGAGATAAGGATAACGACGGGTAAAAATCTCAGGCTTAAATACGAGTATTTCTTTCTCACTGAGTCCTCGGAGGAAACTTTTTTTCTCGCCACCCTGGCAAAATCAGGCAAGTATTCCCTCATTTTTCTCTGCGACGAGACGCACCATGCGATCACGGTGGAGATGACCACGGCAGAGATGGAACCGCTGAAAAACATCGTTTGCGAAATCGCTGATTGATTGACAAAATCAAGCCTTTAAACTATTATTGCGCTAATCGCTTCAGAGAGAGATTCCAAATTGAAGTACGTAAAAATTATAGGAACCGGTTCTTCGGTTCCCGACACCATACTTTCCAATTCCGATCTGGAAAAGATGGTCGAGACTTCCGACGAGTGGATTACGTCCAGAACAGGAATAAAGGAACGCAGGATTGCGGATGAGAATACCGCTTCTTCTGATATCGCTTATGAAGCCGCCGAGAAAGCCCTCAAGGCTGCCGGAGTAAGCCCACAGCAGCTTGACGTAATCATAGTCGGAACCATTACCCCCGATTTCCTTTTTCCTTCAACAGGCTGCGTGGTACAGAGCCTTCTGGGAGCAACCAACGCCTACGCTTTTGATCTTATGGCCGGCTGTTCCGGGTTTCTTTACGCGCTTCACGTAGCCCAGGGAATAATAAAGTCAGGCGGCGCGGAGAAAATTCTCGCGATAGGGGTTGATACTCTCTCAAAGGTCACTGATTTCGAGGATCGTTCAACCTGCATACTTTTCGGCGACGGTGCGGGAGCTGCCGTTCTTTCGGCTTCAGAAGAACCTGGGATTCTTTCATCCCTTCTCAGCTCAGACGGAAGAGACTGGGATCTTCTCTATGTTCCGGCAGGAGGTTCAAGGACGCCAATCAACGAACAGACGCTTAAAACCAGAGATCAATACATAAAGATGAAGGGAAACGACGTGTTCAAAGTCGCCGTCAAGAGCATGGAGTCGGCAACCATAAACGCCATTAAAGAAGCCGACCTTGAGCCCGAAGATATTGATCTTTTCATTCCTCACCAAGCAAACCAAAGAATTCTGGAAGCCGTAAGAAAAAGGCTGAATTTCCCGGAAGAAAAAGTGTTTGTAAACCTAGACAAATACGGAAACACCTCCGGGGCTTCAGTTCCGCTGGCCCTTGACGAGGCAATTCGCCAAGAAAGGGTAAAAGAGGGGGATCTGGTGCTGTTCGCTGCTTTCGGAGCCGGTTTCACCTGGGGAGCTTCAGTGGTAAGACTCTGAAGACCTTCACCGACTCCGCACCCCGTTTACCCAAGACGTAACTCTTTTTCTCCACGAAAAAACACAGAATATGACTCTTTCCTCAATCCCGCAGTTTGCAAATATCGTCCTGCCAGCGTTTCTTGTAATCGCCGCAGGTTTTCTTTTCAGCAGGACGAGAAAAATAGACATCTCTTCAATCAACGATCTTGTGGTTTACGTGACCATGCCGTGTCTAATAATCTCGTCCCTTTCCGATTTTACCATGGACCCGTCTGTAACGGCGAGGCTGTTTCTTTCGATATCGGCAGTCATTTTCGTTACCATCATAATCGGCGGGGCGCTTGTGAGGGCTTTCAGGCTTGACTCTAGGGTATATCTGCCCCCCGTGGTTTTCGCAAACACCGGAAATCTAGGTCTTCCCCTCTGTCTTTTCGCATTCGGACAGTACGGGTTTAACATCGCGATACTCTGCGTCGTTTCGACCATGCTGCTTCACTACACGGTGGGAATCCTGATTCTCGGTTCTGGAAAAGACCTGCGCGAGATCTTCAAGCTCCCTCTGATATACGCCACTGTGGCAGGAATAATCATCAACTATGTCGGCGTTGATATGCCGGTGGTTATTGAGAGACCGGTAGCCCTTCTAGGGGAGATTACGATACCCGCGATGCTTTTCTCGCTCGGATACAAGCTCTCTGAAATGAAGCTCTCGAAGCTTTGGCTTTCATTTCTCTTCGGCTCCGCCAGGATATTTCTTGGAATCTTCCTGGGAGCGCTGTTCGTAAACATGTTCGGTTTGAAGGGAATCGAGGCGAAAGTGGTTATTCTCGAGTGCTCAATGCCACCCGCGGTTTTTAACTTCGTGCTCGCGGAAAAATACGGAAGGGACTCTCAGACTGTAGCGTCAATAATAGTGGCCGGAACGGTAGTCTCCCTTTTGGTGCTTCCGTTCGTTATTTCGTATCTGATAAACTAGTGAGGGATCAGCGAGTTATGTCCCTTAGGGTAAGACCTTCGTCCCTTAGGTAAGGCATAAGACCTTTTCTGGTGATCGTTCTGAGCGCGCGGGCGGAAATTTTTATCCTCACGAACCTGTCTATCTCCGGAACATATATTCTTTTCCAGTGCAGGTTCGGATTCTGACGCCTTTTAACGTGGTTGTTTGCGTGGGAAACGCTGTTTCCGAAAAGGGGTTTTTTCCCTGTTATTGCGCAACGGCGGGCCATCGGAATCTCCTTTGACTACTTGGTCTCCTTGAAAACGACATGCTTTCTTATCACCGGATCATACTTTTTCAGTTCAAGACGGTCGGGACTATTCATCTTGTTTTTCTTCGTGTAATAGATGAAAGGACTCTCGGTGCTTTTCATCTTCACAAGTACTCTGTTTAGTGACTTTCCCATTTTAACCCTCTAAAAAGTAAACCGTTATTATCCATTAAAAAAAACTGTTTTCAAGAAAATTTTAAAATTTCTTTCATTTTATCTCAGCGAGAAATCCGCTGCATGCAATCAAGTTCTGTCCTTTAATGCCGCCAACTTGCGGTCAGATATTCAAAAAAGGGTATGGGGGGCTCAGTGCTCGCAGCCGTCTTTTCTGCAGAGCCTGAAATTACGCAGATGACCCAAAACCATTATGAAAGCGCCGATAAGAGTAAGGATCGAATCTTCGTAGCCCGTAGCCGCGAAGGCTCCTGCCAGAAGAAAAGAAAGTCCCAATATCCCGAGCGTGATCACGGAGAAATCCTTATGGCGTCTGCAGCCGAGAAATATGGCGATGACGCTTGCGGGAACAACCAGCAGAAGCATCAGCTCGTGAAAAATCTCTTCAGAAAAAAACGTCGACCCCACGACCGGGAATAATATGAGCGCCACCGGCGTTAGAAAACAGTGAATGGCGCAGATGCCCGCAAGGGATAAGGAGGTATAATCGGTAAATCCCTGAAGTTTTGTCTGGTTCATTATATCCAATGTTAAGCCGCCTCTGTCTGTAAACCCTCTAACACGCAACCTGTTCCCTGCATTTCCCACACTGGCCGAAAAGCTGTATGAAATGATCCTCCACACGAAACCCCTGTTTTTCAACGGAAGCGTAATCAAAGCTCTCCACCGGACACTCGGGGAAATCGAAAACCCCCCTGCAGTCAACACACACCATGTGATGAACGTGTTCGCCCTGGGAAAACGCGTAGCCGTGACCGCCGTCGGGAAAATGAAGACGTTTAACGATGCTCAGTTCCTCAAACATCTCAAGTGTTCTGTAGATGGTAGCAAGCCCCGTGGCGCCGAGCATCTCTTTCACCCCGTCGTGTATCTCGCCAACCGAAAGTGATTTTCCGCTTGTGTGCAGAACATGAACGACGGCAAGACGCTGCGCGGTGGATTTAAGTCCCTTTCCCCGCAGAACCTCCTTGGCGTATGATTCCTGTGTGCACTCAAATTTTTTCAGCATAACGCAGGTTAAATGAGAATATTTTTCAATTGGGCTTTATTGTAATCAGTTATCGTGAGCCGTCAAGGGCGAAACGCCAAAATCAAAAATACGGGACCGCGGAAAACAAAAAACTTCTTTTACGACGCGTTTGTGCTTGGGGAAAATCCGGGCAATTCCCCGGCGCCATGGCATTTGTTTGCATAAATATTCAGGGTTATAATGTCGTTTAAAGTCAGACAGAATCCGGTTTCCGTTCCAAGGGAGAGGTTTCAAACTGATACGCAGGTAAGTAGTTTGTCATGAAAACCGTAAAAATGGCCTTTTTGATTATATCCTTTATCGTTACCGCCCTTCTTTTATCCCCGGGATGCGGCGACGGAACCGACGAGCAAGCCGATACCGATTGCGAGGACGCCCTCTGCATAGGCGTGCTTCTTCAGACAACCGAACTTCGCTATTCCATGATAAAGGCCGCGAAACTCGCAAGAGACGACATCAACAAAGCCGGCGGAAACGTAAAGCTTATAATGGGAGATGTAGCGACTCCGCTTGCCTCCGCAAGGGCACTTCTGGACATGGGAGCAAGGGCCATAATCGGGCCCGGAACCTCGGGGAACTCCGTTAAAATTTTTGATTTCCTGGTTGAAAACAGCCTAGTAGCAGTTTCGCCTTCCGCAACCTCCGTTACCCTGACTGAAGAAAACAGGAAAATTTCCGAGGCCGGGGGAACCCCTTTTTTCTTCAGGACAGTTCCCACCGATTCGTTCCAAGCCAGAATTCTCGTTGACCAGGCGCGAAACGAAGGCGAAGCGTTGATAGTCCACCGCGGCGACAACTATGGAGTGAAACTCACGGAACTGATCAACGAGGAACTGGACTCCCAAGGCCGCTCCGCCGCCAAGGTCGTGTCGTATGAACTATACGATTCCGGTGACCCGGATTTTAACGAAAAAACCCAGGATGTACTTGATGATATCGAGGCGGTAAGCGGAATCGGCGGCGTAGGTTCCATAATCATGATCGTATCGGAAGGAGAAGGAGAAAAAATAATCAAAGGCATGCTCGACTCACCCATTGTTCCCTCCGCGGCCAAATATTACATCTCGGACTCGCTTGCGGTAGCGAACCTGCACGAACTGGTAGACCCGGGCAACTCCGCCACGGTTGAAGGCTTCAAGAGCACGACCCCGTGCGCACTGCCGGATCCTCCCGAAAGAAAAACCGAATTTGAAAAACGCTTTGACCCTGAAGAATTTCCCTCTCTTCAGTTCACCGTACATACGTATGACGCGGTGGTAGCGGTCGCGCTTGCAGCTTTGAGCGCCGGAAGCAATAACCCTTCCGAATACGTTTCCGAAATGGCGGAGGTTACGGGAGATGGCAACCGGTGCGTAAGTTACGCCGAATGCGCGGCGGCTCTTACCGATGAGACCACCGCCAATGACGACATTAATTACGAAGGAGTTTCAGGACCGATAAAGTTTGATGAAAACGGAGACATAGGGGCGGGGTGCTATTCCGTCTACACATACGACGCCGAGGGCGGTCGTACAAGACAGGTTTTCAGTATTCCAGATTTAGAAAACGTAACGCCCTGATCAGTCCCCGTAAATTTTCAGGGGCTGTCAGGGGCTGTAAAGAAACTGTTTTTCGAACTCGGCCCGACGCTCGACCGCAACCAGTCGAACCGGGATCACTTGGCTATTATGCCGCCGTCGATGGAAAGCATCGAACCTGTGTTGAACATGATTTTCTCATCGCAGAGGAACAGAACCGCTTCGGCTATTTCGTAGGGGTCAGCAAGCCGTCCCATAGGGTGAAGCGACTCCATGAAAGCCTGGGCGGCGTCTGCATCCTCGGCTCTTTCAAGGTAAGAGTCAAACATCGGCGTCCAGACCCCGCCGGGACAGACAGCGTTTATTCTGAGCCCCTTGTCAGCGTATTCAAGGGCCATGCTTCTTGTGAGCTGAACAAGAGCCCCCTTGGAAGCCGAATAGGCTGAGAGTCCCGCAAAACCCTTTAACCCGATAACAGAAGAGTTATTCACGATAAAGCCTCTGCCCTCAGAAATCATGTGAGGAATAGCGTATTTGCACATCATGAATGCTCCCTTCACGTTTATGTCGAAGATTTCCTGGAATCTCTGCGTTTCGATTTCGTGAAAGGGGCAGGAAAAAATGATGCCCGCGTTGTTAAAAAGAATGTCGATCTTGCCGTGCTCGCAAAGAGCGGTTTCCACGGTTGCGGCGCAGTCGCTCTCAACGGAGACATCGCAGACTTTGTATCCGATCGAAAGTCCCTCGTCTTTTGCCTTTCCGCATACCTCTTTTAGCTTCTCCTCTCTTCTGCCGGCAATCAGAACTCTGGCTCCGTTTCGCGCCAGCAAAAACGCCGTCGCCTCCCCCATTCCGCTCCCCCCTCCCGTGATAATCGCAGACCGTCCTTCAAATCTCATTACAACTCCCGTAAAAACATCCTTTTGGATAAATTAGGAACTTACTGAAAAACCGCAAGCAGCATTCCCGCCGCCACGGCCGAACCCACGACCCCGGCCACGTTCGGACCCATGGCGTGCATCAGAAGCACGTTCTGGGGATCCTCCTTGGATCCCATGTCCTGGGAAACCCGGGCAGCCATAGGAACCGCGGAGACCCCGGCCGAGCCGATCAGAGGATTGATCTTGGTTTCGGAGAAAACATTCATCAGCTTGGCCATCAGCACCCCGGCAGCCGTGCCTATGCAGAAAGCCACAACCCCTAAGAGAAGTATTCCCAAGGTCTCCATGGAGAGAAATTCGGAAGCCGAAAGCTTCGATCCGACCCCGAGGCCAAGAAATATGGTAACGATGTTGATAAGCGCGTTTCTCGTTGTATCTGAAAGCCTGTCGACAACTCCGCACTCTCTCATCAGGTTGCCGAACATGAAAAAACCTATGAGCGGCGCCGCAGTGGGAAGAAGGAGAAAACAGAGAGTAAGGGCAATCAGCGGGAACATTATCTTTTCTCTTTTTGACACAGGACGAAGCTGCCTCATCCTTATTTTTCTCTCCTCAGGAGAAGTGAGGGCCCTCATTATCGGGGGCTGGATTATCGGCACAAGCGCCATGTAGGAATACGCGGCGACGGAGATAGCACCGAGAAGCCTTGGGGAAAGCTGCGAGGAAAGATAAATCGCGGTCGGTCCGTCCGCTCCCCCTATTATTCCTATCGACGCCGCGTCGCTTAGGGAAAATTCGATTCCGGGCACGTACCGTGTAAGCACCAGCGCACCGATCAGTGTCGAGAAAATGCCGAACTGCGCCGCGCCTCCGAGAAGAACCGTTTTGGGATTGGCCAGAAGCGGGCCGAAATCGGTAAGTGCTCCGACCCCCATGAATATGAGAAGGGGAAAAACCCCGGTCTTTATACCGATATCATATATGTAGTAAATTATCCCGCCGGGGTCGTTTATTCCCGCAAGCGGAATATTGGATAATATGCACCCGAAAGCTATCGTAACCAGAAGAAGAGGTTCGAATTTCTTCGCGATCCCAAGGTAAAGAAGAAGAAACCCTACCAGGATCATTAAAAACATCCCGAACCCGTGTATCCAGGAAGATGCGTTACCCGCAATGAACCCGTAGATACCGGTGCTGGTAGCCACGTTTTTCAAAAGCACGGGGAAAGACGGAAGTCTCTCGATTTGCTCCGCGGCGGCGGTTCCCTCGCTCACCGTTTCCCCGAGACAATCGGGGGTACCGGCGAACATTCCCAAGGAAAACGCAAGAACCGCGAAAATGAGTACGTGTTTTTTCATCCGCTCAAGAGGGAAGAATGGTCAGGATAAGCTGACCTGCTTCCACGACCTCTCCCTGTTCAACCTCAATGGACACCACTTCGCCGTCGCACGGAGAAGCAATCGGAGTTTCCATTTTCATGGCTTCAAGCAGAATCAGCGTTTCATTTTCCTTTACCTTGTCCCCTGCCCCGACGACCACCCTGTACACGTTGCCGGGTATGCTCGCCGTAACAGCCACAACATCGGGAGAATCTTCATCCATCGCGGAGGATGTTTTCGCGGCGGGAGCTTCTGCCACCGAGGCAATCTCTGAAGTTCCTTCCTTTACGGTTACGTTGTAGCTTCTTCCGTCAACCGTAATCACGAAGTTCTCCCCGGTGCCGGACACTTTCGACGCGACGCTCGTGCCGAGACCGCGTCTTCCCGAAAGCGAAGGCTTTTCCTCCGGCGTTTCCCTTCTGATGTTGACGCTGAAATTCCCCTTGAGAAATTCAAGACCCTTGTTTCCGCCCTGAGTCTGAAGCGCCCCGACTATGAATATGTTCTCCTCGGTGACAGGAAGGCCTTCTTTTTCAAGAATCTCGGTTGCCTTCGGAATTCCGGGCTCGAGTATGTCGAGCGGGTCGCCTTCGAAGCGCGGCTTGCCCAGCTGCTCTTCCGCTATCGCCACGACTTCAGAGTCGGGCGGGACGGGTGTGCGTCCGAAGTAGCCGAGCACCATGTTTCCGTAACCGTCGGTAATTTTCTTCCAAGGTCCCTGCGTGACGTTTGCATATGCCTGCTGGAAATAAAACTGAGAAACCGGGGTAACCGAGGTTCCGAATCCCCCTTTGGCGACGCATTCGCTCATCGCCTCGATGACTTTCGGATAAAGATCAAGGGTGCCGGTGTCTCTCATCATCATGGTGTTCGCGGTAAGCGCTCCGCCGGGCATCGGAGAGAGAAGGACTTCCGAGGAGACCCGAAGGGCTTCGGGCGGGAAATAATAGCCCGACATGCATTCCTTGAACACGGAATTTGCCTCGAGGATCTTGTTCACATCCACATCCAGCGTATATTCGGTTCCCTTAAGGGCGTTCCACATGGCTACCAGGTCAGGTTGGGAAGTTCCTCCTGAAACTGGGGCTCTTGCGACGCAGATTCCGTCGCACCCGCCGTTTATGGCGGCCATGTACTGATTGACTCCCTGAGCGGCTGTCTCATGGGTATGAACCCAGAGAATGACGTTTTCTCCGACGAGCTTTCTCGCAGCTTTCAGGGTCTCGTAAACTTTTTTGGGATTCGAGGTTCCCGAAGCGTCCTTGAAGCATATGGAATCGTAGGGAAGTCCCGAATCGAGTATTTTCCTGAGCCTGTCTATATAGAAATCCACGTCGTGGGCTCCCTCGCAGCCTGGCGGAAGCTCCATGAGCGTTACCACGGCCTGGTGATGCAGACCCGCGTTTTTTATGCACTGGCCCGAGTACTCGAGATTTCTCACGTCGTTTAAGGCGTCGAAGTTTCTTATGTGCGTTATCCCGTGCTTTTTGAACATCCGGGCGTGAAGATCTATCATGTCCTTTGGCTGCTGGGACAGGGCGACCACGTTGATCCCCCTTGCTAGCGTCTGCAGGTTGGCATCCGGCCCCGCTGCCTCGCGGAAGCGGTCCATCATATCAAAAGCGGACTCTCCGCAGTAAAGAAACAGGCTCTGGAACCTGGCTCCCCCGCCCGCTTCAAAATGGGTTATTCCGGCTTCCCCAGCGGCTTCGACCGCCGGGATAAAGTCTTCTGTAAGCACTCTCGCGCCGAAAACAGACTGAAATCCGTCGCGAAACGATGTATCCTGAAATAAAATTTTCTTCATGACAAGACCACGGGGGTTTCAAGATCAGCCGTCGCCGGCATGTTTTGCCCTGTAGGCCGCAACTGCTGCAGCTATGACCGGAATTACGTTCCTGCGGGATTTAGTGGACGTCGCGGCATCCGAAGACGCACGAGCACCGCTGTCTTTAAATAGCCTCGCGGATAAGATCACGCTCAGCATCAAGACAAGGAGAAAAACATGTACTATGACCATGCCGATGACCATAAGTTTTACGCCTTCAAGGATCATAACGAACGAAGAATCTCAAAAACCATTTGAATTTGATAGCTATCAATTATTGACAACAACTTGTTTGTTGTCAATTTGCACTCTGGCACCGGATTCCGGAACCAGCCGATTTTCTTGACCTTCAAATCCTTACGTGTTATTCTGACCCCCCACTATGAAAAGGACTTATCAACCGCACGTAAAAAAGAGGCTGAGAACTCATGGGTTCCGCGCGAGGCTAAGCACGAAGGGAGGAAGGAGCGTACTCAGGAGAAGAACGGCCAAGGGAAGGTACGTTCTCACGGTTGGGAGATGGAAGAAGTAGCAACTGAGTCCGACAACTCGTTCCCTCCAAAATTCAAGATAAAATCATCCCGCGATTTTCGCAACATATTCTCAGAAGGCACGAAAATCCATTCGTCAAACTTCATACTCTACGTAAAACTCAATTCTCTGGGGTTCCCCCGTCTGGGAGTGTCCGTCGGCAAAAAAGCGTCCTCAAGCTCCGTCAGGAGAAACAGAATGAAAAGGGTGTTGAGGGAGGTCTTCAGGAAAAACAAACCTGCGTTTTCCTCAAACGACGTGGTGTTCGTAGTAAAAAACGACGTATCGGATAAAAAGTCTTCAGAGCTTCGCTCGGAGATAAAAAAGCTCGCAAGCCGCATTAAATGAAAGAAAAACCCGCAGTCAGATTCCTCGTTTTTCTGGTAAGAATATACAAGAGAGCAGTTTCTCCCCTGCTTCCCTCAACCTGCAGGTTCCATCCCAGCTGCTCAGCGTATTCGATTGAAGCTCTCAAGGAACACGGGGCTTTTACGGGAACCTGGATGACTCTTAAAAGAATATTGCGATGCCATCCGCTAAGCGCGGGAGGATATGACCCCGTAAGGAAAAAAAAGCGGTAAGCAGGTTGAAGCGGGGACAAAAAACGGTCTATTGCTATTGAAACTTATCGTGTATTATTGCTCTTTATGAATTCTTACTCTTTAATTTCCTACTCCATCCTAGGATTACGCACAGAAAACGGGAGCGGTTTCACCAGTGTTTCGCGTAAATCACGATAGCGCCCCATACCTTGGATAAAGCCTGAAGAAATAACATATGAACAGCGACCTCAAGAAAAACTATATTGTCTTTCTGGTATTGTCAGTACTCGTAATAGTCGGTTACTCGGCGTTTTTCGCAAAAGCCCCCAAGGAAAAAACCCCCGCAACAATAGATAGGCCTGAGTCGGCACCTGCCGTCGGGGAGAATTTTTCCGAAGAAACAAGTTCGGTACGGGAACTCCCGACGAAATTTGAACCCGTAGCACCTTCCTATGTTTCCAAGATCATAAAAGTTAAATCCGACCTTTACACCGCCGAGATAGACACTCTGGGGGGAAAGGTGGTCGGATGGGACCTTGCGGAATACAAAAAGACGATCGAGACGGATTCCGTGCCTGTGGGAGTTATAAATGAAGGGAAAAAGTCGTTTGACACTATCGTTAGAGTCAAGAACGAAAAAATGCCGGACCTAATACCGTTTTCCTACAAAGGGGATACGAACTTGGTCGTGGGCCCCGATGGGCTTGAAGTCAATCTGGTCTGGCAAAAACCCGGCGGACTTTCGGTGAGAAAAACCTTTTCCTTTTACCCCGATAAATATTTCATAAAGGAAAACCTCGAGGTCTTCAACGGAACGCGGGGACAGATAAGCCATAAGGTATCCATCGGCTGGGAGAACACGGTATATGAGAGCGGTTCAAGCACCCTTTACGAATTTGTCTCCATGGTCGGAGGCGAGGTCAAGCGAACCAAAAAACCCCTGAAGGAAACCAAGACGTATAACGGAGAGATAAACTGGTTCGGTTTTGGCGACAAATATTTTCTTAGCGCATTTCTGCCGGAAATAGGAGGAGACCAGAGACTCTACCTGCAGCCCCTTGACTCAAAAGGTCTCGCCGGGGCAGGTTTTTCCTACCCGGAGCAGAAAACGGCCGCGGGAAAAAGCTACAAGGTCGGGTGGAAATCGTATTTCGGCCCGAGAAACGAACTAGACCTGAAGCAAGCTGGATACAATCTTGAAAAAGCTATCGACTACGGCTATGTAGGATCACTTACCAAGATCGCCGTCGTGCTGCTTAAGTTCGTCAACAACTTTTTCAGCAACTACGGAATCTCCATAATAGTGCTTACGATCCTTCTCAGGGTGGTATTCCTTCCACTGACCGTGAAAAGCATGAAATCTATGAAAGGCGTTCAGAACAAGATGAAGAGGCTAAAACCCGAAATCGACGCTATAAAAGAAAAATACAAGGACGACAAGTCGACCCAGCAAGCCGAGACGATGAAGCTTTACACGAGCAACAATATAAACCCTCTCAGCAGTCTCGGGGGATGTTTACCATTGCTCATACAGTTTCCCGTTTTCATAGCCCTTTATTTCGCGCTTTTGTATTCAATAGATTTAAGACACAGTTCGTTTCTCTGGGTAAACGACCTCTCCCAGCCCGAACACTTGTTCGATGTGATGGGAATACCGTTTCGGATACTGCCCATTTTGATGGGTGTGTCGTGGTTTCTTTCGCAGAAACTCACCCCCATGACCTCTCCGGGCAGCGAGACGATGGAAATGCAGATGAAACTCATGCAGTTTATGCCTATAATTTTTACTGTAATGTTCTGGGGCCTGCCATCCGGTCTGATTCTTTACTGGACCGTGAGCAATATTCTCTCCGTCGGTCAGCAGCTGTACATCAATCGACAGGTTCCGGATCCAGAAGGAGGATAAATAACAATGGCTAACGTAATCGAAAAGGAAGGAAAAACCATCTCCGAAGCCGTGGTGAACGCCTGCGAGGAGCTCGGAGTCTCAAAAGACGAAGTGGAAATCGAAGTAATCAGGGAAGACTCCAAGGGGATTTGGGGAATAGGCAGCAGGAAAGCCATAGTCAGGGTGGAGATAAAAACGGGCGGGTTGAGCGAAAAGGCGTTTCGGGCGAAAAAAACTCTTGAAACCGTTCTGGGATTTCTGTTTTCAACTCCGCAGAGCGTAAAGGCCGAGGAGACGGAAAACAGGATAATACTGGAAGTATGGCACGTGAAAGACAAGAAATTCCTTATAGGAAAAAACGGGGAGATGATAAAATCTCTTGAGTACATAGTCGGAAAGATAGCTTCGAAAAACAGCGACGAGGGAAGGAGGAAACGGGTTGCTATAAACATTACCGGACACGAGGACAAAAAAAAGGACTCTGACGTGCCGAAAAAAGTCGCCGAGACAGTACAGAAGGTAAAACAGAGCGGAACCTCTCACTCAATCGAGCAGCTCTCGTCCTACGAAAGAAAAATGGCCTATATCGAACTCAAGAAGCAAGAAGACATAAAGTACGAAACTGTCCCAAGCAATGGCAACTCGAAAAAAATCGTCGTAAGTCCGCAGTCTGAATTCAAGAGTCCCGAAGCGTCCTGAAGAAATCCTCAAGAATGCGCGCACACTGCTTGCCGCAGACTCCTCCTGAAAATTCCACCCGGTGATTGAGTTCTCCTCCGACGCCGATTCCGAAGTTGCTTACAAGCGCGCCGCCCTTGGGGTCGGGGGCGCCGAACACCACCCTGTTTATTCTCGCGTTAACGATGGCTCCCATGCACATGGCGCAGGGCTCGAGAGTGACGTAAATAGAAGTACCGGAAAGTCTCCAGTTCCCAACAACTCCGCATGCGTGTCTTATAGCCAGAATCTCGGCGTGGGCGGTCGAATCCGAGGCGGATTCCCGTAGGTTATGGGCAGCCGATATTACGGCTCCGTCTGCATCGACAATGACAGCCCCGACCGGAACCTCGCCCGCCGAAGCGGCCCGCTCGGCTTCCCCAATAGCCAAGGCCATAATACTTTCGTCGGACTGCCCGGTCACGGATAAACGGGAAATCTACTTTCTCGAGCTTAACCTAAGACCCGATTTGCTTCTGTCCCAGGTTTTGTCTGTGATTTCCTTTATTTCGGCGACCTTGACCTTCTGCGTCGCAGTTACCGGGAATCCCTCGTCGTAAACCTCTATAAATCTGGGCACCATGGCCACCATAATCCTTTCAGCCATCCATTTGGAGAACTCGATCGGATCGAATTCCTCACCCGCCTGGAGCGTCACGCAGAGCTTGATCTCGTCATCTGAAACGTTCGGAAGCCTTACACCGACCGCTATGGCTTCCTGAATCGCAGGGTAGAGCATCGCCTCGTCTCCCACGGCTACCGGATCCACGTTTTCACCTGAAACCCTGATGCGGCTGAACCTTCCGACAAAATAGTATCTCCCGTCGATACCCTTCGCGAATATATCGTCGGAATTGAAGAAACCGTCCTGGTCAAACGCCTCTCTGGTTCTTCTCGCGTCCTTGAAATATTCATTGAGGGTCGTATGCGGAACAAGCGGCTTTACGAAAAGAAGCCCCTTGGCGTCATCAGGAGGAGTAATGTCGTCTGTAGGATCCCAAAATGCCCTTACAACGGTGTCAGTGTCTTCGGGGTCTCTGAGTTCCACGTAATATCCCTCCATTGGGAAACCAGACGAGCCAGGACGATGATCCTCGGGATCTTTCCAGAGAACCATGCCCATCTCGGTCGAGCCGTACCCGTCTATTACCCTGACTCCGAATCTTTCCTGGAACTCTTTTAAGTTTCTCGGAGCCGGAGAACCCAGCAGTATCCTTACGTTGTGCTTCTGATCCCACTCGCTCTCGGCCGCCGCCCACAGGTACTCGGCAACCGCTCCCAGCATGTTAACGGACGTCGCGTCGCACCCGGCCGCCCACCTCCAGAAATTGGAAGCGGAGAACCTTGGGAAAAACACGGCAGTGGCCCCGGCCGCCATGGCGCTGAAAAGACACATTACCTGGGCGTTTGCGTGGCCGAGGGAAAGTATGCTCATAAGCACGTCATCGCTCCTTATTCCCTGCTGCTGAATATAAGAACGGACCGTCATGATCACTCCTCCGTGATCCCTTGCAACCCCCTTGGGCATACCGGTGGTACCGGATGTGAACATGCATCTCTCCATGTCCGCGGTAGTGACCTCCACCCCGGTATTGGTGTCGTCGTATTTATCGAATTCTGAGAAAGAGAGGGCTTTTATGCCCCCGATTTTTTCAGGAGGATTGTCAACCGTTACGAAAACCACCTCAAGATGATCAATGCTGTCGCCAATTTCTTCTATGAAAGAGATGCTTCCCTCGTCAATAACAAGAGCTCTCATGTCTGAATAGTTGATCACGTAGGCAAGTCTTTCCCCTTTTTCATCCTTGTTTATAGGAACCTGCACGCCGCCGGCTTTGTGTATGGCTATAATCGATATCACGTGCTCGGAACAGTTGAGCATGTACATGCCGACTTTGTCCCCTTTGTTTATGCCGAATTCCTTGGAAAGACCGTTTGCCACCCTGTTTGCCCAGGCGTTGGTTTCCGCGTAAGTGTAGCTTTCGACGACGGTTCCGTCCCTGTCTCCGACCTTGAACATCGCTTTTTCCGGAAAGCTTTCGGCACCTCTTTCAAGATTTCTAGTTATCGGTTCCCACAACGAAGTGTCCTCAAATTTGCCGAAAGGAAGATCTCCACTTCCCAGATAGGTAGCTTCGCGCGGTTTGAATAATAATTGCATTTACTGTAACCTCCTGAACAGTTTGTATTGCTTGGAAATGAAAAAAACGCAATAAAAAAAACCCAAAGTATTATAGGGTAATCGGTGCTTCATTGCAAACCTTGTTCTTTCCCGGTTCTTGAAAAAACTCCTGACCTGCCGGATACGGCCTGAATCCTGCTTCTGATCTGATGGAAATTTCAAATCTACTGATTTTTATCCTGAGTTTTGTGGTTCTCTCGATAGGGGGGCACCTCCTTGTTAAAGGCGCGGCGGGAATCGCAAAGTTCACCGGAATGGGTGCTTTTTTAGCGGGATTCACCGTGGTGGCACTCGGAACGTCCGTTCCCGAATTCATGGTCTCCCTAGTGGCAGTCGTAGAAGGTTCAAGCGACATAGCGGTCGGAAACATGGTCGGGAGCAATATCGCTAACATCGGGCTTATTTTTGGCCTGACAGTTCTTATAAGTCCCATAGTAATAAGCAAAGAAGCGTGGGGGGAACTGAAACTTCCGCTTCTTTTTTTAGTGCTCATAACTTTTGCCGCTTACGGTCTCAGCCGCACGGGATTTTCGCTCGGAAGAGACGAAGGGGTGCTGCTGTTTTTTCTGCTTACCGCCTTTCTATTTATCCCATACATAAAATCAAGGCAGAAAAAAAACGAGGCTTTGCCCGGGTCTCAAGGCGACGGCGGGTGGAAACTTCTTTTTTACGTGGTCTTAGGTTCAGTGCTTCTCGCGGGAAGCGCGCACCTTCTGGTTAAAAGCGCTATAGATATCGCCACGCAGCTTGGAATAAGCGAACTGTTCATAGGAGTAACGGCGGTAGCCCTCGGAACGTCCCTCCCGGAACTTGCCGCTTCGCTTGCAGCCGCGTGGAAAAAAGAGCAGAACATAGTCGTGGGCAACATAATAGGGAGCAATTTCTTTAACCTCGGGTATTTGGGTCTTGTTGCGGTTATACGGCCCATAGACGTAAACCGGAATATGTTCGGAAACATGTCTGAATTCGCGTTTCTTATTCTGCTTACCGTTCTTTTCGCGCTGTTAATCGTAAAAACCAGGACGGGAAGAAACAGGGTCGGGAAGAAAAAAGGAGCACTTCTGCTTATAGTTTACGCGGCGTTTTTGTATTTTATCTCAGGCTCACTTTCTTGACCTGAGCTTAAGTCCGCTTTTGTGCCTGTCCCAAGTTGAGTCGGATATCTTTTTAAGCTCGGAAACCGCGATTTTCTGCGTCGAGGTGAGCGGAAACTCCTCATAGACTTCAATGAACCTAGGAACCATGGCCACCATGACTTTCTCGGCCATCCACTCGCAGAATTCCACGGGATCAAAATCCGCTCCTTCCTTAAGTATCAAGTTAAGCTTGATCTCGTCATCCGATATGTCGGGCAGTCTCAGGCCCACGGCCACAGCTTCCCGAACAGAAGGGTATTCCTCCGAGACATCGGCCACGGCTACCGGATCCACATTTTCTCCCGAAACGCGTATCCTGCTGTAACGGCCCATAAAGTAGTATCTGCCGTCGGTTCCCACGGCGAACAGATCATCCGAATTGAAAAAGCCCTGATCGTCAAAAGCGTTTTTCGTCCTTTTCTCATCCTTGAAATATTCATCGAGGGTCGTGTGCGGAACTAAGGGCTTTATGAAAAGAAGTCCTTTTTCCTCCTCGGCTGGAGTCGGGTTTTCATTCACGTCCCAGCGTTTTTCCATGATCTCGTCCGTGTTCTGCGGATTCCTTATTTCAAGATGGTATCCCTCAACGGGAAATCCGCAGGAACTGGGTTCCTCATCCTCGGGGTCTTTCCAGAGCGGCATCCCCATCTCAGTCGAGCCGTAACCTTCCACTATCTTGGTGTTAAACCTTTCCTCGAACTCACGAAGCTTTTTCGGCGCGGGCCCAGAAAGCATCATCCTTATTCCGTGCTTGGAATCCCACTCCGATAGAGGAGAAGCCCATATGTATTCGGGCACCGCCCCCAGCATATTCGCCCCGGTCGCACCGCAGCCGGCTGCCCATTTCCAGAAATTGGAAGCGGAGAACCTCGAGAAGAAAACGGCGGAGCCACCAACGGCTATTGAAACGAAAAGACACATCACTTGGGCGTTTGCGTGCCCCAGGGAAAGAACAGTCATCAAAACGTCATCGCTTCTGAGCCCCTGCTGCTGTATGAAGGAGCGGACCGTCATTATTACCCCTCCGTGATCGCGGATAACCCCCTTTGGCATCCCTGTGGTGCCGGAAGTGAACATGCATCTTTCCTTATCAGCAATTGTCACGTCGATTCCGGGGTTTTCGGATGAGTACTGCTCCAAAACGGAAAAAGGAAGCGTCCTTATGCCTCCGATGTCCGCCGGAACTTCGCCTGAGACAAGGAAAATCGCTTCAAGATTCTCGAGTCTATCCGCTATCTCGCTTACATAAGGGAGGCTTTGTTCGTCAACTACAAGCACCCGCATCTCCGAATAGTTTATTACGTAAGCAAGCCTTTCACCCTTTTCGTCCTTGTTTATCGGAACCTGGACAGCGCCTGATTTATGCGCGGCAATAATCGATATAACGTATTCGGAACAGTTGAGCATGTACATGCCTACTTTATCCCCTTTTTTTATGCCGAACTCCCCGACAAAACCGTTTGCCACCTTGTTTGTCCAAGTGTTGGTTTCCTCGTAGCTGTAGGTTTCTACCACTTTGCCGTCCGAATCCCCGAGGCTGAACATCGTTTTTTCGGGATAGGATTCTGCTCCTGCTTCAAGATACCTCGTTATAGGAAGCCATTTGTCCGTGTCATCTAAGGGACCATTGGGAAGAGTTCCCTTTCCTATGTATTTTTCGTCTCTCGGACGCAAAGGCAGTTTCATTTTTTCCTCTTGCGTATTTTGGTTTCAGAATAGTAAGTTGGCGCTTTTGACGGTTTTTAACCGTCGTTCATTCTGACCGTCCTAGTTTACCTGAAAAAAAGCGGCTAACGCTGCCTAGTATCCATACGCTTGCTTGGACATTAAAAGAAGGGGAATTGACAGGAAATATTGCCCGAAAAGCTTGACCAAACGCCAAAAAACCTCGTCTGAACTCTGTACAATTTGAAAGTACTACTTTCAGATTGTACGGAAAACTCCGGTATTTTGAATTCATTGGCTCTCAGGGCAATGCGTCATCCTAATTGCAGTTTTACAGAGAAGTTTTAATCCCCCGCTTTCAGGGTAAGAGGTTTAGAAATCACCCGTAGAAGTCAATGAAGTTTCTGAGAAGATCTTTCCCGCATTCGGTAAGAATAGACTCAGGATGGAACTGCACGCCTTCAACGGGAAATTCTTTGTGCCTTATCCCCATGATTTCACCTTCCTCGGTCCAAGCGGAAATCTCGAATTCGGGCGGAAGAGAGCCTTCTTCAACGAGAAGCGAATGGTATCTTGTAGCTTCAAAAGGATTCGGAAGACCACGAAAAGAGGTTTTTCCGTCATGGATAATCGGGGAGGTTTTTCCGTGCAAAAGTCTCTCAGCCCGGACTATGTTCGCCCCGTAGGCATAGCCAACCGCTTGATGGCCAAGGCAGACACCGAGAATGGGTTTTTTTCCGACGTACCTTTTTATTATGTCAACTGAAAGCCCCGCTTCCTTGGGTGTGCAGGGCCCGGGCGAAATCACTATCATGTCAGGGTCAAGATCATCTACGAAATCAAAATCAAGACAGTCGTTTCTCCTCACCTCAACCTGTTGGCCGAGTTCTCCTAGGTAGTGAACCAGGTTGTAGGTAAAGGAATCATAATTATCGATCATCAAAATCGTCTTCTTTTTCCCTTTGGTCATCAGAGTCCACCCTCCGCCAACTCAACGGATTTCACCAAGACTTTTACCTTGTTCACCGTTTCCTGATATTCGGTTTCCGGGTTTGAATCGGCCACTATGCCAGCCCCGGCCTGTATGTAGATTTTACCGTCTTTTATCACGAAGGTTCTTATGGTTATGCAGCTGTCCATGTTGCCCGAGAAACCGAAGTAGCAAACGCAGCCCCCGTAGGCTCCCCTCGTTCCCGGTTCGGTCTCCTCGATTATCTCCATCGCCCTTACCTTGGGCGCCCCTGAAAGGGTACCCGCAGGAAAAGTCGCCTTTATAACGTCAAAGGCATCGGCCCCTTCGGCAAGCAGGGCCGTCACGTTAGAAACTATATGCATCACGTGGGAATATCTCTCCACAATCATGAACTCGTCAACTCTGACCGAACCCGTCTCGGATACCCTTCCCAGATCGTTTCTCGCGAGGTCGACAAGCATTATGTGTTCGGCCCTTTCCTTGGGATCCGCGATGAGTTCGTCTGCAAGTCCATCGTCCTCGGAAACGGTTTTCCCCCTGGGCCTGGTCCCGGCTATCGGGCGACTCGCGATTCTTTTCCCCTCAACCCTCACCATGACCTCGGGGGAGGATCCGGTAAGTATCTCATCGCCCATCCTGAGGTAAAACATGTACGGGGAGGGATTAAGTATCCTAAGCGCCCTGTAGAGATCAAAAGGGTCTACCCTGAGGTCCGTTTTCCACCTCTGTGATATAACCGCCTGTATTATGTCCCCCGATTTTATATATTCTTTCGTTCTCAGGACCGCTTCTTTGAATTGGGCGGGTTCGAAATTGGACTCAAGCTTGAATTCTTCCTCGGTATCTTCCAGAGAAAGATTGTCCGAAAACGTCGCAACGACGGAATTTCTAAGCCTGTCTTTTAGTTGGGCTATTTTCGCCAAGGATTTTTCGTACTGCTCTCTCGCCTCGTTTATGTCGGGAACATAGGCATTTGAAATGATTTTTATCTTGTTCGTGACGTTATCAAATGCCAAGACGGTATCCATGACCATGTAAATGGAATCCCAGAGCTTGAGATCATCCGGTGAAGTGTCGGGAATGTTCTCGATAAATCTGACCATGTCGTAACCGAAATAACCGACTGCTCCCCCGTGAAATCTTGGCAGTTCCTCGGAGGAAACCGGCCTATAGCGCGAAAGCAGGTCCCTTAACACCAGAATTGGATCGCCCGTTAACGTTTCGGATTCCCCGTCCGAGCGTATTATCTCGACGCTGCGGCCCTTTGAGCGGAAAACTATCGAGGGGTCTATGCCCAAGAAGCTGTAGCGCGCCCACTTGTCTCCACCCTCTACGCTTTCAAAAAGAAAAGAGTAATCGGATGAGTCTATCTTTTTGAAAACCGAAACCGGGGTATCATAATCGGCCAAAAACTCCTCCCACACAGGCACAAGATTCCCGCGTTTGAGGTTTTCGAGGAACTGCTCGTAGGAGGGAGAAATCATGAAAGGAAATGATAAGACTCGAAGAACTAAAGTCAAGAAGGACGCCTTTTATAAATCACCGGGGACATTATAATTAAGGTCTTAAAAAACAATGGAGCGCATTAACATTGATTCTCGATAAAACGATATTCAGAGAGTATGACATAAGGGGCATAGCGGGCGAGAGCATCACCGAAGATGTAGTCGAGAGAATCGGAAAGGCCTACGGAAGCATGATAGCCGAGGCAGGCGGCACGGAGGTTTCCGTGGGATACGACTGCAGAAAATCCTCTCCCTCCTTTCGCGACGCCCTTTGCCAAGGAATAAATTCAACCGGCGTGGACGTGATTGATATCGGAATGGTAACTACTCCCATGGTTTATTTCTCCACCTTCGCATCAGGCGTTGACGGCGGGGTGATGGTGACGGCAAGTCACAATCCCTCCCAGTATAACGGGCTTAAACTGTGCGTAGGCCAGAACTCCCTTTTCGGCGAGGGTATACAGGAAATAAGAAGATCGGTCGAAAAGGGAAAATTCAAAACGGGGGAAGGAAAAACAAGACAGACGGATATAACTGAACAGTATCTGGAATTTTTTGAGCAGAACCTTGACATAAAACCGGGGATAAGAGTCGCCGCCGACGGCGGTAACGGAACAGCCGGGGTCACCTGCCCGCAGATACTCAGAAGATTCGGCTGCGAGCTTCATGAGCTTTACATGGACCCCGACGGAGATTTCCCGAACCACCACCCGGATCCCACAGTCGAGGAGAATCTCTCGGACATAAAGAAAAAGGTTGTGGAAGCCGGCCTTGACGTGGGTTTGGCATTTGACGGGGACGCGGACAGGATAGGGATTGTCGACGAACTGGGAAACTCAATTAGCGGAGACATGCTGCTTCTCGTTTATTCGCTTGACCTTCTCAAAACGAATCCGGGAGCAACCATAATAGGGGACGTTAAATGTTCGGGGAATCTTTTCGCCAAGATACGGGAAGCCGGCGGAAATCCCATCATGTGGAAAACGGGCCACTCGGTGATCAAGGACAAGATGAAAAAGGAAAACGCGGAACTGGGAGGGGAGATGAGCGGTCATATCTTCTTTAAAAACAGGTTTTTCGGATACGACGACGCGCTTTACGCCGGACTTCGATTTCTAGAAATTCTCTCGAAAACGGGCAAAAAAGCATCGGAACTGCTTTCAGGACTCCCCAAGACCTTCGCGACTCCTGAGATAAGAATCGACTGTCCCGACGAAATCAAGTTTCAGGTGACAGAAGCGGTAAAGAAAAAGCTTGGAGAAAAAAACGAAGTAATTGACATAGACGGAGTCAGGGTTGAGTACCCAGACGGCTGGGGGCTTTTGCGGGCGTCTAACACCCAGCCAGCCCTTGTGCTTCGGTTTGAAGCTCAGACAGAATCACGGCTTGCGGAAATAAGGGAAACTGTAGAAAGGACGCTTAAAGAAACGATCAACGAAATTTGCTGAAAAACCGGCTTGATCCCTCAAAAACAGCTGCTCTCGGTCAAGCAGGTTCATAGCGCTGGACACTGATTTCACTTGCGCGAGCTCGCATTTGTGTGGCATCGTGCCAAGCCTGCATCCGTAACAACATATCCATGCCCATCCCAAAAGCCTTCTCAATGCGCAAAGCCATTTCCGGCGACAGTGCGGTTTTGCCGTTCAGCAAATCAGAAAGTGTTGCCCGGCGAACCCCCAGAATCTCAGCCGCTTTAGTCACGGTCAGACCCAATTCTTCAACGATTTCCGTGCGGATAAAATCACCCGGATGCGAAGGGGTCATATTTACTTTAATGCTTTTATCAGCCATTAGTGATAATCCTCCGAGTTCAAGCGGTAAATATAACCATCATCTTCTTCAAACGTGATCCGCCAATTGCCAGATACCGAAACGCTCCATTCGTCTTGCCGACCACCCAAAAGCCGGTGAACACGCCACCTAGGTGGTGCATCGGAGATAAAACTATCCATGTGCTCAGCCAGAATAAGTGCCGTAAGGATCTTACGTATACGGTCCACCAAATCATGCCCCAAGAACCGGGGGTTGTCATCCTCGATCAACCGACGCAATCCTTTGTGGCGGATAGAAAGAGTGCTATTGTAGGTAACCATTTATTAGGCTTCACAAACAGTTCTATGTTCTGCAAACTACGGGACTTAGAATTCCCTTCTGCCGGTTTCTAAACCGAAAAAAGAAAACCGGGAAATTCTACCGATCAGGAACACTCTCTTACCGGGATAAACTTGTAGGAACTGATATCCGACCCGTCAGGCGCCTGCTTTATCACCCCGACCGTAACGGCCATCTCCTCACCGAACTCAAGAGAGTCGGGATCCCCAGTTTCAACCTGCGCCATGACTCTTACGCCTTCTGGAAAATCGACAAGAGCGAGAACGTATGGCACCTTGAATTCCGGCATGCTTCTTCTCACGACCGTAAAGGAATGCAGAACGCCTGTGGGGCTGAGAAATTTCTCCTCTATGTCGTCTGTAAAACTCACGGGATCCGCGAGGTATCTTGGAAAGGTCCAGTTGTCGGATTCCTTGCAGTAACCCGCGATCAGCCTCACTCTGCCCTCATCGTCCGTTGTAAACAAATCCTGTCTGAAAAGATCTTCGCTCATGACACCCTCTCCTTAAACGATCGTTTAGCGTGAAGGGAAATTATATACAACTGAAAACAGTTTTCAATTCCCGCAAACCCCGCGCCGGAGAAGCCAGCGGCGGGTTTGTAAAAAAACGGGCGAATTTGTAGAATCCTTACGTGCCGGAAAAAATCCCAAGAGCGCTAACTGTCGCCGGGTCCGATTCAAGCGGAGGGGCAGGGATCCAGGCGGACCTCAAAACTTTTACCACCCTAGGGGTGTACGGACTTTCCGTGCTCACCTCCGTTACCGCCCAGAACACCTTGGAAGTAAGCGGCATACATGACCTGCCGGAGCAGTTCGTGGGACTCCAGTTTGACGCCGTGATGAACGACATAGGCTGCGACGCGGCAAAGCTCGGGATGCTTTCCAATGAAAAAATCGTCGAGACGGTAGCTGAGAAAATAGACCGGTACGGAATCGAAAAACTCGTTGTCGACCCCGTAATGCGTTCAAAAGACGGAACCGCTCTTTTAAGAAACTCCACGGGACTTCTACGAGAAGAGATTATCCCAAGGGCGCTTATAGTGACTCCCAACATACCCGAGGCGGAAATACTGAGCTCGGTGAGTATAAGCAACATAAGCGATATGAAAACCGCCGCCGAAAAAATCCACTCCCTCGGAGCAAAAACGGTTCTCATAAAAGGGGGACATCTTGGTAAAAACTATCCTGCGACGGACGTTTTTTTCGACGGGGAAAAATTTGAAGAGCTCGTTTGCGAGAGAATCGAAACGAAAAACACCCATGGGACCGGCTGCACTTTTTCGGCGGCCGTATGCGCTTTTCTTGCAAAGGGAATGTCTCTTTCGGTTTCCCTGGAAAATTCGAAAGCCTTTGTCACAGAGGCGATAAGACATTCTCTGGAGATAGGGAAGGGCCATGGTCCCCTTAATCACTTCGGCAAGGCATGAAACCTAAGGTTGACTGATTTTGATTGCTATGCGTTGTTACAGCTTTCGCGCCTCTTTCCACAGATTTTCTTTACCCACTGATTGATACCATTTCTCAAATTCTGAACGGTACTTCTGGAAAAGCTCGGAGATGTCTGACCAGGGATCCTAGCTGAGCGAGTAAGCCATTCCTTAAATCACCTTCTTTCAGATCAACCGGAACTTCGGCATTCGCCGACAAGTAACTGTATTAGACGACTCCTCTTGCCATATGGATTAACTTGACGGAATCGATTATATTATCGTTTTTCCAACCAATCATCTTCCAAAGAAAGGAACCGGAACATGTCTGAAATCATGGACGGCAAAAAAGTCTCTCAAGAGACTAAAAAGGAAATCATCAGAAAGACCAAGGAGCTTAAAGACCGCACGGGAGTGGTGCCCGGTCTTGCCTCCGTTCTGGTCGGTAACGACCCCGCGTCCGAAATATACGTTAGAAACAAGAGAAGGGCGTGCGGGAAATGCGGGATGCATTCAGAAGAATACAATCTTCCAGAAGAAATCACAGAAGATGAACTTCTTTCACTTATAGAACAGCTGAATCTGGATAAAAAAATCCACGGCATACTTGTACAGCTTCCCCTGCCGCCCCATATAGATTCCACAAAAGTGATAAGGAAACTGTCTCCAGACAAGGATGTTGACGGTTTTCATCCGGAGAACATGGGAAAGCTGTTCCAGGGAGAACCCAACCTCATTTCCTGCACCCCGTACGGAATAGAAAAACTTCTTGATTATTACAACATAGAGATAGTCGGCAAACACGTAGTAGTCATCGGAAAAAGCAATATAGTGGGAAAACCCGCGGCGGCGGTGCTGCTTAACCGAGACGCTACCGTCACCATAGCGCATCTGGAATCGAAGGACCTGGAGTCTGTAACCAAGATAGCAGACATTCTGGTGATAGCGATAGGAGACCCCCAGTTCATAAAAAAAGAGATGATAAAGGACGGGGCGGTGGTCATTGATGTCGGGATAAACAGGAATGAGGACGGAAAAATCGTCGGAGACGTGGATTTTGAAGACGTAAAGGAAAAAGCCTCCTACATAACCCCCGTTCCGGGCGGAGTGGGGCCGATGACCATAACCATGCTTCTTTGGAACACGCTTGAGGCAGCGGAGACATTCGCGCAGAACAAATAGTCTCACCGGCATAACCGGGGATCAGCGAAACGCCTCGGGACCTTCCATTTTTGAAATCGCCTGCGAACCCGCGAGCTCAGAACAGATATCTCTTACCGCCATGTTCTTCACCGGATGCCGTGCGGTCGGCTCTATCTCAAGCAGAGGTTCAAGGACAAACCTTCTTTCGTGCGCTCTCGGGTGTGGGATGACGAGAGAATCTGTGGCTATTACCAGGTCTCCGTAGAAGATGATGTCAAGATCAATTACCCTCGGCCCCCACCTGACCGTTTTTTTTCTTCCAATCTCCTTTTCGATTGCCTTCAGACAATCGAGCAGCTCGAAAGGGGAAAGTTCCGTTTCCACCTTAACAACGGCGTTTGTGAACTTCGGCTGGTCCTCCAACCCCACAGGTTCTGATTCGTAAAGAGAAGATACGGCCACCAAGCGCGCGCACTTTTCTATGCTCCTTACTGCGCGGGCGAAATTCTCGCGCACGGAACCGAGATTAGCTCCGATACCTATAAAAACGGCTCTCGGCGACGCTTCAGGTTCATTCAATGGAATACTACCCCCGGTTAATATATAATCTCACAAGGAGAACTATATGGCACTTTTAACCGAAAAAGAAATTTCTTCCGGGCTTCAGGGTCTTGACGGGTGGCAGAGAAAGGGGGAAGAAATAGAAAAGACCTTCGTTCTCAGAAATTTCGTTGATTCGATGGGCTTTGTGAACAAAGTCGCGCTTCTTTCTGAAAGAGCCGATCATCACCCCGACATCCTCATCCGGTGGAACAAGGTTTCCATCACGCTTTCAACCCACAGCGAGGGGGGAATCACGGAAAAAGACATAGGTCTTGCGGGGGAAATAGAAACGGCGCTCTGATACTGACCCAGTCCGCCGTTTGGGCGGGCTAGTCAATATCCCTTATTTCGTAATCGTCCTCCCCGAGGGTAATAGTGTCCCCTTCGGGTCCGCCCACGCGGGGGCCAGCTTTTTTGTCTTTTCCCGGAAACAGTTTCCTTAGAACCGAAGCTCCCGCTCCCAGCACGCCAAGCGCAAGCAGGGCCAGAACGCCAAAAAAGGCGAAAAGGCAGACGGCCACGACCACGAAAAGCGCGATAAAGGGAAGAGAGAAAAGAGAGGCTCTACCCTTGCGAATGTAAATTTTTCCCGCCATTAAAGCACCTTACTCCAAATATTGTTACCGGCCGCAGCACTTTTTGTACTTCTTGCCGCTGCCGCAGGGGCATGGGTCGTTTCGACCGACTTTTTTCTGCGTTCTCCTGACCGGGGTCTTGGCCTTTTCTTCTGAACCTTTTCCCCGCCCGAGCACCATCTTTTTTTCCTCAAGCTCCCTTTCCCTCTCAAGTTCCTGGATCTGCTCTTCACTTGCAGGCTGTATCCTGAAAAGATTCGCGCAGACGTCCATTTTGAACTTGTCCATAATCAGAGTGAACATACCAAAACCCTCTTTGGTGTATTCCCGAAGGGGGTCTTGCTGCGCGTATCCCCTGAGCCCCACCCCTTCCCTCAGGTGATCCATATTAAGAAGATGATCCTTCCAGAGGTAATCGATGTGCTGAAGCATGACGTAACGCTCGATCTGCGTGAGGTTCTCAGAACCTATCTGCTCCTTTTTTTCCTGGTATGCCACGATCAGCTTGTCGACGACTTCATCCGTTATTGCATCGCTGTCCGCCTTGCCGGAAACCGTTATGTCGACCTGCGTTCCGAAGATTCTTCCAAGAGCTTCGGAGAGTGCGGAGAAATCAGACTCCGAGCGGTCGTCCCGCTCCGCAAGGTAACTGCCCACTACCTCCCGCACGACGTCTTCTGAAGATGAAAAAAGCATTTCCCTCAGGTTCTCGCCGCCTTCCAGAATTTCGCGGCGCTGCTTGTAGACAATATCCCTTTGCGTGTTGAGAACATCGTCATATTTTAGAAGATGCTTCCGTATGTCAAAATTTCTCCCCTCGACCTTTTTCTGCGCATTTTCAATCGACTTGCTTATCATAGAGTGCTCGATCGGCTCCCCTTCCTCCCAGCCGAGCTTGTCCATAACACCCGTTATCCTCTCCGAGGCGAAAATGCGCATCAGATCGTCTTCAAGGGAAACGTAGAATCTTGAAGACCCGGCATCTCCCTGCCTTCCCGCTCTTCCCCTAAACTGATTGTCTATTCTCCTCGCCTCGTGTCTTTCGACCGAGAGAATGTGGAGACCGCCGAGCTCCTTCACTTTTTCCTTTTCCGAATCGCAGATCGATTTCGCCTCGAAAAGCACTTCCTCGTACTGCTTCGGTTCCGCTTCATCGGGCTGGATGCGGAAATCCTTCCTGAGAATATCCCTTGCGAGAAACTCGGGGTTTCCGCCGAGCAGTATGTCCGTTCCCCGCCCCGCCATGTTGGTCGCTATGGTTATAGCTTCAATCCTGCCCGCCTGGGCGACGACCTCGGCCTCCTTTCCATGTTGCTTGGCGTTGAGAATGTTGTGCTTAAGACCGATTTTCTCAAGGTAGTCGCTCAGTTTTTCCGACTGCTCGATTGAGGAGGTGCCGACAAGCACCGGACGGCCAGCGGAATTCATTTCCTTTATCTCGGCGCACGCGGCGTTAAACTTTTCGCGCTCGGTTTTGTACACAACGTCGTTGTAATCCTTTCTAATAAGGAGCTTATGGGTCGGTATCACGGTGACGTCAAGACTGTATATATGATTGAACTCAAACGCTTCTGTGTCGGCGGTACCGGTCATCCCGGCAAGTTTTCTGTACATCCTGAAATAGTTCTGGATGGTTATGGTGGCCATCGTCTGGTTCTCGCTTTCGATTTCCACCCCTTCCTTGGCCTCAACCGCCTGATGAAGCCCGTCGCTCCACCTGCGCCCGGGCATAAGCCTTCCCGTGAACTCGTCGACTATCACCACCTTTCCATCCTGCATCATGTAGTCGACATCGCGGCTGAAAAGAGTATTGGCCTTAAGGGACTGGTTCACGTGGTGAAGAATCTTGAGGTTAACGGGGTCGTAGAGGTTCGGAACGTCAAGGGCCCGCTCCACCTTGGAAACTCCCTCTTCGCTCAAGTCCACCTGCCTTGATTTCTCATCCACAGTGAAATCGCTTTCCTTCGAGAGTGTCCTTACCACCCTGTCCACAGCGTAGTAAAGATCGGTTGAGCCCTCCGAGGGTCCGGAAATTATAAGCGGGGTTCTCGCCTCGTCTATAAGGATGCTGTCGACCTCGTCCACTATGGCGAAATTGTGGTCGCGCTGAACGTAATCCTCAAGGGAGAATTTCATGTTGTCGCGCAGGTAGTCGAAACCGAACTCGTTGTTGGTACCGTAGGTAATATCCGCCCCGTAGGAATCCTGTCTGGATGAAGGCTCAAGACATGTCTTGAAGGAATTCATGATCTCAAGGTTTTTTTCGGGAAGAATGTCGCTTGCGAGGTACTCGTTCGGCCACGCGGTCAGGTTTTTCTCTATGGACTCTTCGGCCCGCTTCGGATCCTCCCAGGCAAGCACGTAGGAGGCGTCGTGATTTACAACCCCGACTTTCATATCCAAGACCATGAAAACCGGCGACATCCAGGCGGCGTCCCTGGCTGCCAGATAATCGTTTACGGTAATCAAGTGGGAACCGAGCCCCGCGAGGGCGTTTAGGTAAAGGGGCAGGACGGCCACCAGGGTCTTTCCTTCCCCGGTTCTCATCTCCGCTATGCTGCCTCTGTGAAGAACCATCCCACCTATCATCTGGACGTCAAAATGCCTCATGGCTATCGTTCTTCTCGACGCTTCCCTTACGGCGGCGAACGCCTCGGGCAGGATCTCCTCGAGGACCTGCTCCATCTCCGCGAAGTATTTCTCGTCGGCCAGGTCTCCGTTGGAACCGAGGCGGGAGCGGATCAGTTCCCGGAATTGCTCGGTTTTCACGCAAAGCTCCGGGGTAGGAACTTTAACCAGCGTTTCTTCAAGGGCGTTTATCCGCTCGGCCAGCATTCCGAGCTTTTTCACTTCCCTCTCATTCTGCGAGCCAACTATTTTTTTTAGCAGATAAGAAATCATGCGCCGAAGCGGTCTCCTTTGCTACCGGGCCCCGGAACATCCGGGAACAGCCCTCCTCAAACAGTCTAATAATCCGTTGGAAATAGACAAGGAAATTCTCCCGGGGTGACCTCAGGCGTCAAGCTTTACGCTTACAACCCTCGATGCCGCGGTGCCGTCTGTGGTTATGCCTATAAGCGCACCGGCTTCATGCATGGTTCTTCTGTTATGGGTGATAACGGCCACCTGGGAGTGGACCGAGATCTCGTTTAGGATCTTGTTGAACCTCACGGTGTTCACTTCATCAAGAGCGGCGTCTATCTCATCTAGGAAGACAAAGGGGACCGGCTTTACCAGGCACGCGGAGATTATGACCGCTATGGCCGAGAGCGCTTTTTCTCCTCCCGAGAGCAGGTTTATGGGCTGGAATCTCTTTCCTCCAGGCCTGATCATGACCTCCACTCCGGTTTCAAGCAGGTTAGTGGGATCGACAAGCTCGAGGCGCCCCTCTCCGTTTTCGAAAAGCTTGCAGAAAGTATTGCTGAATTTCCTGTTCACAGTCTCAAACGCCTCCCTGAACCTCGAAACCGACTCCCTGTCGAGTTTCCTTATCGCGCTTTCGAGGTAATCAAGCGCCCGGGCAAGGTCGTCGGTCTGGCGCTGGAGAAAACCGTTTCTTTCCTCAAGCTGTTCGTATTCCTCGGGCGCCAGCAGGTTGACGGGACCGAAATTCTCTATGCGCCGCCGAAGCGTCTTAAGCTCTCTCTCTCCCTCGGGTATCGAAACGGCGGAGAGATCCCGCTTTGCGAAGGTATCGGGAAGATCGTCGCCGAATACCGTGCTGTACCGTTCGTTAAGATACTCAAACTCGTCCTCCGCGCGGTCAAGCTGCGCCTGCGCCGAGGCAAATTGCTCCCTCCGCGACGAAAGTTCCCCGGAAGCGGCTTCAAATTCCTCTTCGCATCTTCTGAGTTCCTCTGCGTAGCGCGACACTTTTTTCTCGAGTTCCCCGAAAGATTCCTCTCTTAAGTCGAGGTCGCAGGAGATTTTCTCAAACTCCTCTTCTGACTCGCGTCTTGACAGAGCAAGAGCTTCCCCTTCGCCCTTTTTAAGCTCCACGTCTTTTTTTCGAAGCAGAAGCTTCTCATTTATGACCGCCTTTATTCTTTCGGCCTCCGATTTCTCGTTCTCAAGGGCCTTTTCCCTTTCAAAAACCCCGGCGTTATCTATCCTGAGCTTCGTTATGTTCTCCTGAAGCGCGTTTTCCTCATCCGCAAACGCAAGAGCCCGTTCTTCGATTTCCTCGTATTTTGACTCAAGGGCACTTCTTTCACCGTCAAGCTGCTCTATAAGCGATTCCATTTCCTCAACGGTGCGGTTTTTGCTCCCGAGCTTGCGCTCAAGATCCTCGCGCTGCGCACTCAGGTTCCCGATTCTCGTCCCCAGCTCCTCTATTCTGGTCTCCACGTTCGAGCGGTCCTTTACGTTTTCAACAGAGCTTATCTCGCAGCGTCGAAGAAGCTCCTCGACCTGCGTGCGGCGGCTCTCAAGCTTATCCATCTCCTCGCGAAGCGCCTTGCAGGCCGCCTCCGATTCCTCAACATGGGCCGAAAGGACCCGCGCCTGTTCCTCAAGCTCCTCGATTTCCCTTTTTCTCTCAAACACGCCCG
Source organism: Thermodesulfobacteriota bacterium (assembly GCA_965229995.1). GTDB lineage: Bacteria > Desulfobacterota_D > UBA1144 > Nemesobacterales > Nemesobacteraceae > Nemesobacter. Next base: position 29,804 of record OZ245933.1, on the reverse strand, counting down.
CCGAGGATTTTCCGCCGGTTATGGCCCCGTGGGAATCGACGTAGTCTCCTTCAAGCGTGGCGAAGCACGCGCCGTTTCCCGTCCGGTTCTTAAGCCTGATAGCTTCCCTTAGGTCGGAAGTTACATAGACTTCCTGAAGCATCGAGTCGACAAGGGTCTTACCTATTGTTTTCACGTCAAGAAGGCTGTTTAGCGAAGTGGCATCGGGCTTGCCGTGGCCATTGCTTGCGCCGTTTCGGGCGGCAAACTGGTCTGTGGCCGGTATGAAGGTTCCCCTTCCCACGTCAAACTCCCTTAGAAGCTCAACGGCGGCGACCGCCTCCGTGCTTCCCTCAACCACTATCCAGTTGAGTTTCTCCCCGAAGGCCGCCTCGACCGCTCTTTCGTAGTTTCTCGGAACGGAAACGAAATCGGAAACGACCCCGAGCACGCCCCTTTGCTTGCGCTCAACCACGAACTTGCGCGTGGCGTCGGGAAGCCACTCGTAATTGCTCTGTATTCTGTTAAGGGCCTCCATCCTAGAGACACAGTCTTTTTTTCTGCCCTCAAGGGCCCTCAGTTCCCCGAGTTTTTTCTCGTGCTCAACCCTACGGTCGTAAAGGCGCGAATCGATTTCTTCTTTTTCCTTGGCGGCAGAGGTGAACTCGCTTTTTATTTCGCCCTCAAGGTGGCGAAGGGAAGCGAGTTTTTGCTCGCAGTCGAGTTTTTCAAGTCCCAGGGCTTCGGCTTCCCCCTCAAGCGCCTCTTTTTTCTCCGCAAGCTCTTCAAGCTCCTTTGAGAAAGCTCCTATCGTGCTTCCAATCGAGCTTCTCCTGGTCATCACGTCCGAGAGATGGCTTCCCGTTTCATCAAGCTCCTTTTTGCTGTGCTCCCATTCGCTTTTTAGAAGCGCAAGATTCTCTTCCTCGCGCGAAATCTCCTCGGAAGCCGAGAGACGGGTGTTTTTAAGCTCTCCGGACCGGCGCTCGGCGCGGCTGCTTTTCTCCTCCATGTCCGAAATTTCGTGCCCCAGGCTCTCTATCTCGGCCTCGATGTCCTTTACGTAGCCCGAAATCCCGGCGATCTCCCGTTCAATCGAGGCTCTGCGGTATTCGGTTTCCTTTTTCTGCGCCCGAAGCTCGTAGATTTCCTTCTCAAGGGATCCCAGCTGCTGGCCCGAGACGGAGTTTTTCTCCCTCGCGCTTTGAAGCAATCCGTATTTTTCCTCTTTTCCAGAGTCGGCCGAGAGGACGAGTTCCTCTGCCCCGAGCTTTTTTTCAAGAAGCGTTTTCCTGCGCTTCTCCGAGTTTTCGAGCTTGGCCGAGAGCACATCGAATTCAAGCGAGCGGGCCCGCTCGGTAAGCTCCCCATACTGTCTGGCGCGCTTTGCCTGCAGGGCTACCGCCTCGATGCGGTCTGACACCTCACGCTTCATGTCAAGAACGCGGGAGAGGTTCTCCTTGGTTGATTCTATTCTGCTTCGGGTCTCTTTTCTTCTGAGCTTGTATTTCTCGATCCCCGCCACTTCCTCTATAAATTTTCTTTTCTCTTCGGGCTTTGACATTATGAAGGACTCGATCTGCCCCTGCTCGACGATCGAATAGGCCCTCGCGCCCATTCCCGTGTCAAGAAGCATCTCGGTTATATCCTTTAGGCGGCATTTAACCCCGTTTATGCTGTATTCGCTTTCACCCGAGCGGTAAAGTTTCCTTCGGATTCTGACTTCCTCGAAACCGAAGTCCTCGACCCCTTCAAGAACCATGGAAACGTCGGCCATGCCCAGTGGCTTGAGCTCGGCGCTTCCGTTGGAAATAATGTCTTCCATTCCCCCTGCGCGCAGTTGTCTGGGATTATGTTCGCCGACCACCCATCTGATGGCGTCGAGAATATTGGATTTTCCGCAGCCGTTGGGACCGACTATGGCGGTTATACCCTCGGAGAAGTCTATCTTCGTCTTCAGGTAAAAAGATTTAAAACCTGCTATTTCAAGTGCTTTAATTCTCATGGGAGAACTGCGACCTGACATCGTGACGTTCACGCGCGCCGCAGCCGGTTTTACGCAAAACCCTTGCCGTAACCGGGAAAGTTCAAACTCCCGTGTTCATTATAGAAGCCCTGATGGGGCCAGAATCCTGAAGAAAACCGCCGTGGTATAACTTCGGCGGTATGTGAAAAAAGATTCCTTATCAATCATGGTCTTCCGGTCAGTTCTGATTATACCACAAATCCTGGAATATTTCCAACTTTCCGCGCGGAAATTCACCCTCCCTGGGAAAGGAGGTTTTTGTTGTGGGAGATTTTGGAGTTTTCTCTCAGATTCTCAAGCAGACGTTCGATCACAAGTGTCTTTCGCGCCGAGAGTTCCCGCTGCCTGAAATAATCCTTCTCAAGCCCGAAAGCCCCGCTGTCAACGGGTTTTATCTTGGCAAGCGACACTATGTAGAAAGTCTTCCCGGACTTATAGACGCGATCCGGCGTCGGCCGGTCGCTTCTGAGCCCGAAGACATCGGATACGAAATCCCCGGATTCAATCCCGAGAGGGTTATCAGACCTTGAGAAAAACCCGGTCTGCTCCACCACAAGGTCAAGAGACTTGGCGGCCTTGGCGAAACCTTTGCCCGAGGCCCGTATCTCTCCGAGATCGCTTCCGGCGGACTCCCTTGCCCGCTTGACTGCTTTTTCCTTTTTGAGAGTCTCGAGAATCTCCCCGCGCGCGGACTCAAGCCCCGAGCGCTTCGAGGGTTCGACGTGGGTTACCTCGAAAAACCAGGTGAAGTCCCGAAGAACCACGTTTGAAAGCCTGTTTTTCTTAACCGAAAAAGCCTCTCTTCTTACAGCACCGGGAATGTCTCCTCCCCCATACCCAAGAGTAAACTCCGCTGTTTCCTTAACCTCAAGGGAGCTTCTTTCGGAAAGAAGGTCAGAGAAAGAGCGTTTCCCCCGAAGAAATTCCTCAAGGAACCGGTCGTAAAGAAGGGATGACTTCCCATCAACGAGCTGTTTTTTTATCTCCGCCTTTACGTCCGAGAGCGGCTTTGTGTCCTTCCCGGAGGCGAATTCATCGGAGTAGGTCCTGTAGTAGGCCTCGATTTCTTCGTCGGAGACCTCGGCGTCTGCGGCAAAATCCTCGGGAGCGAGTTTAACGTAGCGCACCGATCTTTTCTCGGGTTCCCAGAAAAGATCGGTGTTCCCCCTGTAATACCGGGCGATTTCCTCTACGCTCGCTTCCTTGCCCTCAAGATAGTCTTCGGCCGCAAACGAGACGTAATTGAGATCGATTTTTTCTTCGCGAGTCCTGTAAATGCTTAAAAGCTCCTCGTCGCTTGCAATCACCGAGCTGTCAATGACCGAAACGAGCTTCTCCACAAGGAGGTCCTCCCTGTAGGAATCCTCGAAATCCTTAACGGTGCGGTTAAGTCCCCTCGCGATAAAGTCCCTGTAGCGCTCAAAACCCACGAAAGCGCCGTCCACCTGGAAACCGGGATCGTTTCTTATGGCATCTGAAAGCTCTTCCTGGCTTACCCTGATTCCGAGTTCGTCCGCCTTCTGGGCGAGCAGCTTCTTGTTGACCAGCGAATCGACCACGGAAAAATTCACGTATTCAAAAAGCTCATCTGAAATTTCCTGATCGCTCCGGCGCAAGCGGTCAAGCATCGAGTCTCTCAAGTTATAGAACTGCGCGAGGGAAACCTTGTCCCCGTTTACCTCGACCGCCGCTCCGCCGCTAGGGCCGCGCCCGCCGATGCTTATTCCTCCCACGTATCCGAAACCGATAACGAAGGTAATGGCGAGCAGCAGGAGTACCGCCCGGGTAAGGAAGTTCTGCTTGTTTTTTATGATATCAAACGGCAACGGGGTTTCCTTGAAAAGACGAACTAAACTCTATACGAGCCGGTATCAACTTTCAAGCCGCCCGAAGGGGGTGCGCGCCGCTTCGGCTTGACACGGATAAAGCGCTTAAATAGGTTACAGGTGAAATGCCCGGGGGCACAAACAAACTCAGATGATAACCGCACTTGGCGGCGGAAGCGGAGCCGCAAAATTCCTTAAGGGACTCACGGGGGTAATTCCCCCCTCGGAACTCACCGTAATAGTGAACACGGCGGATGACATGGATCTTTACGGGATGAGGGTCTCTCCTGACATAGACACCATAATCTACAGGCTTTCGGGAAGCATAGACGAAAAAAAGGGGTGGGGACTTCACGGCGATACGTTCGAGTTTCTGGGAGCCGCCGCGAGATTCGGTTTTCCGACATGGTTCGGACTCGGCGACAGGGATCTTGCCACTCACCTGTTCAGAAAATCCATAAGCGACGCAGGCGGGACTCTGAGCGAATCCACCGCCAAGATAGCGCACCGCTTCGGCCTCGGGGAAATGCGCATACTGCCCATGAGTGACCAGAGGGTCGAGACATGGATAGAGACGGACGAGGGCGAAATGCATTTTCAGGAATACTACATAAAGCACGCGATGCGCCCCGGGGTGCGCGGGGTTAAAATAAAAGGCGCGCGCGAGGCCTCCGCGGCACCTTCGGTTCTTGACTCGATAGACGGCGCGAATCTTGTGATCATATGCCCGAGCAACCCCATAATCAGCATCGGCCCCATACTGGAGATAAGCGGGATAAGGGAAAGGCTTGTCGGCACGCCGGTACTCAAGGTCGCCGTAAGCCCCCTTATGCGCGGAAAACCCCTTAAGGGCCCCGCAGACAAGCTCATGAGGGGGTTAGGGATGGAGGCTTCTTCAACCCAGGTGGCGAGGCTTTACGCCGATTTTCTGGACGTGCTCGTAATCGACCGTTCGGACGTGGGAGAGGCAGCCGCCATAGAAGCGCTTGGAATAAGCGTTTTCGTTACCGACACCATAATTCCCGACGAGCAAAGCTCAAAACGTCTTTCGCGGGAGATTCTTGATTTCACCGAATCCCTTAGACGCCGCCGCGCTTCGCAGTAGGAAAACCGGCGTGATCAGGAGTCTTCTTCTTCCCTGACCGGCGGCTCATAGGGTATCAGGCTGTAGAAATAGAATTGAGGCAGTCCCTTTACCTCCGGTTCATCGCAGCTTGTCTTGAGTTTTATGGCCTGGTTCATAACCACGGTGTTTATGCTGTAAACCGTGGTTTCCCCCTCCACCCCGAATTCGGCCGCAGTGTAGTCCTCGCGGTCCTTCTCAAATTCCCACCTTATATCGTAAATGCCTAATTTCCCTATCTCTTTTCTCAAAAAATAGTCCGAGACCTGCGAAGTCTGGGAAAAACACGACCTTCCCCTGTAGCAGTCAAGAAAAATCTCGCCCCGCAGATGGGAGGAAATGACATCTTCCAGATTCTCGCCGTTTACCCTTCCGTAATATATCCCCTCGGGAAGCATGACGAGGTTGGCGGCGAAGCGATGGGCTCCCACATGGGTGGTTCTCCATGCGCAGATTCCATCTTTTTTGAGAAGTTCCTTGTAAACTCCGGATCCCGCAACCGCGCAGCATCCGTCGCGCGCTCCGTGGGTGCAGACCAGAACAAGCTTCTCCGCACAGGAGAATCTCTCTATTTCCCCGGTGCGAACAAGCTCGGGAAGATCTATCGAGAGAAGGTCCTCGTAAGTTTCTATTTCGAATTTGTAGAGTTTCGGGGAAAACTCAGAAGAGCGCGCGTAGTAAAAAACGGGGTTGCCCTCGCCCGGGCGCGGCCCTCCTATCAGCTGAATCCTGGATTGCTCAAAAGACGAAAGAAACTCTCCCAGGTGCTCCCTTACCTCTTGGGGCAGCGCGCTTTGAGCAAAAGCGTCTCTTCTCCATATCCCGGAGTACTCGAGTGCAAACCAGTTCTCTACCTCGACAGCGGTTCCGTAGAGGTGCTCTCCGCTAAGAGAAGACATCTCGGAACATGTAAGCGTTTTTTTGTCAGCCATCTTATCCTCCTGGGCTCCGCCCGCCATTTTTTTCCCTAAGCGCCACGAGAAATTCCCCCTTCGGCACCAGATAGAAGAATTTTCCCCAGTTTTTCATGACTCCCGCGTGACGGGATGCGTCCTTTCCTTCCCCCCAGAAAAGGTCGACTCGCCTGGCGCCCTTTATCGCTCCTCCGCTGTCGTGGTTTACCACGAAGCGGGAGGTCGGCTTCCAAAGCGACGGCTCAACGGAAGAAGAAGTTTCGAAAACCGGCCTTTCAAATTCCATGAACACGAGAGATCCCCTGGGGAAAAAGGCTTTGTCCGTCGCTATGGTCCGGCCGTCAACGACTTCCGTTCCGAAAGAGGTCTGGGGCTTGCCGGGAAGTCTGCGGAAGAAAATATAGCTCGGGTTTTTGTAAAGGATATTCATCCTCTCCGCGTAGGAGAGGGATCTTAGGTGGTTTTCTATGGCCCAAAGGCTCATTTTTTCCTTCGGAATCCACTCGAAAAGAAATTTCCCTATAGCCACGTAATCATGTCCGTTCTGGGCGGCGTAGCCTATGACCCGCTCCTCTCCGTCCGCGAACCTTATTTTGCCGGAGCCCTGGATCTGAAGGAAGAATCCATCGATGGGATCAACCCACGCGATCTCGAGCTTTTTCCCCCTGAGCTTTCCCCCGGAATCAATTTCGCTTCGGGAATAATAGGGGACGAAGTCAGAAGTTCTGCCCGGACCTCCCTGCTCAACCCTTCCGTAAAGTGACTGCAGCTTTCCCCGGGCGATCTTGTCGTCCTCAAGAAACGAAAATCTCTCGAACCGTTTGATGAACCTGTCCATTCTGAGACGCACCAGATCGTCGGGCACCCGGTAAAGGGGGTGAGTATGTTTCGGGGTTCTCGCCTGGGAAGCGCGAAGCACCGGAGAGAAGTAAGAGGTTATGAAAACCTTGCCCCAGGGCTTTCCCGGAAAGCCGTAGAAATCAAAATTCTCCCTCACGTCTTTTATGAAATCATCCTTGGTCACGCCCGTTTCAAGCTTGCCGAGAAGATAATTAAGGGCCAGGGCGTAATCCCCCGCGGAAACGGTCTTCTGTCCGAAAACGAGCTGGGAATCCTTTGTTTCCGAAAGTTTCTCAACGCTTGCGCCGATAGACTCCTTGAGTCCCTCCGGGAAAAGGTCATCGTCCATTTCCGGAACGAAGGGGACAGGGCGCATGGACTCGGGGCCCGGAACCTCGGGAGGTCTTTCACAGGAAATGTAGAGAAAAAGCAGGAAAACGGCTGAGAGTATGCTTGCGGCTTTTAGGTTCATTTCGACCTGTTGGTTCTCCAGAAGAGGAAATAACGATGAGAGACTCTTGCGGATAAGAGTAAGTTTATACCCTGTTACACGCGTCTTGCGCAAAAAACCTATGGCAGCGGGAGAAACCCTGTGCCTTCAGGCGCAGCCGCGGTCGATATTTTTCCGAAAAGACAGGGTAAAATAGAAGTTCCGGGGCGGCCCGGTAGCAGCCGCCTGCGGTTTTTCACGATTTAAAAACGGAAAATGAAGCGGAAATTCCTTGGCATAGACATAGGGGGAACCAACCTCAGGGGGAAAATCATTTCCGAGAATGGAGACATGCTCGGGGAGAAAAAAACCCGCTCGGACGCCCATATGGGTATTTCGCCGCTCATGGAGAACCTTGCCGGCTTCATAAAAGGATTCGCCGGGGAGGAAATATCGGCAATCGGGATAGGAATACCGGGAACCGTCGACCGAAGAAACGGTATGCTCGTCCAAGCCCCGAACATAGCCAACACGAAGGATTTTCCGTTTACCTCAGACCTTTCGGACAGAATTGGAACCGAAACGCCCGTTTTTATTGAAAACGACGCTTCCTGCGCGGCTCTCGGAGAATACCGGGCGGGGGCGGGCAGAGGCTCAAATTCAATGGTAATGATAACCCTGGGAACCGGATTCGGAGGCGGAATAGTCCTTGACGGCAAGCTTTGGTCGGGGGAAGACGGCTTCGCCGGGGAAGTGGGGCACATGACCATCGACCCTTCGGGACCCGGGTGCGCCTGCGGGGGAAGAGGCTGCATTGAGGCCTACGTTTCGCAGGTAGCGATAAAAAGAATCGTCCGCGAGCACCCGAAGCTCCGTGAAAAACTCGCCGGCACCGAAGAATCGGCCATCCCTGAGCGCCTGGCGGAGCTTGCGCACGAAAAAGACCAGGCGGCAATCGGCGTATGGAACGATTTCGGGGCAACCCTGGGAGTGGGAATATCGATCCTCGTAAACGTCCTGGACGTAAAAACAGTGGTTGTGGGCGGGGGGCTCTCGGGCGCCTGGCCGCTTTTTATCGAGAAAACCCGCAAGGAAGCCGAAAGAAGGTGTCTTGGCGGGGCGGAGAGGAAGCTTCAGATAAAAAAAGCTGTTTTGGGAGACAACTCAGGGGTCTTGGGAGCGTGTTACATCGCTAAAAGCGGACTTGGGGAGGATTCCTAGGACGCTTTAGGACTTTTAACCGCAAGGTCAAGCAGCTTCTGCGAAGAACCGCAGACCCTTATCCTAAGCCACGGCCCTTTCATCCGATCCGCCTTGAATCTGTTGTCCGTTCTTAGCCCGCCCACCCAGATTATTCCGTCGCGGGTTTCAAAAACCGGCACTTTTTTTCTGAGGAATCTCGGTATTTTTTCGTCAATGAAAAAATCCTTGAGCTTCTTGGCTCCCCTCATTCCAAGCGGAACGAACCTGTCTCCCTCAGAAAAGCTCCTAAGCGCTATGGGGAAGCCGACTTTTTCGGGCGAAAAGTACCCGACATCGGGTGCACCCCAGAGGGAGGAGTCGTCTGTAAGCTCAACTGTGACCTCAAGGTCCCGAGAGACTCTATGAGTTCCATGGTTTTTTATCTCGGTCGGCGGGAATTCGCGTAACTCATCTTCGCGCGTGAAAAAGAAAACCCCGTGGCCCGTATGAAAAACGACTCCGCCGGGAAGGTTCACCTCTGCCGAGGACTCACCCGAGCGCATCACCTCGTCCATCGAAAAAAGATGCTTGGCGGAAACCGAGTTAAGGTCTCCTTTTACGGCCAAAATTGATTTTCTCATTACTGAGAACCTGATCGCCGGGGGTTCGCGAAGAAGTTTTTCCGTGTCTCCTAGCACACCTTCGTCCACAACACGGGCGAGTTCCTTGAATTTCCTCTCGGCTTCGGCCGAAATAAAATCCGCCTCCGCGGCGCAGACCGCCGCCACCCGGGAGAGAACCTGCTCGATGGCAGGATTGTAGCTCTCAAGCAGGGGAATAAGCTCGTTTCTTATCCTGTTTCTTAGAAATTCGTTCGAACTGTTGGTCGAGTCTTCCCTCCAGGACACGCCTTTTGACTGAAGGTACTCCCTGGCTTCAAGCTTGGTGACGTTTATAAGCGGGCGTATTATGTTGCCGACCGAGGGTCTTATTCCGGCAAGACCCCGGGAACCGCTTCCCCTTATGAGTCTCATTATGACTGTCTCTGCCTGGTCGTTAAGGGTGTGCGCCGTGGCGATTCTCTGAGCCGAGCGTTTCGCGAGAATATCGTTAAAAAAGTCGTAGCGAAGCTCCCTGGCGGCGTCTTCAAGGGAAAGTCCGCGTTTTTTTCTGAAGCCCTCTGTGTCAACCCGTACGCATTCAAACGAAAAGCCAAGCCGGCCGGCCGCTTCCCTTACGTACTCGGCGTCTTCATCCGATTCTGCGCCCCTGAGCCCGTGGTTGACGTGGGAAACGATCACGTCAATATCCAGATAAAGCTCCCGCAGGTCATAAAGAGCGAAAAGAAGCGCCATGGAGTCTGATCCTCCGGACACTCCCGCAACAATAACGTCCCCGGGACTGAGCATCCCGAAAGAGTCAACCGTTTTTCTTATCTTGCCCAAAAACATCAGAATCGCCTTGAGAAATCCCGGCGGAAACTATAAGCCGAAACGCGTCTTCCACGGAAATATCAAGTTCCTGCAGATCCTCTTCCGGAACCATTATGTAAATACCGCTTGTCGGATTCGGCGTCGTGGGAACGAACAGATTGACGAGCTTTTGGTCTGTCGCGTTATGTCCCCTGCCGGCTTCGGTAACTCCCGTTACGAAAGCTATGGCGCGGATTCCTTTTCTCGGGTACTCGACCAGCACGACTCTTTTCATGCTCTGCAGCTGGGAGGTGAAAAAAAGCGTCTGCACTACCTGCTTTACGCCCACGTAGAAGGGTCTGGCAAGCGGAATCTTCGAGATAAGCGATTCGCCGAACAGGAGCATTCTTCTGCCGACGAAGTTCCTGGTCACGGCCCCCAGGAAAACGACCAGCAGCAGGGTGGCCACGATTCCTACGACAAAAGATATCCCCTGAAACACGTAAGGCGGGACATCTACGAAGTGGCGGATGATTCCGGCGGGGCCGTTGCTGAAAAAGAAAAGCATCCACTTTATCAGCTTGTAGAGGACGAAAATGGTCACCCCGAAAGGAACAATAATCAGGATGCCGGCGAGGAAACTCTGCTTGAAAAAAGAAGATTGGGGCGGTTTTGACTCTGGTATTTTAATCCCCCCGTTCCTGGTCAATCTTTTTCCTTAGAAACCTGCTGGGTTTGAAAACGACCGTGAGGCGGGAAGGTATGCTTACTTCCTCTCCTGTGGAGGGATTTCTTCCTATCCGGGATTTCCTTCTCGTGACCCTGAAGGTTCCGAACCCGGGGAGTTTCACCTCTTCGCCGGCCATAAGCCTCTCTCTTATCAGCTCGAAAAAAAAGTTGACTATTTCAGCTGATTCTCTTCTTGAAAACCCTATCTCCGAGTACAAAACACCAGCCAGATCCTTCTTTGTCATGAAAATCCCCCCTTTTTTTAAACCGAACGCAATTCGGCTCCTATCGTTTTTTCCAAACTTTTGAGAACATCCTGCTGAACCCTGTTCGCATCCTCGTCGGTAAGGGTCCTCTCCCTGTTTCGAAGAATTAGGGACAGCGCGACGCTCTTTTTTCCTTCCTCAAGGGAATTTCCCTTGTAAACGTCAAACACCCAAGCATTTTCTATTATACCAAAATCTGCCTTTTTTATAACTGAAAGAATTTCCCGCACAGGAACTATGTCATCGACCACAAGCGCTATGTCGCGGCGAAGGGATGGAAATTTGGGAAGCGGGGAAAATTTTCTCTTAAAACTCGTGTAGACGACCGAGAGAAGAGATAAGTCGAGTTCAAGCACATATACGCTTTCGCTTATCTCGAGTTTTTCCAGAAGATGCGGGTGAAGCTCCCCGACCACCCCCAGAACGTTTTCGTCAACCAGCACGGCGGAAGATTTCCCCGGCCATAGAAATCCATGGTCAGAGGAAATGGACTCAAAGTCTATCTTGGAATCCACCGAAAGGACCTCCAGGCTTCTTTCAAGCACGCTTTTGATGTCGAAGAAATCGAATTTTCCCCCGTTCCATATCTCAGGGGCCCTTTTCCCGGTCGCAATCGCGGCGAATTTCTTCACTTCGTTTGGGAGCTGGTCCATATCTTTGGGGTAAAAAACCTTGGCGGACTCGAAAAGCCTTACGTCCTGATTCTGCCGCGAGAGGTTGAGTCTCACATTTTTCACAAGAGAGGGAAGAAGGCTAGTTCTCATTTCCGAAAGTTCCCGCGATATCGGGTTCATAACGCGCATCGACTCCTCAAAGCCAAACGTCCTGAGAAGTTCAGGGGACTCGAAACTGTAGTTTATAGCCTCGAGAAAACCGTAGGAAACGAAAATGTCCCTTAGCCTCTTCTCCATGACGGTTATCACGTTGGGTTTCTTAGCTACCATTGGAACCTCCGGCAGGACGGAGGGAATATTGTCGTAACCCAGAAGACGCGCAACCTCCTCGATGATATCTACCTCACGCTCTATGTCCACCCTGAAAGTCGGAGCTCGAAGCAAAAGCGTGTCTACGGAGAGGCTGAGAACCTCAAACTCAAGGCTCTCGAGAAGCTCCGCTATTTCTTGGGAATCGGTGGATATGCCGATCAGGCCACAGACCCTGTCAACTGACAGGGAAATCTCCCTGGGGCTCACGGGGTCGGGATATACGTCGATAATCCCCTTGGCTACCGTTCCTCCGGATAGGCGGCTTATAAGTTCGGCCGCGCGGTCAAGGGCAAACGAAACGTTGTTTATGTCAATGCCTTTTTCAAACCTGCTCGAAGATTCACTCTTAAGGCCGTTTCGCTTGGACGTTTTCCTTATGCCCACGGGAGAAAAGTAAGCGGCCTCAAGCAGAACGCTGCTCGTCGCATCCTCTATCTCGGTGCCGACGCCGCCCATGACCCCGGCAAGCGCGACGGGGGAATCCCCGCTGCAGATAACCAGATCATCGCCGAGCAGTTTTCTTTCGACTCCGTCAAGCGTTTCTATCGTTTCTCCGGCACTGGCTTTTCTAACGGAAATCCGGCCCCGATCAAGCTTGTCGTAATCAAAAGCGTGAAGAGGCTGTCCCTGTTCAAGCAGAATGAAGTTCGTAACGTCAACAACATTGTTAACGGAGCGGATTCCGCAGTACTCAAGCCTTTCCTGGAGCCATGCGGGGGAGGGCTCTATTCTGACTCCTTCAATGAGCCGGCAGCAGTATCTGGGACACGCCTCCGCGTCCCCAACCTCTACCGTGACCCTTCCTGAAATGTCCTCTCCCTGCTCTTTTATGGAGAAACTGGGTTTCTGAAGATTCTGGCCCAGTATTGCCGAGACTTCTCTTGCGATCCCGAAAATACTCATGCAGTCAGGACGGTTGGGAGTAATTCCTACCTCGAAGATAACGCCGTCGTAGCCGATCTCGTCGCTCATACTGGTTCCAAGTTCAGCCTTGGGGGAGAGAATCATTATCCCGTCTTCGCTGCCCGAGAGACCCATTTCGTCCGCGGAACAGAGCATTCCTTCCGAATCTTGGCCGCGGATTTTCGAGCGCTTCATCTTGATGCCTTCCGGAAACTTCGAGGTAGCCGGAAGAACCGTACCCGCCTTGGCAAAAGCGACCTTGTCCCCCTCTTTCATGTTGTCCGCCCCGCAGACAACCACGTAGCGGGTTTGTCCGTCCGTAACATCACAGATACTCAGCCTGTCGGCGTTTGGATGTTTTTCGATGCTGTTTATCTGAGCGACGCAGACATCGGCAAGCGCCTTGCCCTTGTCTTCAAGGGCTTCAAGTTCAAAACCGGCCATGGTAAGCATTTCCCCCAACTCTTCTGGGGAAACATCTATTTTCAGGTAGTCAGTAAGCCATCCAAGAGGAAAAATCATAAATTCACCCAGCGAGTTAGGCTACACGCTATAAAAAACCGGTCAATAGTTAACCCGCTGAAAATAAAAGACTATTTAAGAAAACGCAAGTAAGCACTGAACACCATCGACGAAAATCCGGCCGGCCGAGGGTCGGTTCCGCCAGCAAAAGGAGATTTTAACCGCTCGCGAAGCCCAAACCACTGAATTTCCGGGGCGCGGAGAAACATGTCTGCGCATGAAGTTCCCGGCGAAGTTTTGTATTGTTAATAAATCATTAAGAATTCCTTTGAAATGTCTTAATTAACTGATATGAAACACTTTTTTTTGTTGATAGATTGTGAATAAAATTTTGCGAATTTCCAAGGCTGTATTCTAACTCCCTTAAATAACTTGATAATTGGGAAAGCAATCCGATTCGTTCCTCTCGTTTATACCGAGCCGTTTGTGAAATGTTTGGGACTTATATACTTGGGTTGACGGGGCTTGTCTGGTGGAGAGGCTAGGCCGTCAACCTGACCTGTGAGATCAGGTATTCCATTGAGCGCTTGCCGTCGCGGTCTTGCGGAATATCAAACCGGTGTATCGGCTTGAACAGCAAAAGTCCGAGTTCCCTTGCTATGCGTTCCTGTACAAGCTTTGCGGCGAGCGGGGATACGTCAATGCCTATCCATTGCCGGTTGAGCGTTTCCGCGGAAACGCTGGTAGTAGCACATCCGCAAAAGGGATCAAGCACCATGTCTCCTTCATTGCTGGAGGCCTTGATTGCACGTTCTAGCAAGGTGAGAGGCTTTTGGGTTGGCCAGTCCGTTCAGATTTTTTCCGTACTACAGGTATATCAATCCACCAGTCTTCTAAGGGCTTTCCTTCTTTTGCATAAACTTTTTCAAGACCGCTCCGAAGGGAACTCATCTTGTATCTACGCCCTTTTTCATCAACATGATTATATCTTTTTAAAGTTGCTTCCGAATAAGGAGCTAGAGGAGGATTGAACATGTTTTCTCCCATTTTTGCGTAGAACAAAATCACATCGTGTTTAGATTGAAAATTTAGTTTTGGAGTTGAGTTTCCCGTATAACACCAAATAATTTCGTTTTTAAAATTTTCATTACCGAAAATCTCATCCATTAGCAACTTCAAATAGTGAGAACCCGTGGGATCGCAATGAAGGTATATGCTCCCGGTCGGCTTGAGAATCCGCCTCATCTCCATAATCCGCACGGCCATATAGATCAAGTAGACCATCATGGACTTCCCGTGTATCTCCCTCGTAGCTTCCAGGAGCTTGTAAAGCCCGGGATGCGCTTCGGCAATCTCCCAAGCCTCATCTATCTCATCAAGAGTCTAGGTGTCCTTGAACTCTGCACCCGCAGCCATGCTTCCAATAGGGGCCGCGTAATTGTGGTTGGAATTAAACGGTGGATCTAGGTAAATAAGGTCTATACACTCGTCCGCCATACCCCGCAGAACCTCAAGGTTGTCACGGGTAAAAATGGTGCGGTTTTTCACAGAAGTTTCCACGAAAGGCACCTCCTATACTTTTCGTTAAGAACATTTTACCACGTTATGAAAAAATGTTTACATTAACTAATGTTGACGGAAGCTAATACGGTCGAACGGTTCTAACTGACTGAAAAGACTTGATAATCTCTTGACACCCCTTCGGTTACGGTGATACAATCACCCTTCTACTAAGATTGTCAGGAGGTCCATCCCATGAGGTTCTTTCTAGTCTTACTGATGTTTATCGCAATTCCCTTTCAAGCCCAGGCGCAGTCAACCTGCGATACGACTGCTCTCCCGGGCCGCAAGCTCGTCTGGGTGGGAAAAACGCTAGAGGTGGGAGAGGAAACGCTCTCTGATCATACTCTCTATGGCGGGAGACATCTAGAACCGGAGCACAGGTTCGCAGTAGGGGCGCAAAGGTACAGCTTCTTGGGGACCTATGTAGCTGATTATGGAAATGTCCAAGACAAGCTTATTCTCAGGCTCCTGACGGATCTCGAATCGGACGCTATTTCAGATCTGCAGTTTCATGTCTGTGATGACACGTGGGACTTGAGTGCTGCCGCAAAAGAGACAGGAGTCTCTGAGTATACCTGGTCTAATCCTGGCGATTGGTCGGACAAGATGACCCGCAAGCTGCGCCTTAGCGTGCCGTCGAACAACAATATGGACTCCGATCAAAACCAGATAGCCCCTGAGCTGCCGGCGCCATTCGTAGGCAGCGACACTAACACCAGTCTTTATGTGAATTGGGATGGGGCCGCAACCTTAGTCTACCCGTGGATAACCGCCTACGCCCTTCAGTACAGGGGGTGTTGCCCCCAGACTAGCTGGGCAAGTGTTCCGCTGAATGAGGCGGCTATGAGAGAAAAGGAGGCAATTATCACGAGACTCTCCCCGGGCAAGACGTACGAAATTCAGGTTAAGGCGACGAACTCTGTCGGGGCCGGTGGCTGGTCCGATTCTGAAGAAATCATGCTGCGAGCATCCGAACCGATAGATGACGAGATAGACCAGGTGGATGACCCGATGGAGCCAGAAGTTGTTGAGCCCGAACGAGCACCCCGGTCAGGCGGTGGAGGCGGCGGCGGAGCACCACCACCTCTTCCAGTAGAACCGGAGCCGGAGGAAGAAGAAGATGTTCAGGAAGAAGAGGAAATGGAAGAACTGGAGCTGGACTTAAAGGATCTGATAATCAATAGCGAGGGCTGCTCCATCGCTTCCGCAGATAGCAACGACAGTGGGTTCGACCTGCTGCTGATGGTGCTAGTGGTGCTGATACCTGTGTGGTGGAGGGATCAGGCATAGGCAACTTTCCTACCCTCAAAGGTGTGGAATCAGATACGCTTGTCCACGATTCCCCTTTATGCGGTTACAATGGCTGCAAAGCAGTTGCAGATTCCCGAGATGGTCAGTGCCTCCCTGCGAGCGGGCAATGATATGATCGACTTCAAGCTGTTGCGCTTTAAAATGTTCATTGCACCCGTTGCAGTGTCCGCCCTGATCTCCATATAGCTGCTTTCTATTCTCTGGTGAGTTGTAGCGCCTCAGCACCAGTACATCTGTGTGTGCTGGGGGATCGTTGCGGGCAACGATCTCCCGAAACAAGCCCTGATCATCTTCAACACGCCTCACCAGCAGTTCTACCGCCTTTGGGGATATATCGATACCAACCCAGTTGCGGTTTTCTCTATCCGCCGCTACGAGGGTAGTTGCGCATCCACAGAAGGGATCGAACACTATATCTTTCGGGTTAGAACTAGCTAGGATTATACGTTCAAGTAGAGCTAGGGACTTCTGAGTAGGGTAGCCGGTGCTGGTAACGACATGCTCTTTGGTGGTGCAGGCGACGACACGATTGACGGTGGTGCAGACAGTAACACTCTCGATGGTGGTGATGGAATTGACACCCTTATTGTCGGCACTAGAACTGAGTTAGGCACGGGGAATAATTCTAATTTTGAGAATCTGAAAGCAAGAGATAGTGTGGGCTCATCAGTTGAACTACTGGGCGATAGCGGGCCTAACATCATTACGGGTAGCGACCATGATGATGCCGTTCTTGAAGGTGGTGGTGGTAACGATACGATTTACGGTGGCAAAGGTGATGATGATCTGGAGGGTGGTACAGGAAAGGGCACTCTCACAGGTGGTGAGGGGGAAGACTGCTTCAAGCTTGATGCTTCCGGTACCGCTGAAGAAATTGCTGCAACGTTTGATACCATCACGGACTATAAAGATGAGGATGCCATTACTACTACTAATGGGACAGCCCGAGCTATGGGTGGAAAAGTTGTTGTAACCATTCCTGGCGATTCTAGCGCTAATCCTCCAACTACGGACAGAGTGGTAACCTTGGCTAATGTCAGGGGACTTAAAGCATCTGAAACTGACTTGCCGACTTCTTGTCCATAACGGTAAAAGGACTTGATTAGGGTTTATTGGAGAAAAAGCGACACCCACCCATTTCTGGGCAGTCCGAAACACAGGTTACCGGCACCTGTGTCGCGAAAGCTGGTTTTAAACTAGATTATAAAGGAGGTTGTTGTGTCTGGTTTTAGCGAAGACCAAAGACAATACTTAAAAGGTTCTGAAAAAGCATTTATTCTAAGTGCGAAAATTCTGTTTGAAGGTCTCTGTACACTGACAGAAGCCTTCCAAGAGGGAAGGCTTCCCGGAAACCTAAGGGACGTTCTTCTTCAGGAGATCGCGGATATCAGTATAAACAAGTCTTTCTCTGATTCTCCTATGTATCCCAGCTACATACTCGGATTCAAGGAAACGGCGGAAAGAATCTTCTTGATTCTCAGAGCCACATGATCCCCCCTCCGTCAACCTATGTATATAAGTCCCAAATGTTTCACGTGAAACATTTTGCTCTTGCTTTTACTTTCCAATACAGAATCTGGAGAAAATTCTGCCCAGAAGATCCTCCGTGGTCACTTCCCCGGTGATCTCGCCGAGCGAGTTCATGGAGTTTCGCAGTTCTATCGAGAGGATCTCGGGATACTCGTTCCGTTCGAGAAGTCCGAGGAATTCGCGCAGCTGATCGCGGGCCTTTTCCGTGGATTTTTTATGGCGGAGATTAGTCAGCACCAGTTCCGAGGCGTCTACGCCGCGAGGCGAGCCCGCAAGGGTCTCGAACATAGCCTCCCTGAGCTGTTCTATCCCCTCTTTTGTAAGCGCCGAGGTCTTCACCGGCTTTTTCCGCCCGAGAATCCGGCGAAGCTTCGATTTTTCAAGCTTCTCCTCAAGATCCATTTTGTTGATTACGACAAGATGCTTCTTTTTAGCAGCGGTTTCGAGGATTCTTCTGTCAAGGGCGTCCAGTTCTGTGTTCTGGTCCAAAACGACGAGTATGAATTCGGATTCCTCGGCTTTTTTGAGAGAAAGCTCTACCCCGAGTCTTTCTATCTGGTCCTCAGTGTCTCTTATGCCGGCCGTATCCGTTATAACGAGAGGAATTCCTCCGACATTCATTCTTTCTTCAATAAAATCTCTTGTGGTTCCGGCGATCGGGCTCACTATCGCCCTTTGAGTCTCGAGCAGGCGGTTAAGTATGCTCGATTTCCCGACGTTAGGCTTCCCTAGTATTACCATAGTCACCCCGTCTCTGAACATTCTGCCCGTATCGTAACTCTCGATAAGCGCCGAAAGCTCCTTTTCCACGGATTCGGACGCTTCTTTGAGACGGCTTTTTGCAAGAGGATCTATATCTTCTTCGGGAAAATCGAGATTCGCCTCTATTTCCGCCAGGATGTTGAGGATTTCGTCCTTGAGCCCGTTCACCTTGCCCGAAAGGGCCCCCTCAAGCTGGGCTTCGGCGTACCGAAGGCTCTGTTCGGTCTGGGCGCTTATGATATCGGAGACCGCCTCGGCCTGTGCCAGGTCCATTTTTCCGTTAAGAAACGCCCTCTGGGTAAATTCGCCCGGGGCGGCAAGAGTCGCCCCGAGGCCGATTAGGAGCTCAAGTATCTTCCGGGGAACCATGTGTCCCCCGTGAGAGTGTATTTCGGCTACGTCATCCCCCGTGTAGGTATCCGGAGAACTCATAACGACGCACAGAACTTCATCCACCATCTCTCCGGTTTGGGGACTGATTATTTTCCCGAAACAAAGTTTTCTTTCGGAAAAGCCCTGATTTCCCGCTGGAACGAATATTTTCCGTATAATCGTGTGAGATTTCCCGCCGCTTATGCGGATCACGGCCACTCCTCCCTCTCCGGGTGGGGTTGAAATGGCAGCTACAGTGTTTTCGCGCTCAGACATCCGTGACGACATGAAAGAGAATCTACCATATAAAACCGCGTTCGGTCAGGAGAAGGGATAAAAAACCCCTGAATGTTTCACGTGAAACATTCAGGGGAGATGAGGAGGATTTTCAAAGAAACCGTTAAAATTATTTCTGGAGACTTTTAAGCGTTTGCATGGCGATGCTGGTGTGGGCGTAGCAAGAACCGGCAGTCATGACCATGGCAACGTTTATGGCTTCTGCCATCTGTTCCGCGGTCACGCCGTCGGTGCGGGCGTCCTTCACGCATCCCCTTATACAGTAGGGACATTTAGTCGCATGAGCGCAGGCAAGACCTATTATGCCTCTTTTCATTTTTTTACTTAGAGCTCCGTCGGCAAAAATCTTTTTGTGAAGTTCCATGAAATGCGGAGAAATATCGCCACTGCATTCTCTGAAGCTGGCAATCTCTTTCGCTATATCCTTTTTGAAAAAATGCCCCTCGGTAAGCGGGATGTCGTTTTCCAGAGTGTCCCAAGCCTCAAAAGCCAAGCTAGAAAAAGCGAAGGGGGCCCCCATGGCAAGCCTCAGTCCCACGTAGATCGATTCGACTATCTCCTGATCGGTCGCCCCGCGGTTTTTGCTCGCACGGACCCTAGACCTTATGCAGTAAGGACAGGCAGTAATATGCGCTACGGCCACCGCGATGAGTTGTTTCTCCTTTGCGGTAAGGGCACCGTCAGTAAATACCGAATCATGGTAAGCCATCCATGAGTCGTAAAGATCTGGATCTAGCTCTCTCAGGTAGGCTATGTCTCCGCCTATCTCGGACTTCATTATGGTATCAGACATCCTAACCTCTTTTTGCTTTGATTATCGGTTCCCCTGTCTCTTAAAGACTAATAGGTCGAGGCACAGAAACCCCAACCTTCTACAGCTACGGTAACTGCTTCAAACTAAAGAATCAAGAGGTCGAGGACCAGGGGGGGGGGGAGATAAGTTGCTCTCGCACAGTTAAGAATTTTCGGTAAATTCTTCAAGCAGGTACAGATTCTCCTTTTTAATTATCATCTTCTGTGCTTGCCAGAAAAGTTCCTCTATCAGAGCAAAGGAGTTATGGACCTTCGCCATGAGCATGTCTCCTTCAAACTGAGAAAACAAAAACTTAGTCACCTGCTTCGGCTCAAGGTGATCGTAGAAAACCCCCAGTTCCGAGCATTCTCTTACGCACGCCTCAACAGAAACCTCACATTCTCGGAAATGTTTTTCCACAGCAGATCGGAACCTTTCGTTTTTGACACTCTGTTCCAATGCCATATTTCCGAAAAAACTGCCTTGATATCTGGAGTACTTCAAAAATTTGTTGCGCTGGTGATTAAGTATCTCCCTGTAAAACGCGCCAAGGCGCTTAAGAGGATGGAGATCGTTGCTCAGGAGAGTTTCTGACATGAGATCCTTATAAAAAGCAGTGACCGTTTCCATCACCTCCAACCCTAACGCCTCTTTGCCTTCAAAATAGTAGTAGAAATTACTCTTGGAAACACCTGCCTCTTTTACAAGCATATCGATTGAGGTTCCATCGTAGCCAAAAAAATGGAAAAGCTCAACAGCAGTCTCAACGATTTTATCTCTGTTGCTCATAGTGCTATAGCCTAACACCGATAGGTTATTATTAAACATCTTCTGGTTTTCCCTGTCAAGGTTCTGTCAATGGTACATTATCTGTCCGGTTTTGTAGCACGTGATTTGTCCGGTTTTGCGGTAGAGCGATTGTTTAGATTTATCTCTTCCATACAGGGAGGAGATATTGATGGATCAGGCAAGGTTTCTGCAAAGAGTCAGGATGAACCAGTTCAAAAAAGTTTACGACAGATGGAAGCAGAAGAAGCTGACACAGAAAGAGGCGGCAGAGCAGCTTGGGATAACGGAGAGGACATTGCGCCGTTACATAGTCCGTTACAGGGGCGAAGGCACCGAAGGGCTTTTGGACCGTCGCCTTGGGAAGGTGTCACCCAGGCGGGCTCCTCAACAGGAGACCTCAGAGATGGTGGCGCTGTACAGGGATCTTTACCCGCAACGCAACGTAGCTCACTTCTACGAAGCTTACACCGAGCGCCACGGAGGCAAACGTTCCTACAGCTGGGTTAAAAGGTCTCTTTACCGCGCGGGGGTGGGAAGAAGACCCAGGGGCGGTGGACCTCACCGCCAGCGCAGGGAACGCAAGGAACAGGCGGGAATGATGATACATCAGGACGCGAGCACGCACGAGTGGGTTTTGGGGAAGAAGTGGGACCTTGTGGTCACGATGGATGATGCCACGGGAGAGATATACAGTGCTTTTTTCGTTGCCCAGGAGGGGACATGGAGCAGTTTTCGGGGCGTAGGGGATGTATTGGAGAGTAAGGGGATATTCTCAAGTTTTTACAGTGACAGGGGTTCTCACTACTGGAATACTCCTGTGGCTGGGGGGCGTGTGGACAAGGAGAACCCGACGCAGTTCGGAAGAGGGATGATTGAGCTTGGGATTTTGACGATACCGGGATACTCTCCTGAGGCCCGAGGGCGAAGCGAGAGGATGTTCGAGACTTTGCAGGGGCGGCTGTGTGCGGAGCTGTCCGAACTGGGCATAGTGGAGATGGAGGAGGCGAACAGGTTTCTTAGAGATAAGTTCGTATCGGATTTTAACAGGCGTTTCATGGTAGCCCCCACAGAAGAGGGAAGCGCGTTTGTGCCGCTGCTCGGCGTGGGGCTTGAGGATATACTGTGTTTAAAGCACCAGAGGGTAGTGGGCAACGACAACTGCGTGAGTTACAAGGGGACGCGTCTTCAGATTCCACCGGTTGAGGACCGTTATCACTTCGTGAAGGCAAAGGTGATGGTGCATGAGTACTCAGACGGGAGCATGTCCATATATCACGGCAAGCGCAAAGTGGGAGAGTATGACAGCGAGGGTCAATTGAAAAATGAAGGAGGAATAAGCAGACCGAAGGCCCACATAGGAGGATATCGCAGTTTCACATCACCCTCTTCGGGCTACGCCCTGCGAGGCTGATGTGAACAAAGCCAAACCGGACAATTGATGTATCTTAAAAGCGGACAGTTGTATTTGCTATTAACAGAAAGTCTTAAAGAAATTTAGAAGTAATTACAGCGTAATACGGAATGGTTGGTCCTTGTAAGACGCCAATAGTTCTCCGGGTTGGAGGCCCTTTGACTGGAGCAGAACCTTAAACTTTCTCCCCATAAATTCAGGCATAAAGAGGGTTTTGGCCGCGAGACGGTCTCCCTGATTCTCCGGTTTATCGTATGTCTTGAAAATCTCGAGAATCCCCCAGTCAACAAGAAACTGTCCCTGCGTAGCATACTCGACGGTTGTGAGACCCAAGGTATCGCCGATCCTAATCAGTTCGGAAAAATTAACGTTGGCGGTTATATCCTGCTCTCCGACTCTTATATAGGGATCAGAACTCAGTTCGTGTCGGTAAAAACACCTGTAGGTGCCTTTTCGCCTTTCGGGTGAGTAAAGCTCGGGAGCGAGGGACCCGTAGTCAATGCTGAGAACAAATCCTTTTTGAAGCGCCTTCCCGACCTCGGCAAGCCATTCCCCCGCAAGTAGACAAGCTTCAGCCTCTTCGCCTTGCGCGTACTCATCCAGATACCGTTTTGAAAACTCATAAACCTCCTCGGTTTCGGGGTCCTGGAGAACTTCCTCAATTTTCCCGTCGCGGAGGGAAAGAAAAACCTCTCGGGTCTCCCCGCCGTGCAGCTTCAGCCTGTGGAAGGGCAGGGAATCGAGAAATTCGTTTGCGATCACGACTCCGCAGAAACCGTCTCTTTCGATTTTTCGCAGGTCGTCCGTCCATCGGACCCTTTCGCGGTGTCTTTCCAGGGTTTTTTTCGCCGCCTGCCTGGCCACGGAGCTTATCTCGCTTATCACGTAATCGGTTCTGGCGTACAGATCCGGGTGATTTTCACGAAGGGCTCCAAGTATGTCGAAGGCAAGCTGACCGTTCGAGGCCCCGAATTCCACGACTGTGAATTTCTCCCCCTCGAGCAAAAGCGACGCCCTGGCAAGAAACCGCGAGATAGTCTCCCCGAAAGAGCGGTGAACCGAAGGAGATGTGTAAAAATCGCCTTTTTTTCCGATTCTCGCCTTTCCCGAGGAGTAATAGCCATGCTTCGGGTGAAAAAGGGAAAGTTCGACAAATCTCCGGAAGGAAATCGGGCCGGATTCCCGCATCTCCTCTTTTATGATTTCCAAAAGCGCACACATTTTTCCTCCGCCGCAGGAAACAACAGCTTAGGGATTAAATTACACAGCTTTCTTGGGTTTTGAAACCGGGTCTAGATTATCTCGAACCGACTGAAAAATAAAGGGAAACAAGTGCTTTAGGCGGATAAAAACGGCGTTCGTACCGGTCAGTAACATTTCACAGAAAACTAAAAGAACTTTCGCCGGGTCGAAAACAAATATTAAGTAATTTCAGGTAGTTGCATTCTTTAAACTGTGCCGGATCAAAACATTCCACAATCTATCAACAGCAAAAAATTGTTTGATATCAAGCAATTACGAAAACACAAGGTCTTCTCGCGCCCCTTGTCATGGCAAAAAGCACTGCAGCTGCCGAGGGCGCCTGATTGCCTTTATTGCCAACTGAGGAATCCCGGTCGATTCGTGCCCGAAAAACACTTGGGAACCGGTGCAAACCCCGTGTTCTCCGCCGGTTTACTTGTTCGAGAATCTTTTGTCGATGCTGGCAAAGGCGTTATGGCTGTGGATGCTTTCGTAGTTAAGAACCCTGAGCTCGTAAGAGTCGAAACTGGAGTTGCCGTGGAGTTCCGAGGCTATGTTTCTCACGACATCCTCGACAAAGCACGGCTTGTTGTAGGCGCTCATCGTGACGTGGCGTTCGTCTTCCCTTTTTAAAAGCGGGTAAAGCGGGGAAGACGCCCCTCTTTCCGCAATTCCTATTATTTCCTCAAGACATATGTCTATCGGATCGTTTTCCTTCTTTTCTTCGTGCAAAATGGTTATGAAAACTTTGGAGCGCTGGTTGTGAGCTCCGTAATCGCTTATCTCCTTGCTGCAGGGACAGAGAGTCTTGACCGGTACCACCACGTTCTGGGTAAGACATATGCCCTCTGGATGCATTTCGCCGAGATACGTGCACGTGTAGGGCTGTGGGGATATCTTGCCGCTTACCGGAGCATGCCGATTGAAAAAGTAATCAAACTCTATTTTAACGTCGGAATCTTCTGAGCCCTGCCTGTCGCCGAGGGCGATCAGGAAAGAAGCCATGTTTTCCAGGGAAAAGGCTGCGTTAAAATCAAGGGCCGTTTCAAGCAGTCGGCTCATGTGAATTCCCTTCTGGTCGGGGCTCAGGTTAACGCTCAGGCTCAGGGAAGCCTGTACGCTCTGGTCCCTCTCCGAATCGATCTCACACCCTTTTATCTTAAGCGGAATCTTGAGGTCGCAGACGCCGACTCTGTCTATGGAGATATTCCTGTAGTCTTTTCTCGCCTGTATGTCTTCAATGGGTTTTTCTTCAAATTTCATTTCCAAAGCAATTTCCTCTTTCTTCGATAGGATAACTGTTGCGAATCAAAGGCCGATTCTTCTCAAAACGGGGAAGGGTACCACAAGGAAAGACCTTTGCAACAACCGAAGCGCAGGACGCGGCCGCCGGCAGAACACAAGGGCCTTCAGCGAAGTTTGGGATTGTCCGCATGCCGTTTCCCGTCCCTCTGCGTTTTTTTCTCAAAGTTCTTTCTCAAAACCTCCGTAAGATCAACTCCCGTCTGGTTCGCTATGCACGTTAAGACAAAGAGAACGTCGGCAAGCTCATCCCCGAGTTCCCGACGATTTTCATCCCCCTTGAAGCTCTGTTCCCCGTATGTTCTGGACATTATTCTCGCGACTTCGCCTACCTCTTCGACAAGCTGCGCGAGGTTGGTAAGCTCAGAGAAGTAGCGCACTCCCACTTTCTTTATCCACTCGTCAACTTCCCGCTGATACTCCCTGACCGTTATCTCGCCGGACATAAAACCGCCCTCGGCTCCTTAAGAGCCGGTACCAAACCCGAAAAAATTTCTCCGCATCTTTAATTCTACCACCCGAACTCCAAAAGAAGCGATTTCCTCATAGCCTCGTAACTCCGGGGAGCGGAAGGCATCGCGTCACCGTCCACCCCGCTTACGTAAACAATACCCGCAACGGCGTTGGTAAGAAAAGCGCAATCGCTTGAAAGAAGCTCCTCAAGGGGAAAACCTCCGCAGACGGGCTCATAGTCCAGCCGCTTGGCCGAGCGCAGAACGATTTCCCTGGTTACTCCCGGCAAAACAGGACATTCAGAAGACGGAGTGAAAAGTTTTTTTCCTTTTACCCAGAAAACATTATGGCACGAGGTCTCGGCCACCCTGCCGTCTGTATCCAGGAAAAGGACTTCGTCAAACCCTTTTTCGCGAGCCTCCCTTTTCGCCACGACGTTTCCCAGGTAGTTAAGGGTCTTGTGTGAAAAAAGACGGTTCAGCGGGGGCCTTCTCTCCCCGCAGACCCAAAGAGAGACGGCCTCGGGGCCCTTCACGCGAGGTCTTACGGACACGAGAAGCGAAGCCGTCCGGGGTCGCGAGTGAAAAACCGAGTCCCCTTCGCCGAGAAGACATGCTTTTACATGCAGGTCCTCCCCCGCGGCTTTTTCCGCGGCGTCTTCGATCCGAAGCCTCACCTGAGTTTCTGCGGGAAACGGGATGCCGAGAAACTCAGCTCCCCTGCGCATCCTCTCAAGATGCATGGACAGGAAAACCGGAGGGGAATTTTTCCACCTGAAGGTCTCAAAGACCCCTTCTCCGTAAAAAAGGGCGCGGAGCGCAGGCGGATTCTCGAGTCTTTTTCCGTTCAGAAAGAAAAGTTCATCCATGGCCGATGATTATAGCATCTGTCGGGACGCAACCGATGTAAGAGCCTTTGCCTTAAGCTCCGTTTCCCCGTATTCCTCATCCGCTTTCGAATCCCACACGATTCCGCCTCCGAACCAGAAATCCGCGCCCTCGGGGCGGTTCACCCCCGTGCGGATCGCAACGCTCATGGTGAAATCCCCGTTCGGGGAAAAAAGACAGATCACCCCGCAGTAAGGACCCCTCAGGTGGGGCTCAAGGCTGTCTATTATACGAAGAGCCTCTCTTTTCGGGGCTCCGGTAACGGATCCCGGGGGAAAGGTGCTGGCGACTATCTGCGAGAGTCCTACGCCGGGGCAGAGGCGCCCCTCGATTTCAGACTCCATCTGGAAAAGGGTGCTGTAGCTCCTGACGGCGAAAAGCTCCCTAACCCCTATGGAACCGTAACTGCATATTCTCCCGAGGTCGTTTCTCATGAGGTCAACTATCATGAGGTTCTCGGCAAGTTCCTTGGGGTTTTTCCCGAGCATCTCGGCAAGTTCCCTGTCGCGTCGGGGATCTGGGTCCCTTCGGATCGTCCCCTTTATGGGCCTTGTGGTAATCCTGTCGCCCCTTTTCTTAAGAAAAAGCTCCATAGAGCCGCTCACGAGCTCAAAACCGGGAAAACCGATAAGGGCGGCAAAGGGAACGGGCTGGGTGCGGTAAAAATCCAAAAACCATGAAAGCGGCTCGCCCATGGGCCCGAAGCGGAACCTGCGCGAAAGGTTTACCTGATAAACGTCGCCCGCGGCTATATGCTCTTTTATCGCCGAAATTTTCCGGACGTACTCCTCCTTTTTAATGTTCGAGCACGGAGGACCCCCGGGGCGTCTTTTCACCGAGGGCGCGGCCGCGAAAGCCTCCTCGCAGGGAGCCAGGTAAAAACCGTCTTTTTCGTAAAAGTGGAAAAATACGAAGGGAAGCCTCTCTCCTTCCTTCCCCTCCGATGTGGCAACTCCGGGAGTCGTGTACCGAAGGTAGTCGTAGCTTATGTAGCCAAGCGCGGTGTACCCCTCGGCGGCAAGCTTCTCAACGAAACAGAGGGGGTCTTCTGAGAAAGTCTCCTCTCCGGAACCGGAAAACAGTTTGGTTCCGTCGCCTGAGAAACAGAGAGTGAGGGCCGGGTCGCCGAAAACCCCGGCAGTGGGAGAGGAGCCTGAATCGAACCATCCTCCGCCTGAGTCTATCAAAAGGGACCTCGGTTTATCAAGCTTCATAGGTTCCTCCTGAGACTCTCAAGGCCCGGTCGGGCGCACGCGGGGCAGTTTACGAGGAGGGAGGAGCATCTGATGAGTTAACCGAACGGCTAAGGATCTCGGCTATGTCCTGGATGCCGATTTCCTCCTCTTTCCCCTTGAACCGCGCGGCGTCGTCAAACATCGTGTTGCAGAAGTAGCACGCGGTAGCCAGAGTGTCGGGGTTAGTCTCTACGACCTCGTCAAAGCGGTTCCAGTTAACCCTGGGAGCCTCTTCCTCCATCCAGATCTTTCCGCCTCCGGCGCCGCAGCAGAAACTCTTGGTCCTGTTCCTTTTCATCTCCACAAGATCGATTCCGGGAATGCTTTTCAGTATCTCTCTGGGGGAGTCGTAAACGTTGTTGTAGCGGCCGAGATAGCAGGAATCGTGATAGGTTATCTTCTCCTCGATCGGGGCGTCGGGGTTAAGCTTCCCTTCCTGGATGAGCTGGAAGAGAAAATCGGTGTGGTGGACGACCTCGTAGTGCCCGCCGAACTCCGGATATTCGTTCTTTATGGTGTTGAAGCAGTGGGGGCAGTTGGCGAGAATCTTTTTTACTTTAAACTCGTTCATAGTCTCGATGTTCTGGACGGCAAGCATCTGGTAGAGGGCCTCTTCTCCGAGCCTTCTGGCGGGGTCTCCGGTGCAGGTCTCCGCGGGGCCCATAACGGCGAAGTTGACTCCGGCGATTTTAAGCAGGGTCACTATCGCTTTTGAGACTTTCTGTCCCCTCGGGTCGTAGCCTCCGAAACATCCCGTCCAGTAAATCACGTCAAATTCGCTCGCGTTCTCGGCGGAAACACCCAGTATGGGAACATCCATCTCGGAGAGCCAGGTGCCGCGATCGGCCTCCGGGAATCCCCAGGGGTTTCCGTTTTTCTGAAGATTCTGAAGAGTTCTCGTGGCGGTTCCGCTCAGGCGGCCCTCAAGGGTCAGGAACCTTCTCATATCCATTATCTTCCCCATCTGGTCGATGAAAAGCGGGCACTCCTCGACACAGGCGTTACACGTGGTGCACGCCCAAAGCTCCTCGGGCGTTATCCACTCTGTGTCGGGAAGGTCGGGCTGTTCTTCCTGCGGTTTTCCGGCAAGTATGTCCTTTCCCTCGCTTGAGACGTAATGGCGAAGCTTAATGACTATGTCTCTCGGGGAGAGAACCTTCTCGGTGTTCCACGCCGGACAGCTGTCCGTGCACCTTCCGCACTCGGTGCAGGTATAGGCGTCAAGTATGTCCTTCCAGCTGAAATCTGCTATCTTCGAGGAACCGAAGTGGTCAAGATCCTCGGGGATTTCTTCGAAATCAAGCTTCGAGAGCTGCCCGCGGGGTTTTAGGCTCTGGAAAAAAACGTTGAAAACCGCCGTCAGGACGTGGCTGTGCTTCGAGTAGGGAAGGTAATTCAGAAAGGAAAGGACTATCAGTACGTGAAACCACCAGAAAAACTCCTTCCAGAAAAAGGTGTTTCCGACGCTCATGCCGTCGTAGAGCCCGGAGAACGCCCCGGACACCGGCAGCATGGCGGGGCTTGCCTCGGCAAGCGCTATTTGGGCTCCCGTGGTGAGAAATGCGGTGATCATGAGGCCGAATATAAGACCCAGTATCACGACCGCGTCGGGTCCGTTGACCTCCCTTTTCCTGCCTATGGTGAGCCTGTTTGTTATTCCCATGGCTATGGCCACGAGAACCAGGGCCTGCACTACGTCAAGAATAAGCTCGTAGATTCCCTGCACGGCTCCTGGGAGAAGGTGAAACCCGGGGATGACGCCGCTTATCAGCATCTCCGCCGTTCCCACCGTTATTATGACGAAGCCCCAGAAGAGCATGGCGTGCTCTATGCCGGCGAAACGGTACTTAAAAAGCCTTTTCTGCCCGAACACGTAGACGATGACCTTCTTTATCCTCTCGGGAATATTGTCAAATCTGTTGTCTTCCTTTTTGCCGAGAGTGATGAGTCTTAAGAGAAGACGGATGTTGTAGGCGAAAAAACCGAAGGCGGCTATAAGCACCAAAAGCATTATCGCGGATTTGGGGTTCATCTAGTTTCTCCGAAGCAAGACATGGGAAAAAGTAGCATAAATTATATGGAATCCGCGGGTTTTAATCAAGCCGGGCGGAGAGCGATGATCTTAATTGCTATTCAAGCACAAAGGCGCATTTCTCGGGAGTAAAGCCGTCTTTTTCACCGTATTCGAAGAAGCAACGCTTGACGCTATCAACAAAAAAACAGGTTCTTTGTTCTAGTGTGGCTCACTACAGGTAAAATCGGGTTCTTTATAAACCATGAAGAGATTTGCTACTAAAACGCTCAGCTGGTTTTCTTATAATTCGGATTATCTTCAAAAGGTGGGTCTAAGTCGAGTTTTTTGCGTAGCCTGAGATTTACACAAAGTGTTTTGCGTAGCCCAGAACGAAAAACGGGCTACACAAATACGGTAGGAAAGTCTCCAGGCTACTCAAATTTTTCATAATGCTTCTTACCCCTGCGCCAGTTTTATCAATTCTGGAAAACGCAAAATCGCGGGGCGACTTTCTCTGCTGGGCCGAAGCTCTTGTAGTATTTCTGCATCTCGTAGTTGCTTGAGCAACGCAAAAGCGGTCTATCTATGAATACCATGCTGGTCCTTGAGCTGCTTGGTCAAATCCGAACTTCTGAAAGTGGGCTTGCTAAAAAAGGGTGGAAGCATCACCGCCGGATTGGGAATGCCCTGCAGTAAACCATCATAGCGCGCTAATTCTGCATTGGCCCTACCGACCAAACTGAGCAGTTTCTGATAATTCAGATC